>CANJBL010000051.1 GCA_947472795.1 Fidelibacterota bacterium | reverse complement strand
CGGAGGCGATGGCCGCGGCTGGCGTGACATTCACCGATCTCCGCGACGCGGTCGAACGCGGCAACCGCAACGACGGTGCGGGGCGGCTCAGTGAAGGCGAAGGCGCCCTAATTGTTCGCGCCGTGGGCGCAGCACTCTCCATCGCGGATCTCGAAAACGTTGTGATCGCCAGCAAATCTGATCGCCTGATCCGCCTCGGCGACGTTGCGGCCGTGGGGGCCGGAAGCCTGACGCGCTACGGCTCCGTGACCAAGGATGGCAAGGGTGAGGCTGTAGAGGGGCTAGTTGTAGCGTTGCGCGGCGCCGATGCGCGCACGGTGGTGGAAGGCGTGCGCGCACGCCTCACCGAATTCGAGAGAACCCTGCCGTCGGGAACAAAGCTCGAAGTCTTCTACGACCGTTCGGACCTGATCGAGCGCGCGGTCGGCACCGTGGAGGAATCGTTGGCGGAAGCGACACTACTGGTGGTCGTGCTGCTGGTCATTTTCCTCGGCGACTGGCGGGCGGCGGCCATCGTCGCGGCGACACTGCCAATGTCGGCGCTGATCACCTTCCTGTTCATGCGCGCCACTGGTCTGACGGCCAACTTGATGAGCCTGGGCGGCCTGGCCATCGCCATTGGCATGTTGGTGGATGGCGCGGTGGTGGTGGTAGAGAACGTGGTCGAACGCCTCGAACACGGCCCCGCCAGGGAACATCCTCGCCTCAACGTCATCTTCCGCGCCACCGCGGAAGTCATTGTGCCGGTGTCGGCAGGGATCATCATCATCGCTTTGGTGTTCCTGCCGCTCCTGTCGCTCCAGGGCCTGGAAGGTAAGTTGTTCGCCCCGGTGGCCTTAACCATCGTATTCGCCCTTACCGGCTCTCTGCTGGTGGCACTGACGCTAGTTCCGGTATTGGCCTCTTACGGCCTCAAGAGCGGTTCGCACGGTGAGCCCTGGATCATGCGCAAAGTGACGCCGGCCTATCGCCGCCTGCTTGCCGGCGCCTTCGTGCACAAGCGAATCGTGTACGGAACCTCGGCGGCCGGCCTTGCACTGGCAGTCGTGGCCTACCTCGCTGTCGGAAAGACCTTCATGCCGTCCATGGACGAAGGAAGTATCGTCATGCAGTTGTTCAAGCTGCCTTCGATCAATCTGAGCCATTCCATCGAGGGCGATCTGGCGGTACAGCGTGCGTTGATGAAGGCGGTGCCGGAAGTCACGGAAATCATCGCTCGCACTGGGTCGGACGAGATCGGTCTCGATCCCATGGGCTTCAATGAAACGGACGTGTTCATCGGGCTGAAGCCCACCAAGGAATGGCGTGGCGACAAGGATTTTATCGTCGAGGAGCTTCGCAAGGCGATGGCGATGCTGCCCGGCATCGACTCCTCCTTCACCCAGCCCATCGAAATGCGCGTATCCGAGATGCTCACGGGCGCGCGCGGCGACCTGGCCGTTAAAATATTTGGCCCGGACCTCGCAACCCTCTCCGACCTCGCCGGACAGGTACAGGCGCTCCTGTCTCAGGTTCGGGGCGCCTCCGAGGTCATGACGGCCGCCAAGGACGGAGTTGACTACCTGCAGCTCGATATCGACCGCGCCGCGGCCGGGAGGTTTGGTATGCCCGTGGATAATCTCCTCGACGCCCTGCATGCCCAGGTCGAAGGTTTGCCGGCCGGTGTCATTGTTGAAGGGCAGCGCCGAATTCCCATCGTTATTCGTGGCGATGACGCTGTCAGGAACAATCCCGCGCTGTTTTCCGACCTTCAGATGCGCACGCCCACGGGGACGCTCGCGCGGCTCAGCGATATGGCGCAGATCACCCCGGTGCAGGGCCCTGTCCGCATAAATCACGAAAATGGCGGTCGATACGCTCTTGTTCAAGCGTTCGTCTCTGGCCGCGACCTCGTTGGCTATGTCGATGACGCCAAAGCGGCAGTGGCCGCAAAAATAAAATTGCCCCAGGGCTACACGATGGTGTGGGGCGGCCAGTTCGAGAACCAGCGGCGCGCTTCAGCGCGCCTAATGATGGTGATCCCTGTTGCGCTTCTGCTGATCTTCTTTGTCCTCTATGGAACCCTTCGCTCGCTCCGCGCCGCCAGCATCATTATCGCCAACATTCCATTCGCGATCGTGGGTGGAATCGTTTCCCTCTGGGTGTCGGGACAGTACCTGTCGGTGCCGGCGTCGGTGGGATTTATTGCCCTGCTGGGTATTGCAGTTCTCAACGGCTTGGTGCTCGTGGCCTACTTCCTGCAGCTGCGGGCTGAAGGCCGGCCGCTTGCCGAAGCGGTCCGCCTCGGCGCCGAACGCCGGCTGCGACCGGTGTTGATGACCGCAAGCATTACGGCCTTCGGCCTGGTGCCGCTTCTGTTCGCGAGCGGTCCGGGATCGGAGATCCAGAAGCCGCTCGCCATCGTCGTCATTGGCGGGCTCATCACCTCGACGCTCCTAACTTTGGTGCTGCTGCCAATTTTATATGAGCGGTTTGCCGAAGGCCCCGAAGACGTGCTGACCAATCCTGTAGACGACACAGACGAGTTGCGCGCCCATGGATGACATCATGCTGACCTTCTATTGCGCTGCGGCTGAAGCGGATGCGCTCGCACTGCTGCTCCGCGGAGAAACCGGACTGCCGGTCCATGTCCGGGAGGAAGTGGTCCACGGCCATGATTTCGGTGATGCCCTCATACAGGAGCAGGTACTGGGAACGCTACGCCGCGCAGCGGTAGTGGTCGAGGTGCAGCGCGCGAAGGGCGACGCCTTGGTGCGAACCGTTGCGGCCATGCGTCGCGCCCAACCGGTGCGATGGGTTATGACGCCCGTGTTGGCACGAGGGAGAATCACATGAAAAGCATTGGTATTGCCGTCGCTCTGCTGCTGGTCATAACGTGCGCCGCACAAGCCGAGATGCCTGGCCTACCGCTGGATGCGGAAGTGGAAAAGGCGCTCGACAATTATCCTGGGGTTACCGCGGCCCGGGCCCGTGTCGGGTCCGCCCGCGCTCAAGCCGACATGCTCCGCGCGGGGCCCAACGAGTTCGTGTTGTCGGGGATTTACTCCCGCCGGAACGTGGAGCGCG
>CANJBL010000050.1 GCA_947472795.1 Fidelibacterota bacterium | reverse complement strand
CCTGCCGAAGGCGGCATTCATGACTGAAGCACTCCCCGACCGTCTCTCTGTCAACCCGCGCAGCCCGCATTTCAACGACGAGCTGTTGAAGCAGGGTATTGGCGTGCGCTTCAACGGCGCCGAGAAAACCAATGTCGAGGAATACTGCGTCAGTGAGGGCTGGATCCGCGTGGCTGCCGGGCGCACACTTGACCGCAAGGGCAACCCCATGACCATCAAGCTGCAAGGCACGGTCGAGCCCTATATCAAGGGCCCAGACGCTTAGTTATTTCCGGTTCGCGCGCTCAGTCTCGCGGATGAAATCGGCGAGGGATTTTCCTTCAGGCGGCTCAATGTAAGGCTCGGCGGGAGACGTTCCAGCTTTACAGCGCGCAAGGTCTTTGCCGCCATCACCAAACGTGAGTGCATTGAACGCACCCAGAGAATTGCGCCTCAGCCACCACCGCTGTGGGCCAAGATTCTCACGAATATATGTATGTTGCACGGAGAGAACGGTTAGCCGTCCCATCGGCGCTTGGCCGCGCAGAACCTCTTGAACATTCAAGTCCAAAAACCAAGGCCACGACATAATGATCGTGTCGGGTTCTGCCTTTGGAAGCTCACTCGGGATTTGCCGGCCGATCGTGGCAAACACGACCGTGTCAAAGCATTCCATGTCCGTCTCTGGCTCTGCGGCGATAGCGAAGGACGAAGCGCCAGCTATTGCAAGGAGACCTGTGAGGGTTATCCGGCCAAGGATCATTTTCGAACCTCGTAAGAGTGCCGAAGAACAATAGCGGGCCGAACGGAGCGGGTGAAGGACCCGAGCGGAAGGATCGCCCGCTGGGAGATCCCGCGAGCGGAACCATACGGCCGAAGGCCGCCAAAAAAGAATCGAGGGTTCGCTGAAGACTGGGATAGTCGCCTTCGCTTCGCTCCGGCAGCGCGCCAGCTTTTTCTAAGCTCGCAAGGGCTCGCTAAGAAAAACTAGGCGTGGAGCGGGTGAAGGGAATCGAACCCTCGTCGTAAGCTTGGAAGGCTTCTGCTCTACCATTGAGCTACACCCGCCCGGTGCCAACCTATTGTCGAAACAGTTTTACGGAGGGGTGCCCTGGCCATCAAGGGCTTTGTGGCCTGCCGACCCTTTTGTGTCATTCCCCCATACACATCGGGCGCCACCACAATCGCGATGACGCCCGATGCACACTCAAGCACGTATTGGGTCCTTTAAAGCCCCAGCGCCACCCAGCTGCCGCCAACGTCTTTCCCGCCGATGGGCAGCACAATGTACTGCTTGCCGTCGATGGCATAGGTGACGGGCCCGCCCGTGGTGCCGGCAGGGAGTTTCATCTGCCACACCACTTTCCCGTTCGCTTTATCGTAGGCACGGAAGCCCGTCATGCCGGTCACGCCACCGTTGCCGAAGACTGCGTCGCCACTTTCGCCCAGGAACAACAGGCTCTTTGTCACCAGCGGCACGGGCCGTCCGATGGTGCCTAAAGGCGGAAGCTTGAGGTCCTTCAGCAAGGGATGATCGCGCGGTCCATCCCCGTTCGCTACCATCCAGGCCTTCTCGCCCTTGTTCATGTTGTAGGCGGTGATACGCCCGTAAGGCGGTTTCAGAAGCGGCAGACCTTGCGGGCCCATACCGTAAGGTCCACGCGTCACTTGCGGCATGCCGGCGGGCTGACCCGCATAGGCAATCGTTGCCTTTGGATCGGTCGGTTTAGCGAGCGAGGTGGCACCCGGCATCGTCATCGACACGGCGTAGTACATGCCGGTCTCGGGATCGAAGGCACCTGTGTTCCAATTCCCCGAGCCCCAGCCGCTGGGCGCGGTGAGCGAGCCTAACTTGCCGCCTTCTTTGTAAAGCGCGGGCGGCGTGAACATGGGCGCGAAGTCGTATTGCGAAGCGAACTCCCGCGTCAGGCCTTTGATCTGGGGCGTGAAGTCAGCCAGATCGGCTTCCGTCACACCCTGGCGGTCGAAGGGTTCGGGCTTGCTCGGGAACGGCTGCGTGGGCGAGGTGACTTCACCGGGGATGTTTGATTTAGGCACCGCGCGTTCTTCGATGGGCCACACCGGCGCGCCGGTTTTGCGGTCGAAGACGAAAAGGAAGCCGGTCTTGTTGGGTTGAATGACGGCATCGATGGTTTTGCCGTCGACTTTCAAGGTCGCCAGTGTCGGTGGCGACGCATTGTCGTAATCCCACAGATCGTGATGCACCATCTGATAGTGCCAGACCCTTTTGCCCGTCTTCGCATCCAGTACCACAAGGCTGTTGGCATAGAGATTGTCGCCCGGGCGCTGGCCGCCGTAGAACGAATTCGAGGGCGCGGTCAGGGGGATATAGACGTAGCCCAGCGTATCGTCCGCCGACATGGAGACCCACGCCCCCATGTTGCCGGTGAAGGACGCGGCTTCGTCCGTCCAGGTTTCATGCCCCGGTTCGCCGGGTTCCGGCAGCACGTGGAAGGTCCACAGCAGCGCGCCCGTGCGCACGTCGTAACCGCGCACATCTTCCGGCGCGCCTTCCTTGTAGATGCCGCCGTCGTTGGCGCCGTGTCCGCCGCCGGTGCCGCTGACGACGATAACGTCACCCACCACAATCGGCCCATTGCTGCCCTGGTAGTTGGCGTTATCGGGTGTATGGCGACGCAGGAATACGCGGCCTTTTTCGCCGAAGCTGGGAATATAGGCGCCGGTCTTGGCATCGAGCACATAAAGATATTCGCCTTTGACGGCCACGATGCGTTCGTCATCACCATTCTTCCAGTAATCGACGCCGCGTGTGCTGCCTCCGGCGGCGTCTTTGAATGTGCCGCCGAAAGGCTGCTGCGCCCAGCGCGTCTCGCCCGTCGCGGCATCGAACGCTTCGATCAGGCCGACGCCGTTTGGCGCATACAAGGTACGTCCGATCATGATCGGCGTGCCGCGGAAATAGGGTGAGGGCGTCAGCTCAGGAAACTGCTTTAAGATCGAGGCATCGACCGCCGGGCGCGTCCACGCCGTCTTGAGTTTGCCGACATTGCTCTTGTTGATGAGGTCGAGCGGCGAATAGCGGTCGAATTTGTGGCTTCCGCCGTAGTAACGCCACTCGTCGCTGCCAGAGGCCGCCATTGCTCCGCCCGCGCTGAACGCCGCGCCTCCGGCGCTGAACGCCATGACCAGCGACAGCAGAAAACCGGCCGACTTACTTTTCCGCGATCCCACGATTGCACGCATATTTCGTTTCCCCCGGGTTTGTTCATTACGCTCATAAGAGCATGTGATTCTTTGCCCGATTGCCATAGGTGCCTTTGCTAGAGGTGCAGGTGTTTATTCAGCACCGCCCAGGGTGGCGGTCCGCACCTGAAGGCCGGACTTGATGTGGCTTGGGATTGCGGCTACACGCAGGGTGCATTTCGGGCCGGCCCTAGGAAAAGAGAACGGAAACAGACATGGGTAAAGAGAAATTTCAGCGTAATAAGCCGCACTGCAACATTGGCACGATTGGCCACGTTGACCATGGCAAGACGTCGCTGACGGCAGCGATCACGAAGGTGTTGGCTGAGACGGGCGGTGCAACGTTCACGGCCTACGACCAGAT
>CANJBL010000049.1 GCA_947472795.1 Fidelibacterota bacterium | reverse complement strand
TGGCGAACTCGTCCATATAACTCCACGCCCTTCATCCCTCCGCCTTCCGCCAACCAGGCAAAAGGCTATCTGCTGACGGAGTTTTACTCCGGCGCAACCAGATTATCCGGCCGCTTCAGTGAGGGATTATTGCTCCGGCGCTTACACTCGCTGGGTCGATGAAGGGGCTCGGTTATACGGTCATCGGCGCGCACTGGCGCGATGACAACAGCTTTGCCATCCGTAGCCTGGCGCAAATGAACTATATTTCCGCGTTTGCGGCTCCGGAGTGGGATCGCATGAATCTCATCGGCGTGCGCGATGATGCTTACGCCGCCGTGCTTTTGTCGGTTGCCAGATTGTACGTGGGAGAAGAAAAGCGCATTGGTGAACTGCGCGTGGCGAATGCCATCCGTAACGATCACATTGCAAGGCTGGAAGAAGCACTTGCCGTCCACCAGTCCTTAGACCGGACTACGCCGAAGTAGCCTTAACTTTCTTTCTGAGAGCAGATGCAAGCAATCTGCCAACATCCCCACCTATGCCTTGTTCTTGCAAGCGTGCATGTTTGCTCACGTCGCGCACGGCTTCGCTGATTTCCCGCCGCAAGCTGTGATCGTGCAAGAGGCGCGTGACCACCGTCACATAATCATCGGAAGAACGCGTTACCAATACTTCGAGACCGATCTCGCGGAGGAGAGCCGCGCTCTGGCGGCACCGTGCGGTATGGCCTTCGCGCACCACCGGCGGGCAGCCCATGCTCAGGGGGTCCATCAATGAGACCGCGCCGGAATACGGGAAGCTGTCGAGATAAAGGTCGGCCATCTTCAACAGTCCGAGAATAGGAGCGCGGTTAGGTTGCGCCTCGAGAACATGCAGGCGATCCACGCCGACGCCGTGTTCCGCGAAACGCGCTTGGACAAAGCGAAGAAAGCCCTTTTTGTGAGGGTAGTGGGTCATCCAATTTGGATTGAACGGATACATCAAGAGATGCGCGGCCGGCGCATTCTCGAGAATTCGGGCCCAGGCATTGATGAGGTCCGGACCGATTTTGAAGAAATTCGCCCCGGAGACCACAAGCAAGGCCGCGTCCGGGACGCCGATCTGTTCGCGCGTCAGCGGTGTCGGTGCAATCTCCGGTCCAGGAAAGATGTAGCGGTTGGAGGACTGCGGAGTCAGGAGTAGTTCTTCGGTGTAGTCCTCCTGCGCATCTTCCGGCTCGTTCAGTTTCCCGTTGAGGAACACATCGATGGTTGGGAAGCCTGTCGTCAGGCTGCAAGAATGCATCGCCACTTGCAGGCGCGCGAGCCGCTGGGCCATGAGCAGTGTCCAAGGAAACCGGCAAGTATTGGTGGCATTGGCGCCCATCATCAGGATGTCGAGAGATTCACCAGCCACGATCTCCGCCGCTTGAGCGATGTCACCGACTGGAAGGGCAATAAAATCATCAGCCACATCCTCGAAGCCGGCGCTCACCGTCGTTGCGGCTTCGTCGGGCACAAAGGCGATGATTTGGAAAATCCGGCGATCCAGTCCTTCGAGATGTCCGCGCACGGCAGCTGTCTCGCTCATGGCGCCAGGGCACAGAATGCCCATGCGGATAACGGTGTCGGCTGGGTCTCGGGGTGTGGGTACGACGTCACGGGCGAGATCGTTGATTTCGAGATACATGCGAATGAGCTCGGCGCGGCGCTTGGCCAGGACATGCAGCGGCACATCTTCCGCATACACCGCGGTGACCGCATAGCCGTCCATGAAACCGTTGAGCACTTCTTTGCGGAAGTCCGGTTCGTCGATGACCATGACAGCTTTATGAATCTCCTGCACCGTGGCTTCCACATGCGCAAGCGCCCGGCGCCGCGCGCCGTCGCGGGTAAAAAACAGCGGAACAGCCAGAAGGATCTTGATGGCCGTGCCCAGCAGCGGTGTCGGCACGTCGATAATATCAAACGAGCGCTCAACGCCGTGTGGGAAGCTGAAAAGACTAAGGGCCAGGTAGGCAGCGACCTTGCGCGCGACATCGTGCTCGACACTGAGGATGCGGTGGCATCGCTCGGCCACGGCTTGATCGGCTTTGGTCATAGCAAGGTGACGTAAGCCGGAGTTGATCATCGTCATCAACGCGTCGCCGGCCGGGTTATTACAGAGGGCTGCGATGCGATCGACGCGCCCTTCCAGGCAGACTTCGGCCAGGTTCAAGCGGAGTTCGCGCAGTTTTCGTTCGGAGTCTGAGTCCATGGCGCCATCGCTAGTGTGGCGGATTTGAAGTTCGTATCATTTTGCAGCGAGCACTTATAGGAACTTCAAATCCATAAGCCACACTAGATTCAATATTTCCTAGTGTCGCCCCGATTCCAAAGTTCGCAAACCTGCCTGCCGTGAAACGATGCGAACTTTGGAATCGCGACACTAGAGGTAATGCACGCCAATTTAGAGGATTTAGACCCTGTCGAGATAGGGGGCGAGATGAGAAAGCGTCTCGGCCACCGCGCCGGCATGACGTTCCATGACGGCGCTTGCGTTTTCACTCATCTTCAGACGGGCCGGGCTATCTCGCAGGAGGCGGCCCACGGCGGCGGTAAGTTCTGCGGCGTTCTGAACTTGCACAGCGGCACGGGCGGTCAGAAACTCCGCCGCCGTGTCGCGGAAATTGCTCATATCTGCGCCAAAGAGCAGTGCGCAGCCTAGTTTTGCGGCTTCGGCAGGATTTTGACCGCCTCCCACAGCGAGCGACTTTCCCATGAAAGCCAGGTCGCAGAGACGGTAGAACAACCCCAGTTCACCCATCGTGTCCGCCATATATATATCGGTGTCGCGTGCGGGTATGTCGCCCAGGCTGCGCCGCGCGACCTTGAAGCCCAGAGCCTGTAGGCCCTCGGTCATGTCGAAAGCCTTTTGGGGATGGCGAGGGACGAGGATGGTCAATAATCCAGGCTCGGCCGCTTTCACCGCGCGATGAACTTCGCCGATGATCTTATCCTCGCCGGGATGGATGCTGGCCGCCAGCCAGCGCGGCCGCTGGCCGATTTGAACGCGTAATGATCCGAGCGCCGCTTCATCGACGGGGAGAGGCGCGGCTGCGAGCTTCAAGTTCCCAGACCGTACAGCTCGTTTTGCGCCGAGGGCGGCAAAACGGATCTTGTCCTCATCGGACTGTGCAATGATCAATGTAAATGCCCCGACGACACTGCGCGCAAAAGCGGGCCAACGGCGCCATCCCCGGTAAGCGCGATCTGACAGTCGCCCATTCACCAGCACTGCCGGAATTTGTCGCGCGGCGATTTCTGCCAAGATGTTGGGCCACAGTTCTGACTCTGTCCACAGCACCAGGTCGGGTTTCCAATGATCAAGAAAACGCCGCA
Organism: Fidelibacterota bacterium; assembly: GCA_947472795.1. GTDB lineage: Bacteria > Pseudomonadota > Alphaproteobacteria > Rhodospirillales > Rhodospirillaceae > SHVO01. Next base: position 487 of record CANJBL010000049.1, on the reverse strand, counting down.
CCCATGGACGATGATCGAGAGGAATATATTGATGGGTAACGCCAGCCGGCAAGCGTTCAGCCATCAGGCGCGCCGAGGTTAAGGTTCCTGTCGTGACCAAGACCTGACATCCGCATGCATGAGCGGCCTCGGTCAAAGGCAGGATTGAGAGCGCTTCGCCGACACTGGCGGCATGACACCAGACAAGGCGGCCGTTCGGCCGATCATGCGACGCCTGGCCTTTGCGCTCGCCAAGACGCGCACGGTCTTCCTTGCCGCGACCGGCGCGCCATGCCAGCCACCACGGCAGGATCAAGCCCGCGATGTTAGTGAGGAAGCGATAGGCGCCTTGCATCATGGTGACCGGCCCCCACTGAGTGGTCCGATTGGAATGTTAGTTTAGAGCACGGGTTTGATCCACCGGTATTGCCGTTGGCCAGACGATGGCCTCGGGTGCCGGAGGACGGTACCCCAACGATGAATGCGGACGGATCGTATTGTAATGTCG
>CANJBL010000048.1 GCA_947472795.1 Fidelibacterota bacterium | reverse complement strand
GCGAATGTCCTTGAGCACCCGCTCAGCAGGCGCCTTCGTGGTCATGGGTTTTGATCTCATCTTCGTTCCTCCGTCACTGCGATGAGACCAAAACCCTCCTTAACTCACCACCCCAATTCGGTCCCATAGGCGCTGACGCCGTACAGGCGGGGGTGATGGACATGCTCGACCGCATGAAAACTGGGCGCTTCAGAGTGGCCGCACACCTGGCCGACTGGTGGGAGGAGTTCCGCCTCTATCACCGGAAAGACGGCCAGATCGTGAAAGAGGGCGACGACCTGATGGCCGCCACACGCTATGCGGTGATGATGCTGCGCCATGCGGCGGTCAAGAAGGCTCCTCTGGATGGACTGATCACCTACCGCATGCCGGGAGTGGTATAGAGGAGGAGATTCCTGCTAAATTTGTTCAATGAGATGTATGCAGCATAAGATTTACGCGCTGTGGTTCGCCGGCTTGAGTTTCGTGCCAGCGCAGGCGGCCTATGCCGACTGCGACGACGCCCCGGCGCCGGTGCAGGAGGCGCTGAAAGCCGAAGAGGGCTGGTCATTCGTCACGCCGCGCGATCTGGACGAAGAGAAGCGCGTATTGGCCGCGGAGCTGCACCCCAACGAATGCCCGGGTTTTGCGCTCGCCGATCTGGATGGTGCAGGCGCTGTCTCCTATGCCATCGCGCTCATCAAGTTCGAGAGCGATAGGACTCTTCAGAAGTTAGTGGTGCTGCGCCCCGAAGGCGACGGCTTCAAGGCGGTGACATTCGCGCCGACATATGAGCTGGCCTCGCCAGCGGTGGTATTCAAAGCGGCTCCTGGAACCTATGAGCGTATCGGAGAGAACAAAGGCATCGATATCGCCACGGACTCGATTGTGTACGCACAAATCCGGGGTGCCGCGACGCAGTACTATCTTGTGAAAGGTAAAATGCGCGCGTTTCCCGCCGAACAGCCTTAACCGCCGACCGCCTTATCCTTACTGCGGCCTTTAGCGGTCCAGAGTACGCTCTCGGGCGCGTGGCTGTGAGCCCAGTCCAGCATATGCGGTGGCGCAGATTTGACAGCAATCTCGGACCGCGTTTTGGCGAACCAGATTTTGGCCGCGAGGATAGCGAGTTGGTCTATGAACCACTTGGCTTCGCCTTTGCTCTCGAAGTGCAAAATATAGGCGGCTACAAAGGCGAGAAACGCGCGCGCGCCCTCGGTGGGTGCAAAAGCCAGGAAACTGGCGTTGACCATCTGATTGGCAAAAATTTGATCGGGCCGGTCGTAGATGAGCACGTCGAAGGGCTGGAGACCTTCTACGGCTTTGGCAATATCGCCATTGAGGATGGTGTCGGCATCGATTGCGAAGAAAGTTCGATTGGTCTGTGAGGCGATCTCAAGAAGCCGGATAAAGCGGCGCGTGGAATAAAGCGTCCGGTCAGGTGTTGGCACCGACTCCGTCGTCCAGGTTGCGCGCCCGCCGGTAAACCGTTTGAGCTCTGTCTCAGGTTTGTAGCGCCCGGGATTTATAAGGTGGAGATGGATGTGAGCGTAGGGACTCTTCGCTAAGGCCGAACTGACGAGGTCTTCGAAAAAGATTTCCGCGTAATCACCACTCGCCCCTGCGAATATAACTGGCCCACCAGAGGGTGGCGGGAGGTTTCCCTCCGTAGGCGGCAGAGCGGCAAGATGTGCGGCTAAGGAATTTTCGAGAGTCGAAAACGCCGCATAGGGAAGAATGTTGAACTTGTCGCTCGTCAGCGCAAAGGCCGATTCGGGCCGATTGAGCTGAAGCGCGGCCCACATTTTCACCGCCGTGGCCGCACGATCGGTCAACGTCATCGCGAGGATGCGCTCCAGGGTCGTTGTATTGCTGAGATTTAAAGCCTTCTCCGCCCGCGCCAAATTGGCCCAGGACCGGATCAGGCCTTCATCTTTCGCTACAGCGCGCCGGTGCCAGATGAGAGCTTCGGTGTGCTCACCCAGATCGCCGTAAAGTGCGCCGATGTCTGACATTAAGCCGGCTTGATGTGCGTCGGCGGCGAGAGAGCGTTGATAGGCGGCGATGGCTTCGCGTGGCTTGGACTGAGCAATCAAGAGTTCGGCAATGGAATTGTGGGTTTGGGCGTGCGTAGGTTCAAGCGCGGCAGCTTGAGAGAATGCCGCCAGCGCATCATCGCCGCGCTGTAATGTTCGATAGAGAACGCCGAGCTTCCGGAAAATGCCAGCGTCACCCGATTGAAGGTGAAGTGCCCGCTGATAAAGCTCGATAGCTTCATCATGCTCCCGCAGCTCCTCGAGAACCGCAGCGAGATTATTCAAGCTCTCAAAGTGACGGGCATTGAGTGAGAGCGATTTGCGGAAGCTGTATGCCGCGGGCGCGAACTTATTGAGCTGGGCCTGAGCAACGCCAAGAAAAAAGTGCGCGAGGTGTTCGTCGGGTGTTTTTTTGGTCCAGCGACGTGCTGCCGCTTCGGCCTTTTCAAATTGGCCGGCATTGATAAATGCTAACAGGTTCGCGGCGTCGGTGGAATTCAAAGCGACCCGAGGAAACGGTTGTTGACGCGTGGGGGAAGCGGTGCGCGGCGCACTTGACGTAATATATGAAAAGTATAAACCAGTAAATATCTGCTGCCTTTCGACCTGCGGGCCGTCGCGGCGAGCTGAGCCTCAAAAACATCACACGCTTTTGCCATCCCGGCGCATCCGTCCGGGGTGATCCGTCGCATTTGGAGTAACCGCATTGCTCGATTCATACGACGTTGATACCGACGATACCTCTGCCGCAAAGCGCAAACGCGCGCCAAAAGGCATGAGCGACGAGGATTTCAAGGCGCTTGTGGGCAACGAGATCCGCGATGCGCTGGGATATATCGATAGCGAAATCTCGTCGGACCGGTCGCTCAATTATCAGTACTTCCTGGGCCAGATGGATGACGTGCCGGCCATTGAAGGGCGGTCATCGGTCGTGGTGCGCGTGGTGGCAGACTACGTGGGCTTCATTCTGCCGAGTTTGCTGCGGACCATGATCTCGGGCCGCAAGATCATCGAGTATCCGGCCAAGGGTGTGGGCGACGCCATGGCGGCGAAGTTGGCGACGGATTTCGTCAACGATGTGGTTTTGCGTGTTGATAACCAAATCGAGAGCCAGGCCTATGGCTGGGGTTTCGACGGGCTAGTCAACAAGGTCGGCGTGGTGAAGGTGTGGTGGGAAGAGCGGAAAGACAGCGAGGACTTTACTTTCCCTGGCCTGGACGAATTGCAGTTTGTCATGACGACGATCCAGGCGGAGCAGCAAGGCTTGGAGATCGTCAGTCACGAGACCGATGGCAAAACGGGCCTCCATACGCTGGTGGCGCGGCGTGTCACGGACACGAGTCATGTGAAATTCGAGGTACTGCCCCCGGAAGAATTCGTGATCAGCCGCGACGCGCGCTCGCTGGAGTCGGCGCGGCTGAAATCGCATCGCACGTATAAATATGTGGGGGACTTGATCGCTGAAGGCTATGACGCCGACTTGGTGGAGCACTTGCCGTCCTATAACTCCAGCAACACCAATGCGGAGTCCTTCGCGCGCCAGCCTTTCGAGAACAGTTATACCAGCCTCAATTCCGACCCCATGCTGCGCAAAGTGGCAGTGCACGCCGGTACGATCCTGTGTGACCGCGATGGCACAGGGTTGAAGGAATGGTACTTCGTCGCTGGCGGTTGGGGTGTGCGTCGTCAGATCATTTGGGACAGATGCGGGCGTGATTTAGCGGAGTGTTAGCCTCATATGGTTGATCGATCTTAGGCGGCGAGCTTGCGGTGAAGCAAGCGACGATGTTCGATGGTTTTCCGTTTGATGCGGTGTCGTTCCT
>CANJBL010000047.1 GCA_947472795.1 Fidelibacterota bacterium | reverse complement strand
CGCCCACGGCGCGAACAATTAGGGCGCCTTCGCCTTCACTGAGCCGCCCCGCACCGTCGTTGCGGTTGCCGCGTTCGACCGCGTCGCGGAGATCGGTGAATGTCACGCCAGCCGCGGCCATCGCCTCCGTGTTCGGCCGGATCTCGTAGGTGGCAACGTGGCCGCCCAGCGCATTGACATCAGCCACCCCCGACACCGTGCGAAGGGCAGGACGGATGGTCCAGTCAAGCAGCGTCCGCTTCTCGGTTAAGCTGAGGGGCCCCTCGATGGTGAACATGAACATTTCCGACAGTGGCGTCGAAATTGGCGCGAGGCCGCCACTAACGGACGCCGGCATGTCAGCCATGGCACCCGACAGACGTTCGCTAACCTGCTGGCGCGCCCAATAGATGTCGGTCCCATCTGTGAAGTCGATAGTGATATCAGCGATGGCGTATTTGGCCATCGAGCGGAATATCGCCTGCTTGGGAATACCCAGCATCTCCAGTTCGATCGGGGCGATAACGCGGGTCTCCACTTCCTCCGGAGTCATGCCCGGGGCCTTGAGAATGATCTTCACCTGGGTTTGAGCGATATCCGGATAGGCATCCACCGGCAGGCGCAGGAAGGCCCAAAGACCCAACCCGGCCGTCAGCAGAGCTAGCACCAGTATGAACAGCCGGTAGGAAAGAGCCGCCGCGACGAGGGAGCGCAACATATAGTTCTCCGCTAGGGATTGAGCGACCGACGGTTATCGACTGAGTACAATGGACTTCAGTTCGCTCAGGCCAGAGACAACCACCTGCTCTCCAGGGCGCACGCCATCGAGCACCATCACATCGCCACCGGCGGTTCCGGAAGTGGTCACGCGACGCACTGATACGCCGGTGACGGTCTGAGCAAAGATCACGGATCTGCCATTCAATTCGGTGACCGCGGCCTTCGGTACAATCGCTGCGCCGGGGGGAGCGGGCGCATATACCGAAACCGTGGCCACCTTGCCGGATACCACCTTGGTGCCCGGCGTGATCAAAGCCTTGAGTAACGCGGAACGCGTTTCCGGCTGGATTACGCTGCCTGCTGATGTCACGCGCGCCTCGATTCCGGCCCCCGCGGTGACGCGCATGCCCGCGACGATGCTGCCGATCAGACGCTCGGGGATTTGCGCTTGAATTTCGTAGCTGGTGCCCGAGTCAACGACGAACGGCGCGCTCATGCCCTCGACCGGCTCGCCGGCCTGGATCTTGGTGCTCGAAACTACGCCGTCGATAGGCGCCGTTAGCGTATAGGTGCCCTTTGCGCCGTCCGCATTCACACCCGCTAGAATGCGCGAGAGGCCGGATACTTCCGCATCAGCCTGATCGCGGGCGGACCTCGCTTCGTCCGCGCGCGCGCCAGCGACAATGCCTTCTTGGCTCAGCCTACTCATGCGCTCGGCATTGGTGGTGGCGACGGAGAGGCGCGCCCGTGCCTGGGCGAGGTCCGCGGCGTGAGTCAGAATCTCACGACTAGCGATGACTGCCAGGGCCTCGCCTTTGTGAACAGCCTGTCCCTCTACTGCGAGGGACTGGAGGACGGTTCCCGGGAAAGTAGCTGCTACAGCGACCCGCGCATTGGGCGGCGGGGCGATGTTTCCCGGGAGGGTCGCCAACAGGTACTCTTTGGCTATCGCGACGGCGGCGAATCGAATTCCGAGATTGGCCACCTGCGCCTTATCCAAGGCGATCTCTTCAGGGGCTTTCGTAATAGTCGCGGGTTGGGGAACTGCCTCCACGGCTAGTGCTGCGGTTGCGGCCAGGACCGTGGCGGCGGCGACGGAGATTCTTTGAGACCCGAGTTTCATGACCCCCATTGTAGTCAGGAACCCTGACAAGAACCTTACGACATGTGGATTTTTTTGATGCCGTTACGGGCGAACTAATGGCGGCTCGGCGCGGTCAAGCGGACGTCAGGCTGTCGTCAGCCTCTAGGTCCATAAGGAAGCATGAAAACGTCACAAGATCAGATCCACATGGCGAAAATTCAGAAGCCAAAATCGGCCAAGCGCAAGGGACGTAAACCAACGCGCTCGGGGTGGAACCAATTCTCAGTCAGGGTTGTCACCACGCGCACCAAGAATCCCTCCCTATGCCTTAGCGGGTCAGAACACGTATCCTATCTCGTCAACAGCCACTTCGATGTGGAGTGGGTGAATACGGAAGCAGCGCCACAGGCTAGCCCCACGACCGCGCTGTCTTCGGACCAGATCATCGGCGGCAGCGTATTCACCGCCCTGTTTCAAGATGCAGCCCTAGAACAGATGGCCGGTTTCGACGATCTTCTGCGTATCCATCTTGCGATAGCCAAGCAACGCCTGTCGAAGTCCGCTCTCCTCGCCCGCAACGCTCATCTGTCGCCCGAGCAGTTGATGCGGCTCGGAAGCCTCTATGACCAGGTCGGCGCGGTCTCGACCCGCGAACTAGTATCCACGGAGGCCAATCTCGCCGCTGCCGGTGACAGTGAGTGCTGGTACAGCATCTACGCGGCATCTTTTAGGGAAGGCATCGTTTTCAGCTATGCTCGCGCTCTAGATACAGCGGATGCACTGGCTGCCTTGCTATCGCGACGCGACATGGTCATCCGCGATATTCTGAAGCATCGCCGCCCCTACAAGACACGGCTCGCCGTATTGGTCGCCGATCTTGCCGGCTCCACCCGGCTGTCAGCCGAACTCCCCGCGGAGGAATACTTCGAGCTCGTGAACCAGATATGGGGTTCCATGTCGAAGCATATTCGAAATTTTCAAGCGACCCACGGCAAGCATGTCGGGGACGGCATGGTTGCTTACTTCCTGCCCCAGGCGGACAGCAATTACGCTTTTAATACGCTCAAGTGCGCCCAAGCGATGAGCAACACGATGACGGATATTTCGGCTGAGTGGAAAGCGCGCAAGGGCTGGGTTCACGACCTGAAGCTAAATATCGGCATTGACGAGGGCGAGGAGTGGTTTGGAACATATCAAACTCCCACCCACCTTGAGTTTACCGTTCTTGGCGATACTATTAACCGAGGGGCCCGCCTCAGTGACTTCGCCCGGAACGGATCGATTTGGACTTCCAAAGCGGCCATTTCCTGCCTGGCCGCACAGGAGCGCGACTCCATCAAGTACGGCGTCCGTCATACCTGCGACGGTGTTGAGAACCTGGTACTCAATACCTATTCTCGCATTTCCGACCTCGTCGATTTCTTTGCGCCGGCGAACACCAAGCTGGCCGATATCGCCAATCTCGCTGTAACAGAGATCCTGGAAGTGGTAGCGCCGTCCACTCTTCAGGCATCATAAATTCGCCATTCCTCCCGCTCCGTCTCCCAGAGTCGTCCGCAATGCGAATTCTCATCGTTGAAGACAATCAGAGGCTAGCCCAGTTGCTAGTGGACGGCCTGCAACACCGGGGCTTTGCGGGCGACATTGCAGGAACCTTGGACGATGCCACCTCCGCACTCTCCGTGTCGCAGTATGATGCAATGATACTCGACTTGGGTCTCCCGGATGGAGACGGCGTGAAATGGCTGGCTGAGCAAAGAGCCCGAAATCATTTATTACCGGTCCTGATTTTGACAGGCCGCGACGGGCTCCCGGACCGCATCGCTGGATTGAACGCGGGAGGCGATGATTATGTGGTAAAGCCGGTGGATATTGAGGAATTGGCCGCAAGAATTCGCGCACTGCTTCGTCGACCGGGCCCGCGTTCTCAGACGCGGCTCGAAGCCGGCCACCTGTGCTTTGATACCGCCAGTCGAGAACTTCATAGTGGCGACGTTAGAATAGATCTAGCCAGACGCGAGGCCGATCTTCTGGAAATACTAATGCGACGCTTGGGGAGCGTAGTAACGCGTGAGGCCATAGAGAACGCGCTCTATAGCTTTGAAGAAGCCGTCACCCCCAACGCCCTCGAAGTTAATGTTTCACGACTTCGGAAGAAGTTGTCGGACGCCGAAGCAGGTTGCACACT
>CANJBL010000046.1 GCA_947472795.1 Fidelibacterota bacterium | reverse complement strand
TCGGGCAGTACGTACCGAAAAAGCTGATGGCGTCAAAAGTTTCTCCTTGCAGGTACCAGATCCTCAAAAACCGGGGAAATTTAAATCCGGAACAGGTTTTATGAAAGGTATCCAGCGGCTTCCCTATCGCCTACCTGATATCATCGGCCGCCCTAGCGAGCCCATCATCGTAGTTGAAGGTGAGAAATGCGCGGATGCTACCGCCAATTTAGGGTTCGTTGCGACGACTAATTCAGAGGGCGCATCAAAATGGAAACCTGAGCTGAACCCGCATTTCAGAGGCCGCAACGTAATAATTATTCCAGACAACGATAAGGCAGGAAGGGATCATAGGGACCAAATCATCGTCGAACTCTCCGCCTTTGCCAAGTCCATTCGTATTGTCGAACTGCCTGGCCTCCAAGAAAAGGGCGACATCTACGATTGGTTAAAAATGGGCGGCACCAAAGAGGCTCTTCTAGAGCTGATAGCAAATGCAAAAAATTCTCTCCTGAGAAAAACTTTTTCCATAAATCCAGCTGAGTACACTGCGGAAGAATGGGAGAAAAAATCTCTTCCTCCAAAGGAATTTTTGCTTGGCCAAGTCATGACGACCACATCACGCTGGATGCTTTATGGTGAAACGGGCGTCGGTAAAACACTTTTATCCCTCGACATGGCAGCGGCTATCGCTACGGGGGCATCCTTTCTCAATTGGCCAGGATCTGGGAAAAGTCGTCGCGTCCTTTATATTGATGGCGAGTTGCCGTCTGAGACAGTGAAAGCGCGGGTCAAGGAGATGCGCAAGCGTTATTCGGTGAGCAAGGAACTTGTTATTCTAAGCCGCGATGCATTACCGGATGGAAGTCTGCCCCCTTTGAACAAAGACACAGGTCGCAACTGGCTTATGGATTTTATTGAAGAGCACAGTTTCGATGTGATCTTCTTTGACTCGATTATGTGTTTGCTCGAAGGGGATATGAAGGATGAGACTGTCTGGGAACCCATGAAGCCTCTCATCAGGTCACTGAGCACCCGTAAGATTGCACAAGTCTGGCTTCATCATACGGGCCACGACACGACAAAGGGTTACGGAACAAAGACCCGTGAGTGGGAGCTTGATACAGTTCTGTCGTTGACGTTTCATAATAAAGAGGCAGGTCAGATCAAGCTTGAATTCTCGAAAAATCGAAACAAAAATCCAGAAAACGAGAACCAGTATAAACCATTGACCCTTCAGTTAGGTGCTGAGGGTTGGATACATGAGGGCCAGCAGAGAAACAAAACGCTCACGTCTAAGAGCGACCACCAAATGCTCATAGAAGAATTTTTAGAATCCTTTGACCGTCTCGTGGACGACTATAGCGAGCTTTCACCTGGTCATGATTTCATGCCGGTAAAAAAACTTTCTTTGGAACGGGTAAGGGACGACCTGTCGAGTAGAGGGTTTCTCGAACGCGATGGGCCAAAGAATGGTTTAAGCGTCAATGAGAGATCAAAGTTCAGCCGTGCTAAAAAAGCACTTTTCAGAGCCAAAACTCTCACCGAGAAGGATGGCCTTATTTGGCGAATACGACTCAAGAAGTCTGAGCCAGACACTTTCCAATGAACTTACACCCGCACCATCGTCACCCGTTGCATTTTGCACCCTATATAGGGTGCTGCAACGGCAACGGGTTGATGGAGCGAAACCGTTGCATGCAACGAATATGCAACGGCTTGCAACGGGTAATTGCAACGGCTGAGCCTACTAGGCCCAACATCTTAGGTGATTGCCATGACAGAACCACTTAAGTCGCGAACCAGACATCGTGACGCCCGAAAGATCGTCAAGCACGCGTTCAAACCTCGTGTCGGGCAACACGCCACAGATCCCTATTTTACGGCCAAGGCCGCCACCTACCTCACATCGCGCCAGGAAATCGCCATAGTCCCGGCACGGGTCGCCAGCGACAGAACACTGACCCGAGCCGACCTCGCGGTCTTGATGGGCCTGGGCATGTTCAGCAACAGGATGGGGGTGTGCTGGCCAAGTATACCGACGCTGGCCGAAGCTTCAGGCTTCACAACGAGTGGGGTCTTCAATTCGCTGAAGACCCTTATGCGCAAGAAGCTGATCCGTAGGCTGAAGCCCAGAGAGGATAGGCAAACAGCTGGCGAGTGGGGGATGAGTAACCGCTGGCAGATACTGTACCGTGAGGATTTGGAGCTTCCGGGTCATGAGGTGATCTACGAGGCTAACGTCCTTCAGCACCCAAGGGACCGGCTTAAATCACATAATATTAACGTGAATAGCAACGAAACATTGGGAGGTCTGGAGGGCGCGCGCCGCCCTGCAATGTACACGCAAGCCGTCCACAACCCTCACAATGCAAGGCAGATCGCGGCCTGTTGGGCGCACGGCGTAGAAGCGCGATGGGGGATCAGGCCCGACACGGCTCGGGCTGAGCGAGACGCAGCACGCCTCCTGGCGGAGCGCTCCATGGAGGGCATCAAAGAAGATGTAGCGGCCTACCTGGACACCTTGATCGCCGCACGAGCAGGGCTGCCTGCGACCCTGCTACCTGGGCTCTGATCCAGCCTAGGACCAAACCTTTGCTTTAAAGACAAGAGGTTTAGAGCCTAAAGAAAAGCCAAACCTATCCATTTCTCCCTGATAACTGGTGGTTTGAAAACGGAAATAAAGGGCCAGTTACCGGCGCGATATGCCAGGGACCACATAGGGACCATCGCGAAGCCCAAACTTAATGGCGGGGCCAGCCACCGCCGCTCAAAATGGCCCACCGGCCCCCCTCCGCTAGTGCGAAATACACAGCGCCTCGATGCGCATACAATTCCCCCTGCCAGCGGCAAAGCTATTCGAGATAGCCCCCTCTAGCTGGGCCGCGAAAGGCCCAAGCTTGCCGGCTCGGAAAGGCGCCCTTCCTCCCCCTGCCCCATGCCTCTGCGCTGGGGGGAGCCCCCTCAATATTTTTTCAAAAACTCCAACCTGCGGATTCCTGCGATGCCGCCCAGGCATACCGATTTGATGCCGCCCGGGATTCCTGGATGATGCCGCCCACCGTAACGAGATGAAGCCCCCCGGGTCGCGAGCCTTGCTGGCCGATTGCTTTGTGTCATCGGGCCGGGTGTTGGGTCAAGCCTTGTTCGCCTGCTTTGCTTTGGCACTTGGCGTCACCCTGCTCTGGCTCGCCGGCGCGGTGGCCGCAGGCCTGATCCTCAGTCGCGAGATCGACGCGGTGTTCGACGCGGCGTTGCAGGAGGTGACGCAGCGCATCCTGCCGCTTGCCTATAGAAAAGTGCTGAACACCGGGCCTCGGCATTTGACACGCGCCGCCCACGGCTGCCCGATCAAACCACAGCACCAACCGAAGCCCCCTTCTGCCGCAAGCCCTGACCAGTCCCGCACATGGCTTTCCGGTTTTGACCTATCGACCAGGTGGGTGCTTATCGCGCGGAGCGGGGCCATTTCGTAAGGTGAAACTCGCCGCTGAATCCCTAGATGAAAAACTGTAGTAGATTTTGAAGTCGAAGAACCCGTCTTTCGCAACGTGAGCTTCGCCTGGTTTGCTTAGGCAAAGTGCGCGTATCTTTCGATATATCATGGACTTAATTAGCGGAGCCCAGCATAGCGCAAGCTAAACTGTGAGTTGCTAAATCGTCATAGGGGAAACCCTATCGTGGGTTCGAATCCCAGCGTCTCCGCCAGTGAACCTTTTCAAACTCTCCAGAACCACGATCTAGGCGCTGAAATCCCCAGGGTTTCCGCAGGTTTTAGGGTTCGGACCCAACCTCTGAGACCGCCACGCGCCCGAAATCCGGTCTCAAATGCGCTTCCGTCTCATTCGGACCCAACCAGAGTCCCATCGGGATAGATACAAATTTAATCGCATTTTCAATGGCTTAAAATCGCTGCGTAGGCGGTCTATTTGTTATGGATCACTTGGTATCGAGATGGATAAAACCTCAGGTAGGCGTGGTGGTGCGCATTTCTGCGGTGCGCAGAATTACGACACGCCTTCAGAAAAGGGTAGGCATCCAATATCCTCGACAACACCCAATTTAGCCGCGTGACGACACGGTAG
>CANJBL010000045.1 GCA_947472795.1 Fidelibacterota bacterium | reverse complement strand
GGCGAAGGAGTTCGAACTGCCGGAGGGCGCGTATCCGAAACCGCTGCCACTCCATGACGGCAAGCCGTCGCTGCTGGTTCTCGAGATACGGGGGGCCGACAACACCTACACGATGTTTCCACCGTCGGTGCACCCCGACACCGGGGAAACACTCAACTGGATCGAACCGCGGCGCGAGCTTCTGGATGTGACGGCTAAGGAACTCCGGCTGCTCGCCGGTCAGCACGCGGTTGCATCGGCGGTGCTGTATTTCTACCCGGAAAGTGCCTCGGCGCGTTTTGACATCCGTATGGCGCTCACCGGCGCGCTGATCCGGTCCGGAATGCCTGCCGATCTGGTTGCCGTGTATGTGCAGCAGGTTGCTCGGCTTGCTGGCGATCCAAAGTGGGACGAGGATTTTGCCGAGCGCACCGAACAACGGCTCGAAGACGACAAGAAGGTCACCGGCATTCCGAAGCTGGTGCAAACCCTGCAACTCCCGACTGCCTGCGAGGATGTGTTCCGCGAGTGGCTGGCGACCAACGCTGACAATGGTCTTCCTGAGATCAGGATCATTCCCGGCGAGCTTTCAAATATCGCGACACTTGCTGAACAGGCTCTTCTAGAGGCTGGCCTACCCATCTATCAACGCTGTGGGTCACTGGTGCGCCCAATCATTGAGGAAGTCGACGCTGCGCATGGGCGTCGCACCAAGATCGCGCAACTTAAGGCCATTGATCCGGTCTATGGGCGCGATCTGTTAGGCAGGGTTGCGAACTGGTTACGGTATAATGCGCGTGCAGAGGACTGGGCTCCGGCTGATCCGCCCCCGGCAATTGCGGCCACCGTCCTGGCGCGGGTAGGTGAATGGTCGTTCCCGATCATCGCAGGCGTCATTTCCACGCCGACGATGCGGCCCGACGGCTCGCTGCTTACAGAGCCTGGCTACGACACGGCCACTCGGCTGTTGCTGGTGGAGCCGCCGCCGATGCCGCCGATCCCCGATGCGCCGACACTTGAGGATGCACTGGCGGCGCTGGCGCTGCTTGAAGACCTGCTTGAGGAGTTTCCGTTCGTGGACGATGTGGCGCGGGCGGTCGCGCTGTCTGCGCTCATTACACCTGTTGTACGCGGGGCGTTCCCGGTTGCGCCGATGCATGTTGGCCGTGCGCCGGTTGCCGGATCGGGAAAGTCATTTTTGTTCGACACTGTTGCCGCCATCGCCATCGGCCAACCGATGCCGGTTATGGCTGCTGGCCGCAACGAGGAAGAGACGGAAAAGCGTCTAGGTGCCGCACTGCTCGCCGGGCAGCCGTTGATATCTATCGACAATGTTAACGGCGAGCTGTCTGGCGACGCGCTCTGCCAAATCATCGAACGCCCCATCGTCGATATCCGTATCCTCGGCAAGTCCGAACGGGTGCGAATTGAGACGCGAGCCACGACGATGTTCTCCACCGGCAACAACATCACCCTGGTCGGCGACCTGTGCCGCCGCGCCATCACCGCCACGCTCGACCCGCGGTTGGAGCGGCCGGAGCTGCGACAATTCAAGGGGAGCCCCGTTGAAAAAGTGCTGGGCAACCGAGGGGCATACATCGCCGCCTGCTTGACGATCTGCCGTGCTTACATCGTTGCAGGACGGCCAAACAAGGCACCGAAACTTGCATCGTTCGAAGACTGGTCTGACACCGTACGTTCGGCACTCATCTGGCTGGGCAAGGCGGATCCCGTTGCGTCGATGGAGACGGCACGAGCAGAAGACCCGGATTTGAGTGCGCTGCGCGACTTTCTCTCGGTCTGGGTCGAAGCCATCGGCCTCGGCTATGAGCCCCGGCTCACGATGGCCGACGTGATCGAGTTGATCAATAAGAAGACGATTAATGATCAGCCGCTGCATCCGAAGCTGCACGCCGCCGTGCAGGCGGTTGCCGGAAGACAGGGGCCACCCGACGCGCAAAAGCTAGGGGTTTGGGCGCGTGGCAAGAAGGACCGCGTGGTCGGCGATCTGCGGTTGGCGAACGAACCTGATCCCAAAGGCTCCGCTAAGTGGTGGGTTCAACACACCGACGACAAGCGCGAGCAGGCTCCGAAGTCAGCAAGCGCACCCGAGCAGACGGGTGGCGACGCCACGAACACTAACGCTCCACATCAATCTGCGCCAGGTTGGAGTGAAACGGTATGAGCGCCACTGAAGTTCTCGAAGCGGCAAAGGCCATCGGTATCAAAGTCATGATTTGCAATGGCAATCTGTTGTTGGAGGCAGCGATTCCGCCGCCACCCGCTGTGGTCGAGGCCCTTCGGGACCATAAGGCCGATATCATTGCCCTCCTGACGCCGCCCGCCGGAAAGCCACATGCATCGGTGCCGCCAATAGACTTCCTGAGGGCTGTCAAACGGTCAGGAGGTGGATTATCCGCTGTCGGCGGTATTGCTGCCGAAACGGCCGCAGCAACTGCGGCATTACTTTTGACCTATGGCACACAAGCGAGGCTGTTGACCGCCATCCCGGAAGCCATAGCTGCCATCCGGGCGCTATTGGCAGCTGCCGGGCATGATGGTGTCATTGGTGCCGATATTGAGACCACCCCGCTTGCGTACTTCGCTGCACCGAGACCGCCACGTATCAACACCGCTGGGCGTGCGATCTCATCCAGACAGACCGCGCGGAGGAACGACGCCGGGCTCGATCCGTATCGGGCCGAAGTACGAGTTCTGTCTCTGTGGAATCCGCGCGGCGGCGACGTGCTCGTGATCGACCTGCGTCATGTGCCGATCTCGGTGCTACCAAAAGAACTCTGGGACGCTCACTTCGTATTCCATAACGCAACCTTCGATACAAAGCACTTGTTGCATGTCGGCGCTCCGCTGCAAGCGGACAAGCTGCTCTGCTCGATGCTTTTTGCCGGGTTCGTTGCTCGCGGCCAGCCTTTCGACAGCCGCGAAGGCAACCGCCGTCCCAGTCTCGCAGTCGCTGCGAAAGAACTGCTCGGCGTCGACGTTCCCAAGGAAGGTCAGACCGCCGATTGGTGTCAATCAAACCTAGATCAGGCGTTGGTGGATTACGCCGCCCTCGATGCCGTGCTGTCGTACCAGCTTCTCAAGGTTGCTATGCAGAAGATGGAAACCGACGAGAAGCGAGCGGCGAACATCGCCTGCGCCTGCATTCACGCCGTTGCTCGGCTTGAACTGGCTGGTCTGCCCTTTGATGCCGAGGCGCATGAGACGACGGCACTCCGATGGGAACAGCAACTCGTCGCCGCACGAACAAAGGCGAAGAACTTAACAGGCATCGACAATCTCAATAGTCCATCACAAATCGCAGCCTGGTTGACCCAGACTTTACCTCCCAAGATGCTAGAGAAATGGCCGCGCACACCCGGCGGGAGCCTGTCGACCGAAGGCAAAGTCTTGCGCCGTTATAGCGATTGTCACCCTGGACTTCTGGCTATCGCCGAGTGCTCGAAACTCAAGACGCTGGTCGCGTCGTTCGGCTTGTCGCTGATCGATAAGATCAATCCGGTAACAGGCCGCCTGCACACCAGCCTGCAAATTGCGCAGGCTAAATCGGGCCGTTTTTCTTCAAAAAATCCGGGGCTGCAAAATTTGCCAAGGGGTGAACTCGTCCGCGGTGCTGTGCGGGTCCCGGCTGGCAGCAAGCTGATCGTTGCGGATTACAGCCAAATCGAATTGCGGGTGATGGCGGAAGTGGCGTGCGACACACGGATGCGTGCTGACTACGCTAGCGGCCTCGATCTTCACGCCGTCACTGCGGCAGGTATGTTGGGCATTGCGCCCGGCCAATTCGACGCGGACAGCCCTCAGCACAAAGCTGCACGGCAGAAGGCGAAGAGCGTGAACTTCGGCATTGTATACGGCTGCGGAGCATCGGGCCTCGTCGCGTTCGCACGTGACAGTTACAATGTCATAATGACTGAGCATGAAGCGCGCGAGGTGATTGCCACCTGGTTGCGGACGTACCCTGATGTCGCAAACTGGCAGAAGCGTCACGCAGCCGGATGCAAAGCGTCCGGCACCGTGCAGACGCCAGCCGGGCGCATTTACCGCTTCGCCTGGGAGGAGAATGGCAGGTTCAATCACAATCTCGCTCTCAACCTGCCGATCCAAGGCGGGGCCGCGGAGGTCGCACAGATCGCAATAGCCAAGACCGATGCCTTGCTCTCCACCCAACTGGGCGAGCGGGCGCGGCTCGTCGGTCAAGTTCACGACGAGT
>CANJBL010000044.1 GCA_947472795.1 Fidelibacterota bacterium | reverse complement strand
GGCGAATGTCCTTGAGCACCCGCTCAGCAGGCGCCTTCGTGGTCATGGGTTTTGATCTCATCTTCGTTCCTCCGTCACTGCGATGAGACCAAAACCCTCCTTAACTCACCACCCCAATTCGGTCCCATAGGCGCTGACGCCGTACAGGCCGCAAGGCCGTCCCCCATGGCTGGCGTGCAACGTTTCGCACCTGGGTCGACGATACTCGTCCAGAAGATACCGTGGCGGCAGAACGCGCCCTTGCGCACGAAGACTCAAACAAAGTCTCCGGCGCTTACCGACGCAGTGATCTGTTTGACCGACGCAAGCCCTTGATGGAAGCGTGGGCGGCACATTGTGAGGGAGCCGCCAAAGGTCGTGGCGTCAAAGGCAGTGGGCATTTTCGCAAATTGAATTCTCGCGTTTAAACAGGGGGCACAATGGCATCCGATACAGAACACGAAGAGCCGCCACCAGGGGAAATCATTCAATATTTTTTTTCCCTGTTAGAGAAATCCAAAGCACCCGCAGAATACGCAGACCTTTGCTCACAGTTGGTTATGCTGGCATGCGATATGAACGATGCCGAATTGCTGGCGCTTGCAGCGGCGGTGCAGCGTGGCGCTGAAAAACGCGGGCGCGGCGCACCCAAGAAAGCCCGCCTCCTGCACCAGATTGATTTAAGCCTTCGTTGGTTGCTTCATTTTTCGGACCTAATAGGGCTACCTGCGGTCTTCTTCACGTAAGCCAACCCCCAGCCCCATCGCGTCGATGGGGCCACAGCGTGACCATGGCCTCAAAGCGGGACCACGCCGCAAGCGGTGAGATAGTTATACATCATGTTGTACCAGTGCGGATTTCGCGTGGCATCTCTTACATCACCATTTGGAATATAGATTATGACACCTTGTCTTGCTCGGGTTAGCAGTACTCTATGGGCATTCAATGCATACTGCTTTCGATCAGGGGCATTGATGAATTGCCAGCGGGTTCCTCGGAAGGAATAGGGAATGAGCATTTTGTTGGGACTAACTCGCAAATTTGCGTCCATGCAGACGCAGGCCCAATCAAGTTCTAGGCCCTGAACATCAAATTCAGTTGCGATGTCCTCCAGACAGTCAGATGACCTAACATCGCCGCGGTCAGCTAGAAACCAATTTTCTGGCTCGATAGATGATTTAACGAAAATGCCTTCTGGCTTCAGTCGCATGCCGTTCGAGAAAGCTAGAAGCCCCGATCTTTCAGTACCCCGCCGATGGCTTCGCAGCCACTCACGAGCAGCTTTGAGGTCCCGTGTTATTCTGAATTCAAACTGGCCCATCCCTTCTGATATCGTTCTAGCGCCATCGGGATTGCCATCAATGATCGCGGAGACAAATGACGACACAGTTTCGGAGCGGAATGATCTAATGGATGTGGATAGGTGAAGCTCGCTCCTCGCGACAAGCCTAGCTGGAAGTTGTTCGACCCCAAAGGTTGCAGGATTAGCAACCAGTCGGTCAGAAACATGGATATGCCAAGCAGGGAAGTGGTCTCTTAAAGCCGTAATCCACTCTGCAATTCCCGCTTCGCCGGTGTTGATCTCTTGGCCGTGACCTACAAGGCATATAACCGCGCACCAATCCTTGTGCCTATCCATGACTGATAGCAGAAACTCAGGTTCCGACTTATCGAAATTGGGAACGGCTCGATCTTGGCGCATGAATTGGCTTGTCTTCTTTCTATTCCACGCCCTCTGGGCCTCATCAAATATCACCACTTTCTCGATGGGAGGTTCACTTGCGTCAAGGTTTGCGTCTCTGAAGTGATGAATGTTCTGAATAAATTGGGTTACACTTCGATACCCGGCGGTTGTGCGATCCAAGACTGAGCCATTAGCGAAGGCTTGCGATTTCTGATCCTTAACTAGCGCCGCTCTCAAGACTTTTACTAATGGGCCATTACCCGACAGGAAGACCGCGTGATCGTCCTCAGACGTTCGAGTGCGAATAGTTGCTATGTTTAGGCCGGCCAGTGTTTTCCCCGAGCCGGGAACCCCCGTGATAAAGCAGATAGCTTTCTCGCGTTTTTGCTTGGCGTCGTTGATAACCTGAAAAACATAGGCCGCTGTCGCGGACAGGTTTTTAGCCCCAGCCTCGTTACGGGTAATATCGTCCACCCGGTGATTTCGATAGAGCGCCTGGGCAGCTTCGATAATCGTAGGCGTTGGCTTGTATCGACCATTAACCCATTCGGAATGGTCGATTTTGGTGCCAGCGAAGGCTATGGAGGCCTTTTCAATAAGCTCGCCCAGATTTTCGCCGTTCGATAGGATTGGCTCGCAAATCCGATCATGGGAAACGACAAACCTGTATGAAGCTGCAGCTGCCGCTGTTGCAATCAGAATGGGGATAATCGGTAAAGAATGGCTGGGTTCATGAAAGTGCTTCAGGTCTAGTGCGTAGCCGTAAACTTGGTCAATGTCCGCGGCATAAAAACTCTCCGAGCCAACCTTGTACTCTAGGACAAAAATACAGCCCGCATTGAGAACGACAGCGTCAACACGTCGCCCCATCCGAGGAATTGTGAATTCTATAAAGACATGCGCGTCCGCAAGACCCGCCACGGAAGTTTTTAGGCTCTCAATAAGCACCTGCCATGCATTGCGTTGTTTTAGGTCGATGGCGAAAGACGCATTACTCGCGAGAGAGCCGATGATCGCTTCTACGGTGTCAGTGTAGAACTGGCGGCTCGATGCTTCGTAGTCGGCCCGTCTCATCCAGCCCTCCCCTCACGAACAGCTATTTCTTGTGCTGATTACTCGGTCAGCGACCCGTTAGCCTTCTGCAAAGACGTCGAACGCTTCAACCCGCTTCTCCGTTGTCTTCAAGAATGCAATCCATGGCTCGATCTCCGCAAACGCTTTTGCTGGCGCGAATATGCCTAACTTGCGGACCAGCCGAGCAGATGGGTGTTGGGCGTGGGTGTTCATAGGTCACAGTCTACGTTGGTTCCCAGCCTCCCGTTAAGAGGTCTAGCTGGGCGCGGGCCAATGGAGCAAAATGGAACGCAGCAACCGGCGAATGGGCGACGGCCCAGGACAAAAATGACACAGAACGTCATCGTTTGGGATTTAGAGACCGTTCCTGACCTTGGGCGCTGGGCTGAGGCCAACGGCCTCGTTGGTAAGACTGATGAGGAATTGCGTGAGGCCCATGGCCCCAAATTCCCCAAGCTGCTCTACCACTCAATCGTGTGCATCGGCGCGTTGATTGCCCACCGAGAGGATAAGCACTGGAAGGTCACGGCAATCGGAGCGCCCCATGTTGGCGAACGAACCGAGAAGGAATTGATCGCATCGTTCGTTGATCGGATCGCGGGCCTGACCCCACAGCTAATAACCTTCAACGGCAACAGCTTCGATCTGCCTGTACTTCGGTACCGTGCAATGATCAATGAAGTATCCGCGCCGGGGTTATCGGCTCGTTCGTATTTCAATCGGTATTCCGAGGACGCGCTTGACCTCTGTGATGCGCTTGCGTCATTCACTCCTGGCGGCAAGGCAACGCTGGACGAGGTTAGCCGTGCGATGGGTGCGCCGGGCAAACCCCATGACATCAGTGGCGGTGAGGTTGCGGCCTACTTCGCTCAAGGGCGGATAAAGGAAATCTCGGACTATTGCGAGACCGACATCGTGAACACGTATCGTGTTTGGCTGCGATATGCGCTTTTTCGCGGAACGCTCTCAGAAGCAGAGTTCAAAGCCAGCGAGGCGGACTTGGTGGAGTTCATAAAGGCTCGCGCTGATACAAAGCCGCACCTCCAGCATTTTCTTAATAGGGACAGCAATTTGTAGGCCCCTATAGTTTTTGTAAAGGAATGGCGCATGACCGAACCCAAGGATGATAAGAGCTTCAACAACGATGCCGCTTACCACATGGGCAGGCTCGATAGTGTCGCCGAGGAAATTGAAAAGCGGACAGTGCAAGTTTTGGCTGGCGTATCCGCCGGATACGCCGTGCTATTTACCGGCGTCGCAACGACGCTCGCGAAAGGGGTTTTTGATAGTCAGGCGCAGCCTGCGCATCCACTACCTTTAGAACTATTTATTTTGATGATCGGGGCGATACTTGGTCTCGGTGGATGCCTATGGCTCTATGTACGGCGTCAGCGCCTATGGGACCGAATTGGGGTGGTGAGTTAAGGAGGGTTTTGGTCTCATCGCAGTGACGGAGGAACGAAGATGAGATCAAAACCCATGACCACGAAGGCGCCTGCTGAGCGGGTGCTCAAGGACATTCGCCG
>CANJBL010000043.1 GCA_947472795.1 Fidelibacterota bacterium | reverse complement strand
CGACATTACAATACGATCCGTCCGCATTCATCGTTGGGGTACCGTCCTCCGGCACCCGAGGCCATCGTCTGGCCAACGGCAATACCGGTGGATCAAACCCGTGCTCTAAACTAACATTCCAATCGGACCACTCAGTGGGGGCCGGTCAGATGGACATCATGATGCCCGAGATGGACGGCTACGAAACCATCAATGTCATTCGCAAAAATCCGGCTTTCCGCCGTCTGCCCATCCTGGCTTTGACCGCCAAGGCCATGAAGGGCGACCGTGAAAAGTGCCTGGAGGCCGGAGCGTCTGATTATCTCGCCAAGCCCGTGAATACGGAGCAGTTGCTCTCCGCTTTACGCATGTGGTTGCACCGTTAGTCAGGGTGATTGAGATGAGCTACGAGGACCAAGTCAACATCCTGATGGTCGATGATCAGCCAGGAAAATTGCTCAGCTACGAGGTGATCCTCGATGAGTTGGGCGAGCGGCTGATCAAGGCGGAGTCCGCGTCACAGGCGCTGGAATATCTGCTGAAGACCGAGATAGCGGTCATTCTGGTGGACGTCTGCATGCCGGAGACCGATGGCTTCGAACTGGTCAGCATGATCAGGGAGCATCCGCGTTTCCAGGAAACCGCCATTATATTCATCTCCGCCGTTCAGCTGGCGGAGGTGGATCACTTGCGAGCCTATGCGATGGGCGCCGTGGACTATGTGCCGGTGCCCGTGGTGCCCGAAGTCTTGCGCGCAAAGGTAAAGGTCTTCGTCGAGCTTTACCGCAAGACGCGCCAACTCGAACAATTCAACCGCGAGCTGGAACGGCGCGTGGCCGAGCGCACGGCGGCACTGGAAGCTTCAAACGCGCAGCTGCGTGAGAGCGAACAGCGTCGCTCCCTTGCGCTTACCGCCGGCAATATGGGTTCGTGGGATCTCGACCCGGTCACGGGCGAATACACTTGGGATGAAGGTCAATATCGTCTCTATGGTGTGGATCGGAAATCTTTTACCGCGCGGGTGGACACCGTGCATTTGCTCATTCATCCGGACGACCGCGAAGCTCTGGACGACGCCATGAAGCGCGCTGTCGGCACGGGGCAGGGTACGCAGATCGAATTTCGCATCATCCGCCCCGATGGCGAGCAGCGCTGGTGTATCGGCACCGTAGCGGTGACATCGAATTCGTCCACCCAAAGTGTACGTTTGAGTGGCTGCACAGTGGATATCACCGAACGTAAATTGGCCGAGGAGCGGCAGGCTCTTCTCGCGCGCGAGGTCGATCATCGCGCCAAGAATGCGCTGGCCGTGGTGCAGTCACTGGTGCGTTTGACACGCGCCGAGACCATTTCCGACTTTGTGCAGGCCGTGGATGGGCGCGTGCGTGCGCTGGCTTCCGTGCACACCATTCTCTCGGACTCGCGGTGGGAGGGCGCCAGCCTCCGTCAGTTGGTGGAAGAGGAATTGGCGCCATACCAAACGCGCCAGAGTGGACAGATATCTATTGAAGGCCCGCCGATCCTGCTTCTTCCAGCAGCGGCGCAGACCTTCGCGCTTGCCTTGCACGAGCTTGCCACGAATGCCGCCAAATATGGCGCGCTAACGGGAACCAGCGGCCGTGTGTCGGTCGCCTGGAAACTGAAGGGCAAGAACCTTGTCCTCACCTGGATCGAAAATGGCGTCAAATTATTAATGGCGCCTGCATCCAAAGGCTTTGGCCTTACGGTGATCAAAGCCAGCATCGAAGGCCAGCTCAGCGGCAACGTGGCGTTGGATTGGGGCAGCCAGGGGCTGGAATGCACCTTCACCATTCCGCGCATCAAGATCATGCGCACACCCGATCAGGTGTCCTCTCGCAAGGAAAGGGGAAACGTGCCCACCCCCCCTAGGACGCTGGAGGGGCAACGCATCCTCGTCGCCGAGGATGAAGTGCTCGTCGGCATGATGGTTCACGACATGCTGGTGGACTTAGGCTTCCAGGTCGTGGGGCCTGTGGCTGATCTTGATGGCGCGCTGGCAGCGGTTCAGTCGGGCGAACTGGATGCGGCCGTCCTTGATGTCAATCTTGGCGGTGAGCTGATCTATCCGGTGGCGCAGATGTTGATGACCCAGGGCATACCCTTTGTCTTTGTCACGGGCTACGACGGCGATAGCATCGACGAACGCTATGCCACTGTCCCTGTATTGCGGAAACCCATCGAACCGCAGCATTTGCGCCGGCTCTTGGCTTGCAAGCCGGCGGAGGTGGAAGTGGAAGTGGAAGTGGAGGCAGCCGTCGCTTAAACGGTTTTCAGTGCGGCAGCGACGTTATTCACGACACCGCTCCAGTCGTGAAGGGCCCGTTGTGGGAAGAGCGTGGCCGTTGGGTACCAGTGAGTCTTGGTCTCATCGCCCGACAACCATCGCCAGTTCGGCACAAAGGGCAGAAGAATCCATACGGGTTTGCCCAATGCGCCCACCAAATGGGCTATCGCCGTATCCACGGTAATCACAAGATCAAGTGCAGCCACGAGCGCAGCCGTATCGGCGAAGTCGCCGAGGTCGGGCCCGCGATTTTGCAGATGTTGAAAAGTCTTCAAAGCATCAGCATCGCTGTCATGAATATCCGGCTGCAAGCCAATCAATTCCACGCTGCCGTCATCCAAGGGTTTCAAAGCGGAGAGGGGGATGTTGCGCCGGCGCCCCGTGCGCGACTCTGCGCTGCCGGACCACACCAGCCCGACGCGCCGTTTGCGCGGCTCACCCAGGATTTTTTGCCACTTCTCAGTCAACTGCGGGTCCGCTGCGAGATAAGGCGCGGCCGCGCCGGCGTGCTGCCCCAAGATATAAGGCAGGCTCAACAGCGGCACGTGCCGGTCGAAGGACGGAAGGTCCTCGCCTCTGGCCAAAATCTGATCCACACCTGCAAGCGTTGTCATCAGGCGTTTGAGAGGGGGCTGCACTTCCAGAATGATCTTGGCGCCGCGCGCCGCCAGCGCCGGCACAGTGCGGCAGAACATCAGGGTGTCGCCGAGACCCTGTTCGGCGTGAACAAGGATCGTTTGCCCTGCAACGTCATCTTCCGGAGTTAACATCCGCTGTGGAAAGCCGCGTTGCAGCGGTGCCAAGCCGCCCGTTTTCCAACGCCACTCGTATTCCTTCCATGAGCTCTGGTAATCGCCGGCGATGAACAACATTTCGCTCAAAGCGACATGAGATTCCGCATGTGCGGGATCGAGTACGATAGCCCGCGCGAACGCTTCTCGCGCGTCCGCATAGCGCCGCAAGCCATCTAGGGCATGGCCGCGGTTGTGATGAATATTCGCATCCTGCGGTGTCAACGTCGCTGCGGTTTCAAGCGCGGCAATAGCCTCTTCATTCCTGTCGAGATGTGTCAGCGTCACACCGAGATTGATGTGAGCCTCCACATAATCTGGCTTGAGGGAAATGGCTTTTCTGAATCCCGCCAGGGCCTGGTCCAGACGCTGGAGATCAAGCAGGGTGAGCGCACGGTTATAGTGCGCCTCTGCATTATCGACCTTGAGGGTCAGGGCGCGTGTGAAAGCCTCGAGCGCTTCTTCTTGGCGGTGCAAAGCCCGCAAAGCGAGGCCCAGGTTGTTGTGTGCGGCGGATTGTTTGCGGTCCGCCTGCACGGCGCGCCCGATCAACTCTGCGGCTTCCGCTGTTTGCCCCCGCTGCATGGCGATGACACCCAGCAGGTGAAGGGAGTCGAAATGCCCCGGCGTGGCCTTCAAGATCTGCTCATATATAAGTGCGGCAGCGTCCAGGTCCCCTTGGCTGTGAAAGGACATGGCTTCCTGAAGGCGGGCGATCAGTGGGGGCGTAGGCAGGGGCATATAAAAGGCGTTTTATTTCAATATATTACAAAAATCTTCGAAAAAGGCGTGGGCGGATATCAATCGGTCCTGTCTTCCGAGATGCCTTTCAACCTCGCAAGCCCCGCTTCGAAGTCCTTGCCGATCATCTTGTCCATATTGATCAGGACATGCATGACCTTGCCGATAAAGGGGACGGTACCATCCATGATCCACGTCACGCTGGTGCCGTCGCTTTCCTGAACAAACGTGAACGTCACTGAATTGTTGGCGCGGAAGGGACGGGTGAAAGCCAGGCTCATTGCCAACTTGCCGGGCAATTGAGAGTCGATAATCTCCATGCGTCCCGCGCCGGCTTTCTTGTTGCCGTCCCAGGTATAGGCAGCCCCTTTGCCGCTCTCAGCACCTTCGAAGGTGCGTTTCATCGCCGGGTCCAGCTTTTCGTAAGGCGACCATAGCGGCCATTTGCGGAAATCGTTGACCATGGGAAAGATTGCCGCCGGCGGTGCTTTCACGGTGATGCTGCGTTGAACGCGGAAGGTGTTTGGCCTGAACGAGGCCAACGTCAGGACCACCACGACTGCGGCGCCGACAACAATCAAGATAACCGTCAACATTTTAAACCCCTCCCTTGAGACACCGGATTGGCCGGTTCACTGTGCCGGGTTAAGATTCTATAGAGTAAGACAGCCTATATAATTTCGGCTGCATGCAAAAGAGACAGGCAAAAGAGAAGGGCTTGAGATGAACCGTAAGCAACGCCGCACTGCCGGGGCCACTGGCGCCACCGGTGTAGGAGGGTCCGTCGGAAGTGGGGCCGCCTTTGTGCAGGCCTTCGATGCCGGTTTGCAGTTCCATCAGAAGGGTGAAGTCGAAAAAGCCATCGTGTCTTACCGCAAGGCCTGATCTGCCCCCTTTGAAGTGGTCCTCCCTGAAGTATGATTTTGACCCGGAGGATAGGACCAATGGCAAGGAAGCGGCATACAGCTGAAGAGATTGTTGCGAAGTTACGGCAGGTCGATGTGTTGATGGCACAGGGCCGGCAGGT
>CANJBL010000042.1 GCA_947472795.1 Fidelibacterota bacterium | reverse complement strand
GTACCATTTGAAAGACGCAAGCCCCCTTGGCGGAGCGGAAGCGGCAACTTCTCGCGCCCCGTCCTGAAAGAAAGGAGGGTGCATCAGCTCTGCTGACCTTCTTGGCCACCGTCATCGAACCGCATGGAGCGACTGAAGAGTTAGCGTTGCCTGCCCTGGCGGGGGTGCGGTCCGCGTCGCTGCAATAGCCTATCATTTTGCAGGCCAAGCTCGCGGCCTGTCCTGCACCATTCCTGCGAAACCATACCGGGTCGAAGCCTCAGACTTGCCATTACCCTTTTATAAAGCCAATCTTGGCTGTGCTGGGGGATACCCCCGCACCTTAGGCTAGAAAAAGTCCCGAGCAGAGGTCTGAAACAAAAAACAATGCGGATTCGCAGGGAGATGCAGGATGCTTAAACAGGTACACTGTCTGGCAGTCGCGCTGAGCGTCGGCTTCACGTTTCCGCTAATCACGCAGCCACGAGCTGCTGATTATCCTGCAGGGCGCGTCACCTTGGTCGTTCCGTTTCCGGCAGGGGGCAGTACGGATCTTGTGGCCCGCCTATTAGCGCAACATCTCAGCATGGTCTGGAAACAGGCCGTGATTGTCGATAACAAACCGGGCGGCAACGCTATGCTTGGCCCGACATTCGTAGCCAAGTCGGCACCGGACGGGTACACATTGCTGATAAGTGCGCCGACCATCGCTACGGCGCCTGCGACAATGAAAGTAATGCCTATTGATCCGCTCAAAGAGCTCTCGCCAATCTCTCAACTTGTCGAGATGCCGAATGTAGTCACAATTAACAGCATGTTGCCTTTCAAGACCCTTCGCGAATTAATCGACTATGCTAAATTAAATCCAGATAAGCTCAATTCGGGAACGTTTGCGCCTGGTTCGGTGTTGACAAGCTCACGCTTCAACGCTGCTGCGGGTGTAAAAATGCCGACAGTTGGCTATCGCGGGGAAGCCTTGATGATGGCGGCCACAGCCGCAGGTGAGGTGCAGGTCGGAATTTCGACACCGGTCACTGCCCTTGAAAACCTAGCGCGTGGCCAGGTCCGGGCGCTAGCAGTTACGTCGGACACCCGCATGGCTATTTTCAAGGATGTGCCGACGTCGGCGGAGGCGGGATTGCCAGAATTTAACCCCACTGCCTGGTTCGCATTGCTTGCGCCGGCAGGCACCGCGCTGGAACTGCGTAGATTCATTTCAACTGAGGTCGGTGTCTTTGTAAAAAAGCCAGAAGTGGTAGCCAAACTCCAGGGAGCAGGCCTCGTTCCTAAAGCCTCTACACCTGAAGCGTTTGGAGCATTTCTCGAACGGGAAACAAAATCAGCTATCGACACTGCTGAAGCTGTGGGCCTTGAAAAGCAGTAGGCGTTTCGGATATCGTTTCGTAATCAGTATGGGGACGACTGAATGGCACTTTCTGACAATAAACAGTAACTGGTGGGAAAAGGTTACGGGACGCTCGGTGCGGACGCGGTCCGAGACCAGCTTGCTGACAGGGACGCTCTTAAGGAAATTCGTTACTAGCCTAAACTACTTCGCTTCGACGCTATGGGGAGAGTGCTTGGCAGGAGCGAGGCTGCCGTCCTGCTACACCACGAGGGGGGGGGAAGGACCCCTTAATACACCCTTCCATCCGCAAGCTGCAAGTTTTTCCGGATATACTGTCCATTGACGCCTTCATGTATTTCAGACTAAAAGCGCAGCTCCCTCAAGCCCCCTTCTCTAGCACTTATTGAAGCGGAGCTCTTTATTTTTGCTCAATCCTAGCCTCAACCGCACTTGTTTTATTGCCGCGGTTAAAATCCACTCATCCCCAAAGCCAACCCAATTATAATAACTAAGGCTCCCGCAAATGGGTAAACCATCCCCAAGCAAACGCCGATAATTATGCAAAGAATGCCTTTGGAAATGCTACTCATAGGCATTTTCCAGTGCTGCCGGCACGAGTGAACCCAAATGCGTAAGTTAATTTAATCTACTCTCGTTTGTCCACCATGACAAACTTAAAGAACCAGTTGGGGGCGATCCATCACTATCTTGGCCACGCTATGAAATTACACCATCCCGAAAAAGCGTTGGGACAACACCAATGACGGATCTAAACATCACTAGAAAAACAATTAGCGTAACGTTTCAACTTAGAGCGGAGACAAAGAATTTGAGCCCCTACTTAGACACATATTGAGACCTGAGTAAAAAATCCAACATAATCCTAAAAGATCAGCAGCCACCCATAAAGACGACCACAACGGATTACAAATCTGACAGCGACTTAACGGTATCCTCGGCAAATCCTGCACCAATGGTCGCACTCTTGAGGCGGTTGCCACTCATGTTGCGCAGAAATGAAAGATGCATCAATCTCCGGCCACGCCGCAGGCTTCTTGAAAGTCAATAAAAAAAATGACCGGCTTGTGAAAGATCACGCGAGACAAGCCCTTGGCTTTCATTCGCTAACCCCTGGCACGAAGGCTTTCGAGGCCATACAGTCAAAGTGAAGAGGTCTGCTGGTTGCCAATCAGTACTCAATATACGAAGTGATATTCTTGCAAGCATTGATCAGAATGAATCCTACTAACGATCCGTTTTGCGTTACGAGCTTTTTCAATCACGGTTCGATAGTTGCGTCCTTGATACCCAAATAAACTGCCGAAGCGTTTACTTTTTAATTAAGCTGGGATCGAAGAACCGTCTCATGTTTGTTTCGCCATCGACTTCGCCGTCCCTCTTCATGAGTTCAATGACTTCCTGCATTCCTCCGACAGCCATGGATCCCTCACGGTCCCAAAGGCGAATCTTCTGGTAGTACTCATAGGTCTTTCGAACATCTTCCGGATTAGTCTTCGATATTTTCTCGAAAATTGACTGAACCTCTGTTGCATTGGCGCGATCATAGAAATAATCGACGCCACGCGCGTAGGCGTCGAGAAATCTATATATCGCCTTGGGATTTTCCTTCGCCCAGTTGATGTTGACAGAATAAACGCTGAACGGATACTTGCTCTGCACGTCAGCAGAGCCGCCCAAGCGATTAAACCCCGCGCTTTCCGCCTGGAAATTAAAAGGCGGTGTGATGATTGTGGCAGCGATTGATCCGGTCAAGAGTGCTGCGTAACGCGATGCGGTTGCTCCTGCGAACATATAGTCGAATTCACCAGGCTTCAAACCATTGGCAATTGCCAATTCTTCGAAATAGATGCGCGTGATGTCCTTGATCCCGCCGATCATGACCGTTCTCTTTTTCAAGTCGGCGAAACTTTTGATAGACGAGAGCCCATAGACTTCGTAAGGAGAGGTTCGGCCTTCCATCCTCAAGAAGCGAATGGGGGCTCCCTTGTCGATGGCGCGAACCGCATCCACGACGCCGCTAGAATTGAGATTTGTGGCCCCGGCAGTTAATTGCTGGAGACCCGCAGCGCTCGAAGGCATAGGCAGAAGCTCCACATCGATGCCAGCATCCTGATAAAAGCCCTTCACGATTGCAATATGTGAGGGCCATTGCAAAGATGAAGCGCTGCCGGTATTGCCGATCAGCACCTTATCAAGACCAAAAACTTCGCTACTCAAACCAATCAAGGTGAATGCGCTAAGAAGGAGATGACGTAATCGCATCAAGGTGCTCCATTCAGAAAAGCAGAGGATAGCGGGATTGCATGTTTTTTCATCATGAGGGCGATAAGCCTATTTGATGATATCGGCTTTTATGTAGTCGGTGACATACTCTTCGAACTTGTGCGACTGGCGCAATTCGCCAGCTAGAACGAACATGTCGATAAGCGCCTGCCATTTATCCGGATGGATTCGGTAGTCGAGCTTGTTAAGCGGCATTTGTGCAATCAACAAAGGCTCCAGACCGGTGTAGATCGCTATTTCACGCCGCGCCCGCGCCTCATCCGCGTTCATCCAATCAATGGAAGCGCGGATTGCCTGGATAAACCGATCACCAACCAGAGAATTCTTCGCGAGATACGGTGCCTTGGCGTACCAAGCTCCTATAGGCTGCTCAGGGATAGATTCGGAATAGAGCCACCCAATGATTCGCCCCGCCCCCGACAACACCATTTGCGTCGTTAATGGATCAACCGAAATCACAGCGTCAACACGCTTGTTCTTCAATGCGTCGTGTTGAGCAAAAAACGGCATTTCAATGTAACTTACCTTATTGGGGTCTATGACTTGATCCCGAAAGATTTTCTTCAGCGCGATCGTCATGTGGGCGCGCGTGGTGTTGACGCCAACAGTTTTCCCAAGGAGCTCCGCAGGCGATTTTATTAGTGAGCCCCCATCCACCTGGATGGATCCAGTGTCAGGGCCTCTAATATGTGCCGTCTCATTCTGCGCCAGCAACACAAGATCAAAGTCAGCTTCGTTCGCGGTCATAGCGAAGGGCGGCGATGACAGGATTATATCAACAGAGCCGCCCTGCAGCGCAGCGATAGCCTCGTTGCCCGAGCGAAATTCGATCAGCGAGGCAGTGAGCCCATGCATTGCGAAGGGTCCCTCCTTGAGAGCAATATTCGCGTTTGTGAGCCCCGCCTGTCTAGGAATGCCGACGCGAACCGAAATCGCCTCCTGCGCGACCACAGGCGTCAAAACTGAATAAATAACTAGAAGAATCCACGCAAACGATATGCGGCCCATGTGCTCCTCCCAAGCCTGACTCTGCTTCTTTTTTATTAGCTTTGCGCAATCGGGCCTGCTTTGCAAGCGCGGCGACCCCGGCTGACCTGCGCTTACCCGCATCCAGGCCATCACAAACTTCCGGGATGGTGTCGATAGCTTCTATAGATGTCCGGTTTAGGTAGCTCTTCAAATGTCCGCTTTCGGGCTGCCTGCTTCTGCATTTGCCCCGCTGTGGGCGGGGTGGGCAGGTTTGGGCCCTCTTGCCCAAAGCTGTCC
>CANJBL010000041.1 GCA_947472795.1 Fidelibacterota bacterium | reverse complement strand
AGACTTGCCCTGCGCCATCAGCACCTCGATCTGCCTTAACTTGGAAACAATCTGCTCCGCGCCTAATCCACGTCTCGCCATGTTCAGCTCCTCCTGTTGGGGTCAATTCTCTCAAATCAACCGGTACAAAAAAAGCCGTCAGGTCAATCCGGCCGCTTCAGTGAGGGATTATTGCTCCGGCGCTTACACACCGGGATGACTGCCGCGCAGACCTTGTAGCGCCGGTGGATAATAACCCGGGGTGTATTGATCGCCGGGAGACTGTTGCGCGAACGTCGCGCCAGCCGTCACCAACGACCCCGTGGCCGCTACGGCGCCGACCGCAGCAGCGCCCATCATGATGTCACGGCGCGTGATGTTTTGACTCATCCCTAGCGCGATATCTTCTTTGCTCAGTTTGTCGTTGCTCACTTTAGTACCCCTCCGTTTTTTGCACGAGGACACCACTAATGTTCATCGTATTTTCCGCCAATGCCCCTTCGTCATGAGACACCAAGATTGAACTATCGCATGTCACCCTTAAACGCCAAAGCGCGCTTGCACGCATTG
This sequence comes from Fidelibacterota bacterium, assembly GCA_947472795.1. Taxonomy (GTDB): domain Bacteria; phylum Pseudomonadota; class Alphaproteobacteria; order Rhodospirillales; family Rhodospirillaceae; genus SHVO01. The sequence continues at coordinate 5,910 of CANJBL010000041.1, read as the reverse complement.
TGTCAAAGTTCTGTGAGCAATTGACTAAGCCGTTCGCAGCGCGGCGGTTTTTTGGGGATCACATAAAACTGGTGAGACAACTTATTCCGAATGCCAATGAAAAGTTCGATACCTATGTCGATAGGAGTCGTCGACTGTTGAACTTAGTTAAACAAGCCGACTGTGTGCCAGTAAAAGCCCGCGCCGGACTTTTGCCCCGGATTGAACCCCCGCAGATCCTTTCCCGCCATGTCCATACCTACGCTGCCCAGGCGCGGCTGCGTCGTATTAGGGTTGCGGGGATCACGGCCAGGATTGCCGTAGACAACCTCGCCCTTCGATCCGCCGAAGAGGATGACGGTGCGATTGTTGCCCTCGACGTCTCCTGGCTTTTGATCGCCTATGTAAGTGTAGAGCGGACTGCCTTTGTACGCCCATTGGAGCTTGCCGTCGGGCCGCGCGATGGTTTCCCAGAACCCCCAGCCTGTCGCTTTTGCCGGAGCCAAGAAGGGTATCCAGGAGACATTGCATTCCCCCACACAGGCATCCACGCCTTGCGACTTGGCGTCGTTGTAAGAAATCAGAAAGCCCTCGCGTGATTCCCGCCCGCCGTATTGCAACTGATAGCGCGAGATAAAATACAGCGTCATACCCTTCTCATTCGTGAGCAGCGGGCCACGCCCGGGATAGCTGTTGATCTTGAAACCCGGCGGCATGAAGTTGCGATACGCCAGCGCCACGTGAACAGAACGGTCGCCCGTGAACAGGCCATTGGCCTCGTTGGGCGCGTGATCACCGGCATAGGTGTAAAGCGCCTCGCCTTTATAGGCCCACTGCAAAGTGCTGTCGTCCGCACGAGTGATGATCGTGAATTCGCCCAGAGGCCGCGCCATGGCCGAGGCACGCACAGGCCGCCAATCTCCCGTCAGGGGATGCGAAACCGGCACGGCATAAATCGTCATGCGCGTCGCCGCATCGACGAAACCAAAACCATCGGCAATGCCGAGGCTGGCCAGCTCCACATTGCTGGGCATGACCATGGTTGTCTCCGGCGCAAACGCGGTCCTGCGCCATCCGCTTTTGGGCGAAAAGACGTCGCTGGCCGGGTCCACCCATGCCGGGTCTTCCTTCAGCGCGATGCGTGCGCCCACCGGCTCGCCGGCCGGATCAGCGCCTGTGAAATGATAAAGCGGCTTGCCCTGATAGGCCCATTGCCGAGCCTTGTCCGCCCGTACAACAATTGAAAAGTCACCCGAGGCTTCAGCCTCGGCGTCCGCCACAAAAGGCGTGAAATCCTTGGCGCAAGCATCCACACACGTCGGCTGGCCCTTTTGATCGGCGTCGAAGGTATACACGGGCTTGCCGGTTGCATCGCCCAAACGCCGCCAGAGGAATTGCGGAACGGCGTCATCCAATCCCTTGGTCACAACAACCACCGTCACACCGCGCGGCGTTGTATAGGGCGCGGTGTAGGCTGAGGCCGGCGCAGTGCCGAAAGCGGTGGACATCAACAGTGCGGCCAATAGGACTGGCGCTTGCGAAAGACGTTTCATGTGCGCTCCCCTTTTTAAGCCAGCACGCCGCTGATCGGACTGGTCACGCGGTTGGTGCCGCTGCCCCAAGCCCCCACGGGCGCACCCATGGCATGCTGGACCGTGTAGGTGACGCGGGCGGCGGTATCGCCCGGTGTCGGAAAGTGCATGCCGGTTTTCATACGTCCGTTCGCGCCGCCGATGGTGATGAAAGGATAATTGATCACCGAATGCAGACGCGGTGCGGAATGGCACGTGAAAGCAAACAGGATCATGCGGTCCAGCAGGCTCTTGTCGCCTTCCTTTACGCTATCCAGCATGGCGGCGTATTTCGCCAAGTGCTGGAAGTACAGATCCTGGAACCACGAACACTTCACCTGATAGCCCAGGGCCTGATCCACCGGCTCGGTATGTGTATAGCTATGATGCCCCGTCGCATCGCCTTCACGGCGGAACTTGGTCATCCCTTGCGACATGGCCAGATTGACCACGCGCGTCTGATCGCAAGCCATGGCATGTGTCATCAGAGAGCAGAATAAGTCGTGGCGTTCCATCGCCTCGTTGACCAGCGATATCGGGTGACCGTCGTCGGTGACCTCGTCTGCCTTGGTGCACGACGGCAACGGCGACGGCTTTTGCAGCTGGATCTCCAACTGCTGCTCAACCGCGCGAAGCGCAGTGAAGTAGTAGTCAAGCTTCTGCCGGTCGGCCGCGCCAAGCCTGCGATCGAGCGCCGCGCGCTCTTCGGAAACGCCCGACAGCACGCTTTTGCTCATCATGGTTTCTGGATCGGGGACGAAAGTGGCCGCGTTAGGATCGGAATATCCTGGTCCAAAGATGCGCGTGTACAGCGCTATGGGTGAAATTTCTCCGGGCATCTTTCCGCCGGCCGAGGCGCTCCACGAGGCTTTTGGATCACCATCGACAACAACAACGAGCGATTTGAAGCGCGAGCGGTTGCCGATCACCTCGGCAATGTTTCCGTCAATGCTGCTGAAGTACTCGCCGGAGCCCGTCACCCTGCCCGTCATGTAGCCTTGCACGCCCGTGAAGTGGGTTTGATTGGCCACACCATCGAGAAAGATCTGTGAGCCGCTGAACAGGTTCAGCTTTTCCTTGAAGGGCTGAAGGGCCTGCATCTCCCGCGGCAACGTGTAGTCTCGGCCGGCCGTTTTTGGACGCCAATCCTGCTCGCCGATGCCGCACGGCCAGAACCACGTCGCAAAGCGTGACGGCAGCGGAGCACCATCGGCGAAGGCATCGCCGTTACTGTTCAGCACGCAATCCAGAATGGGCAGGCCCACGCTCACCGCTCCGCCGGCCAGGACGCCGCGTAAGAGCCGCCGGCGTGTCATTAACTCGATGAAAGCGTTCATGACCTGACTCCGTTAGATGATCCTGAGGGCTCGCTCATTGGGGCTTGGCCGGTGCATCGAGCGGACTATAAGCCAAGTCGCTCATGGCGATGGCGCGCAGCAGCGCCAGGACGTCGTAACGACTGTCCGCGAAACTTTTTTGAATCTTCTGCCACCGCGCATCGTTCGATGGCGGCGTATAGCCTGTGGCAAAGGCAAAGGCGCGTTGCGCCACACATCCGGTTATAGCCGGATCGTCGTGCAAAACTCTCGCCAAACCCAGAGGGCCGACAAATGGTTTTCCATTCAGCTCTCCGCTCGCGTCGATGGGCTCCCCATTCTCCGTGGCGCGCAGCTCTCCGCCCGCATTGAAATTCTCTAGCGCGAGCCCGATAGGATCGGTCAACTTGTGGCACCCTGCGCACACCGGCGAGCTTTGGTGGGCCAACAAGCGTTGGCGTGTGGTCTTCAGGTCAGGGTTGGCGGTGTCGTCCACAAACTTGAAGGGAATATTCCCAGGCGGCGGGGGTACGCGCTGACACAACAGCTGCTGACGCAAAGCCTTGCCGCGTTCGGTCGGGGAGGTCCGCGCCGGGGGCGACCACAGCGTGGTAAAGCTGGCTTGAGCAAGAATGCCCGCGCGCACATCGCCCGCCGGATAGGTATAGGGAATCCAGCGCTGGGGCCCGCCGTTGTCGGTCGTATCCACCAACGGTACATCATAAAGCGCGGCGAGATCCAGGGTCAGGAAAGTCTGCGACGTCGTAAATAGATCGCGGTAATCACCGTGGCGGTTGACCACGTGGTCCACAATCGTGCGCAGCGTCTGTTCCTGCGCCTGGTCTTTGATGGGCGGTGTATAGCGCGGGAAAAACGCTGGGTCTTTTGAAACAGACTCAAAGTCGCTGAAGGCGAGCATATCGATAAAAAACGCCCGAATACCGTCGGCCACACGGGGCGAACGCAGCAGGCGGTCCACCTCCTGTTCCAGGCCTTCTTGCGTGTCCAGTTGCCCGCTCTCGGCCGCTTTCATCAGTTTCGGATCGGGCGTTGTGTTCCACAACACATAGCTCAGTTGCGCCGCCTTATCGTAGGCGTCCATATGCTTGCGGTTTTGGTCCTTGGCATCGGGAACCATGCCGCGAAAGCGCAACAGAAAGTTCGGCGAAACCAGCATCTCGGTCAAACTCAAGCGAATGCCGGCGTAAAAGTCATGCAGCTGGTCGGCCACTATGCCCGCCGCAGCGACGCGCCGTGCGACTTCCTCGTCGGTCACGGGACGGCGATACATCAGCGGCGCCACGCGTGAAAAAAATGCCTTTGCGCACACGTCATCACGTCCGATCGCCGCACGCGGCGCACACCCCACCAACGTCGCCCGGTGACGCGGATCGACGACTTGCGCGGATATTCCGCGGGCAATGCGGTAGTACGTCTCAAAACCATTGTTGGTGAAGTTCTCGGTGCGCGCGCCAATCGCCAGCAAGCCTTGCTCACGCTGTTCCGGTTCAAAACGTTCCTGAATTTTTATGGAGACGTCGAAGATATCCGCAATGGTTTGGCGATACTGGCCGGGGCTCAAACGGAGCGTCGTCGCCGTGTCGGTATTTGCACTTTCGGAAGGCGCCGTGGCCGGTGCCGCTGCGCGCGCTGGCGCCGTGAGGGGCAGGCCGACCAGCGGGAACGCGCTGGCAAGGATCAACGGGAACCGTCGCCAAAACTTTACCATTCTCTCTCGTCCCCTTCTCGATTAGCGCGCGCCGCGCGTTATCAATCCCAAACGTTACTGCACGGACTTCACCGCCGTCGCTGCAATCATCGGCTGCTGCACTTTGCCGCCAATACCTTCGTGCGAGGCCACGGCCATTAGTTTCCCATCGGCCAGGGTCGCAAAGAACGCCGGCACCGCCTCGATACGCCAGGTCACCGAGATCATCCGGTTTTCGCCGGTCACGGGATCCGGGTCTGCATCCGCCAGCCGCTTCAGGGCCCAATAGAGGCCGAGGTCGTTGGCGCCGCCGGCGGGGCGCGCTGTGTACGTGTAAATCCAGGCGCGCCAGTCGGCATACCCGCCCCAGTACCCCACGATCTTTCCGCCGGGCTCGCTGTGCAGACGCATATGCGCGTTTTTCAAATCGATCTGCGTATAGAACGGCAGCGTGCCCACCAGATAAATGTAGTCCGGCTGGATCGACAGAATTCCGTTCTTAATCTCGCCCTTCAGCACATTGTGCGAGCGCGGGCTGGGATCGATCACATAGGTCACGCCGGTGCGCACACCGCCGGCCGCATCACGTTCGGGATGGCGCACTGTCCTATCCAACGTCACGCTCACCGGCCCGTCTTTGCTGAGATCGGTGCCGCTGATCTGAATGGCATAGCCCGGCGACGTATCGAGCATCGTGCCCCACGGCGCGGTTTCAGAATATGGCAGGACCGGCGGCGTTGCCTGAAACGACACCGTGCATCCCACAGCGCGCCAGAGCTGATTGTCGACCTTCTCGTGCGTATCGGGGTCGATGAATTTGCTCGTGGCCGCGCTGCCAAGATCGAAGCCATAGGCATAGGGGCCGACCACGGTTTCGAGGCCCGGATCCGGCGACGCATCCGGATACGCAAGCACGGACTCCGGTTGGCCGTTGACGGTGGCGGTGTACTTCTTTCCGTTCCCCTCGCCGCCCACGGCGACGTATTTCACGCGGTCGGGGTCCTTGGCGGCAATCGGGCAATTGACCGGGAAATCGGGATTGTTGGTTGCAACGGCGAACCAACTAATCAGGTAACCCCGTGTTTCAGCAGACGCCGGTGAAGCGAAAACAATGGATGCTAAGGCCAGCGAACCGTAACGCCGAGCGAACGAACGAATGACGTTCTTCATTGCAATGCTACCTCCGGTGACCTGACCGATTTTCTGTACCGGTCGTGATGTTAGTCTACTGCATGATTTGGCTCTGTTCGAGTGATATTGGAATGGGGCTATAGGTCACCGGCGCCGGTGGCCTATAGCCGAGCGCCGAATGGGGTCTCTTCGTGTTGTAATACTT
>CANJBL010000040.1 GCA_947472795.1 Fidelibacterota bacterium | reverse complement strand
GATTTGAGAGGATTGACCCCAACAGGAGGAGCTGAACATGGCGAGACGTGGATTAGGCGCGGAGCAGATTGTTTCCAAGTTAAGGCAGATCGAGGTGCTGATGGCGCAGGGCAAGCCTGCGGCATTGGCGTGCAAGGACGCTGGGGTTTCGCAGCAAAGTTACTATCGCTGGCGTAAGGAATACGGCGGGCTTGAGATCGACCAGGCCAAACGGATGAAAGAACTCGAGCGTGAGAACCAGCGGCTCAAACGCGTGGTCGCCGACTTGTCGGTGGAGAAGCAAGTTCTCAAGGATATCGCCTCGGGAAACTTCTAGCGCCCGACCGGCGGCGGTGACCTATAGCCCCATTCCAATATCACTCGAACAGAGCCAAATCATGCAGTAGACTAACATAACGACTGGTACAGAAAATCGGTCAGGTCAGGCTTGAAATATATCCGACCTCACAGTAGCCCAATGCCCGTTTTGGGTGATCTATTCCGACCGAACATGCGTTCTCTCATGTTAACCAGGCGTGAACGGGTACTGCCATGAACTATATCACCTCCTATGCTGCGACATCGGTCATTTTCGTACTTGTCGACTTGGCATGGCTGACGCCCATGGTTCCACGGCTCTACCGACCGATGCTGGGAGACTTGCTACTGGCGAGCGTCAATCTGATACCCGCCGCCGCTTTCTATCTGCTTTATCCCGTTGGCCTGGTCATATTTGCGGTTAGCCCGGCGCTCAAGAGCGGCAGCGTCTTCACCGCGGCAACGATGGGGGCACTATTTGGCCTCTTTACCTACAGTACCTACAATCTCACCAATCAAGCCACCTTGCGCAATTGGCCCGCCCTGCTGTCGCTGGTCGATACCGCGTGGGGATCAATTCTCGGCGCCGTCACAGCCACAATGGCATACTGGATTGTCTCCCGGTTCATCGCTCATCCCTGACCTTATCTTGCAGAAACGGAAAGAACGCTTTAGTCCGCCGTTGATAGGCGCGGTAGGCCTCGCCTCGCGTGCGAACCATGTGCTCCTCCAGGGGTGGAATGCCGGAAACCGAGTTAAGAAGCCAGTACATGCATAGAGGCGCCGTCAGCGCGAACCAGCCGATCGGGTTACCACCACCAAGATCAATTGCGATAATCGGGTAGGCGCACCAACAGGTCCATTCGAAGAAATAGTTCGGATGCCGTGTTAGCCGCCACAGTCCGGTACTGCACACAGCCCCGCTGCCCAACCGCTCGCGGTGCCGCCGCAGTTGATGATCGGCCACCATTTCTCCGACGATACCCGCCAGCAAAATTACCCCACCGAGAAGGTCTTGGACACGCAGACCGGGAGATGGGTTTCGAGCGGCGAGCATGACGGCCGTGCACAGCAACAGGCCTACCCCCGCTTGTATCTGGAGGTTTCGGAGCATATGGCGATCAGCTCCCTCACCCCATCCCTCGATCATCTTCCTATAGCGCGGGTCGTCGCCGACCGCGCGGGTCCGCATAAGGATGTGCCAGCCCAGGCGCGCGGACCACACGCCGACAAGACAGGCCACGGCGACCTGACGCAGCGTAAGCGATGTATCCGGGCGCAGGGGCGTGATCGCGGCGAGCACAGACACGCCGCCGACGCTAAAGCTCCAGATCACGTCGATCCAGCCCGTATTTCCTGTCCGCCGTTGGATCCACCAGGCGCCGAGCATCGCCGCGGACAACATCACCGCGCCGAACGTCGCGGCAAGGAACAGCTCTTTCAGGTCCATCGGCGCGTTCGGCGTTTCAAATAGAGACAAAGTTCTGCATAAGCCGGCCAATGAACCCCTTCAATCGGAGTTTTCCGCTCATTGCCACCAGGCAGACGCAATCTGTAGTCCCGTCGATGGAAATCGTATGGTCCACGCTGGCGTCGCCCAAGTCAAAGTCTGCGGGACTGAATTGCCCCCCGTCATGGCTGAAGCTGCCGGTGAGAACGCAGGTCATTTCAGTTCCCGTATGAGTGTGCGGAAGAAGCTTCAACCCGGCTCGCGCCTTCAGCAAAAACACCCGAGCTTCCTCAGCCGCCGATGGATAAATCGGCAGGAGATGAATCCCCGGCGCGACCCAGCGCCATGGACCGGCCGGATAGCTGCGGACGAAACCTGGAAGGCCGGGAATATCCGCGAGGAGTCCAGTTTGAGGTCCGGGCCTCTCACACGCATAGGGCGCGGCAACCGCCTCTCCGAAACGAGCTTCCACCATCCGCAAAGCTTCGCGTGACATAACTGCTGGCGGCGAATTCTCCAACAGCGCCCCGCCGACGGATTCCGTCATACGTATCCACGCACGGCACTGAGCGCATCCGTGAACATGGGTCGCGACAGCGATATGCCAACCCAGATCCAGGGTTCCGGCGGCGGATGCTGTGAGAAGTACGTCGGGAGGATGACTCGAAGGTGTCATTGCAAATCGTCCAGAAGAATACGGAGCTTGTTCATCGCAAGGCGCAAGCGCGATTTGACCGTGCCCAGAGGAATCTGCAACGCTTCGGCGATCTCCGCATGGGCCTTGTCTTGATGAAAGGAGAGTTCGATCACCCGAAGCTGATCTTCCGGCAAAGTGGCGACAGCCGCCGATATACGAGCGTGCGCCTGGTTCGTCGCCGCTGCGTTCTCAGCAGAAGGTCCCGCGTCCCACAAGAATTCATCCTCGATATCCTGTGCCTCAGTGCTGGCGCTGCGCCGCTCGCGCCGCAGCGCATCGATGCGGAGGTTGCGGGCTATGGTGAATATCCAACCCGACGGCGCGGCGCTGGTGGGATCGAACAACGCAGCTTTACGCCAGACCATTAGAAGCGTTTCCTGAGCGAGTTCTTCGGCGACGCTATCGCTCATCCCCGACCGCTTCATGAAAGCCTTTACGCGCGGCGCGAAGTGTTGAAAGAGACGCGCGAATGCGACGCGGTCGGCAGATTTTGCGACCGCGCCGATTAATTCTGCCCATCCGGCGCCCACGGCGCCGTGATCGTTATTGTGCATCGCTAAAGGTCCCCAGCGCCCGCGAGAACGGAACCGTGCAATGGGCATCGCCCGCAAATAGATCCTTTCCCGGCCGGCCTTCGTATCTGCTGTGGCCACAAGTATCATGACCCATTGAACGCCGATGCGCCGCTTTTGGATCAGTCATGGGTGATCCAACTAGGCAATCCGGTCGTTTGGGTGAACAGAAGCCTTGCCCCATGGCCGCCCGGGGCAGGTCCCGTTGCTCGACCCCGGTATTCGCAGCATGACCATGCCCACCCGCCTGAAGATCGCCGTCGTCGGAACCGGCATATCCGGACTGTCTGCGGCGTGGCTTCTCAGCCGGCGCCACGAGGTTACCCTGTACGAACGCTCGGACCGCGTCGGCGGTCATTCAAATACCGTGATGGCCGCGATCGGAGGCAAGGCCATACCGGTCGATACAGGATTCATCGTTTTTAACCGGGCCACGTATCCGAATTTGACAGCATTGTTCAAGCATCTCGGAATCTCCACCCAGGCTTCCAACATGTCGTTCGGCGTGTCGCTCGACAATGGAAATCTGGAATACGGCGGCGACGGAGTTGCAGGGCTGCTGGCGCAGCCCGTCAATTTGTTTCGCCGGCGGTTTTGGTCGATGCTCGCGGACATCAACAGGTTTTACAGGGAGGCCGCCCGGGACGCCACGGCTGAGCATTTTGAGCGACTCACCCTGGGCGAGTATCTCTCCCGGGGACACTACGGCGCTGCGTTCCGTGACGACCATCTTCTGCCAATGGCCAGCGCGATCTGGAGTGCATCCCCTTCGGACATGCTTGAATACCCCATGGCTTCCTTTATTCGGTTCCATGCCAACCACGGCCTGTTGCAGATATCAAACCGTCCGATCTGGGAAACCGTATCGGGTGGCAGCATCGCTTATGTGCGCGAACTTCTACGTCCTCTAGCAGGGCGTGTCAGATTGAATGCGCAAGTCATCCGTATACGACGCTTCGCCGATCGGGTCTCAGTTTTCGATCAAAAAGGCGCTACGGAGTCCTTCGACCACGTGATTCTCGCGACGCACGCCGATCAGGCCTTGGCGGCGCTTGAGGCCCCTTCACCCCTGGAGCGCAGCTTGCTGGGGGCCATAAGATACAGCCGCAATTTCGCGGTCCTTCATTCGGACGAAGCGCATATGCCTAAGCGGCGGGCGGCCTGGGCCAGTTGGAACTACATAGGCCCGAAGACCGGACCGCACGAGCGCGGGTGCTTCACCTATTGGATGAATCGCCTCCAAAACATTCCGAACCGGACCCCACTTTTTGTGACACTCAACCCAAATCGGCCACCGCGCCCCGAGACCGTGCACCACAGCGAATCCTATGACCACCCGGTATTCGACCTGAGGGCCATTGCGGCTCAGCGCAAGCTGTGGGCGCTGCAGGGCGCTCAGCGTACATGGTTCTGCGGCGCGCATTTCGGCTATGGCTTTCACGAAGACGGCCTGCAGGCTGGTCTGGCGGTGGCCGAACAGCTTGGCGGCGTGCGCAGGCCTTGGTCCGTGCCGGCTGAATCGGAACGAATCTTCCTGCCGGACCGGCCGCCGGGAACGACGACCGGGGAGGCCGCGGCCTGAACACACCGTCATGCCTCTACGTCGGATCGGTGATGCACCGCCGGCTCGGACCACGCCGCCATTGGTTTCGCTACCGGGCATTTTGGGTGCTGGTCGATCTGGCGGAACTTGAGGCGGTGGCCCGCAGGCTGCGATTTTTTTCGCTCGAGCGGTTCAACATCTTCGGCCTCGCCAACACCGACCACGGCGACGGCAGCACGACGCCGGTGCTTGACCAGGTAATGCGGCGTCTCGAGGATGCGGGGATTAATCTCAAGAACGGCACGGTGCGCTTATTGTGCATGCCCCGCGTGCTCGGCTACTGCTTCAACCCTATCAGCATCTACTTCTGCCATCGGTCCGACGGAAAGGTGGCAGCAATTGTCTATGAAGTGCACAACACATTCGGGCAACGGCACAGCTACTTAATTCCCGTCAACCACGACGCCGACACAATGCATCAGCATTGCGAGAAGAAACTCTACGTTTCGCCCTTTCTGGACATGGCGATGCGTTACGATTTTTCTATGCGAGTACCTTCCGAACGCATCGCGCTGGCCATTCGTACGAGCCAAGGAGGCCGCTCGGTTATGACTGCCTGCCTCTCGGGAGCCCGTGAACCCCTCACCGATCGCGGCCTCCTGCGCGTGTTTCTAACGATTCCTGTTCTGACGTTAAAGGTCACTCTTGCAATCCACTGGCAGGCGTTGCGCCTGTGGCTAAAGGGATTGCCCCTGCACCCTCGGACGCGGCCACCAGTGGGGCCTGCTGATGCCATTATCGAGCCTATGAAGTAGCCCGCTCATGACCGATCTATCTACAAGAGAATTTGGCGGCGCCCGTTTCGGCCGGCTCGCGGAAAACCTTCTACGGCGCGCGGCCGGTGGAATCGAAGTTGGCTACCTCTCCGTCAAATTGCCCTCTGGCGGGACGCTGACTTTCGGCAATACCGAACATCCTCTCCGCGCGCACTTGCATGTCCATAGTTGGAATCTCTTGTGGAGGCTGGCTGCGGGCTGGGATATCGGCTTCGCCGAATCCTACTTCGAGGGTGAATGGTCGTCGCCGCACCTGCCGACGTTGATCGAGCTGATCGCCAGGAATGAAGGACTGGCGTCCTGGCGCTGGCGCGGGTTCTTGCGGCCATTGACCACGCTGCATCATTTATTAAATCGGAATACCCGGCGCGGCAGTAGGCGCAACATTGCAGCCCACTATGATCTGGGCAATGCCTTCTACGAGCTGTGGCTGGACCGCAGTATGATGTATTCCTCTGCGATTTACCGCTATAGGGGCCAGACGCTGGAAGACGCTCAGCAAGAGAAGCTGGACCGTATCATGTCACTCCTGCAATTGACCGGTGGCGAGAATGTGCTTGAGATTGGAATCGGGTGGGGCGCCCTCGCGGAGCGGATTTTGGGACAGCCTGGCGTCGACTTTTGCGGTCTAACGCTGTCGCCCCAACAGCTTGCCTATACACGCAAGCGGCTTCGGGGCTTCGAGGCTGCGCGAAGATGCGATCTTCGGCTCCAGGACTACCGCGACGTCACGGGCACGTATGACAGGATCGTATCCATTGAAATGCTTGAGGCTGTCGGCGAGTCCTACTGGCCCACATACTTTTCAAAGCTACGAGAATCCCTGAGCCGGGACGGCATAGCTGTCTTGCAAGTCATCACGATTGCCGAGTCCGCATTCGAGAACTACCGCAGATATCCTGATTTCATTCAGCGTCATATTTTTCCCGGCGGCATGCTGCCCACCGCGGAACTTCTCAGGACTCAGATAGAGCGCGCGGGGATGCGTCTTGTTTACGAGGAATTCTTCGGGTCGAGCTATGCGCGCACCTTATCCGACTGGCGCCATTCGTTCCGCGCCCATTTGTCCGCGATCGAAGGCCTTGGCTTCGACGCCCACTTCCAGCGCATGTGGGACTACTACCTCTCGTATTGCCAGGCGGGGTTCAACAGCGGCAGGCTAGACGTCGGGCTCTACAAACTCGCCCACGCCTCCTAATGAACGACGGCTTAGATCCTTGTGCTTAATGTAGGTTATGCGACCGGCACCTGTTGTTGCATAGTTGTCGCTCCCTCCCGGCGGTATCAGGCTGGGTGAAGGCCGGAAATACCTAACAAAAACAAAGCAGCGTTGTCGTGAATATAAAACGTACGGCAAATATACGCACAGGCAGCGTTAGCGGCTGTTGACGCTACTTTTCCCAAACAGTGGGAGTCCCGCAGGTGATCTGCCCCCTTCAGAGTGGACTGACCTGACGGCTTTTTTTGTACCGGTTGATTTGAGAGGATTGACCCCAACAGGAGGAGCTGAACATGGCGAGACGTGGATTAGGCGCGGAGCAGATTGTTTCCAAGTTAAGGCAGATCGAGGTGCTGCTGGCGCAGGGCAAGTC
>CANJBL010000039.1 GCA_947472795.1 Fidelibacterota bacterium | reverse complement strand
ACTTGCCCTGCGCCATCAGCACCTCGATCTGCCTTAACTTGGAAACAATCTGCTCCGCGCCTAATCCACGTCTCGCCATGTTCAGCTCCTCCTGTTGGGGTCAATTCTCTCAAATCAACCGGTACAAAAAAAGCCGTCAGGTCAGATGCCCATGAAAAGCCTGATGAAAATCTTGCGCGCTGCCGTCCTGTGCAGTGCCGTGGCGCTGGGAACGGTCGCCACCGCGCCGCCCGCCACTGCCCAGATCATCAAGCCTTATGGCATGGCCATTCCGTCGTTCTTCTTTTCCGCCGGCGAACGCCGCGCTCGCGAAGCCTGCGTCGAGAACCGTCCCGAGTGCCGCGCCTCTGTGCGCGCCGAAATAGAACAGGAGATGTTGATCTCGCTGATCATTCCTTGGGCGTTGCTGGGTGTGGGGATACTTATCGTTCTGTTCGCGCTGCGCAACGCGGAGCGCAAAAAACTCAAGGCCGCCGCGGAAGCCCGCCGTCATCACGATCCCGGCAAATTCCGCAAACTCGATCGCGAGAAATCCGAGCAGCGCAATACCGACGATGACGCTGACGACCTGAGCTAGCCGATATGTTTCTTCAGGAAGTCGGCGCCGAATTGCGCACCGTCGCCGTCGATGCCGTGCTGCAGTCCACGGATCACCTTCGAGTCATACTTCACACCCACAGCCGTCAGCGTGTGCTCGGCTTCGATCATGGCCTGAATGGGCACCACCGGGTCTGCATCGCCATGCACCAGCGCCACGGGCGGGCGTGACTTGATTTCTGCGGCGAGGCGGTCGGGCCCGGTCAGCGCGCCGGAATAACCCAGAATGGCGCCGATCTGCTCGGCGCGTCGCAAGCCCACGTGCAACGCCATCATGGTTCCTTGCGAGAATCCCAGCAGCGCGAGCCGGTCCGCTTTCAGGCTGTGGAACGCAAGCACCTGATCGAGGTATGTGTTGAGAACAACGGCAGCGGCTTCCGTCCCGGGGCGCAGCGCCCGGAAGGTCTCGGTCATGCGCTGCGGATCGCGCATCATCGCGCCGGGATCATAGTTTCCAAGACCGAACCACTGATAGCCGCCGGGCATACCTTCCAGCGGCGTCGGCGCATTAGGCGAGTAAAAAGCCGTGTTCGGCAGCGCGCGGGCGAAGAAGGGTGCCAGGCCGATGAGATCATCACCGTTGGAACCATAACCATGGAGAAGAAGAACCACCGACGTTGCACCTTTGCCTTGCGGCAGAAGCGTAGGGCCTTTCAGGGCATCAATCGTGGCCATGGTCACCTCGGATAAGCCAGGGCATGATCCGGCGAAGATATTTCGCCGTTGATCATGCAAAAAATCAAAACATAGAACATGACCGTTTAAATATAGCCCGGTCATGTTCTAGGGTACTTTTTAATACTAGGAATTGTTTGTCATGACCACCGCCGACCAGACCTCCGTACTGTTCTTCAACGCTGCGTTCTATACGGCCTTTGCCACGCGCGACATCCAGGCCATGGAGCAGCTCTGGTCCAAGGACAAGACCATCATCTGCACACATCCGGGCTGGCAGCCGCTGACAGGCCGCGAGGAAGTTCTGGAAAGCTGGCGCAACATTCTCTCCAATCCCGAGGCGCCAGAGGTGGCGTGTCATGGGGAGAGGGCGGTGGTCTACGGAGACTTCGCCATCGTCACCTGCATCGAGCAGCTCAGCGACGGCCAGAGCGCGCCCGAGTTCCTCACCGCCACCAACGTCTTTGTGCGTGCGGGCACGCGCTGGGTGCTGGTCCATCACCAGGCAGGGCCGGCCAACGTAGACGCGCGAACAGTTGAGAAAAAAGAAAAGCCGGCGTTGAATTAATCTGCCGACGGGAGAAAATTACTCCCGCGTCTCCGAAGCCGCTTGGGGTTCGGGCTCATGCGTCAGGGCAGGCGCCTCTTCAGCATCCTGCGCTGCGTTCTTGGCGGGCTCTTCCGCATCTTCATCGTCTTCGGAAACGATCGTTTCCGGCGGTGCGCCTTTGCCGCCGTACGGATCGACGAGCAGGAACGCCGGCGTGAAACCGCCAAAGGCGATAACATTCTCGGCGATATCCATCTCGGCAATGCCGTGTGGATTGCGACGGGTCTTGCGGGCGCGATCTTCGGCGCCGCGTGCATCGCTGTTGCGGTCCTGACGGCTGTTGCGCCGCGGGCGATCTTTATTGCGCGCTTGCGGCTCGGCTTGTTCTTCGTGCGGCTGTTCCGGCGATGGGGCGGCTTCCACAGCAGGGGCCACGGCTTGTATTTCTACTGGCGCAGCGGGTTCGCTCTGAACGACGACCGGCGCGGCTTCGATTTCCTTGCGGGGCTTTCGGTCACGTCCGCCGCGCGCCCGGTCACGTCCGCCACGGGCCCGGCCACGTCCTTTGTCGCGCTCGCCACCTTCGTCGGCGGCATCGGCACCCACGGCCATATCCGCCAGTTCCGGCAGAACCAGCAGCGGGATCGACGTCTTCAGCAGGCGCTCCACGGCGGCCAGCAGCTTGGCGTCGCCCGGTGTCGCGAGTGTATAGGCATGACCGGCTTTGCCGGCGCGGCCCGTGCGGCCGATACGATGAATGTAGTCTTCCGCATTCACCGGTACATCGAAGTTCAGCACATGGCTGACATCGGAGATATCTAGCCCGCGCGCCGCCACATCGGAGCACACGAGCAATTCCGCTTCGTTGGCTTTGAACTTCGCCAGCATTTCGTTGCGTTTGGACTGGGGCATGTCGCCGTGCAGGGCGACCGCGTTGAAGCCGTGTTTCTCTAGCGACTTGAAAAGAATATCCACGTCCTTCTTGCGATTGCAGAAGATGAAGGCGTTGTGAACGTTCTTGGCCCGCAGGATGCGGCGCAGGGCTTCGCGCTTGTCCAGCGTGCGCACCGTCACCAAGCCCTGTTCCACCGTGGTCGCGGCCGACGCCTGGGGCGATACCGCGATCTCCTTCGGGTTCATCAGGAACTGGTCGGCAAGCTTACGGATTTCCTTATCCATCGTTGCCGAGAAGAACAGCGTCTGGCGCATCTTCGGCAGCAGATTGACGATGCGCTCCACATCCGGGATGAAACCCATGTCCAGCATGCGGTCAGCTTCGTCGATGACCAGGATCTTGGCATCGTTGAGCAGGATGCGGCCACGCTCATAAAGGTCGAGCAGACGGCCAGGGGTGGCGATCAGCACATCCACGCCGCGGTCCAGCGCCTTCTCCTGGTCGACGAAGGACTCGCCGCCGATGAGCAGGGCCATGGAGAGGGGGTGGTATTTGCCGTACTTCACGAAATTGTCGGAGATCTGGGCAGCCAGTTCGCGGGTCGGCGCCAGGATCAGTGAGCGCGGCATGCGCGCCTTCGAGCGCCCATCCGCCAGCACGTCGATCAACGGCATGGTGAAGGCGGCTGTTTTGCCGGTGCCGGTCTGCGCCACGCCCAGCACATCGCGCCCCATGAGCACGACGGGAATAGCCTGCGTCTGGATGGGCGTCGGCGTGACGTACCCAGCGTCGGCAACGGCTTTTAAAGTATCTGGTGAGAGGCCGAGGTCTGCAAAATCCATTGGCGCGGAAAATCTTCGTCGCGTGCTGTGCTGGCTACAATAGCAAACCGCCGAAATGGCGGGGAGCCGGGCGCGAGGTGTTCACGCGGCGGCATAATAGGTGTTAGTTTGCGGGTGTCAACGCCCGAAACTCCTAGTAAGGGCCTGAATTATCAGGATTCCCGCTGGAAGCGCGGCTTCAACCCGGATTTGCCCTCATGAGCCGCCCCAAACATCTCGTCCTTTTGCCCGGCCTGCTGTGTGACGCAGCCCTCTGGCGCCACCAGACCGAGCATCTTACGGACATCGTGGAGGTCCAGGTTGCGGACCTCACCCAGGATAATTCCATCCCCGCCATGGCCGAGCGTCTGCTGGCCTCGGCCCCGCCAACCTTTGCTTTGGCCGGACTCTCCCTGGGCGGCTATGTCGCCCAGGAAGTCATGCGTCAGGCGCCCGAGCGGGTGGAACGGCTGGCCCTCGTCGATACTAACGCCCGCGCCGACACCGAGGAGCAGCGCCGCGCTCGGGGCACCCTCATCAAGCTGGCCGAGGTGGGGAAGTTCAAAGGCGTCACGCCACGCCTCTTGCCAAATCTCGTGCATCCCTCCCGCCTCGAAGACCCTGCCGTCGCCGACGTGGTCATGCAGATGGCCGAGCGCGTGGGGCAGGAGGCTTTCAAGCGCCAGCAGGAAGCCATCATGGGGCGTCCGGACGGGCGTCCCGATCTTGAATCCATCCGTGTGCCGGTGCTGATTTTGGCCGGGCGTCAGGACGCGATCTGCCCGATCCCCATGCAGCAGGAGATGGCCGAGCGCCTCGCCAACGCCAAGCTCATCTTGGTCGAGGACTGCGGCCACTTGGCGTCCCTCGAACGCCCCGACGCAACCACAGCTGTGTTCAGGTATTGGCTGAGCTGACGACTATAACCATATAGATAAGAATCATTTTTTGAGTCTCGCATGTTAGACAAAATTTTCGCTGCCCTGCGCGGGTCCGATGAACCCGCCGCCAAAAAATCCGACGATCTCCAGATCGCCGTCGGCGCGCTCCTGGTGGAAGCGGCCACCCGTGACGATGTCTTCGACGCCGCCGAAGGGGCCGCTATCAGTCGTCTCCTGGCCGAGCGCTTCCAGCTTTCCTCCACCGAGACCGCTCAGCTCATGAAGTCCGCCGAGGATGCCCGCAACGGCTCCCTCGAATTGTATGGCTTTGTACGCCGGCTCCTCCGCGACATGGACGAGGCTCAGCGTATCGAGGTCATCGAGATGCTGTGGGAAGTGGTCTATGCCGACGGCGTGCTCGACGCCCACGAGGACGCCATGATCCGCAAGGTCGCCGGCCTACTCTATGTATCGGATTACGACCGTGGCGCTGCCCGGCGTCGGGTGCGCGAGAAGCTGGGCCTCGGGGCTTAGGGGCTGCCTAAGTCCGAGGCCCTCTTAGACCTTGCGGCTTACTCTTTGGACTTCTTCTCGACGGCAGGCTTCTTGGCCGCCATGGCGGCCTTGGCCGGGGTTTCCACCCACAGCAGACGCACCTTGAAGATCAGGGTCGAGCCGCCCGGGATGGGGCCGCTCGGGCGAGGGCCGTAACCCAGGTCCGACGGAATGGCGAATTCCCAGATTTCGCCTTCGCCCATCATGGGCACGCCTTGCTGCCAACCCTGGATCACGCGGCCCAGTTCGAAGGTCGCCGGCTCATGGCGGTCATAGGAGCTGTCGAAGGGCTTGCCGTCGATGAAGGTGCCCTCGTAATGCACGGTCACTGTAGTCCCGGCTTGCGGCTTGATCGCGCCTTTGACGGCCTTGATCACATGGTACTGCAGGCCGCTTTCGGTGGCCTTCCAGCCGGGCTTCTTCAGGTTATCGACAAGGTATTGTTCATTGGGGGTCATGGTGGCTGCCGGGGCTCCTGCCTGGGGTGCTGCTGTCTGGGGTTGGGCGCCCGCCGCTGCCGGGGTATCCGCGGCCGTCACGGGTTGACCGGCCAAGAGGGCGCTGGCCGCGACGGCGAGAACGGCGAAAGCAACGCGAGAAGTCATGGAATGCTCCGTGAGACAGGACGCTTCGTGGAAAAGGAGGCAGAGTCATAGCCGAAAACGGGGCTAACTCAACGGCCTTTTTCCAGCTTTGGAATCTCTGGTATTATTATTTAAAATCAGATGTTTACGGGTTGCTTTAAAAGTGATGCAGTGTGCGCCCTGCACATATTTTATCAAGCCGCTGCTTCAACGGTTGCGTCGGGTATGCCGATTGAGTATAGAACGCCCTCGCTTTTTAGGGCCGCACCGCGAGCCCGCCGCAAGGATCGTGTTATGAAAGTCCGTAATTCTCTCAAGTCCGCCAAGCTGCGTGACAAGAACTGCCAGATCGTCCGCCGTCGCGGCCGCGTCTATCTCATCAATAAGAAAAATCCGCGCTTCAAAGCGCGTCAGGGCTGACCCTTTCGGGATCGGCTCCTGTGAGGGAGGAACTTAAAGCCGCGGGCACCTTTGTCCCGCGGTTTTTTATTTGTGGGCAACGCTAGCTAGGTGATGCCGCCTTTACCGCGCGTAAGGCCGGTGCGGGTTGCCCCAGCAGGGCGGTGAACAGACGCCGCCAGCCTTCTTTGCGCTTTTCCGTCACCGAGCCCAGCAGGGCCACGACCACCAGAATAAGCCCGAGCCCCAGCACGGGGTCCATGGGTGGCTCGCCATAATCCGCCGTGATCTGCGCCAGCAGGTTCTGGAAGGGCCGGTGGAACAGGTAGAGCGAGAAGGTATATCCCGCCAGCCATTGGATGACCGGCGCCCCCTGCATCAACAGGGAAGTTGCTCCAAACCGCAGCTGCCGCGCGGCCATGAACGCCGCGGCGATGAACACCGTATCGACGTAGTAGGCGACAAAGTTGGTGGCATCTTCCAGGCGCCAGAAGCCCGGCACCTGCCACAGCACGTCGCGTTTGATGAAATCGCCGAACCCCGAGCGGTTCAGCAGCCACAGCGCCATCGGGGCGGCGAACACCGCCACCCACGCCATGGTCCGTGACGGAAAGGCGAGGTCCGTCCGGCGGGCAAGGAATACGCCCGCCCACCAGCACGGCATCAGCACCAGGATTTTCGGGCCGGCGATCACGCACAGCGCGATGGCAACAATCGTACGCCGGCGCCCGGTCATGAATGTCAGCACGCCGAAGAGCAGGTAGTAGAACACCTCATAATTCAGGGACCAGATGGGCCCATCCCACGGAATGCCGATGCTCAAGGTCCAAAGCTGGCCGGTGAAGGTCAGGATCGTGGCGATCTTCAACGGTGTGACTTCGGCACTCATGAAGCCGGCAAGTTCATTCCCGCCGCCGTGATAAAGCGCATAGGCACCTTTCACGACCACGCCCAGCGCCAAAGCCGGCAAAACGACCGAATATATCCTGGCCGCCCGCGCCACCGCGTGACCTGACCGATTCTCTGTACCAATCGTGATGTTAGTCTACTGCACGGTTGCGGCCTGTTCGAGTGGCATTGGAACCGGGCTATAGGCCACCGGCGCCGGTGGCCTATAGCCGAGCGCCGAATGGGGCCGCTTCGTGTTGTAATACTT
>CANJBL010000038.1 GCA_947472795.1 Fidelibacterota bacterium | reverse complement strand
GCACTACAACACCAAGCGGCCCCATTCATCGCTCGGCTATAGGCCACCGGCGCCGGTGACCTATAGCCCCATTCCAATATCACTCGAACAGAGCCAAATCATGCAGTAGACTAACATCACGACCGGTACAGAAAATCGGTCAGGTCAAGTACATATGCATACATATGGGTATGTACTTCTTCGGAAATGCCGCGGCTGCTTAGGCGCCGTTCGATCAAATAGGGGAGGCTATCAATGATTTCCATGAAAAATACTGTGTCGGATTCTGCCCGCGCCAATGTGCGCCGGAGCGCCAAGAGCCGCTTGTATGTCGCCGCATCCGCGACGGCATTGTTACTCGCGTTGTCGAACCCGGCGCTGTCTCAGGAAAGCTCCCGCAAGTACCAGATCAATATTAGTCCGGCGACGGTGGCCGAAGGCCTGCGCAATCTTGAAGTTGGAACGGGGATCTCCCTCGTCTTCTCGCCGTCTCAGGTGCAGGACCTGCGCACGGAAGGTGTCCGGGGCCAGTTAACGATCGATGAGGCACTGAACTCCCTGCTGGCCGGAACAGGCCTAGTGGTTAAGACCAATGGCAAAGGCGCTTATGTGATTTTGGGACCGCGCATGGGCGGGATCCAGCCGACGAAGATTGCCAGCGTTGCGCCGGGTGAAATCCTTGTGGCTCAAGCGCAGACCTCCGCATCGCCTCCGTCGCCTCCCTCGAACCAGACGGCTCAAGGCGGCAGTGTTGAAGAAGTGATCGTGACCGGTTCGCGCATTATCCGCGACGGTTACGAGGCTCCGACGCCCCTGACAGTTGTCAACGCCGCCTCATTGGCAGAAGCCGCCACAGGCAACGTGGCGACCCAGTTGGCCACAATGCCGGTGTTCTCCGGCAGCTTGAGCCCGCAGAGCGGCGCAGGCACGCCCAGCTTCAACACCGCCGGCGTCAGCGGCATGAACCTGCGCAGCATGGGGCTTTCCCGCACCCTGGTTCTGTTGGATGGCCAGCGCTCGGTCCCGACCCTGCCGACAGGCGTGGTGGACGTCGGCGATTTCCCACAGCAGCTTGTCAGCCGCGTGGACGTTGTCACGGGTGGTGCCTCGGCCGTGTACGGTTCCGACGCCGTTACCGGTGTTGTGAACTTCGTTCTTGATAAAGAATTCACCGGCGTGAAGGGTGAAGTATCCGGCGGCGTGACCACTTATGGTGACGATCCGAACTGGAAAGTCTCGCTGGCGGCGGGCTTCCCCTTCGCGGGCGGACGCGGCCACGTCCTCTTGAGCGGCGAAATGTCGAACGATTACGGCATCGTATACGGCAACGGTCCGCGTACGTGGGCCAGCAGCACAAACGGCTACATTCTCAATCCGGCCTATGGGCCCAATCAAACTCCCGCTGCTCCGGCCAATGGCGTGCCCCAATACCTTTTGCGCAGTGACGTGTTCCTGTCGCAGGCCACGCACGGCGGCTTGATCACCAGCGGCCCCTTGAAGGGTATCGCCTTCGGTGAAAACGGCGTGCCGTATCAGTTCAACTACGGAACGACCGTCGCGCGCGATCTGTTCATGTCCGGCGGTGATTACCTGGCGACCCGCACCGATACGGCCTACAGCTTGCAGCCCTCGGAAGCGCGTCAGAATCTGTTCGTGCGTACCGCTTACGACGTGACGGACGACATCAATGTGTTCTTCCAGGCGTCTTACGCGAATTCGAACGTCTTCGCCTTGGCTTTCCCGCACTATTCAGCGGGCACGGGCTACACCATTAAGACAGGCAACGCGTTTATCCCGGCCTCGGTGCAGGCGCAGATGACCGCTTTGGGCTTGGCTTCCATCCCCATCGGCTCCATGAACTACGACATGCCTTTCGTCTCCGGCGGTACGGAACGTTCGGCTAACCGCTATGTTGTGGGCGCCAACGGCAGGTTCGATCTCTTCGATACCAAGTGGTCGTGGAATGGCTACGTCCAGGCGGGTGAAACCCGCACCTCCTACAACACCTACAACGTCGAAGACAAAAACAAGCTGGCCTTGGCGATTGATGCGGTGCGCGCTCCCAACGGAACGATCGTCTGCCGTATCACGCTCACACAACCGAACAATGGTTGCGTGCCCTGGAACGTCATGGGCACAGGCGTGAACGATGAGTTGGCGCGTCAGTACCTGCTGGGCACCGCCCACGCTAACCAGTCGACAACCCAGACAGTCTATTCGGCGTCCGTCACCGGCGAGCCGTTCTCCAACTGGGCGGGCCCGGTCTCCCTCGCCCTCAGCTTGGAACATCGCCAGGATGGTGCCAAGATTGTCGTCGGTCAGAAAGAAATCGACGCGGTATGGCGCTCGGGTAACCTTCAGCCGCTGGACGCGAAGTTCAATGTGACGGAAGGCGCTATCGAAACCGTCATCCCTATCGCTAAGGATGCCAGCTTCGCCGAGAGCTGGGATTTCACGGCTGCATTCCGCGGCACCAGCTACTCACTCGCGGGTTATGTCTCCACGTGGAAGGTCGGCACGACCTATTCACCGGTGTCCGACATCAGAGTCCGCGCCACACGCTCACGCGATATTCGTGCTCCGAACATCACGGAACTCTTCCAGGCCCAGAACCTGGGATTGGGCACCTCGCTTGATCCGGGCACCAATACCTCGCCGACCTACGTGCGTCTCCAAAACGGCAACCCGAAACTGAAGTCGGAAATTGCCGACACCACCGATGTGGGTGTCGTCGTGCAGCCGCGCTTCCTGCCGGGTTTCAGCGCATCGGTTGATTACTGGGATATCAAGTTGAACGGCGCCATCACTCAGATCGCCGGCGCTCAGGTTCTGTTGCTGTGCTACACCGGC
This sequence comes from Fidelibacterota bacterium, assembly GCA_947472795.1. Lineage (GTDB taxonomy): Bacteria > Pseudomonadota > Alphaproteobacteria > Rhodospirillales > Rhodospirillaceae > SHVO01. The sequence goes on along the minus strand of CANJBL010000038.1, from coordinate 6,701 downwards.
CGTCCCGACCTTTGCCCCAACATCATCCGTAACTCCGCGGGTGTCGCCACCGCGGTACAGCAAGGTTATTTCAACTTTGCTGTTCAGCATGCGAAGGGCCTCGATCTGGAGGCATCCTATGAGTTCTTGCTTTCGGACCTCGTGAACAGCTGGGATGGCAAGATCCGGTTGCACACGAACATGACGCACTACATCAAGAATCTTCAAAACGACAACCTCAGCCCGCCGAACGACACGGCCGGCACCACGAACCTGCCGGCGTGGGTGTCTTCGACGCAGATCTCTTACTCGTTGGACAGCGTCACGACGTCCCTCACAGGCCGTGCCTACAGCAAGACGGTTCTGGATAACGACTTTATCCAGTGCACCACCGGTTGCCCGACGTCGAACACGACGGCTCCGACGTTCGACAAGCTTGGCCTTGCTGGCGGTCTCTATCTCGACTGGGCTTTGACCTATAAGTGGGAGTCCGGCATCGACACGTTCCTGAACGTGAAGAACATCATGAACAAGGATCCGGGGCTCGTTCCAGCGCGTGGCGACTCTGGCCTGGGATACATCTACTCGCGTTCGGGTGGCCGTGGCGACTTGCTTGGCCGCGTCTTCCGCGCGGGTGTCCGCTTCAAGATGTAATGAGAAAAAAGGGAGCTTCCTAAGCTCACTTCCTGGTTAAGAACCCGCCGGCACGAAGAGCGTTCTGCTCCTCGGCCGGCGGTTTTCTTTTGGGTATCCAGAAACCAAAACGGCCCTCTCAGATGAGAGGGCCGTTTCATGTCGGGAGTTTGGGGCTTTGTAGAATGGTCGGAGCGAGAGGATTTGAACCTCCGACCCCTGCCTCCCGAAAGCAGTGCTCTACCAGGCTGAGCTACGCTCCGACTGAAGGCGTGCTTATACTGGCAGGCAAGCGCTGGAGCAAGCCCGGCGTTGGCCAAAACGCGCAAAAAAATGATGTTCTAGCAATTAGTTAGCGGACGGGTCACGGCAAAGGCCCGCCTTACGGCAGATTACCCGGATAGACCACGAAGAAGTTATCCCTGTTGGGCATTTTGACCTGCGGCATGCTTTTGGCGTCGGCAATGAATTTCTCATTTACGACGCCGTTTAAATTCAGCACGTAGGCCGACACGGCATAGACCTCTTCCGCCGAGAGAGACTGAGGCTCGTTCAGCGGCATCGCCCGGCGCACATAATCGAAAAGTGTCGTTGCGTAGGGCCAGTAGCTGCCCACGGTCTTGATGGGTTGCGCGCTATCCAGACTGCCTTGGCCGCCCACCAGCCGATCGGCCGGCGTGCCAGCACCCTTCGCGGCGTGGCAGATCTCGCACTTCGCGGCATACACTTCAGCACCGCGCTTGACCGTGCCGCGTCCGGGCGGAAGGCCTACGCCGTCGGGGCCGATGCTCTGGTTCCAGGCCGCGGCATCTTTTTCAGTGATCGGTTGGCCAAGCTTCGGGCTTTCTGCCGCGATTGCCGCACCGGCGGTTAGGCCACTGAGCGTCAAAGTGAGCAGGGCGATCTTATGCATAGACATGCTTCACCTCGCCGCTCTCGGCCACTTGCCAACTGGTGATGAGGTTGCAGTGATACTGCGCGCGTGATCCACGCGCCGCGATCTGCTGCTCGCGGGTCGGCTGCACGTAGCCGGTGTCATCGATGGCACGGCTTTGCAGTACCGCGGGACCGCCGTTCCAGCGCCAGGGAATACGGAAGCGCGTGAGTGCTTTTGAGAGGACCGGTTCCGACAATGCTGCAGGCGCCCAGCTCTTGCCGCCGTCCGCGCTCACTTCCACTTTTGCGATCTTGCCGTTGCCGGACCAGGCAAGGCCCGAGATCTCGTAAAGACCCGGCCCGCGCATGCCAATTCCAGGCGAAGGCTTGGTGATGACTGACTTTGCGTCCATCTGGAACTTGAACATCGCGGCTTTGCCGCCCTTCAAAAGCAGCGAGTACCGCGAGGTTTCGTCCTTCGCCATGACAGGTTCACGCACCAGTTTGATCCGGTGCAGCCATTTGACGTTCATGTTGCCCTGCCAGCCCGGCACCAGCAATCGCATGGGATAACCGTTTGAAGGCCGCACGGCTTCGCCGTTCTGGAAAAGCGCGACCATGGCATCGTCCATGGCTTTCGCTAAGGGGATGGACCGGCTCATGGAAGCCGCGTCAGCGCCTTCTGCTACCAGCCACTTTGCAGCCGGGTCGATGCCAGCGTCATCCAACAGCGTGGACAACGGAACCCCCGTCCATTCCGCACAGGACAATAAGCCATGGAGCGACTGCGCCGTGCCTTCGGCCGCATTGGCACCGTATAGCGCACCGCTATTACCGGCGCATTCTACGAAAGAGATGCGTGACGTCATGGGGTAGCGCAGCAGAGCCTCACGCGTGAACGTCAACGGTTGGCGCACGAGGCCATGAATGAGCAGTTTATGCTGTTCGGGATCGATGTCAGGAACGCCATTGTGACTGCGCTCAAAGTGCAGGCCGTTGGGCGTGATCATCCCATCCAGGAACTGCAGCGGTGCACGCACGCTACCCGGTCCAAAGCCGCCGTAGGGGCTAGCTGGTATAGCTCCGCGTGCGACCTTCGCTTCGAAGTGCGAGGGCATGCCATAAGGTGTGAACCAACTGCCTGGCGTCTTGGTCCATTCCGCCACCGTCAGCGGCTCGGCGCGCGCGGACGTGGCAGCAAGGCCCGTCGCAGCACCGACGGCTGAAACAAGTCCGCTGCTGCGCAGCAGGAACAGCCGTCGATCCAGAAGCCCGTTGCCTGCTACCTGTTCGATGTCATGTTGCTTGGCCAATCTCAGTCCCCTTCCGCGGCTGCATATGGTTTCCATTATGCAGCCGGACATTCGGCCTTGCACGGCACGGAACGACTCGCTTGAAAAGACCGATCGAATTTGTGTATCCGACCGAGAATGTAGTTCGTTTGCTGCCTTTCCATCAGTTTAAAATCATTATTTCAATGCATTACGGATGCTTTTTGCTCAGTTGGTGCCCAGGCAGCACCAGGGCAGTTTTTCTTAGCATCCTCCTTGAAGACCGGCGGATTTGTACGCTTTTCATGTCATATTTTTATAACCGGATGGGCGGGCCGCTCTGCAACCCGCTTACATCTTTTCCGGTCGTTCCCTGCGTCGCGGGGAGACCGTCAGCACGAGGGACACACCATGGGGATGACACCTTCTGAACTCGGAATGAACCGCAACATCACGCGCCGTGATTTTGTCCAGGGAACCGCTGTTGCCATTGGCTCCATCGGTGTCCAGGGCTTTGAAGGCGGTACGGCCGCGGCTGCGGCGGCTCCGAACGAAGCTTATCCGCCTGCCAAAACGGGCCTGCGCGGTAGTCACCCGGGCTCCTTCGAGCCTGCGCACGAAATGCGCGACGGCATTCTGAAAATTGAAACTCCGACCGATGTCGACAAGACCTACGATCTCATCGTCATTGGCGCCGGAATGAGCGGCCTGGCGGCGGCGCACTTCTTCCGCGACAGCGTCGGGCCTGACGCGCGCATCCTGATCGTTGAGAACCATGACGACTTTGGTGGCCATGCCAAGCGCAATGAATTCACAGTCGACGGCAAACAACTGGTTGTCAACGGCGGCACGCTGAACGTCGAATCGCCCGAGCGTTACAATATGTGGGCGAGAAAGGTTCTGGGCGACATCGGTGTTGATCTGGCCCGTTACGAAACCAGCAATACCGACAACCGCGCGCTCTATCGTTCGCAAGGGCTCACTAATGCACACTTCTTCGATAAGGAAACGTGGGGCGGCAAGGACCGGCTGGTTCTCAATGGTACGGCGGACCGTCGCGGTTTCGGCACCGCAGAATTTGCGGCTAAGACGCCGCTGTCGCCGCAGGCCCAGAAGGATTTCTTACGCCTCTACGATCCCAACCAGCCCGATTACCTTGCGGGCATGGACGATGAAGCGAAGAAGTTGCTGCTCGCGAAAACCTCCTACAATGACTACCTGCTGAAGTACGCCAAGGTGGACAAGTCTGTCTTGTGGTTCTTCCGGGACACCGGCTCTGGCTCGTTCGTTGTCGGTGCCGACGCGCTCCCGGCCTTGTTCGCAGCCCAGCAGGGTTCGCCAGGTTTCCAGGGGTTGAAACTCTCGCCCATGCCGCAAAATCTCTTCTCGGAGCTGCCCGGCGGAATCCACGGACGCCAGGTCGAAGGGCGTCACTCCGTGCATTTCCCCGACGGCAACGCCACCCTCGCGCGTCTGATGGTGAAGAAACTGATCCCCGATGCTGTGGCCGGCAACACCCAGGAAGACATGGGTACAGCGCGTGTCAGTTACGATCGTCTCGATCAGGACAGCAACAACACCCGCATCCGTCTGAGCAGCATCGCCGTGAAGGTTGTGCACGACGGTGATCCGGGTTCTGCCAAAGAAGCCCTGGTGACCTACGTGCGTGCCGGACGTGCCGAGCGCGTGCGTGGTAAGGCCGTCATCTTCGCCTGCTGGAACATGGTCATACCTTATATGGCGCCTGAGTTCCCCAAGGCCCAGAAAGAAGCCATGGCTTACGGTGTGAAAGGGCCGCTGGTCTATACCAGCATTGCCGTGCGCAATTGGCAGCCTTGGAAGAAACTCGGCATTGCCAATGTCAATTCACCGACCAGCTTCCACAACACTGTGTCCCTTACCGAAGCAGCCAGCCTCGGTGGGCTAAAACATGCCCAGACACCGGCCGATCCAATCGCGCTGCATCTTGTGAAGTTTGTGAACGCGCCTGGTCTGCCGCGTCGCGATCAGCATCGTGCCGGCCGTGCCGAGTTGCTTTCCATCACTTTCGACACCTTTGAGCACAAAATCCGCGACCAGCTGGCGCGTATTTTGGGGCCCGGCGGCTTTGATCCGGCGCGCGATATCGCTGGCATCACCGTCAATCGTTGGCCGCACGGCTACGCTTACACCTACAACAGCCTCTATGATCCGCTGGAGTGGGTGTACACCGAGAGCCCCACGCGCCCCTGTGTCGTCGCCCGCCAGCCCTTTGGGTTGTTCTCGGTCGCCAACTCCGACGCATCAGCCAGCCCGCACACCGACGCGGCAATGCTGGAAGCCCACCGCGCGGTCAGCGAAGTGCTCGAGCACCGCGCTTATCCGTTCACTCGGTTGCCGCCTCTCAACAACAACGGCTAAGTCGCTAGAACCCGCTACAAATGCTAACGCCGCCGGCTTACAGCCGGCGGCGTTTTCTTTTGGACGCGTACCCAAAATAAAAGCCGGACGGTTTTGGGGGCCGTCCGGCTTTTAAGTGCCGGAGACACATCAGATTGACGTCTCTCCGGCGTCTTTACGCACGAGGTATTAGTAGTGATAGGTCACGGTCATGCCACCTGTCCGCGGCTTTTGAGACAAATTGCGGATGGCGGGCGCGGTTGCCGCAAATCCTCCATTGTTGTTCACAGTGGAGAAGACTGGCGTCTCATCATTCGTTAGGTTGTCAATGAACACTGAGACATCGATGCCGTCTTTACGCACTCCTGCCCGCATCGACGTGTTGGTATAGGACGAGCCATCACGGATCAAGCCGATGAAGCCGTTCACGCCGCTCGAGTATGTGCGCTTTACACCGCCGATGTATTTGAAATCCGCCCGGGCATAGGCGTCGTAGGATCCAAACATCATCCAGTTGTATTGCGCGCCGGCGTGGCCTTGCCACTTCGGCGTGTTTAGTAACGGATCGCCAGATTTCGCCAAAAGCTGTGTGGTGCTGTTGGGCACCGACACGGTCTCAGTGTAATGAGCATCGGTGTAGCTCATGGAGCCTTCGAGGGTGAAGTCCTGCGTCAACCGGAACTGTCCCTGAAGGTCGAAGCCTCGGCTGGTCGCCTTGCCGAAGTTGCCCGTGTAGGAAAGCGCGCACGTATTCAACGGGATCACGCCCTGAATTCCCTGCCAATCGATCTTGAAGGCGCTGGCTTGGAGTTCAGCCCGGTTCTCCGCAAAACGCTGTTTGGCGCCGACTTCATAGCTCCAGACGCTGTCGGAGCTGTACGGCGGTGCCGTACCGCTCACGCCGAGGCTTGCAAGCTGTGCCGCGCAGATATTCGGCAGCACCGCGTTGGCGCCGCCGATGCGGTAGCCCTTCGCGGCTGTCGCGTAATACAGTCCGGTGTCTGTGGTGTACGAGATGTTCGCTTTCGGGGTCAGCGGATGATCGACCGAGCTGCCGGCCGATGTGACGGGCAGGAGATTGCCGCCGACACCGAAGGGGCCTTCGGAGAATTCGGAGAAATTGAATTCCGCCTTCGATGCGCGCACGCCACCAGTAACTTTCAGCTGTTCGGTGATGTTGAAGCTAGCTTCGGCAAAACCGGCGATTTCCTTTTCAGTGCTGGCGCGTCCGTCATGATAGGAAACGAATCCCGGCAACAGCGGCACGCCGAAGGCCTGCTGAATGGTCCTGCCTGTGACGGCCACCCAAAGTTGATCGACCTGCGGCTCGATTTCCGCCTCGTCGTAGGTTTCCTTGTCGTGCTGGTAGAACACGCCGCCGACGAAGCTGAACCGCCCAAGGTCTGTGGTGGTCAGTGTACGGCGTCAGCGCCTATGGGACCGAATTGGGGTGGTGAGTTAAGGAGGGTTTTGGTCTCATCGCAGTGACGGAGGAACGAAGATGAGATCAAAACCCATGACCACGAAGGCGCCTGCTGAGCGGGTGCTCAAGGACATTCGCCG
>CANJBL010000037.1 GCA_947472795.1 Fidelibacterota bacterium | reverse complement strand
GCAACCTGCCGGCCCTGTGCCATCAACACATCGACCTGCCGTAACTTCGCAACAATCTCTTCAGCTGTATGCCGCTTCCTTGCCATTGGTCCTATCCTCCGGGTCAAAATCATACTTCAGGGAGGACCACTTCAAAGGGGGCAGATCAATATCCATATACATGCTGATTCTCCTGCATCTCCAGGATGCGGCATAATAAAATTGTTATATTTCAATGGTATAGAGTACCTTGCGGAGAGGGGTACAGCCCCCATATAGTCCGCCGCCATTGTGACCTTGGGGACGTGAGTTGACGCACATGACCGTTACGGTTCCGCCGGACTACCGGCCGACTGAAAAAGAACCGTTCATGAACGCCAAGCAGCTGGAATATTTCCGTCGCAAGCTGATCAATTGGCGCGGTGAACTTCTCAAAGAATCCGAAGAGACTCTCGAGAGCCTGCAGGAAGGCGGTCTCCAGGAACCCGATCTTGCCGACCGCGCCTCCGCCGAGATGGAACGCGCGCTCGAGCTGCGTACACGCGACCGCGCGCGCAAACTCATCGCCAAGATCGATGCCGCCATTGGCCGCATCGAAGACGGCTCCTACGGGTATTGCGAAGAAACCGGCGAGCCCATCAGCCTGAAGCGCCTGGAAGCGCGGCCCATCGCCACGCTCAGCGTGGAGGCCCAGGAACGCCACGAGCGCATGGAACGCACGCATCGTTCCGACTGAGACTCGATCTCATATGAATTACAAAAGGCGTCCCGCGCGGGACGCCTTTTTTGTTTGCACTGACTCCAAAAGCAAAACGCCCTCCCCTTTCGGGGAGGGCGTTTCGTTACGCTCGGTATGACGAGGAAACGGTGCTTAGTGGCGGCTGCGCTTGTCGAGCAGACCTTCAGAGATCTGCAGATTGGTATTGGTCAACGCCTCAATAGTCTTGGCGTTGGCGCCGTTCTGCATTTCAAAGGTCTTCTGCGCGACAAAGCTCGAGAGTCGGATCAAGTTATCCTTGATCACGATCGGCAGCGGGTTCTCGGCAGCGCACACCAGGGTGCGAATGCCAACCCACAGCTTCAAATTACGGTCCAAAGCGCCGGCGAGACGCTTTTCGTCTTTGGCTTCAAAAGCGCGGCTGAGTTCCAGGGCTGCCTGGGTCAGTGCAAGGGCATCTTCCTCAAAAACAGTGAGGGTCGATGGCGCAGAGCTCATCATGTTCATCCGTTTATTCCCCTTTGTTTGGTCATACCGAAGCCCCTGAAAGAGGGGCCAAATCGCAACACGCTTAGAGACGCATCCAACATTTCTATGGTGGTAGGTATGACGCCGAATGGTTAACAAACGGTTTTAACGATTTGCCCAAAAGCAGCAGAAAAGGCCCTAAATGCTGTCTATCCCGGGTTCAAAAGCCGTTGCTACCGCATATCCGTGAAGTTTGAAATTCGGCCCTGGAGTCAAGCACATCGGGCCTACCGCCCGTCCTGTCTCGCGGTTGAAAAGGGCCATGGCAAGGGACCTAAGACCCTCTCGGTCTTGGGGCATAAGGCGCCGATTTTTTGCAGATATAGGGGAAGCGCGGCGGAGAGCCGGCGAAGGATTCGCGGGGCAAAAAAAGTGGCCGGTGGCGATGTGCCACCGGCCAAGTTTACTTCTGCGCTGCTAAAAAGGCCATGGATGCAGCAGGTACGGAGCAGGAGGATCAGGCAGAGCCGATTTCCATCCTACGCCGCGCCTAAACAGAAGGGCGCGGACCGTAGTCCGCTAAAACGGAAACACGACGTCGAAGATCTGCTGGCCGTAACGCGGCTGCTGGACATCGGTGATGGTGCCGCGGCCGCCGTAAGAGATGCGAGCCTCGGCGATTTTGTCCCATGAAATGGTGTTGTCGGACTTGATGTCTTCAGGGCGGATCACGCCGGCCACCTGCAACTCGCGCAAGTCGCCATTGACGCGCACTTCCTGACGGCCGGCAACCGCGAGATTGCCGTTGGGCAGGATCTGCAAAACAATTGCAGCAAGGCGGATGCTGATATTTTCCGAGCGGTCGACACTGCCCTTGCCGTCGAAGGTGCTGTCGGCGGTGCCGCTGACGGCGGGATTCGGGCTGCCCGGAGGCGTCAAACCAAAGAAGTTGCTGACAGTGGCGTTTTCGCCGCTGGCGCGGGTGCGCTTGGTCTCGGCGGAGAGCTGGGCGCGTTCGTTGGAGATGGCAACCACCACCGTCATCACATCGCCCACTTGCTTAGCGCGCTGATCCTTGAAGAAGGCGCGTGCACCTGGACGCCACAGCGAGTTGGCGGCGGGTTCCAAGACCAGCGGCGTCGGCATAGGCATGCTGACGGGGCGATAGTCTTTGCGTTGCGTTGGACTGGTGACTGGCGTCATGGACGGCGGTTCACCAATGCGCGACAAGCGTTCGGCTGCGCCGCATCCGGCGAGCGTCGAGAGCGCACACAGGCTCACGGTCATTTTGGCGAGAGTGGAAAACTTTTTCATGGCCATTGTCCTTTACGGGTCTCTTATTTTTAGCGCGAAGCAGTTTGGGTCGTGATGCGCACTGTGCCGGCGTCGATGATCTCAGCCATCACGGTGGTCTTGCTCTTGGTGTTGGAGACGCGGATCACATCGCCCACGCCGCCTGACTCTAGCGCCAGACCCTGCACGGTCAGGTTCATCTGCGGCGCCGACCATAGGATGGTCACAAGCTTGCCGCGGATGACGCTGAGAGGACGCTCGATGTCATAGCTGCGCAAGGCTTGGCCCGAGCGCAGCGGGTGTTTGGTCACGCGACCTACGAGGTCGGCCGCATTGGTGATGGCGTTGGCGACAACTTCAGAGTCATTCATGGTCACCCACATCACGTCCTTCTCCTCGAGCACATCGCCCCGGGCGATGTCGTGAGAGGCTACAGACACCTGCACCTGATGTGTGAGCTGTACGTCACCGCGGCGCAAAGGCGTGCCTGCCGTCAGCATGCGGCGCGGGGTGCGGCCGATGAGCTGCTGCGGTTCTGTCACCACGTCGCTCGGCAAATCGGCAGCGTTGAATGTCGCGAGCGTGATGTTGGATTTGACAATCGTGCCGTCGCGGCGGGCATCGGTGGTTAGAACCGGAACTTCGACCAAGGTCATTTGCGCGACTTCGGTTTCGCGGATGGGCTGGTTGCTGCGCACGAAAACCTTTGGCGCTTTACCGATGAGTTCGTGGGCATCGGTGATGGTATCTGCGCGCATTTGGTCTTCGGCGAAGTCGATCACCTTGATCATGGCCGCTGTGATGACCGTGTTCTTGGCGGCGCTTTCTTTCAGCACAGGAATGTTCACAACCGGGAAAGCTGCGCCGCGCAGATTGAGGAACTGCGCCGAGGGTGAGCCGGGGGGAATTTCCACCACGGCCGAGAAAGTTTTGGTGCGCGCATCGAAATAAGCTTCGCGTACGCCAATATCGATGGCGGCATTGCTCTCGATGGTGACCGTGGGCACGGGTGTGGAGGGCAGGATGCTGTAGTTCGAAGGCATGCCCTTGGCGATCAGTTCGGCCTTCAGGCTGGCCAGCACGTTCTCTGCGGAGATTGCCTGGCCCGGCTGATAGACGACAGCGCGGTCATAAGCATTGTCCGGTTGCCAGTTCAAACCGTAGGTATGTGCCAGGCGTGACAACCACTCGGACGACAGCACCATGCGCTGGCCGGGGCGGGGCGCTTGCGCCACAACCTTTTCAGGACGGCTCAGATACCCGGTGAAGATATCACCCAGATGCACGTCTTTGCCGGTCACGGTGATCGACGTGTTGAGCTGAAGCTGCTCGTTCAAGCCGCCCGTGGACCCGTCCACGGCCAAGGCCGGAGCGGAGAACCCGAGGGCGGCGGCCAGAGCCGCGACTTTGAAGAACGTGCCACGCATGATGGCGATACCTATCGCTAGAACTACGAGATCTGGTTGATGGTCGAGGCCATTTCGTCGGCCGTCTTGATCACCTTGGAGTTCATTTCATAAGCGCGCTGGGCGCTGATGAGGTCGGTGATTTCCGAGACGACATTGACGTTGGACGTTTCCAGGAATCCCTGCAGCATCGAGCCGTAACCAGGCGTGCCCGGGTTGCCCAACGTCGCCTGACCGGAGGCTGGCGTGACGAGGTAGAGATTGTCACCGACAGCGTCGAGGCCCGCTTCGTTGGCGAAATTGGCGAGCTGGAACTGGCCGGCCTGCGCGGGATCGACAACGCCGTCCTGCTTATAGAAGACCTGGCCTTGAGCGTTGATCGAGATGCTGGTGGCATCCACTGGAATGGCACCGACGCCGAGCACCGAGAAGCCATTGTGGTTCACGATCTGCCCCGTGGGCGACAGCTGGAAGGAGCCGTCACGCGTGTAAGCCGTCTCGCCGCTGGGCAGCTGGATCTGGTAATAACCCTTGCCCTGGATGGCGACGTCGAGGCTATTGTCGGTGGAGAGCAAGCTGCCTTGCTCGGCGATGCGATAGACGGCGGCGGTTTTAACACCGAGGCCGAGCTGTACGCCCGCCGGAACAATTGTGCCTGCATCCGAGGACGTCGAGCCGACGCGACGCAGATCCTGGTACAAGAGATCGTTGAATTCTGTACGGCGACGCGAATACGCCGTCGTGTTCATGTTGGCGATATTGTTCGAGATCACTTCGACGTTGGTCTGCTGCGCGAGCATACCTGTCGCCGCGATGCTGAGAGCTCGGATTGCCATGGCCTGTTTCCTTTTTCCGTACTCTGGTGCGTTCTAATTAAGCTGATACTTGTTACGCTGAGACTTGGCGTGTGAAGACGTCGGCCGCTTTCTTCTTGCGGTCGTCCTCGACCTGGATCATCCGCGTCACATCGGCATAGGTGCGGTTGATCTGGATCATGCGTGTCATTTCAGTCACGCCGTTGACGTTGGAATCTTCCAGCACGCCCTGAGCCACTTTCGGGTTCGGAATGTTGATGGGCTGCTGATTGGCGCCGGCGACGAAGCTGGTGCCGTCGATTTGTTTCAAGTCGCGTTCGGTGTCAAAGCGGACCACACGCATCTGGTCGATCTGGTTGCCGGTGGCATCCAGGATCGATCCATCGCCATGGACCACGATTTCGCCTGCGGCCGGCGGAATAATGATGGGCGCATTATTGACCGACAGCACTGGGCGACCGTCCTGTGTGACAAGCTGGCCCTGGTTGTCGATGGTGAAGTTGCCGGCGCGGGTATAGCGGTCGGGCTGGCCAGGCGTCGTGCTTTGCGTCACGAAGTAGCCTTCGCCCTGAACGGCCATATCGTAAATATTGCCGGTATAGTTAAATGTGCCCTGCGACAGGTTGCGCACCAGACCGAAGTCGTGGGTGAATGCCACCTTGTCCTTAAAGGTGCGGTCGTCCTGCGGCACCTTGAACAGGTACTGCGAGAACAAGGTGTCAGTGCCCTTGAAACCCGTGGTGTTGACGTTCGCCAGATTGTTGGCGACGACTTCCAACTGGTTCCAAAGCGCCTGCTGGCGCGAAAGCGCGATATAGGTTGTGTTATCCATGGCCTTCTCCGCACATTTTGTGCGATTGTTTGGTCTGACTTATGCACGTGCCGTGCCAGTCTATTTACTGCTTAAATTTCAATGAGTTAATGTTGATATGCGGGCCGCTGGATGAGGCCAGCTTGATGCATTTGGCCTAGTGGGCCGGTAAATCTTGCCCGCTGAATGGCATCCTTAACGAGGGCGTCCTTAACCCCTGTGTGGCGCGATTCAATATATTGTTAACCGCAGGCGAGTAGCTTTCCAGGAATGAAGGGTGGCGGAGACCTTGTTGCCGTGAGACACGGCGTGTCTGCCGCAACGGGAAAACGTCTTCTAAGGATCGGATCAGATGGCCCAGGAAGAAGATTTCGAAGGCGAAGAGCCTGAATTCGAGAGCGGAGGCGGTGGCGGCAAAAAGAAGCTGCTGCTTATCGTTATTCCTATCGTCCTGATCTTCGGCGGTGCGGCGGCAGCTTATTTCATGGGCCTCGCGGATCCGCTGGTGGCCATGATCACCGGTAAGAGCACACCTCCGGCGGAAGAATCTGCAAAGACCGACGAACATGCGCCTGCGGCAGGCAAAGAAGGCGCCAAAGAAGGCGGCAAGGAAGCCGGTGGCGAACACGCTGCCGCGGCGGCTGGTGCTGCTGTGTTCTACGACTTGCCGGAAATGCTGGTGAACATCAATACGGCTGGACGTACCCGCAACTTCCTCAAGATGCGGGTGAGCCTTGAACTGGCCAATGAAACCGATATCAACCGCGTCGAGAACGTATTGCCGCGCATTGTCGATAACTTCCAGGTTTACTTGCGCGAACTGCGCCTTGAGGATTTGCAAGGTGCTGCGGGCATGTACCGGCTACGCGAGGAACTCCTCAACCGTGTGAACGCCGCTGTGCGGCCGGCGCAGGTGAAGGACGTTCTCTTTAAAGAAATGATCGTTCAGTAAGTGCGTACTTAATAGTTAGTCCTGCGGTCCAAAGCATATGACGCCTCCGAGTGAAAGCGACGATCTGGCAGCGGCCTTGGCAGACGCCAATGTCGATACACCTGCGCCCAAAGCGGGCGGGGAAAACGAAGCCGATGCCATGGCCGCCGAGTGGGAGGCCATGCTGGGCGGCGCCGATGAGGGCATGGATGATCCTCTTGGCGGCGGCGGCGGGCGTGAATCCACCCGCGTTCTGAACCAGGACGAAATCGACAGCCTTTTGGGCTTTGACGAAGCCGGTGATGAAGGCTCCGACCGGGCCGGTATTCAGGCCATTCTCAATTCCGCGCTGGTCTCTTACGAACGTCTGCCTATGCTCGAAGTGGTCTTTGACCGCCTCGTGCGCATGATGACCACCTCTTTGCGCAACTTCACGTCCGATAACGTCGAAGTGTCATTGGATGACATTCTGTCCCAGCGTTTCGGCGACTATCTCAACTCGATCCCGCTTCCGGCCATGCTCACTGTGTTCAAGGCGGAAGAGTGGGACAATTTCGGCCTCATGACCGTCGATAGCTCCATGATCTACTCGATCGTGGACGTGCTGCTCGGCGGACGCCGTGGCACCGCCGCCATGCGCGTAGAAGGCCGGCCCTATACCACCATCGAGCGCACGCTGGTCGAGCGCATGATCCACGTCGTGCTGGCCGATCTGTCGGCGGCTTTCGACCCCTTGTCGCCGGTGACATTCCGGTTCGACCGCCTTGAGACAAACCCTCGTTTTGCCACGATTTCCCAGCCGTCCAACGCCGCCATCGTCGCGCGCCTGCGCATCGACATGGAAGATCGCGGCGGCCGTTTGGAGATCCTGATTCCCTTCGCCACCCTGGAACCTGTCCGCGAACTTCTGCTGCAGATGTTCATGGGTGAAAAGTTCGGCCGTGACTCGATCTGGGAAACCCACTTGGCCGAAGAAATGTGGTTCACGGAAGTGGGTCTGGAAGCCGTGTTGGATACCCAGATCATGCCCTTGAGCCGCGTCCTGGATATGAAAGTAGGCTCCAAGTTCCTGCTCAATGCCTCGGCGGAATCACCGGTGGTCTTGCGCTGCGGGGAACCAGCCCATGTTCGTCGGCAAGATGGGTAAGCGCGGCGCCAATATCGCCATCCGCGTCGACCATCGTCGCCGCCAAGAGGTTAAATAGAGGAAAGGCTTGTGAAATCGGCGGAGTTTAACGGATTTTTATGACCGTCCTGCCACTTTCACTCCGGCTCCATGATTTGGTGCCGTACGCCAGAGATACGAAATAAAGAAGCGTTGCGATTTATAGGGAACCGGCCCTTTCGCCGGAGGAGCTTAAAGATGGTGTTCACGACAGGAATGATCCTCGACGTCATCGTCATCTTGCTGCTTGTCCCGACCATCATTTACGCCGTGATCCTGAACAAGCGCCTGACGGCGTTGCGCCGTTCGCGCGAAGAACTGTCGAAGGTCGTCAACAGCTTCAATGAAGCGACGATGCGCGCGGAAGCCGGTATTCCGAAGTTGAAGAAGGCGACTACCGAAGCCAATCAGACCCTGAAAGATCGCGTCGACAAGGCGCAGACCTTGCGTGACGATCTCGCGTTCATGATCGAACGCGCCGAAGAACTCGCCGGCCGCCTTGAAGGTGCGGTACGTGCGGCGCGCAATGAAGGCGTCATGACTCATGGCCCGGCGGCTACACCCGCGGCTACGTATGCCACGGCGGCCAGCGCGGTGCCTGTGCGCGCTTTAAGTGAAGCGGCGCCCGCCCGCACCAATGCTGCCGCTGGTCCGCTGGCGGCTGCCACATTGGCGCAAACCGCTGCCGGCTTTGAAGAAACCGCCGCCGAATTACGCAATGCTTTGGGTGCTGCCCGGGCGGAGGCGCGTGCCGCCGAAAGCCGTACCACGCAAGGACCGATCCTTGGCGGGCTTGGGGCTGCGGGATTATCATCTGCTCTGCCGCCGCGTCCTAAACGGGTGATCGGTGAGAGGACTATGGCGGACCGTGCTCTGGCGCCTGAAGTCGTCGATGAGGAACGTTCCGAAGCCGAGCGGGAACTGCTCAAAGCTCTGCAGTCCGCGCGCTAACACGAGATATAAATGTCCGCTTCGATGCCACAGTCCAGCCGCCATCCGTCCAACCATCAAATGCGTCCGAGCTTCGCGCGGATGCAGCCAGAGCCCGGCGCGCTGAAATCGGGCCCCGCTGTGCGTCTTCTGCCTGTCGTCATCGCTGCGGCCCTTGTGATGCTTGGGTTTCGCATCCAGGTGGTCGTGCGCGACATCAATAATTTGCGCTCTGCAAGCCTGGAAGTCGGCCAATCGACAGCGCTCGCGCAGGCGCAAGGCGCGGCTCCGGCTGCTCCGGGTGCGGCACCTGCCGCGGCTGCTGGTGCAGTGCCGGCAACTGGCGCACCAGCTCCTGCCGCTGCTCCCGCCACCCCGGCCAATGCCGCCCCGGCCGATGCCAACGCGCCGCCATTGCCTATCAATTTTGACCCTTCGACGCTCACCAAGTCTGAAATCGATACCCTTCAGCGTTTGGCCGAGCGTCGCGATCTGATCGAACAACGTGAGCGCGAAATCGCCACGAAAGAGGGTCTTCTCAAGGCCGCTGAGTCTCGCATCGACGGCAAGGCCGCCGAATTGCAAGACCTGGAGAAGAACATCCAGGGTCTCTTGAAGAAGTACGACGGTCAGAAACAAGCCGAGATCGAGCAGCTTGTGAAGATTTACGGCGCCATGAAGCCGAAGGATGCCGCGCGCATCTTTGACTCTCTGGAAATGCCGATCCTGGTGTCGGTCATCCAGAGCATGAAGGAGGCCAAGGTGGCCCCTATCATGTCCATGATGGCCCCGGCCAAGGCGACTGCCTTGACCGAGGAACTGACCGTCCGCAAGTTGCCGGCTGCCGGAACTCCCGGCTAAAGCCAGCCCAGGGAAGGGTGCCAAACCCCGTTTCCCGCTAGGATTTACAAGCTTTTAACCCCTCGTTCACGGTTTGCCACTAGGCTACCGAAAACAAGTGTCGGCAGATTTCTGCCGCCAGGGTGAAGCTCGCGTGAATAAACCGTTCTTCCCATATGCGTCTGATCGCTCCTCCACGTCGGGGCCGGCGATGCATCCGCATGTGGATTTCACGCCGCAGGGTCACGGTGATGCCGCCGGCGACCGTATTCTGCTCACGCTGCTGGCGCTCGGTCTCATGCTACTCGCGTTCTTCGTCGTGCTCACTGTGCGTCGTCAGATCATTTGGGACAGATGCGGGCGTGATTTAGCGGAGTGTTAGCCTCATATGGTTGATCGATCTTAGGCGGCGAGCTTGCGGTGAAGCAAGCGACGATGTTCGATGGTTTTCCGTTTGATGCGGTGTCGTTCCTG
>CANJBL010000036.1 GCA_947472795.1 Fidelibacterota bacterium | reverse complement strand
GCAGCCCATGGGAAAACGGCTACAACGAAAGCTTCAACGGCAAGCTCAGGGACGAATTACTGAACGGCGAGATCTTCTACAGTCTGAAGGAGGCAAAAGTAGTGATCGAACAATGGCGTAAGCACTACAACACCAAGCGGCCCCATTCGGCGCTCGGCTATAGGCCGCCGGCGCCGGTGACCTATAGCCCGATTCCAGTACCACTCGAACAGAGCCAAATCATGCAGTAGACTAACATCACGACTGGTACAGAAAATCGGTCAGGTCAATTTCATAGCCCTTCACCAGATCGCTGCGCTCCACGGGACCCAACTCCGGGTCATGGGGTACCATGCGCACACGATGATGCGTCTTCTTGTGCAGCATGTGAAAGGAGATGTCGTTGGTCTTTGTGGTCGCATTGTAAAGCGCGACAGGGCAGGTCACCAGCTACAGGCGAAGCTGGCCTTCCCATGTGGGCCGAGGCATCAGGTGGTTCCTTTTTCAGATAGTCAGAGGCTGAAAAAGAAACGGAAGGCGGGCGGCGAAGTTCCGCTCGCAAAAAAGGGGCCGCGGGCGGCTGCGGCCCCTTTTAGCGTGGACGGCTAGGCTTGGTGGTGCGTCGAATTGGTCCGGCGATTGCGCAATTCGCGGTACGCCGCCCAGACAACGGCCGCCAGGGCAACCATCAGGCCGGAATCAATCAATGGCGAATAATCGGCGAAATTCATGGACATCCTCCTGCAGTATTCTCCCATGGCGCCGCGCGTGCGATGAGCCGGCGGGGCCTGGAGCTCACAATGCCAACGCCTGTCAAAAGAAACGGTTGCATGGACGTGCGTGTTAACCAGTGAATGGTCAAAAGGGTACCAGCGCTGGTTGTGTACGCATGCGGTGGAGTGTTAACTCTTTGCGTGCGCCAAAAGGAATGACTGATGTGTTCGCGCTATAAACTCACGACGCCAACGAGCGTGATCGTCGAGGACTTC
Organism: Fidelibacterota bacterium; assembly: GCA_947472795.1. GTDB lineage: Bacteria > Pseudomonadota > Alphaproteobacteria > Rhodospirillales > Rhodospirillaceae > SHVO01. Next base: position 8,903 of record CANJBL010000036.1, on the reverse strand, counting down.
GGCATTCGTTCCGGGCGGCCCAATCTTGAGCCGCGCTATAACATAGCGCCGACGCAAACAGCACCCATCGTGCGTGCGACACCAAGCGGCCGGCAGATCGCCATGGTGCGCTGGGGACTCATTCCGGCCTGGGCGCGTGATTCAAAAATGGCCGCCAGTACCATCAATGCCCGCGCTGAAACTGTCGCCGAGAAACCAACCTTTCGCGACGCCTTCCGTCAACGCCGCTGCCTTGTACCGGCGGATGGGTTTTATGAATGGAAGAGTGAGGCGGGCGGAAAGCAGCCTTATATGTTTCGGCGCGCGGATGGTGGCGTGATGGCTTTCGCCGGATTGTGGGAGAGATGGGAGAAGGAGGATGACGTCATTGAATCCTTCACCATTATCGTAACCTCGGCCAATGCGTTGGTAACCGATATCCACGACCGCATGCCGGTGATTCTTGCGCCCGCGCAGTTTGAGCTTTGGCTTTCGGGCAACACGGCCGAGGCCGGTGCATTGCTTCAGCCCTTCGACGCCGCGCAAATGAGCGTCGAGCGCGTCAGCCGCCAGCTTAATAAAGTTGCTGCCGAAGGGCCCCAGTTGATGACGCCCGAACCGGCCCAACCTCTTCTTCTTTAAGCGAGCCCGTGGCATAACAAGTCCATGAATCACAGCCCTGCCATCGGCGAGCGTTTCAAGACATTGGTCGATCCGGAGCATTGGCGGCGCATGGCGCCCGCGCTTCACGTCGGGTCACCGGATTTTTCCGCCGATTCAACACAACCCGTTGTCTATGAAAAAGAAGCCCTCGCGGGCCTGACGCTGGATCTTATCCGCGAAGGGTACTTTCAATTGCCGCCGCAAGAGTGGGGCATCGATATGGCGCGCGTCGCGGAAGGTGTCAGCGCCGTAGTGAAGGCTGGCTTCATGCCGGTGTTTGCATTCATGTTCGACGAACTGTGGTTCATGTACGCGCGCCTGCGCCAGCTCCTTGGCACTGTGCTCGATGAAAAATATATGATGCTGCCGGCCTTCTGGGCTTGGCATGTGGACGGCACGCGCGAGGTCGCAGGCTGGCAGCCGCACCGCGATCTGGGCCATCGCTCGCTTTTGCCCGATCGGCGTCCCGCATCCCTCACGGTCTGGGTGCCCATCAGTGACGCGACACCGCGCAACGGCTGCATGTACATCCTACCGGCGGACCGCGACCCAAACTACGGCACGCCGCGCGACACTGAATTCAATATCGATCTGCAAAGTGTACGCGCGTTGCCAAGTCCCGCTGGGGGAGTTCTGGCATGGACTCAGGCCGTGCTGCATTGGGGTGCGCGCGCGGCGAACCGCATCGAAGCTCCGCGCATCAGTATGGCGATGGAATTTCAGCGCGGCGACCACCTCGCCATTTACGAACCGCTGTTGCATCCGCAAGCTGCCTTTGATCCGGAATTTCGCCTGCGCCTTATCTTGCGGCAGGTCCTGCAGTATCAGCACATGTATCCTTTACCGACTGATTTGCGTGGTGTTGCCGAGGCTTTTGCCTTCAAGCCGGGCACGTCCACCGCGTTTGTCCAAGGTTTCAAAGGCAATGCGCCGCGCTAGCCGACGCCGCGCGTAACACCTCGGTTACGGTCTCAGTGTTGGTGGCGATGGCGGCCCACTGGAATATGCCGTAGACCTATACAGCACCACATGGCATCACCTATCGACATAGCACCTTACAGTGACGCTCTCGTCGTTCTTGGAACGGCGGGAATTGTCGTACCCCTTTTTCGCCGGATGGGTATCAGTCCTATCTTGGCGTATCTCGGCATGGGCGCGTTGCTTGGGCCTTATGCGCTCGGGGCGCTCACGCCTTCCATGCCATGGCTCTATTGGGTCACGGTCAGCAATGCCAAAAGCCTTGAAGGCATCGCAGAACTCGGCATCGTCTTTCTGTTTTTTCTGATTGGGGTGGAGCTTTCATTCCAACGCCTCATGGCTATGCGGCGGTTAGTGCTGGGCCTTGGCACGCTGCAAGTTCTCGTCAGCACCGCAGTCATTACGGGTCTGTTGATCGCATTTGGACAAAGCGCCCCCGTGGCATTGGTCATTGGCATGGGTTTGTCGTTGTCTTCCACTGCCATTGTGCTGGAAATCCTCTCCAACCAGAACCGTCTGGCGACGCCAGTTGGAAGGTCCGCCTTTTCCGTTCTTCTCGCGCAGGATATCGCGGTTATCCCGGTTTTGATGTTCATCTCCATTCTCGGAGCGAACGCGTCAGGTTCCGTGTTTGAGAGCCTTGTGACAGCACTCCTCCAGGCGGGCCTTGCTTTGGTGGCCATCGTCGTGCTCGGCCGGCTGCTGCTCCGCCCGCTCTTTCGTCTGGTGGCCGGCACGCAATCCAGCGAACTTTTCATCGCGGCAGTCTTATTTGTGATTGTGGCGGCGGGGGTTCTTGCTCATCAAGCGGGCCTCTCCATGGCCCTGGGTGCCTTTGTTGCGGGCTTGCTGTTGGCTGAAACCGAGTACGACAAGGCGATTGAAACCACCGTCGCCCCTTTCAAGGGCCTACTGCTGGGCGTGTTCTTCTTCACGGTGGGCGTTAACATCGATCTTCAGCACGTCATTGAGAACCCGTTGTGGTTGGCCGCGGCGGTTGTGGGCCTGATCGCGATCAAAGCTGTCATTCTGACCCCGGTGAGCCGCGCCTTTGGCGTGCCGTGGGGCGCAGCCGCGGAAACCGGTTTGCTTCTGGCGGCTGGAGGCGAGTTCGCTTTTGTCGGCGTCGGTCTTGCCGCCAGCTTGGGCATTGTGAGCGCCGAGGCGTCAGGCTTTGTCTTTGCGCTCGTCGCCATCACCATGGCGTTGACGCCGGCCCTCGGGCTGGTGGGGGAAAGGATCGCCGCGCGTTTGACCAAAGCCGCACCGCCGGACGCAGAGCTGTTGGTACAGCCCGGCGGCTTCAATCATCACGCCATCGTTGTGGGGTATGGCCGCGTCGGACAGGTTGTCTGCGCTTTGCTTCACGAGCATGCCATTACTTACATCGCCGCCGACACTCATGCCGCGACAGTGAGCCAAGAAAGGCGGGACGGGGAGCCGGTTTATTACGGCGATGCAGCCGACTCCGAATTCTTGAAAACATGCGGCCTCATGAGCGCGCGCGCCGTGATCATCACCATCGACGCACACCACGCGATCAATAATATCGTGCGGAACGTGCGCGTGCTCCGGCCGGATATCCTCATCGTGTCCCGCGCGCGGGACGCACGCCAGGCCAGCCACCTCTACAAGCTCGGCGCCAGCAATGTAGTGCCGGAGACAATCGAAGCCAGCTTGCAGCTAGCGGAGGCGACTCTCGTAGGGCTTGGTATTGCTATGGGCCCGGTCATCGCTTCGATCCACGAAAAGCGCGACGAGTTCAGGAGCACCTTGCAAAAAGCCGCCGATGAAGCCGGACGCAGTTCTGCGCAGGCATTCCGCGCGAAGAGGAATACATAAAGCCAGAGTCCCAAGCGTCGTGCTTGTGGCCGCTTATGCTATTGCTTCGCTTCGCTTTAAAGCGGCGGCTTTCATCGTGATCGTAACGGGTGTCGGCAGGTTGTCTTCATTGATCTCGGCGAGAATTTCTCTTTTGCGGGCGGCCATCTGTTCACCAAGAACCTCAAGATCCACGCCTTTGCTTTTGGCTTTGGCGAAAACGCCGTCGCGTTTTTCCTCTTCCTTCACGTGATGCTTGATCTCTTCCGAGAGCACTTTGACCTTTGCATCGTAGTAGTCGTCTTTTGGCGTTCCGTGTTCCAGCTCGGCAATCAGAACCTTGGCCCCGTCGTGCTCGACCTGCGCTTCATCCATCATGTCATCTTCCACGCCTGCTTCGCGGCAAGCCGGATAGAGAAGTTCTTCTTCGAGCATCGTGTGCACGATTAATTCCATGCAGATCTTCTTGGCGATTTCCGCTTTCTTACCACGCGCGTTCTCGTACTTCTCGAAAAGCTCTTCGACCTTGCGGTGATCAGCTTTGAGCATTTCAACTGCGTTCATCTTCGCTTTGACCATGAATATATCTCCCGCGGGGGTGAAAAGGGGGCGATGCTGTAAGCACGCAGGCCCATGGATTGTTCCGGTGCGCGGAAGAATCTTATGAAGATAAATGCTGTAACCGCTTTATGAGATCGCGATTGCCAAAGGGAATACGAATGACAGGCCATCCCGATTCTCCGGCATCTATCTCCGCATCAATATAGGCGGTCATCAAAAGCACGGTGAGTGTGGGCTGCGTGTTCTTTGCCAGCCGCGCCAGCACGATGCCGCTGCCCGTGCCCAACCTAATGTCGGAAAGAAGGAGATCGACATCCGTGCTGGAGATGACCTTCAGCGCCTCGTAGTAGCCCTGCGCGGGCGTAACGTCGTAGCCACGCTGGCGCAATATTTTGCCGGCATAATAACGGTTGGCTACGTTGTCATCGACAACGAGAGCCCGCCTGGGGCGCGCAATTGGGTCAAGTTCAACCATTCAAAGAAGAATAACTCCGTCTGATGGGAGTTGTTCCTCTGCGCGTTAGTACTTTTCTAGAACGCCCAGGCGCCGCTCATCTGGGGTCTGGGATGCTCACCTTTCCGTCGTGAAGCGCAGGCGTGTGCACGGGCCGACGACGGGCGCGCGTCGTCTGCTCGAAGCTGTAAGCCAGGGCGATGAGCTTGCCCTCGCTGAAAGCCGTGCCAACGAAAGATATTCCGACCGGCAGGTTGTCGCCGGTGAAACCGGCCGGCACAATCAGGTCCGGAAAGCCGGAAAGATTGGAAATGACAACGCCGGACGACCCACCACCGGGCGGATCGGGCGGCGCAGCGAGCAATACCGGCCGCTTGGACGACGTAGGATAGACCAGCGCGTCCAGCTTGTTGGCAGCCATCACGCCGTCAAGCACATCACGCACCAGTGGCAGGGCATGATCGCGCACCGACGTGTAATTATAATCCGTGAGGGTGCCGCTCTCCAGTTCACGCTTGAAGAGTGTCCAACGCACCGGATTTGGTCCAGCGCCATCGGCGCGCGGGCTGGTTAAAGTTGTGGTGCGCTCGATCATCTCTGCCAGACTCTTGGGATACTTCGGACCGAGAGTCTTGAGATAGTCACCAACCTGAGCGGAGAACTCAGGGTAACGAATGGCGTCGTACCATCCTTGGCGCGCATCCAGGAGCCACTTCGGGTAGTGCACCTCGATGACCGTAGCGCCGGCTTTTCGCATTTCCGCTACCGCGGCTTCAATCACCCAGTCCACTTCCGCATCCTGGCCGAGGAAATCTTTCACAAGGCCGATGCGGGCGCCCTTTAAAGCCGTAGGGTTGAGGAACTTGGTATAATCCTTCTCTACTTTGCCGGCGTTCTTCTTCAACGAGGGATCGGTGGGATCATCGCCGGTCATGACGTTCAGTATCGCCGCGATGTCGGAGACGTTCCGCGCGAAGGGGCCAGCGGTATCGAGGCTCAGCGCCAATGGAATGATGCCGCTGCGCGACAACAGCCCATGCGTTGTTTTTAAAGCGACGACGCCAGTGGAGGTGGCGGGGCCGCGAATGGAACCTCCGGTATCTGTGCCCATGCCAAGCGGCGCATAGCCCGCGGCAATGGCCACCGCTGAGCCACCGGAAGACCCTTGTGGAGAGCGCAGAAGGTCATGCGGATTGAGCGACTGGCCGCCGAGGGAACTCATGGCTCCGCCGGATGCAAACTCGGAAAGATTGACCTTGGCGAGAATGATGGCGCCCGCGTCGCGCAACTTCTTCGCTACGAAGGCATCTTTGGATGGTTGCGATCCTTCGAGCAGCAGTGAGCCCGCTGTGGTGGGCATATCGAAGGTATCGTAGTTATCCTTGAGCACGACAGGGACGCCGTGAAGCAGCGAACGTGGGCCTTTGGCTTTGCGCTCGGCATCCAGCGCCCGCGCGGTTTCTAGGGCTTTGGGATTGAGGGTCAGCACGGCGCGCAGTTTCGGGCCTTGAGCGTCGTAAGCCTTGATCCGCGCGAGACACATTTGGACCAATCGTTCAGACGTCAAGGCGCCGGAGGCCATGGCGGCTTCCAGCTCGGCGACGCTCGCATCGTCAAAATCGATGGTTTTGGCACTGAGCGTGCCGGCGGAACCCAGCAATAAAAGGCAGGCGGCAAGGCTCGCTAGGAAAGTGCGGCGCGTGGTGAAACTGCCCTTGCTCATGTCATCCCCCGACTCATATTGCGTAATGCGGCAACGCATATGCTGAATATCAACAGCATAAACCACTTCACGGGCACAAGGGGAGGGCGCTGGTTAAGGAGCTGCGGTTAACGCCAGGACCGCCATGGCGGAAGCGGCATCCGTCATGAAATACCCCGGCACATTCTCATCGCTCACATCACGGTGTTTGTTCACGGAAACGGCTTTCCACATACCCGCCTTATCCTGGTGAGCGGCAAGCCAGGCTGTGCCCTTTTGGATGGCGCCCGCGGCGGTCGGATCGCCTGACTTCTTCAGCGCAAGAACGGCAAGCCCCGTTGCATACCCGTCATTGCCGGTGTCAGCCGGCGTGCCGTCGATGCGTTTCCAGCTTCCCATGCTTTGCATGCTCCAGCCGCCATCGGCGCCTTGAGATTTCAGCAATTGATCCCTGATGCTCTGTTTCTGCTCGGGCTTCAGGATCTCGGGCAGTCCGCTTGAGGCCCACAATAGATGTGCCGTATTGAACAAAATCTCATTGTCGGTGTGTTTCTGGATGTACGTCGCCAAGGCTTTGATGTTGTCCTGAATCTCAGGCGACTTGGCGTAGTTTCCGGGCGCCGTGCCGATAGCAAGAGAAGCGAGGGCGGCGCCGTAAACAGCACTACGATCACCTTCCCAGGGATCGAGATGGAAGTTCATCCAAGGCCAGCCACCGGCAAGATCGCCGCGCTGCATTTGCAGATACCACATGTTCTTAAAGGCAGTGCGCGTATCGGCGCTGAGCGTGCCTGTCGTGGAATCGCGCGTCGCCAACACAAGCGCATTGACGACGGCTTCAGCGGCATGGGATTCGCTGGTCTTCGGCAGGCCGAAACGCTGGTCGGGATAATAAGGTGCGAGCTGGTTCCAGCCCGCCATGCGATTCAGCACATTGTTTACAAGTTTGGTTTCACCCGCAGCGGCGTGTGTGTCTTTCACGTGGGCGCGCAGTGCCGGACGCGCCACGGCGTAGAGCGACGCGGTGTGACAGGAGACGCAGAAGGTATCGCCCTCCAGCTGAGACTTTGGCCACGTGGCCCAGCGCTCTTCGGCTTGATCGAGGTACTGCGCGGCGGCGACGGTGTCCCACTTGGGCGCGGCCGTTTTCTTTGGCGAAGCTGCCATCGCGCCAAGGGTCACAGCGGCAGCGGCGACAGAGAGCGTGGAAATCGTGAGAACAAAGCGCCGCATGTGGCCCTCCCGTGATCGATGGCTTCGGCTGAGACTATGGCTGACAATCTCGCCCACAAAAATAGCCAGTTTTGAGGCTTTTTAGCGGGCCCTGGTCGCAACGCATCTCAGCGTAAGGGCGTGACCGTATGGCGGAAGGGGTGGGATTCGAACCCACGAGGCCCTTTCGGGCCTGCCGGTTTTCAAGACCGGTGCCTTCAACCGCTCGGCCACCCTTCCTGCGCGGGGTGCTTATAGCAAACTTTACCTACCCTTTTGAAAGGGTGTTTTCCGCCGCCGCAACCGTGTAAATATCCCCCAACCGCCCCGCCCCGCGGGGTGTCTTTTCTATTTACGTTCTCTGGGGGTTCTCCACATGACACAGACCGGCACACCACCCGTCATCGGTGTCATCGGCGGATCGGGGATTTATGACCTGGACGGCCTGACGGCCAAGGAATGGCGCAAGGTCGCCACGCCCTTTGGCGATCCCTCGGACGAGCTGCTGCATGGCGAGTTGGGGGGCCAGAAGATGGTCTTCCTGCCGCGTCATGGGCGCGGCCACAAACGCTCGCCCACGGACCTTAACTACCGCGCCAATATTTGCGCCCTGAAGATGGCAGGGGTGACAGAAATCCTGTCCTTGAGCGCCTGCGGATCTTTGAAAGAAGAACTGCCGCCGGGCACGTTCGTCATTGTCGATCAGTTCATCGACCGCACTTTCGCGCGCGCAAAATCCTTCTTCGAGCCGGGCCTCGTCGCGCACGTCTCCATGGCTCATCCCACGTGCAGCCGCTTAGGTGATAAACTGGCGGCGGCGGCTGTGGCGGCGAACATTCCTCATGTGCGCGGCGGCACCTATGTCGCCATGGAAGGTCCGCAATTCTCAACGCTGGCGGAATCCAATCTCTACCGTAGCTGGGGCTGTCACGTGATCGGCATGACGAATATGCCGGAAGCCAAACTCGCCCGCGAGGCCGAGATGTGTTACGCCACCGTCGCGATGGTGACGGACTTTGATTGCTGGCACGAGGAAAATGGCGCCGTCACCGTGGATGAAGTCATTCGTGTGCTGCTCGCCAACGCCGACAAGGCGCGCAATCTGGTGAAGGGCGTGACGCCGAAGTTGCAGGGGCGAGACCACATCTGCGACCGTGGGTGCCATCACGCTCTGGACTCGGCCCTCATCACCGCGCCCGATGCGCGCGACAAAGCGGTTGTGAAGAAGTTGCAGCCGATTATCAGCCGCGTGTTGCCCATTTAATTGTTAGGCATGACTGCTGTTCCACTTCTGCGCCCATTCCGGCACGGCTTCCGCCGCCATGGGTCTAGAGACGAAATAGCCTTGCACGAGGTTGACCTGACGGCTTTTTTTGTACCGGTTGATTTGAGAGGATTGACCCCAACAGGAGGAGCTGAACATGGCGAGACGTGGATTAGGCGCGGAGCAGATTGTTTCCAAGTTAAGGCAGATCGAGGTGCTGATGGCGCAGGGCAAGCCTGCGGCATTGGCGTGCAAGGACGCTGGGGTTT
>CANJBL010000035.1 GCA_947472795.1 Fidelibacterota bacterium | reverse complement strand
GCAACCTGCCGGCCCTGTGCCATCAACACATCGACCTGCCGTAACTTCGCAACAATCTCTTCAGCTGTATGCCGCTTCCTTGCCATTGGTCCTATCCTCCGGGTCAAAATCATACTTCAGGGAGGACCACTTCAAAGGGGGCAGATCAAGCCGGCACTGCCTGAATGTTAGGTGCATTGGTTGTGGGCGAGGATGCAGCGGCCGGGGTGTTTACTGTTGTTTGCGCGGCGCTTACAGAATTCTCGGCACTTGCGGCGACCGGATCAGCCATCACCACGAGCGCAGAGATCGTTCCCAAGGATGGCAGTTGCAAGGCGCCATTGGGTGTCCACGCCGTGCCTTGCGGCAGGATCGCCACACGCAGCAGCGGATTTTGCGGATCGTTTGCCGGAATGGCGCCCTGTTGCGGCGCCGGCGTCGCGGCCCCGCGCGCATCAGCGGCTTGCCGCACAAGTTGTGCCAGCACTTGCACGGCGGGCTGGTCATTGATCGCGACAAGGCGGACCGTTACTTGCGGGGCGGAAACGGCTGTGTCGGGAGTCTGACTTTGGTTTTGTGGAGCCGGGCTCGCGCCGGCGGCCCGCAGCACTTCCAGCGCAACACGGGCGTTGTCAGGAAGCGGTGTGGGTACGCGGACTGTCACATCGCCCAAGGCCGTGCGCAATACTGCGGTAGGCTTAGCCGTTTCAGGCGCGCTTTCGGGAGTTTCCGGGGCGGGCTTCACCACGCCTTCCAGAATTGTCCCCGGCGGAAGAACGGCAACGGCCGGCGGTGGATTTAGAATCTGCACGGCGGGTGCCGCTGCAGGTCCGGCCGGCAATTGCGGTGGCGGTGTACCTGAGGGCGGGACCGTGGTCATGCGTGCGCAGTGTTAGGGCGCCAGCAGCCGCTCGGCGATGGCTTCCACGTCCATGGCAGCTTCGGAGGACGGCGAGCGGATGAGGATGGGCGTTTGGTGGCGGATGCATTCACGTACGCGCGCGTCGCGGCGGATGATGCCGGCAAGCGGCGGGGAGATTTTCAGGAACCCCTGGCAGGCTTTGAAGAGAGTCTGATAAGTGCGCTCGCCTTCACGTGTGGAATTCGAGGCGTTGACCACGATGCGGATGTCGGTTTGCGGACGCTCCATAGCCGTGACTTTGATGAAGGCATACGCATCGGTCAGGGACGTGGGCTCGTCCGAGGTCACAACCAGGATTGTATCGGCGGCGCGGGCCAACTGGCGCACGGATTTCTCGACGCCGGCGCCAAGATCGAGAATCACCCGGTCATAGCGCGAGGCCAGCAGCGCAAGATCTTCGCCCATGATCTGCAGGCGCGAAAGCGGGATGTTAGCCAGTGTGCCCGAGCCCGAACGCCCGGCGATGACATCAAAACCACCCGGCTCATACTGCATGGCGGCTTGATTGAGCGACAGCTTTCCGGCGATGACACTGCCCAGGTCGTACTGCGGCATGAGGCCCAACTGGATATCGATATTTGCAAGGCCGAGATCGCCGTCGAACAGCAGCGTCCGCTGGCCGCGGCGCGCCATGGCGTGACTGAGGGTGATCGAGAAAAATGTCTTGCCGACCCCGCCTTTGCCCGAGGCCACGGCCAGCAGGCGCCCACGTTTTGCGCTTACCACCGGCTTGCCGGCGAGGCGAGGCGCCGCGGTGGGGGACACGGCGGCGGCAGCGCGTAACGCTGCGGACGGCGGCAGACTGGTGGTCATCTCTTAACCTCGGAACGGATGCCAATGGGACGCAAGACCTGCGCGGGGGGCTGTTCCACGCGCGGCTGGAGTTCTTCTTCGGGCGGCAGGATCAGCCGCGCCATGGAAACAGGATTTACGGCGCACAAACCTGTCGCCACGTGCGGATTGAGACTCACTTCGCTGAACATGAGTTGGCCAGCGTCTGCCGCGGCTAAAATGGCGCCCAGGCGGCGCGTCATGTCGAGGCGCGTGGCGAGGAGGCGTGTCGCACCCGAAGCGCCAAAAGCTTCACCGATATCGGCGGCTTCCTGCGCGTCGCCACCGGCAGCGAGAACCAAAATCGGCTCTACGTCGGCGGCGCCCACCAGATTTTTCAGGAAATCCATATCATGTTGGCTGAAAGGATTGAGGCCAGGGCTATCGATGAAAACGAGATCGTATTTCGACATCATGTCATTGACGACAAGGCCCAGGCCGTCGGCGCCGCGCACTTGCCTGAGATCCACTTCGAGAATGCCGGTGAAGGCTGCAAGTTGCTCCACCGCGCCGGCGCGGATGGTATCGGCTGTGATGACGCCGACGGGACGGCCCGCCAGACGTGCGCGCGCGGCGAGTTTCGCGGTGGTGATGGTTTTGCCGGAACCGGGCGGACCCACCAACATGAAGGGCCGTGGGGATTTACGCTCGGGCAGAGGCGCGAAATCGAAGTGATCTTCAAGCGCGGTCGCACACGCCATGGTAGGCGAACCCACTTCGACCGCCATCGCTGCCTGAACCATTTTCTCTACAAGACGTGCGGGCGTACCATGATACTCGAGCGCATCACGTACGCGTTCGCCGAAGGGCGTGGTGTCTCGGCCCGAGAGCGCGCGCTGGATATCGTCGTCGTCGCCGGGATCTTCCAAGGCCGCGGTGATGCGCACGCCCTGGCCATCGGAAGAGTGCTGGGTGGAGACGATAATGGCGTCTTCCCCAAGTTCTTCGCGCACCATACGCATGGCTTCCGCCATGGTCGGGGCGTTATAGGACTTTAATCTCATCCCGCTTCCCACCCTTCGGAAGGTCACCGCGCAGTGGCGCTCCGAAGTCCCGCTCAATCATCCCCAGGTTCTGATGCCGGAATTATGGCCGCGTCTTCAGTGCTGCCGCCGGTTCCAGAGCCGTCTCGCAAGCTAGGCCGCCCGTTTAAATCTGTCCAACGGTGCGGATCTTGGCCTTAGAGTGAATCTCGTTCTGCGACATTACCACCGTCATGGGCCGGAAGCGGTCAATAATCGACCGGACATAGGGCCGAACCGTTGGCGATGTGAGCAAAACAGGTGTTTCGCCTTGCATCGCAAAGCGCTCAAAGTTCTGACGGACCGCAGAGATGAATTCCTGCAACTTAGACGGAGCCATGGACAACTGGCGGTCGTCGCCTTGACCTGTGAGCGATTCGGCAAACTCCTGCTCCCACTCCGGTGACAACGCCACCAGCGCGATAACGCCGTTCTCGTCCACCGAGGCATCGGACAGCTGCCGCGCAAGACGCGCGCGCACATGCTCGGAGATGAGCAGCACATTGCGCGTAATAGCGCAGGCTTCGGAAATACCTTCCAGAATGGTGGACAGATCGCGGACGGAGACGCGCTCGTTGAGCAGATTCTGAAGTACGCGTTGGATGCCGGCGACCGTGATCTGCGCCGGAACCACTTCGGTAATGAGCTTCTGCTGTTCTTTGTCCAACTCGTTGAGCAATTTCTGCGTCTCCGTGTACGAGAGCAGTTCGGACATGTTGTCGCGCACGACCTCAGTAAGGTGTGTGGTGATGACGGTGGGCGGATCGACGACAGTGTACCCGCGGAAAAGTGCTTCTTCGCGGTTAGCGGGATCGATCCACAACGCCGGCAAGCCAAACGTCGGTTCCTTGGTGCGTTCGCCGGGCAGCGATATTTCTTCGCCGCGCGGGTCCATGACCAGCAGCATATTGGGGCGCAGGTCGCCTTTGCCCGCTTCCACTTCTTTGATGTATACGGCGTAAGAGTTGGCAGGCAGCTGCATGTTGTCTTGGATGCGCACGGCCGGCATGACAAAGCCCATGTCCGTAGCCAATGCGCGACGCAGCGACTTGATCTGGTCGGTGAGGCGTCTGTTTTCGTTGTTGATCAGTGACAAGAGGCCGTAACCCAACTCCAGGCGCACCATGTCGATCTTCATGGCTTGCGAAATGGGCTCTTCCTGTACCGGCACTTCCTGCTTGGATTTGATCTGCTCGAGCTGCTTTTCCTTCGCGGTCTTCTGGCTATTGGTCCAGGTGACGTAAGCGGCGCCGCCGCCCGTGACAAAGGCCAACAGCATGAAGGGCAGGGCAGGCGTGCCGGGCAGGAGCGCCAGCGCCGTGGCCAGGAGTGAACTCATGCCGAGTGCTTTTGGATAACGCGTGAACTGCGCACTGATAGCCACATCCATCGTGTCTTTCAGGCCGCCTTTGGACACCATGATACCGGCGGCGGTCGAGACGACCAGGGCAGGGATCTGCGTGACAAGCCCGTCACCGACGCTCAAACGCGTGAAGGTGTCGGCAGCGTGTGTGAAGGTTAGCCCGCGCTGCACCATGCCAATGATCATGCCGCCGACGACGTTGATGGCGGTGATGATGAGACCGGCGACGGCATCGCCGCGTACGAATTTCGAGGCGCCGTCCATGGCGCCGAAGAAGTCGCTTTCCTTCTGCAGTTCCTCGCGGCGGCTCTTCGCTTCGGTTTCATCGATGAGGCCCGAGGACAGATCGGCATCGATGGCCATCTGTTTGCCGGGCATGGCGTCCAAGGTGAAGCGCGCCGTCACTTCTGCGATACGCGTCGAGCCTTTGGTGATGACCATGAAGTTCACCAAGGTCAGGATCGCGAACACAATGACACCAATGACGAAGCTATCGCCCATGATGAAGCCGCCGAAGGCCTGAATGACGTGGCCTGCAGCCGCCGTGCCTTCATGGCCGTGCGCCAGGATGAGGCGCGTGGAGGCAAGGTTCAGCGCGAGGCGCAGCAGAGTGGCGATCAGCAGCACCACGGGGAAGGAGTTGAACTCCATGGCCTTGCGGATGAAGACCACGGTCATGAGGATCAGGACGGCGAGGGTAATCGAAAGCGCCAGGGAGATATCGAGCAACCACGGCGGCAGCGGCATGATCAACACGACCATGATGAGCGCGAGGCCCATCGCGAAGCCGAGGTCTCCGCGCTTCAGGGAGTCCAACACACGGCCGCCGACAGCACCGAAATCGATGCTCGCCGCTGGCGGGCCGCTGGCACGCGCCGACGGTGTGGTCAGCGCTGTCCCGCCTGCGGGCGCAGCTCCCGTGTTATCTGCGGTTTGTTAAGCCATTTTGTCCTTCCGGGCCGTCGGCGCACCCCATGTTGCTGCGCCGTTTCGACCGGTGGTCCACCACACGCAAGGGTGGACGCCCCGCTCCAGCGCCAAAGTCGCTCAGTGCGGTTAACAAGGCGTTTAAATGGGTAAATTTTGCCGGGTGGTGTGGCGCAAAAATAGGCAGCCGAAAGGTCGATATTAAATGAACTAAATCAATAACATGACGAGAAGCGCTGAGATATCCCGGCTTTATCTGGCGCGCTTGGCAGGGCCTTAACGCTCAACGCTACTTCTTTTTGCCTGTAAGGCGCGACATTTGCACCGAAAGCTGGATCGGCGCGCCGGAGAAGAAGGTGCCTGAGCGATCGCCGCCCATCAAAGTGAAGCTATAACCGGCTCCATCCGGATCCGTCACCGACATCGTGAGGAGGCGGGACTTACCGCTGGCGGTCGCAAACGATTGATCTTCGTCGGTATTGATCTTCCCGCCCGGCATGACCGCATTGGCCACCATCTTGCGGAAGATGCCTTCGGCTGTCTCCGGATCGCCGGCTTCGGCCCAAATGGCACAGGTTTGAGAGCCGCCCATAATCGAGAGGGTGAATTTACGATCGTTGGGGCTGGGCAGAATCCAGGCCGCGCCTTTTGGGCCGACGCCCACGAACGTGCTCAAGGCTTCAGGATCGGTGATTGTTGTCAGGCGCATATCCTTGGCCCAGGTGCGGATGTCCTCGGGCACACCCAAGCGGCGCATGCAGGTGCCTGTAAAAAGGCGGAAGGTGACTTCAGCATTATAATCGCCGGCATACGCGGGTGCTGTGGCCAGCAACGGCGCCGCGCAGGCGGCAATCAGGATCAGGCGTGATAGCTGCATGGGTCTCTCCCGCTCGTGCCAACATCGGCGCGCCAGCAATGTCTTTCCGCCAGAATTTTAGCCCGGCGGTTTAGCGGGAAGCAATGCACGGATAGGAGAGATTAGGCTGTTTCGCCAGCGCCGGGCGCCGGAACGGCAAGCCCGTCTTGCACGTAGGCGTTTAGTTTGTTCCGCAAAGTACGGATGGAGATGCCCAGAATCCTGGCGGCGTGCGTGCGGTTGCCCAGGGTATGCTTCAGCGTGTCGATGATCAGGTCGCGCTCTACGTCGGCGACCGTGCGGCCTACCAGCGCTGCGCCGCCCACCGCAGGGGCCGCGCTAAGACCGCCCGACGGGAAGTCAAAAGCATCAGGTCCGATCTCGTCGCCGGACGACAGCAGCACCGCGCGGTGCATGGTGTTCTCTAACTCGCGCACGTTGCCGGGCCAGGAATGGCTCTTCAAAACAGTGAGGGCTTCGGGCGAAACCCGGCGCAACGGAAACCCGTTTTCCTCGGCGCTGGCGCGTGCGAAATGGCCGGCGAGAACCTCGATATCTTTGAGACGTTCACGCAGAGGCGGCAAAACAAGTTTCACGACGTTGAGGCGGAAATAAAGATCTTCGCGGAACTTGCCGCCACGGACCGTCTCTTCCATGTTGCGGTTGGAGGTCGCGACAATGCGTGTATCGACCTTCACCGGCCCATTGGACCCGATGCGCACAATTTCGCGTTCTTGGATCGCGCGCAGGAGCTTGGCCTGCAGCTTCAAATCCATCTCGCTGATTTCATCCAGCAGCAGCGTGCCGCCGGCGGCTTCTTCGAATTTTCCAATACGCCGCGCCACGGCGCCGGTGAATGAGCCCTTCTCGTGCCCGAAAAGTTCGGACTCCAGAAGTTCGCCGGGGATGGCAGCGCAGTTGACAGCTACAAAGGCCTTGTCTTTACGCGGGCTGTTGCGATGCAAAAAGCGCGCGACGAGTTCCTTACCCGTGCCGGACTCGCCTGTGATCAACACGCTGGCTTGGCTGGCGGCGACCTTCTTGGCCATCTGCATGACCCGGTCCATGGCCGGATCCTGGAAGCTGGCGCGTGTAAAAACATCCTTCAAGCGTGCGCTCACATCGTCGGCGATCATCGGATGCGTGCGCACGAGAACGCGCGGTTCGCCCAGCGCGATAGGCAGGGCAGCGCGGACAAAATGCTCGATGTTATCCACGGCGTGCGCTTGCGCGAACTGCGGCAGAAGACGTTGCGAAAGGCCATAGACCATGCGCATCGCGAGATCGGCAACTTCCGTATTGGCGCCTTTCTGCTGGTCGTCGAGCTTCTCGAGACCTTGTGCGATCAAGCTGATCGCGTCCGCGACATAGTGTTCGCGCGCGGTGGAAGCTTCTTCCAGCGCAGCGCCGTGACCGGCGATGTAACCTTCTTCACGCGCGGCATCGAGTTGCGCCTGTGTGAATTCCAATTTGATAGCCGGTTCATCTCGTTCTTCCAACGCAGGCAACGGCATGGTGGGGGTCGCAGCCATGGCCACGGCGGCCTCCGCGGCTTCGGCAGCGGCAATCTCGGACTTCCGGCGCTCACCAGGCAGATAGAGCTTCGCCGGATCGTCGAAAGAGCGGTCGAACAGGAATTTGCGGGTTGGACGTGCAGCCATTTAAACCACCTAATACGCTAACTCGCGTTGTCCTGGCGCTCGAAAGTGACGATCTGACAGGAGTTCGCCAGTTCTCGTGGTGATTATACCGTGAGCAGGGCCAATCCCTATGTGAGAAATCAGCCCCGCTCTTGGTATCCGTCCCCTCAACTGTCGCATCCCCGAATGTTTAGACTTCCTGATAGAGCCACGTACGAACGATCGCCAATGCTTCTTCCGGATGTTTATCGACGATGTCGCTGATCTTGCGCAGGCTCGAGGCTTTGACGCGGCCTTCCACCTTGTCGATATCGATAAGTTCGTCGAGGTCTTCCTCTTCCTCGGCTTG
Organism: Fidelibacterota bacterium; assembly: GCA_947472795.1. Lineage (GTDB taxonomy): Bacteria > Pseudomonadota > Alphaproteobacteria > Rhodospirillales > Rhodospirillaceae > SHVO01. Next base: position 5,385 of record CANJBL010000035.1, on the reverse strand, counting down.
GCTGCCGGGCATGGGTACGCCACCGGGGCCCGAGAGCTGCGCCATGCCTTCGCTCATCAGCGCGTCCTCGCCTTGCGGCATGGACTCGAAAGCGCGCGTGACCAGCGGGCGGACGACGAGCAGGATGACCAGTACGGCGACAACTGCCACGCCCAGGCCTTCGGCCATGCGCATGATCTCTTCTTTGTTGAAGCCGAGCAGGTTGAATTCTTCCGGACCCTTGGAAAGATCGTCGAAGCCGGTGAAGGGCATGTTGACCACTTCCACCTGGTCGCCGCGGTTGGCGTCGAAGCCAATGGCGCTCTTCACCACGCCTTCGATCTTGGTCATCGTTTCTTCAGGCAGGGCCTTGAACGTGCGGTCGCCATTATCGGCGGTGGTGTAAGTACCATCAACCATCACGGCCACCGATAGGCGCTTCACCACGCCGCTTTCGCGCACCTGGTTGATGGTCTTCTTCGAGATTTCGTAGTTGACCGTTTCTTCAGTGCGATTTTCGTTGGTCTGCGCGCGGCCGGAGCCGTTGTTCTGCTGCGCGTCGGGCAGGTTGTTGGCCACGCTCACGTCGCTGGGTTGGGATTCCGTCGAGTTGTTATTCTCGTTCACCGTTACCGACGAGCGCTGCACCTGCGAATCCGGATTAAAGATTTCCTCGGCGGTCACAACCTTGTCGAAATCCATGTCGGCACGCACTTCGGCGCGGACCTTGCCGGGACCGAGCGCGCTTTCCACCATGGAGGTAATGGCCAGCGACAGACGCTTTTCCATCTTGTTGCGGGTTTCGTCCTGCTGGGCGGCGACCATCTGTTGGTCGTTTTCGTAGGAGCGGGAGAGCAGCGAGCCGCGCTCATCCACGATAGAGATATTGGAGGGCTTCAGCTTCGGCACGGCGGCGGCGATCAGGTGCTGCACGGCGCTGACTTGTCCCTCGCTCAAGCGGCCGGTCTTCATCTTGATATAGACGGACGCCGTCGGTTCCTGTGTCTCGCGCGTGAACATCTCACGTTGCGCCATGACCAAGTGCACACGGGCGTTCTGCACACCCTCAATGGCTTTGATGGTGCGGGAAAGTTCACCCTCAAGCGCGCGCACCAGATTCACGTTCTGCATGAAGTTGGTGGAGCTGAGCGCATCCATATTGTCGAAAATTTCGTAGCCCATGGTGCCGCCAGACGGCAGCCCCAGTTCGGCCATCTGCATGCGCAGTGGAGTGACCTTCTCCGCGGGTACCAAGATTTCGGTGTTGTTGTTATTGGGCTTGAAGGGAATGCCAGAGAGTTCCAGCTGCTTGGTGATTTCGCGGCTGTCGGTGGCCGAAAGGTTGCCGTAGAGCAATTCCAGCGGCGGCGTTGAGAAGCGCGTCGCGAAGAAGATGATGAAAGCGATCAAACCGACCGCTACGCCGCCCATGGCTGCAAGCCGGGCGGGCCCAAGGTTACGGATCTGCGTTACAAAGGGGTTCAATGTTCGTTCCTCTCGCCGGATCTCTGTCGGTGTTTGAGACCGATTGTTGGCACCGGACCACATCCGCCGGGTGCTGCTCCCCGCGCCAAAACATGGCGATAGGGACCCCCAAAAGACACAGTCCACCTCTGAGCCTGACCGTATCGGGGCCCTGTGAAGAACAGGTTAACAGTAGGAAATTTTTGCCGGGTACGGCGGGGTCGGAAGAGTCGTCCGGCGTAGGCGGTTCGTATAGTATTGCCGCGACCGTCAGACTCTGCCCACAAGGAAGCTAAGCCTCTATGAACGCGCGACCTTTAGACCGCGATGCCGCCACCCACCGTGGTCTTGGGGCAGTGGTCATCGAGCTTTCGGCAGCCATCGTGGCGGTCAGCGACGAAGCTCCGAAGACCTTGCTTGTCTCGCCCGCCGATCTCGCGCCGCGCCAGGGCCTGCCGTATGGGCCTTTTGACCCGGCGGGTCACCGTACACTGGAGGAAGGCCTCAGGGCCTGGGTGCAAGAGCAGACGGCTCTGCATTTGGGTTATGTGGAACAGCTTTACACCTTCGGTGACCGCTTTCGTGATCCAAAGGAAAGGGCTGGCGGCCCACGGCCAGTCTCGGTCGGTTACCTCGCTCTCGTTCGGCAAACGGCTCTTAAGGATGTGGGTGAGTCCACCTGGGGCGATTGGTATCGCTACTTTCCCTGGGAGGATTGGCGCGACGGCCAGCCGGCCTTGTTAGAGTCTCTGATCGTTCCCCAGCTGATGGATTGGCTTGAGGATGCCAAAACCAAGCCCGACCGTACCCGGCGCCAAGAACGCATTAATCTGGCTTTTGGTTTGGGAGGCTCCGCGTGGGACAACGAGCGCGTCCTCGACCGCTATGAACTGCTTTATGAAGCGGGGTTGATCCTGGAGGCGAGTCTGGATGCCGGCCAGGAAGCCTCGCCAAAGCGGGCGGCTGTTCAGGCCCGCGCCGGAGCGGTCTTGACGAAAGACCATCGGCGTATCCTCGCGACGGCCATGGGGCGGCTGCGGGCCAAAATCAAATACCGGCCCGTCATTTTTGAACTGATGGCGCCGACCTTCACCCTTTACCAGTTGCAGCGGGCGGTTGAGGCGCTTTCGGGTGCTAGACTGCACAAGCAGAATTTCCGCCGGCTCGTGGCCAATGAGGGGCTGGTGGTGCCTACGGGTCACATCTCCGATCAGACAGGGGGACGTCCCGCGGAACTCTTCAGTTTCCGCCGCGAAGTTGTGCATGAACGTCCCGCTCCTGGGGTTCGTGTCCCTGTCAAAGTCAGCAAGCGCACAACCTAGTCATTGAAATGGTTGAATTTTATGGGGCCGAGCATTGTCTTGACTCGCCATCGTTCAAGTTTTAACCTTTGGCCTTAAACTCCTTGAGAGCATAACTCCTTCGCCAATGATATGCTCAAAGTAAGTATAACTTTCGTTTTTTTGTCATTCAGCGACTGAAGAAAAGGTGACCGCCATGAACGTGGTCAATACGACACATCGCGCTGCCACGGCCCTCAGCTTCACGTCAGAGGTCGAGCGTAATACCGCCCACCTCTACGAGAAGGTGAAGAAAGTTATCCCGGCGGTGGAGTGGCCTGTCTTCGCGCCGATGATCGACCGCATCAATCGGCTGAAAGCGGAAAAGAACGCCGTCATCCTCGGCCACAATTACATGACGCCGGAAATTTTCCATTGCGTCGCCGATATCACCGGCGACTCCCTGGCGCTTGCCCGCAGTGCCGCCAAGACCGAAGCCGATATCATCGTCATGGCCGGGGTGCACTTCATGGCCGAGACGGCCAAAATCATGAACCCCAGCAAGAAGGTCCTCATCCCCAACAGTGGGGCCGGATGCACATTGGCTGAAGCCATCACCGCCGAGGACGTGCGCAAGCTGAAGGCGCAGTATCCGGGCGTGCCGGTTGTCACCTACGTCAACACCTCCGCCGACGTGAAGGCGGAGGCGGATATTTGCTGCACCTCGGCCAACGCCGCTCAGATCGTCGAAGGCTTGGGTACGCCGCGCGTGATCATGCTGCCCGACGAGTACCTGGCGCTCAACACCGCAAAGCAGGTGAAGTGCGAGATCATCACCTGGAAGGGCCGCTGCATGGTGCACGAGCAGTTCTCGCCCGCCGATATCCGAGGCTTGCGCGAAACCAATCCGGGAGTCGTTGTGCTCGCGCACCCCGAGTGCTCGCCTGAAGTTGTGGCCGAATGCGATTTCACAGGCTCGACGGCGGGCATGATCGACTATGTCGCCAAGAACAAACCGCCCAAGGTGGTGCTCATCACCGAGTGTTCGATGAGCGACAACGTTGCCGCCGACTTCCCGGAACTCGACTTCGTGAAACCCTGCAATCTCTGCCCCTTCATGAAAAGGATCGAGCTTTCGAACATCCTGCACGCGCTCGAAACCGAGACCATTGAAGTGCACGTCGATCCGGCCATTGCCGTTCGCGCGCGCGTATCGGTCGAGCGCATGATCACCGGCTGGAAATACGGCACCTGACCGCTGCTCCATGGGTGATCTAACTCCGCCACCGCTGGCGCACATCGACGATGTTGTGGTGCGCGCGCTTGCCGAGGATTTTGGCGCTCTAGGCGATATCACCACCAATGCCACCATCTCAGCGGCGGCGAGGGCGTCTGCCGTCATTGTCGCGCGCAAGGCTGGTGTGCTTGCCGGCCTACCTGTTGCTTTGCGTGTTTTTCATGCCGTCGATCCAGCTGTGAAGCTCATATCCAAGGCGCGAGATGGCGCGCGCTTGGCTCCCGGCACTGTAATTCTTGAGATTGCGGGTTCCGCGCGGTCCATTCTCAAAGCCGAGCGTGTGACGCTCAATTTCTTAGGCCACCTTTCTGGCGTTGCCACGTCGACGGCCGAGATAGCGGATGCCATCGCTCATACAAAGGCGCGCATTTGTGACACACGCAAGACCACTCCGGGTCTCCGTGTCCTCGAGAAGTATGCTGTTCGCTGTGGCGGCGGCGTGAACCACCGCATGGGTCTCTATGACATGGTGCTCATCAAGGACAACCATATCGCCGCGGCCGGCAGCATCACGAAGGCGCTCGCCGCAGCGAAGGCTAGCGCGCCTAAGGGCGTCATCATTGAAATAGAGGTCGATACACTGGCGCAGTTGGACGAGGTGTTAGCCGTTGGCGCGGACCGCATTTTGCTCGACAACATGACGCCGGCTCAAATGAAAGAAGCCGTGAGCCGCATTGCCGGCCGCGCGGTGAGTGAAGCCTCGGGCACAATTACCCGCGAGAAGGCGGCTGCTATCGCTGAAGCAGGCGTGGACCTGCTGTCCGCGGGGTGGATCACTCATTCCGCGCCCAGCCTAGATCTCGGGCTCGATTTCGCCGCTTAGGAATTCGCCGCTTAGGAATTCGAGCGCGCGCCCGCCAGAACAAGGCCCACGCCCGCGATCAAGGCCAGAGCCGCGGCTATGTCGGGAATGGCAATATTGTGCTTCTTGTCGGCCATGACTTCAATCGGGCCTAAGTCGATGGCCTTTTCCTTGGTCGTGTAGGAAATGTGCCCGAAAGCGAAGCCGACGACGCCGATGACGATCAGAACAACGCCGGCGAGTGCAGTGCCTTTCATCGTGTGATTCCTTTAAATGTTAAGTGCTGCGTACCAGCTGTCTGACAGTCTGCTTCTCAGAGGCTTGTCAGTTGAGCCAGGCCCATGATTCCAACAACAACAAGATAAAGCGCGACAACGTAGTTCAACACGCGGGGCGCGATGAGAATCACGATTCCCGTGTCAACGCCGGAGACAAAATGCATCGGTACGCCGGAGTAAAGATGCATCAGTGAGGCTGGCAGGAAGGCCCCCCGCGGGGGGCCTTCCTGCGTTTCGCGATCAGGTTTGGCTGGCGTCGTCGGGGGCGTTACGGGAGCGCCGCTT
>CANJBL010000034.1 GCA_947472795.1 Fidelibacterota bacterium | reverse complement strand
GCCACCACTACAATACGGTCAGACCACACTCCTCGCTCGGTTACCGCCCACCGGCACCGCAAACTTTGGCGCCGCTGATGTCCCATCTAGATGGGACATCAGCTATGCAGTAGTCTCAGTTCCGCTGGTACAAAAAAACCATCAGGCCAGTTCGGCATAAGGCGGCCAGGCTCACGATCCTGCCGCCGCGCACAGTCTAGCCGGGCATGAGGAGGTACGAACTTTACCCGGAGACGGCCTGCAGGTCAGTGCCCGTTGGGGACCCCGATGTCGCATAACCCGCATTAGGCTGCGAGCGGGTCGGGGAAATTGAGATCCGTCTTTCGGTACGCTCGGAGTAGTTTGCTAGTTGGGCGAAGAACTCTTTCACCGATTGATTACTCTTGAGTTGCGGGCGAGCGGACCGCTTAATAGATACCCACTCGTCGACCAGATCCGCGATTATGCTTCGCATAACCTGCACTAGGGAATGTATTTTTGCATTTGCAGAGGCCGGGCGTCGACGTATGACCTGTGACGTATTTGGTGACACTATCTTGACCGCAACCGCTGTTGCTTGATGGGGACTCATGCCTACCGCGCCGGCCAGTCTAGACGAGATCATAGCGCCCACGAGCCGAGAGCATTTCCTGTCGAACAAATGGGACAGGACCATGCTGTACCAGAAGGGGCCGCCGGGGAGGTTCACTGCGCTTTTGCCCTGGGATGAGCTGAGTGCAATCCTGGAATGGCATCCTCCGCCGCAACCACAGTTGCGGTTGTTTCAAGAAAATCAGATGGTCGATTTGCGCCGTTATATCGACGGAGAAGTGGGCGCGTTGCGGCTCAATGCCGGGGGTCTCGTCGCTGCCTTGTCGCAGGGAGCAACGTTGGTGTTGGATGCGGCTGAGGATGTGGCCCCGCGCATCAACGTCCTCGTCGAGGCGCTAAGGGATGTGTTTCACGGGCAGGTCAATGCCAATGTCTACGCGGGCTGGCGAAAACAGCCGGGCTTCGACGTTCATTGGGATGCACAGGAGGTGTTCGTACTGCAGCTTTCCGGCCGTAAACGTTGGAAGGTCTGGCGCCCAACGCGGATCCATCCGCTGCGCGACGATTTCGAAGAAGCTGCGAAGCCGGGGCTGAGCGACGAACCGGTATTCGACGAGATTCTCAATGACGGCGATTTTCTCTACTTGCCGCGCGGCTGGTGGCACACTGCGTTACCATTGGATGAGCCCAGCCTCCACGTCACTTTGGGGGTCGCGCTCCCCAATGGCTCGGACTTTGTGCGATGGTGGTTGCCGAGGCTGCGCCGCCACGCCGAAGTACGCGCCAACCTTCCGCTGGAGAGCGATCCGGCGTCACGGCGAGAACTTGTCGCGACGATCTTGAAGCTGCTGGAAAGCGAGAATGATCCGTTGGGAAGTTTCCTGCGCGCGCACCAGGCCGCGCGTTATACTAGGCCGCGCCTGCGCTTGCCGATGGCGCCCATGGATCAGAACCAACCGCTCACCAAGACCACCCGCATCCGGCTCGCCGCGGTTCATTCGCTTTTCATCGAGCCGGAGCCCGATGGCCGCGGAGCCCTGCAGGCCTCAGGAAAGCGCTGGGTATTACGCGCCGAATTGGTGCCGGTGCTCAAAAGCTTGCGCGCCGACACCAGCGTTGCCCTTCAAGACCTCTGTGCAGGACTGTCCCCGGAGGTCGAGGCAACCCTCAAATATGCGCTGGAGACGCTCGCGGGCTTAGGCGTGATCTTTAAGGAGAGCGCCTGACCCCACAATATGGGGCTTTACTGGCGTTCGCGCATTCCCAAGAGAGGGGGGGGAGCCATAGTAGCGGGTTCCATGCCCAAAACTTGCCCAAGTCCGGATCTTTGGGCACGCAAGGCAACATCGTGCTTGGTGTGGCCGGCCCCCATTGAGTGGTCCGAGTGGAATGTTAATTGAGTATTGGGTTTTGAATCAGTGGTTTGCCGGCCGGCCGGGCGCCCGGTAGCGAGGCTGGTGAGGCCGGCCAGCTTATGACCTCGGCACAAGTATCGGCAACTATGACCCCGTCGGCCGCTATTTTAGGTTGGAATTCGGGCCAGGTATTAGTCCGGACATGGGGTGCCGCCCGTGCTGCACTGCACCGTCTCGATCACTCAATTCAGTGATATTCTGTTTAGAGAATATAGAATATATATATATATAGAGAGTGATCTCTGCGCTGAGGGATTGGGCTTCAGGGCAGGACAGTTCAAAGGGAGGGATTGATAATGGCTAGCACTTGGGTTTCGAAGTTCGGACTGGGACTGACCGCCACGGGCGTCGCCTTTGTGGGATTGAACCCTTCTAGCGCCTCCGCCGAATCTCGAAGCTGGGCCGTCAGCTCGCTCACCCAGGCGGTTTATTCCGAGGAAGGTGACTGCCCGAGCATAGCCATCGACCAGGATGCCTTCGCGCGTAAGCAGCTTACCGCCCAGGGTCGTTCTTTGAAAGAGATCGACATGCTTATGGACGGCGTCAACGCTGATGGCACCAAAGACGGCAACGGCTACGGCGGTGGGCATGGCACCGGCAAAGTGCATTACATGCTCATCGATCGCGCCCGCAAGGACGGCAAGCCGGTCAACGTCTATCAGTATCCTTCTTATATTGCCGATCCGCAGGTGCCGACCGTCACGGGCAAGCATGCCTACGGCTTCAACCTCGATGGCAAGGGTGCCGCGTCGCCCAACAGCTTTGAAGATCCCGACACGCACGAGAAGGGCATCAACAATCAATACTTCCGCGCCATGGGTTGCCTGGAGAACCACCGCGGTTCGATGAAGGTCAAGCAGACCTATTGGAACTACGTATGGGACGCCGTGCGCTACGCCATGCCGGCTTGGATCATCACGGTTAATGCGGCCGACCTCAGCAAGGACGGCGATGCCACGGTGACTGTTGAACGCGCCCTTGATCACGTCGAGCAGGATGCCAATTCCGGCACGCGCACCAACTTCACGTTCCGCATTGATCCCGACAAACGTTTCCAGAAGAACGTCTATCCTGCCAAGATCAAGAATGGGGTGGTCGAGACGACCGTGGCCGGTCCGTTCCGCATGAACGCCGATCCGTATGTCATCACAGAATGGAAGATGCAGCAGACGCATCTGCGCCTGACCATGAAGGCGGACGGCACGCTCGACGGCGTGCTCGGCGGCTACATGCCCTGGTACAACATCTATTATGCCTATGCTCACACCGGTGAATCGGGCGAGATGTCCTTTGGTATCGATATGCCGGGCGTCTACTACAACCTTCGCAAACATGCCGACGCCAATCCCGATCCGAAGACCGGCCAGAACCGCGATATCTCGGTCGCGTTCCGGGTCGAAGGCGTACCGGCCTTCGTCGAGCATCCGGTTCAGGCGAAAGCCGGCAACAAGAAGATCTCGCAGGCCGCGCCCGCGCGTTCCCCGACGACCGTCGCGTCCCGCGATTAGAACGTCCATCAGGGAGGCGGGTATATGGTATTGCGTTGGCGTGCGGCCGCTATTGTCGCCCTAGGTGCGTTGACTGTTTTGGGAAGCGGCCCAGCCGGTTCCGCGAGTGAGGCGGAAACGTCCGCTGTGATGGGGCCCGGGCCGCTGGTACAGCGGCGGCTGAGTCCCGAGCAGTACCGGCAGATCATCTCTGATGTGTTCGGCCCCTTCATCACCTTCGGCGGCCGCTTTGAGCCCGATGTACGCGAAGGTGGCCTGCTGGCCATTGGCTCCGGCAAGGTCGGGATCACTGCCAAGGGCATGGAGGAATACGATGGCATGGCGCGCAATATCGCGGGCCAGGTCGTCAGCGAAAAAAACCGCGGCACGCTGATCCCTTGCACGCCGGCCGATGCTAAGACCGCCGACAACGCCTGCGCCACGAAGTTCCTCGGCCAGGCGGGGCGCCTCTTGTTTCGCCGGCCGTTGACCGACGGCGAACTCAGAGCGCAAGTGCGTGTCGCCAATGACGCGGCAACTTTATCCAAGAATTTCTATACCGGCCTGGGTGTGAGCCTCGCGGTGATGCTCGAGGCGCCACAGTTCCTGTTCCACATGCAAACCTCCGAGCCCGATCCCAGCAGCAAGGGCCAATATCGCCTTGATGCTTATTCCAAAGCCTCGCAGCTCAGCTTCTTCCTCTGGAACTCAAGCCCCGACGACGAATTGCTGACGGCGGCGGAGAAGGGAGAGCTGAGCACACAGAAAGGCCTGACACGTCAGGTCGATCGCTTGCTGACCTCGCCGCGCCTCGAAGGAGGTGTGCGCGCTTTCTTCGTCGACATGCTCGGCTACGACACCTTCATCAATCTCTCCAAGGACGCGCAGATTTATCCCAACTTCACGGCCCCGGTGACGCGCGATGCCCAGGAGCAGACCCTACTGACGATCCTCGATGTGGTCTTGCAGCAGCGCGGCGACTACCGCGATGTCTTCACCACGCGCCGCACCTTCCTGACGCCGGTGTTGGGTTCGATCTATGGCGTGAAACTTCCCAAAACCAGCCCAAATTCCGTCGCGGATCCTTGGCGCGCCTATGAGTACGCTGAGGGTGATCCGCGTTCCGGCATTCTCACTCACGCGAGCTTCGTCGCTCTGCACTCGCATCCCGGGCGCAGTTCGCCCACTCTGCGTGGCAAGGCGTTGCGGCAGTTTGTATTGTGCCAGCGCGTTCCCGATCCGCCGGGCAATGTCGACTTCACCGTGATACAGGACACCAACAACCCCAATTTCAAGACCGCGCGCGAGCGTGTCACCGCGCATATGACGACACCGGCTTGCGCGGGCTGTCACAAGCTGATGGACCCCATGGGCCTGTCGCTTGAGAACTTCGACGGCGGCGGCGGTTTCCGCAAGATCGAGAACGGCGCCAATATCGATACCAGCGGCGAACTCGATGGCAAGAAGTTCACCGATTCCGTCGGCCTCGGCCGGGCGGTCCACGACAATCCCTCTGCCGCCTCCTGTCTCGTCAACCGTGTATCGACCTACGCCCTGGGGCGCACCGTGACGCGCGGCGAGGCGGCCTGGGTGTCGGACTTGCAGAAAACCTTCGCTACAGTGGGCTACCGGATTCCGGACCTTCTGCGCAAAGTTGCTTTGAGTGATGAGTTGTATCGGGTTTCCGCGCCATAAGCAGATTTGGAAGAGGATGAGGCGATCATGAGCATCACGAATGGATTTGCCCAACATCGATTTGGACGTCGTAACGTTCTGCGCGGCATGCTGGGTGGCGGCGCCGTCACGGTCGGCTTGCCGCTCCTCGATCGTTTCCTCAATTCAAACGGCACGGCCTTCGCTGACGGCAAGGCATTGCCGGCCTGCTTCGGCACCTGGCTCTGGGGCCTGGGTTGCGACCCGGGACATTGGGAGCCCAAGGTCGCCGGCACGAAGTATGAGTTTGGCACGCAGATGGCTGCCCTGCAGCCGTTCCGCGACGACACCAATCTCTTTATCGGACTGAAGGTCTATCTCGACTCCCATGCGGCGGCACCACATAACGCCGGCTGGATCGGCTGCACCACCGGCAGTCCGGCACCGCCGAGCTTTGCCTCGATCGACACGATCGTTGCCGACACCATCGGCACGCGCACGCGCTTCAAGTCTCTTGAAGTCGCCTGCGACGGCACCAAGACCAGTGTCAGCCGCAAGGGTGCTACCGCCAACGCTTCGGAGAATTCGCCGGCTGCGTTGTACGCCCGCGTCTTCGGGCCGGAGTTCAAGGATCCCAATGCCGCCGAATTCACCCCTGATATCGGCGATATAATGCGCAAGAGTTCGCTCTCGGCCATCACCGAGCAGCGCCAGGAACTGATGAAGAAGCTGGGCGCGGCGGACCGCGCCGGCGTCGATCAGTATTTCACGTCGATCCGTGAGCTGGAAAAGCAGCTCGAGATCATGCTGGAACGCCCGGCACCGCTCGAGGCCTGCGCAATCCCGGCCAAGGGGGACGAAGCGCCTCCGGGCTACATCATCGACGATGCCACCACCAACAATAAGCTGTTCGCGCGCATCCTGGCGCACGCGCTGGCCTGCGGTCAGACCAATGTGATCAACGTGCTGTTCTCCGAGCCGCTGTCCAACCTGCGCCGGGCCGGCAGCTCGATGACCTATCACATGTACACACATGAAGAGGCCATCGACACCTCGGTGGGCTACCAAATCGAAGCCGATAGGTTCCGCCGTCAGTGCTTCGCCGCCCTGGCCGATCTCCTCGGCACATTGAAGGGCTTCAAGGAAGGCCCGGGCACGCTCCTCGACCGTATGCTGATCGTCGGCTTCACCGACGTCGGCTATGCCAAGACCCACGGCGTCGACAACATGCCGATGTTGACGTTTGGTAAGGCAGGTGGCCGCCTCAAGACCGGTTACGCCATCGATGCCAAAGGCGACACGGTCGCGCGCGTCGGCCTGACGGTGCAGCAGGCGCTGGGTGTGCGCACCAGCACTTGGGGCACAGAGTCCAATACGACCGGGCGACCGTTTGCGGAACTCATGAACGCCTAACGCGGATATCTCGGGGGAGGATGCCAATGAGAGCAACGATGCGTTTGGCTGTTGGGTTTTCGACCATTGCGCTGGGTCTGACGCTGATCCCCCCAGGGATGGCCTTTGCCGCCGGGAAGGACTTTGCCGTCGCGGCAACACCGTCCGGTATCACCTTGCAGTCTATCGCGGTTCCCCAGGCGAAGGGGGCGGCCCAACAGCTCGATGCATATGCCAACACCGCGGGTTTGACGCTCTACACCTACGCCCAAGACGTGACGCCGAACGTCTCGACCTGCACCGGCGACTGCGCCAAGACCTTTATTCCGGCCGCGGCCGCGAAGAATGCCAAGCCCTATGGTCATTGGACAGTCTTAACCCGGTCAGACGGCAGCAAACAGTGGGCCTTCAAGGGCAAGCCGCTTTACTCCTATGTCAACGACAAGGAGCCTGGGTACTACGCCGGCAACAAGCCCAAGTATAAAGGCCCGGTAAAGGCTATCCAAAAGGATCAACCATTGCCGGAAGGTTGGCAGGCGGCCACCTTCCAGCCGGCCGACGATTTCGTGTTTCCCGCCGGTATCGGTTTGGAAGAAATCCCGAATGTTTTCGGTCAGGTCCTGGTCGATCAGCGCGGCATGACCATTTATGCCTTCGATGGTGATCCCAAGAACGACAAACAAACCTGTATGGCGAAGACGGTGTCCTGTGGGGCTCATTGGATTCCGGTCCCCGCGCCGCAGCTCTCGGGACCTGTCGGGAACTTTACGCCGGTCGCGCGCCGCGACGGCAGCAAGCAATGGGCCTACAACGGCCGTGCACTCTATACCTACAGCGACGACATCGTTCCGGGGGAGGCCCACGGTATGGATGGCTCGAAGTCCTGGCAGGTGGCGACGCTGGTGAAGTACTTCACGCCAGCGGGCGTTGGGGCGAGCCACACGATCAATTTCGGCTTCTCCCTGACCACTGATAAAGGAATGACGATTTATCGGCGTGACTCCAAAGGACTCGTCACCAGCGGTCACCTTGTGCCCTCGAACCTGAACGGTAACCCGCAGACGGGACGCATGATTGGTACGCGCGGCTGCGATGCCGAGTGCCTGCAATCTTGGCGCCCGCTCCTCGCGCCCGCCGACGCCCAGTCGACAGGCTATTGGGAGACTATGCCCACGGCTAACGGCGCCCGTCAGTGGGCCTACAAAGGTTTTGCCCTCTATACCTACAACGAGGACACCGAGCCGGGCGACATCACCGGCCAGGACATCTACGACATCATCATCAGCGATGGGCTGCAGAACTCGCCCTATGAGCCGCTGGTGGCGGGTCTTCAGGAACTCATTCCCAACTACGCGACCTCGATCTTCTGGACCTACGCCGCACCGTAGGTCGGACTTTCGCAAGATGTCAGAGCCGCATTGCACGGCGGCCCTGGGGGGAAATAACAAAAGATGACGAATTCAGGCTGAGCGGCCACCGCGCAACTGGTGCGAACAATATTACGATAAGACCGATCAACTATTGGGGGAAATAGGATGAAAATTTCATCGTTTGCGCTGATGACGACCACGGCGTTGTTTGCCGTATCCCGACTGGCTTTTGCAGCCGAAAATCCACAGTCTGCGGTGCAGCCCACAGAGGAAATCCTCGTCACCGGCTCCCGCATCGAGCGCGCTGGCTATGAAGCGCCTACGCCCGTGACGATGGCCAACCGAGATGAAATCCAGGCGGCGGCAACGCCGACCCTGGGTGAATACTTAGGCCGGCTACCTTCCTTCGGTACCGCCAATACCTCCCGCAACATGAACTACTCCATCTCTGGCGGCGGCGCCGGGTCAAGCCTGGTGAACCTGCGCCAACTGGGTATCACGCGTACCCTTGTGCTGTTCGATGGACGTCGTGTTGTGAACCAGAATCTCGCCGGCGGCGTCGATCTGAATATGGTCCCCTCCACGCTCGTTCAGCGCGTGGACATCGTCACCGGCGGTGCGTCCGCGGCGTGGGGCTCTGACGCCCTCGCGGGTGTGGTGAACGTCCTCGTGAACAAGGAGTTCAGCGGCGTTGAAGCAACAGTAGAAGCCGGAATGACCACTTATGGCGACGGGTTCTCACATAAGGAAGACATTGCAGCAGGCGCGGACTTTTTGGGCGGTAGAGGTCATGCCGTCGCCTCGTTCACCTTTGATGACATTCCAAAGTACACCTCGGCCTCTGATCGTCCTTGGGTTAAAGATCACCTGAACGCGCTCTTCCCCAATCCAGCCTATGTGGCCGGAGGGACGCAACCAAGGTTGATCCTTTACCCCAATGCTGGATTCTTCAACGGCACCCGCGGCGGCGTGATTACTTCGGGTCCACTCAAGAACACAAAGTTCATCGGCAACGGAATACCCGAGCCCTATTTCGTGACAATTGGCGCGGGCACCATTGCGTCGGGTCCGGATTCCGCCCAGGGCGAGGCGATGCATCATCCGCTTCTCAATCCCACGCGGACATATAACGCTTACCAACACACAAACTATGCCGTCAGCGATAACTTCAACATCAATCTCGAGTTGAACTATGGCCAGGTGCAGACCCAGCACCGCACGACGAACTACAAAAGGCTCAACAATATTACCGTAACGGCCGACAACGCCTTCCTGCCGCCCACAATCAAGGCTGCCATGGCGGCGAACGGCTCCACCAGTTTCCTCTTCGGAACGACGAATGAAAATCTTGGGTACGTCGGCGTTGATGCCAGCCGCAAGCTGTGGCGTGGTGTCATCGGGGCCGACGGAACGATATTCGGCGACTGGAAATGGGACGCCTACTACACTCACGCGAAAGTCCGAAACTACGGACAGTTGCGCGATACGCCGTACGTTCCGAACTACAACCGCGCGATTGACGCCGTGATCAATCCCGCCAACGGACAGATCGTTTGCCGTTCGACATTGACCAGCCCTAACAACGGCTGTAAGCCGCTCAACCTTTTCGGCATTGACGTCGTGTCGGAGGCAGCAAAGGGTTACGTTCAAGGCTATCGCGGCATCCAGCTCATGAAGACCAAACTGGACGTGGCGGCGGCGACGGTCACCGGCAGCCCCGGCACAACCTGGGCCGGTCCCATCGATATCGCCGTGGGCGTCGAAGCCCGCTGGGATGCCGCCAACATCTGGGTGGACGCTCTCTCGCCGCAGCGCGAGTTCTATTCAGGCAACTTCTCGCCGTTGGCGCCCCAGGTCGTCAAAGTGCGTGAAGGCTTCCTCGAAACCAATGTGCCCCTGGCTAAGGATGAGCCATGGGCGCGTTCTCTCGATGTCAACGCCGCTGTCCGTGTCACCGACTACAGCACCAGCGGAATGGTGGTGACCTGGAAGGGTGGTATGGGCTACCAGGCAACGGACGAGATACGTGCTCGCCTGACACGTTCGCGCGACATTCGCGCACCTTCCATGAACGATCTCTATTCGCCCGGTCAATTCAACAACGGCGTTGTCTTCGATGCGGTGAAGAACACCAACAACAACGTCATCTCACAGGTTGGCGGCAACCCCAACCTGACACCGGAGCTGGGCGATACGTGGACCGGCGGGGTGGTCTATTCGCCGATGTGGCTGGACGGCTTTCAATTCTCAGTGGACTACTTCGACATCAGTGTCACAGACGCCATCGTGACACCGACACGCGATACGGTTCTGAATGGGTGCCTCGCGGGCAACCCCCTCTATTGCGGATTCCTCCACAGAGACGCGAACGGGATCTTGACGCAATACGACCTGATCCCCGCCAACGTCGCCGAAGCGCGGACCAACGGTATCGACGTTGAAGCTAGCTACCTAACCGCAATCGGACCAGGCGAAGCCTCCTTCCGTGTGGTCGGGACCTATCTCATGGAACTCTCAACGCTCAACAACGGCGTGTTTGTGGATATTGCGGGATCTGTTAGCACCAATACACCGGACGGCAGAGAAGGCATGCCGAAGGTCAAACTCGTCGCCAACGCGAAGTACAGTTGGGATGCCTACACCTTGGGACTAGAAGCACGCTATCTGGGCAAAGCGAAGGTCAATACGTACTGGACGTCGGTTGACGTCGCCGACGAGGTCAACAATGTCCCAGCCATCGTCCACCTTAACCTGCGCGGGGCCTACGATTTTGAAGCCTTCGGTGCCGAAACGCAGCTTTACGTCACCGTCGACAATCTGCTCGATCAAGATCCGCCAAAGGTGGCCTATACGAATCTCAACTGGGGTTACCAGCTGGGAACGAGCATCCCCAATTACGATCCGCTTGGCCGCTTTGTCAAAGTGGGCATTCGCGCAAAATTCTGATCGGTGCTGGCCGCTTCGCCATCGCACTTACTCGAACATGCTGGAACCGACCGTACTATTTCCCGAGTCAAGCCAAAGGTCCAGTATGTGGGAAAGCTGGTCGATCACCCCCTCGATCGGCCAGCACCCCTTGTCTTGGCATGCCGCGATCGCGAAAATACGCATGTGCGCTGCGGTTTTGGCGGCGGCACTCCTGCTACCGCTTTCGGGTGGCTCCGTACAGGCAGCAGACGCCAGCCTCGGCAAACGCCAATTTGGACCTTGCTCCTCCTGCCATACTGTTGAGGCAGGTGGGGTCAACAAGGTTGGCCCAAATCTATACGGCATCATCGGCCGGAAGGCCGGGAGCAAACCTGACTTTTCCTACTCTGAAGTCATGAAAAATGCGGGCTGGGTGTGGGACGAGGATAAAATAGACAAGTACATCACCAAGCCCGCCGAAATGGTTCCGGGCAATAAAATGCCTTTCCCGGGTGTATCAAAGCCCGAGGTGCGCGCCAACATCATCGCGTATCTCAGGGGGGCTACGAAGTAGGCGGCGAAAGAAGAGCCCTACCGGCCACGCTACCAACGGCTTCATGGGGAATGGCCGCATTCAACCACGAAACCGCTTTTGTGGTCTTGGATTGGTTTTGGTCTGAGGCCTGAAAGTTGGATCGTTTTTGGGCAGATTTTTCCGCGTTAATTTCCCGGCTGGGAGGAGCGGAAGACGATGAAGCCATCACGGTTCTCGGACGCTTAGAAGGCGTTCATCCTGAAGCAGGGCGCCGATGGGATGCCGGTTGCGGAGATCTGCCGCAAGGAGGGCATCAGCTCTGCGACGTATTTCAATTGGAAGCGCAAGTACGACGGCCTGCTGCCGACGGAGATGCGCCGGCTGACCAGCTCGTCCCCCACGCTTCGAAGCGGCAATAAACATTCGCCTAACCACACTCGATAAAGGTGTGCCGAGGCCCAAGGGCAATTGAATCCGGGGAAGAATGCTGTGGACGGGGATTCAGACCTCAATCGCGGGCAGGGGCGGTAGGGTCAAATATCGGGGGTTTCGGGCCCCCGATTTGAGCCTAGGCAATCCGAGCTTCCAGCAGCAATTGAAGGCAGTTGCGGGCCCCCGCAACCAGCGTTACTTACGGCCCGATCTCCGAAAGGGGACCGGGCCGTAAGTGTTTCTGGGCTCTGGCTTGTTTGCCGTGAGCAAGTGCAAAGAGGGCCGCGAGCTGGCCGACGAGGTGGACCCGGAGCTTGCCGTCATCCGGGACCAAGCGGACTTCGTCGATCAGGCCCCGCAGAATTGAAGCAGCCTCATCGCGCGTCTCGGTCTCGTTGAGCGCCAGAAACCCCGGCTTAACGTTCGAACAAATCAAAACCGATATCCTGGGCCAGCGCAGCGAGCTGACTGCGGCGCTGATCAAGAGCGCGCTATTCCCCGTGAAGATCCGCAGCAGCGCGCGCCGCACGGAGCTACGCACATCTCGACGTCTCATCTTCCTGCCAGTCGTCGGTCTAGGCATAGCAAACGTGCATATGATGCCGCCGCCAAATGATGCGCATGCCCACTATCCAATGACCCCCGGGGTATGAGTTAATTGCCGCGGGTCAGGCCATTCATACCTTCTCGGGAGGAACGTCATGATGAACCCCCTTGTCGCCGCACCCAGATCACGCAGGGCAACGTCAATCTGAAACCCGAAAAGGCGAACACGACGGGCATCGGCGTGGTGTATCAGCCGAATTGGCTGGCTGGCTTCTCAATGTCGGTCGACTTCTACCGGATCTATAACAAGGGAGCCGTCGCGTCGCCGTCGTTTGCTTACGTCTTGGCGCAATGTTTTGCCGGCGTTCAGGTGTATTGCAACCAAGTCACCCGACTGCCGAACGGCAATCTTGACGCCATCATCACAGGGGCGGCGAACCAAGCTTCTGTGAAGGCGCAGGGCGTCGATTACGATTTGAGCTATCGTACGGCGCTTACGGATTGGTCTGACTCGCTGGCCGGTGACCTGTCCTTGCGTTTGGTCGCCACCAACGTGCTGAACCGCCTGACGAACAGCGGCATTGCTGGTCCGACGCAGTACCTCGATGCAGCCGGCGTCGGTTCCTCGCCGCGTTGGGGCGTCAATCTGAACGCCGCCTACAGCCTCGACGCCTTCCGCGTCAGCTGGAACGGCAAGTACATCAGCAAAGGTCGTGCCCAGCAGACGCTCCTGCAGTGCGCCACCGGGTGTCAGTCTGTGAGCGGATATCAGACCGTGGACAACAACCAACTGCCGTCGTACTTCATTCAGAACCTGAGCTTCAACTATCGTTTCCACCAAGACGGCTCGCGGATGGCGGAAGCATTCTTCAACATCGATAACCTGATGGATAAAGACCCGCCTGTGGCGCCGAACCAAGTCGCGGGTGCGACCTATGGCTTGGCAACCAATCCCAGCCTCTACGATACGCTGGGTCGCCGGTTCCGCACTGGTATCCGGTTCAAGATGTAGTCGTGAAACGGCCCCGGCTCAGTCCGGGGCCGTTTTTCTAAGGCGAAATGGGTCTGTCTGGGTTTGAAGTTTCAAGACAGCATTGCAGAAACGGGAGATTGCTATGTCGAAGAAAAATCTGT
>CANJBL010000033.1 GCA_947472795.1 Fidelibacterota bacterium | reverse complement strand
GGCGAATGTCCTTGAGCACCCGCTCAGCAGGCGCCTTCGTGGTCATGGGTTTTGATCTCATCTTCGTTCCTCCGTCACTGCGATGAGACCAAAACCCTCCTTAACTCACCACCCCAATTCGGTCCCATAGGCGCTGACGCCGTACAGGCTTGAAAGGTTTGGCATGTCGCCGAAACGCCGGCTCAGATTGGTGGTCAAAGCATCCAGGCTGCCCAGCAGGGCCTCCATGGCGGGCACCAGCGGGCGGCTGTCCTCGCGCGGCAAAGCCAGCGCTGTGTCGCAGACCCGCTTTGTGCGTTCCTGCAGAGCCGACAGTTCCACCACCCGGCCTTCATCCAGAAGGCGCACCGCCGTGGCGATAAGGGTCTCGATCTTCAGCATCTCAGCATTGATCAGATCGAGATTGGCGTTGGGCGACTGCTCGGGCGTGACAACGTGATTCATGGGGAAGGACTTCCAGCGTTAAAACTTGGCGGAGGGACTTGGCCGTTGGCGCGATAGACGTAGGCCAGAATCTCGGAGACAGCGGCAAAAGCTTCGGTTGGGATATCGCTATCGACATCGACGGCGGCCAGGATCTGCACCAGATCGGCGTCCTCGCGCACCTTCACGCCGTTGGCAAAAGCGATCTGAAGTATCTGCTCGGCGACAAAGCCGCGGCCCGACGCCGTAATCTTTGGGGCGCTCCCGCCAACCTGCTCTTCTAAGGCCACGGCAATGGTTTTCGGGACTTCGCCCGGCGCCGGGGGTTGTGAGGAGGAGCGATTATCCTGGGTCATAGGTCTCTATGGCTCGGCCCCATCTAGGATCTGTAGATGGGGATCTATAGATGGCGCCTCTGCAACAGGCAGAGCACCCGGTCGGTAAAAATTGCCGGAAAGCTTTTAAGAAATACTTAAGTCCAACTCCCGCCGACCCCCTCGAAACCCGCAGAAAACCGCCACAAATTCTGGTTAATAAAGATTCATCGATTGTTAAGGTTCCTAGGTCAATTTTGCCTACCTCGGCGGGGACTCCAGGCCCCGTCTAAAGTCCAATAAGGACCGGCCATGGATCTGAACAACCTCAAGCTCTTCAAGATGGCGATGACGCGCATGGATTGGGCCGCGCAGCGCCAGAAGGTCCTATCCCAAAATATCGCCAATGCCGACACGCCGCGCTATCGGCCAAAGGACGTGAAGGCCCTTAACTTCAAAGATGTTCTGCGCGGTTCCACAGCAGCGCCGGTAACCGTGGCGCGCACCGATCCGGGGCACCTTAAGGGCACCATCCCCGAGCAGGATCATTTCCGCGCCCAGGGTGTGCGCAAGACTTTCGAAGAATCGCCCGATGGCAACCAGGTCGTCGTCGAAGAGCAGATGCAGAAGGTGGGTGACACGCGCGCCGACTACAACACCGCTGTCACGCTCATACAGGCGCAGATGAAGATGCTGTCTATCGCCGTCAAAGGCGGCGGCGTCTAGGACTTCATAGGGAATATGGCTCATGGATGATCTCAGCAGCAGTTCACAAATCGCCGCGAAGGGTATGAAGGCTCAGGCCACGCGCCTGCGCGTCATTTCAGAAAACCTCGCCAACGCCGACTCTACGTCGGAAGTGCCGGGTGGTGAGCCTTATCGCCGCAAGCTGGTGACTTTCCGCAACGCTCTCGACAAGCAGTTGGGTGCTGACATCGTGAAGGTGAAGAAGATCTTCAACGACAAGAGCAAGCTGCAGTCCAAGTATGATCCCTCGCATCCGGCCGCCAACGCGCAAGGTTATGTGCTGCAGCCCAACGTCAATCCGTTGATTGAAATGATGGACATGCGCGAAGCCCAGCGTTCCTACGAGGCCAACATGAACGTGATCTCGACGTCGCGTCAGATGGTCGCCAAAACCCTCGATCTGCTGCGCTAACGCCCAGGATCGACGCTAAAAGTATCGCCGTAAGGAGCAAGGCTCATGCCGATCGATTTCAACACCGCTGTCAACGCTTACCGTCAAGCGGCCAAGACCGCCACGACGGGGGCTATGCCGAAGCCGGCGGCGCCCATCGGTGCGGAAGACGGCAGCTTCGTGGGCATGGTCTCGGACTCGCTCAAGTCTGCCGCCAAGGTTGGCCGCGATGCCGAAGAATTAAGCTTGAAGCAGATTTCCGGCGAAGCCGACCTGAAAGACGTGGTCACCGCCGTTGCCAATGCTGAAAACACCCTGGAGACCGTCGTTGCAGTCCGCGACAAGGTCTTGAGCGCCTACCAGGAAATCCTGCGTATGCCGATCTAACCGTTTCGAAAAGTCCCGCCTCCATGAGCGAACTTGAAGTCCTCGATATCGCCCGCGACGGCATGATGGTGATGCTGATGCTGGCAGCACCCATGCTGCTCACAGGACTGGTCGTCGGATTGACGATCTCGATCTTTCAAACGCTCACGCACATCCAGGAACAGACGCTGACGTTCATCCCCAAGATCGTAGCGGTTTTCGGGGCGCTCATTCTGTTCTTGCCTTGGATGCTGCGCGAACTCACCGAGTTCATGCAGCGCATCATGGATAAGATCGTCGCCCTCGGGTGAAGATGGAGAGCCTCCATGTTGGAAGAGTATCTCTCTATCAACACTTTCAACTTCCTCCTGGTTTTTGCCCGGCTGTCGCTGGTGTTCTTCATGTTGCCGGGCATTTCCACGGCTTATGTGCCCCAGCGTCTGCGCCTCTTGTTCGCGGTTCTCGTTACCGTTCTTGTTCTGCCGATCGTACAGAATACTTTGCCGCCGCAGCCCACCCAGGCCGCGCAGCTGCTTTGGCTGATTTTCAGTGAAACGCTCATCGGTGGGTTTTTAGGCGCGGTCATTCAGATCACTATGGCCGCGTTAGAGCTGGCGGGGCAGATGATCAGCACAGCCACCGGCCTCACCAATGCGATGATCGATGATCCCATCACCGAGGAGCAAAGCTCTATCGTCATCGGACTGCTGAACCTTATCGCCGTAGCGATGATTTTTATCACCGGTGTGCATCACTACATGCTGATGGCGATGGTCGACAGCTATAACTTGTTTGCACCAGGTGCGCCGCTGTTCACCAGAGACATGCTGACCATGGCGACGTCACTGCTGGATCAGGCTTTCTATATGGGTCTGCGTCTTGCCGCGCCCTTCATGATCTTCGAGATGGTGTTCCAAATTTCCTCGGGCATCCTTGCCCGTCTTTCTCCGCAATTGAATGTATTCTTTGTCGTACTGCCCGCGCAGATCATCCTCGGCCTGGCGATCCTCATGGTCACGCTGCCGACGCTGATGCTGGTGTTCATGCGCTTCCTCGATAGCAATCTGCACAATCTTCTCAATCCCCCTGGTTTCGTAAGGTAAGGCGCGGGAACCATGGCAGAGGATAAAGACGCAAAAACAGAAGACCCAACATCCAAAAGGATGAGCAAGGCATGGGATGAAGGCAACATCCCTATGTCTCAGGAAGTCAAAAGCGTCTCCATGCTCTTGGGCGCGCTGATTGTCGTGGCGATCCTGATTCCCTGGGTGGGGCGCGAGTTGACCAACTACCTGCGTACCTTCCTGGAGCGCCCCGAGACTATGGAAGTGGACGCGGATACTCTCCGCTCCTTCCTGATGTCTATCGTTTTTAAAGTGGGCGTCATTCTTGCTTTCCCCTTCTTCGTTCTTGTGGTCGCGGCTGTCACCGGAACTGTTGGCCAGATCGGTTTGGTCTACACGCCCAAGAAAATCGGCTTCAAGCTCAGCAACCTCAATCCCATCAGCGGTTTTTCGCGGCTTTTCTCGAGCACCTCGTTGATCGAGGCGGGAAAAGGACTCGTGAAGATGGCGATCGTGGGCGCCCTGATCGGGTTCCTGGTCGTTCCCACCATGAGCCATCCCGATAAGCTCATGGGGCAGGATCTCTACGCGACGCTGAAAGAACTGCACCGTCTGGTGGTCATGGTGCTTTTCCTGGTGGTGTTGGTCATGGTGGCTTTGGCCGCCGGCGATTACATCTACCAACGGTGGTCGCACAAAGAAAAACTCAAGATGACCAAGCAGGAGGTCAAGGACGAGCACAAGGAACAGGAAGGCGATCCCAAAGTGAAGGGACGTATCCGCAACCTGCGCCTTGAGCGCCACCGCCAGCGCATGATGGCCAATGTGCCCAAGGCCAGCGTCATCATCACCAATCCGACCCACTATGCCGTTGCTTTGCAGTACGACATGGATGCCATGGCGGCGCCTCGCGTGGTGGCGAAGGGCGTGGACTACCTTGCCAAGCGCATCCGCCAGATCGCCGACACGCACGAAGTGCCCATTGTCGAGAACCCGCCGTTGGCCCGTGCGCTTTATGCCGCCGTCGAGGTTGATCAGGAAATCCCGCAGGAGCACTATAAGGCTGTTGCCGAAGTCATCGGTTACGTGATGCGCCTTAAGGGCAAACGCATCGCGGGCTAACACTCCAGCCGACTTCCCTCCTCGGGAAGGGCAAAAAGGGCTTCACGCCGTCTTATGAAATCCTCATTCTCCAAGGCTGCGCTCGATCTTTCGCTTTGGTTCGCGGGCATCGCTGTGGTCGCCGCCGTGGCGGGGATCGTCGTGCCCGATACACTCCTGCCCGAGGGCAGCGTCTGGCGCATCGCGCTCGGCGCGTTGGCAGCTCTCGGTGCCATCGGCACGGCTGCATCCGTTCTGCAGGCGCGCAAGATCGCGGCCGGCGGCGGCAGCGCGCGGGCCTGGGCGCCCTTGGTAGATATGGGCCAAGGCGTGCGCCTGATTTCCAATCGCGATGGTCAGGTGCTTTACCGCAATGACGAGGCGCGCGAGTGGTTGCGCGGGACCACACTCCTTGCGCATATCGAAAAGCATGTGGCCGAAGGCCTTGGTCACGACACCGGTGCGGCCGAAGACATTGAGCGCCTGCGGCAGGCTGCTACGCGAGGTCTTCCAGCCAACGCCGACGTGCCGTTGCTTCTTCAAGGGTCTGGGGGCGATCCCGAGTGGTATGCGGTTTCGGTGCGCCCGCTCGCGGGAGACGATGGTTTAAATCTTTGGGCTGCGGTTGATATCACAGCGCGGCGCACAATCAGTGAGGTGCTGAGCCAGGAGCGTCAGGACCTCTCGGACTTCCTCTATTTCATGCCCACTGGTCTCTACTCCGTGGATATCGACGGCAAGTTCCGTTTCGTCAATCAGCGCTTAGCGGCCTGGCTTGGTTATAGCGCCGAAGATCTCGCCGGCATTGCGTTGAGCGATGTCATCGGGGGGCAGACAAAACCCCAGGCCGATGGTGAATGGCAAGGCGAAGTCCAGTTTAGGACGCGAAGCGGCGAGACCTTTGCCGCTCTGGTTCTACAATCCACCTATGACGATGCAGGCGACACCCGTACGCGTACGCTAGTGATCCGCGACGGGGTGCGCCGTGAACCCAACGCCGCGCCGGGGGGCATTGCCTTCGAACGCTTCCGCGCGCTCTTTAATGCGGCACCCGTGGCCATTGCTATCACCGATCCCGAGGGCGCCGTTGTCGACTGCAATCGCAGTTTCGAGAAGCTCACGACGCAAAGCCGCGCAGCACTCATCGGCGGCAATCTCATCGACCGTCTGGTGCCAGACGACCGCCGCGCTTTCGGCGCCGAGCTTGACCGTGTGCTCTCCGGCGAAAGCGAAGGCACGCATCTGGATGTCAGTGTCTTTGGGGAAGGCGATACGATATCGCAGACTTCTGTCTTCGTGGGTCCTCTGTCGGACGGGCAAGAGACTAAGGGCGGTGAGATCGAAGGCGTGGTTGTCCACTTCATCGATGTGACCGAGCAGAAGAACCTTGAAGTGCAATTCGCTCAGGCCCAGAAGATGCAGGCCATGGGTCAGTTGGCCGGCGGCGTCGCGCACGACTTCAACAACCTGCTTACCGCCATGATCGGCTTCTGCGACCTTTTGCTGCAGCGCCACGGCGCCGGCGATCCGTCCTTCGCCGATATTATGCAGATCAAGCAGAACGCCAACCGCGCCGCCAATCTGGTGCGCCAACTTCTGGCCTTCTCACGCAAGCAGCCGTTGCAGCCGAAGGACATCAATATCACCGATGCGCTGATGGAGATGTCGCATCTGCTCACGCGTCTCATCGGTGAATCCATCGAGTTCAAGCTGATCCATGGCCGCGATCTCGGCATGGTGCGTGTCGATCCTGGTCAGTTCGATCAGATGATCATCAATCTTGCCGTCAATGCGCGTGATGCCATGCCGGGCGGTGGCACGCTCACGATTACCACCGGCACCGAAGCTTTCGATGCGCCTACCAAGGTGGGTGCTGAACAGGTGCCGGCGGGGCGCTATATCCGCGTACAGGTGTCTGATACCGGCAAAGGTATTCCGCTGGAGAATCTCGGGCGCATCTTCGAACCGTTTTTTTCCACCAAGAAGGAAATCCCCGGCGCCGGGACAGGGCTCGGCCTCGCCACCGTCTACGGCATCGTGCGCCAGACGGGCGGGTTCATCCTCGTGGATTCCTCCGTCGGCAAAGGAGCGACCTTCACGCTCTACTTGCCGCGCGTGGATGAGAGCGAAGCTGCGGCCAATCAGGCAAAGACAGCTCAGGCGGCGAAACCAGCCCCGGCGTCAAACGAAACAGCTGATCTCGCTGGCCACGGCAACATCTTGCTGGTGGAGGATGAGGACGCTGTGCGCGTCTTTGCCGCGCGTGCGCTCAAGGCCAAAGGCTACAAGGTTATGGAGGCGCGCACCGGCGAGCAGGCTCTCGATATCCTGCGCGATACGCCGGCGGTCGATCTCATGATCACCGACATGATGATGCCCGGCATGGACGGCGGTACGCTCGCGCGCCTCATCCGGGTCGAACGGCCCGAGATCCGCATCATCGTCATTTCCGGCTATTCGGAAGAGGTGGCGCGCGGCGATATTGTCGATACCGCCGACTTCCATTTCCTGCCCAAGCCTTTCAGCCTGGGCCAGCTCGCTAGCAAGGTGAAAGACGTGCTGACCGAAGTCTGAGCGGGCGGCTATCTTTGCGCTATCTTCCGCAATAGGCAGCCGGCAATTGATTCTTTCGATCACAGGGGCGGCTTTTTCTATAGCAGTGCCCACAAACCCATTCTGGACCGCCCGGGAATAAGAGTTCCGTTTCAGTAAATTATTGATTATATTACATAAATAAAAGTTCCTTATTTGTTCTAGTTTCTTCTTGCCCATGAGAACAAATGATGTACATTCACCGGCACAGGGGACGCCACTAAACAAAACTTCCAGACCAAAAACGTCGGCCAGCCCCAACAGTTGAACGCACCTGCTTTTGTGAATAGACACTCAAAGGAGCCACTTATGCCGCCGGAATCCGCCCTTCGCCTCGTAGAAAGAGACTCCATGGATAAGAACAAGGCCCTCGAAGCCGCCGTCACCCAGATCGAGCGTTCCTTCGGCAAGGGCTCCATCATGCGCCTGGGCGCCAACGAAGCGGTTGAGCAGATCGCATCTGTCTCCACGGGCTCCCTGGGCCTTGATCTGGCTCTTGGCATCGGTGGTCTGCCGCGCGGACGTATCGTCGAGATCTACGGTCCGGAAAGCTCGGGCAAGACCACGCTCGCGTTGCATGTTATCGCCGAGGCCCAGAAGAAGGGCGGCACGTGCGCATTTGTGGATGCCGAGCACGCGCTCGACTCAGGCTATGCCCGCAAGCTGGGCGTCGACCTCGAAAACCTGCTGATCTCCCAGCCCGACGCCGGTGAACAGGCTCTGGAAATCGCCGACACTCTGGTGCGTTCGGGCGCCATCGACGTGCTGGTGGTGGACTCCGTTGCTGCGCTCACCCCGCGCGCTGAATTGGAAGGCGAGATGGGCGACTCTCACATGGGTCTGCATGCCCGCCTCATGAGCCAGGCCTTGCGCAAACTCACCGCCTCTGTGGCACGCTCCAATACGCTCATCATTTTCATCAACCAGATCCGCATGAAGATCGGCGTGATGTTCGGCAATCCCGAAACCACCACCGGCGGCAACGCCCTGAAATTCTATGCTTCCGTGCGCCTCGACATCCGCCGCATCGGCCAGATCAAGGACAAGGAAGAGGTCGTCGGCAACCAGACCCGCGTCAAAGTGGTGAAGAACAAGGTCGCCCCTCCCTTCAAGGTCATCGAGTTCGACATCATGTACGGCGAAGGCGTGTCCAAGACCGGCGAACTGGTGGATCTGGGCGTGAAGGCCGGCATCGTCGAGAAGTCGGGGTCCTGGTACTCCTATAATTCCGAGCGCATCGGTCAGGGTCGCGAGAACGCCAAGACCTTCCTGCGCGACAATCCAAAAGTGGCGCTGGACATCGAAAATCAGATTCGCCGCAATGCCGGTCTGCTCTCCACCGCCATGACGGCGACCGCCGAGGACAGCGAAGGCGAAAGCACAGCGGAATAGCTCGTGCTTCCAGTCCCTCGGACAACCTAAAACCGAGAAAATCCACAAGAGAACGCCGCCGTTTTCCCCTGTTCCCGCGACGGCATTGGACGAGGCTGTGTGTAGACAGCCTCGTCCCACTCTTTTTGGGGATAGCCTTTCAGGCCATCATTTATCCCGCGGCAATTGCCGCCCGCGCTTCCAGAACCTATATCGATCAAGCAGCTAGCTGGTGCCTTCAGCGGGATTGCCGGTGCCTGGACCGTTTCTGGACACCCCGGCAGTCCGCAGGGTAAAAAACCGTCCCGGGTGGGTTTTTGCGCCCGGTTCCTCATTTCATGTGACGTGACCAATGGCGACGACCACCAAAGACATCCGCAGTGCCTTCCTCGGCTACTTTGCCAAGAACGGCCACGAAGTCGTTGCCTCCAGTCCGCTCGTGCCGCGCAACGATCCGACATTGATGTTCACCAACGCCGGCATGGTGCAGTTCAAGAACGTCTTTACCGGCAATGAGACGCGGCCTTACAAGCGCGCGGCCAGCTCTCAGAAGTGCGTGCGCGCCGGCGGAAAGCACAACGACTTGGACAATGTCGGCTACACCGCACGCCACCACACCTTCTTCGAGATGTTGGGTAATTTTTCCTTTGGCGACTACTTCAAGGAAGAGGCGATCAAATTCGCCTGGGATCTGACAACGCGGGACTACGGGTTGAACAAGAGCAAGCTGATGGTCACGGTTCACTCGTCGGACGAAGAGGCCGCTGGTTTGTGGAATAAGATTGCCGGCCTGCCGGACAGCCGCATCATCCGCATTCCCACAACCGATAATTTCTGGTCCATGGGCGATACAGGCCCTTGCGGTCCTTGCACGGAAATTTTCTACGACCACGGCGAGCACATCCCGGGCGGTCCGCCGGGTTCGCCGGGCGCTGATGGTGACCGCTTCATCGAGATATGGAATCTCGTCTTCATGCAGTTCGAGCAGATCGACGCGAACACGCGCATCAATCTGCCGAAGCCGTCCGTCGATACGGGCATGGGTCTGGAACGCATTGCCGCTGTCATGCAGGGCGTGCACGACAACTACGACATCGATCTGTTCAAGGCGCTGATCGAAGCCATTGCCGATGCCGCCAAGACCGATTCCGCGGGTGCGCATAAAGCGTCGCACCGGGTCATCGCCGATCATCTGCGCGCGTCGGGCTTCCTCATCGCCGACGGCGTGCTGCCCTCCAATGAAGGCCGCGGGTACGTGCTTCGCCGCATCATGCGCCGCGCCATGCGCCACGCACACATGATGGGCTGTACCGAGCCGCTGATGTATCGCCTTGTCCCGGCCCTCTTGGGCCAGATGGCGAGTCAGTATCCGGAGCTCGAACGCGCCCAAGCGCTTATTACTGAAACGCTGCTGCTGGAGGAAACGCGCTTCAAGTCCATGCTCGAGCGCGGCCTGAAACTGCTCGACGAGGAAACGCGCACCATTTCCGCTGGCGGGCGCTTGCCCGGCGAAACCGCCTTCAAGCTCTATGATACTTACGGCTTCCCGCTCGATTTGACGCAAGACGCACTCCGCGCCCGCAACATCGCCGTGGACACTGACGGCTTCAACGCGGCCATGCAGCGCCAGCGCGCCGAGGCTCGCAAAGCCTGGGCCGGCTCGGGTGATGCCGCCACTGAAAAAGTCTGGTTCGAAGTGCGCGACAAGGCCGGGGCCAGCGACTTCTTGGGCTATGCCACGGAGACTGCCGAGGGCAGTGTAGTTGCGTTGGTCGTCGATGGCGCGCCTGTCGCTGAGGCCAAGCAAGGTCAAAAGGTAGCCCTCATCGCCAACCAGACTCCGTTCTATGCGGAATCCGGCGGGCAGGTGGGCGATACCGGCACGATCCTTATCGCCGGCGGCAAGGGCGAAGTCGCCGTTACCGAAACCCAGAAGAAGCTCGACGACATGCATGTGCACATTGGCACGGTCGTTAAAGGGTCCGTGAAGGTCGGCGACGAAGCCCAGTTCAACGTTGAAGGCCAGCGCCGCAGCGCCGTGCGCGGTCATCATTCGGCGACACACCTGCTGCATGCCGCTTTGCGCCGCATCCTTGGCACACATGTTTCGCAGAAGGGTTCGCTCGTAGCGTCCGAACGCCTGCGCTTCGACGTCAGCCACAATAAGCCGCTGTCGCCGGAAGACATCCGCGCCATCGAAGATCAAGTGAATGCGGAAGTGCGCGCCAACGAAGCCGTCACCACGCGCCTCATGGACCCCGACTCCGCCGTGAAGGCCGGCGCCATGGCGCTCTTCGGTGAAAAGTATGGCGATGAAGTCCGCGTGGTTGCTATGGGCACAGCTCCCGATGGCAGCCCCAACTTCTCGGTCGAGCTTTGCGGCGGCACTCACGTGCGCCGCACAGGCGACATCGGCCTCTTCAAGATCGTGAACGAGTCTGCCGTGGCTGCTGGCGTGCGCCGCATCGAGGCTGTCACGGGTGCGGCTGCCGAAGCCTACATCGCCGACGAAGAGCGCATGCTGAAAGAGGCCGCCAATGCCCTGCGCGTGCCACCGGCGGAACTTCCGGCGCGCATCGCAGGCCTTGTCGAGGACCGCCGTAAGCTCGAGCGCGAGGTCGCCGAATTGCGCAAGAAACTCGTCACCGGTGGAGGCGGCGGCGGCGGCGCAGCACCCCAGGCGTCCAAGAGCGTGGGCGGCCTATCCTTTGCCGGCCGCGTGCTGGAGGGCGTGCCTGCCAAGGATCTGAAGGGCATGGCCGATGAGTTGAAGAAGCAACTTGGCTCCGGCGTGGTGGCCTTGGTCGCGGTGGCCGATGGCAAAGCGTCCCTTGTGGTGGCTGTTACTGACGACCTGACGGGCAAAGTCAGTGCTGTGGACCTGGTGAAGGTCGGCGCTGCTGCGGTCGGCGGGAAGGGCGGGGGCGGGCGGCCCGACATGGCTCAAGCTGGAGGTCCGGAGGCCGACAAGGCAGCCGAAGCCTTGGCCGCTATCGAGAGTCATTTGGCGGGAATTTCTGCTTAAAATATATACATTTCAATCAGATAGAAGAATTCAAAATGCCGTGTAAAATTTTTGTGCACCGCAACATTTTTCCTTGACGAATACCAGGTCTGCGCCTATCTTGTGTGCACTGCAGCAATTAGTGAATTGCGCTGCAACGAAACAAGAATTCGGCCGCCAGGTTGTTTTACGGCCGCGTTGAGACAACGAGTCACCGTAAACAGCACTGAACAAGGATTTTGCCCATGACCGCCACTTACAACGATTTTGCCGCCTTCAATCAAGACAACATCGACGCCATCGTGAAGACCAACACCGCCGCCGCCAAAGGCTTCGAAACCATCTCGAAGTACTTCGTGGATTTGGCCGGTAAGTCTTTCGAAGACGCCGTCGATGCCAGCAAGAAGCTCGCCGCCGCGAAGACCGTTGTCGAACTGTTCCAGATCCAGACCAAGCTCGCTCAGGAAAGCATCGAAACGATCCTCGAAGAAGGCAAGAAGGTCTCCGAGCTGACCACCACCATTGCCAAAGACGTCACCGCGCCGATCACCGACCGCTTCAAGGTGGGTGTGACCGTAGCCGCGAAGACTGCCAAAAAGGCTGCCTAACAATCCCTCCCCCTTTCTAGATTTTAGGCAGACTTCAGAAAAGCCCGGCAGGTCCTCCCCCTGTCGGGCTTTTCGCTGACTTGCGCGTGCTCTAGTTCAAGGGGATTTTTAGATGGCCGGTTTGAGCGCTTGGCCCACCATGTAGCCCAGCCACACGGCCACCATACACAGGCCCACGGACAGGCCAACGTTGCCAAGTGCCGCCGGCACCTGCCCGGCCTGTAATAGCGCCAAGGTCTGCAGGCTGAAGGCGGAAAAGGTCGTATAGCCGCCGCATACGCCCACCATCACGAATTGCTGCGCCGTGATACTCATAGGGAAGCGTCCGTCGTTGCCCATGGTGGCGGCGGCAAAACCTATGATGAACGAACCCAGCACGTTGATCAGCAGCGTGCCCCAGGGAAAATCGACCCCCGCCAAAGCCGCGACGATGCCATTGGACCAATGACGCGCCATGCTGCCCAAGGCGCCGCCCAATCCAATCCAGAGATATGCCTGCATGGTGTTCTACATGTTCAACGGCTGGTGAACAACTGTGGCACGGGCGTTTCGGGCGTGCATCTCAAAAATAGCGTGGTGCACACCGGGGCTTTGCAATGGCGCGCGACGCGGGCTATATCCCTCAGGCGCGCCTCATCAGGCGCGCGCAGCATTTATGGTGATACGTTCTCATGGCTCCTACGCCCAAGGATTATGCCGAGATCTACAAGCGCCTTCAGGCGCCCATCTCAACAAAATACGACTGCGGCAAGAAGTGCGCGCCTTACAATAATGGCGAGCCGGTTTGCTGCTCCACGGGTCATGCCATTCCCATTGTCGAGCACAGCGAATACAAGCTGCTGCGCAGCCGCACCGATATGTGGACGCCCTTCAAGCCGAAGACCGCGGCGGACCGTGCCGAAGTCGCCGACCTGGTGGGTTCCGCCTGCCGTGCGGTGGAGTGCAATGGAGCGCGTCACTGCGAGCGCGATAACCGCTCCATGGCCTGCCGTTCGTTTCCGTTCTTCCCGTATTTCAATCCCGCCGGCGAACTGGTGGGTCTTGCGGCTTATTGGACTTTTGAAGGCCAGTGCTGGGTGATCTCCAACCTCACCATCGTCGAGCAGGATTTCGTCGACGACATGATCGCCAGCCACGAGTTGCTGTTCGACAAGGACGAGGACTGGCGTAAAACCTACCGCAGCCAATCAGCCACCATGCGCAGCGTCTACTCGAAGAAGCGCAAACGCTTCCCGATCATTGGCCGTGATGGCGGCTATTCCTGGGTTTTACCAAACTCCGGCGGCAAGATGATTCCGGCCAAGAAGGCCGATCTGCTCAAGCTGCAAAAGGGCTTCCCGAACTTCTGAGACGGGGAGGGTCAGACGACCTCGAACGCGCCTGTGGCCTTATTCATGATCGACAGGGTCGCGGTCTCCAGATCGAAGTACCAGCCGTGCAGTTCCACCTGGCCCGCGTCCACCGCGGCTTTCACCCAGGGAAACGTCAGCAGGTTCTCGAGCGAAATGCGCACGGCTTCGTGTTCGCAGCAGCGCTGAGCCGCCTCGCGCGTTGTCGTTTCTTTCATAGCCTTCTCGCGCGCGGGCTCGGCCATGCGCATCCAAGCGGCGATGAAGTCGCTGTTGGGCGGTTGATCGAGCAGGGCTTTGATGCCGCCGCATTTGGCATGACCCATCACGATCACATGCTCCACCTTCAACACACGCACCGCGAATTCCAAGGCAGCGCTTGTGCCGTGTGAATGGCCATCGGGCTCGAAGGGCGGCACGAGGTTGGCGACGTTGCGCACGATGAACATCTCGCCCGGTTCCACGCCGAATTCCAGCGAGGGATCGATGCGGGAATCCGAACAGGCGATCATCAGGTGCTTGGGCGCCTGGCCCTTTTGCATCAAGTCCTGGATGAACGCTCTGTTCTCGCGGAAGTACGTCTCACGGAATTGCCGGTATCCGGCAATGAACTTTTCCACGTGTGCGGCGGCCTATTTCATCGACGTCTGCAGCATCTCGTCCAGCTTGGACAAGAACTGAGTGGTCGTCATCCAGGGCTGTTCGGGACCGACGAGGATCGCGAGATCCTTCGTCATGAAGCCGCTTTCCACGGCACGCACGCAAACCTTTTCCAGTGTGTCGGCGAACGCCACCACATCAGGCGTGTTATCGAACTTGCCGCGATACTTCAGGCCTTGCGTCCAGGCAAAGATTGAAGCGATGGGATTGGACGAGGTTTCCTTACCTTGCTGATGCAGGCGGTAATGGCGGGTGATGGTGCCGTGCGCGGCTTCCGCTTCAACCGTTTTTCCATCCGCGGTCAGCAGCACAGAGGTCATCATGCCCAGAGAGCCGAAACCCTGCGCGACGGTGTCGGACTGCACGTCGCCGTCGTAGTTTTTACAGGCCCAGACGAAACCGCCGGACCATTTCAGCGCCGAGGCCACCATGTCGTCGATGAGGCGATGTTCATAGGTGATCTTCTTGGCCTCGAACTGCGCCTTGAAGTCGCGATCGTAGATCTGCTGGAAGATATCCTTAAATCGCCCGTCATAGGCCTTGAGAATGGTGTTCTTGGTGGACAGATACACCGGCCAACCGCGGGTGAGGCCGTAGTTGAGGCAGGACTGCGCGAAATCGGCGATCGAGTCATCGAGGTTGTACATGCCCATGGCCACGCCTGAGCCCGGGAACGAAAAAATCTCGTAATTGATAGGCTCCCCGCCGCCATCCGGCGTGAAGGTCATGGTCAGCTTGCCCTTGCCGGGCACTTTGAAGTCCGTGGCCTTGTACTGGTCACCGAAGCCATGGCGACCGATGACGATGGGCTGGGTCCAGCCCGGCACGAGGCGCGGCACGTTCTTACAGATGATCGGCTCGCGGAAGATGGTGCCGCCCAGGATGTTGCGGATGGTGCCGTTGGGCGACTTCCACATCTTCTTGAGATTGAATTCCTTCACCCGCGCTTCGTCCGG
>CANJBL010000032.1 GCA_947472795.1 Fidelibacterota bacterium | reverse complement strand
CATGGCGAACTCGTCCATATAACTCCACGCCCTTCATCCCTCCGCCTTCCGCCAACCAGGCAAAAGGCTATCTGCTGACGGAGTTTTACTCCGGCGCAACCAGATTATCCGGCCGCTTCAGTGAGGGATTATTGCTCCGGCGCTTACAGATAGAACTATGGAAGAGTCGTAGTTCACCCCATTAAGTATCGCATGTCTCCCGCCGGCCATCGGGGTCCTCCCGATGGCCGGCTTTTTTTCCTTGGTGATGCTATGCCACAAACTCCAACAGGCGCTGGATCATCCAGAATGTTCCAATGCTGCCGGCCCCGGCGAGGCCTGCAAATCGGAAGATCCTCTCGAAGGCAATGCGGCGCATGATTGCCAGTGTCACGATAACGCCCGTGACGAAACAGAGCTGGCCCATTTCCACCCCGACATTGAAGCTTGCTAGGCCCAGAATGCGCAGTACGGGCGAAACACCAATCTCGTTTAAAGCCGAGGCAAAGCCCAATCCATGGACCAATCCGAAACCAGTGACGGTAAAGGCATAGCTCCACCAATGGTGCCTGTCGGGCGCGCCGGCGAAAGAGCCCTGTCTGCGATCTTTGACCAAAGCTTCTCTGGCCAGGAGGGCAATGGAAAGCGCGATGAGCGCTTCAATAGGCGGCGCGGGCACGTCCACGAGTCCAAGAAAGGCGAGCGACAGGGAGATGGAATGGCCGACCGTGAAGGCGGTCACAAGGATCAGCAGGCTTCTCACCGGTACTAGCATGCAAAGGCAGAAGAGGAAGCACAGATGGTCCCACCCTGTGAGGATATGCTCCATGCCAAGTTTGATAAAGCGCCAGGCCACAGCGAAACTTGCATGTTCCTCCGCCTGCGCGATGTTCATAGGAAGGAGAATTCCATCGGGTGCATTCGGCAGCGTGGCTGACACAGCGGCAGCCGTGCTGCCGGCCGTAATGACTTCCAGGTGGGCACCATCCAACGGCCAGGGAATGAGGATTTTTTCTCCCTCTTGAGGCTCGCCCGCACACTCGACCTCATAATTCAACACAAGCTCTCGGCCCATGATCTCCTGGCCTTGGCTCGTTCCGTGACAACGGGACGGCCAAATAGGGTCCATTGGCGGCTTGAAGCTAGGTGGTACACGGGCGGCTAGACTCCAATGAGCGCCATCTCCCGTGCGCGCCAGCGAGAAGTTTCCGACA
The DNA here is from genome assembly GCA_947472795.1 of Fidelibacterota bacterium. GTDB lineage: Bacteria > Pseudomonadota > Alphaproteobacteria > Rhodospirillales > Rhodospirillaceae > SHVO01. Next base: position 13,906 of record CANJBL010000032.1, on the reverse strand, counting down.
ATGAAGGCGTCGGCCGCCGCCTGACTCAAAGGCAGAAACATCAATCCAAGAAACAGCAGAATCTGTGCAACGCTTCTCACGGCTTGTCCTCGACAATCGTGACTCGATAATTGAGGCGCAGCTTTGCAACGATCTCTTTTATGGTCTGACTGCTGTTACTATTGAGCCAATCAGACTGAACCGTGTCTCGAACCGTCTGATAGCTCAGCATTCCTCCTTCGTGACGTTCGACAATACGTGCGCGAACCTGTCCCACGGGCGTCTCGATGGCTTTGGTCCATTCGCCTTGCGGCAAGCCGGGGAGTGCTGCGACCAGAGCGGGCCCGAAAATTTGCGTGAGCATCTCATCGCTGGCTTGATTGTAGCGCTCGGGAGCAGTTGGTGCGTCACCGGCGGTGACTTTTGTGACCTCCACCGTCATTGAAGGCCGGACTCTGTAATTGTCGATGTGCTCCGCATAATAGGTTGCCAGTTCGGCTTCGCTGGGATCGGGTGGCTGGCCGCCCAGCATCAACCGCACGAGATCGATGAGTCTGAGGCGCACCTTGCCGTCACTCAAATGCAGTCCGCGATGCAATGCTTCGCGGAAAAGGATTTCATCTTCCACATACTGATCGACCAAGCGCTGCTTCATGGCCTCATCCGGTTCGCGGCCGTAAAGAATGGCGCTATCGGCGTATAAAACGCGGGTGATCCCGGGCGTGATGACGATCTCGCTGTCTTCCTTTGCCAGAAGGCCGTAGGCGAGAAAAAACCCCGCTCCCAGAAGCGCGAACCAGACAAACGGTTCCGAAGCTAGCTGCCGGAGAAAGGCTTTTCCACGGCCGGTGGATACGATACCGGCGTGGGAGGTTTCGAGCGTGCCGGTATCTTCGCTGCGTGTCTCTGTCGTCATCATATGGCCAGTTAAAGATGCATGTTGTTGGTGGGGGGATAATGCCCACAAACATTTGGCAACAACACAAAATAGCGTCTCTTCGCATGCGCAAACAATCGAGACGAATTTCTGTCCTTTTCCCCTATTCAAAAGGCTTTTCGCACATGAAGGGCGTATGATCCCATCGCTGGGGCTGGGCAAGATTACGCCCGGAAAGCAAAGTCGATCGCACTCCCGATAAAGCGGAAAGTCGGGCATTCGTTAGTGTAACAGACCGGTCTCGCGGTTTTATCTCTTGGGGGGAGAATGGACCATCGACAACTGACCAGCGTGGCACTTTCGGCAATGCTGGTGCCGGCCTTGCTCGGTGCGTTCACGTCCACGGCTGTAGCACAAAGTGCTGCTCCGGCTGCCGCGCAATCGCCCGAAAAGTTCAATCCGGTGACAATTCCGGAGGATGTGCGCGCAAAAATTCCCGACACGGAGGCCGTCTATATTCAAAGCGGCCATGCCACGCGCTTCGTGAAGCCGGATCTTTTTTTTGAACGCCTCCGCAAAAGCAATCCCGCGGAAATTGCGGCTTACATCAGCGCCATGCATGCGCTTGAAGACGCGGTAGATTTCAAGCCCGGTCGCGACCGGCCATCCATCGCCATGGACAAGTCGTCGCCTGAATATAATGCATGGAAGACCCGTCGTCCGGCTTCACTCGACCCTAAACGTGAGCCCGGTCCTATCAACTTATCACGCTATATCGGCGGCGGCGGTGCTGGCGGAATACCTACCTTTGCCAATGCACCCATTGCTCTCACACCTGAAGACCTCATTGCCGGTAAGATCGAGGTCGCCATTGTTGGTGCTCCCCTGGATATGGGCACAGGGTATCGCGATGCTGTTCACGGGCCCGTTGCGGTCCGCACGGCCATGGGTGCCCAGGGCGGCTTCGGCAATGACATGTACTCGATGATCAATCCGCTCGTCGATTTGCGCATTGCAGACTACGGTGACATTGCCGTTGACAATATCAATACCGATCGCGCGGTAGAACATGTGCGCGATGTCGTGCGCGAAATCCTTCAAGCTGGCGCCATACCTCTCATCGTCGGCGGCGACCACTCGCTGGAATATCCCGATGTGGCTGCTATGGCCGATGTGTACGGCAAGGGGAAAATCGGCGTCATCCACTTCGATTCACACTACGATGTGGGACATGACTCGGTGCACCTTATCGATCATGGCCAGCCGGTTTATCGCGTGATCATGGAAGGCCACGTACTTGGCAAGAACTACATTCAAGTGGGCCTGCGCGCGCGCGTTCCCAGCATCGAGCATATGCAGTGGATGCGCGATCACGGCATGATGTACCACACCATGGTCGAGGTCGAAAAACATGGCTGGGATGCGGTGATGGAGCGCGCCGTCGCCGAAGCCCGCAAGGATACCGACAAGCTTTTCATATCGTGGGACATAGATGTGCTGGACCCTGCGTTCATGCCCGGTACCGGCACGCCCGTGCCCGGGGGCCTTACCATGCGCGAAGCGCAACCGATCATGCGTCGTCTTTGCGCGGAAACGAATGTCGTAGGCGTCGATCTTGTCGAAGTCGCACCTTATCTCGACACCAGCTACAAGACCGCTCAGAACAGCGATTTCCTCATTAATGCTTGTCTCGCAGGTATCGCGATGCACAAGAAGGGGCTGATACAGCCTCACTATCTCAGCCCGCTTTCCTCGGAACATGGTCAAGACGATTATTATAAGGAGCGCAGATAATGGGAGCTCTTGTGTCGCGTAAAACTTTACTGGGCGCGGTCGCTATCGGTGCGATCGCTCTTGGCATCTGGGCGTGCGATTCTCGCTCGCAGAACAACAGCGCAGCGTCGCCACAGCTGCCGGCGAAGTTCAGCACCCTGGCTGCGGACAAAAAGGCATTCCTGAACGATCCGCAGATCCTTGCGCGGTTTGGTCTGACGCCAGAAAAACTGCAGCTGGCCATCGCCGATTTCGACTTCCCGGCACTAGACCGGTACGTCTCCACGCTCATGGCGACAGTGGAATCTGAAAAGTTCCACCCCGGCGATGACCATGACGCGGAAACGGCGCTCAATCCCGCAGCTATCAGGTACAATGCGGGTACGACACTTCGCCCGGCTATTCTCGATGAATACCAGCGTGATGCTGGGCCTTTCAGTCTCGATCGCTATCTCTATCAAAAGGCAGGCATTCCCACCTTTGCCCACGCGCCCGTGGCGATCCGCAAGGAGGACCTGGTGGCCGGCAAAGTGGAAGTGGCTTTTGTTGGTGTGCCGCTCGATATGAGTTCTGGGTACCGCGATGCCAAGCATGCACCGACGTTCATGCGTATGGCGGGCGGTCTGACCGGCATTGACCCTTTCACGCAAGTTGATCCTGGTTTGGTCCTGCGCATGGCGGACTACGGTTCTTTCTCCATCGACTTCATGAGCGTAGAGCGGACCATGGATCATGTGCGTCTGATGGTGAAAGATACAGCCTCAGTCGGCACGGTGCCCTTTGTGGTGGGCGGCGACCATGCCGTTATGTATGCCGACGTGGCGGGTGTCGTCGATCAATATGGTAAGGGCAATGTCAGCGTCGTTCTGGTGGATGCCCATGCCGAGACAACGGCCATCGGCGACCATTTCATCTCCGACGGACAGTCCACACGCCGTTTGATTCAAGATGGGATCATTTCCGCCAAGGACGTTACGATGGTCGCCATTCGCGACCCGGAACTGACCGCCGATGATGCCCAGAAGCTAAAGAGAGACGGCGTGCGTCTGCACAGCATGGCCGATATCAAGCAGCAGGGCTGGGCGAAGGCCCTCGATAACATTGCAAAGGACGCCAAGAAGGGGCCCTCGAACGTGTTTATTTCGTTCGATATTAGCGCGCTAGATCCCGTCTATGCCGCAGGTACGGGACGCCCTGTTCCTGACGGCATGAGTCTCGGCGATGCCAGCGAGCTTATGCGCAAGCTGTGCAGCGAGAACAAGATTGTCGGCTTCGATATGCTGGACGTGGCGCCGGTCATGGATGTCAGTTACCGCACGGCGCAGAACGCTAATAAGGTCATGCACTCTTGCCTTGCCGGAATGGCGGTCCGTAAACTTAAGCACTAAGACCTTATTGCTCGATTCCGACAGACCCTCTCTATGCCGAACATAGAGAGGGTTTTCGCGTTTCATGATGCCTCGTCCGAGGACTGGACCTGCGGAGAGAAGTAAGTTTGTTGCGCCGGTCACTCCCAGCCCCAAAAACGCACATTGTAACTGTCGGTCAGAAACCCTCTCGGTGGTAGAATCCATACTAAGGCGGAAATCTGCCTTCAAAACCGCTTCGGGACCGGCACTGACCGCTTGAGATATGGAGGGGGACAAGCATGGCCTGCGTTCTCGGCAGCGGTGCCAAACGCATATCGTGGCGCTCGTTTGCTCAGAACCTGCTGTCTATGACCGTTTTGTCCGCCGGCGCGGAAACGACCCTTTTTGCCACTCCATACGCTTTGGCGCAGGTTAGCGAACGCGCGTTCTCGCTGAATGTCGGTCAAACCACGATCGCTGAAGCGCTCCGAATTTTACAGAACACGACTGGCGCCAATTTCATATTTTCGCCTGACCAGCTGCGGGCGCTTCGCACCAAAGGGCTTTCAGGTCAGTTCACCCTTGCTGAGGCTCTTCAGCGGATTCTGGAGGGCTCCGGTTTCGAAGCCCAGGCGACAGGAAAGGGGACCTATGTCATTGCCGATATGCGGGCGGAGCCGAATTCGGCTGCCGCACGCAATTCTGCCGTGGTTCCGCCGCTTCCGCCCCTCATGCCGGCGGTCGTGCGCCCGAACCAGCCCGACGATCTTATCCCCGAGATTATTGTGACGGCCGAACGCCGTGTCGAAAATCTGCAGCGTGTCCCGATGAGTTTGCAGGTCCTTACGACAGATGTCATCGAACAGCGGCAGATTGTCAGCTTTGATGATTACGCGAAGCTCCTGCCTAGCGTCAGTTTCAAAACTTTAGGGCCGGGTCGCTCAGATATTTTTTTCCGGGGGATTTCGACAGGCGCAGGGCTGCTTCTGCCCACGTCCGGTATGTACCTGGATGAAATTCCGGTGACGACGTCCGGGCGGTCACTCGATATCCATCTTTACGACATCGCGCGCATCGAGGCCCTGTCCGGCCCGCAAGGGACATTGTTCGGCGCCAGTTCGTTGTCTGGCACATTGCGTGTCATCATCAATAAGCCCGATCCGTCGCGGTTCTCTTCCAGCGCGGATGTGGAGTTGAACAAGTATGGCGCCGGAAATAGTGGCGCCATGTTTGAGGGGTTCGCCAATATACCGCTCGGCAACGCAGATGCTGTCCGCCTTGTTGCGTTTTATCAAAAAGCAGGCGGATACGTTGACAATAAGCCTGCCACAATCACTTATCAGCTTGGGGACGCCGATCCCAATACAAAGGTCGTCATCAATAACAACGCCACGACCGGCAACAACTTTAATCCCGTCGAGACGTTTGGCGGGCGCATGGCCGCCGCCTTCGATCTCGAGAATTGGACTATCTCACCGCAAATTATCTATCAGTCGCAGGATGCGCGCGGTGATTTCCTGTTTTCGCCGAAGCTTGGCGATTTGATTATTCATGATTTCAGCCAGGCGTGGAACCGCGACAAGTGGCTACTATCCTCGGCCACCATCGAAGGTCAGCTTGGCAACCTCGCTCTCATCTATTCCGGCAGTTATTTGAGCCGGCAGATTTCAAACGACAACGATTACACTTATTACACGGTCGCCTACGACACGATCCCCGACTACACCAAATTCCCTGACGGCAGGGGCGGGTTTATTGATCCCACGCAGCGTTATCACACTACGCAGCGTCTTCATAAAATGTCGCAGGAGCTTCGGGCCTCCAGTCCAAAGACGGCCAAGTGGCGCCTTTCCGGCGGCTTGTTCTATCAGCGGCAGGATACCTATAACGACAGCGACTACTACATCAACGACTTCTCCAAGGTGGCGGGCATCTATGCGCATACGCCCAGTCCCGTATACGCCGACGACATCTATCTTATTTACACCCACGCCAAACTTCTGGACTACGCGGCCTTTGTCGAAGGAAGTTACAACATTGCCGAGGATGTCACGTTGACAGCAGGCACGCGCCTCTTCGGCTCGGAAAGCGATCAAGTGGGGTTCAACGGTACGACGCGCACCGCGCGACGGGTCGGTTGTGCCTCTCCCCTAGCCACACCGACGTCCTGCATTTCGCGCGATGGGCGCCAAAAGGGAACCGGCGAAACACACAAGATCAACGCCCAATGGCAGGTCGATGCCGACAGGATGGTCTATTTGACGTACTCCACGGGCTATCGGCCGGGCGGGGCGCAGTATGTGTTAGGTGTAAAACCTTACAACGCCGACACTCTCGACAATTACGAACTTGGCTATAAGACCACATGGTCGAAAAATCTCCGCCTCAACGGCGCATTTTACGTCGAGCGGTGGAATGGTCTGCAATATCGCCTCGCCGTGCCGGGCAACAATGGCAGCGTTGCCACCTATAACGCGGGTCAAGCGCGTGTCTATGGCGCGGAGATGGATGTGCATTGGCAAATCGCGAAAGGCTTCACGCTGCTTGGCAGCGCCGCCTTCAACGACGCTAGGTTGACCAAGGATCTTTGTAATCTCGATTCAACACTCAACCCATTTCAAACATGCTCGCCGGGCGCGAACATGGCCGCACCCAAGGGCACTCGCCTTCCCAGTCAGCCGCGACTTAAATTCTCGGCCACGGCGCGTTACGAAACTCCTGTTGGGTCATGGAACGGCTTTATTCAAGGTGGTTTACAATATCAGGGCGGCACCCACAGTTATCTCAGCACATTGGAAAATTCGCTTTTCGGAAATACGGCGGGCTTTGCTACGGTCGATTTATCCATCGGTGGCAGACATGGGAGTACAAGCGCCGAGGTTTTTCTTCAAAATGCTCTGGATAACCGAGGCATCCTAAGCCGCGACAGCTTCTGCGCGATCCAGATTTGCTCGGGCTCTGCTCGGAGTTATCCCATTAAGCCGCGGTTTTTTGGCTTGCGCATCGGCCGGCGATATTAAGAGTAATTCTGCTCAAAACCGCGTGAGCCGGAAATATACGCTTTAGGCAAAGTAACTTGCATAGAAGGGCCCCCCGAGTCCCTTACCGGATCTTCTGCAACCAGAGACCCAAGCAGGTCCTTTCCAAGGGCCATTAGCCTATACGTATGGGGTAGGATCGTTCGGACACCCGACTCGGTCATTGCGCGCTATAACGAAAATATAGTTCCTTATCGACAAACTCGTGGGTAGTGTTTTGGGGACAAGAAATGAAGGTCTTGCAAGTCTGCCCATTTCGGACGAAGAACTTGCAGTGATGAATGCTTAGCCGGGGCGCGTTGAGGGGCTGAGCATTCGTTCAAAAAGGGGAGTGTCATGCAGCGGTAAGGGCAAAAGGCGCCCTGTTGGCCTGGGCCGGCGTATTCGCTGTCTTGGGGCTTCTCGCGCCACGTCCCCAACCGCTACCGCTTAACGCGCATCCGTCTTTCAACATCATAAGCAGCCACAACCATGCTCAAGAAACTCTACGTTCAGGTTCTCATCGCCATCGTGCTCGGCATTATTCTGGGCCTGGCTTACCCGTCGGTGGGTATTGCCATGAAGCCTCTGGGCGACGGGTTCATCAAATTGATCAAGATGATCATTCCGTTGGTCATCTTCTGCACGGTGGTTTCCGGCATTTCAGGCATGCAGGATGCGAAGAAGGTTGGCCGGGTAGGCGGTAAAGCCCTTCTTTATTTTGAAGTTATCTCTACCATCGCACTAGTCATTGGCCTGATCGTTGCCCACGTCTTGCAGCCTGGCGCCGGTTTCAATACAGACCCTAAAGCCATTGATACCAGCGCCATCTCCGATTTCACCAAGCGCGCTCAAAATCAGCACCTTGTCGATTTCCTGCTGAATATTATTCCCAATACCGTCGTGGACGCATTTGCGAGCGGCGATGTTCTGCAAGTCCTTCTCTTTTCAATTTTGTTCGGGTTTGCCCTGTCTGCTCTGGGCTCACGGGCTGACGGCGTGCGTGGCGGTATCGATAAGCTGGCCGAAGTTGTCTTCAAGATTCTCGACTTCATTATGCACCTGGGCTCCATCGGCGCCTTTGGCGCCATGGCCTTTACTATTGGCCGCTACGGTGCGGCGGCGCTGCTGCCGCTTCTGAAGCTGATCGGTGCGTTCTATCTCACCGCGGCGTTGTTCGTGATCCTTGTGCTGGGGACTATTACCCGCAGCGTCGGGTTGAGCATTTTCAAGTTCCTCGCTTACATCAAAGCGGAACTGCTCATTATCTTGGGCACGAGTTCGTCCGAAACCGTGTTGCCTTCGCTGATTGTAAAGCTTGAACGGTTGGGGTGTTCAAAGCCCGTGGTGGGCCTCGTCGTTCCGGCGGGGTATTCCTTCAATCTCGACGGCACCAATATCTATATGACCATGGCGGCACTGTTTGTGGCTCAAGCTACAAATACGGACCTTACTCTCATGCAGCAGATCACCTTGCTGGGCGTGGCAATGCTTACGTCCAAAGGCGCTGCGGGAGTTACGGGCTCCGGCTTTGTCACTTTGGCGGCCACCATCGCGGTGGTGCCAACAATCCCCATCGAGGGCATGGCGCTCATTCTGGGCATCGACCGCTTCATGAGCCAGTGCCGTGCGTTGACGAATTTCATCGGCAACGGCGTCGCTACAATTTTTGTGGCCAACTGGGAGAAAGAATTAGACAAAAACCAGATGAGAGCGACTCTGGCTGCGATGGAATAGTCGTTTCGATATTGAGTATTCGTTTCAATAGGGAGGGAGTGGAGATTATGAAAGGGTTCAATACAGCTAAGCTGATACGCTTCGGGTTTGCTTGTGCCGTTCTGTCCGTGATGGCGTTTTCATCGATGGGACCGACGGCCGCGCAGACGCCGCCAGCTGAAGACAAGAAGCGCCTGACCGAACAAGCTTGGGGCCGTAAATACAATCCCGAGCAGCTTTACGGCGATCAGCAGCGCGCCGCGGTGCCGAAGAGCGGCGTCAAGGTCACCAAGGACCTAGTTTACGGCAAGGCGGAACGTCAGAAGGTCGACGTCTACCAGACCGAAGGCAAGTCCAACATGCCGATCCTCGTGTTCTTCCACGGCGGCGGTTACGTCGGCAGCGCGCGCGACACCAGCCCGCTGATCCACTCAAACATCATGTACTACTTCGCCAAGAACGGCTTCCTGGGCATCAACGCCGACTTCCGTCTGGCCCCTGAATTCAAGTGGCCCTCGGGCGGCGAAGACGTGCGCGACGTCGTGAAGTGGATCAAAGAAAACGCCAAGAAGTACGGCGGCAACCCGGATCGCATCTATCTCTTCGCGCACTCCGCCGGCGCTAGCCACGTGGCGCAATATATTTACGACCGTCGCTTCCAGCCTGATACAGGCCCGGGTGTGGCCGGCGCGATCATGCTCAGCGGCCGTTATAACCTGCATCCGGATCCGGATGATCCGAGCATGACCGGCGGCGTGACCCAGTACTTCGGCACCGACCACGCGCAGTGGCCGTCGCGTTCGGCCATCAACCACATCAACGAAAGCCATGTGCCGGTGATGCTGGTGATGTCCGAGTTTGATCAGTTGAACCTGGCCGGCACCACGGGCGAACTCTTCACGGCGCTCTGCTACCGCGACGGTGGCCGCTGCCCGCGCCTAGTGCAGCTCAAATACCACAACCACGGCAGCGAGTTCGCTTCCATGAATACAGCCGACGACTACCTCGGTAAGGAGATGCTGGAATGGATGGACGAAGGTTTCGGTGAAACACGTCATCCGGCGACCCCGCGCAAATAGCGCCGGAATTTGATATCGATTGAGACCGCCGCGGCAGGGGAAACCCTGCCGCGGTTTTTTTGTGACTACTTTTGGCGGTGCAGCCGCACCGGGTTGAGCGTGTCCGCTGTTTCCAATGTTTGCTCGCCGGCTGGATAACCATTGGACTTCAGGATAAAGGCGGTCAGCAGCAGCGCTTCGCCGGGTAAAAGGCTGCCTGGCTCGTTGGAAGGCATCGTACTCAGGATGCGCCCATAGAGCGTACGCGCCGATTTTTGTTCCCAGTTTGACCAGAAGCCATCCGTGATCAACCCAGGCCCCTGGCCGCCGTCGGTAAGGTTGGCGTTGTGGCACCCGCTGCAACGTTGCAGGTAAAGGGCTTCGCCTGCGGCAGGTTGATCGGCCGTGAACAGCGCTGGGGGCGGTTCAGCCCCTCTGGATGCAAACGGAGCAAAACCAGCCGCCACGAGAAGCCCCGCGGAAATAAAACCAATATGCCGCATGCTGACTTCAGTTCACCGTAAACGCGACCCAGCCGGAGCCATAAGCGGCATTGCCGACAGGCACGACGATGTATTGCTTGCCATTCGCCTCGTAACTCATGGGAGCACCAGTTGCGCCGGCGGGGAGGGGAATCTCGGCCACTACTTTGCCGGTCGCCTTGTCGTAGGCGCGTAATTTGGCATCGGCGTGGATACCGGCGCGGCCGATAACGGCATCGCTGGCATCAGCAAGGAACAACAAGGTTTTTGTCAGCAACGGCGCGGCGCGGCCGGAATTCCCGAGCAGCGGCGGCAGCTTTACATCCTTCAGGGCCGGGTTGGCGCGGATCGCTGGGTCGTCGCCGTTGGGGGCTACCCATTTGCGCTCGCCCTTACCGATGTCATAGGCGGTGACGCGGCCATAAGGCGGCTTCAGGAGCGGCAAACCCGAGGGCAGAGTCGGCGGCAGCGGCAGGCCGCCGCGCATACCGTTGATCATCGGCGGCGGCGGCGCGAACGTCGAGCCCGCAGCCGGCGGTGTCGGCGGTGGTGCATTGGGGTTCACTGCGGCCACGATCGAGTAATCCAAAGTGGCCGGCGGTTTCAGCTTGGTCAGGCCGTAAACCGTGGGCTCTGTGCGTGATACCGCGTAGTAGAAGCCCGTGTCGGGATCGAAAGCGCCCGTGTTCCAGTTGCCAGAACCCCACACGCCGGGTGCCGACAGCGTACCCTTTTTGCCGCCTTCGGCGGGATCGATGACGGAAGGTGGCGTAAAGACGCCGCCCGTGACGTACTGGTCGGCGACTTTCTTAGCTTCCTCATGCAAGGCCGGCGTGAAGTCCATGAGGTCGGACTCTTTGATGCCCTGAATATCGAAAGGCGGAAGCTTCGTCGGGATCGGTTGCGTGCGCGACGTCACTTCGCCGGGGACCGTGCTTTGCGGCACGTCCTTTTCCTCGATGGGCCAAACCGGCTCGCCGGTTTTGCGGTCGAAGACGTAAAGGTAGCCGACTTTGTTGGCTTGAATGACGGCTTTCACCGTCTTGCCATTGATCTTCACGTCAGCGAGCACAGGCGGCGACGCCGTGTCGTAGTCCCACAGGTCGTGGTGAACCATCTGGAAGTGCCATACCAGCTTCCCGGTATGGGCATCGAGTGCCACGATGCTGTTGGCGTAAAGGTTATCGCCCGGCCGATGGCCGCCGTAGTAGGCCATGTTAGGAGCCGATAACGGTATGTACACATAGCCCAGTTCTTCGTCGGCGCTCATGCCGCCCCAGTTGCCCATGTCGCCGGAAAAGCGCCACGACTCTTTGCCCCAGGTTTCCAGACCGCGCTCGCCCTCGCGCGGCAGCACGTGGAACGTCCACAGCTGGCGTCCGTTGCGCACGTCATAGGCGCGGATGTCCTCGGGGACAGCTTCCTTGTTCAGGCCCAGATCGCCTGTGCCATTGCCCTGCGTGTTGCCGCCGGTGCCGCCAATGATGATGATATCGCCGACAACGAGCGGCGCGCTGGTTTGGCGCGAACCAAAATGGTCGCTCGTCGGTATGCCGATATAAACTTTGCCGTCGTCGCCGAAGTCCTTGATGGCTTCGCCGGTCTTGGCGTTCAGCGCATAAATGAAATCGCCGCGCAGGCTGATGACCCGTTCGTCATTGCCGCTGCGCCAATATTCCACGCCGCGCATACCCTGACCGGACGCTTCTTTCAGTGTCACGGGCAGCGGTTTTTGGATCCACTTGGTAGCACCCGTGACGGCGTCGAAAGCTTCTACGAGGCCGATGGCGTTCGAGCCATAAAGCACACCGTTCACAAGCGTCGGTGTGCTTTTGAGGTAGTTGGATGGGACGAGATCGAGGAATTTTTCCTGCAGAACCGGGTCAAGTCCAGCGCGCCGCCAAGCCACATGTAGCTGGGCTACGTTCTTCGCATCGATCTGCTGCAGGGGAGCGTAGCGCTGGAAGCCTTTGTTGCCGCCATAACCCGTCCATGCAGCGCCGTCTTCCGCCGCGACCGCGACCCGCGCGGCGAAGAAGCTCGCCGTCGACAGCAGCACCGCCAAAATGGGCGATTTCGCTCGTTTGAGAATCTGCATGTGTCCCCCCTATGTTTGAAGATCAAACAGCAGGAAGCGTACCAGCCGCCGGGTATTTGGCAAACTGCTACGGGTGCGCCATTGGAAAATCCCAATGCACTACCAATAAAGAAAAGCGGCAGAAAATGGTCTTTGTGGCGGGGACGATCGTGCGACTCCGGAGATCAAACTCCGGTGCGGTGCCGGTTTGAAGTTCAGGTTTTTTGGGAATTCCGCCGGGTGGGCGGGGGCAGGGTCTCGTCTTTTGTGCCGGTCAGCACCCAAGTCTTGCCGGCGTCATTCACCTGTATTTTGTAGAGTTCCGTGAGCGAGAAAATCACGGCGTCGATATCGCCGGCCCTGAAATAGCCACTGAGTTTCAGTCCAGCCAATGTGGCGTCGCCCAAAACCAGTTGCTTTGACGTAAACCGGTTAACCTCGGTCAAAACTTCGCTCAAGGACGATTGATCAAAATAAAGACGGCGACTTCTCCATGCCGCAACTTGATCTGCAGATATTTTTTGAGGCACGCCCGGCTTGCCTTCCGGGAAAAGGATAACGTCACCCGCGATCAATGCATTCGTTGGCAAAGCGGTAGTCGTAGGCACGGCAGCAGAAGCGACTTGCACGTGCCCCTCGACGACGGCGACCTCCACGGCTTTGTCTGTGGCTCCGTAATCAATGTCAAATTTTGTGCCTGTCACCACGACGGTTCGCCCGCCGGCCGTGACGACAAACGGCCAGCCCGTATTGTGCCGAACGTCGAAGAAAGCTTCGCCGCGCTCGAGGATGACTTGGCGCTGTTCTCTGGTAAAGGCAAGGCGCACGGAAGAGTCGGCATTGACCGTCAGCGTCGAACCATCAGGCAAGGCATAGGTTGTGATCTGGTTGATAGCCGTCTGGGCCATCTCGCCGTTATGCAACGCCGGTAAGCCGGGCGCCTCGGAAGGCAGGAATATCTTGAAGGCCGCCATCGCCAAAGCGCCGGCGGTTGCGAGGGCCGCAATGCGGCGGCCTGTGAGATGTGCAGTCCAGCCAAGTAATACAGTGCCTAACGACGGAGCGGAAATGTTGAGAGACTGCAATTCAGAACGTCCGACAGGACTATTTTCCAGCATACGTGCGACAAGCCAGATCTTTTGCGCTGTTCTGAATTCTTCCAAGCGAGATGGCGACTGAGCCAGCCATGCCTCGAGCGCTGTATGGTCGTGCAGGGACATATCGCCCGCGTGGATGCGGACAATCCATTCAGACGCGGTCTTAGGAAGGTTGTCGGACATTGCTACGTCAATCTCCCGAAGCATTCTCAAAGACACTTCCAATGGCGTCCTTAATGTGGTCCAGGGCTCGCGCCATCTCGCGCTCGACCGTCCTGGTCGAAATACGGAGGCGTTTTGCGATTGACCTGACGGCTTTTTTTGTACCGGTCGATTTGAGAGGATTGACCCCAACAGGAGGAGCTGAACATGGCGAGACGTGGATTAGGCGCGGAGCAGATTGTTTCCAAGTTAAGGCAGATCGAGGTGCTGATGGCGCAGGGCAAGCCTGCGGCATTGGCGTGCAAGGACGCTGGGGTTT
>CANJBL010000031.1 GCA_947472795.1 Fidelibacterota bacterium | reverse complement strand
CGACATTACAATACGATCCGTCCGCATTCATCGTTGGGGTACCGTCCTCCGGCACCCGAGGCCATCGTCTGGCCAACGGCAATACCGGTGGATCAAACCCGTGCTCTAAACTAACATTCCAATCGGACCACTCAGTGGGGGCCGGTCACTATTTCATTTCCGTCCTGCGGAAGCCGCCAGCCAGCCCCACATAACGTACTGAAAACACGTAGGTTTGAAGTTATCCCCAGACTTTTCCACAGGCCGGGGAACAGACTTCGTGTGCGCGTCCGTGATTTAGTCCCGCTGTTCCCTGCGCAGTTGCGTAGTGTGCGATTGCACTGAGAGAAAAGTCCATCTTCTTCAGGCACTTGGCGTATACCCCGGGCACGCCTGCGCCTCTTGACGCCTCACAGCAGTTGTTTATTGATTGCCTGTCGGCTTTGGGATGGCCGTTTTCCATTGTCTATCAATGCGCTGGGCTTCAAGATTTTCTTGGGCTGCGGGAGAGTCGGCCTGTCTGAAGAGACCAAGATCTGCTGGTACGTATCTGGAGTTGGTAAAGAGTAATGACGACGCTGCAAAAACAGGGACTCTACGATCCCAAGAATGAGCACGACAGCTGTGGCGTTGCCTTCGTGGCGCACAGCAAAGGCGTGAAGTCGCATGACATCGTTCGTCAAGGTCTTCAGATTCTCGTCAATCTTGAGCATCGCGGAGCTGTAGGCGCCGACCCATTGGCGGGCGACGGTGCTGGCATCCTTATCCAGGTTCCCCATACTTATCTGCGCGCGGTTTTCGCGGATCAGGGCGTGAAGCTGCCCGAAGCCGGGGACTACGGCGTCGGCATGATCTTTCTGCCCAAAGCACCTTTAGCGGCGCGCGATGCCATCAAGCTCATTGAGCGCACCATTACCGAGGAAAAGCAGGAAGTGCTCGGCTGGCGCGATGTGCCGGTCAACCCGTCCGGCCTCGGTGAAACCGTAAAGGCCAGCGAGCCCTGGATCCGCCAGGTCATCATCGGCCGCGGCGCCGGCACAAAGGCCGGCGACGATTTTGAACGCAAGCTCTTTGTCATCCGCAAGCTGATCGAAAACGAGGTCCTCACCAAGGCGGGCCAGCGCAACGATTTCTATATCTGCAGCTTCTCCTCGCGTGTGGTGGTCTACAAGGGCATCATGTTGGCCCCGCAGATCGGGTCTTATTTCCTCGATCTGCACGATCCGCGCCTGGTATCGGCCTTGGCCATGGTGCACCAGCGTTTCTCCACGAACACTTTCCCGTCCTGGCGCCTCGCGCACCCGTATCGCATGGTGGCCCACAACGGCGAGATCAATACACTGCGCGGCAACCTGAATTGGATGGAAGCCCGCCGCCATGCCATGAAGTCGAAACTGTTCGGCGACGACATGGAAAAACTTTGGCCGCTCATCGCAGCCGGCCAGTCTGACACCGCCAGCCTCGATAACGCGCTGGAGCTTCTCGTGCAGGGCGGTTACTCGCTGGCGCATGCCGTCATGATGCTGATCCCGGAAGCCTGGGCCGGCAATCCATTGATGGATGAGAAGCGCCGTGCTTTCTACGAATATCACGCAGCACTCATGGAGCCCTGGGATGGTCCCGCTGCGCTGGCCTTCACCGATGGCCGCCAGATTGGCGCCACGCTCGACCGCAACGGCCTGCGCCCGGCGCGCTATATTGTCACCAGCGACAACCTCGTCATCATGGCGTCCGAAGCCGGAGTACTGAACATCCCCGAGGAGAAGATCGTCAAGAAGTGGCGCCTCCAGCCGGGTAAGATGTTCCTGATCGATCTGGAGCAGGGGCGCATCATTGACGATGCCGAACTGAAAGCCTCGCTCGCGAATGCCAAGCCTTACAAGGCCTGGCTCGACAAGACCCAGTTCGTCCTCGAAGACTTGGCCGAGCATACAGGCGCCGAGCCTCACGTCTCCAACGAGACGTTGCTCGATCGCCAACAAGCCTTCGGATATACGCAGGAAGACCTCAATGTCTTTCTCTCGCCCATGGTCAAGAATGCCGAAGATCCCATCGGCTCCATGGGTACGGATACGGCGCTCTCGGTGCTCTCGCGCCGTCCCAAGCTGCTCTACACTTATTTCAAGCAGTGCTTCGCGCAGGTCACAAACCCGCCCATCGATCCCATCCGTGAAGAATTGGTGATGTCGCTGGTCTCGCTCGTGGGCCCGCGGCCAAACTTGCTGGGCATCGATGCCGAGGACACGCACGTTCGTCTTGAAGCGCGTCAGCCAATCCTCACGGATGCCGACCTCGAGAAAATCCGCCATCTCAATAAGCTGCTGGGCGATTCCTTCCGCACCTGCACCATCGATCTCACCTACCCGGTGGAACGCGGCACCGAAGGCATGGAACCTGCGCTGGACGGCATCTGCGCAGACGCTCATAAGTCCGTTCTCGATGGCTACAACATCCTTATTCTTTCGGACCGTCGTGTCAGCCGTAACCGCATCGCGGTGCCGGCGCTGCTCGCGGTGGCTGCCGTTCATCATCACCTGATCCGCAAGGGCCTGCGCACGGAGACGGGGCTCGTGGTCGAAACGGGCGAGGCGCGCGAGGTGCACCACTTCTGCATGCTCGCGGGCTACGGCGCCGAAGCCATCAATCCCTATCTCGCGTTCGAGACCATGTCGGCTATGCGCGGCGATCAGGTCCCTGCGGAATATTCACAGGAAAAGATCCAAAAGCAGTACATCAAGGCTATCGGCAAAGGCATGTTGAAGGTCATGTCCAAGATGGGCATTTCCACCTTCCAGTCCTATTGCGGCGCGCAGATTTTTGATGCTGTCGGTTTGTCTGGAAAGTTCATTGATAAGTACTTCATTGGCACGTCGTCGCCCGTCGAAGGTGTCGGCCTCGGTGAAGTGGCGCGCGAGACTGTAGAACGTCACCGCCTTGCTTTCGGCAATGCGTTCCATCTTAAAGATGATCTCGATCCCGGCGGCGAATACCGTTACCGCCTGCGCGGCGAGGACCATATGTGGACGCCGGATACGGTGGCCAAGCTGCAACACGCGGCTCGTTCCAACAGCGCCGAGACCTACGACGAATTCTCCAAGCTGATGAACGATCAATCCGAGCGGCTCATGCAGTTGCGTGGCCTGTTCGAGTTCAAGTTCGCGGCGAAGCCTGTGCCATTAGAAGAAGTCGAGTCCGCCGCCACCATCGTCAAGCGTTTTTCCACCGGCGCTATGTCCTTCGGATCCATCAGCCGCGAGGCCCATACCTCCCTCGCTATTGCTATGAACCGCATCGGCGGGCGATCCAACACGGGCGAGGGCGGCGAGGAGCCGGATCGCTTCAAGGCCATGGCTAACGGCGATTCCATGCGCTCGGCCATCAAACAAGTCGCGTCGGGGCGTTTCGGCGTCACTGCTGAATATCTTGTGAATGCCGACGACATCCAGATCAAGATGGCGCAAGGCGCAAAACCAGGCGAGGGCGGTCAGCTGCCCGGCGACAAGGTCAACGGGCCCATTGCAAAGGTGCGTCATTCTACACCCGGCGTGGGTCTCATCTCGCCGCCGCCGCATCACGACATCTACTCGATCGAGGATTTGGCGCAGCTCATTCACGACCTGAAAAACGTCAATCCCAAAGCGCGCATTTCGGTGAAGCTGGTCTCCGAGATTGGCGTCGGCACCGTAGCCGCCGGGGTCGCCAAGGCCCGCGCCGATCACGTCACGATCTCCGGCTTCGAGGGTGGCACCGGCGCATCGCCGCTCACCTCATTGACTCATGCGGGCAGCCCATGGGAAATCGGCCTCGCCGAGACCCACCAAACTCTCGTGCTTAACAATCTGCGCGGACGCATCGCCGTGCAGGTGGACGGCGGCCTGCGCACGGGCCGTGACGTCATCGTGGGTGCTTTGCTCGGCGCCGATGAATTCGGTTTTGCCACCGCGCCGCTGATTGCGCTCGGCTGCATCATGATGCGCAAGTGCCATCTCAATACCTGCCCCGTCGGCGTTGCCACGCAGGACCCGATCTTGCGCAAGCGCTTTGCCGGTCAGCCGGAGCACGTCATCAATTATCTGTTCTTCATCGCCGAGGAAGCGCGCAAGATCATGGCGCAACTGGGCATCCGCAAGATCGAGGACCTCATTGGCCGTGTCGATCTCATCGACACACGCCGCGCCATCACGCACTACAAAGCCAGGGGCCTCGATTTCTCGAAGCTGCTCTATAAGCCGCAGGTCGGGCCGGAGATCATGATCAGCAACCGGGCTCGCCAGGACCATGGCCTCGAGAAGGCTCTGGATCATTCCCTCATTGCCAAAGCCGCCTCTGCGCTCGCAGACGGACAGGCAGTGAATTTTGAGTCCCCCATCCGCAACGTCAACCGCACTGTCGGCGCTATGCTCTCGGGCGAAGTCGCGATGCGCTATGGTCATGTCGGCCTGCCCGAGGACACGATCTCGGTCAAATTCAAGGGCATCGCCGGCCAAAGCTTCGGCGCGTTCCTGGCGCACGGCGTCTCCTTTGAACTTTCAGGTGCGGGCAACGATTACGTTGGCAAGGGCCTCTCCGGTGGCCGCATCGCCATCTACCCGCCGCCCGAATGCCCGGCCGTTCCGTCCGATAATATCATCGTCGGCAATACGGTCCTTTACGGTGCCATCTCCGGCGAGTGTTATTTCTCCGGTGTCGCCGGCGAGCGCTTTGCCGTACGCAACTCCGGCGCTCTCGCTGTTGTTGAAGGTGTAGGCGACCACGGCTGCGAATACATGACTGGCGGCGTTGTGGTCGTTATCGGTGACACCGGGCGCAACTTCGCGGCTGGCATGTCTGGAGGCATCGCTTACGTGCTTGACGAAGATGGCACGTTCGCACGCCGTTGCAACACCGCCATGGTAGGCCTGGAGCCCGTCAAACCAGAAGCCATCGTGCACAGCGATGACGCAGCCCTGCGTGCGCTCATGTCCAACCATCTCGAACATGATGCAGCGCGTCTTTATCGCCTCATCGAACGCCATCGCCACTACACCGGCAGTGCCCGCGCCAAGCTGATCCTCGACAACTGGGATCAGTACCTGCCGAAGTTCGTGAAGATCATGCCGACGGACTACAGCAAATCACTGAAGATCCTGGCGGCCTCACGCCACCGCGAGACTGATGAAACCGGCACATCCTTCAAGCTCGCCGGGGTCAAAGCCCATGGGTAAGACAACAGGCTTTCTTGAGATTTCGCGCCAGGACCGGGGCTACGAGAAACCGGTAGAGCGCGTGCGTAACTATCACGAGTTCGTCAAACCCTTCAGCGACGACGAAGCCAAGGGGCAGGGTGCCCGCTGCATGGATTGCGGCATTCCGTTCTGCCACAACGGCTGCCCGGTCAATAACATCATCCCCGACTGGAACGACCTTGTTTACAAGGGCCGTTGGCGCGATGCATTGATGAACCTGCATTCCACCAACAACTTCCCCGAATTCACCGGCCGCATTTGCCCCGCGCCTTGCGAAGCAGCCTGCACGCTCAACATCAACGACGACCCCGTTACCATCAAATCCATCGAGTGCTCCATCGTGGACCGTGGATGGACCGAAGGCTGGATCCAACCCGAGCTTCCTTCCAGAAAGACGGGCAAAACCATCGCCGTTATCGGCTCCGGCCCGGCGGGCATGGCGGCGGCACAGCAACTCGCGCGCGCCGGCCATTCGGTCACGCTCTTTGAGAAGGACGATCGTGTTGGCGGCCTGCTGCGCTATGGCATCCCCGATTTCAAAATGGAAAAGCACCTCATCGACCGTCGCGTCAAGCAGATGGAAGCAGAAGGTGTAACGATCAGCGCCAACTGCAATGTCGGCGTCGATATCACTACCGAGGCGCTCCAGCGCGATTTCGATGCCGTTATTCTTACGGGCGGTGCCCAGGCCCCGCGCGATCTGCCGGTGCCGGGGCGGGAGCTGAAGGGCATTCACTTCGCCATGGATTTCCTGAGCCAGAACAACAAGCGCGTTGCCGGCGATACCATTCCGGCTGACGTGGCCATCACCGCCAAGGACAAGCACGTCATTGTCATCGGCGGCGGTGATACCGGCTCCGATTGTATCGGCACGTCCATCCGCCAGGGCGCAAAGTCCATCACCCAGCTTGAAATCATGGCGCGCCCACCGGAGCAAGAGAACAAGCCGCTCGTGTGGCCTTATTGGCCGCTCAAGTTCCGCACGTCCTCTTCCCAAGCGGAAGGGTGCGAGCGCGACTTTGCGGTGGCGACCAAATCTTTCGGCGGTAACGCGCAAGGTCATGTCACCACTCAGAAGATCGTGCGCCTGGAAGCAGGCAAAGAAGTAGCTGGTTCCGCATTCGATCTGCCAGCTGATCTCGTCCTGCTGGCCATGGGTTTTGTGCACCCGATCCACGAAGGTCTGGTGAAAAACCTCGGCGTGGCGTTGGACAACCGTGGCAACGTGCAGGCCAATACGGTCAAGTACCAAACCTCACTCCCGAAGGTTTTCGCGGCGGGCGATATGCGCCGTGGTCAAAGCCTTGTCGTCTGGGCCATCCGCGAAGGCCGTCAGGCCGCGCGAGCGGTCGACGAGTTCCTTATGGGAACCACCGATCTGCCCCGATAAATTACGAGGCTACTTGCTGGTCGCCACATATACACCGTCCCAATCCACCGCTGGCGGATGGGTGCGGAACGTGGCAATGCGTTCCGCAAGCACGGTGTAAAAGCCGCACAGTTCCGTCACCAGTCCGGTCTGTGCCGTGGCGGTCTTCCGGCACACAGCCAGGCGGGCATCGGCTTCATCCCACTGTCGCGCCCGATAAGCGGCCAGCGCCGCGTCGTGATTGGTCCGCAGCTCCTTGAACCAGCCCGTGCCGGCAGTGGCCTCGTCGCCGGCCAAAGTGAAAATGCGCGCGGCCTGCTTCTTGCCCTTCACTTGGATCAGGTCCAACTCCAGCAGCGCGAAATTCCGTACATCCTTGGCGCTGTTCTCACCCATGACGATGGTGACGCCGTAAGACTTGGATTGGCTTTCCAAACGCGATGCTAGGTTCACAGCGTCACCCAGCACTGAATAGTCGAAGCGCTGATCCGACCCCATATTGCCGACGCAGGCCACGCCGGAATTGATGCCGATGCCGATGGCCAACGGCTTGTGCGGACGCCCCGCCTGCTGGGCTTCTTGCTCCAGCGCCGCGTTCACGCTGTTCACGGCCTCCACCATGCGCAACGCCGAGCGTGCCGCAGCGGCGGCATGGTCTTCCACGTCCAGAGGCGCGTTCCAGAATGCCATGACGCAGTCGCCCATGTATTTGTCGATGGTGCCATTGGTGCTGAGGATGGCGTTGGTCAGCGGCGTCAGCAGCCGGTTGATGAGGCGGGTGAGCCCTTGCGCGTCGAACATTTCGGAAATGGCGGTGAAGCCGCGCACGTCCGAGAACATGAAGGTCATTTCCCGATTCTCGCCGCCCAGCACCAGCTTGCTGGGGTCCTCCGCCAGCTTTTCCACCAGCGCCGGCGACAGATACTGCCCGAAGGCACTGCGCACCTGGCGTCTCTGGGCTTCCTCGCGGGCATAGCCCGTGTACGTCAGGTAGGAATAGAACAGCAGCGCCACAGCAATGGGAAAGGTGGGATCATAAAGTTCCAGGTGCGCCGAAAACTCACTCCAGGAATACCAGACCATCCCTCCGGCCATGGCGAGAAATGTCATCGCGCCGGCACGCGCACCCACCATGGGCGTGATGATGATCATGATCATGCCGACGATGAAGGTGATCGCCCACTCCATCAAGTGCGCCGGAGGCGGGCGCGTCAGTTGCGTACTGAAGATGATGTTCTCGAGGATATTGGCGTGCACCTCCACGCCGGGCAGCACAGGATCGAGCGGTGTCGAACGCAAATCTAGCAAGCCCGAAGCCGAAGTTCCCACCAATGCAAACTTGCCGGCCAGGCGTTCTTTGGCCACCCGTCCATTCAGCAGGTCCGTGGCGGAGACATAGTTGGCGGCAAAAGTTTGATGCGGGCGAAAATAAACCCAGATCTGCGCGCTGGTGTCGGTCTTCACCAGATTGCGTTCCCGGCTGCGCACCGGCCGAATGGAAATCTCGCTGATCCCGCCGGCGACAGCATCGGTTTTGAGGGTGATGGTTTTTGCGCCCAGTTTCACGCGCAGCATCTCCAGCGACAGGGCAGGGTAGATTCCATCGCCGACACTCACAGCCATCGGCACCTGCCGCACAATGCCGTCGTAATTCTCCTTCGACAGGCTGATAATCCCGCGCCCCGCCGCGGCGTCGTCCAGCACCGCCAGAGGCCGCAGGATTGATGTATTCTTCTCCAGATACGGCGCGGCATCGCCGCCCAACGCCGCGTAAGACGTCAGCGGTGGCTCGCCCTTATCCTCACGCGCCTGATCGGTGGAGTTCTGTGCCAGCACCACCTTGCCGCTGGCGGCGATGGCGTCGGCCAGCAGCTTGTCATTGCTGGGCGCTTGCATAAGGTTTGCCCGCGTCGCCGAATCAAGTGTGGCTGTGCGCGCGGCAACCTTGGCGATGGAGGTCTGATCCTCCTCGGCGAACATGATGTCAAAGCCGATGGCCTCGACGCCCAGTTCGGTCGCGCGTGTCACCAAATCAGCGACCACAGTGCGCGGCCAGGGGAACTGGCCTTGTTCCACCAGGCTTTTCTCGTCGATGTCGATGATGACAACGGGGCTTTCTTTCGGCACGGGCCGGGGCCTGGTCTGCTGATAGAAATCGAATACGCGCGCGCGGATCAGGCGCGCGGGCAAAGGATCGCTGAGTTGCACGGCCAGAACGGCACAGAGCACGAGCAACACCGCCAGCCGGCCGGATTGGTATATGGAAGTGTTGAACCAACGCGCCCACCAATGCCCACTCCGGGCATTGTGCCACGCCGTTGTCATGCGCCCCCTCAGCATGACGTCAGGATATCACGCTCCCTCTAAACAAAAAGCCGCACAAACAAAAAGGGCGCCTCCCACGGGAAGCGCCCTTTGCTTTTAGCAAAGCGGTTTTAGGCTGCCGGGCGCCAGATCGGCACGGCCCCTTCCACACGCTTGCGGACTTTGCTCTGCTGCTGCAACAGGTCCAACGGTACGCGGTTGCCGAAGCGGGCGAAGAAGTCTTTCTGGTCGTCAATCTCGCGCAGGGCCGAGGACTGGTTCACTTCCATCAGGTTCTCGAACTTGGTCTTGTCGAAGGACAGGCCGTCCCAGACGATGTCGGCGAAACGCGGCATGTAGCCGAAGGGGCTTTCCACGGCGCCGCCGCGGCCATGTACACGATCCACGATCCAGGCGAGGGCGCGCATGTTCTGGCCGTAACCGGGCCACATGAATTTACCGTTCTCGTCCTTGCGGAACCAGTTCACGCGGAAGATGAGCGGCGGCTTCGCCACTTTCTTGCCCAGCGCCAGCCAGTGATTCCAGTAGTCGGCCATGTTGTAGCCGCAGAAGGGCAGCATCGCCATCGGGTCGCGGCGCACGGCGGCCTGGTTCTCGGCGGCAGCGGTGGCTTCCGAGCCCATGGTGGCGGCCAGATATACGCCGTGATCCCAGTCGAAGGACTGGAACACCAGCGGGAAGGTGTGGCTCATGCGTCCGCCAAAGATGAAGGCGCTGATGGGCACGCCTTTCGGGTCATCCCAGGCCGGGTCCAGCGTCGGACAGCCCGTGGCGGGTGCGGTGAAACGTGCATTGGGGTGCGCGGCCGGCACGCCGGACGCGGGCGTCCAGTCGTTGCCTTTCCAGTCGATCAGGTGTGCGGGCGGCTGTTCGGTCATGCCTTCCCACCACACATCGCCGTCGTCCGTCAGCGCGACGTTGGTGAAGATGCAGTTGCGCTCGGTCAGGCGCATGGCATTCGGGTTCGTGCTTTCCGAGGTGCCGGGTGCGACGCCGAAGTAACCGGCTTCCGGATTGATGGCGCGCAGCTGGCCATCGGGGCTCGGCTTCACCCAGGCGATGTCGTCGCCGACGGTCCAGGCTTTCCAGCCTTCGAAACCTTTGGGTGGGATGATCATGGCCAGATTGGTCTTGCCGCAGGCGCTGGGGAAAGCAGCCGCCACGTAGGTCTTCTCGCCCTTTGGAGATTCCAGGCCGACAACGAGCATGTGCTCGGCCAGCCAGCCTTCTTCGCGGGCCATGACCGAGGCGATGCGCAGCGCGAAGCACTTCTTCCCGAGCAGGGCATTGCCGCCGTAGCCCGAGCCAAAGGACCAGATGGCGTGCTCTTCCGGGAACTGCACGATGTACTTCTGGTCATTGCAGGGCCAGGACACATCTTTCTGGCCGGGCTCCAGCGGTGCACCTACGGAGTGGATACACGGCACGAAATCATCATCGCCCAGCACGTCCAGCACCTTTGCACCCATGCGGGTCATAATGCGCATATTGACCACGGCATATGCGGAATCCGTGATCTGAATGCCGATGTGCGAGATATCGGAACCGAGCGGTCCCATGCTGAAGGGGATCACATACATCGTGCGGCCGCGCATGCAGCCCTTGAACAGGCCGCGCAGGGTCGCCTTCATCTCTGTCGGATCGGCCCAGTTGTTGGTCGGGCCGGTATCGTCTTTGTTCGTGGTGCAGATGAACGTGCGGTGTTCTACACGCGCCACGTCACCGGGGTTGGAGCGGCACAGGTAAGAGCCGGGGCGCTTTTTTTCGTCGAGCTTAATGAATGTTCCGCCGCGAACCATCTGCTCGCACAAAGCGTCGTATTCCGCCTGGGAGCCGTCGCACAGATGGATATTTGCCGGTTCGCACAGCGCCGACATCTCTTCCACCAGCGCTTTCACTTTTGCATTGCGTAGCCCCGAAAGAACGTCCGTTTTGCTCATCTCTGAAAAAATTCCTATGCGCTAATAGCCTGACATGGCAGCGGATATCGTCACCCGCAGCCCAGGCTTCCCAAGTGTTCGGGGCATGTCTTTCGCACTTGGTGGGCGGCCATGCAAGACCCCGATTGTGCTGCACTGCGTCGTAAAAACAGCCTTTCGGGCGCGCGGCGGCAACCTGCTGTTGTGTCGCACAAACATCATAATTATCCATAGGTTAGGCGACGTCTTTTCAAAGTCTTAGGCCCCAAAATGGGCTGATTTTGAAATGGGCGGAGTACGAGGCGTAAGGGTTCCCTCGGGACAAAATAAAGTGCGGGTGTCCGGCTTGCCCTCCGGACACCCGCTACGCGGACCATTACCCCCTATGTAGCGCTGGCGCCGCGTTCTCCTGTTCGGATCCGAACGACGTCGGAAATGGGAGAGATGAAAATCTTCCCGTCGCCGATCTTGCCGCTCTGGGCCGCTTTACGGATGGCCTCGATGGCCGGTTCCACTTGTGAGTCGTCAACGACCACATCGATCTTCACCTTCGGCACCAGATCAACAACGTATTCGGCGCCGCGGTAGAGTTCTGTGTGGCCTTTTTGCCGGCCAAATCCTTTGACCTCCAAGACTGTCATTCCCTGCACGCCGATATCATTCAGCGCCTTCTTCACGTCATCGAGTTTGAAAGGCCGGATCACGGCTTCAATCTTTTTCATTGCGTCGTTTCCTCTGTAAGCGTGTGGATCCCATGCCTGTGCGTTAGGCAACAACTTCGCCGTGCTGCGTGATGTCGAGACCTTCGCGTTCTTCATCGGCATCCACACGCAGGCCGACAATCATGTCCACCACCTTGAGGATGATCAGCGTCGCGATAGCGCAGTAGACGACCGTCACGCTAATGCCGATCAGCTGGATCACGACTTGCTCGCTGTTCCCTTCGATCAAGCCGCGTTTGGTGACCGCGCCGCTGATGCTGGCTTTGGCGAACACACCGGTCAGGATGGCGCCGATGATGCCGCCGACACCGTGCACGCCGAAGGCGTCGAGGCTGTCATCGTAACCCAGTGCATGCTTCAGGCTGGTGGCGCCAAGGTAGCAACCGATACCGGCGATGAGGCCGATGATCAGGCTGCCCGAGGGGTCTACAAAGCCCGATGCTGGCGTGATGGCAACCAGACCGGCCACCGCGCCGGAGATAATCCCGAGCACGCTGGGTTTGCCTTTCAGCAGCCATTCCGTGAACAGCCACGACAGGCCCGCGGCTGCTGTCGCGATCTGAGTCACGGCCATGGCCATGCCGGCGCTATTGCCCGCGGAAACCGCCGAGCCCGCGTTGAAGCCGAACCAGCCGACCCACAGCAGCGAAGCGCCGATCACCGAGAGTACGAGGTTGTGCGGCGGGAATGGCTCATGTCCATAACCCAAGCGCTTGCCGAGCATGAGCGCGCAGACCAGACCTGCGATGCCGGCGTTGATGTGAACCACCGTGCCGCCGGCATAATCGAGTACGCCTATGCCGCCCAGGAAGCCGCCAGGACCCCAGACCCAGTGTGCGATGGGCGCATACACGGCCAGGCTCCAGACCGTGATGAACAACATCATCGCCGAGAACTTCATGCGATCGGCAAAGGCGCCGGCGATCAAAGCGGGTGTGATGATCGCGAAAGTCATCTGAAAACACATGAACACGGATTCAGGGATAGTCGCGGCCAAGGGATTGATGGCATCGATGGCCATGCCGTTCAGAAACACACGGCTGAAGCCGCCGATGTACTCATTGCCTTCTGTGAAGGCGAGGCTGTATCCCACAATCATCCACAGCACCGTCACGAGGCAGGTGATGGCAAAGCTCTGCATCACTGTGGCCAGCACGTTCTTCTTGCGCACCATGCCGCCGTAAAAGAGCGCAAGACCAGGAATGGTCATCATCAGCACGAGTGCAGTGGACGTGAGCATCCATGATGTGTCGCCCGAGTTGATCGCCGGAACTGCTGGTGCATCAGCGGCGGGTGTGGCTTCGGGCGTTGCGTCCGCTGGAGCCACCGCCGGTGCTTCCGATGCTGCCGCCGGTGCTGCGGGCGCGGCGGCGTCTTGAGCGAACGTGGGAATGGACAGCGTAATTATCGCTGCCGCCCACAGTACGGTTAGCAAGGTCCTCATGGTCTTCATCTTGTATCTCCCAGTTCTTAAGGGTGGCCTTCCGGAAGGAAGGTTTTTGGGTTGCGTTAGAAGGTGCGTGAGACTTTCACGACAAAACGGTCGTCCGCGAGGCGACCGAGATATTGCGCGTCGGTGTCGTAGTAGCGGGCATCGACGTCGAACCATTTGCCCACGTGAAGCGTGGCGCCCAGGTTCCAGTCGGTGTAATCGCGGATGCCGCGAGTCAGCATCCAATAGTCGAGGCCCGCGCTTGCGGTGACGAGTTCACCCAACGGGACAGACATTGTGCTGCTGAAATATGTGGCGTTGCCTGTGGCGCCGAAGTTGTCGGGCGTGTAGTTCACGCCGAGGCCGAGGGCCGCCACGCCGAAATCGTAACCGGCCTTGCCGTACACTTCCCACAAATCGTAGTGCAGGGATGTGGGCGCGCCGGGGTACCAATAGTAGATAAGGCCGGCGTCGTACGAGAAGTTATCGATCTTGCCGCCGTAGCCGCCGTAAAGGTCCAGCTCCATGGTAGCGGCGTTCGCGTCGTTGAAGTTCAACGTCGAGCCCCACGTCCCGAAATGGAAGCCCTGGCCTGTGTCCCAGTCCAAGCCCCCTTGGACGGCGGCGTTGTGGTTCGTCTGTGTGACGCCGCGAAAAATGTAATCGTTGGTGAGTGCGATGTTACTGGTCAGTGTGCCGGGCAACGGTCCGGCCTCGTCATCCGCTGCGGCAGCTGTGAACGGTGCCGCCAACGTCATCGCGGCTGCAAGCAACCGCGCCTTGATCGATGTCTTCACTGTGTTGCTCCTCGCAAGTTGACACGTTGGGACTTGGCGTCACGCGGAGAGGGAGGATCGCCACGTGTGCGCCAAGTCCCAAAGGCCCCCCAGCCCACGGCAGAGGGTGCAAGGGCTATGCCAACTTTGTGCGGTGCAATATTTTCAGCTAAAGAGCGGAAAAAAAGGCCGTGCGGCCGAAAAAAGCGAGAAAATATCTCGCATTGCAATACGAAATCCGGAATTTGCTCGTATGGCTAAATTGCCTAAAATTGGTGCATTACAAACAAATGATTAAATTATAGGCACGAGATGATGATTTGCTGTGCGCTGCAAATAAAACGAAGCGCACTTGGAAGGAAGCGGGGGCAAATGCGGCTTAGCGCCGCGGCCGATCCTGGAAATCCTCAAAAGCCGCCCGGTGCGGCTCCAACCCCTTCTCGACCATGGCGCGCAGAAGGTTGTCGCCCAACCTGGCGCCGCTCGCGAGAGAATCAGGTTTCTGGCCCAGCAAACTGGCCAACAGACTCGCGCGCACGTCTGTCTTTGCCTCGTCGAAGACCTCGCGGCACTTCACCACCGACAGGCCGGCGATCATGGCCTCGTCCTTATTGTCACGCAGGATTTGCGAGGCGACCCAAAAAGCCGCGAAGTCCAACAGCCCGGGCACGAGGTGATCGGCCTTTGTGAGCAGATCGACGGCGAGCTTGGCATCCAGCTTGGTAGCGGGCGGCATGTAGTGCCTGGATTGGCGCAGGCGGGCATAAGACACATCGCGCCGTCCGTCTGAACGCGCGGCCCATTCCGCCGCGGTCAGCAAATTCGAGCCTGGGAATTCGGTCTCGATGCCGTTGTCGCCCACGCAATAGACCATGCCGCCATCCACCACTTCGACCGTATAAGCGCGTCCGTCCTTGGCATAGGCGATGGAACCGGGCGTAAAGCGCTGGGGCATGGTGTTATCCGTGGCCGCTGCGGGTGAAGGGCCGTTCTTCACCGGCTTGGGCGTCAATGCGCCGTTGCAAATACGGCGAGAAATGCCCTGCATTGGTACGCTGAACATCGCTGCGTTGCCAGTCATTTGCGCTGACGCGGTTGCGGCACGGCTTTTTCACGCAAGCGCAGTCGAACTCCAGGAACGGGCTGGAATCGGTGGTGGCATAATCAAAGGTGATCTCTTCGCCTGGCTGAATGCGGCGCAGGGCCACCAGCGTGATCTGGCCTTGCAAACCGCAGGTGGGCTGGCAGCAATGATTGATCAACTCAGCCGGATCGATGCGCTCCAGCGGCGCCAGATACTGAGCGTCTTCCACCTGCACCACATAGCGGCGCGTTTGCGGCGGCAAGGCAGCGGCCACGTCCGCGGGTACGATGCGCCCACCCCATACGGCGACCATTTCGCCGGCTTCCACTGTTTCCACGGCGAATACGCCTTGACCCCGTTTGTCCTGGCACAGGCGCACCGTCAATTTCGGAGACAGATGGTTGGCGAACGGTTTGTTGTCGCTGCGTGCGTCCATGTGATGTCCGGGCCGTTGTTTATAGGATTTTCTGCAAAACGAAGATCATGCGGCGGGACTGAGGTGAATTATCCATCCTCAATCCCTGGATAAAGTCGCCGTAGCATTCCACCACACGGAAACTGCCGGCAAGCTTTGTCAGTGCAACCAATTCCTGCGGCGTCAGATAACGCTCGCGCGCCTTGTCGCGGTACAACGTTTCCTTGCCGTTCTCCACCACGCGCAAGATGGTCTCAACCTCTGCAACTTGCGTGAACGCATCATGCCGAGGATTGTTCACGGCCCATTTGATTTCGACCTTGGTGCCATTGCGCTCGCCGCAATAGACATAATTGCCATAGCCATGCGGTGAACAATCGCGCGGATGAGTCAGCTCGAAAAGGTAGATGCCGCCAGGCGTCAACCAACTGGCCACCGCGCGGAAATGCGCGACGATGTCATCGTTGTCGGCCAGGCAATCCAGGCTGTCGTACATGGTGATGATGGCGTCCACCGGATGCGGCAGAGAGAAGGCGCGCATGTCCGCGGCCATCCAGTGCACATCGACGCCGTCTTCCTTGGCTTTGTCGCGTGCGAAGTCAATCATCTCCGGGCGCAGATCCAACCCGAATGTTTCGACGCCTTGTTTCGCGAAGGCGCGGGCGTGATAGCCGGGACCGCAAGCGATTTCTAAAAGGGATTGTAATGGACGATTGTTGAGGCGTTTGTATTCGCCAAATACAAATTCCACTTCCCGGCTGATGTCGCGATTGAACGCGATATCGTAGTAGCCGGCGCGGGCATAGACCTCGTTGAACTCGGCCATGAACGGAGCCGGTGCAACCGGCTACTCCCCAGGACAACAACCCCCAACGGTGCGAGAGAATGCCAGCCGCAGGACAAAAAGCAATTCATAAAGCGGGGGCATCATGCCGGGGAAAGCTAGGCGTGTTTTTTCTGGGCATGGCGTTTCTGGCGCCAGCGGCCGAAGGCGACCGAGACCTTGCGCGTGAAGCGGCGCACGGCGGGAATATCGATGGCAAGGATCGCCAGGCCCACAGGAATCATCCAGAAGCCAAGGATCGGCAGGAAGCCGGCCACACCGCCGATCACAAGCGCGACACCCATGGTAATGCGCGCGGCCCGGGACTTCGGTAGGTTTTCGCGGGAGAAAAGGCGCCGAACGCGATCCTGAAAACGCAAAAGATGAGACTCCGCTTTGGAAATCGTGGCTGGGCCAGGTTTGCCCACTTTAAACTCCCCACCAATCTGGAGGTTCCGGCCTCGCAGGCAAGGGCAGGGGGCGGCTTAGGAACCTTTTATTTAGAAACATTTGGTAACGAGTGTCGCCACACTACGGCAGGCTGTAATACCCCTACCAAACTTGAGTTTTACTTGGCGAAGGGGCTTCGATGCGTTACAACGGTTGCGTGTGACGATGGATCGAAAGCCCATCTTCATTTTCTCCAGAACGGGGATTAGGACATGGTGCGCTCTACATTCTCTGTTGTTCTGACGCCTGCACGTCCAGGCGCGGCGCCCGTCCACCCGTCGTTCCCAACATTCCGGCGCGGAGCGTAAGGTCATGGCACTTACGCCGACCCAAGCCCAAGGGCTGAACTCTACTCAGATTTCGTCGCTCTCAGGGACGCAGCTTGCCGGCTTGTCTTCCAGCGCGCTCGGCGCGTTATCGACCACGCAGTTCAACTATTTATCGTCGACGCAGCTTGCCGGCCTGACCACCACGCAGGTGGAGGGCATCAGCGTCTATGACTTCGCCGCTCTCTCAACGGCCCAACTGAGTGGCCTGCTCAATACCCAGCTCGCCGCTTTGAGCACCTTGCAGCTCGGCGCATTCACCACGGCGGCGTTGTCCTTGCTGACATCGACCCAGACCGCGGTCTTGAGCACCACGCAGATCGCCGCCCTCGGCGCCTATCCGCCGGGTGCAGTGACCTGACCGATTTTCTTTACCAGTCGTGATGTTAGTCTACTGCATGTTTTGGCTCTGTTCGAGTGGTACTGGTATCGGGCTATAGGTCACCGGCGCCGGCGGCCTATAGCCGAGCGATGAATGGGGCCGCTTGGTGTTGTAGTG
>CANJBL010000030.1 GCA_947472795.1 Fidelibacterota bacterium | reverse complement strand
TGCAGGAACGACACCGCATCAAACGGAAAACCATCGAACATCGTCGCTTGCTTCACCGCAAGCTCGCCGCCTAAGATCGATCAACCATATGAGGCTAACACTCCGCTAAATCACGCCCGCATCTGTCCCAAATGATCTGACGACGCACATGAAGCCCAGGTCACGGGCGAAAAAACATACGTCATCGTGAATGCGAGAACAGAAGTGCACGCGCCTGGAGTTGAACTGGCGCCGTTGCATCGTGCGATCGCCGGGTAGCGGCGCGCGCAGGGGGAGGGGAGGGATATGAACCACGTCAGTCCGCGACACAAATTTGTAGATGAACTGAGTACGCATGATCCGGACGCTTACACGCGCTTTGTCAAAGCAAACCTTTGCAATCTTTCCGTAAAGGTCCCGACCGAAGAGCCTATGAAGTTGGCCGTCGAAACGCGCTTCAGAGCAGAGGCTCGCGCTTATTCCGTCGGTGACTTTACAGTCGCTCGTATCCGCACCAGTGGCGGCAAACCGCAATCTACGCGAAGCGTGTCGGATATTCGCATGGACGAACTGCGGCGATATACCGTCAATCTTCCGCTGTCAGGCAGTGTGGAGGTCGGGCAGTTCGGGCGCGAAGAACGGTTCACCACAGGTTCGCTGGTCATGATGTCGGGGTGTGAGCCTCTGACGTTCCGCAGAATGACCGACAATGAATGTATTGCTGTTGCCATGCCGCAGCGGTTTGTCGAAGAACGCCTTGTGAATGTCGAAGACATCTGTTGCCGGCGTCTGCCCAGCCAGGAAGGCGTGCAGCGCCTGGTCTTTGCTTCCATTGCCACTTTGCAGGAAGAAGCAGCAAGCATGAGCGAGTATGACCTTCAAAGGGCGGTCAACATCGTCAGCGAACTCGTGGTGCTGGCCCTTGGCAATCTTGCCGACGTCCGCTCAAGCACAAGTCCGGTGCGTGCCGCTAATCTCATGCGTGCGAAACGAATTATCCGTGCGCGTTGCGACAATTCCGATCTGACATTGCAGGAAGTGGCCGTGGAATGCGGCTTGTCCTTGCGCTATCTGCACGACCTCTTCCGGGACGACGGACGGACCTTTCGCGAGTACATTATGTATGAGCGTTTACAGCGGGCCCGGCGCTTATTGGAGGTCGGATCCCCCCTGACAACCAATGTAACAGACGTCTGTTTGTCCACCGGTTTTTCCAATCTTTCCCACTTTAGTACAGCTTTTCGGAGGGCTTTTTCAGTCTCCCCGGTCGAGGTTCTCAGGCACAGGTAAGGTTGATTGTTAATTTTTACGTCCCTGGAAAAATTGAATGCGCTCCCGGAAAAGCGTGATAGATTTGTATTTATTAGTATTTGAAAGATAAGCATTATCAGTATCCGCCACTGCACGTGCAGTGGATCGGTTGGAGGGGTCCTTGCAAATGAATAAAGTCGTCGCCGCGAGTGTCAGTCTGTTTCTCCTTTGCGCCAGTTCGCTCGCCATGGCCGCACAATCGGGAGCCAGCGTTGTGCCTGCCAAGGGCGAAGATGGCATTCCGGTCGCGGACCAGTTGACCATCTCCAAGTGCGGCGCCTGCCATGTTCCCGACGAGAAGGGCAACATGACCCGCATTTCCTACGTGCGCACGACGCCCGAAGGCTGGGCCGAAGCCATGAAGCGCATGGTGCGTCTGAACGGTCTGACGCTGAGCAAAGCCGAATTCAAATCGATCCTGAAATACCTTGCGACGTGGCACGGCCTCGCTCCGGAAGAAGCAAAGCCGGTGGCCTACATGGCCGAGCACCGTATTATCGTCGAGACGATCATCCCCAATGACGACGTACGTGACGCTTGTACGCGTTGCCATGCTTTCGGGCGCCCCATGTCCTGGCGCCGTACGAAAGACGACTGGAAGCTGCTCGAAAACTTCCACGTTGCTTTCTATCAGCAGGCCGAAGCCGGTTTCCGTCGTAATCCACCCCGCGCTGGCGCTGCCCCCAGTGGTCCGCCGAAGCCCGAGCCCGCTGAAGCTGCGCTCGATTACCTGTCCAAGAACGCTGCGCTGCATACGGCGGAATGGTCCTCGTGGCTGCCGCGCATCCGTGCGCCGCGCATTACCGGCAAATGGCTTGTCTCGGCCAATGTGCCGGGCCATGGCAAGTACATCGGCGAGATGACCGTTTCCCCGGGCACGGCCGACGACGAATTTAAGACCTCGACCACTCTGAAGTCTTTGCGTGATGGCTCGACCCTTACGCGCAGCGGCACCAACATCATCTACACTGGCTACGCTTGGCGCGGGGTGTCGAAGGGCTCGGCTGCGGCCTCCAAACCGGATGACTTGAACAGCGAAGCTCGTGAAACGCTTGCCCTTTCGCAGGACCAGAATACGGCCGAAGGCCGCTGGTATTGGGGCCAGTATCAGGAGTTCGGCTTCGACGTGAAGTTGACCCGCGTCGAGAGCTCCCCCACCGTTGGTGCGGTCGGTAACTATTCCGTGAAAGCCGGTACCAACGGCGCTCAAATCAAGGTTTTTGGTGCTAATTTCCCTGACAATATTGCTCCGGCCGATGTGGCGATGGGCAATGGCATCACGGTTAAGAAGATCGTGTCGCATACCAAGACGGACCTCGTTGTTGATATCGATGTGGCGGCGGATGCTGTATCCGGCGGCCGCGATGTCGATGTCGATCGTTCGATCCTGGAGAAGGCCTTCGTTGTCTATAGCAAGGTGGACTATGTGGGCGTTGTGCCAGAGTCCACGATCACGCACCTGGGCAGCGACGTTCACCCGAAAGGCTATATGCAGTTCGATGCCGTAGGCTTCGAGAATGGCGCTGATGGCAAGCCGGGCACCGCCGACGACGTGGCGATCGGCCCCATCGACGTCAACTGGAAGCTCGACGAGTACATGGCGACCTATACGGACGACGACACCAAGTTCGTGGGCGACCTGAACAACGGTGGCCTTTTCACACCGAACACCGATGGCCCGAATCCCGACCGCCAGTTCGACCGCAATAACTACGGCGACGTCTGGGTAACCGCGACGTCGAAGACTGAAAAAGACAAGAACGGCCGTCCGCTCAATGGGCGTTCGTACATGCTCGTTGCTGTCCCGCAGTATCAGCAGTGGGATCAACCAGAGGTAAATCAATGAACGCAATTTCCAGCCGAGCCTACAAGCTTGGGGAGCTCCATCCGTTCGAGGGAGGCGACCGCCGTTTTATTTACCTCGTAACGGCTGGCGCGATCTTCGAGCTCGACGGTGCGGCGGGCAAACTTATTGATCGGTTGTCGCGCGCGGAAACCACGCACGACGATCTGATCAAGGAGCTGGTCGCAAGCGGCTATCCTGAGGCCGATGCCAATGAGCTGATAGGTGAGATGTACCGTTCACGCGTCATTGTCTCGGGCGAAGTCGGCCGCACGCCTTTGGCCGAACCGCCTGCGGATTTCCCGCTGCAGACGCTGGTCATGAACATCACGAACCAGTGCAATCTCTCCTGTACCTATTGCTACGAATTCGGCGCCGACAAAATCGCCACGCCCGCCGGCAAGGCTAAATATATGGATCTCGAGACGGCGAGGGCGTCCGTCGATTTTCTGATGAAGTCATCGGCCGACCGCAAAGGGGTGCATATCACCTTCTTCGGCGGCGAAACGCTGATGAACTTCCCGCTGCTGAAAAACGTCGTGGCCTACGCGCGTGAAACAGGCGCTGCGCACGGGAAAATGGTCGATTTCAGCCTCACCACCAATGCGACGCTGCTCACGCCGCAGATCATCGAGTTCTTGTCTGTCAACGAAATCGGCGTGACCGTCAGCATGGATGGCCCGCCGGAAATGCAGGACAAGCGCCGTGTCTATAAGAACGGCCGCGGCAGCTATGCCACGGTCGAGCCGCGCATTCGTGCCCTCATTGCCAATCACCGTACACGCGCCATCACTGCGCGCGTGACACTCACGGACGGCGTGACGGACGTGATCGGCATCTATCGCCACTTGAAAGACGATATCGGTTTTCACGAAGTTGGCTTCGCGCCAGTGACGACGTCCGCGAAGACGTCCTACACCATCAGCGACGAGGACATGCGGAATGTCGTGAAGCAGTTCCACACGCTGGCCGATGAATGGCTGGACTCGGCGCTGCGCGGCATGTCGCATGGCTTCTCGAACGTCAGCGATACCATCGGCGAGCTGATCCAAGGTGTGAACAAGTCACATCCTTGCGGCGCCGGTTTGGGTCTGGTGGGCGTGGGCCCCTCAGGTGACATCTCGCCTTGCCATCGCTTTGCGGATGCTGATGCGCATTCGCTCGGCAATATCAAGGACGGCATCGATAAAGAGAAGCAGAACGACTTCCTTTCTCGCGGCCATGTTAACGCAAAGTACGATTGCCATACTTGCTGGGCTCGTCCGCTGTGCGCGGGCGGCTGCCACCACGAAGCGTTTGTTCGTTACGGCGACACGGGTCACGCCAATCTGCACTACTGCGATTGGATCCGTGACTGGACTAATAAGTGCCTAGAGATTTACGGCGCCATCAGCGCCATCAACCCAACGTTCCTTGAAAAATTTGCCGAAAGGAAGGCTCTCACATGAAACATCTTCGGCCTGTAAATAAAAAAGCTCACCGTATCGATGGCATGATCACCGGCGTCGACGAAGACGTCGTCGCTCTGCAGCAGGCACAGGCACAGCGTCCGCATGTGCCCATGGGCTGTTCCTTGGCATTCTCGCCGGGTTGGGAAGTTGATGCAGGCGGCGGCACCGCCGGCCTCTGCCAGCCCGTGGAACGCGACGTGTACGATTGCTATGTCACGTGCTTCTGGCCTGCCCAGGTTGCCGACCATCTTCACAATTCTCCGGATTGGGCCAGCAAGTGCGCCGTGGCGACCAAAGACTGGCGCAAGCTGGACATGGTTTCTCCGTAAGAGATTCGTTCACTCCTATTTCTTGAAAAGAGTCTTCTCATGAGAAAGCTCAGCGCGTGTATCGCTGCCTTCGCGGCCGGCATTGGCCTCTGGACTTCTGCCCAGGCCGGGACCCTTATCTTGGGTGCTTATCCCAATTCGTTGATCACGGTGAATGATCAGAATGGGTCCATCACCGGCCGCATCCAGCTGCAAACTGGTCTGCCGATTGCCATGCGGCTTTCGAATGACAAGAAGCGCCTGTACGTGTCCACGAACGATCACACCGGCATCGAAGTAATCGACGTTGCCAGCCGTAAGGTTATCAACAGCTTCGTGCTGGACACGGAAACCACGCGTTATCGCTTCAGCGGCGGCACGCCCGATCCGAGCGGTAAGTACTTTTATACGATGTTGACGCAGATTGATAAGGAGCTGGACCACTACAACGTGACCAGCTTGAAGATGGCCAAGATCGATCTTGAGCAGAAGAAGATCTTGCAGACTTTGGATATCCCAAAGGCTGATGAGAACGACTTCCGTGGCTATGGCCGCGGCAAGTTCGAAATTTCGCCGGATGGAAAGTACCTTTACCAGTTCGGCGACAAGGTCATGATCATGGACGCTGCTACGCTCAAGATCGTGGACCGCATTGAGCTGTCCAAGCCAGACCTGCCGGGGTTCGAGAACGTGAACTTCGGTGCGGCGCTTGATACCTTCATCGACCCCAATCACTACATCTCGGTGTTCAACGCGCCAGATCAATTTCGTCATTTGCCCGTGTTTGGTGTCGCGAACTTCGACCTGACCACGCGTCAGTACACCTTCGCGCCGATCGGCCCCGCGCCGCAGTCCATGACTGGTCTGCAGGTGGCGCCGAATAAGAAAGACGCGTACGTGGTAGTGTCGACGACACTCAACGCTACCAACAAGCGTTGCGAGATCTGGCACTTCGACCTGACGACAAACGTCATGAAGAATAAGAGCGAATTCACCTGCAAGACGCGCTTTTATTACGGCATGTCTCGGGATGGGAAGAAGCTCTACATCTACGGCGCCAGCTTCGATCTCGAAGTTTATGATGCTCAGACCCTGAAATATGAAAAGACCTGGGATCTGCAGAACGACATCACGATGGCGGGCTACGTTCTCGTCAACTAACCTCTTTGCTTCACGATAGTCGCCGCGCACAGTGTTCTGATGCGCGGCGACAGTGTGGCAAGCACTATGTTCCTCGCTTCTAGCCTACCCAGATTTCCGGCCTTCTTCATCATTCTCCGGACTAGGCCAGTAACTGCGCCGTAGCGACCAAAGATCGGCGCAAACTGGACGTGGTTTTCCCGTGAACGATCCATTCACTCCTCTGTCGAAAAGAGTCTTCTCATGAGAAAGCTCGGCGCGCATATCGCCGCCTTCGCAGCCGGCGTCGGTCTCTGGAGCTCCGCTCAGGCGGGAACAATCATCATGGGTGTTTATCCCGATGCGTTGATCACCGTGAGTGAACAGGGTGGAGCTATCACCGGTCGCATTAAGCTGGAAACTGGCCTGCCCACCGCCATGCGGCTTTCGAAGGATAAGAAGCGTCTCTATGTATCCACAGTCGATCACACCGGTATCGAAGTGATCGACGTTGCCAGCCGTAAGGTCATCAATAGCTTTACGTTGGACACGGAAACCACGCGCTACCGCTATAGCGGCGGCACGCCCGATCCGAGCGGCAAGTATTTTTATATGATGCTGACGCAGATCGATAAAGAGTTGGACCGTTATAACGACACAGTCTTGAAACTCGCCAAGATCGATCTTGAGCAGAAGAAGATTGTGCAGTCGTTCGATATACCGAAGGCTGAGTTGAACGATTTTCGTGGAGGTCGCGCCAGGTTCGAAGTTTCGCCGGATGGCAAGTACCTCTACCAGTTCGGCGATAAGGTTTTGATCATCGACACTGCCACGCTCAAGACCGTGGACCGTATTGAGTTGTCCAAGTCGGACCTGCCGGGTTTTGAGAACATGAACTTTGGCGCTGCGCTGGATAATTCCAGTGATCCCAATCACTTCATTTCGGTGTTCAGCGCGCCGGATCAGTTTCGCCACTCGAACGTTTTCGGAATTGCGAATTTCGATCTGACCACGCGTCAGTACAGTTTTGCGCCAATCGGCCCCGCGCCGCAGGCCATGACCGGTCTGCAGGTGGCGCCGAATAAGAAAGACGCGTATGTGGTGGTTAACACCACTCTCAACTTCACCAACAAGCGCTGCGAGATGTGGCACTTTGACCTGACAACCAACGTTCT
The DNA here is from genome assembly GCA_947472795.1 of Fidelibacterota bacterium. Lineage (GTDB taxonomy): Bacteria > Pseudomonadota > Alphaproteobacteria > Rhodospirillales > Rhodospirillaceae > SHVO01. The sequence continues at coordinate 12,943 of CANJBL010000030.1, read as the reverse complement.
CAAGAACAAGAACGAGTTCACATGCAAGACGCGCTTCTCGTACGGCATGTCTCTGGATGGCAAGAAGCTCTACATCTATGGAGCCAGTTACGATCTCGAAGTCTATGACGCTGCGACCCTGAAATACGAAAAGACCTGGGATCTGCAGAACGACATCACGGGCGCGGGATACGTAATCGTTTCCTAATGGTCGCCGCGCGAAGTGTTCTGATTTGTGGCGACGGTGTAGCGGGATACTGCTGCGCCCACCTTCTGAAAAAAGCCGGTTTTGAAGTTGTGATGGAGCGCGCGGATCGTCCGCGCGTTCCTGCCATTATGTTGAGCCAGCCGGCGCTCGACCTTCTTCGCGATGTTTTCGAAAAGCCGCAGCTCTTTGCCGACCAGCCGCGCATAGACTGGCGTGTCGTGGCGTGGGGTGGTGAGGCCGCCGCTGCGGTGTCGCACACGGGTGTGGTTGTTTCCGAAAAGACAGTGCTCGAGCAGCTGGCCGTGCCTTGCGCACCTCCAGGCGATACACCCGCCGCCTTCACGGTCTACACCGCATACCCTTTGCCCCGGACACAAACACTTCGCTTCGGCTCGCGTAATGCCGCTGCCGTCAAAGTCGAACTCAAACACCCTGAAGATGCCTCCGCCTGCCAGATCGAAACCCTGGAGGACGGTTGGCTGTTTCTCATCCCGGCGCCGCCTGCTGCTTGGCTTCTGGCCGTGGGCGGCACACCCGATCAGCTCCTCGCCAAAAGCCGGCTCATTGCGCCGCGGATTGACCTGCTCGGTATCCGCTCCGGCGAGTTCGATGCCTGCCCACGCATCGTATCTCCTGTCTGTGGCGAGGGTTGGCTGGCCTGCGGTACCGTTGCCATGGCCGTCGATCCCATCTGCGGTGACGGCACGGCTCAGGCCGTCAGGGAGGCCATTCTGGCCTCTGCCGCCATTAAGGCCATTGCGGGTGGCGGTGATGCTGCCGCCATTCTTGCCTATTACGATGCCCGGCTTACGCTCGCAATGTACCGCCATCTAGGCCTGTGTGCCGAGTACTACCGCACCGGCGGCAGTAGCCCCTGGTGGCAGGGGGAGTTGGAGGCGCTGCTCAGTGGCTCCGAGTGGTGCGTGGAAAAACTGAAGGCGGCGGGCGACCCGCAATTTCAGCTCAGGGGCTTTGATCTTCTGCCCTATGCTGCGGCATCGTAACGCTTAGAGCGTCGTGCCGAAAAGTGGGAATCGATTTTCAGTATAACGACGCGACCAAACAACAAGGTAGAGCGCGCAGCCCGATTCCAAATTTACGCTGCTTGCTCTAAAGGATTGGCGATGCCCCCGCAGGAACAAGGAATACAAGGCCCTCCCATTGCCCAATGGAGCGCCTACACGCGGCTATGGGTGTTTCTGCGCCCCTATGGCCAGCGCCTCATCCTGGTGCTCGTGGTCAGCCTGTTCTCCACGGCTCTTGGCCTGGTCCAGCCCTATATCTCCAAGCTGCTGATCGACGAAGCACTCTTGAAGCGGAATATGGACGCGCTGATCTGGATCGCCAGCCTGATGGTCTTCGTCACGATCCTGGGCTTTGCTCTCAATATCCTGGCCAGCTACCGTTATGTGCAAATCTCGGCGGCCATGCTGTTCGACATGCGCGTTGCGCTGTTCCGTCATTTGCAGACGCTGTCGCCGCGCTTCTACGCCAAGTTCCGCCTCGGCGATCTCATGTCGCGCCTCAATGGCGATATCAGCGAAGTACAGCGGGTCTCCGCGGACTCTCTACTTTCGGTCCTCAGCAACGTCATCTTCTTCATCGGCAGCGTCGGCATGATGCTCTGGCTCAACTGGCGCCTGTTCCTCGTCAGTGTCGCGCTCGTTCCGCTGTGCCTCATGATCTTTATCCACTATCAGCGCAAGCTGACGGCGACCGCGAAAACGATGCGCGAGCGCAGCGCCGATGTCGGCAGTTTCGTGGTGGATACCATTATGGGCATACGCGTAGTGGTATCTTTGGCGGCCAAAGAGCATGAAGCCCGCCGTTTCCGTACCCGCAATGATGCTTTTGTCTCCACGATGCTGCGCATGCAGGTAGACTCCTTCATGACAGGCGCACTGCCCGGCACCATCCTCACCGGCGCCACGGCAGCGGTGTTTCTCTACGGCGGTTGGATGATCATTCACGACCGTATGACCATCGGCACGCTCGTGGCTTTCATGGCTTATCATTCACGCCTGTTGTCGCCTTTGCAGACCTTGATGAGCATGACGTCGGGCTTGGCCTCGGCGCGCGTCGCTCTGGGCCGGATCTTCGAGATGTTCGACACGCCGGCCGAGGTGCAGGAAGCCGCGCATCCCATACCGCTGCAAAGCGTGCAGAAGTCCGTGCGCTTCGAAAATGTGTTCCTGCAGTATGACCGCGATCACGTCCTGCGTGATGTGACGCTGGAAATCCCACAAGGATCATTCTGCGCTGTGCTGGGCCCCAGTGGTGTGGGCAAATCCACGCTTGCGGATCTGATGGTGCGTTACATCGATGCCGATCAGGGACGTATCCTGGTGGATGGCCATAACATCCGTGATATTGCTCTCACCGATTTGCGCCGGGAAATGATCCTAGTGGATCAGTTACCTTATATTTTCAACGACACTATCGCGGGAAATATTACCTTTGGACTGCCCGATACACCGCGCAGCGCCATTGAAGCCGCCGCCCAAGCCGCGGGGCTTGAGGAACTCATACAGCGCCTTCCCCAAGGCTACGATACCCAGACGGGCGAACGCGGCATGGCGCTTTCGGCTGGCGAACGGCAAAGAATTGCACTCGCGCGTGCGCTTCTGCGGCGTCCCAGCGTCCTGATCCTGGATGAGCCTACGTCCGCCCTCGATGCCCAGACCGAGAAGCTGGTTGCCAACAGCCTGCGCAAAACACTTCCGAACTGCACGTTGATTGTTATTACTCACAAGCCGGCGCTGGCAGCCTTGGCCGACGCCATTATTACCATCGAGGGCGGACAGGTACGCATGTCCCAAAATGAAAAGTTGATCAGCCATGTCTGAGCAAGATGACGGCGTATTGCCGTTCGCGGGAACAACGGGCCAGGGAATCCGCATTGCCGTCATCGACAGCGGGGTAAACCCCCGGCACCCGCATATCAACGGCCTTGCCGGTGGCGTCGTGGTTATTGATGAAGGTATTTTTGCCGGTGACGATGCCCACCTCGACCGTTTAGGCCATGGCACGGCGGTCATGGGCGCGATTCAGGAGAAGGCGCCGGCGGCCCAGTACTACGCCGTCAGGGTTTTTCTCGGTGAGCTGCGGACGAAAGCATCCTTGCTTGTGCGTGCCATCGAGTGGTGCATCGCCGAGAAAATGGATGTGGTGAACTTAAGCCTTGGCACGGTTAACGCCGCTCATGCCGCGCCTTTTGCGGAAGTGGCCGCACGCGCACGTCAGCAGGGTGTGCTGCTGACCGCAGCCAGAGAGGCCAATGGAGAATTGTGTTATCCGGGTTCGCTGCCCGACGTCATCAATGTGGGCCTCGACTGGGAGTGTCCGCGCAATCAATACCATGTGGACAACAGCGGGGCCGCGCCCATCTTCTACGCCTCGGGATATCCGCGTACGGCACCGGGTGTTCCGCGAACCCGCAATCTGAATGGCATCAGCTTTGCCGTGGCCAATATGTCGGGACTGGTAGCGCGTGCCTGCGAGGCCATCGAAAGCCGCAACGTCGAGGCAGGCCTGCGCGTAGAGCGCGTTTGTGAGGCGCTTTTGGCCGGCGCGCCTTAAATCAGATTGTGAGGACAATCTTGCCGATGTGCACGCTGCTCTCCATGCGCGCATGGGCTTTGGCCGCGTCTTCCAGCGCAAAAACACTGTCGATGAGGGGCGTGGCGCGTCCGGCGTCCAGCAGCGGCCAGACCTTCGCGTGAAGTGTTGCTGCTAAAGCCCCCTTGAAGGCGGTGTCTCTCGCCCGGAGTGTTGAGCCGGTCACTACCAGACGCTTCATCATGACGGCACGCAGATCCACGGTCGTCTTGGAACTCTGCAGGAAGGCGATCTGCACCAGTCGCCCTTCGGCATTCAGGCAGTCGAGGTTTCGCTGTGTATAGTCGCCGCCCACAATATCCAGAACCACATCCGCGCCGCGCAGAGGCGAAGCCTTAAGGACAGCCGCAAAATCGTCTGTGCGGTAATTTATGACAAGGTCCGCGCCGAGTTTGCGGCAGGCTTCGGCTTTTTCATCGCTGCCGACCGTCGTGGCGACCTTGGCTCCGAAAGCCTTCGCAAGCTGGATCGCAGTGGTGCCTATGCCGCTGGAGCCGCCATGAATTAGGATCGTTTCTCCAGCCTTTAGTGCGCCACGTTCGAAGACATTGTGCCAAACCGTGAAATAGGTTTCCGGAATGGCCGCCGCGGTCTCGAAATCCATTCCGGCGGGCAGGGGCAGGCAATTCCCCGCCGGTGCGGTTGTGAACGCGCTATAGCCTCCGCCCGCGACTAACGCGCAAACAGCATCTCCCACGCGCGGGCTTTGAACGCCTTCGCCGCAAGCCACGACTGTTCCGGCGACTTCCAGGCCGGGAATGTCCGAGGCGCCCGCTGGCACGGGATATAACCCCAGCCGCTGCAGAACGTCGGGGCGGTTGACGCCGGCGGTGTGCACCTGGATGAGGACTTCGCCGACCTTGGCCTGCGGGACGGGTCGTTCCGCGAGCACAAGCACGTCGGGCGCGCCGGGCTTGATGATCTCAATGCATCGCATCCGGCTTGGAATGCCCGTCATGTCATGAACCCTATGCGTGGCTTCTAGTAAGGAATGTGCGGCCCACGCTGTTCAGGAACGCGCACAGTAACGCGACGAATGGAGCGGGCGGTGATATCCATGTCAACTTTAAGCTGGGCATTGAGTTGCGCCACGGTCTGGTTCAACACTGCCCACGTCGTCTGGCCCGCCGCAGCTTGTTGTACAATATCAGTGCGCTTGGCCCAGTAGCGAACGATCACGTTATCGAACGCAGGATTGATCCTCCCCGTTTCAACGCGGAATTTCTCATAACAATCGGCGGCACCCGTTTCGAAGTAGATCAACGCCTCGGCCTGGGAAGGGGTTAGCTTGGCGTAGTTCGAGAACTTTGCCTGATCAGCGTCCTCGTCTACGGCATAGACAGTCGCGATCTGGGAGCGGGGTAGAATAGTCCTCGTATTGGCAAGACATCCGTTGAGACGTGTGATGGTCTGCCCGTACTGGGTCTTCGCCATCTCAAGGTAATAGTCCGCCTCGGTATAAGTGCACCCCGTCAGAAGTCCGCACATCAGCGCTCCAGCACACAGATGAGCAAGATTGGTTCTGTGTGCCATGCGCACGATTACTTCTGCGCGCCGGCGGCCTTGCGAAGCTCGGCCACTTTAGCCAGGCCTGCGTCGGCCTGGCTGTTGTATTCGGCATAGTCTTCGATGGGATACTGCGTCTTGACGTTTTTATACTGCTGATCCGCCAGGTCGAAACACTTGCCGGCGATGGCGGCATCGGCGAATTCAAAAATCAACGCCACGTGCAGCTTTAGATAGTCATCGGGTTCCAGGCCTGTAATACCCGAAAGCTTGGCCATCATTTGCGAGTCTTCACGAAGTTCGGCGAGCTTGGCATTGACGCCATCGACGCTCTCTCCGGAGCATACGGGCGCGGCCTTATAGGCATCTACCAGAGGCTTCGCGGCTTTGTAGGTTTCCATGTCTTCCGGCTTGAACGTCTTGCCCACCCCGCTAGCGCCTTCACCATTCATGAATGACGGTGGGTTCTGGAAGGTCAGCGGATGCAGGGTGAAAAAAGCTGTGACGGCAAAGGTGACGACAAAAACCGCAAGACCCAAGCCGATCAGCTTATACGTCTGATTCTTCATGCAAATCCCCCAAAAGGCACTGCATTCTTCCCTAAAACACAGCAAATCACAATTGCCTCTGTGGCCCGCAGGATCGCCAAAAAAAGCAGGATTACTGCGGCCGGGCGGTGTCGCCGTCGGTCTGAAGGATCGTGGCGGCAAGCCTAAGCTTGTCCATCAGGGGTGTAACGATGTGCTGGTCATCCCGCATAAGAGCGGCATAAGCGTCTTTCGCCACATCGCAAGGATCGGTCAATTTGCCCACGGCATTGGGGGCCGGGGCGCCAGCCCGACGGAAGAAGTCGGAGGCCGTCGGACCCGGCAGTATCCAAGTCACCGCTACGCCTGTGCCGTTCAGCTCTTCGCGTAGCCCCCGGGCAAAAGCGAAGACAAAAGCTTTTGTAGCCGAATAGACGCTGAGCTGCGCCGCCGGCGCCATCGCTTCTTCTCCGCTCACAAAAAGAATCTTGCCGCCTTTCAGGCGCATCATTTGCGGGAGAAAAAGTTTTGTCAGTACGATGCTCGAAATGGCATTGAGCTCGATCATGGCGATTTCATCGCGCAGATCCGTTTCGCTAAACTGGCCCCAGAGGCCGACACCGGCGTTGTTGACGAGGATATCCAACGGACGTTTCAGAAGAGTGATCTCGTCAAATAGAGTCTGAGCGCCTTCTGGCACCGAAATATCTGCCACGATCTGATGGATTTCCGCCGCGGGTGCATCTCGCGCTAAAGTATCGGCGGCGGCCGAAAGTTTGGCGCGATTGTCAGAGGTGAGGGCGACGTCGTGACCTTCCGCTGCGAGAAGGCGGGCGATTTCAAATCCGATGCCGCTTGAAGAACCAGTAACCAGGGCAAATTGTGGGCGCATATCCCAGCCTTTGAGACCGGGACATATCCCGTTCCAGAAATTAACCGGGGCGCACGGGGCTTTGTTCCTCCTTTCTCGCGCTACGGGAGAATTTAGAGTCGTGGCGCACCAACAAATGTCGTGTGTGGGAGAGGCCATTCTCAGCTCCGTTTCACGAGGCTCGCCTCATCACCGGACACAACTGGAATAGAGATAAGAAGACCTTTGCGCTCGGCCTCAGCTAGCGCTTGGGGTCAAGCATCGGTGCAGCCCTAGATCATGATCTAAGACCGCACGCTTCAATATATATATATGCGCACGATCACTCACTTTATACGGCGCAAGCGATGCGGATTTATCTGCGTGTATTTTGTTCCGGCGCTCGCGAAATAAGTGCCGCTCACAGGGGGCTCGTAAAACCGCTATATTTCTAAAATAGAAATAATGAAGTGAAGCCCTGGAGCTGTGCTTATCTCACAGACTTGGCAAATCGCTTTTTCGGGAGTTGATATTGCAGAAAGATCAAAGTGCCCCCGTCGATGCAGCGGATATTATTAGGCTGCCTTCGCCCGGGCGTCCCTTCCTCGACAATCTCATCGGCGAACTGCAGCGCTTGCGCGGTACGGCAATGGTTATGACGCGCAATAAGGCCGATGCGGACGATTTAATTCAGACCACTGCCTTGCGCGCTATCAATGCGTATAGCCAGTTTACCTTGGGCACAAATATGCGGGCTTGGCTGTACCGTATCATGCGCAACGGCTTCATCGATATGGTGCGCATCTCGGGCCGGAGCGCGACACGGCTTGATGAGATTTCAGAAGAGTTTCTTCAGCAGCAGGGGTCCCAGGAAGAGACGCTCGAAATGCGCGACGTGTTGCGCGCCATGGACAAACTCAGCCCCACGAGCCGCGAAGCTCTATTCCTCTTTTCCGTAAATGCGTTGAGCTACGAGGAAATTGCAGGGCTACAGTCTTGCGCTCTGGGTACTGTAAAAAGCCGCATTGCCCGGGCCCGGCGCGATATCCAGATGCTTCTCGGCTGCGAACCTCAAAGTGCAATGCCGCGAGACGGCGCTACAGCCGTCGCCGGTTTAGGCGCGCAGACCATAACTCCCTAAATCCAGTCCCTCACCGGGGGTTTTGGCGCCTCCACGAATTGCCTTAGGCAAAATAGGGGAAATTGCGTCGCGCCTTGCCGGATTTGCAAGGCTGTGATGCTTTTGGCATTCGCGCAAAAGGTGCGCGCTGCTTGACAAATTACTGCTCCGCCGGTCACTGTCTAGGCAGTAATCGGGGCGGCTATGCCAAAAGACACTTCCAAACCTTTCTACCAAGTCGAGACCTTCAATGGCAGCAGGTCGGTGGGATATCTCATCCGGCGGCTGAATACTCTTGTGCTGCCGCACGCGGAGGCTCTCTTCGCCGATGCCGAGCTCACATTCTCCCAATGGGTGGTGTTGGTTTGCTTGCGCGACGGTATGGACGATACATGTGCCTGCATCGCGCGGCGCATGAATCATGACACCGGCGCGGTTACCCGGCTCGTCGATCAGTTGGAGCGCCGGGGACTTGTTGCGCGCACCCGCAGCACGTCCGACCGTCGCATTGTCCATTTGAAGCTTTTGCCGCAGGGCAAAGCCATGGCCAAGAAACTCACCCCGCGCATCGTGGATTTCTGGAACCGCATGTTTGAGGGCTTCTCTCTTCAGGAAGCTGAACAGTTGATTGTCCTGCTCACGCGGCTGAACCATCGTCTTGAGGCGGAGCCACTGGCTGCGGTTGAAACCAACCCGAAGCCCAAGGCATCCAAGAAAAAGGCCGGTGCATGAAACGTCTTATTGCGGTTGCCGCCGTTGCTGCCCTCGCAGCCTGTGCCGGGAAACCGCCCGAGTCACATGTGAGCGAAATCAAGACCGAAGCTTTGGGATTGGGGCCAGCGACCGCACCACAGATTCCAGAGAAATGGTGGGCGGCCTTTGGCGATCCGGCCCTCGACGGGCTTGTGGATCAGGCACTGATGGATAGCCCGACGCTGGCGACGGCCATGGCGCGTTTGCGCCGGGCGGAAAGCGAAATATCGCTGACCCGCGCGGCGACACTGCCGCAGGCTAATTTCGAAGCGCAGGAGATGCGCGAACGCCTGAGCGGCAACTACATCATTCCGCCACCCTACGGCGGTTCCACCCAGTGGATCGGAACCGCTCAGGCAAACCTTTCATGGTCGTTGGATTTTTTTGGCAAGCAGGAATCCCAGCTTGCCAAAGTGAGGGCTACGTCCGAGGCCGCCAGTCTAGATGTTGCGGCCGCCCGCTTGGCGTTGGCCGGTTCCGTGACTCAGGCCTACATTTCATTAGCGCGGGCCTATGCTTTGAGCGACGCAGCGGCCGATGCCGTCAAACAACGCCAGAGCATCCTCACTCTTACCAAAACGCTCATTTCGCATGGGTTGGAGGCTTCGGCCTCGCAGCCTTTGGCGGAAGCCCAGGTCGCTGCCGCACAAGTCGAGCTCGCTCATGTCGGTGGGCTCAAGGATATTGCTGTTCATGAATTGGCTTTGCTGACGGGGCAGGGCGCCAATGCCTACGACATCGCACGCCCCAAGCTGAATGCCTTGGCTCTCACGCTGCCGGATATTCTGCCCGCCGATCTGCTGGCGCGCCGCGCTGATATTGCTGCTGCGAAGGCGCGCATTCTTTCCGCCAACGCGGGCGAAGAAATCGCGCGAAAAGCGTTTTATCCCGACATTAATCTGGTAGGCACGGTCGGTCTCGCCGCAGTCGGCCTCGGCCCTTTATTCTCCAGTGACTCTCTGCAAGTCGGGGCGGGCCCTGCCATCCATCTCCCGATTTTTGACGGTGGCCAACTTCAGGCACGCTACAATGGCGCCGCAGCGCAGCGCGATGAAAGTGTCGCAACGTACAACGAATTGCTCCTGGTTGCGGTCCGGCAGACCGCCGATGCACTGTCGGCGTTGAAAACCTTGAACGATCAGGCCGCGCTCATGCAACAGATGCGCACTGCGGCCGATGCCAGCGCGGACGTTGCCGCGCGCCGGTATAAGAGCGGCCTCGCGCCGCAGCTTCCTGTTTTTACGTCCCAGGATTTGGTCATCCAGGCTCGCCGTCAGGATGCTGTGCTCGGCACGGATATAGCATCGGCAAAAGTGTCGCTGGTCATGGCCCTCGGCGGCGGCTTTGTGCCGCTCCCTCAAGAAACGTCTGTAGCCCGTCAGGAAGAAACTCATGAGTGACAATGCAAATGGCGCTACGCGCGCGGAAAGCCGCAAGCGCGGGCTTTTGATCCTTCTCGCTGTTGTCGTGGTCATAGGGGGTGGGTACGCATTTTACTGGTCAACATTTCTCAGTCACTTCGAGAATACAGACGATGCGTATGTCGGTGGCGACGTCGTCGCTATCACCAGCCGCGAACCGGGTGTCATACTGGCTGTTCGGGGCGACAACACGCAAAGCGTCAGTAAGGGGCAGGTCCTCGTTGAACTTGATCCGCTGAAGGCCAATGTCGATATGCAAGCGGCGGAAGCCGAGTTGGCTAAGAAAGTGCGGGCCGTACGCGTGAAGTTTGCGCGCGTTGAACAACTCAAGGCGCAACTTGCCGCGGCGCAGATCACCGTCACGCAAGCGGAAAGCGACTTACGTCGCCGCACCGATGCCTCAGACCTTGTGTCTCAGGAGGACGTCATTCACGCCCGTACCGCCGTGACCTCGGGGCAGGCCAATGTCCGCGCCACGCAAAGCAGCCTGAATCAAGCCTTGGTGGAAGTGGAGGGAAGCGGCATTGCCGACAACCCCGACGTAATGGCTGCTATCGCGCAGGTGCGCCAAGCTGGAATCGTGAAGGCCCATATGCAGCTCAAGACTCCCGTTAATGGGATCATTGCGCAGCGTACTGTTCAGCTTGGCCAGCAAATTGCTGTCGGAACGCCTTTGATGGCGGTTGTGCCCGTGGACAGTGTCTGGGTTGATGCGAATTTCAAGGAAGTGCAGATCGACAGCCTGCGCATCGGTCAACCCGTCAACATCGAGGCTGACGTTTACGGCAGTGACGTGATCTATCACGGCAAGGTGGCTGGTATCGGAGCCGGTAGCGGCGCGGCCTTCGCTTTGCTGCCGCCGCAGAATGCCTCGGGCAACTGGATCAAAATCGTGCAGCGTGTGCCCGTCCGCGTTCAGCTCGATCCGGCGGAACTGCGCGATCATCCCTTGCGTATTGGTCTCTCTGTCCGTGTCAGTGTCGATGTGAAAGATGCTTCAGGCGCACCGCTGGGCGCGCCGTCCACCATGCGCGAAGTGCGAGGTGACCTTGGCAACGACGGCGGTGCCGAGACCGACCAGATCATCGCACGCATTCTCCAGCAGAACGGCGCCTAAGCATTCCATATATGAACACCCCGACATGAGCGGCCCACCCAACAACGCCCAGCCTAAGCCGCTGGCTGGCTCACAGCTGGCCATCACGTCCATTGCCTTGGCGTTGGGCACCTTTATGCAGGTGCTGGACAGCACTATTGCCAACGTGTCGCTGCCGACCATTGCCGGCAATCTTGGGGCTAGCACGGACCAAGGTACGTGGGTGATCACATCGTTCGCAGTCTCCAACGGTGTTGGTGTGCCCTTGAGCGGCTGGCTCATGGGTCGTTTCGGCATCGTGCGCACTTTCGTCATCTCGGTGCTGTTGTTCACGGCGGCCTCACTTCTCTGCGGCATCGCCTGGAGCTTGCCGTCGCTGATCCTCTTCCGTGTCTTTCAGGGCGCTGTATCAGGCCCGATGATCCCCGGGTCCCAGGCGCTCCTGATTTCCATCTTTCCACCGCAGCGCCGCGGGACTGCCCTCGGCATTTGGTCAATCACTACGTTGGTGGCTCCGATTCTCGGGCCGATCCTGGGCGGCTATATCTCCGACAATATCCATTGGGGGTGGATATTCCTCATCAATGTACCCATCGGTCTGCTGGCGGCGTTTCTTTGCTGGACCAACCTCGCCAGCCGCGAAACGCCGGCACGCAAACTGCCTATCGATACAATAGGGCTGGGGCTGCTCGTAGTCTGGGTCGGCGCCCTACAGCTCATGCTCGACCTCGGCAAAGATGCGGACTGGTTCGAGTCCACGCATATTGTCATCCTCGCGATCACCGCTGTCGTAGGCGGCATCGCGTGGGTCATTTGGGAGCTTACTGAAGAATACCCCATTGTTGATATCTCGCTTTTCCGCGGGCGTAATTTTGCCTTGGGCACACTCACGTTGTGTCTGGGTTATGCCGTCTTCTTCGCCAATGTTTTGTTGCTGCCACTCTGGCTGCAGACAAATATCGGCTACACCGCGACCTGGGCCGGCCTTGTCGCGGCTCCCAGCGGGCTCGTGGCGGTGTTTATCACGCCGCCCACCGCGCGCTTTCTTGCGCGTACCGACGCCAGGTATGTGGCGACGGTGGCATTTGCGGCGTTTGCCGCCTCGTATTTCCTGCGTGCGAATTTCACCAACGATGCCAGCTTCTGGGATTTCGTGATGCCGCTTCTGGTGCAAGGCATTGCCATGGGGACGTTCTTCGTCACGATGGTCACGATTTCTCTCGACGGCATTCCGCCGCACAAAATTCCCTCGGCGTCCGGCATTTCAAATTTCTCGCGCATTGTCGCCGGCAGTTTTGCGGCGTCCCTTACCACTACGATCTGGGATCGGCGTGAAGCGCTTCACCAGAGCCGTCTCGCGGAGACGTCCACGGCGTATAGCCCTGTCTTCCAGCAGGCGATGGAACGCCTGCAACATTTGGGCTTTTCCGATTTGCAGGCCGTCGGTGCCATGACGCGCAGTCTGTTGCTACAGGCCTATTTATTGGCCAGCGTGGATCTCTTTTGGATATCGGGCTGGGCAAGCCTTGTGGCCATGGTGTTGGTTTGGTTCACGCGGCGCCCGAAGCCCCAAGGTGGAGCACCTTCCGCTGCCGCGGACTAAATCGAACGTCAGTTTCTCTGATCGTCGGGTGCTTTGTTCAACAGCCAGGTATCGCCTCTATCGCTGGCCTTGACGTTGTAGATCTCCTGCAGTGAGAACAACACCGCATCCACGTTGACCTGACGGCTTTTTTTGTACCGGTTGATTTGAGAGAATTGACCCCAACAGGAGGAGCTGAACATGGCGAGACGTGGATTAGGCGCGGAGCAGATTGTTTCCAAGTTAAGGCAGATCGAGGTGCTGATGGCGCAGGGCAAGTCTG
>CANJBL010000029.1 GCA_947472795.1 Fidelibacterota bacterium | reverse complement strand
GGCGAATGTCCTTGAGCACCCGCTCAGCAGGCGCCTTCGTGGTCATGGGTTTTGATCTCATCTTCGTTCCTCCGTCACTGCGATGAGACCAAAACCCTCCTTAACTCACCACCCCAATTCGGTCCCATAGGCGCTGACGCCGTACAACCCCTATCGCACGGATCGCGTCCGCAACCTGCCGGCCCTGTGCCATCAACACATCGACCTGCCGTAACTTCGCAACAATCTCTTCAGCTGTATGCCGCTTCCTTGCCATTGGTCCTATCCTCCGGGTCAAAATCATACTTCAGGGAGGACCACTTCAAAGGGGGCAGATCACTCCATCGTTTTTTCGATGCGCTCCGCCGTCTCGACAACATTTGCGCCCGGCTGCTTATTGATGAAAATGGAAATTGTGCGCTTGCCGTCCCTGCGCCACGCGATGCTGCGCGTGTTCTCGCTGCCCTGGACCGCCCGGCCAACATCGCTGACGCGTACAGGCGCGCCGTTGCGGAATGTCAGGACAACGTCGTTGAACTCCTCGGCCTTGGTGAGTTGGTCGTTCCCCAAGATGGTGTAGGACTTGGTATCCACATCGACATAACCCTTGGGCGAATTACTCGAGGCGTTGTTAATGATGGTCCGCACGTCCTCCAAGCTGAGCCCGGTGGGCGCAAGCTTAAGGGGATCGATTTGAACGCGGACGGCCGGCTTCTGCTGGCCAGGGACGGAGATATTGCCTACCCCATCCAGCTGTGCCAAACGCTGGACAATGATGTTCTCGATCACGTCATCCAGTTCCGTGAGCGTCATGACGTCGGATTGGAAGAGATAACCAATAACCGGCGCATCAGCTGGGTTGACCTTCTGATAACGCGGAGCCGCCGGCAGGTTGCGCGGTAACTGGCCGCTGGCCGCACTGATGGCGGATTGGATGTCTTGCGATGCCCCATCAATACTGCGGCCCAGTTCAAACTGAACCGTGATCTGCGTACTGCCCAGGAAGCTGCTGGACGTCATCTGCGACACGCCAGGAATCTGGGCGAACTGACGCTCCAAAGGCTGCGCCACTGTCGCCGCCATGGTCTCGGGGCTCGCACCCGGCAGCTGCGCATTGACGGATATGGTCGGGAAATCAATCTGCGGAATAGCGGCGATGGGAAGAAACGGATACGCGGCAAGACCGATCACAAAAATGGCCGCCATGAGAAGCGAGGTAGCGACCGGTCGGTGGATAAAGAGAGAGGAGATTCCGCCGCTCACGGCGGTAATCTTGTCCATGGAACTGCGGCTCATTGCACAACATCCTCAGCGTACAACCACGCAAAACGTACGCCGCGCAGGGGCAATGCACGGTTAGCAGATCAGAAAAAATCTAACATGAGCGCGCCGCAGCGCACGCTCAATTATTCCGCCGGATGTTCCTGGGGGGAAATCGATTGTGCCACAGATGACCGTTTGCTCTGCATTCTAGCGCGCAGCCGTTCCAGATACAGGAAAACGACGGGCGTCGTGTAAAGCGTGAGGACTTGGCTAACCAGCAACCCGCCAACCATGGCGAGACCTAGGGGACGGCGCAGTTCGTGCCCCGCTCCACCGGCGATGACCAGAGGCAGGCCACCGAGTAACGCCGCCATGCTGGTCATCATGATGGGGCGGAAGCGCAGGCGGCAGGCTTCGCGGATGGCTTCCATGGGAGTTGCTCCGCGCTCGCGCTGCGCGGTGACGGCAAAATCAACCATCATGATCCCATTCTTTTTCACCAAGCCGATGAGCAGAATGACGCCCACCAACGCGATGACGGAAAGGTCGTATTGGAAAATGATCAAGATCAGCAAAGCGCCCACACCCGCCGAAGGCAAAGTGGAAAGAATGGCGAGAGGATAGATATAACTTTCATAGAGCATGCCCAGAATCACATAGACCGCCACGATGGCGGCCGCGACGAGGTAGGGCTGTGTCGCGAGAGAATCTTGAAAGCCTTTGGCAGTACCTTGGAAGGTGCCGGACAGATTGGCGGGCGCACCTAGTTCTTCCTGGATCTTTTGAATGGCATCGACCGCGTCACCCAAAGCGAAACCGGGCGCAAGATTGAAGGAGACCGTGGTTGCCGGGAACTGACCTTGATGGTTCACCGACATGCTGCTCACCGGCTTGGTATCCACTTTGATGAACGTGGACAGCGGAATCTGAACACCCGTCAGCGGTGACTTCACAAAAATCTTGTCGAGAGTCGCAAGAGTGCCCCGCATCTCCGGAAGCACTTCCAGGATGATTTTGTAGGTATTGACCTGGGTGAAATACTGGGACGCCTGACGTTGACCAAAGGCGTCGTAAAGAATGTCGTCGATGAGCTGTGGCTGAATGCCGTATTGCGCGGCCTTGTCACGGTCAATGGCCAGGGTGGCCGTCGTCACGCCGCCCTGCGCATCCGTCGTGACGTCGCGCATGGACGGCATAGTCACCAGTCGCTTCACCAACTGATCGACGAAATCAGATAATTCCTGCGTGTCGATATCGGTCAGCGTGTATTGATACTGCGTCTTTGTTCCGCGTCCGCCGAGGGTGATGTCCTGATTGGACTGCAGGAAAACACGCACCCCCTCCAGCTGCGCCAATTTCGGCCGCAGGCGATTTATAATGTCTTCGGCGCTGCTCTTACGCACGCTTTCCGGCTTGAGCAGAATGGACATGAGGCCGCCATTGGAACCGCGGCCAATGCCGATAGCTGTGCCTAAATTTTCGATGTCAGGGTCGGCCGCTACGATCATGTGTGCGGCCAGGGCGACGCGCGACAGCTCGTTGAAGGAAATGTCAGGCGACGCTTCCAGATTTCCACCCAGCATGCCGGTGTCTTGCTGCGGGAAGAAGCCCTTGGGCACAACAACATAAAGAACGCCCGAGAGGATGACCGTACCCACAAATACACCGAAGACCGTGCGTTGCCAGTTGAGCGCGATGTCCAACGTACGACCGTAGAACTCTGCCAGGACTTTGAAGCCCTTCTCGATAGCATTGTAAAATGCGCCGTGCTGACCGGTTTCATGACGCAGGAAGCGTGAGCACATCATCGGCGTCAACGTCAGGGACACCACGCCGGAAATCAGGATTGTGATGCAAACCGTCATGGCAAATTCGTGGAACAGGCGCCCCACGATGCCGCTCATGAGCAGCAACGGAATGAAGACGGCGATCAACGACAAGCTCATGGAGATAATGGTGAAGCCGATTTCACCGGCTCCCTTGATGGCCGCATCGTAGGGCTCCATGCCCTCTTCGATGTGACGGTAGATGTTCTCCAGCATGACAATGGCGTCATCCACGACGAACCCGACGGCAATCGTCATGGCCATGAGCGACAGGTTATCGATGGTGTAACCGAAGACGTACATGCCGGCAAAGGCGCCCACCGTGGAAAGCGGGATGGCCAGCGCGGGAATGATCGTCGCCCACGTGTTGCGCAGGAAAATGAAAATAATGAACACAACTAGCACGGCCGTGATCAAGAGGGTGGTGCGCACTTCAGCCACGGACGCTTTGATAGTCTGCACGCGGTCCTGATACTTCAGGATTTTGACCGAGGACGGCAGGAGCGGCTTGATCTGCTCCATGGTTGCTTCAATGCGCGCAACGGTCTCAACGACATTGGCGCCTGGCTGCCGGCTCACGGCAAAGTTAATGCTGCGTTTGCCATCGGCCTGCCAGGCAGCGCTGCGGGCATTCTCTGGCCCCGTGACGGCACGACCAATATCACTGATGTGCACAGGTGCGCCGTTACGGAATGTGAGCACGACATCGTTGAATTCTTCAGCTTTGGTGAGCTGATCATTGCCCAGAATGGTGTAGGATTTTGTATCGACGTCGACATAGCCCTTCGGGGAATTGGTGGAGGCCGTGGTGATGACGGCGCGTACATCTTCAAGGCTCAATCCGGTGGCGGCGAGCTTAATGGGATCAATTTGAACGCGAATGGCAGGCTTTTGTTGACCCGGCATCCCGATGTTGCCCACGCCGTCAATCTGGGCGATACGCTGACCGATAATGTTCTCGACCAAGTCATCAAGTTCGGTGAGCGGCAGCACGTCGGACTGAAAGTTATATCCGATAATGGGCGCGTCGGCTGGATTGACCTTCTGGTACCGCGGAGCGGAAGGCAGATTGCGCGGGAGCTGGCCACTGGCGGCGCTAATGGCGGATTGTACGTCCTGCGCCGCGCCGTCGAGATTGCGGTCCAATTCAAATTGGATAGTGATCCCGGTCTGACCGAGGAAGCTGCTGGACGTCATCTGGGTGACGCCAGGAATTTGAGCGAACTGGCGTTCGAGAGGCTGGGCCACCGTGGCCGCCATGGTCTCGGGGCTGGCGCCCGGAAGCTGCGCATTCACGGAAATCGTCGGAAAGTCGATCTGCGGAATGGCCGCAATGGGCAGGAAGGGATATGCCGCCAAACCAACAGCGAAAATCGCCGCCATCAGCAGCGACGTGGCCACAGGCCGCTTGATGAACAGGGTTGAGATACCGCTGCTCACGGACGAGATTCTGTCCATGGATGTGACCTGACCTCGCGCTCCCTGGCCGCTCATAGCACTTCCCCTTTTTGTCGCTTAGCCGCCCTTTGCAGGGTCCTTGGATTCCGCCTTCGGTTCGGCGCGGAGGCTGACCTTGGCGCCGGGTTCGAGGCGAGCCTGGCCGCCGGTCACAATGGTATCGCCTTCCGCCAACGTGGCCGAAACCAGCACCATCTTGTCGCCAACGGTTTCCGAGGTTTCGATGGGACGTACTTCAACAGTTGAGTCCGGCTTCAGCGCATAAACGAACAGCCCGTTCGGCCCGCGCTGAACCGCGCGCGCCGGCACGGTGAGCACACCGTTTTGTGTGTCGAGCAGGATATGCGCACTGACAGACTGACCGGGCGTGAGGCTATTGCTCTCATTCTGGAACGTGGCCTTGAGCTTGATCGAACCGTTGGTTTCATCGACAGCGCTATCGACCGTGAGCAGCGTACCTTCCGCAAGCTTCACTTTATCATCGGACGAATAGGCAATCACCGGCGTGCCCGCTTGCGAACGTGCCTTGGTAATAATGCTGAGTTCGCTGGCCGGCAGGCTGAAAATCACGGAGATCGGATGTACCGTCGAAATGACGGCAAGGCCGACGTTGTCCGATGCGCGCAGGATGTTGCCCATATCAACCTGGCGTAAACCAATGCGGCCACTGACGGGCGCAGTGATGGTCGTGTAGCCGAGCTGGACGCGAGCATTCTCGACAGCGGCTTCGTCGCCCTTCAACGTGGCTTCGGCCTGGGCAACCAAAGCCTGCTGAGCTTCCAGGTTCTGCTGGCTGGTGAATTGACTCTTATTCAGGGTCTGAAAGCGCCCGAGATCGCCGCGCGCTTTGGTGAGCATGGCTTCATCTTGCGCTTTCTTGGCGAGGACGACATTCAAGGCGGCTTGATAGGGACGCGCATCGATCTGCGCGAGCACCTGACCCTGCTTCACCTCTTCGCCTTCATTGAAGAGCACTTTGTCCAACGCGCCATCGACGCGCACTTTGAGCACGACCGAATTGAACGCACGGACGGTGCCGAAACCGATACGATAAACAGGCACGCTTTCGCGCGTCACTTTTTCGACGCTGACGGGAATGGCAGCAGCGCCGCGCGGCTTGGGCGCGGGCTGAAAAAACTTGAACCCCAGCACCGCCAGGAGAACGACCGCAATCGCGCCGCCAGCCCGGATCAGGCGCTGACGCGATGTTTCACCGATGTACTTACTCATCACACGCAGCCTCTCCCGGGCGTAAGTCACTGTTTCTTAAATTTAAAACCGCGAGCTACAGCCGACGTGCGGCTGCGCAGCTCCCCCTCCCGGCCACGGAGCCTTATCTCCCCGTGATCGGCGCATGATTCTTATACAATATTCAAAGGAACCAGCGCACCAATTCCTGACCCATTCCTGGAGTGCTCAGGAAGTTGTGATAGGTGGAAATGACAAGTGGTTTCCGGTATTTAGCGGCAAAACCACTGTTTGGGCCGTTCCGACGGCTCATATGATGCGAGTCTAATGACGGAATAAGTACAACCTAAATGGGACGCCTTAGAAATCCACGGCCAGCGTGAGCGCAAAACGGCGCTTCTCTTCCGAAGAGAAAGCGAGCTGCATCGCATTGACGTCCCAACCGAAGACGTTGGTGAGGTTCTTGAGCTGACCGCGCAAGCTCGCCGGCGCACCAAACATGTCAAAGCGATAGCGCCCGCCGATGCTGATCGTGCCGCGCGCAGGGATGCGCGCCACGTTGTTTACGCTAGCGACACGCGAAGACCGGTGTTCAAGCTGCGCATCGACAGAGGCGCCGAGCCACGCAGGCGGCGCATACTCCACATCAAGTCGGCTGGAACGCGGAATACGCCCGATGGGCACGGGACCCAGAAGCCCACGGTCGACCAAATCGCCGGATGTGCGCGCTTGCAGAAAGACCGAGCCTGCCACGATGGTCAGCCCTTCAGCGACCTTTCCTGCAAGAGAGACCTCGACGCCGCGATGGCGCACATTGCCAACCTGCGTAAACAGATTGACGTTGTTGAGATTGAGATACGGTTTTTGCACCTCGAACACCGTCACGACGCCGCTGAGGTTCGGGTTGAACGCATAGCGCACACCGGCATCAATCTGCTTCGTGCGGATAGCCGGCAAAGCTTCCCCGCGATTGGCGGCATTGGACGGCGCGTCGCCCGACTCCTCCATACCGCGTGTATAACTGCCGAAGACGGTCAGCGCGGGAATGGGATGAACCGCGAGGGTTGCATTGGGCAACAGCGGACTGTCACGCGAGACATTCGGGGTGCCAACCGCGGGCGTGAGCAGACGACGATACATCGTCTTCTGCAAACCAGCGCTGAACTCGGCAATGCCTAGCCAGCGCGCTTCATAGGCGACACCACCCGTTCCCTGACTGACATGGTCGGCGTTGGTGGGGCCAAGGGTAAAGACCGGCTCTGGTGCCGCGCGGAACACACCGATCTGCATTTTGCCGAGACTTTGGGCGTTGGAGCCGCCCAGCGCTTTGTCGACGATGCGTCCGCGGAACGCCACATGCAAGGTGTGCCGCCACTCCCCGGACGTGAGCGTGCCCGAGGCTCGGACTTCACCTGATATGGAAGCATATTTCTGCTGTGGAAATTTGACGATCACGCTGTCTGCCGAGCCGTCCGGCTGCGCGTTCTGATAGATGTTGTTCCACTGCGCATGCCGGACCACGATGGAACGGAAGAGACCCGCGCGCAGTAGCCAGTTATCGGAAAGCGCGGCATTGGTGATCACGCCGAAATTGGAATCCGAAGCCGCATTGCGGGCCCAAGGCTGAACATATGTCACATGCCGCGGCACTTTTGGCGGCAGGAATGCGCCGGCCGTATAGACATTGGGACGCGGCAGAAGATCCGTAGATTCCTTGCGGCTCCAAAAGGGAATGACTTCCACGGCACCGGTGGGGCGCCAGTGACCGACGATGGCCCCCAGAATGTGATGCGGGTTGCCGCCATCGGGCGTGTCGTCGCTGTAGTAGCCCGTCGCGAGATGCACGCTGAGGCGTTCCTTGACGAGGGGCACCTGCGTGCTGACGTCGAGAGCATATTTCGAATAGAAGCCAGCGGTACCGACGACGCTGGTAATCAGTTTGTCGCCGGGGACACGCAGCTTGACGTCGGCAATGCCGGTCGGCGCCGGAAAGAGATAGGACTGCGCACTAAGCCCAACACGCATCGTTGACCCAGAGACCAATGATCCGATGAAGATTTCCTGCGGATTGGGATTTTGGCGGTCGAAGTAGAGACCTTCCAGACGGACGTTGCCGGCTTGAACGGGGTCAAAACCCCGCACATCGCGCGGTGTGTAAAGGCCGACGGACTCGTTGCCGACCGTGGTCCCGAAAGCATCCTGGGCCGAAGCCAGGGCATTATCCGCTACGCGTTGGGCCCACGCAGAATGACTTGTCCCTGCCCAGGCGGCGGCCGCCATGAGCCATACGTTCCGCAATCTCAACATTCCTTGCCCCGCGGCTGCGTTGGTACCCTTTCGGGCGCCCCCTCCCGCCGCCAGAGGCGCAGGAGAAATTCATCGTAAAATCATGCTGCTTTTAACATCACATCATATAGACGCCAAGGGACCCTACGGAATAGTGAGCAAAATAGGACCGGGCACCAAAACCTAGTGCGCTCATACCAAAGAAAAACCGGCCGCACGGAGGTGCGGCCGGTTATGAAATGAAAGACTGAAGCGGTTTAGTAGAACATGCTGGCCAAGTGCCAGTAAAAGCCAGAACCGTAAGTGTTCTTCCCGCCGATGACGTCGCCGCCGGTGACGGAAAGATCGACCCGACCATCCTTATCGCCATAGATGATTTCATGCCGGTTGTTGCCGTCAATGTCGCCGGGCTGACGGTCGCCGGCAAAGGTGTAGAGCGGACTGCCCTTATAGGCCCATTGTTTGCTGCCGTCGGAGCGCGGAAGCGCTTCCCAATATCCTTGAGACTGCGCATTGGCAGGGGCCAATACGGGATGCCACGTTTGAGCGCAGGTATTGATGCAGCCTTTTGTGCCGACGGCTTTGCCTTCCGAGTAGTGATAGCGATAGCCGTCACGGCTTTCACGGCCGCCGTACTGCAAATGCTGGCGCGACTGCGTATAGACCGACATGCCGTCTTTAGTGACCATGAGAGGGCCGCGTCCGGGATAAGTATGTACCTCGATCGCCGTCGGCATGAAATGCCTGTAGACCAGCGCCACCTGAGCATCCTTTTCGGCGAGGATGCCGTTCGTGTCGCTGAGCGAATAGTCACCGGTGAAGCTATAGATGCGCTGACCTTTGTAAGCCCACTGACGCGTGCCGTCCTCGCGCGTCATGATCGTGAAATCGCCGATGGGCACAGCCATGGCCGGCGCATAGATCGGCACCCACGGCGTGGGATTCTTCGGCGGGTTTTTTAGAACGTAGGTCACGTTGCCCGTGCTGGTGCTGACGAGACCATAACCATTCGCTGTCGGCAGACTTTGAACTTCAAGGCCGGCTGGTGTAGGCACAGTGGTGGATGGATTATAGGCCGCGCGCTTCCAGCCCTTCTTCGGCGAGAAGAAAGTGCTGCCGGGATTCATGAACTCGGGATTGTCGGCGCCTAAGCTCGCGGTGTTGATGGCGGCAGGTTCACCGGCGGGATCCGTGCCGGAATAGTAATACAACGGCTGGCCTTGATAGGCCCACTGCGCGATGCCGTCCGAGCGGTTGATGATTGTCCAATCGGCGAATGCCTTTGCACCCGCTGGGGCTGGAAACGGTGGAAACTCCTTCGCGCATTCTACAACGCAAAGAGATTTGCCGGCCTGCGTGTCGTCGTTGAAGGTGTAAAGCGGTTTGCCATTGACGTCACCGAGGCGCTTCCAAAGGTATTGATTGGAGGCAGAGTCCACAATCTTGACGACATCAATAAGCGTGACGCCGGCAGGTGTGGAGAGCGGAGTCACTGGAGCGCGCTCGGCAGCGGATGCTGACAAGCTCATGGCTGTCACAGCACACATTCCCAAGATGACCGGACGCAGGGGTCTGAAGTGTCCGCCGTTCATTGGCATCCTCCCGGATAGTGGTTGGCGAACCTTTAGTCTAACTGATTTGGCACAAAAACAAGAGGGGTAAGGCCTATCTAACCCCAGGTTTTGCCGGGATTCCTTGGGAAGGCCGGCTTGCCGGCGGCGGGAAAGCCAGGCTAGCTGGCGGCCCCTTCCCCGCCGGCGGCTGCCTTCTGCTGGCTGACGTTGAGGCCGTCCGAGGCTTTCAACCGGCTAAAAATCAGCGAAGAGACAATCGTAAAGGCGCCGAGCAAAAAGAACGCTTCGTGGATGCCATGAATAAATTTGGAGGGGTCGGCTCTCAGTTCGGCAGGAATAAAGAGTGCTGTCAGCAAACCCGCGATGGCAACGCCGAAACTCAAGGCCATTTGCTGAAGCGTGCTGGCGATGGAACTGGCAGCACTGGTCTGACTTGGCGCCACGTCCGCATACACCAAGGTGTTCATGCTCGTGTACTGCATGGAACTGAACATGCCGTAGCAAAACGCTTGAAGAACGATGAGCCAGACAGGCGTAGAAGGCCCGATGGTGCCAAACAGTACGAGACCTCCCCCGAGAATGAGTGTGTTGGACATCAGCACACCGCGATAGCCAAGGCGGCGCAGGATGTACTGCGCGATGATCTTGGTGCTCATGGCGGCAATGGCTTGCGGCATGATCAACAGACCCGATTGCACGGGCGTGAACCCGAGACCGATCTGGTACAGCAACGGCAAAAGGAATGGCGCGCCGCCGATGCCGAGGCGGGTGATGAAACCGCCGCTGACAGCAATGCTGAACGACCGCAGGCGGAAAAGACTAAGACGCAGGAGCGGGAAAGCCATGCGGCTGGCGTGCAAGCCGTAGCCCACGATCAGCAGTGCGGCAATCGCCAGGAAAGACATGGTCTCGCGCAGACTGAGACCATGATCGCCGAAGACCTCGAGGACATACGAAAGCAGAGCAATGCCGGAGCCAAAAAGAATGAGACCGACAAGATCGAGCGGAGGTGTTTTGCTTTCGCGGTAATCCGGCAAATGAAGATACACCATAATGAGGCCGGCAAGACCAATCGGCAGATTTATGAAAAAGATGGCGCGCCAGTGCACGTAGCCCGCGATGAGGCCTCCGGTGACGGGTCCGAGCATGGGTCCGATGAGCGCGGGAATGGTTACGAAACTCATGGCCCGGATCAATTCCGACTTATCGAACGTGCGCACAAGGGTCAGCCGACCTACCGGCACCATCATGGCGCCGCCAAATCCTTGGAGAATGCGACAAGCGACCAGAAGATGGATATTGCTTGATATCCCACAAAGCAAAGAGCCCAAGCTGAAGAGCCCGATGGCCGATGCGAAGACGCGGCGCGTACCAAACCTGTCAGCCATCCAGCCGCTGATAGGAATGAACACCGCGAGACTGAGCGTGTAGCTTGCCAGCACGGCTTTCATGCTGAGCGGTGCCACGCCGAGCGCCGACGAGATCGCGGGCACAGCGGTGTTGAGGATGGTGGTATCGAGGGATTCCATGAAGAAGGCCACAGCCACAAGCCACGGCAACCAGCGCTTGCCGGCAACCGTGCGTTCGGGAAGTGGTCCGGTCAGGTTCA
Organism: Fidelibacterota bacterium; assembly: GCA_947472795.1. Classification (GTDB taxonomy): domain Bacteria; phylum Pseudomonadota; class Alphaproteobacteria; order Rhodospirillales; family Rhodospirillaceae; genus SHVO01. The sequence continues at coordinate 9,219 of CANJBL010000029.1, read as the reverse complement.
TGAAATCCGGCGGGATATGCTTTCAGGTCCGGTGTGTACGCGACCACGCCGGCAGACCGCAATACTCAGGGTGACATGAATGCGTCGTGCCAAATAAAAACCGGCCACCGGGGGAGTTGGTGGCCGGTTCTGGACCTGCTGCCGATGTCAGGGCCGCAAGCCCCTTATCGTCACATGCACACCTTCTGCGGATGGTGAACGCCTCCGCGGCGTACCAAAATCAATAAAACAAACCCGCGAGATGCCAGTACAAACCAGAACCAGTGCTATTCTTGCCACTCAGCACGTCTCCACCCGTCACCGAAAGATCGACAAGGCCGTTCTTATCACCGAAGACGATGACATGGCGGTTATTGCCGTCGATATCGCCGGGTTTGCGGTCGCCAGAAAAAGTGTAAAGCGGACTACCCTTGTAGGCCCATTGCTTGTTGCCGTCGCCACGGTCCTGGACTTCCCAGAAACCAGACGGTTGCGCACCCGCCGGAGCAAGGACGGGCTTCCACGTCTTCGTGCATTCGTCGACGCAGCCGCGTGTACCCACCGCCTTCGCATCGACATATGTGAAACGATAGCCGTCGCGTGTCTCGCGACCGCCGTACTGAAGCTGCTGGCGGGACTCGGTATAGACGGACATGCCCTCCTTGGTGACGAGGATAGGCCCGCGGCCGGGATAAATGTTGATGTCGAACGCCGCCGGCATGAAGTGCTTGTAGGCGAGCGCGACGGCCGCTTCTTTCTCGACAAGAAGTCCGTTGGTGTCGCTGGACGAGTAGTCGCCGGTATAACCATATAAACGCTGACCTTTATAAGCCCACTGCCGCGTACCGTCTTCGCGGACCATGATGGTAAAATCCCCGATGGGAACAGCCATGGCCGGCGCGTAAGACGGCGTCCATTGCGCGGGATTCTTCGGTGGATTCTTCAGGACGTAAGTGACCCTCTTCGTGGTCGCATCGACCATGCCATAGCCGTTGGCCGTCGCGATGCTTTGCAGATCGAGCCCCGATGGCGTCGGCGTTGTTACACCGGGTGTGAAAGCAGCACGCTTCCAATCGGATTTTGGCGAGAAGAATTTACTGCCGGGATCAAGAAGTGCCGGATCATTGTCGCCGCGTCCTCGTGCGCCGCCGGCCTGCGCAGGGTCCTTGCCCGTATAGTAGTAAAGCGGTTGACCTTGATAGGCCCACTGCTTGCCTCCATCGCGTGCGATCAGCGACCAATCGCCGGACGCAGTGGCTTTCGATGCGGCCATGAATGGGGGGAATTCCTTGGCACATTCTTCAACACATGCCGACCTGCCTGCTTCGGCGTCCTTATTGAAGGTGTAGAGCGGACGCCCCGTATCATCGCCCAGTCGCCGCCAAAGGAACTGATTGGAACCTTCCTTCAAGACGTCGATAAGGGTAATGCCCGGGGGCACCGTTTGCGGCGTAGCTGGAGGGGCGGCAAAAGCAGATGACGCAGCAACGAGACTTAAAACGAAGACCGTCGAGTTTAAATACCCGGTAAACGCGTGGACTCTCATATGCAGCTCCCTCGCCTGTGATGCGGGACTTAGTAGAAGAGCCCCGCGAGATGCCAATACAATCCTGAACCTGTGCTGTTGCGTCCTTCAAGTACGTCGCCGCCCGTGACCGACAAGTCGGTCTTACCGGTGGGATCGCCATAGATGATGATGTGCCGGTTGTTGCCTTCGATGTCGCCGGGCTTCTTGTCTTCATCAAACGTGTAAAGCGGGCTGCCCTTGTAAGCCCACTGCTTCACACCATCATTGCGCGTGGCAACTTCCCAGAACCCTGACGACTGCGCACCCGGAGGCGCGACCAGCGGATGCCAAGTTTTGGTGCAATCATCCATGCAGCCGCGCGTACCCACGGCTTTCGCCGATGAATAGCCGTAGCGATAACCGTCGCGGCTTTCACGGCCGCCGTATTGCAGTTGCTGGCGCGATTGGGTGTAAAGCGAAAGGCCGGCTTTGGTCACCATGAGCGGGCCACGGCCAACGTAGACGTTGATGCCCACAGAATCCGGAGCAAAATGGCGATAGACGAGAGCCACTTGGGCGTCCCTCTCCTCGACAGTTCCGTTTTTGTCGCTGGACGAGTAATCACCGTTGAAGGTGTATAAGCGCTGCTCTTTATAGGCCCACTGCTTGGTTCCATCCTCGCGCGCGAGGATCGTGAAATCGCCCATGGGCACGGCCATGGCTGGCGCATACATCGGCTGCCATAGCGTGGGATTTTTCGGCGGCGTCTTCATGATGTAGGTCATGCGCTTCGTCATGCTGTCCACGAGGCCATAACCGTTTGCCGTCGGCAGACTCTGCAAATCAATACCGGAGGGCGTGGAGAACGTATTGCCGGGCGTGTAAGCCGCACGCTTCCATCCTTGCTTCGGTGAGAAGATCTTGCTGCCGGAATCCATGAACTCGGGGTTTTCCGCGCCCATCGTCGAGAGCGCGCCGTTATTCGCCGGCTCGCCCTTTGGGTCCACGCCTCCTGCATAATAATAAAGCGGCTGCCTCTGATAGGCCCATTGCTTCACGCCGTCATCACGTGTGACAACGCTCCAGTCGCCGAAAACCATGGCGCCCGCGGGCGCGACAAACGGTGTGAATTCCTTCGCACACTCACCGGTGCACGTGGGTTTAAGAGCACCCGCATCCTGGTTGGAGGTATAGAGAGGACGACCACTGGCATCGCCGAGGCGCCGCCAGAGGTAAGAATCTGAAGCGTTGCCCATGGTCTTGACGACATCCACCAGAGTGATGCCAGGCGGCGTGCTCAAAGGAATGGCGGTTTTATCCGCCGCAAAAACGGGAGCGGAAACAACCAAGGCGATGCCAAAGGCCGCCGCGCGTCCAAACACCTTCATAAGCCCCTCCACAAAGCGAATGCCGGATCAAACAACGTGACGGCATCATGACATATTTCGGCAAACACCTATAGGCACTGGTGTTAATCCACGCCCTCGTCGATACCCGAGCAATGTAGGAAAACAAGAAGGTAATGCATTGTTATTCCATGGAAATAGAAAAGGGCCCGCGCCAACCCGGCCCGGGCCCTCTTGTTCAAGATACCGGGAGCGCTTTGCCCCGGCGTAAAATCAGTTAGCGGCGTTCAAAGACCTGCAGGTCTTCGCAATCCCGGCCCGTGAACTTGCTGGACTGGGTCATGGTCTGCCCATCATCCGAAATCTGCCGGTAATAGGTGGAGGTGACCTTGTGCTCCTTGTCGACGTGCGTGAAGTCGATGCGGTGCGGGTTGGTCAGCTTGTAAACAATGGCTTCCCGCGCATTAGGACGATCGATGCCGACCGGATACTCCTGGCCGTCATAGCGGAACACATAACGGCTTCTGAACGGTTTGCCGTCGGCTTGAGAGCCCGTCCAATCCACGAAAGTCATGCCCCAACCGGCGTCGATGATGTGACGCTTGGACACCTGCGGCGCTTTACCGCAGCCGAACTTAGATTTCGCGACGTTCAGTTCCCAGTCACCTTTGCTGAAGTCCTTGGTATCAGGCGGGGTCACCGCCGCTTGCGCGCCAGTCGCCAGCATGCCGGCGATGACGACGGCGAGGACAGATGTAGTTTTCACAAAACGCATTGTAGCTCTCCTTTTGTCTCATATGCGCCGCGGCGGTACCGCCCGGCGTGCCAATTACTGACGCTCGAAAACCTGCACGTCTGAGCAGTTCCGGCCGACGTATTCGGTGACTTGGGTCATGACGTTTCCATCTGCCGAAACATCACGCTTCAGGTTCTGCGTCACCTTGTCCTTTTGGTCGTAGTGAATGAAGGTGACATGGTGCGCATCCACCAGCTTCCAGGCAATGGACTCCGACTTCTCATTGGCCGGGTTGGGACCAAGGCCGGCGGGATACTTCTCGCCGTCGTAACGCCACACATACCGGGTGTCGAACGGCTTGCCGTCGGCACGGGTGCCCGTCCATTCCGTGACCATCATGCCGAAGCCGGCATCGAACATGTTGCGGATGGAGACCTTGGGTGCCTCGGTGCATCCGAATTTCGATTTGGCGGCGTTCAATTGCCATTTGCCCATGGTCAAGTCCTTGGGGTTCGGCGGGGCATCAGCCGCCTGGGCACCCACAGCCAGCATGCCGACAACGGCAGCAGCCACAACATATGAGGTTTTTGCAAAGCGCATAGAGTTCTCCCTTTTCATAAAAACTGCGTAGCAGAAACATCCGCAGACAGGTGGCCCCCCAGCCTGAAAATGCTGCCCAATCTTATCCCGGGGGAGGGAAATAAAAAGAGACTATTTGTCACATCATTGTGTGTTTGCTGCATTGCGAACAGATGCAATTCCGCCAAAAAAAGAGGGGGGCTTTGAGCCCCCCTCTTCCGCTTTTGAATGTCGGCCTAAGACCTACATCTTGAAACGCACGCCCGCGCGGAACACGCGGCCCAAGATATCGTACATGGCGACGTTGGTGTCCGGAGAGACGTAACCGAACTGATCGGCGCTTTTGGCCACCAGAGCCGGATCCTTGTTGAACACATTGCGGATGTTCAGGAAGGTTTCCATGCGCGTATTTCCGACATCAAATCCATAGTTGATGGACGCATCCATATAGAAGGCGCCCGGCACATGATTGTTGTCGATGGTACGATGGGTGGCGTTGGACGTCGGGCACCCGCTGGAGCAGGTAACCCAGGAGTTGTCCAGCGTACCGGCGCTGACAGCACGTGCCGTCAGCGCGGTGGTCAGTGAGTCCAACGTATACGACAACGTCGTCGTCAAGCGCCAACTCGGCGGAGCCGTGCTGGTGCCGTTCTGGCCGGCGTTGTCGGTCGGCGTGGTCAAGCCGTTGTTGGTATAGCTCTTCAGGTACAGCGTCGCATTGCTGTGGATGCTGATGTCGCCATTCATGCCCCCACTGATATCCGACAAAGGCATACGGTAACTGCCTTCGAAGTCGATCCCGCGCGTATTCAGCTGCGCGAGATTGAACGGCGACTGGATGAGACCGGTCACAATCCCATTCGTGCGCGTGATGTTGCCGCAATACTCGGTCCGGCCTTCAAAGCAGAACCGCAAGATGTCGGAGAGACCAGGGTTGGCGATAGCGTCCTTCATCTTGATATCCCACCAATCCACCGAGGCGGTGAAGCCCGGCAGGAAGGTCGGAGCCAGCACGATACCAATATCCGTGGTGTCGGCTTTTTCCGGACGCAGGTTCGGATTGCCGTTGCGGTAGAGCTGGAACGTCGGCGACGAGTTGGTTTGCTGATCCAGCGCCGTGAAGAAGCCCGCCACCTGGAAAGCATAAAGATCGTCGAGGTTGGGCGCACGAATATCACGCGAGCGCGTGACACGCAGCTTGATGTCCGGGATCGGTGCGTAGGTAGTGCCGACTTTCCATGTCGAGACATAACCGGACGTCGAGTAACTGGTCCCGCGGAAGGCAGCGCTCAAATCCCAGTTGTCGGCGAAGGACGTTCCCTTGGCCAAGGGCACCACTGTTTCGATGGCACCTTCGGTCACGGAATACTTGGCATCCAACGGCTGATAGTTGCCCGCCCACCAATCGCCCAGGATCGCGACCGGATCAGGCTTCGAGACCGCTTTTTCCTGACGATGTTCGGCACTCAAGGCCACAGAGACGGGACCGGCCCAGTTGTTGAACGGCTCGCCTGTGACCGAGCCGGAGAACACGTTCTGTGACGGCTTTTGGTTGACGTGTGCAACACCGCCATTGCCGCCCAGGATGTAATCGAGACCAGCTTGTGTATTCACACCGAGACCCATGGGGTTCCAGGGCGAACAGGTGCTGGACGGATTGTTGAGCTTGGAGCGGCATTCGACAGCGCCGGTTACTGGATCACGGACGGCGTCGATTGCTTCAGTGAACCGGGACTTACGCGCAACGCCCGTGGAGTTGAAGGAGATGCGCGTGTAGCCGTTCTGGAAGTACGCGTTCCACGACCACGGCGTTGCAAAGGCGTCGAACTTACCCGAGGCGCCGATGACGTTACGGTTCACCTGGCGGGTAGAGCGCGAACCGATGATCGGACGATCAAGGTTCATGGTGCCAAGCTGGAAGGACGTGACACCCAGGGCCGTCATCTGCGTCTGCACAGAGGCCGGAATGAACGGATTGCCAGAGAGAATGGTTGGTCCGTTGCCCGCTTGATAGGCGGGGAAGCCCCAGTTGTCGTCGAAGGTGCTGTTCCAGGCGATCTGGATATACACGTTCACATTGTCGCTGACGTCATAGGCTGCGCGGAAGAAGGCGTTTTTGCGCGACGCCACGGGATCGAGGGAGATGTAGTCGGCGCGCACCATGGTCGAGGCCCAGTCGCCGCCCGACATATAGATGCCGCTGACCAGCGGGCCGTAGTTGAAGCGGTAGGGAAGGCCGCCCTGTCCAAAGGCAATACCCTTAAGAGGTCCGGAGTAAATCATGCCCCCCTTGGTGGCCGCGGAGAAACCGACATCGTTGCGCACAAGATATTCAGGAACACTTGTGCTTTGACCCGCGCCTGTGCCGTAAGCCGGATTGGTCAGGATGCCAATGCCCGAGCGCGCCCAGTCGCGGTTACCGACTCCGTAAAAAATCCCATACTTCTTGTTGAGCTCGCCGCTGAGCAGAATATGGCCGCGGCCATTGGCGAAGGGCATGCCCGCCGCCAATGCGATACGATAGTTGCCGTCATCGCCATAAGTGGTCAAACCGCCCGAGACTTCACCCTTCACGCCGGTGAACTGCTTATCGAGAATGAAGTTCACGACACCGGACACAGCATCGGAGCCGTACACGGCAGAAGCGCCACCAGTGACCACATCGACACGCGAGATGAGCTGCTGCGGGAAGTTGTTGACGTCAACCACGCCTGCTGTCTGCGAACCGACGGAACGCTGACCATCGAGCAGCACCAGGGTGCGGCTGGCGCCCATGCCGCGAAGGCTCATGGTGTTCAAGCCGCCCTGCTGCGCGCTGGGGCTGCCGACGCCTTGGCTCGGCGTCATGCCGCCGGCGAAGACCGGCATGGTGTTGATGGTTTCAGCGATATTGGACGTTGTCTGTTGCTGCGCCAGTGCCGCGGAATCGATGACTGTCAGCGGTGTGGGCGCTTCATAACCGTCGCGGATAATGCGCGAGCCGGTGATAACGATTTCTTCAACTGGGCTGCCCTGGGCCTGTTGGGCATCAGCGGCAATGGCGGTGACAGGCATGGCCGCCAAGAGCGCGATCATGCTGGCAGCGGCCAGGTGATCGGCACGTGATAGACGGCTTTGAGCTATCTTGGAGTACAACATTCATTCCCCCTCGAATTTTGGTTTCAAAAACAGCTTCGCGTTTTTTCGGGTTGTGGCTGTGCCCTCCCGTCAAAAACTTGTCTTGGTTATGTAATGTGACGACGCGCGCGCGGGCTTACCCCCCAATATGTTTGTGAGCTTACAGTTTAGTCAGTCTCGTAAAAGGTAGGAATATAAAATTTGACTCTGAGTGGGGGTATTAAAGGCACCACCTTCGCTCCATTTTCCAGATAAAGCGCCAAAAAAGCACCCTCCCGTGGAGCGACGGCCCCCATTGCGGTGGCGGCTATTCTGGGGCCTACTCAGCAGCCTTTGGGCAGAACCCCCGGCACCGCTATGTCGTCGCAAGGCAAACCGCCTGTACGGATGGAAGCGCTATTTTTGCGCTATGCCGACGATTTGCGCCGTTTTCTTGGCCGATATCTCAAGAACACCGCCGACGTTGACGACTGCGCCCAAGAAGCATTCCTGAACGTTTGGCAGCAAGAGAAGCGCGGCCACTTGCGCGACGATGCCCGCGGGTACCTTTTCACCACCGCTTTGAACGTGGTGCGCGATAAGCACCGGCGCGATCAGGTGCGACAGAGGGAGCAGCACGTTGGGCTGTCGGAAGACAGTGAAACCTTGCGTAGTAGAGAGGAAGAGTCGGACCTGTATTGGCGGGAGACCGTGCGCCTCATCGAGAGTGAACTGAAAAATCTTAAGCCTTCAACACGCAGAGTTTTTCTAATGCATCATGTCGAGCATCTTTCGTTTACACAGATTGCCGCCCGCCTGGGTATTTCGACACGGACAGTGGAACGCGATATGGTACGCGCCCTCGATCACATCAAAACGACCCTTGGCGATGTCTTCAAAGACATTGTGAATTCCTGACATCCAGCATGTTCACGCCCATGCCCAAAACCGCCTCCGAGTGGGTCGCACGCCTGAATGCCGGCAATGTATCGGCAGAGGAGCAGGATGCTTTCGAACGCTGGCAGAGCGCGGATCCGGCCCACAGGTCCGAATTGGCGCAGGCGCGGATGGCATGGTTTCTGGCAGGCAAGCTGGACACAAGTACGAGCGCGCGCCATGAGCTGAACCGGTTGAACGCGGAAGCCGAACCCCTCTCCGCCAGCCGATGGTACGACACGCCGCGCTGGGTAGCCGGTGCACTCTCGCCCAGCATTGCCGCCATCGCCGTTGTGCTCGTGGTTGGATTATGGACACTGCATCAAAGAGCAGGCACGGATCTGCCGACGCTCGACAACGATGCAAGCACCGCCACCGCCGTCAACGAGATCACCAGCTATGTGCTGCCTGATGGTTCAACGGTTACCCTCAATGCCGACTCAGCTGTGCGCATTGCATTCACGCGCGACGAGCGTGAAGTGATCCTGGAACGCGGCGAAGCATTCTTCGATGTACAGCACGATGCAAGTAAGCCCTTTGTCGTGGCCGCGGGCCCGCGCAAGATCGCCGTCACCGGCACGAAATTTAACGTCAATTCTCATGAAGCTGCGGTGTCGGTTGCCGTTGTTGAAGGCCATGTGAACGTTGGCGTAAAAGCTGATGCTCATATCCCCGCGGACGCGTTGTCTGCAGGCGATGTGATCCTGTTTCCGGAAGGCAAACCTTCCGTCCGCCAGCGGTTGGCGCCGACCCAGGCCGCCGCATGGCGTTCGCGCCAACTCTTCTTCGATCAATCCACACTTCACGAGGTTCTGGTGGAAGTTAACCGTTACAGCCAGAAGCGCCTGGTGATCAACGACGCCGGCCTCACCGACCTGCCGCTGAGTGGTTCTGACCTGACCGATTTTCTTTACCAGTCGTGATGTTAGTCTACTGCATGTTTTGGCTCTGTTCGAGTGGTACTGGTATCGGGCTATAGGTCACCGGCGCCGGCGGCCTATAGCCGAGCGATGAATGGGGCCGCTTGGTGTTGTAGTGCT
>CANJBL010000028.1 GCA_947472795.1 Fidelibacterota bacterium | reverse complement strand
GCAAGCGGCGCTCCCGTAACGCCCCCGACGACGCCAGCCAAACCTGATCGCGAAACGCAGGAAGGCCCCCCGCGGGGGGCCTTCCTGCCAGCCTCACTGATGCATCTTTACTCCGGCGTACCGATGCATTTTGTCTCCGGCGTTGACACGAAATTAATTCGTCCCTGGCACGAATTTCCCCAGGATTTCCCGCAGCAAGACCTGAAACTGGCCTATTGCTGAATGGCCGACAGCAACCAACGGCCGCCATCGCCTTGGCGCATGAAGGTCCATGTCTCGGTGGCCTGGGTGCGCGCGGTGGCGCTGCCCTCGACCACACGGCCACTTTCGTCGCTATCGTAATCCAGCGCACTAAACCGCAGAGAGACGGTGGCGTAATCCACAGCACCTTCCTGCCAGGACTCAGCCAGATCGCCTTGCTCGAGCTTGACGTCTGTAATCGTGTTCGCGACGCCGCGGCTCGTACTGAGGGCCAGCTGTTCGGAGAAATACGACAGCATTTCCGGCGTGACCACGCGGCGCAACGCGGCGATGTCGCTCTTGCTCCAGGCTTGCTGCACGGCCGTTAGAAGGCGCTCGAATTCATCGAAGTCAGTCTGCGTTATGCCGATCTCGTCGGGCGTGGGCGGCGGCGGCGCATGCGCTGCGTGGAAGCCAATGGCCTGGCCACCGCTGGGATAAGCCTGCGTGGCATACAGCGGGGGTGCGGCAGGTTGAGGCGCATAGATCTGAGGCTCAAAAGAAGCTTGTGCGTAGTTGGGAGCTGCGCCCCGCGCCCGGAACATCGTGTATAGCCACCAGCCGATGCCACCCAGAATCAAAAGCTGTAGGAGCAGACCGAGGCCGCCGGCTGCGCCCATGCCGCCACCCATGCCATATCCGCCGAACCCGTGACCAAAAAGCATGCCGCCGATGCCGGCGCCGACCAATCCCCCCAACACACCCGTCATAAAGGGATTGCGTTGCGCGAAGCTCGGCTGTGTGTAGCCCGGCTGCGCGAGACCCGGTGAGGCCACGTTCGGTGCAGGAGCCTGCGGCGGCGCCACCGGCGTGACGCTGCGTTCAATGGGCCGTACATCCGGGGCGGTGCGTGTCGCGGGGGGCGGGGTATATGTGCGCGCCCCTCGGCTGCCCATACTGGCGCGGCCGCCCGCGCGGGCGAAAGCAAAGGAGGGATCCACGGCAAGGGAAAGCATCACGCCGAATACGATGAGTTTAAGAAAGCGCATGATGGTGCCACCCCTTATTGCGGTCGGTTGTTACGCGTTCCCGACGGCAAAGAGATAATGACAATATGAAAACTTTCCAGAGCTTAAAGGGGAATACTTCAGATTTTTCATCTTTTGAGATCCCGCATTAAGCCGAATTAAAGCCCGTCAAAGTCGTCTCAGAGCATTAACGATAAGCTACTGAGTTGCTTTCGGATCGAGCATATGCCCATAGCTCATAACGCGGGTTGCTTGCCAAGCATCGCCGATGTGTTTCCATACGATGACGAATTTTGCAATGCCGCCGCCTTGGCCTTGCGCCAAAGAACGAAAGGTATGCTCGCCTTCTTCGAGAGCGCCATAATCCTTGATGGGATAAACTTTGAGACTGCCCGGAACGAGGACGCGCTCTACTTTGCCGCAGATGTAACGCCGCGTGTTTTCCAAGATGATATCGCGACCTACGGTGACGCCACCGTCATCATGATAGAACTCGACGTCTGACGAGAACCATTGGCCATAGGCTGCCAAGTCACATCGGTTGTAGGCGCCGAAGAGTTGGCTATCAAGCCTCTCCACCTCTTGCGCGAGTTCTGAATTCTCTTGTGATGTAGGTGCGCTAAATGCCGCAGTGCATGGGGCGAAGAATAAAATCGCGCCGATCCCAAAAGCATATCTCACAAATTCTCCTCCAGCGCATGACGTCGGTCCCGTCCCGCCACGCTATCAGTCTCTTGTGTATTGGTCCGGGGAATTAAGGGGCGTGAGGGGTAAATCGTCGCGGTAAATGGTCCCTGGCACGAATTTCGGGAGAGGAATTGCGGTTTTTCACAACATGAGCGGAAAGCATATGGGAATGAGCAGAAAACATAGAGCCGCTGGGGCGTGCGGTGTGCGCCGCGCTGGACGGGCTTTGGCGATTGCGAGGAAACGGGGAAGATGATCTAGTTTGCCCATGGCGTGAACGACTTGCTTCGGCTGGGGAGGCCTCACGCTTTCGCAACATCATGTTTTTCGCCGCTCATTCCAACGGGAGTTCTTCCATGGATAAAATTATCGACGGTCTGCTGCAGCAATTCGAAAACGGGAAAATCTCACGCCGCCAACTCGTGCAAGGTTTGGCCACAGGTGTGGCCGCCGGCATGGTGAGCGCGCCTGCCGCGGCTCCTGCGTTCGCCGCCGCTCCGGCTTCCAAGCCGCTCTTCAAGGCGCTTTTCGTCAATCACATCTCTTACTCGACGACAAACTATGCGCCGTCGCGCGATTTCTATACGGGCATCCTGGGCATGACGACCGGAGCCCACAGCGACAACGGCACCCAGTGCAAGATGACCTTCGGTGACTCGTTCATGCTCGTGCGCAATTCGCGCCAGCCTGTTGAGAAGCCCGTCGTTGACCATCTGGCATTCACCATTGCCGATTGGGACACGAAGAAAGTCGAAGCGGCGCTGAAGGATCGCGGCTTTGATCCGCGCCCCGACACCGAAGACAGCTTCCACGTGAAGGATCCGGCCGGCTACGATGTTCAAATCTGTGGCCCCGGCATGAACCCGAGGTCTAACGGCAACATCTAAAACCGCCGTCGCCGCAAGGCGATTGCCAAATCGGAGCCGCCGCTCTTCAAACTGAAGGGCGGCGGTTTTGTTTTGCGGAAATTGTCTCGGAAATTAATTCGTCCCTGGTACGAATTTCCACGAATTTCCACAGGATTTCCCACGCGACGTTATTTTACGGGTTCGATGCGAAGGAGCGCGCCGTCGTCCTCATCGGTGAGTGCATATAAGAGACCGTCGGGTCCCTCTTTAATATCGCGGATACGTTGGCCCAAGTCGGTCATCAGTGCTTGCCGGCGCACAGGAAGCCCTTTGTCGTTGAATGCAATGCGCTGAATCTGTTCGCCAACCAACGCGGCTACAAACACATTGTTTTTCCACTCGGGAAATTTCTCTCCGGTGTAGAAGGTAAGCGCTGCCAGTCCTGGAGAAGGCGACCATTGCAGCAACGGCTGCTCTAAGCCGTCTTTTGCCACCAGTGAGGTATCTGGGCCGCTCGCCCCATTACTTTCGCCGCTATAAGCCCGGCCGTAGGAGATAATCGGCCATCCATAGTTCTTTCCGGCTTGAATGATATTCAGTTCATCACCGCCTTGGGGACCGTTCTCGGTTTCCCACAACTGGCCGGTTTGTGGGTGGAGCGCCATGCCCATCGCGTTACGTATGCCCAGCGCATAAATTTCGCCGCGATACCCCGCCTTTCCTACGAAGGGATTGTCCTTGGGGATGCTTCCGTCGTCTTTAAGCCTGAGAATTTTGCCGTAGACCGAAGTTGTGTCTTGAGCATCGTTTTGATTGGCGATTCCCGGCGTCGTTCCCGCGGCGCCGGCAAAACCTAAAGCGAGAAAGAGAGTGCCGTCATTTGCGAACTGTATTTTCGCCGCCGAAGGACCCGCAACCCAGCGGTCGGCCACAAACAACTCTTTCACGTCTGCCAATCCATGACTGCCGTCGTACCTCCCGCGTGCGAGCACAGCTTGCGCCAGTGTCTGATCAGTCGGGTGAGGCTTATAGTAAGTAAAATATATGTAATGGTTTTTGGAATATTGCGGGTGCAGCGCCAGGTCGTTCATGCCCCGATAGCCAGTGCTGAACACCGCAGGCACGCCGGACAGCGATTGCGCATCTACCTTGCCATTGGCAACAACGCGGATGCGACCAGCACGTTCGGAAATGAGGATACGGCCATCTGGCAGGAAGGCCATAGCATATGGCCGCACTAAACCCTTTATTGCGCTGACGCGAAATTGAGGCCCGGGAATTGGCGCGCCGCTGGGGGAGCGCGCTGTGCTGTCCATCACGATGGGCGCATCAGGAAGTTTCTTAAGCGACGCGGTTGAACGGGAAGACTGCGCGTGTGAAAGCGACGCCGTCAGCGTCGCCACGACAAAGCAAAGCCCAATTGAGTACTGACGCATGTGATTTGACGTCCCCTGATAGTCCTGCCGTGGATACTGTGTCTTATTCATCCGTGCGGCGAGCTTAATTTGTCCCTGGTACGAATTCTCGCGCGCGCGCGGCGAAATTAAATCGTCCCTGGCACGAATTTTCACAAAAAAAGCCCCGCTGGCGAACCAGCGGGGCTGATGGACTCCGATAGAGTCGCAGGAAGTCTGAACACGTCCCGGAAAAGTGGGAACCGGTTTTCCGGTCGGGAAGTGTTCAAATATCAAAGTAGCGGCCTTCTTATCCGGCGCAGTGAAAGTCACCGCGCCGGGAAGGACGCTAAACGCTGTAATACATTTCGTACTCGATCGGGTGCGGCGTCGTTTCGATGCGCATCACTTCCGGCATCTTCAGGTCGATCCAGGACTGGATGAAGTCCTTGTTGAAGACATCACCCTGCGTGAGGAAGTCATGGTCGGCTTCGAGAGATTCGAGCGCTTCACGCAAGCTGCGGCAGACCGTCGGAACCTGAGCGAGTTCTTCAGGCGGCAGTTCGTAAAGGTTCTTGTCCATCGGGTCACCGGGATGGATCTTGTTCTTGATGCCGTCGAGGCCGGCCATGAGCATGGCAGCGTAAGCGAGGTAGGGGTTCGCACCCGGATCGGGGAAGCGCACTTCGACGCGCTTGCCCTTGGGGCTCGACACGTATGGAATGCGGCACGAAGCCGAACGATTGCGCGACGAGTAGGCGAGCAGCACGGGGGCTTCATAGCCCGGCACCAAACGCTTGTAGCTGTTGGTGAGTGGGTTGGTGAAGGCGTTCAGCGCCTTGGCATGCTTGATGATGCCGCCGATGTAGTACAGGCAGGTTTCCGACAGATCGGCATAGCCCGAACCGGCGAAGGTGTTCTTGCCCTTCTTCCAGATGGACTGGTGCACGTGCATGCCCGAACCGTTGTCGGCAAACATGGGCTTCGGCATGAACGTCGCGGTCTTGCCGTAGGAGTGCGCGACCATGTGCACGACGTACTTGTAGAGCTGCATGTTGTCGGCGGTCTTGACGAGCGTGTCGAACTTGATGCCGAGTTCGTGCTGGGCAGGAGCGACTTCGTGGTGATGCTTTTCCATGTTGACGCCCATGTCGGCGAGGACCGACACCATCTCGGCGCGCAGATCCTGGCACTGGTCGACGGGCGCCACAGGGAAGTAGCCGCCCTTGGGACGCGGACGATGGCCCGGGTTGCCTTCGTCATACTTGCGGCTGTCGTTGATCGGCATTTCTTCGCTGTCGATCGAGAAGAACATGTTGTTCGGCGCGGTGGAGTAGCGCACGTCGTCGAACACGAAGAATTCGGCTTCGGGACCGAAGAAGGCGGTGTCGCCCACGCCGGCCGATTCCATGTATGCGAGTGCTTTCTTGGCGATGGCGCGCGGGCAGCGGTTGTAGAGCTGGCCGGTGGCCGGCTCGTAGGTGTCGCAGAACAGCACGAGTGTCGGCTGCGCCGTGAACGGATCCATGACCGCGGTGGAGAGGTCCGGCTTCAGCTGCATGTCGGACTCGGAAATGTCTTTCCAGCCGGCGATGGAGGAACCGTCGAACATGATGCCTTCCGTCAGCATCTCTTCATCGACCGTTTCGATCCACTGCGCGGTGTGCTGCCACTTGCCCGCGGGGTTGGTGAAGCGGAAATCAACGTATTTGACTTCCTTTTCTTTCATGAGCTCTTGGATTTTTTTGACGTCGGACATGATCTCTTTTTCCTGCCGTTATCGGTGGTTGATGTTTTTTAGTTGTCGTTTTCGGGGGCGCAGTGGCTTTTCAGCCAGCGCCCCAGGTCTCATGAAGGATTTATCGTCCCCGTTCTTATTAGTCTTGGCCGGAGTATTCTTTCCGGCGCTTGATCTTAGACAGCATCGGCACCGCGTTCACCGGTTCTGATGCGGATCGCATCCTCGATGCTGTAAACAAAAATCTTGCCGTCGCCAATACGCCCCGTGTGGGCGGCCTTCTGGATCGCTTCAATGGCGCGGTCGAGCATGTTGTCGTCCATGACGATTTCGATCTTCACCTTGGGAAGGAAATCCACAACGTATTCGGCGCCGCGGTAAAGTTCCGTATGACCCTTCTGGCGGCCAAAACCCTTGGCCTCGGTGACGGTGATGCCCTGCAAACCCACTTCGTGCAAAGCCTCTTTCACTTCGTCCAGCTTGAAGGGCTTTATGATCGCTTCGATTTTTTTCATACCGGTACGCGCCTTTTAGGGAATACATGAGGAAGGGATGCCGGGGCGGCATCCATCCCATGGCCCCGCACATACTATCAAAAGCCGTGCCAACTCCAGGGGCTAGAATGAGATGCGGGAGAATCAGTGTTTCCAGCGAAACGGGCGGTATTTTGCCGGCTAAACTGCTTAAGAAGGGACCACGGTGCCTATTTATTAGGCAATTTGGCAATTCCGCCATAAAAAATTGAAGGCAAATTTGGCCTTTCCAAGATAGCTAAGATCGCGACGAACCTTCTAACTACCGGATGACACACATGGAATGCCCGTATTGCGCTTCAACCGACTCAGCCCGCGTACCGTACGCTAATGACGAATTCCATTTCTGCCGCTCCTGCGGCGTCGTGTTCAAGCAGTTCTCGCAAGCCAAGCACATGCAACTCAGGACGTCTCACTACAGCCTGACCTCGTGGGGCAGGGACAAAGAGGCAAGTCTGATGAAACACGGTCCGTCCATTAAGGCCGTCCTGGACTTGATCCATCAGCGGCAAAAATTGTCGCTGACAGATTCCTATCTGGATATTGGCGCCGGCATTGGTGTGCTGGAGCACTACCTTACAGAAATGCTTGGGACCAAGGACATCAACATGTCGCCTTTGGAACCCGTCGCGGAGATCGCTAATTTCCTGCAGCAGGACTATCCGAAGTTCAGGGTTATCAATAAGGACCTTGAGACATTCGCCACGACGAGCAGCGAAAAATTCGATGTCATCTTTTGTATGGGTGTGGATTACCTGTTCCGCAATTTGACGGAATCATATCAAAAAATTGCCCAACTTGGGCAGCGGCGCTGGGTATTTTCGCGCAATGTCTTTCTGGAGATGGAGGCTTATTACGCTTCGAGAAAGATACAGACCTTCCAGGATCTCGTCGCGCCCAATCGCCTGATCGGCACTTTCATGAGCATGGCGCAGTACCTGGAAATGATGCGAAGGTTCTTCAACATCGACCAAGCGCACACGCTCAAGCTCGAGGTTCCAAAACGCCCCCCCTCCAGCATCCTGCTCATTGATTGCAGTGCTTCACCGCAGCGCCCTGCAAACCCAATCCGCAACCCGGATGGCGCGGCCGCGCGGTTGGCGCAATTGGGCGTGCCGGTCCGCTAAGCGGATCGGAAAACCGCCCACACTTTTCCGGAACATGCTCTAACTTGACGGGTTCCAGGGAAGGGGTTACCTAGCGCCCTCCGGAATATGGCTTAACGGGGTGGGTTTGAAGCCCAAGTCCTTGTTATGGCGGGTGTAGCTCAGTTGGTTAGAGCATCTGGTTGTGGTCCAGAGGGTCGCGGGTTCGAGTCCCGTCACTCGCCCCATTTCCGACTTTCAGCTTAATATCGCTCATTGTTGGCGGCGCGTTGGCTGGCTGCCTCGTCGCCGTGTTGTGTTTCGCGCAGCCGGCCCTGACAGCACGGGTCAGCACGCCGGCTTTGGCTCATACGGCGCCATTCGTGCCCCGCAATAACCGCATGTATCTGGCCGTCCCAGCCCATGGGCAGGAAGGCGCGGCGATCTGGGTTTATGCCGCGCTAGGGATTCCAAAGGGATAGCAGGGGTGGGCTTTGTGGAGCGGTACTATAATACCGTATTCAGAAGCCACTGATTTTGCTTCATTCTTGGCGTTGACTTTGAAAGCTTCCTGAAGATAATGCGCGCTCCCTATAAGGATAAGAAGAACATGCGCACACATTCAGCAAAACCCACGGAAGTGCAGAAGAAGTGGATCCTCATCGACGCCGAAGGCATCGTCCTCGGACGTATGGCGGCGATCGTGGCGGGCCTTCTGCGTGGCAAGCACAAGACCATGTACACGCCGCACATTGATACCGGCGACCATGTGGTCATCATCAACGCCGAGAAGGTGAAGCTCACCGGCCGCAAGACCGAGCAGCGCATCTTCTATTGGCACTCTGGCTACGTCGGCGGCGTGAAGGAACATACACCGAAGCGCACCTTGTCCGGTCAATTCCCCGAGCGCCTGGTTGAGCGCGCGGTCGAGCGCATGATGCCCAAGGACAGCCCCTTGGCGCGCGCGCAGATGAAGAAGCTCAAAGTTTATGCCGGCGCGGCGCACCCGCACGAAGCCCAGACCCCTGAAAAGTTGGATCTGGCTGCCCGCAACCGCAAGAACAAGCCCTAAAGGACTTTCACCATGGCTGAAGCAAAAACTCTCGCGGACCTGAAGACGGCCACCACTGCCGCCCCGCCCAAGGCCGAGCCCAAGCGCGACAAGCAGGGCCGTTCCTACGCCACCGGCAAGCGCAAGAACGCGGTCGCCCGCGTTTGGATCAAGCCGGGCAAAGGCAAGATCACCGTCAACGACCGCACCTTCGAAGGTTACTTCGTGCGCCCCGTGTTGCGCATGATGATCAATCAGCCCTTCGGCGTGACCAATCGCGCGAACGAGTTCGACGTGGTGTGCACCGTCTCCGGCGGCGGCATGTCGGGCCAGGCGGGCGCCGTGCGTCACGGCATCTCGAAGGCTTTGACCTACTACGAACCGACCCTGCGCCCGGCCTTGAAAGCTGCCGGCTTCCTGACGCGCGATCCGCGCGTTGTCGAACGCAAGAAGTACGGCCGCAAGAAGGCGCGCCGCAGCTTCCAGTTCTCGAAGCGCTAACCGTTTCGCACGTACCGTGCGAGTTCAAAGAGCGCTTCGGGTCACCCGGAGCGCTCTTTTTCTTTGTGCAGTAAAGTGATGAGTCATGACGCCTAAAGTTTTCATAGACGGCGAAGTCGGCACGACGGGCTTGCAGATCCGCGAGCGGCTGAAAGACAGAAGCGACATCGCGCTTGTGTCCATCGATGTGGCGCAGCGCAAAGATGTTGCCGCGCGCGCCGAGAAGCTGAACGGCGTGGACCTTGTGATCCTGTGCCTACCGGACGATGCGGCGAAAGAAGCCGTGACGCTCATCAACAATCCGGCGGTGAAGGTGATCGATGCTTCGACAGCGCACCGCGTTGCCGATGGTTGGACCTTTGGTTTTCCCGAAATGGACAAGAGCCAGCGCGCGGCGATTGCGGCTGCTAGCCGGGTGTCCAACCCCGGGTGCTGGTCCACGGGCGCGATTGCATTGCTGCGGCCGTTGGTGACGGCGGGTGTGATGAAGCCCGACTATCCGGTGACCATCAATGGCATCAGCGGCTACTCGGGCGGCGGCAAGGCCATGATTACCGAGTTCGAGAACACCGGCGATCCGACCTATACAAACGTGCCGTACCGCATCTACGGCATGGATCTGACGCACAAACATGTGCCGGAGATCCAGAAGTACGGCATGTTAAAAATCCGGCCCTTCATGGCGCCGTCGGTGGGTCGTTATGCGCAAGGCATGATCGTCGAGGTGCCGCTGCATCTCGACGTGCTGAAGCCGGGCTTGAAGCCGGCGGATGTGCATGCGGTACTGAAGAAAGCTTACGAGGGCGAGCGCTTCGTCGAGGTGGTGTCGTTGGAAGATAGCGCCAAGGTGAAGACCTTGCCGCCGGAAGACCTCAACAACACCAATCGCCTGAAATTGTTCGTCTTTGGAAAAAATGATGGCGGACAGGCGCGTCTGGTGGCGCAGTTCGACAACCTGGGCAAAGGTGCGTCGGGGGCGGCCGTGCAGAACATGAACATCATGCTTGGCCTGCCGGAAGCGGCGGGCTTGTAAGAGGAGAAGGCTATGTCTGGACCGCTGATCATGCCGTGGAACGGCATCATGCCGACGATCGCCGATGACGCCTTCATTGCGCCCACCGCCGTGATTATCGGTGATGTGGTGATCGGTTCCAAGGCGAGCATCTGGTTCGGTTGCATATTGCGTGGTGACGTCAATTTCATTCGCGTGGGCGCGCGTTCTAATATTCAAGACGGCACTGTTGTGCATGTGGAGAGCGCCAAAGGCGGTGAGCCCGGGCGCGGCACGACCATCGGCGAAGATGTGCTCATCGGTCACATGGCCATGATCCACGGCTGCGTTTTGGAAGATCGCGCCTTTGTCGGTATGAGCGCCACGATTCTCAACGGTGCGGTGGTCGAAGGCGAGGCCATGCTGGCGGCCGGTGCATTGCTGGGCCCCAACAAGCGCGTGTTGAAGGGCCAGCTTTGGGGTGGAACGCCAGCCAAGTATATGCGCGATCTGAACGAGAAAGAGTTGGCCGGCATGGAAGCGGGCACGGTGGGATATGCCGTGCTTGGCGGTAAATACCGCGAGCAGATCGCGAAGGGTTAAAGGTCCCGCGTCATCCTGGGTCCTGGGCTTTCGCCCAGGACGACAACGAGTGTGGGCTTTCGTCTCGGACGATCGTGAATCTAAACCGCGCGCGCTTTCACGTAAGACCCTGGCGCATCCTCGATGACTTTGAGTTTGCCTTTACCCGGCGTGCGGGCAGGGACCATCTTGCCCGACTGCGGTGTGAGCCATGCATCCCAATCGCTCCACCATGAGCCGGGATGTTCCGTCGCACTTTGCAGCCATGCCTGCGGTGTCTTCGGGTTCTTGGCGTTAGTCCAATAATTGTATTTCTGCGCTGCCGGTGGATTGACCACGCCCGCGATATGCCCGGAGCCCGAGAGTACAAAGCGCGTTGGCCCGCCGAAGAGCTGCGTGCCGGCGTAGGTGGACATCCACGGCGCGATGTGATCCTCGCGCGCGCTGATCATGTAGCTCGGCACCTTGACCTTGGTGAGGTCGATGGGAACGCCCCCCAACGTGATGCCGCCCGGCTTTGCCAGTTTGTTCTCGAGATACATATTGCGCAGGTAAAAACTGTGCATGGCTTTCGGCATGCGCGTGGAATCTGAATTCCAGTAGAGCAGATCGAAGGGGAAGTTCTCCTTGCCCAGAAGATAGTTGTTCACCACGAAAGACCAGATGAGGTCGTTGGCCCGCAGGAGGTTGAACGTTGTCGCCATGTCGGCGGCATCGAGGAAGCCGCCGGCTTCATCCATGCGCTTCTCGAGCCCCGTGATCTGCTCTTCATCGATGAAGACGCCGATATCGCCGGACTCACTGAAGTCGGTGAGAGCGACAAAGTATGTGGCGGTCGCGACAGATTTGTCTTTCTTGGCTTCGAGATAAGACAGCGTCGCGGCGAGCAACGTTCCGCCGATGCAGTAGCCCACCATGTGCACTTGTTTGGCGCCGGTGGCGGCAAGGGCAGCGTCCTTGGCGGCGATGGCTCCTTCCAGCATGTAGTCCTCGAAGGACGTCTCGGCCATGGACTCATCGGGGTTCACCCAGGAGACCATGAAGGTGGTGTAGCCCTGATCGGTGAGCCACTTCACCAGCGAGTTCTTCTCGCGCAGATCGAGGATGTAAAACTTGTTGATCCAGGGCGGCATGATGACGACCGGGGTTTCCTTCACTTCTTTGGTCGTCGGCGTGTACTGGATGAGTTGGAACATCCGGTTCTGGAAAACAACTTTCCCCGGCGTGGCGGCCACGTTGACGCCGACCGTGAAGGCGGTCTCGTCGGTCATGGAGACGCGCAGGCGTCCCTTGCCCTTCTCGAGGTCGGTCAAAAGATGTTCGAGCCCGCGCACAAGGTTCTCGCCCTTGCTCTCCATGACAGCGCGCAAGACTTCCGGATTGGTCATGGCGAAGTTGGTAGGGGCGAGGGCATCCACGAACTGCTTGGTGAAGAAATCGACCTTGTGCTGGGTGTGGGGATCGAGGCCCTCGACGTCGTGCACGGTCGTTTGCATCCAGCGGGAGGTCAGCAGGTAGGACTGTTTGATGAAATCAAAGACCTGGTTCTGCTGCCAGGCTTCGTCCTTGAAGCGCCGGTCGCCGGGCTCGGGCGCGGCCACCGGCGTATCGGTGCCGGTGAAAGCCCGGAGCGTGGTGGTCCGCCAAAGCTCCATGGTGTCGCGCCAGAGGTTGAACTGGGCATCCATGAGCTTGTGGGGGTCGGCCAGCATCTTGGCCGTGAGATCCATGAAAGCGGTGCCCAGGTTCATGGCATCGCCCATGCCGAGGTTTGGGACAGCCGAAGGACCACCTGTGGCATTACGGGTCAGGAACTCGGTCATGAGCCGCTGGGAGCGCTCTGCGATCCCGGCCATGATGGCCGCCCAGTCATCGCCGTCGCCGGGGGACGGCGCGGGTTCGGGAGGTACGGGCTTCTGAGCCATCGTGGGGTGGATCCTTACGGGCAATGCCTGAGGGTGAGATGGGCCGGGGGAATGGCTCTTAAAAGGCGGTGCGACAGCATTTTTTTTGATTTTTTTGCGGGAGCACTCAGAGTATGGATTAGGCGCGAAATGGAGCAGGGATGTCCAACACATTCCGGGCGATGCTGTCGTAAGGACTTTACGCCCGGTCTGGATAGGTCAGGAGTGCCCTGATATACTCCATCTAAGATATGAGCGTATTATTATAATATATTGAAATATGGTGATAATCGTGAACTGCAAGACCAAAGCCAAACGCCCAGGATCGCACGCCTTTCTCATGGCCGGCGCGGCAGCGGCATGCATGGCTTTGGCAGCCTGCTCTCACGGTAAGGACACCGCGAAAGCCGACGCGCCGGCCCAGCAGACGGCTTCTGCTCAGCCAGCCAGCAGCGGCGGATTTGTTTCCGGTGGGGCGCTTGGGGCCATGAGCAGTGCACAGGCCCCGCCCGCCCCTTCGTCCCAGAGCGCGCCCGACATCAACACCGTGCCGACCAAAGTGCCGGCACCCACCACCACCAAAGAGGCCCGCGAGGAAACCACAAAGGGCCTCGTGGCCGACCGTATCAACGCCCGCTACACCGATCAGAGTGGGCGCACTCAGCCGGTGGTCGTGCGCCCCTTGGTGGACACCCCGGATGCCCTGAAGGACCTGGCCGACAAAACCGCCGCCGCCCCGCCTGTCCGCCCGGAAGAGCAGCAGACGGCCGCCGTTGCCCCTGTGGCCACGCCGACGGTTGAGTCGGATGTGGGTCCGCGGGCGCCCGGCGCGGTGCCACGCCGCTCGGCCGATGCGGCGACCCCGACCGTGACCGGCTCCGCCCTGGCGGGTTACCGATCGCTGGCAGAACTGCCCACGTCGCGGTTCAACCAGTCGAGCTTGACCGGCACGCTGACCATTACCAACAACAGCCTGACGCCCGCCGACCGTAAAATTCTGAACACGGCGGCGCGCGTGCAGATCGACGCCCGAGGCCGCGGCGTGCTGCGTGTGGTGGGCCATGGCACGGGCGGTGCCGAACGCGCTGTCATGGCGGCAAAAGAACTGGAACGCCTGGGCGTGTCGCATGCCAACATTTTCGTCGGGGCCGACAATATCCAAGGCCCGACAGAGGTCTTTTTGGACCGCGAGAAATAAGAACGGCCCTAACACATAAAACCTCGGCGGTTGCCTATCTTGGCCACAGGTTGGCC
Source organism: Fidelibacterota bacterium (assembly GCA_947472795.1). GTDB lineage: Bacteria > Pseudomonadota > Alphaproteobacteria > Rhodospirillales > Rhodospirillaceae > SHVO01. The sequence goes on along the minus strand of CANJBL010000028.1, from coordinate 9,500 downwards.
AAAATGATCCGTCAGAGTGCGGGAACCGCCTAAGCGAGCGCCGGGCGGTCTCCGCAGCGAGAAACCCCAAGGGTATCCCATGAAGACCGAGTTCCATCGTATCAAGCGCCTGCCGTCCTATGTCTTCGCGGAAGTGAACGCGATGAAGGCAAAGGCACGCGCCGCCGGTGAGGACATCATCGACCTTGGCATGGGCAACCCCGATCTGCCGACGCCGCAGCACATCATCGATAAGCTGTGCGAAGTGGCGCAAGACCCGAAAGCGCACCGTTACTCTGCCTCGCAAGGCATCAAGGGTCTGCGCCGGGCTTTCGTCAATTACTACGAGCGCCGCTTCGGTGTGTCGCTGGATATGAACAAAGAGGTCTGCGTGACCTTGGGCTCCAAAGAAGGCTTGGCCAATCTGGCATCGGCCATCACCAGCCCCGGCGACATCATCCTTTCGCCGAACCCGGCGTATCCCATTCATCCGTTCGGCTTCATCATTGCCGATGGGTCCGTGCGCTATCTGCCCTTTGAACCCAACGAGGAGTTCCTGAAGGCCCTGGAGCGCGCGGTGCTTTACACGCAGCCGAAGCCCGTGGCGTTGATCCTCAACTATCCGTCCAACCCGACGGCCATGGTGGCGAGCCTGGAATTTTACGAACAGGTCGTGGACTTCTGCCGTCATCACGAGATCTGGATCCTGTCGGATCTGGCCTATGCGGAAATCTATTTCGATATCGATCCACCGCCGTCGGTGCTGCAGGTGAAAGGCGCCAAGGACATCGCCATCGAGTTCACGTCCATGAGCAAAACCTACAGCATGGCCGGCTGGCGCGTCGGCTTTGCAGCGGGCAACCCCGTGCTCATGAACGCGTTGATCCGCATCAAATCGTATCTTGATTACGGCGCCTATACGCCGATCCAGGTGGCGGCAGCCGCCGCCTTGAACGGGCCGCAGGACTGCATCGCCGAGACGCGCGCGATCTACAAAGAGCGCCGCGATGTGCTGATCGAGGGTTTGGCGCAGGCGCAATGGCACGTTCCGGTGCCGCAAGCCTCGATGTTCGCCTGGGCGCCGATCCCCGAGCCGTTCCGTCATCTGGGCGCTTTGGAATTCTCCAAACTGCTGTTGACTGAAGCCGGAGTAGCTGTCGCCCCAGGCACAGGTTTCGGCGAGAACGGCGAAGGCTATGTGCGTATCGCCATGGTCGAGAACAAACACCGCATCCGTCAGGCTGTGCGCAGCATCAAGACCTTCATGGGCAATGCCGGCGCTGCCATCGCTGCCGCTGAAAAGAAGAGCGCGGTAAACGCGCTTGATTCAAAAGGTGGCGGCCCGTTATCACGGGCCGTGGCATCATGAGCGTGAACCAGCCCCAGAACCAACCGCTAAAAATCGCTATCGCCGGCCTTGGCACTGTCGGCGCCGGTACCGTGAAAGTTTTGGCGGCCAATGGCGCGGCCATTGCTGCACGCTGTGGGCGGCCGATTTCGATTGTCGCTGTCTCCGCGCGCGACAAGACCAAGGACCGAGGGCTGTCGCTGGGTCATGTGGCCTGGTTCGACGATGCCGCTGAAATGGCAAGCAAGGCCAATGCCGATGTGATCGTGGAATTGATCGGCGGGGCCGAAGGCATGGCGCGCAAATGCGTGGAAGCCGCACTGGCCCGCAAGCTGCATGTGGTGACGGCCAACAAGGCGTTGCTCGCGCATCACGGCGTGGCGCTAGCTAAAACCGCGGAAGCCGCAGGCGTGTCGCTGAACTTCGAAGCGGCGGTGGCGGGCGGTATTCCCATCATCAAAGCCTTGCGCGAAGGTTTGGCCGGCAACACGGTCTGGCGTCTGACCGGCATCCTCAACGGCACCTGCAATTATATCCTGTCCACCATGCGCGCGAGCGGACGCGAATTCGCCGACGTGCTGAAGGAAGCGCAAGACCTGGGGTATGCCGAGGCCGACCCGGCGTTCGACATCGACGGCGTCGATGCGGCGCATAAGCTCGCCATTCTCACCAGTGTGGCTTTCGGCACCGAGGTGGATATCAAGTCGGTGCACATTGAAGGCATTCGTTCGGTGTCGTCCTTGGACATTCAGTATGCCGAGGAGTTTGGCTACCGCATCAAATTGATCGGATTGGCCGAGCGCGACGCCAAGACCGGCGGTGTGATCCAGCGCGTCTATCCGTGCCTGATCAAACCGGAAGCGCCATTGGCCGGTGTGGAAGGCGTCTTCAACGCTGTGGTGGCCGAAGGTGATTTTGTCGGTAAGTCTGTTTACGAGGGCAGGGGGGCGGGCGCTGGGCCCACAGCCTCGGCGGTCGTCGCCGACATCATGGACATCGCCGCAGGGCGCCGCGTGCCGACGTTTGGTGTGCCGGCCAGTGAGCTGAAGATTCTGCCGTCGGTGCCGCTGGACCAGCATGTGGGCGAATACTACGTGCGGCTGCTGGTGACGGATCGCCCCGGCGTGTTCGCCGATATCGCCGGCATCTTCCGCGACGAAGGCGTGTCCATGGAATCCGTGCTGCAGCGCGGGCGGACACAGAATGCCAATGTGAATGTGGTCATCATCACCCACAAGACGCAGGAATTGAACCTGAAGAAGGCGTTGAAACGCTTGCAGGCCAATGCGGCCCTGATGGAGCCGCCACATATGATGCGGATCGAGAACCTGGATTAATGGTTTGCCAGTTGCCATTCCCAGTTGCCATTCCCCGGGGCGGCCTTCAATATCGCCGTCCCTCCTGAAATAAGCTCCTGAACCGAGGCTTCGCCATGTCGCTGCAACTTGATGCGTCCTTCACCAACGTGCTCGAGCGCAATCTGGCCTTGGAAACCGTGCGTGTGACGGAAGCGGCCGCCCTCTCGGCTTCGCGCCTCATGGGCCGTGGAGATGAAAAGGCCGCCGACCAAGCCGCGGTAGATGCCATGCGCAAAGCGCTGAACAGCCTCAATATCGACGGCACGGTGGTGATCGGCGAAGGCGAGCGCGACGAAGCGCCCATGCTCTACATCGGTGAGAAGGTTGGCTCGGGCGAAGGACCGAAGGTGGACATCGCACTCGATCCCTTGGAAGGCACCACCATCACCGCCAAGGGCGGCGCCAATGCCTGCGCCGTCATCGCCATGGCGGAGGCAGGCAATTTCCTCAACGCGCCCGACGTCTACATGGAAAAATTGGCGGTAGGACCCGGTCTGCCGGAAGGCGTTGTCGACATGGACGCCTCGGTTGAAGAGAACCTGAGGAATCTTGCCAAGGCAAAGAAGGCCGATGTGGAAGATTTGTTGGTGTGCATCCTTGACCGTCCGCGCCACGCGGAACTCATCGCCAAGGTGCGTGCGGCGAAAGCGCGCATCATGCTCATCACCGACGGCGACGTCTCGGGCGTGATCGCCACAGCGCAGGCTGAATCCGGTGTCGACATTTACATGGGCTCGGGCGGCGCGCCTGAAGGCGTGCTGGCGGCGGCGGCCTTGCGCTGCACCGGCGGCCAGATGCAGGGACGCCTGCTGTTTCGCAACGACGACGAGATAGCCCGTGCGCGCAAGTGGGGCATCAAGGACCTGAACCGCAAATACAACATCCTCGATCTGGCGCGCGGCAACGTGATGTTCGCCGCCACCGGCGTGACCACGGGCCCCATGCTGAAGGGCGTGCGCCGCTTCCATGGTGGAGCCGTCACGCACTCGTTGGTGATGCGTTCCAAGTCCAACACCATCCGTTACATCGAAGCGCACCATCAATTCGAACACGACGGCAAATAGCAGCGGCCTTGGGTACACTATTTTGAATACTGGGGCCGCCCGCACACCTGAACAGCCGTTCCTCGGCGTCGCCAGATCGGTCCTCGGCCGGAGATGGGACCTGCGCGCGAGCGCGGACGCCCAGGTGACCGCACTTGTGCAAGGTGTGGGCGTTTCCGACGCGGTGGCGCGCGTGCTGGCGGCGCGCGGCATAGATGCGCTGATGGCCGAAGATTTCCTGCGCCCGACGCTGAAATCCTTGATGCCCGACCCCAGCACTCTGGTGGATATGGATCTGGCGGCCGCGCGCATTGCCGCAGCGGTGGACGCGGGCGAAACCATTGCCGTCTTCGGCGATTACGACGTGGATGGTGCCACATCCTCGGCGCTGCTGACGCGTTTCTTCCGTAGCATCGGTGTGGCGATCAGCGTCTATATCCCTGATCGTCGCCTGGAAGGGTATGGTCCCAACGTGCCGGCGCTGCTGAAGCTGCGTGAGCAAGGTGCGAAAATTGTCGTGACCGTCGATTGCGGAATCTCCGCTTTCGCGGCCTTGCGCGCGGCGAAAGAGGCGGGGCTTGAGGTGATTGTGGTGGATCACCACAAAGCCGACGTTGCCTTGCCGGATGCGGCGGCCGTGGTGAACCCAAACCGCCTTGATGATGCGAGCGGGCAGGGGCATCTGGCGGCCGTTGGCGTGGCCTTCCTGCTGGCGGTGGCGGTGAACCGGCGCCTGCGCGCAGATGGATGGTACGCGCGCAAAGGCATCACCGAGCCTGACCTGCGGCTTCTGCTCGACCTTGTGGCGCTCGGCACCGTTTGCGACGTGGTGCCGCTGAAGGGTTTGAACCGCGCCTTTGTCGTGCAGGGTTTGCAGATCATGGGGCGCGGCGGTAACGCGGGCCTGACGTCGCTCGCGCGTGTGGCCCGCATCGATGCCAAACCGACAGCTTATCATTTGGGCTTTTTGCTGGGTCCGCGCGTGAACGCAGGCGGCCGTGTGGGCGAAGCGGGCCTTGGCACGCGGCTGCTCTCGACGGACGATGCCGACGAAGCGGCAGGGCTGGCCTTGCGTCTGGATGAATTCAACGTCGCGCGCAAAGAGATCGAGGCCGCCGTGCTGCACGAGGCCATTGAGCAGGTTGAAAGCGCCGGTGCGTCCGACGATCCGGTGATTTTCGCCGTCGGCAAGGATTGGCACGCCGGCGTTATCGGCATCATCGCCGGGCGCTTGCGCGAGCGCTATGACCGGCCAGCCTGTGTGGTGGCGCTGGACGGCGGCATGGCCAAGGGCTCGGCACGGTCCGTGAACGGCGTGGATTTCGGACGCGCGATTTTGGGCGCGCGCGATGCCGGCCTGTTGTTCAGCGGGGGCGGTCATGCCATGGCCGCGGGCTTCACCGTGACCGAGGATAAAATCGCCGAGCTGATCGCACATGTGCAGGCGGAGGTGCGCCGACAGCTTCAAGGCGAAGCGCTGGCACCGTCGCTCGCCATTGATGGCGCGCTCGCGGTCTCTGCCGTGACGGCTGATCTGGTGGCGGAGTTGGAATGTGTTGCGCCCTTCGGCTCGGGCAACGACGAGCCGCGCTTCGCTGTGCTCGATGCATTGGTGAGCAAGGCGGACGTCGTAGGCTCGGGCCATGTGCGCTGTTTCCTGACGGGCCGGGCGGGTGGCCGCTTGAAAGCCATCGCCTTTAACAGCGCCGATTCCGAATTGGGGCACATGTTACTGACAGCGGCCGGGCGGCGGTTACATCTGGCCGGCTGTATTCGCGCCGATACCTGGCAGGGCCGCACGGAAGCGCAGCTCATCATAGATGATGCGGTGCTCTCTCTTTAAACGAGAGCTCTTTGAAATTGAGCTTTTTAAGGCAATTGAGGCAGTCCCGCTGCCTTTATCCTGTCCCACTCGGCCGGTACGATGGGTGACGTATTCCATATAGGAGAGAGACATGACTTTTCTGAAAGCAGGTTTGTATGCGGCGGGCCTAACCCTGGCATTGCTTCCGGCATCGGCATCCACCTTTGCACAGGAGCAAAAGCCGGAGCAAGCGCGCATCAACTTTGTCAATCTTGGCGGCATCGATGATTGGCATGCCGACGGCGACAAGGGACTGTTCATCAAAGGCCGCAACAGGCAATGGTACCACGCCGAACTGATGGGCCGCTGCATCGGCCTGGATTTCGCCACGCACATCGGATTTGTGAGTGAGCCCGATGGCAGCTTCGACAAGTTCAGCGCCATCATGGTCGATCATAGGGAATGCCAAGTCGTCTCACTGGTGAAGAGTGACGCGCCGCCCGCCAAGGCCAAGAAATAGGCCGTACGCCACAGGCTTCCCGCGGTTGACCGCATTTGCGCTGCGTGTCACCGTGGAGGCCTAGGCGAACGAAGTCTGGGCGCGTGAGACTGGGGCGAACGAGAGAGGGGGCGGCGGATCATGAAGCTTTTACGAAGCTTGACTAAACTTGGCGCGAGTCTGGCAATTATGCTGGCCGTGCTCGTGGGTGTGCTTGGGGGTGTGACCGGCACGGCGCACGCGGCGGGCACGACACGGGCCCCGACGGAATTCACGGGCGGAGCGTTCAGCTGCCTTCAGTACACCAATGGTCTTGGCGATGCCTCCATGGGCCGCATGCAGACCGACATCGCGCACATGTGGATCCTGGGATATCTGGCCGGTTACTACAAAGGCAAAGGGAATCTGGAATTCAGCGAAGACGTGGCAGATGCGCAGGCCCTCGATACCTTGATCGAGACCCGCTGCAAGGAAGTGCCGCAGGCACCGATTCTAGCCATCGCATTGCAGAGTATCGCCTCCGAGCCGCATAAATTGCCGAAAGTGGTCATGGGCCAATTTTCACCGCCCACTTATACCTGCGGCCAGCATCTGGACGCCAAAGCCGGCGCATCGTCGGGTGCGGCCACGGCTGACCTGGCGGAGATGTGGGCTTTTGCCTTCATCCAGGGATTCAAGAATGTCAGCTCGCCGGACCTGGAGATCAACATCGAAAACAAACCGGCGTTGACCGGCGCGCTGATTAAGGCGTGCACAAACGCCAAAGATAAACTGTTCATCGACTATGCAGCCCTTGTCGCTGAGAAAGTGAAGATGGGCGGCTAAGCACTCATCAGATTTAGAGCGCGATCTTTTTGAATTGTGATCGCGCTCTAAAATTTTGATTGGCCGCATTTTAGCGGGAAAACCGGTCTCCACTTTTCCCTAAAATGCTCCAAATGAAAACGGGCCCCTCAAGATTGAGCGGACCCGTTTTTGTCGGCTGTCTCTTATTGTCAGTTATCGCTTTGAAGGTTTGCGGCGCTTGCCGGGGTTCTTCGGCGGCAGCGAATTGTCGCCATCGCCCAAAATGCGCTGCATCAGCACGGCATCTACCCAACGGCCGAACTTAAAGCACGTGGAACTGAGCGCGCCCACGACAAAGAAGCCGTGGCGGCTGTGCAGGGCGAGGGATGAGGCATTGGTGGAATCGCCGATGACGGCAATCATCTGGCGGAAGCCCAGGGCCGTGCAGCGCTCGATGAGTTCCGTCATCAGGGCATTGCCGATGTTGCGGCCGCGGAAGTCTTCGGACACATAGACGGAATCCTCGATGGTGTAGCGGTAGCCGGAACGTTCGCGGAAGGGGCCGGCGTAGGCATAGCCCACGACGCGCTTGCCCTTGGTTGCCACCAGGTAGGGAAGCCCGCGGGAGTGCACGCGCTGCCAGCGGGCCGTCATCTCGGCCACGGTGGGCGGTTCCTCTTCAAAGGAGGCCGTCGTCAGCGAGACGTAATGGGCATAGATTTCCTGGATGGCCGGCATATCCTGTTCCGTGGAGAGACGGACGCGGACTTTGACAGGCGTGGTGGAGGGCTTCGTTTGCGCGTTGCTCATATATATATGTACTGCCCAGGGCTTAAGGCCCGATCTCTGAAATGAAGGATGACCTCACCGTCTGTATCGCGGGCCGGGGGCTGTGGCAACCCTGCCGGCGATGAAGTTTCGGGCGGGTTTGCGGGGGGACGACTTGCGCGCCGGTGGGCAATTGGAATAGGTACGCTAGGGGTGTGGGGCTGGTGACACTCCGGTTCGTGCGCCGGTGGCGCAGTGGTTTTTGGGCCCGCATGGGGTTTTGGGGATGACGTCTTTGCGTGTGGAGGGCTGGCGGGGGATCAATCATTCCTATGCCATGGTCAACCAGTACCAGCTTCTGGAACTGCTGGATTATGACGGGCTGACGATCTCTCACCGTGACATGCCGTTCTACAATGCGGCCTGGAGTCCCGAGCGCAACCCGTCGGGCTTCGATGCCGAAAGGTTGCGGCGCATTCAATCGATTCCGGCGGCGGATGACGCGGGCGCAGCCGACATCGTCTACCGCATCAGCAGCCCCTACCGGTTCTCTGCACCGAAGGCGGGGCGGTTGTTTGTCTTCGGCACCTCGGAGTTTCAGAACATCGATGGCGATGCCGATACCAGCGGGCTGGACGAGGGCGTGCGCAACAATGCGCTGACCATCGTGACGCCCTCGCGCTGGTCGAAGGTCGGTTTCGTGAAAGCCGGCTTTCCCGAGGCGCGCGTGGCCGTGGTGCCGCACGGCGTGAACTGCGACATCTTCAAGCCGTCCTCGCCCGAGCGCCGGGCCCGCGTGCGCAAGAACATCGGGTTGGCCGATGGCGAGTTCGCCATGCTTTTCATCGGCGGGATGCCGCTCAACAAAGGACCGGACCTGTTGATCTTCGCGTATGCCCTTCTGCGGCAGCGCTACAAACATGTGCGCCTGATCCTGAAGGAATCCTCGGGGCTTTATTCCAAACGGGCGGACAAAATCTTCAACGAGCTCATGCAAACCCGCCCGGATGTGGTGACCGAGGATGTGCGCGCGTCCATCATCAACATGCCGCATACGCTGTCGTTGGATCAGCTGAGCGCGCTGTACGGCGCCGCCGACTGTTATGCGGCACCCTACCGGGCAGAGGGCTTCAACATTCCACCGCTGGAAGCGGCGGCCTGTGGAATTCCCGTTGTGATCACCAAGGGTGGATCAACGGACGATTATTGCGACGACAGCTTTGCGCTCGGCATCGACGGCGCGCCTATGTCCAACGGCCCGGATACTTTCATCGAGCCGGATCTGGAGAGTTTCCTGGCCCAACTCACGGCCCTCATCGAAGGCCGGGCCGGGGGCATTGATCCGGCGGCGGCCGTGCGCCTGATCTCGGAAAAGCACTCCTGGACGGCAGTGACAGCCCAACTGATGGACGTGCTGAGTCGCCAGCGCTGACAATGCGGGCAGGCCCCGGCCGGGCAGCCCGGCGGGCGGTAGCCATGGGCGGGATCGCCCGGCGGCAAAAAAGCGGCGTTTTGGCCAGAAAAAAGCCAAATCCGCCAGGCACTTGGAAAGGCTTGATTTATAGAGCGTCACCCGTTATCACCGCCCCTCCAACGGCCCAGCCTGCGGAGCCTTTTCGAAGGCCCCGCTTGCGTCCCCATCGTCTAGAGGCCTAGGACATCGCCCTTTCACGGCGGTAACCGGGGTTCGAATCCCCGTGGGGACGCCAATCTTTTCAATGACTTACCGTATACGGCGGTAACCAGTGTCCCGGTTGTGTCCCGGCGACGCTGCCGGATGTAGTGGGTTGACCTGACCGATTTTCTGTACCAGTCGTGATGTTAGTCTACTGCATGATTTGGCTCTGTTCGAGTGGTACTGGAATCGGGCTATAGGTCACCGGCGCCGGCGGCCTATAGCCGAGCGCCGAATGGG
>CANJBL010000027.1 GCA_947472795.1 Fidelibacterota bacterium | reverse complement strand
GGCGAATGTCCTTGAGCACCCGCTCAGCAGGCGCCTTCGTGGTCATGGGTTTTGATCTCATCTTCGTTCCTCCGTCACTGCGATGAGACCAAAACCCTCCTTAACTCACCACCCCAATTCGGTCCCATAGGCGCTGACGCCGTACACCAAGCATCGCAATGCTGAAAAGATAGCCCCGCATCATCATATCCCCCAGAGTCTTCCCTGCATTGGCCGCAGGCAGCGCGCCTTCACCCGCGCGGATTATAAGGCTTCTTGGCCGACCATGCTTTGACGAATTCTTCCAACTCGGGGTCCGGCGTCTTTGGAAGCGTCACTTTCAGCGTCACATATTGATCGCCAGCCGGTTCTTTTTTGGTCGCCGCGATGCCTTTGCCCTTGAGGCGCAGCCGCGTGCCCGTGTTGGCCCCGCTCGGGATCGTGACTGTGACGGGACCGTGCACCGTGGGAACGTCAGCCTTGCCACCAAGAACGGCTTCGCTCAGGGAAATCGGCACGTCCACAAGGACGTCGCGTCCCTCACGCCTGTATGTAGAATCCGGTTTTATCTTGATCTCCACCAGTGCATCGCCACCGGTCGTCCCCTGTCCCTTGAGGCGTATGGTCTGACCTTCATTGATGCCGGCCGGGATGGTGATATCCAGCGACTTGCCGCTTGGCAGACCGACGCGGCGCTTGGCGCCTGTAGCAGCATCACTGAAATCGACTTCCAGCGCAAAACGCGTGTCTTCGGTTTGCGCCCCAGCTTGTCCGAATGGACTGCCACCACCTTGGGCGTTCCCGCCCCGGAACATACCGCCGAACAGGTCGGAGAGATCGTCAAAAGCAAAGCCGCCGCCTTGCGAACCTGCGCCGCCGGCAAAACCGCCACGGCGACCGCCACCACTAAACCCCCCATGGGCGAAAGGGTTTTGCCGCACTTCCGCGCCACCGGCATCGATCTCGCCGCGGTCAAAGCGTGCACGTTTGGCAGCATCGCCAAGGATATCGTTGGCTGCGTTCAGCTCTTTGAAGCGTTCTTCGGCTTTCTTGTCTCCGGGGAAAAGGTCCGGATGAGACTTTTTAGCCAACCGGCGAAAAGCCTTCTGAATCTCGGTATCCGAGGCATCGCGCCTCACGCCCAATACGGTGTAGGGGTCTTTTGCCATGTCTTTTCTTTACCAAACTCCTCAATGCACCGGACCGGGTTTTGTCACTCTCTATTAGGTGTGTCGCGCGCGTCCTTTTGTAAAGCAGCGGCGTGAAGCTTCCGGTTCGCTCCCTCGATGCGGGAATCGACCCCACAATACCGCAAAGAGAGTTTTATCGCGCCATACCCGTCTGGGCTATCGTTCTGACGGGGTTGGCCTTTATAGTATTCTGCGGACGGGACAATCGGGCAATATCAGAGCGGCGCATGGTCGAAACAGGCGGGTTAAAGCGTTGGGCGCAGCCGATTCTGGTGCCGGCGATCGTGTTCGTCGCCGTCGCATTGGTCCTGGGCGTTGTGACCCGCCAAATCATCTCCCTTCAAGACGAGGTCCGCCACACTCAGGTGGTGAAAGACCATCTGACCTCCCTGATGAACCTGCTACAGGAAAGTGAAACAGCCGTCCGAGGTTACCTCCTCACCGGAAGTGACGAGATCCTGCAGCCCTATAAGGATGCGCGGGATGCCGTGCCGAAGGCTCTCACAGACCTTAAAAGTCTTACGGTCGACAATCCAGTTCAGCAAAAAAAACGTTGTCGATCTCAAAGCATTGGTGGAGGAGCGCATCGATGAATTGACGGCAGCGGCGGGTCGTTATCAGCCCGGCATGCAAATTCCGATGCCCATCGGTAAGGGCGCGGAAACACGCGTCAAGGTGCGCGGTCAGATTCTGGAAATGCTCGCAGAAGAGGACAATCTTCTGAACATACGGCGGCGCAATGTCACCATCACGACCACTTGGCTGCAGCTTCTGGCTTACGGAACACTGTTTGTCATCATGACAGCGGCTATTTTTCTCTTGGGTCGCTCGCGCATACGCCAGGAGGAGTTGGAAGTTGCTCAAGAGGCATTGCGTGCCAGCAACGTCAAGCTCAGCGAAGAAATTAATGAACGCGAGAAAGTCGAAGACCAGCTGCGCCAAGTCCAAAAGATGGAGGCTATCGGCCAGCTCACCGGAGGCATTGCGCACGATTTCAACAATATGTTGGCTGTGATCATCGGCGCACTCAACATCATGCAGCGCCGTCTGGATAAGGGCGACACCAATATCGGCGAGTTCGTGCGCGCCGCCGTCGATGGCGCCATGCGCGGCGGTGCCTTGACGCAGCGTCTTTTGGCTTTTGCCCGTAAGCAGGTCCTGGAGCCGCGGCCGTTGGACTCCAATAAGCTGGTTTCGGGAATGTCCGACCTTTTGCGCCGTACGTTGGGCGAAACAATCCAGACTGAAGTTATTTTGGCCGGCGGCTTATGGCGTGTCCATGCGGACGCCCATCACTTGGAAACGGTCATTCTCAACCTGGTGGTCAATGCCCGTGACGCCATGCCCGAAGGCGGAAAATTGACCATCGAAACAGCTAACGCACACCTTGATGAAGGATATGTCGGACGGCACATGGATATCCCGCCGGGCCAGTATGTGCTGCTGTGCGTGTCCGATACGGGGATGGGAATGCCACCTGAAGTGCTGGCCAAGGCCTTCGATCCGTTTTTCACGACCAAAAGCGCTGGGAAAGGTACCGGCCTCGGATTGTCACAGGTATACGGCTTTGTCCGTCAGTCAGGCGGGCATGTGAAGATCTATTCCGAAGCCGGCCACGGGGCGACCGTAAAAATCTATCTGCCGCGTTACCATGGCGCTGCTGAAGACGTCTCCATCAACCCGCCGTCCGGTGCGGAGCTTCCGCGTGCCAAGGATGATGAAGTTGTTCTCGTGGTGGAAGATGAGGAAGCGGTGCGGGCTCTGACAGCGGAAGGTTTGCGTGACCTGGGTTACCAGGTCCTCGCGGCCGATGGGGGGGAGGAGGCTTTGAAACTTCTCGACCGACACCCGACCATCAAACTCCTGTTCACCGACGTGGTAATGCCGCGCATGAATGGCCGCCAGCTGGCCGACGAAGCCCGGAAGCGCAGACCTGATCTGAAAGTGCTCTTCACCACAGGCTACACGCGCAACGCCGTGGTGCATAACGGCACGCTCGACGCCGATGTGCGCCTGCTGTCCAAGCCTTTCACATTGGAGCGCCTCGCGCAGGCCGTACGCGACATGCTCGACGCGCCTTAGCATCCGCAAGTCTTTCACATGGACGAAATCAGCGGTCTGACTATTCTGCTTTTGCTGCATCTCGTCATTGCAACGGCGGTTTGCACTCACATTCTATTGACCAAGACCGAAGCCGCCGCTCCGGCCTGGATTGCACTGGTCGTTGTTTCGCCCTTTGTCGGCGCGCTGATGTACTGGATTCTGGGCATCAACCGCGTACAGCGTCGGGCGCGCCGCCTCAGAGGTCGAAAAGCGCGTTATGTACCGCAGCTCAAGGATCTCGATCTTCCATTTCTGGATCTGCCCACGCACCAGCAGCGCCAGATCTTTCAATTTGAATCTGCCGTCCATGATGCGCCCTTCCTGGGCGGCAACACTGTGGTGCCTTTGATCGGAGCCGACGAAGTTTTTCCCGACATGATGCGGTCCATCGCATCGGCCAAGACCTGCATCGCCCTTTCGGTCTATATATTCGATTGCGACGATATCGGCGAGAAGGTTGCGGAAACTCTAAAAGACGCTTACGCGCGCGGCGTAGCGGTCTATGTGCTAGTGGACGAGATTGGCAGCGGCAATAAGGCCCGCGCCGCCGACGTGAAGTTGGCAGCCGCCGGCATCCCCACCGCGCGATTCATTCCTCAACGGTTAAAATTCCTGCCCATCGTGAATCTGCGCAATCACCGCAAGATCATGATTATCGACGGCAACGTCGGCTATATAGGCGGCATGAATATTTGCCGGAACTATAATCCACGCTCCACCGAAACTGTCCGTGACGTGCATTTTCGCGTGGCGGGGCCTGTCTTGGAGCAGATGAGCGCAATCTTCGAAGAAGACTGGAGATTCGCGACCGGTAACAATCTCCAACTTCCGGCGGTTCTGTTCGACCAAGAGCAGGTTCGGCACCCCCAATATGCACGCGTGGTGCCCGATGGACCGGACAACCATTTCCAACGGACGCTGTGGATATTGCTCGGGGCTTTGGCGCTCGCCCAGCGAAGCATTCATATCGTCACGCCCTATTTCCTGCCCAACGAAGTGCTGATGCACGCTTTGTCCATCTGCTGCTTGCGTGGTGTGGTCGTTGGTGGGGTCCAGCAATTGGGATCAGCGCTCTCTCCGCCTAAACTTCGAGGCCAACCTGGAATGTTATGATGCGGGCATGGCCGAGCGCTTAGAGACGCATTTCCACAGCTTGCTGGAGCAGTCAGACCTTGTATCGCTGAAGAAAGTGCAGACTGTGCGCAATATCGTCCGTCTGCGTAACAATATCGCCCGTCTGTTCACACCCTATTTGTGAATGCCCCTGGGCGAGCTTGGGCCGGGCCGATATAGTGCGGGCCTATGAAGAACTCTCTGCTCTTTGTTCTTGCGTTGGCAGTATCACTGCTCATGGCGGAAGGCGCCATGCGGCTCGCGGGCTTCCATCCTCGCGAAGCGCGCATCAATAAATTCTTTGTTTCCGGCTCGGATACGACTTGGTCCGTGCCAGACCCCGAGTTGGGATGGATCAATAAGGAAGGCATATCGCGCTCCCTCGAAGGCGATCATGACCTCATGACCTTCTGGAGTTTCAGCCGCCGCGCCACGCGGGCAGACGCAGCTCTTCCTGCCGAGACGTCGACGCCGGTGATGATTGTAGGCGGTAGCAATGCCCAATCCTACGGTGTCCGAGATGAGGAGGGCTTTGCCTATCTCCTGTCGCAGCGATATCCCAATATGTGGTTCGAGAATTTCGGCACAGGGGGATATTCCACTGTCCAGGCCTTGTTGCTGGCCAAACGCGCTTATGAGCAGTTTTACACGGGCACGAAGCCAAAATTGATTCTGCTCGCTTTCGATGATGCGCACACGCTCCGCAACGTCGCGGATCAATCATGGATCTATGCCATTTCCGACGCCGAAGGACGCTATGTTGCGCCGCCACATTATCGACTGCGTGGCGAGAAAATGATCTTCCGTCCCTTTGAAACCATCGGCTATTGGCCGTTGGAAGGCCGTTCGGCTGCTGTGACAGCGGTACACAATGTTTGGCTTCAGTCCGTCGCCTACAATAGTGCCAAGGAAGCCATCCCCGTGACACGCGAGGTGGTCAAGGAATTGGCCGACTTTGCCAAGAGCAAGGGCATCATGTTCGCAGCCGTCGTGCTGGATGACCGCGGCCACGTTTCCGAAGCGGTGTTTAAGGATCAACCTTTTCCACATCACGATTGCAGCGGCTTGGAACGCACTGCCCCCCAAGAGTATCTCTTGAAAGAGGGGGCGCACCCGAACGCCAAATTGCATCAGCATCTCGCGGAATGCATTGGTGCCTGGCTCGACAGCGAAATTCTGCCGCAGCTTCAAAAATAGAGATGGGCCGCTTTTAAGGCGGCCCATCTGCCGGTCTGGCGCTTCCGCGGAGGAAGCGCACTGCTACTTTGAAATCATTTATTCTCTCACTTGCCCTGGCGCGCGCGCGGGCTTGCCTGACGTATTTTTCGGCATCTTCGCGCGGGCCAGCGCGGCTGCGTCGACGGGAGCGCGTGATGGTTCAGGCGTGCCCTGCTTCACGTCTTCCTTAGCGGCATGGTTGTACTTGCGTTCAACAGCCAAACGGTCAGCCGGCGAGTCGGAAGCGTTCCATTCCGTATAGCATTGCTGACGTTCATCGTCGGACATATGCCACTTATCGCAGCCCTCGGCCGGCTTTGGGACGGTATTCACTGCGGCGGCGTGAGCTGGGGACAGGGCAGCGGCAGAAACGGCGATAAACGCTGCCGAGAGCGTTGTTCCGAGATGCGCGTATTTCATGGCCGTTCTCCTCACCTGTTGTGCAGGGATAACGACGCGTTCCCTGTTTAGTTTCGATGCCGCAGCATCGGAATCACTGAAAGGTTGAGGACGAAACGCGACGCACACTGGAACAAAAAAGAGCCCGGTTTTCACCGGGCTCTTGATATGTGTCGGACTTCTTTACGATTAAGGCCGCAAAGTGAAACCCACTTAAGGTTTGCGGAAGCGCATAACGAATTGGTCGGTCTTGCCGCGCACGTTCGAGTCAAACACCTTGCCTTTGTGGTCGTCGCCTTCGTGCTTCAACAGGTCGGACTCGCCCAGAACCTGAAAGCCGGCGGCTGTCACTTCGGTTGTGACGGTGGCACGGTCGATGCGATGCATGGCCTCTGTGTCCTTGGCGCCGTGGCCAGGCTCAGCGACGTGGTCGATGATCATGTAGATCCCACCCGGACGAAGCGCGCGGAACACGGCTTCATTGAAAGCTTTCATATCGGCGGGGCCGAAGCTCTTGTTGTGGAGGTCGTGGTAGTTCAGCGAGGTCCAGAACACGTCGAGCGGTTCTGGAACCTCCAGCTTATTCACGGGCGTAATGACGACCATGGTGTTGGAGTAGTTCGGGTCCGCGGCGAGGGCATTCATGCCGTCGGCGGCTTTGGCGTTGCTTTTCACCGATTCCGCGGGGATCACGGCGTAAACCTTGCCGCGCCGGCCGACGATCTTGCTGAAGATGCGTGTGAAGTAGCCACCACCGGGCATGAAGTCGGCAACGCGGTCGCCTACCTTGATGCCGGCAAACGTGATCACTTCCGCAGGGCGGCGGTCGGCATCGCGCTGCTTATCAGCGTCGGGGCGGCCGGCATCGGCCACGGCGGCCGTGATGGCCGGAGACACGCTGTCTGCAGCAATGGCTTGGGTCATGGTCGCGGTGGAGAGCACAACGCCCGCGAACATGGAAACAAAACGCGCCTGGGGTCTCATCTCAATCCTCCCTGAGTGATCAAAAAATTGGGAACTTCGCCGGTTATGGCGTGAATTATGGTCGTGTAAGGATGACATATCCCGCAAGTTGGTGGGGATTTTAGCGACGCCCAAAGGGCTTGTCTCCCCGCATCTTGGCTCTTCTGGGCCTCACATTTTCGCGAGGTTGCCCCAAAACGAAGAGCCTCTACCCGAGCCGGTTTATGCCGTCGAAAGCGGCCGTTTTATAGCACTCGGCCAGCGTCGGGTAATTGAAGACGGTATTCACGAAGTAATCGATGGTTCCTTTGAAGGCCATGACCGCCTGGCCGATGTGGATCAATTCCGAAGCTCCTTCGCCGATGATATGAACGCCCAAGATCTCGCGGGTCTCGGCGTGGAAGATCAATTTGAGGAAGCCGCTCGTGTCTCCGATGATCTGGCCGCGCGCGATCTCTTTGTAGCGCGCCTTGCCAATCTCGTAGGGCACGCCGTCTTGGGTGAGCTCTTCTTCATTGCGGCCCACCGTGGAGATTTCAGGAATGGTGTAGATGCCGTATGGGAACAAGCTCGGTGTGCAGTCAGCGGGAGCGTTGAAGGCGTGACAAGCGGCAAGGCGTCCTTGTTCCATTGATGTGGATGCTAGGCTGGGGAAGCCGATGATATCGCCCACGGCGTATATGTGAGGCACGTTGGTCTGGAGATTCTCGTTGATCTTCAGGCGGCCGCGATCATCGGGTTTGATGCCTGCGGCGTCGAGGCCGAGGCCTTCGGTCGCGCCCGTACGGCCGATGGAATACAGCGCTTTGTCGGTGATAATGTGCTTGCCGCTGGCCAGCGAGATTTTCACATGCTCGCCTTTGTCGTCTTTGGTCAACTCGAGGCCTTGCACTTCCTCGCCTAAACGCAGCGTGGCACGGTGTTCCTGCATTTGATGTGCGAGATGGCTGGTAATCTCGCGATCGATGAACGGCAATAGATGCGTGCGTTTGTCGATGACGGTGACGCGCACACCCAGAGCCTGGAAGATGGTGGCGTATTCCAAGCCAATGACACCGGCGCCCACAATCGCCATGGTGCGCGGCAAGTCCTTCAGCGTCAGGATGTCGTCGCTGATGAGGATGCGTTGGCCGTCGAAGGGAATCTTCTTGTCGCGTGTGGCATGGGTCCCTGTCGCGATGACGATCTTCTCCGCCGTCACGCTGCGTTGGCCACGGCCGTCGGCGTCATGCAGGCAGACGGTGTGCGGATCTGTGAAGCGTGCGGTGGCCACGGCTAGATCGATGCGATTGCGCTGGATCTGGTGGCGTGTGACATCGATCTCATGGCGGATGACATGGTCGGTCCGGAAATGCAGGTCCGGCATAGTGATGTGCTGTTTCACCGTGTAGGACGAACCGTAAATCCCGCGCTCGCGATAGCCGGAAAGGTGCATCACGGCTTCTCGCAGCGTCTTGGACGGAATGGTGCCGGTGTTGATGCAGATGCCGCCGACGACGTTGAGGCGCTCGATGACCAGTACGCGGCGGCCGAGCTTCGAAGCCTGGATGGCGGCCCGCTGCCCGGCCGGGCCTGAACCGATGACCACCAGATCGTAATCGTAACTCGCCATGTGTAATGTCCCCTCGTGTCCCCGTCTTCGAGCGCGGCCTTGCCCTTACTCTAAGGCTAGCGCCTGGCGCTACGATGCTTTGTCGTCTGGCTCACGTCAACAGCATGATGTTTTAACATCATGAATTTGTTGATCTTTCCGGCTTAGATCCGCACATGACTCGGAAAGGTGTCGGGAAATTTTACACAGGTATGGAACTTTCGATCTATACCTCAGTTGTTCCCACCTGTAGTGGGTAGAAGGTCCTTAGCTTCAAGCCTTTAGGGGGTTGTCCATGGTTCCAGCGTTGCGCCTCGCCTCGGATAATTCATCTTCCGATTGGGGGGTGGGCGGGAGCAGCCAAGGCGCGAAGCCCGGCAACGGGCACGCACGCAAGCACACGATCCTCGTCGTAGAGGACGAGGTTATCATTCGCCTGTCCATTGCCGACTATCTGCGCGAGTGCGGCTATCGTGTCCTGGAAGCCGCCGACGCCAAGGAAGCGCAGACTGTACTGCAAGCGGGCGAGCCGATCGAGATTGTGTTCTCCGACATCAACATGCCTGGCGAAATGAACGGCTTTGGTCTGGCGAGCTGGGTGCGCGACAATTATCCGGATGTGCGCATCATCCTAACCTCTGGGGTGAGCCACAAAGCCGTGAACGTCGAAAGCGAATACGGACCGCTGCTTCAGAAGCCATATCCGTACGAAGCGGTGTTGGCGCAGATCAAGAAAACCCTGCTCGGCGGTTAATCACACTCCTAGTGCCGCTTGAAGTACTGCACTTCGCGTTCATGTTTCTGTGCGGCGGCACGGCTTCGGAACGTGCCGAGATTGCGGCGTTTGCCGGTCTTGGCGTCGGTTTTGCGGGAATAAAGCCGGTACTGACCTGATTTCAATTTGCGGATCATGAGGCGCCTCCTGTTTTCTTAAACGGTGAAGGCGTGCGAGAAGGTCCAAAAGAAAAAGCCCCGGTCTTTCGACCAGGGCTTTGCCTCTCGAAAAGCTCAGGAAGCTCGAGCTTTAATTTTTCATCATCACGAACAGCACGCGGTAGTCTTCATCGATGCGGCTTTCGGAGACGATGGACTCTTTGCGGTGGAACACAGCGCTGCCCGGCTTCAGGTTCGAGGGCTTCGGATTCTCCACGCGCGGGCCACCGGCGCCCTTGGTGATCGTGTAGCGACCCGGATCGACGTAAACGAGCAGGGTGTTGTACTTGCGCTTCACGTCGCCCGGACGGACGAAGCCCTTCTTAAACTCGACGTAGTTCACCTTCACGGCGTCATTGTCGATGAGGGTACGCTGCGGAGCTCCGATGCCGCCTTCTTTGCCTTCCGGCTCGTAAGCGGTGATGTTCAGCGCCTTGGCTTTGGCGAGCTGATCCGGGGTTTCGCCCTGGCCAGCCTGCAGACCCGCGCCGATTTCGCCAGCCGCACCGGCGGCGAAGACGTTGCCGGCAACGGCGCCGCTGAGACCAGCAGCAACCACGAGCGCAGCGATCTTAGTTGTTTGACGGAATTTCATAGTACTTCCCTCCCTGTTTTGTAAAACCGTGACACGTCCTGGACTTGGAACCTGCGGTCTCAATCCATGGCGGCCACGCGCAAACGGGGTAACCCCCGCTGTATAATATGGCTACCACGGCCCTCAGGAAGGTGGAAGCCGTCGCGGCGTGCAACGTGGCATGCCCTGCCGGTATGACTTCAAGGATTTCTAAGGGGTAGCATTTGACGGAAATAAGAAAAAAGCCGGTTCGAGGCAGAACGGCTCGAACCGGCTTTAGAATGCTCTCGAAAGACGGCGTGAAGAACGCCGGCGTTCGACGACTAGTGCTTCATCATCACGAACAGCACGCGGTAATCGTCGTCGATGCGCGTCGCCGAGACGATAGACTCCTTGCGGTGGAACACGGTGCTGCCCGGCAGCAGATGCTGCACGATCGGCTCTTTCGGTCCGCCGGCGCGCGGCATAATTGAGAAGCGGCCCGGATCGACGTAGATGAGCAGCGTGTCGTATTGGCGCTTCAGGTCGCCGCCACGCATGAAGCCTTTCTTGAAGGCGACCAGGTTGACCTTCACGACGTCGTTGTCGATGAGGGTCTTCTGCGGCGCGCCGCCGCCGCCCTGCGTGGCGACGTCTTCGTACTTGGTGATGCCGCGTTTCGCGGCAGCCGCCATTTGATCGGGCGTCTCGCCGGTAGAAAAGTGAATACCCTTTTCGTCGGCATTATTGGTGGTTGTGGCCAAGGGATCCATGGCCGCGAAAACGTTGCCAGCAATCATGCCGGCGGCGGCGATGGCGACGAAGGCCAGGGTCTGGCGGGTGTTCTTCAACATAGTGCTTTCCTTATATTTTAGAAGTTGATTAGCGCTTCATCATCACGAAGAGGACGCGGTAGTCTTCATCGATGCGGGATTCAGAAATGATCGATTCCTTGCGATGGAATACCGCGCTGCCTGGGAGCAAGTGCTGCATCACGGGGCTAGCGTTGGCGGGGCCGCCGGCGCCTGCCATGATCGAATAACGGCCGGTGTCGACGTACACCAGCAAGGTGTCATAGCGGCGCTTGATGCTGCCGGAACGCGTGAAGCCCTTTTTGAAGGCAACCAGGTTGACCTTCACGACATCGTTGTCGATGAGGGTCTTCTGGGGCGCGCCCATGCCGCCTTCCTGACCTTCAGGTTCATATTTGGTGATGCCCATTTTTGCGGCACGTTCCAGACCCGCCTTATCTTCACCTTGACCGACGTAGACGCCCTTCATGTCGGTGTTGTTGGTTGTGACAGCCAGCTTATCAACATCGGCGGCAAAAACGTTTCCACAGACGATTCCACCGAAAGCGGCGGCAGCGATCATCGCGGCATAAGCGCGTTTGGTCGTGAACATTGTCATCTCCCTGTTGCGAATTGTGTGAGCCCAAGACCTACTCCCGGATAATGGGCTTAGAGTGGCGCGGGCAGAGCGGATTTAAGGCTCCGCCCTGGCTAAATGGCTACCACGAGGCAAGGAGACTGGCTACGCGCCGCAGCGCGTTAGCGGAGTAGTGCAGGTGCGAAAAGGTATAATCAATATCTTCGGATTTTTGCGTGCAACGCAAAAAAGCCGCAGAATGCTTCAGGGGCCGGAGCCGGGTGGCGGACCTGGTGGCGGCCCCATGCCGGGACCCATATCGCCCCCTACCCGGGCCGGTGGGCCTAGGGCGCCCATGGGGGCGTCATTGCGCTGGCGCTCCAACAGGCGGCCGAGCCCGCGGCGATGTTGCACATCCAGTTTCAGGGCAGCAGCGCGCAAGGCGCGGTGAAACGCGGCGAGGGCCTCGATGCTGTGCGTGCGCATCTGCGAGAGGGAATCATCCAGAGCCGGGGCATCCACCGTTTCGGCGGTAATTAACGCAACGCTCCGGTTGCGAGCTTCGATTGCGTCTTGTGTAGCTTTCTCCATGGCAGGTCGCTCGGCTTCGAACGCCGCACGCAAGGCTTCGCGCGTTGCGTTGTCGGCGTTGGGACGTGTGGCTCCAGGTCCATCGCGCCGCTGCAAAGCCGCGAAAGGCCCGCCGGGCTGGCGGAAACCTCCGCGCCCCTCATGGCCGGCGATAAAACCCACCAGCGCCGCATTCAGCAGCAGCGAAACAATGACGATCCACTTCATATGCCGTTCCATGGAAACTTCGATGTCCCTCTCACCAGAGCAACGCAATCATGTCGACACTATCCACCGCGGTTTCCGTGAGCGGCAAAATGAACCCGAGAGCACACCCCAGCGCAGAAGCCAAAGCGGTGGCAGCGATTAAGCGCGCAGGCGACAAAGGCCAAGCAGGTGCCCACCTAGCGCCAGCGGTCTGTTCCGCAAGTTTACGCGTCACCGCGGCAACAAACGCCGACGATACCGGTGGTGCCCGCCACATATTCATCATGGCATTGAGGGGCGCATCGTCTGGTGAGTTGAGGTCTTGTTTTGTCATGGCACTCGCCTTATCGCACTTAGGGATTGTCGCTCATTCCTCGGCAGTCTGCAGCTCTTGTTTCAAAGTCGCCTTCGCCCGGTGGAGCAGTGATTCCACGGCGCCCACGCTGGTCTTTAAGACTTCACCGGCTTCTGCAAGCGTCATCTGTTCATAAAAACAGAGAGTCACCGCCATGCGCTGGCGGAGCGGTAAAGCCAATACGGCGGCGGCGACACGGCCTTCGCTTTCGCTCGCCGCCATGGCGGCATCTTGGGGCAAAGCGCCGTCGGCATGGTCGGCTGCCGCTTCAAGGGGACTGAAAGCCCATGGGCGCTGTTTGCGGTGAATATCGACGGTTCGATTGAAGACAGCCCGTCTTAGCCAGACGTGGAAGCTTGTCTTTGAAAGCCAGCCCTCGTGATAGCTCAGCATACGCATCAAGACGTCCTGTGCGATGTCTTCGGCTTGAGCCTTGTGGCCCACCAGACGATAAGCAATACGGAACGCGGTGTCGGCGTGACGCTCCACCAGCAAAGCAATGGCTGCCACGTCGCCCGTACGGCTACGTTCGATGAGCGCAGCATCGTCAATGCCCGCCTCGCCTTGGCGCTGAGCAGGAAGGTGCGTCTGGTCTAAAGACATATGTGACATGTCCTTTATAGAGACGGGCAGGATCAAAGTTTCCTGTGCGCAGGAAACAAGAAATTCCACCGTCTTAGAACATGAGAGTGTCGTAGCGATGAGCGCCTGTCACATGTCGGCGCTGTCACCTTCCGCGGCCCGACGCATAAACTTTCCTGGAGTTTTCCAGGTGCAGAAAAAGCGGTGCCCCACATCCCTCAACCTTCCCCCCGAGGGCGCATCGCTGAAAACCCTCGGCAGCTCGAAAGAGCTGCCGGGGGTGCTGCTTTGGAATGAGGCGGATAACTAATTGAGACTGAATGATCTTTTTCTATCCTTCAGTCTCACTTCAGATACTTCCTCAAAGCATATTCATGTTAGTATGAAAGCCGTTCGGGAGCTCGTGTCGCCAGGGAGAGGCATCATGCGCAAACTCAAATCACTTACCATTTCGGCGGCGTCATCACTATTTGCCGCGGGACTTGCTGTTGGAGCCTTCGCGCCACACCCTGCTCATGCTGTGGTCATTGTGCTCGGTGGCGGTCTCGGCCAAGCCTGCTACGAGGCGGCCTACGCCGTATCGCGCGGCCTCACACCTGATCCGTTTGTCATGACGGGCACAAATGTTGAAATGAGACCTGTGCAGATTTGCACGGCGGCTTTGGATTCGTCTTCGGAGCTCAATGCACGGGATGCGGCGGGCACCTACGTAAATCGTGGTGTGCTGTTGTTTGCAGACGGCGACTACCGAGGCTCGCTGCGCGATTTTGATTCCGCCATTTCGGCAGACGATGACATCGGTGAATCCCACGCCAATCGCGGCGCGGCCCTGGTGGCCATGCACCGGTGGGCCGATAGTATTCCTTCCATCGACAAGGGTCTCGCGCTCATGGCGTCGGAGCCTGAGAAATCCTACTACAATAGGGCAATTGCGAACGAGGAACTGGGCAATGTGCGCGGCGCGTACTTCGACTATCTGAAGGCCGCCGAATTACGACCCGAGTGGCAGCCCCCGCGCGACCAACTGACGCGCTTTACAGTGCGTACACGTACAGCTGCGGGCACAGTGGCCACGCAACCAGGCACGGCCAATCTGCCGCCGGCATCACCGGCCAATAGACCGCCGGTTCCTTCCGCAAAGTAGAATTTTTCCCGCGTAAGGCCCTAAAGCGTCGCGTGCGCTCGCGTCTCGGCACATTTCCGCCATCAACTGCGTCTAATATGCGGTCATGGTCATAGCGCGCATTTTTTTCCTTTTCCTTTTTGTGATCGGCGTAAACAGCGCAGCGCAAGCGGCGTGTACGTGCGCATGCATTGACGGCAAGCCGCAAGCGCAATGTCCGACAACGCTGGAAAGGCGGCCTCAGTGTCCGCAAAGCGTGTGCAGCGTTACGAAGCAGACCAATATTCCCGCACCACCCATGAGCGAGGGGCGAAACTGTGAGGTTGTGAAAGTGCTCAACCCGCAGACGCATCAACCAGAGTCTCAACTCGTCTGCAAATAATCTCGCGCATTTCGCGCGGACTTCAAAACATCTCGCCGTTCGCGTGCGCGCGCAATGCGTGATAGCGCCTGCACTTCATCTGCTGCTGCGGTTCTTTAGTGCATTACGCCCTTGCAACGTAACTATATCGCTATCGCGACGTTGGGATTTGTGGCCGCGGAACGCAAAGCTCGATAGCGTCTCGCCGCGAAAATTCGCAAGGCCTTGGTTTGTTTATAAGGAGCAAAAATCATGAACCAGAAAAACGATTCTTCCCAGCTCGGTCAAAACGATCGTCAGCGCCCTGCCCAAAGCGATCAGAATAAGAACCGCCAGAAGGATAAATCCCAGCAGGACCAATCGCAGCAAGATCAATCGGCATCGAAAGACCAGAACCGTTCGTCGCAGTTTGGCAATGACCAGAACCGTGACCAACAGCGTCAGGACTCTTCGGGTGGCTCGAACGACATGCGGAACAAGCAAAGCTCGAATCAGGGCGACCAGAATAAGCGCTCGTCCCAGAAGCAGCAGGGATAACCATCCTGCACGCTGCCTGCCCGGATTGGTTTTCTCCCCCAATCCGGGCAGTTGTTTTTTCGAGAAAACGATCACAACAAGGAGGATGACGTGTCACTGTTTTCAAAGAAGGACGATGCCATCGACCTGCTGAAGGAAGATCACAAAGAAGTCGATCAGATGTTCGACGCTTTTGAGGATTGCAAAGACGCGGGCGACACCACCGGCAAGGCCAGGATCTCAGGTAAGATTTGCGATGCGCTCACCATTCACGCCATGGTCGAGGAAGAAATTTTCTATCCAGCTGTGGAAGTCGGTGTGCCAGAAGCCTCCGAGATGCTGGCGGAAGCCAAGGTGGAGCATGAGGGACTCAAACGTCTCATCGCCGATATTGAGCAAGCCAATCCCAGCAGCCAAGAGTACGACGCTGACGTGAAGGTCCTCGGCGAGCAGGTGAAGCATCACGTCAAGGAGGAGGAGCGCGACCTCTTCCCGAAAGTGAAGAAGTCGGATTTGGACCTCGAGGCGTTAGGTGACCGCATCGCCGCGCGCAAGCGGGAACTGGGTGCATCGCCTACAGCCTTCAAGCGCAAACGCGATACGCGACCGATCATTGATATCGGCGCGCCCGGCCCCAACGGTTAGCTCATTTAAATAAGCACAACTCCGTCAATGGGGAACTCCGGAAGGCAACTCATCACCGGCGGCGAGAGGTTCGCCGCCGGCGTTTTTTATCTCAGCCGCCGCAGGTCCGAAGCCATCAGAAAAGCAGTCCTGAATAGGCGCGGCGCTATCATGCGGATCGAATTGGCCGTTCAGCGCGGCCATCAGCGCATCGGCATCCAACACACACAAATCGCGTGATAGGGCGGAGCATTCGATAAGGCCCGCCGCCAAGTGACGCCGCAGGCTCGCCTTCATGTCGGAGAGAACAAAATAGTCGCCGGCGGCTTCGGAGCTAAGGTGCACGGCGGAAGAGCGAGGAGGGGAACGGTGGTGCATCGTAACGTCAATCCTGAAAACGCTTTTGCATATCTCATGCATAGAATTTTCAAGTTTTACGTCAAGACGGATAGGCGCCTTAATCTCGCTATTCTATACCGAATCGGTATGATGGCTTAAGCGACGCGCGCTTACAGGTCGATGTAGGAAACCTGCACGACGAGATGCACGGCGCGCACCTTGCCGGGATCGTATTTGATCTCCTGCACAGGATTGAACTGCTTGCAGATCAATGCCTTTTCGGTACGGCGCACGAGGCGTTTGATGAAAGCCTGTCCGTCCTTGAGCTGGATGATGACGTTGTCGCCGGCGCGTACGGGACGCGTGGGATCCACATAGAGCAGATAGCCGGGCTCAAGGACGGGGGACATGCATTCGTCGTGCACGCGCACGGCATAAGCGTCCTTCACATCGCGCAGGGGATCGGGCCGCACCGTGACTCCTTGGCGATCGCCATTGCCAATAAAGAAGCCCAGTCCACCCGCTTTCACATGGCCAAGAATTGGTAGATCTCTTGGACCTGAGAAGGTCGCGTGTCCCCCTGGAATCAACTCTAGCTCAGATTGATTTCGAGGCGCAATGTTTCGCTTTGGCTGCCTCCCCTCCGAGCGATTCAACTTTTGGTCAGGCAAAAGCCTCGCCGGCTCTACGTCTAGGGCGCCGCTTAAAGTTTCCATCCATTCCTGGGTCAATTTACGCTCGCCGCGTTCGAGGCGATTGATTTGCGGCTGCGTGGCTTTTGGTCTGCAGGCTGCCGCCAGCTGTGCCTGGCTCCAGCCGCGCGCAACGCGCAAGGCACGGATGTTATTGGAAGGTGCGGTGTTCATTATTTGATCCCGAGTAACGCGTTCATAACACCTATTCCCAGTGTGCGCTACGAACAAAATGGGGGAAGCGGCAGAAAAATACCAAAACGGTATTTACATAAAATACCTAATTGGTATTATACCGCTCATGCAGCCCGTTTTGTTCCGCACCTTTTCAACACCCCTTTCCTCCAGATGCACCCCGCTGGCCTTTGCCGCGGCGTGCACGCGCCCGGCCTGCCGCGCACCCCAGCGGCTGCGCCGCGCCACACCGCGGCTTGCCTCCGTTCCCCATCGGAGAAACGGCCGGGCGCGCCCCTCTTCCTAGCCGGCGAGGCGCCTCGCGCCGGTGTGTTCCGGCCCGGATCGTTCGTTGCCAGTCTCTGAGAGAGTATTCATGAAGAAGTCAAAGTGGCCGCCCGAGAGGACCGCCGTTCTGCTTGGCCTGGTAGCCGAGGGGCTGTGTCGGCGCCAGATCGTGGAACGCATGGGGGTGGGCATCAACTCCATCACCATCAAGTTGATGCTCATGGGTCTCGATGTGCCGCTGGAATTCGAACGCCCCAAGATGCCCAGAGCTTCACGCCAGACAAGGGCGCATTTGGAGCATCTCGCGCAGTTTCCGCGCTATGAAGATGTGACATCGGCGGAAGCCGCGTGCATCGCGCGAGGAGCGCCGCCTTCCGCGCCGTACCGTATCACCAGCTATGTCTTCACCCGCATGTCGCCCGCGGGCAACTCCAGCGAAATGTGTGCGCTATGAACTATGCGGGGTACCCTCACCTGCCAACGTGCAAATCGGTCCACACCATCATCAACGAAGTCGGTGAGAAGCACGGCTTCACTTATATCGAGATGGTGAGCCAGCGGCGATATGGCCCTTTAGCGCGGGCGCGCCAGGAAGCCTATTGGCGATGCATGAAGGAAACACTCTGCAGCCTTCCGACGATCGGCCGACATTTCGGTGACCGGGACCATACGACGGTATTGAAGGGCGCCAAGATTCACGAGGCGCGGTTGTACAAGGCAAAAACAAAATTCCCGCATAGCTCTGTCCTCGAATAGGCAGTGTCCATCTGTGTTTTGACGCGGGCCGATCTTGTTTAGCCCGCTGCCCGCATTTTTTGTCAGCAGGAGAGTTACATGAGTTTCAGCAAGAGGCGGGGACGACCCCGCGTCCCGAGATCAGAGGTGGATTTAGGTACGCCGGAACTCCAGACCAAAAGGCGGGCCGTGCTGGATATGCCCTTGCGGCCGGAATGGCCCAAACCCAGCATGGATGATGTCGAAAGCGCTCTTGGCCTCTTGTTGTGGCAGGGCTTCCTGCATAGTGAATATGTGCAAGCCAAGCGCATGCATGATGCCGGGGTCATGTACGCCGGCTGGTGGGTGCTGGTGTACCCAAAGACCTTCGCGAAGGGCACATTGGGGCGGTTCCTGCCGGGCGGTTCAAGCACCGTAGATACGGAGGCCGCCGAAGCGAACCTCAAAGCCGCCAGCACCTTTCTCGCCAAAGACCGCGCTACGTTGGACGCCGTCATCAACACAGCGGTCTATCAGCGGATCAACCTGGGTCAGATGGAGAAACTGAGGGCTGGGCTATGCCGCCTCATGGAGTGGCACAAAGCACGGCGACGTGCGGCTACGGTAGCGGTGCGTTAGGGCGCGCCTCGCGGAGGTTCGGTGGCCGCGAGAGCGGCATCCTTGCGGCGCAGACGCCAGAAATAGAACAGCAGCGCACCAAGAGGGAAGGCAATGGAGACTGTCCATGCGCCATAGGGCGGCCGAAGGGCACTGACGCCGAGCGGCAGGGCCGACGCAAGGTTCAACACCCAGACACCCGTCGTCCAGTTGAGGGAGAACTGGCAAACGCCGAGGAGGATGAAGACCGACCAGGCGGCTTTCTTTTTCCATTCCATGGGCGTGCGCACGCAGAGCACCAGGGCCGAAAGAATGAGGAGCGGGATAATAAGAGCCAGCGTCAGGACGGCGTAATGCGTGGGCGTGCGGTGTTCGAGCGTGAAGCGGTTGATATGCTCGACTGAGTCCGGCAGGGGCAGCACATTGAGACCAACGATAGTCTTTTCCTGCGGGCTGCCGGCCTGGCTTTGTGTGGCGACATTCGACAGGAGCCATGTCGATTTTCCGCCAGTGGCGAACTCAAATTCGAAAGTGACATTGACCATCGTTGCGGTGCTGTCCGGTGTGCCGACGACACTGCCGGCGCGACGCTGTACGCCGATGACCTTGACCGAGGCGGGTTCGCCGGCAGGAAAAGCCGAAGCGATTTTCTCCAGGGTCTCCTGGCTCAATGTGGCTTGTAAGGATGGATCGATGCTCTGCTGGATGGGCTCGAAAGTGCGGCTGCGCAGAAGATCGATGGTACGGCGCGCGGTTTCGACTTCTTCGCCGCCCAGGGTGTGCATCATCTTGGCATCGTCGCAAGCGGCGAGCAGAGGCAACAACAGAACGACCAAAAACCAAATTCTGCGCAAAGCACAATGGTTTAGGCCCGCCGTCATGGAATGTCCTCTGAGACTGAGGGGTTTTTGGAATATC
The DNA here is from genome assembly GCA_947472795.1 of Fidelibacterota bacterium. Lineage (GTDB taxonomy): Bacteria > Pseudomonadota > Alphaproteobacteria > Rhodospirillales > Rhodospirillaceae > SHVO01. Next base: position 7,309 of record CANJBL010000027.1, on the reverse strand, counting down.
AATGAAACGCGCGAGACTTGTAAAAGTTCGTCGGATAAAGTTTCGCGAGCAAAAGTGTGGCGGAATAAACCTTGGGGCTTGTGAACTGCCCGAGGCACCCGTGGAAATGTTGTCATTTGCGAAAGGACTTACCGCTCTCGTACAGGGACACCTCATTACCACCGCGCCGCCAGCACCTTCAGGTTCGGTTTTCGGCCAGGATAGGACCCGCTCATGCGCCTCTGCGCCCGCTTGCTTGCTTCCATTGCCGCCCTTCTCGTACCGCCGCTGCTGACTTCACCAGCCAAAAGCGCGGAGGAAAACTGTGCTTTGAAGCCGTTGGTGACTTTGCCGATGACCGAGGCGCCCAGCGGGCTCTTCACGATACCTATGACGCTCAATGGCCGTGAAACGCACCTTGTGTTGGATACAGGTGGCGGCATCCGCGCGCTCAAGCCGTTCGTGGTGGAAGAGCTTGGCTTGCGCCGTATTCAAGGCGATGTGCGCATGCTGGATGTGAAGGGCAACAGCTCGCTCGATCAGGTGAGAGTGCCTTCGGTGACATTCGCCGGCGTCGCATTGCCGGAGGGCATGGTTTTCTCAGTCATGGCTGGACCTTCACGCGCCGAGATGCGCTCGGAAGCCGAGGGCAAAGACAGTGATTTGCCCAAGGTCAATGCGGGCAATAGCGTCGAAGGACTTTTCACGCCCGACATCTTCTTCGGCAAGGCGGATCTGGAGTTGGATTTCGCTAATAAACAGATGATCCTCATGTCTAACGATCACTGCAAAGGCAAAGTGGTGCATTGGCCGGCACAAGCGCTGGCCGTGGTGCCGTTCCTGATGGACGGCAACCAGATCGTTTTTCCCGTGGAACTGGACGGCATGAAGGTCAAGGCGATGATGGATACGGGAGCCAGTTCAAGCGCTGTCGATCTCGACACGGTGCGACGCAAATTCAATATCGATCTGGAATCGCCAGATGTGGAGAAGGAAGCCCAGCTGCTGCCGGGGCAATTTGTCTATCGCAAGAAGTTCAACATCTTGTCCTTCGAGGGCATCACGGTAAAAAACCCGGTGATGTCGATGATGCCCAATGCCATACCTAAGGAAGAAGTGACGGGATCGCGCATTCGCGAGCGTGTGGTCGAGCCGCCAGCAATGCTTGTCGGTATGCCGATTTTGCGCAAGCTGCACATCTACATCGCGTTCCGCGAACAGATGCTCTACATCACGCCAGCCTCACCCGTCGCGGTGCCAGTTGCTCCATCAGCATCACAACCGGAAATCGCGCCACAGAGAGAAAATTAATTTATTTGCCGCAGTTCTTGAACTTCTGCTCGGTGCACGTCTTGGATAGTTCTTTGGCTTTGCGCATCTGATCAGCGGGAATACTGGGACCCAAGCTCTCCAAGGCCAAGCGGGCTTGGGGGTTATCCTGCGTCGAGCTGACGTCGTACCACATAATGCCAAGGATAGAATCCTTCGGTACACCCGCGCCTTGGATATAAGCCTGCCCGAGATTGAACTGGCTGTCGGAATAGCCAAGCTCGGCGGCCGAGCGGAACCACTTGGTGGCATCCTTATCGCTCTTCGAGACACCGCGACCGTCACGGTACATACGGGCCAGTGCATTCATGGCTTCCGGCAGACCTTTGTCCGCCGCTTTACGGAACCATTTCACAGCCTCTTTATGGTCTTCGATCACGACAACGCCCGTGGCATAGGCAGAACCCACGAACTCCATTGCGGCCGGATCGCCGAGATTGGCGGACTTCTGATACCAGGTCAGGCCTTCCTTTAAATCCGGCGCGGGCACACCACGACCTTCGGTGTAGGCGCCTCCCAAGGCATTGAGAGCTTCCGGCAGATTCTTGTCGGCGGCGAGACGGAACCATTTCACCGCCTCTTCGTCATTCTTCGCCACGCCGGCGCCGGTGTAGTGCAGCATGCCAAGGGCGTATTGGCCGAAGGGTTCCTTTGCGTCTGCAGATTTCTGTGCCCACATCAGAGCTGCATTGGTGTCCTTGGTCACGCCCTGGCCTTCGGCATACAGCAAAGCCAGGATGGCCTCGGCTTTATGGTCGCCTTTCCCGGCAGCGGGCAAAGCAAGGGAAGCAGCCTTGGCATAGTCCTGAATATCAAAGGCATCTGTGAGCGGGCTGGCAAAGGCAATGCCGCCCGACAGAACCGCGAGGCTCGCCGCAATGCATATCGCGGCAAACCCGTTTGAGGTGTAGCGCATGACAGTCCCCTTCTCGTGTCTTAAAGGCCGGCGGTGCTATCGCTCGGATTTATCACAATTTCTATAAAGCCCGGCGGAACACTTGCGCGCAAGGTCCTCGCCGAGTTTCACGTCACCGGCAGCCATACGCTGGCGGGCGACGTTGCGCGCGCTGACGGCCTCCTGGTTGCCTTGGGCGGCGGAAAGCTCCAGCCACATGTAAGCTATCACCATGTCATGGGGCACACCCGAGCCTTGAGCGTAAAGCGTCGCAAGAGTGAGTTGCCCAGCGGGAGAGCCTTGCTCGGCGGCGGCGCGGGACCAGCGGACGGCGAGGCGGTCGTTTTGCTCTATGCCTTCACCCGTTTTGTACTGAAGACCTAATAAAGCCTGGGCCTCGGCGTCACCTTTTTCAGCCAGGACGGAAGCCAGTTTAGAGGATTTTTCGAAATCGCCGTTCTTGTAGGCGGCTTGAGCCTGATCAGCGGGCGCGGCTGAGGCTGTGCTTGTGAGGCAATACAGAACAGCGACGAATATGTGGGCAATATGCTTCATGAAGCGGCCTCCTGACGGAAAGTATAGAGTACTTTGGCGTCAACCCGGAAGCGTGGATAGGTAACGACTTAGCGAGGCGGGGCGTTCTAGGGATGGACGTAGAAGAACTGGTTGAAACGCTGGGCATCGGGATAGTCATTGCAGTTCAAGGTACGCAATAACTGGCCTTGTGGCGTGTCGTCTTCCTATCCGTACTTAAAAAACACCGGCGCTGACTGAAAAGCCGGCGCCGGTGCTGGTCTTTTAAATGATGTTTAGCCGCGTGCGCGCTTTGGACGTCCCGTATGGCGATCAATCTCACGGGTCGTCACGAGGGAATTATCGCTAGCAACGATATCGACCGTGATGGTATCGGCGTCCTTCTCCTTCACCGCGCCCACCTTCAAATGAGGGTTGCCCATCATAATGAGCCGGGCTTCGGTCAGTTTTTTTGCTTGGTCCGCGCTGAGTTTCAGATCGCGGTCATTGTCACGCTCGAATGCATTGTGGCTCATACCGCCGGCGAAGCGATGAGAGCGTTGGGCCATCACTCCATGTTCTCGGCCGCCCTCTGCGCCCATGCGTCCGCCGCGTCGCGTCATGGCTGCACGTCGCTCATCCATGCGCTTTTGCAGCTTGGCTGACAGGCCGGTCTTGGTGGAGATTTCCCGCGTATAAGCAACGGCCCCGCTTTTTGTGGTGATATCAACGGCGACAACGCTTTCTTCTTTCGCAGTGGCTTTGCCGACCTTGAGATTGGGGTTGCCCGATAAGGCGAGCTGGCCGGCAACGATGTCGCGGACCTGGTCCATCGTCAGATGCTTGTCGATTGGAGGAGGGGGCGCGGCTTGTTCTCCGGATGTATCCGAAGGCGGGCCGGCGCGACGTCGCATCATACGTTCGCGGAAGGGTGGTTGCCCGTCTGCTGCGGCTACAGGAATTATCGTCGATGTGGAGGGGGGGGGTGAGCCCTGAACTGCAGATTGGGCGGCGGCGGCCAAGGGCTTCAATGCCACTCCACCAATAGAAATGGCAACAAGGGCCGCTCCAACTCCCGCTATCAGCCAGTCACCGTTGCCTAAAATGCTTCGTAGGAAGCTGTGCTTGGCGGTCTCTCTCTTTTCCATATCCATTCTCCCAAAATGCCGGTCTTGATGGTTAAGACGGACTATTGCTTTCGTTTCCTGCGCCGAAAGGGCGTGCGAAAGTCTGTTATGGGCGAACCAAGCGGCGGATTCGTGTCAAATTAAGGGTCCAGGGGAGGGCGACAGGAATGTAATTTTCCGCATCGCAAACCTCGCTTTGGCGCGACCGTTCTGTTAGGTTCCGGGCCGTTTATAGCCCAAAGCGACCCCAAAATTATGGATCCCGCACAAGCCGCATTCATCAATGGTTACGAAGGAAGTGCGCCCGTGGCCGACGTGACTGTCGGCGGCAAGGTGCTTCGATACCTCGTGCCGAATTCAGCGTGCCTTATGCGCGCGCAGACGCTCTTCAGCAAAGAGCCCCATACAATCACGTGGCTCAATACATTCCCACGCGGAGGCAACTTCCTTGATATCGGCGCCAACGTTGGGATGTACTCCATATATATTGGGGTGCTGTTTGAGGGCCGCATCTTTGCTTTTGAGCCTGAGGCGCAGAACTATGCGCTGTTAAACCGTAACATCATGCTCAATGGCTTAGGTGAACGCGCCATGGCCTGGTGTAGCGCTCTCTCTGACGAGAGCCGGTTTGACCGCATTTATCTTTCGGACTCCAAGGTGGGTGGTTCTTGTCACAGCTTTGGCGAGCAGGTTGATCCCCACTTGCGACCGACAAAATTTCAATTCGCGCAGGGCTCATGCGCCACGACTATCGACGCTCTTGTGAGTAGCGGCGCTATCCCTGTGCCCACATACATCAAGATTGATGTCGATGGCTTTGAGCACAAGGTCATCAAGGGTGGCGCAAATACTTTGCGCGATCCGACAGTGCAATCTCTTATCGTCGAGGTCAATTCCCACCTTCCGGAGCATCACTGGATCGTGGACCATCTCTCTGCTCTGGGCTTCCGCCACGACACGGCGCAGTTCGAGGGCGCACAACGCAAACAAGGCTTCTTCCAAGGTGTAGGTGAATATGTTTTCCGCCGCTAAAGCTCATACCATCGCCAAGCTTGCCGCGGCGAAGGTGAACTCCTCCCCGTTTCCGCACATTTTTGTGGACGGGATATTTCCCACAGACTTCTACGCCGAAATGCAGGCGCGCAAACTACCGGATGCCAGCTACGACCGCCTTGTTGATACCGGCCGGGTAGGTCGTGGGTATAGTTCCGCACGCCTTTGTTATATGCCCAGCGAAGAGGGAACTTCGGCGAAATCAGGAAACGAGGCTTTCTGGCAAGAATTCTTCGCCACCTACAATGACGGCGAATTGCTGCAGGCCTTTGCCGGGGTCTTTCGCGACTACATGCTGCAAATAGAGCAGGCGGCACGCGCGGCTAATGGTTTTGATGCCGCGAGCCCGCTTGCCGTGCATACCGAGATTTTTCTCATGCGCGACAAAGAGGGTTACGAATTGAAGCCGCATACGGACGCGGCTTCTAAACTGATTTCCGCACTGTTTTATTTGCCGTCCGACTTAAGCGCGATCCATCTTGGGACGTCGCTCTATATCCCAAAGGACAAAACCCTCGTTGCAAAAGGCGGCACACGTGTGTCGCGCGATCAATTCGATATCGCGGGCACGATGCCGTTCAGGCCCAATACTTTGTTGGCCTTCCCCAATCTTCCCGGCACATTTCACGGTGTGGAAAATATGATGTCCGATCAGACGCGCGACGTGCTGCTTTACGACATCAAAGTGCATAAGGAGCACGCTGAAACCGACATCGCGATAGATGTGGCCTATTAGTCGGTAGCGCTGCAAGAATTGAACGTAACAGCCTTATCGGCTGGCGTTGTCCAGATCAATTCGCGTGCCGAAATGTGACCCAAAAAAAACCCGGACAATAAGGCTTTCGTGTGGCTTTTTGAGTATTTCGACTTAAAGCCCTCACAGACAATTGACTGTATATATTGTTCCATTCCGGCTTCCACGCATGTGGGCAATGAGGTACCGTAAGACCACTTTGCGTGGCAATTTTCCGTTCTTGCTCTATGCCCTAACCATCCCTGACATTTTGTGGAGGACTATATGAAGAAGCTTTTCGTTTGCGCCCTTCTCGGCAGCGCCTTGGCGTTCCCAGCTTACGCCGCGATCAAGCAGGGTGGTTCGGCTCCTGACTTTTCGGCCAAAGCCTCGCTCGCCGGCAAAGAATTCACATTCTCGCTGAAAGACTCCCTCGCGAAGGGTCCCGTGGTGGTCTATTTCTATCCTGCCGCTTACACCAAGGGCTGCAACATTGAAGCGCATACTTTCGCTGAGAATAAGGAAAAGTTCGACAAGGCGGGAGCTACCATCATCGGCGTTTCGCGCGACACCATCAAACAGCTGAACGCCTTCTCGGCGGATCCTGAATACTGCGCCGGAAAGTTTCCTGTGGCTTCGGATGCTGATGGCAAAATCGCCACATCTTATGATCTGAAGCAGGGTGAAGCCCGCGCGGGTGCGAAGAACACCAAAGGCGAAGACATCGATCACGCTTTCACCGAGCGCACCACCTTCGTAATCACGCCCGATCACAAGGTCGTCTCGGTCCTATCTTCCAACGATGACGGCATTTCGCCGGCGGATCATGTGGAAAAGTCTTTGGCTCTTGTAGAGTCCCTGAAAAAGAGCAAGTAAGAACACTCTTCCGCTCCGGCGGAACGCTTTTCCAAAAAAGCCCGGCAGTGCCAATGCATTGCCGGGCTTTCGCGTCTCTGGTCGAGATATCCATTGGGGGAAGCGGACCCCGGAGCGCTTTACACAAACCCCCAAAATGGCCCAATGGCTGAGACCTTGTTTGAAAAGGAAGTTCAGCCATGGATACCGTCGCGCGCCTCCCGCAACCCTTCGTGCCGCCCGCATTTGCGTTGCGCTATCCGCATAAGCTTCGAAACCTTCGAGAGGTCATTCCTGCTGGCAAAGGGCGCGTGAACGCCGGCGAATATCTTGCACGTGTGCGCCGCGGACAGTTATCCGGAATGAACAGCTTGGCGCTACTCGTAAATAGCGAGACCAGCGGCGATTGGCGGCGCCCTGCCGAGGTCTGTATTGCGGGCGGTGGCCCGAGCCTCGCTGACGAGGTCGGGGCTTTGCGACATCTCATCAAGCGCGGGGCCAAGGTTATAGCTGTGAACAAGTCTCACGACTGGCTCCTGCAGCGCGGGCTACGTTGTGACTATGCCGTCCTGCTCGATCCAAAGGAGTGGGTCGCCGATTATATAGATCTCCGACTCGCCACCGATAAAAGCATTCAACGACGCTCTGGCAAGTTTTGGATATCCCCGAAGTATCTTTGTGCGTCGTCAGATCATTTGGGACAGATGCGGGCGTGATTTAGCGGAGTGTTAGCCTCATATGGTTGATCGATCTTAGGCGGCGAGCTTGCGGTGAAGCAAGCGACGATGTTCGATGGTTTTCCGTTTGATGCGGTGTCGTTCCTGC
>CANJBL010000026.1 GCA_947472795.1 Fidelibacterota bacterium | reverse complement strand
GTATTACAACACGAAGCGGCCCCATTCGGCGCTCGGCTATAGGCCACCGGCGCCGGTGGCCTATAGCCCGGTTCCAATGCCACTCGAACAGGCCGCAACCGTGCAGTAGACTAACATCACGATTGGTACAGAGAATCGGTCAGGTCAGTCGGACTTTCCGTTCCTTGTGCTGGTGCCCCGTGGAGACGGGATGGAGCGTAATCCGCAGTCTGATCGCTTGTCACGGATTCTCGGCAACGTGGCCTTCGTGGAACGCCCCTTCCACCCCACCACACTGATCAGCGGGGTACGCAGCGCCCTGCGCGCGCGCCAGCGCCAGTACGAAGCGCGCGAGCGCATGGAACGCCTGCGTGAGATGAATGAAACCCTGGAATCGCGCGTGGAGGAGCGCGCGACAGCTCTGCAATCTGCCCAGGAGCAGTTGCGCCAATCGCAGAAAATGGAGGCCATCGGCCAGCTGACGGGCGGCATCGCGCACGATTTTAATAATCTGCTGCAAGGGATCACCGGCTCGCTCAGTCTGCTGAAGCGGCGCATCGGTCAAGGCAAGTTGGAGAACCTAGATATGTTGATCGACGGTGCCGTAGGGGGAGCCAATCGGGCCGCGGCCCTGACGCACAGACTTCTCGCCTTCTCGCGCCGGCAGCCGCTGGATCCGAAATCCATCGAAGCCAACCCGCTGATCACCGGTATGAGCGACATTCTGTACCGTTCGCTCGGAGAGCGCGTGCACTTGAATTTCGACTTGGCGCCCGACCTTTGCACCACGCTGACCGACCCCAATCAATTGGAAAGCGCGCTGCTGAACCTTTGCATCAACTCGCGCGACGCAATGGGCGGAAGCGGCACAATCACGATTGCGACGACGAATTATCACGTTACTGAAGGCCAGGCGGACGCGCCTCGCGCCTTGAAACCGGGGGCTTACGTCCGTATTTCCGTTTCAGACACGGGCAGCGGCATGGACGCGAAAACGCTGCAACGGGCCTTCGACCCCTTCTTCACAACAAAGCCCTTGGGTCAGGGCACCGGGCTGGGTCTTTCCATGATCCACGGCTTTGTGCGTCAGTCCGAGGGCGACGTCGTCATGCGCAGCGAGATCGGCAAAGGCACGACGGTGGAGATTTATCTGCCCTGTGCCGACGCCCCCGCCATGGAAGACAATATCCTTCCCACCATGGATTATCTGACGACAGCGGAAATTGAGACAGTGCTGGTGGTGGAAGACGATCCGGTGGTGCGCGGGTTAATTGTCGAAGTACTGCGCGAACTGAATTGCCAGGTCTTGGAAGCCTCCGATGGTCCGGCGGGCGTGGAGATGCTGCTGTCCGACGCACCGATCACATTCCTCATCACCGACATTGGTTTGCCGGGACTCAACGGACGACAAGTCGCCGACGCGGGGCGCGGCAAACGGCCCGATCTGAAGGTCTTGTTTGTCACTGGCTACGCCGACACGGCCACGGGCTCGCATGGTTTTCTGGAAAGCGGCATGGAAATGCTAACCAAACCTTTCCCCATGGAACTTTTCGCCAGCAAGGTGCGGGAAATGATCCCCGGCCCCGCAGAGCGCATCATTCACTAGCGCGTAACACCTAATCTAAAGTGCGGCGGTAGCGGGAGAGCGCGAGGCTGGCCACGATGACTAGGATCACCGTCAGCGGCCACAGATTTCCCCACACTTCCGCAAATCCGGCGCCCTTGATCATCACCGCGCGCACGGCGCGGATGAAATGCGTCGTCGGCAGGACTTGGCCGATGACTTGGGCCCAGGCGGGCATTCCGTAGAAAGGGAACATGAAGCCGGATAGAAGGATCGACGGCAGGAACATGAAGAAAGTCATTTGCATGGCCTGCATTTGGGTGCGCGCGATGGTGGAAAAGAAGAAGCCGATGGAGAGGTTCACAAGGATAAACAACGATACCGCCACAAGAAACGCCAAAGGATTGCCATCGAAAGGCACATGGAAAAGCACGCGCGCGCCGGTCAGCATCACGATGGTCTGGATGAACCCCACCACGACGTAAGGCGTGATCTTGCCCAGCATCACTTCCGCCGGCTGGGCCGGTGAGGTCAGCAGTGTTTCCAGGGTGCCGCGCTCGGTCTCGCGCGTGATGGCGACGGCTGTGATCAGCACCATGGTCATGGTCAGAATGATGCCGAGAAGGCCGGGTACAATATTCACTGCCGTCCGTCCTGCTGGATTGTAGCGCCGATGGATGATGGTCTCGACCGGCGGCTGCGCGGCATCGACGTAGGGCTTTAACGATTGCTGCACAATTCCGGCGATAGCCCCCGCCCCCGCCCCCGCGGCGACGGGGTCCGAGGCATCGGCGTCCAACATCAATTGTGGCCGGTCTCCGCGCGCGAGATCGCGTTCGAAATTGGTCGGCACTGTCAGCACAAAAATCGCGTCACCATTTGTGAGTGCTTTGTCGGCCTCAGCACTGCTGGCCGTGCCATTGACGTCGAAATAGCCGGAGTTCTGAAGACCGGCGACGACGGCGCGTGTAGCGGGGCCAGAGTCCCCCATTTCCACCAGTGTGGGCAGATGACGGGGATCGGTGTTGATCGCATAGCCAAACAACAGCAATTGAACGATGGGAATACCCACCATCATGCCGAAGGTAAGACGGTCGCGGCGCATCTGGACAAACTCCTTGCCCAGAACAGCTTTCACCCGCGCGAAGGAGAAGCGGCCTTCACTCATGTGGTCTCTTCCTTCGATTTGACGTGCGCATAGTTATCTTCGGCCCCACCCATGAGATAGATGAAAGCTTCCTCAAGGCCTGTTTTTGCAGGTGCGACGTCCAGTGTCGGATCGTTCCGGAACGGCGCAATGGCCTGTTCCAGACTATTTTCGTTGCGTCCACTGACATGCAAGGCCGCGCCGAAACGCGCGACCTGATCGACACCGGGTGCGCCGCTCAGCTTCTTGTAGGCGTCATGAAGATCGCGGCCCTCGATGCGCCAGGTATGCAGACCGACGGCTTTAGGGATATCGGCTGCCGGCGCATCGATGAGCTTCTTGCCATAGGCAATGAAGGTGATGAAGTCGCACTGCACAGCCTCATCCATGTAATGAGTCGAGACCAGCACCGACACGCCCTCATCGGCGCGTCCGCGAATACGTTCCCAGAAGTCGCGCCGCGCCTTGGGATCGACGCCGGCCGTCGGCTCATCGAGAAGAAGCAGCTTGGGCTGATGGAGCGACGCAGCCGCGAGGGCCAGGCGCTGTTTCCATCCACCGGAGAGCTGGCCGGCCAGTTGGTTCTCGCGCGGCTTCAGCTCGTATTCCTCGAGAGCCTGGGCGATGACGTGCTTACCGTCTTTCAACTCATGAAGCCGGGCCATGAAGGTCAGGTTCTCGGCGACCGTCAGGTCCTCATATAGCGAGAAGCGCTGAGTCATATAGCCCACGCGCTCTTTGATCTCGCGGCTTTGCGTGACGATATCAAAACCCAACGCCGTGCCGCCGCCGCCATCGGGTTTCAGCAGGCCGCACATCATGCGGATCGTTGTGGTCTTGCCCGAACCGTTGGGTCCCAGGAATCCATAGATGGCGCCTTTTGGCACTTGGATGGAGAAGTCGTCGACGACCTTCTTGCCGCCAAAACTCTTGGTCAAGCCATGAACATCGATGACGTTCTCAACGGCGGCCATAGCTATTTCCCTTTGAGGGCTTCCAGACGCACAGGCGTGCCGGGCGGCGGCATGAAGCCTGTGAAACGGGCTTCGGCCCGGAACACCAACCGTGCACGCTCGGCATCTGAATAGATCACCGGCGGCGTGAATTCGGCTTCGTCGGCGACAGAGAGAATTTCCGCCTGGGTATCGGCGGGACATCCATCGCAGTGAACACCGAGCCGGGTGCCGACCGGCAGCTTCGCGAGCTGCGGCGCAGGGATAAAGAGTATCGCGCGCACACTGCCGTCGGGCAGAAAGCGCACAACCGGCAGAGATGGGCCCGCCACATCGCCGGCTCGACGGATCAGGCGTTCCACACGTCCAGCCGCGGGCGCTGCCACGCCGCGGCGGCGCAAGGTGTCGGCAGCGGCACGGGCTTGTGCTTCCGCCCCCACCGCGTCGGCTTGGAGAGCGCGGAGCTGGTTCTCGCGTGCCGGCAGCGCCACGATGGTCAGTCTTTGACGCAACTCGGCGACCTGCGCGTCGGCAGTCGTGGCTGCAGCAACCGCCTCATCCAGCTGTGCGCGCGCAACCGTGCCGGCGACGAACAAAGTCTGGAAGCGTTGCCGGTCTGCGGCAGCCTTGGTCTGGGTTGCCCGCGCCTGGGCCAGTTGTTCGCGCGCCGCCGCGATCTCGGGTTCGCGCCCGCCCACAGCCGCGTCGTCAAAGCGAGCCCCCGCGGCGGCGGCGCTCGCTTGGGCCGCATCCAGGGCGGCGCGCTCGATGGTTTCCTCCAGCTGGAAGAGCATGACGCCAGCATCCACATGCGCACCTTCAACCGCGCTCATGACGGCGATGCGCCCAGAGGTATCCGGCGCGAGCATCACGAACTTACCCTCGGCATACCCCTGGAGTTGGTCCTCGTTCTGTCCGCAGCCTGACAGCAATACTATTAGAGAAAACGCAATCGCCCGTGTTCGCCTCATGATTGCACCAGAACGCCGTGGAGGATGATGTCAGTCAGGCCCTGCGCCACAATCTCTGGCGCTGGGCCCGGCTTCGCCGGATCAGAGAAAACGGTGGAAAGAAGCATATGCGCGATCAAAGGGCCGGCGCAGGCGCGCAGGAGAATCTCGCGGTCAATATTGCGGAAAGTGCCTTGCGCCACGCCTAAGTCACACAGGCGCGCGAGAAGCTGGCGTCCGCGCGCGATGACGGCGTCGCGGTACAGGGCTCCGATTTCGGGAAAACGCTGGGCTTCTGCGAGCACAAGACGCGGTGCAGCGGAAACCTTGGGATCTGAGAGCTGTGTCGCCATGAACGTCACCAACATGCGCAAAGTTTTCTCGGCATCTGCCTGGGGCTGTGTCGCAACCAGCGTTTCGGCGGCGCCCACCACCCGGTCCGCGAGACGGCGCACCAGCGCCTTCAGCATCTCCTCTTTCGATTCAAAGTAGAGATAGACCGCGCCCTTCGAGAGACCCGCGCGGGCAGCGATGTCCTCCACACGCGCACCGGCAAATCCGGTTTCGCTGAAAACGGCGAGGGCTGCATCGAGGATTTCATCGGGCCTGGCTTCGGGCCGGCGTACGCGTCGGGCCACGGAGTCTCCTTACTGACTAGAAAGTCATTAACGATACCAGGAGTCAGAACCCCGTGCCACGACTAATGGCGCTTTCGATAAGTAATGGAAATGGCAACATTTTTTCAGGGGATTAAGGACCGGTGGTTCATTCGCATCCGGCCAGCGCAACCATCCATATATTATTGGCGTGGTTTTTGGAGTTGGGATTTTTGCGCACGCGAGGCGGCAGCAGCTCGCTTCTTGATGGCAGTCTGGGCGACCTTTTCTTCAAGTTCCGCTGTGGGCTGCTCTGACGGAACGGCTTCGACTTGCACTTGCGCGACGCCGTCGCCCCGATCGATATCGATCAGTTCCGCCGCGCGCTTGGAGAGATCAATCACGCGGCCCCGCACATAGGGGCCACGATCATTGATCCTGACGCGCACGCTTTTCCCGGTGCTGAGATTGGTTACCGTTGCGTGGGCCCCGAGCGGCAAGTCACGCGAAGCCGCGGTAAGATCGTCCTGATCAAGCAACTCGCCGCTGGCCGTGGGCTGGCCGTGCAGTCTGTCGGCATAGTAGGAGCCTTTGCCCTTCACAACGACGCTGGGCGCAGCGGCATCGTTTCGCGCGAAGGCTTCCGCCGCCCACCCAGCGGGCGGTCGCGCCAGCACCGCGATGCACGCGGCGCACGCAACAAACGCGATATGTTTGAGGCTCGGCATCTGGCCAAACTCCGCGAGGGACTTCCCGCTTCTCTATAACGTACACCCAGCCTTGAAGGCTATACATGAACACGCTCTATTTTACGCGCAGCACAACGATGTCCTGGAAATCATGGATCGCGCCCGTGCACACCTTCACGACATCGAAATATTTGGACCACTTCTCGCGCACGTAAGCCTCGGAAATGAAAGTGATTCCATACTCATACCGATCGCGCGTGAAATACTTAAAGAACGCGTTTGCGAAATTGCGGTGCTGGCGGATAAACGAGAAACCAGGCTGCGGGAATACTGCGCGCGTCGCCGGAATACTCTCGGGCGGCACCTGAAGCATATCGAAGATTCCCGGCTCCTCCTCGGCTCGCCGCAGAGCGCGCTCGCCATGAACCGTCAACATCAGCGTGGCACCCGGTTGCGCCACACGCGCGAGTTCTTCCAGATAAAAAAACTGGTCGCGTTCGTTCATGTGCGTGAATACCGAAATGGAAATCACGGCATCAAAACTGTGGTCGGGAAATGGCAACCGGCGACGTGGCGCCGTTGCATGCGCATCGACATGATCGAGCGCCGCAGAGACCCAGGCGATATGGCGCTTGTCTACATCGACCCCCGTGTATTTACCACGGAACCCCTTGAACATCCGGGCCAGCCGGCCCACACCCACGCCAAAATCCAGAATAGACGAAAACGTATTGAGCGGCTTCGGGCTCGCAGCACTCAGGGCCTTGAAAATGTCGCAGCCGTGCGAGGCAAAGTCGGCGGGATTGACCAGACCCGTGGTCCAGAGCATCAGCTCTGTCGGGGGGAATGGCGCGACAAGACTAAGACCATTGGGAGTCTGGAACGCGCCGGTGAGGTTGAAATCAAGCCACTCCTGAAAGTCGCCCTCGACGCCAAGACTGACGCGCTCAAGATCATGCGGCATGATTTTATTTTACGGCTCTGAGGCCGATCCCCCACGTTCCCCGAAGCGTCCACTTTAACATGGGATATGTGCGGGCCAACTATGCCTTCGGCAGATTGGCCATCATCTGCGTATAGGCCGCCTCAATATTGCGCGCGAAAAGGTCCGTATCAAACAAGGGCGTGGTGAGACGATTGCGCGACATCTTTTCTTTGAGGGTTCTCAGACGGCCCGGGTTGAGCGCCAGAGCCACGGCTATCTCCTCATAGTCTTTCAACGTAGGTGCAATCAGTTCCGGCAAATCCATCGCTTTGACCAAACTTGCGGCAACCCGAGCAGCAAGCCCTTCGCCGGGGCACGTCAGGACGGGCACACCTACCCACAGTGCATCGCTGGCCGTCGTGTGCGCATTGCAAGGCAATGTGTCGAGGAACAGGTCCGCCAGGCGATGACGACTTAAGTGTTCATCGGGAGCGATGCGCCCGGCGAACACAAGACGGTCGCCCGCCACGCCGCGCCGGTCGGCTTCGCGACGCAGGTTGCGGGCCGCCGCGCCGTTGTCTTCGATGAGCCACAGCACACTGCCGTCAACCGCCAGCAGAATACGCATCCAAATATCGAACATCTCTGGCGTGATCTTGAAATTATTGTTGAAGGAGCAAAAGACAAAACCCGTCTCCGGCAAGCCAAGTTCCGTGCGCGAGAATGTCCGGTCCGATATGCGGCGTTTGCGGTCGTTCACTTGATAGCTGCTGGGCAATGCGACGACTCTCTCGGTGTAGAAATCGCGTGCCACGGCGGGAATCACGACGTCGTCGGCCACGAGATAGTCCATGTAAGGCACGCCCATTGTGCTGGGATAACCCAAATAACTCACCTGAATGGGTGCTGCCCTGTGGGCAAAGATGTCGAGACGATGCCCTTGCGTCAGACCCTTCAAGTCGATGGCGATATCAATCTCCAACTCGCGCGAGAGCGCCGCGATTTCCGGTTCACTGCGCATACGAACGTCAATGAACCGGTCGCAGCCGGCGATAAGCCGCTGCTGCATGTCATCGCCGGTCTGCGCGCCGAAAGAGAAAGCAATCACCTCGAACTTGCTGCGGTCGTGACGTTCGAACAGCTCGGCGATGAGATAGGTCGTGGCATGGCGGTAAAAGTCGGCGGAGTAGTAGCCTAGCTTGATGCGTGTGTGATGCGGATAGGTCCCTACGGGCCCCAATGCATCGCGCGCAGGCCGGCTCTCGGCCCACGCTTCGGCAATTTTCCGCTGCAGAGCAGGTTTGTCGGCCAAGCCGACCAGCACCCATGGCGCGGTGACTTGCTCGCCGCGCTCGGCACGTTGAAGCAGCTGTGCAAAATCGTGATCTACGCCGATCCAATCACAGGTCACCATTTTATTGAGCAAGCGCAAGCCGCGCAGAAACGGATAGGTCGGTTTGAGCTGAAGCGCGCGGTCAAGGCTTGCCACGGCTTCGGCGGGGCGGCGCATCTCGCTCAAGATCGTGGCCTTATTGGCGTGCGCGATGGGATTGTTGGGCTCGAGCGTGATGCTGTGCGTGAAGTTGTCCAGCGCTTCCGTCAACCGACCCATCTCATGCAGCGTGACGCCGCGATTGAGATAGATCACAGCCATGTATGGATCGATGCGGATGGCGGCGTCATAACTGGCAAGCGCCGCGGCCCGTTGTCCGAGCGCGGCCAGAGCGAGCCCCATAACGTGATGAAAGTCCGCATTGCCGGGGTCCATGACTAGCCCCTGGCGCAGCACGTCTACCGCCGCCGCCGGCTGATGGAGATTGAGCAGTTCGACTCCGCGACTGTACAGAGTCTCGAGCGCATCCGACGTCGTCATGAAAACAGAATCCGGAAAAAGTTCGTCATGAAAGCATTGTAACAGGCAAAGGGCATCCTATCTGAGCGGACATAGGAAGGCATTTGAAAATCCCCCATCCAATGAAATACTCATCACTCACTCTCCTCCGGCCGGGCTCACAACACGCGTGCAAAATCCTTTGCGAAAATTGGTACGGATCATGAGCCTCGCCGCGCTCGTTTTGGCGGCGTTTCTGGCAGGCCCGCTTCTCGGGGCCGCGACGGGTTTCGCAGCCCAAGCGCAGGACTGGCGCACGGCCAGCCGCGCACCCATGGGATGGGCGCCGGATCCCGCCAGCTATCAGCCTGCCGTCGTGCAAGCGTACGCCGCACGCACCGTGCGCTGGCGCGGAGCTTTTGCCGTACATTGCTGGATCGCCGTAAAGCCGGAGGGTGCCACCGTCTACCACCGATACGAAGTGATCGGCTTCAACGTCTCGCGCAACCGTCCCGCTATACGTGAAACAGAAACCGCGACGCCTGACCAAAGATGGTACGGCGCCGACGTGGAACTGCTGCAGGACATTCGCGGACCCGAGGCTGAGAAGATTATCGCGGCCCTTCCGGCAGCGATTGCGTCTTACCCCTATCCCAATACTTATGTTGTCTGGCCGGGCCCCAACAGCAACACATTCATCGCGCACCTCGCCCGGTCCATTCCCGAGCTCCACCTTGCTTTGCCCGGCAACGCGATCGGCAAGGATTTCACCGGTTGGAAAATCGTGGCGGCCGCACCGAGCGGCACGGGGCTTCAACTCTCGCTCGGTGGGATGCTGGGTGTCTTGCTGGCGGGTAAGGAGGGCCTTGAGGTCAATGTTCTGGGCCTAGTGTTCGGCGCCAACCCTCTGAAGCTTGCCATTGCCGTGCCGGGTGTAGGGCGCCTGCCCGCCCGCCATAACTGGGCCGACAACGCTCCTTAGACTTTAGGGCTGAGCGCGAAATGCGCAGCGTGGCCCCATATCCGACGTGACCCCCGATAGGACGTTGTCGGCATAGTGCCCGAGCGTAATGCGGCTGGGGATGGTGGGGATTTTGCTGCTATGAACATTGATCGCTGTCGTTGCGCTGACGACAACGGCGCTCGCTCCCGTGGCCGCAGAGCGGCAGACAGAGAAATTGGTCAGCACGCCTAATGTCGAATCATAGGCGACATGCTGGGCCGAGCCGTCAAAATTGGCGCGAATATCGAATTGGGCAAACGCGCCCACGCGTGTGGGAATGGCGATGCTGGCTTCTGACTCGATTTGAGTCATGGGAAATTGCGGCGCGGAACGGGCGGCAATCTCGCGCGTGAAAGTGCCAAGCACCGTACCGCGATCATCGCGGACCTGCACTTGAATGGTGCCTGCGCTGTTGCCCGGGTTGTGCACACGCAGGAAAGAACTGACCGTACCGCCCGTGAAACGCGCCGGCGTGAGTGAGGTCACGGGCGCATTGCTGAAATCGATGGCGCTCTTTCCATACACCAACTCGCGCACGCCGGTGAACTTGCTCCACGTCGCACCACCATCGCCGCTGCGGTAGAGATAATAGCCTTTGGCCGCCGCCCAGATGACGTTGCCGTTGGAAGGTGCGATCTCGATATCGGTGACATATTGATCGGAGGCGAGCGCTGTATCGGCATACACCTGCTGTACGGAACCAAGGCCGTCCGTGGATTTCCAGATCGACCCGCCGCCGCCGGTAAAATAAACAACCTGACTATTGGTGGGATGCACGCGCACTACGCCAAAGAAAATGGCCGGCCCCGTCGCGCTCCAGGTCGCGCCCCCATCCACCGACTTATAGGCACGATGGCCGCTTGCCACGTTGGCATAGACGATGTTGGGATCGCCTTTGAACACGTCGAAGCCCGACACGGTTTCGCCGTCGGGATTGGACACGCTCCAGGTCGCTCCACCGTCCGTGCTTTGCAGGAGGCCGTAAGCTTTTGGTGCTTCGCCGCTGTGGATCTGGCCGGACGCATAGATGCGCCGCTGATCGTTTCCCCGCAAAACGGCATCAATGAAGATATTGGTCTCGAGGCCCGAGGGCAGCGCGAGAGGCGCCCAGGTTTCCGCACCGTCGGCGCTGACGTAAATCCCGCCGTTGACGAACGGGCCGGGATAAACCGGATAGGTCGCACGCAAACCGCCGACCACCGCGTAGAGTTTATTCGGTGTCGCGGAATCGGGCAGGACATAGGTGACATAGGTGCTGGCAAGGCCGGTGTTCTTCTGCACCCAGGTCGTACCGCCATCGGTGCTTTTGTAGACGCCGCCCGAAGCGCTTGGGTAACTCGTCGGCGATGAAGGTCCGGGCCCGTTAATGGCGGAAGCATAAAGTGTCTGCGGATTCCGCGGGTCCACGGCGATATCGAAAATCTGAGAATAGAACGTATGCGCGATGGTGCACTTCAGACCGTTGCGCAACCGCGACCAACTCTGTCCGCCGTCCGTCGTCTTGAAAATGCCATTCGCCTCGGTACCGACATAGACAATGTTGGGATTGGTAGGATCGACCGCGAGGGAATGGAACGGCGTATCTTGGTTATTGCCCGGCTCGCCTTTCAGCCCGCCATTGATGGGCACAGGGCAATCGTTGTCGGCGGCAAAAGCAGCCCCCGGCAATAGTCCGAGCAAAAACACACAAACCAGAAGCCGCATCACATCCCCCATAGCGTCGCGCTTTCCATTATACGGAAAAATCTCAACACCGGCTTAAGATGATCCGCGATATTATTATGTGATATCAAATGGTTATAATTATATCTCAGCCACTGTCGACGCTGGCTATGCTGGCCTGTCTTTTAGGCACAGAAGGATCAAGGGCCCCCAACAAGGCTCAAAAGTTTCTTAGAATAATTGCCACCGCGATGTCGGGGTCGGAGAGGTCCGGGCGTCCTAGAGTTGTAACACGACAAAAAAGAGCCCGTCATGAGCACCAAAATTTTTCTGAGCTTGCCTGTCAAAGACTTGAAACGCGCCAAGGCGTTTTACGAAGGCCTGGGCTGGCATTTCAATCCGCAGTTCAGCGACGACAATGGTGGATGCCTTGTGATTTCGGACGAGATCTACGCGATGCTTTTGACGCACGAAAAGTTCAGAAGCTTCAGCCATGACAGAGAAATCGCGGACACCTCGAAGACCGCGCAGGTCCTGATGTCCCTGTCGGTGGATTCCAAAGACGACATGCACAGGATCGTCGATGCGGCGATCAAAAGCGGCGCCAAAGAACCGGAACCCATGCAGGACTACGGCTTCATGGTGTCTCGCAGTTTCTGGGACCTCGACGGCCATGGGTGGAATGTCCTTTACATGGATCCCTCCCACGTTCAGAAAAATTAGAGCCGCAGAGGAAGGATCATCGCCACGCATTCCCTGAACACGGCCATCCCTACACGCCCGTCGCCGGCGGCACGATGCAATTGGTGTTGGACGAGGCGGACCCTTGGTGGACTCGCGCGGTGGAAGCCGGATGTACCGTGACCATGCCGCTGGCCCGCGCACCTTGGGGCGACCGTTACGGCAGGCTCAAAGATATTTTTGGTATCCATTGGGCCATGAACGAGCCAGCGAAGAAAACCTAACGCATAAACGAATGCGCAACCGCTGGCATCATCACCTGGAACAGAAGCGCGCCTCCTCGCGTTATCCTGGTGAAACCTTCAGTTTGTCCAGTGCGAGGAACTCCCATGCTCCGTATCGTCTTGCTCGTCGTCCTTGTCCTGATGCTCCTCGGCAGCATGCCGGTTTGGACCTACAGCTCCGGCTGGGGCTATTACCCCGTTGGTGGCTTTTCGCTCTTGGTGGTCGTGCTGCTGCTGGTGCTCTTCAGCGGGCGCACGAGGGTTTAATAGCCTCGGGGTTTAATAGCCTCGGGGTCTAAAAACCCCCACCCCTTCTCCTCACGAACGCGTGACCCCCTCGCCCGCGCACGCGGGTGAATTGGGGGTGGAAAGCCTACATTCTCCTGATATTAAGCTTATGTTCGCATGACCTAGTTCTTATGCGGACATGAACCGACGCGCGCGTGGGGTGTCGGCGGGTAACGTCAGGGGGTTGTTTTGTTTGCCAAGAATCGCTTCCGGAGCGGCTTTGCCGCGTCCGTTTTTCTGCTTGCGAGTTTCAGCGTCGCCACACGGGCCCAGACGGTGGACGATAACGCGGTGAAACAGGCCGAAGATGCTTTCGGCACCAAAGTCGGCCTGGAAGACATCGGCCTTTATAGTGCTTCCAGCGCGCGCGGCTTTAACCCGCAAGATGCCGGCAACACCCGCCTTGAAGGCATCTATTTCGATCAACGCGCCTTGCTCTGCGGACGCATCACGCGCAGCAGCACCATGCGCGTGGGTCTGCCCGCGCAGGATTTCCCGTTCCCTGCCCCGACAGGCATCGTCGATATCTCGGTCTATAAGCCCACGCCGCAGGTCGCCGGCAGCGTCACGGCACAGTTCCAAAGGCCGCATGGCCTCAGCATTTTTGGCGCCGACGTCAAAGGCCCGATTAGCGATACACTTGGTGGTTATGCTTCCCTCTCCGCGACCAGAAACGTCAGCATATGGAACGGCGATATGTTCATGCTCTGCGGCGCCCTGGTCGGGCGTTGGACGCCGGGCGACAAGGTTGAAGTCATCCCTTTCATTACGTTCAACGACAAAAAAGACGAAGAGGCGCAGCCCTTCATCCTGACCTCGGGAACATTCATCCCGCCACGCATTCCGCGCCGCGCGTTCTTTGGCCAGTGGTGGGCCGACCGCGACGTGTTTGAAGTGAGCTACGGCGCGGTCGTGCGCATGCCGGATTTCATCGAGCATTGGAGCCTGAACACCGGCCTGTTCCGTTCTGAGCACGACCGTGGCCCTAGCCATAGCGTTCTCTTCCGCAACACAGGGCCCGACGGCATTGGTAATGTGGACATCACAGGATTCCCAAACAACATCGCCGCATCCTATTCAGGCGAAGTGCGTTTCACCGGCGTTTATACGCAAGGCACCTTCTGGCAGCACGAGATCAACCTCTCGCTGCGTGGCCGGGATACATTGCGCAAGTTTGGCGGCGGCAACACGCTGAACTTCGGGACACATCACATCGGTGTTTACGAAGCGATCGCCGAGCCGACGTTCCGCTACGGTGTTCGCGATATCGATCACGTGCAGCAAATGACACCCGGTGTGGCTTACACCGGGCGTTGGGCCCGCACGGCCACCATCAGCGTCGGCGTACAGAAGGCTTTCTATGACCGCGACTCCGGCAAACAGAATGCGATCCTGACAAAAACAAAGAGCGAGCCATGGCTCTACTACGCCACGGCGGCCATCTTTGCGACCGACAAACTGACGATCTTTGGAAGCTATATGCGCGGACTGGAGGAGTTCGGCACCGCGCCCGACAATGCCGCCAACAGCGGTCAGCCCATGCCCGCCGCCCTCACTAAACAGGTCGATGCCGGTGTGCGTTATCAGATCATGCCAGGCTTGAGTGGCGTGGCCAGCGTCTTTGAAATCACGAAGCCCTATTTCGACCGCAACCTTGTGAATATCTACACCAACGTGGGCGAACTCAGCCATCAGGGCCTGGAACTCTCGCTGACGGGGCGCCTATCGCCGTCATGGACCGTCGTTGCAGGCGGCCTCATGCTGAAGCCCCGTGTGTCCGGCCTGCCCGTAACGCAAGGAACCATCGCCAAGATTCCCGCGGGTACGCCATTGCGCAACATCAACATCAATGTGCAGTTCGGACCGCCGTCCTGGAAAGGCGCAGCCCTGGACACCACGCTCGAAATGTTGGGGCCCTCTTACGCAAATCGTTTGGATACGCTGAAGCTGCATGCGTCTAAAACCCTGGCCGTGGGGGGTCGCTATCCCTTCCGGGTGGGCGGCGCGCGTGCCGTGCTGCGGGTCATCGTCAACAACGTCACCAACGCTTATGACTGGACGGTGGACGGCGCCTCCGGCCGCTTCGCGCCCATCAGCCCGCGTGGATATATGTTGCGCTTGACGACGGATTTCTAAAGTGGCGGAAGACGTATCGTTCGCGCACGAATGATTTTCGAATCGAACCGCCGGATTGGATAAACACGCTCAACAAACTGTCCGTTGACCGCCGGGAACGAGACGGCGCGACATTTTCGTTGCCCGTGTAACAGACCATGGTCCGGGTAACGCCTTCAAATACATCACGCGCAAGAATCTTGGTTGACGGCATTTTGGGCGGAAAACCGGACTGCACTTTTCTCTAAAGTGCTCTCGGCTTTGCTCTGACGGCTTGATGCACCGATTCTACGGATACTGGTGCCGTTCGCAAGTCGAGACGGCAAAGCTGATGCTCGATTGACAGCCGTTTACGCGCCATCCGTAATTGCCGGCCTTGAGAGCTTTGGGGCGTATTCGCGCGCGAACGTATGTCATCGCGCACCGCGCAATTCCGAGCATGCAGCACAGGATGGAAGGAACTGAGAATCATGAAAGCCGCTTTTTACGCTGCGACCTTCGTTGCTACTCTCGTCGTGTCGCAGATTGCATACGCCGCCGATGCGGACGTCATCTATTATAACGGCAAAGTACTTACCGCCGATCGCGCGTTCTCGATCAAGTCCGCGATCGCCATCAAGAATGGGAAAATTCTCGCCGTGGGTGGGGACGAAGTGACCCGCGAATACACCGCGCCTCAGAAAATCGATCTCAAAGGCCGCGTCTTGATGCCGGGATTCACGGATACGCATGTTCACATCTTCTCTCTATCGCGCCGTCAGATCGTTCTTGAAGATGCCTCGTCGATCAAACAGATCCAGGAGCGCCTGCGCGCCAAAGCGGCAGAGTTAGGTCCCGGCGAATGGATCACCGGCTACGGATGGGATGAGGCCAAATTTGCCGAGAAGCGCAATATCACCGCCGCCGACATTGATGCGGCCGTTCCCAACAATCCCGTCAATCTGACCCGCGCCGGCAGCCATTCGAATGTCAGCAATGGTCTGGCGCTGAAGCTTGCCAAGGTCGGTCGCGGCACGCCTGATCCAAAAGGTGGATTGATCGAACACGATGCAAAGGGCGAGCCGAACGGGATCGTGCGCGAATTTAACTACACCACACCGCTCGTTCCGCGCGACACATGGGACGAGCTTAAACCCGGGTACATCAGGAGCCTGCGTGCGCTCACCCGCCTGGGCATCACCAGCTTTCATTCCGCGTCATCGAGCATCGACGATGAGCCAGTGGGTGCCGGCGGCGTCGCTAATCCCGGGACCGGCCTCACCATCAAGCGTTTCCAGGAGATTCACAAAGAAACCAACGGTACGACACCGCGCGTGACGGCCTATATCAGCTATCCCGGTCCGGAGCGCTTAGCTGCCTATCCGCATCACAGCGGCGACGGCGATGAGTGGGTGCGCGTCGGCGCCATCGGCGAGAATGCGGTAGACGGTGGCTTTACCGGCCCGACGGCATGGCTGTTAGCCGACTATAAGGGGTTGCCGGGATTTCGCGGCAAAGGCCAATACACCGAAGCGGAACTCCAAGCCATGGTTGACGACAGCGCGCGTCACGGCTGGCAAATGGGGCTTCATGCCATTGGCGACGCGGCGATTGAGCAGACCATCAGAGTGTATTCAAAAGCGATTCACAGCATCGTCGGCAAGGACAAAGATCATCGCTGGTTCACGGACCACTTCACGATCATGCCGCCGGAGGCGACCATGAAGACCATGGCGGACGATCATATCATCGCCGCCGCACAACCTAACTTTCTCTACAACCTCGAAGGACGTTACAAAGCAACCTTGGACGACGAACGCTTGGCGCATAACAATCCTTTGGCCTCGACGCTCAAGCATGGCATCCGCATGACATTCGGCAGCGACAATCTGCCCATAGGGCCATTGGTTGGCCTTTATGCCGCCGTCACGCGGAAAGGGCCGAGTGGAGAAGTTCTTGGTGCCGCGGAAGCCATCTCGCGCGAACAAGCCATTCACGCTTACACCGCCGAGACGGCCTACCTGTCATGGGAAGAAAACCAGAAGGGCACGCTTGAGCCCGGAAAACTCGCCGATATGGTGGTGCTGGATCGCGATATCATGACGATCCCGCCCGAGGACATCCTCAAGATCAAGATCGATCTCACGATCATTGACGGCAAGGTTGTTTACGACCGCGGCATCCAGTCGTAACGCTACCAAACGAGAAGCGTGGTTTAGGCTTTCAGTTCTTTGTACCAAGCCTCAAGCGCGCGCTGATGGAAAACCACCGTGTTCGCCGGATTGGACAAGCCCCATGGGCCCACACTCTCCGGCAACACGAAGGTTTTGGCGGCATCGACCGCGCTGATGCCTGCCGCGTGCGACTTGCGCGCAAGTTTTTCCACTTCCTCATGCATGGCGAGATAGCGGTCGATGTCGGCTGGTTGCGCCAATGGCCCATGGCCGGACACGTAAATGGTGTTCTTGGCGCGTTTGAGGGCGCGCACAGAGGAAATCATCTGCGTGGGCACCGTGTCCACAAAGTTGGGGAACATGTTGTTCCACACCAGATCACCGCAAAAGACGATGCTTGGATCGTCCAATTCAATGCTCACATCGCTTTCGGTGTGACCGCCGCGCGGGATGAGACGCACCACCCGGCCGCCGAGATCCAAGGTCGTTGGGGCATCGGCCGCGAGCAATACCGCTCCGTTCACGGCAGGGGCACGCGATGGGTCGGGCGGAGTTGTATTGCGCTCCAGCGCAAGATCGCGGGTGCGGGCCGTCGCGCGCACGACGGGATGGTGTCCATCCGCGAAATAGGCGCCAACACCGTTGGCATGGTCGGAGTGATAATGCGTGAGCGCCACATGCGTGGGCCATCTACCGGTAAGCTCTTTGGCTTTGTCCGCGAGCCACCGGGCACCTTCGGGAGTCTGGAACCCCTCGATCGCCAGAACACCGTCGCGCCCGGCGATGATACCGCCGTTGGAGAGTGTCGTGCGGTTGCCGGTCAGAGGCGTGGACACCAGCGCCCAGACTCCATCCGAGATCTTTTGCAAGGTGGCGAAGTCTTCCTTGGCTACCATGGTGCCTAGGGATTCAGCCGCCCACGCTCTGCGCGCGACGAGCGGCATGGCAGACGCCGCCAAAGCGAGATGGCAGGCGCAGGACACATGACGGGTGATGAAAGTGCGGCGGCTGACGGTCATAAGCATTCTCCCCACGCTGGCTTCAGAAGCTTTAGAAAGCCCGGGATTATATCAATAGTCTCATGCCGCAGGCGACGAGTTTGATTAAGCAGCCACTTTGATTTAACGCGCCGCCGCAGGTTTCTCGCGCTTTAAAGGCGCACCCGCGCTATCTTTATGGGGGGCCTCAACAATGCGCCACACCGCAATACTATTCGGACCGTTATCCGCCGGCGTTCTTGCCACGGGTATCATCTGCCTGCCTGCGATGGTACCGGACTATGATCCCATTCGTCAGACGGTCAGTGAAATCGGCGAGGTTGGGTCCCCGGCTCAGATGCCCTTCACGACTCTTCTCATCGCTGTCGCGGTTTGCCTATTGGTCTTTGCATGGGCCTTACATGACCTTTCGCGGCGTCGGGGCTTGTCGCCTTCGGCCGCGTACGCTGTCGGGTTCATGGCAATCCCTGTGGCAGGCGTGGGCGTCTTTGCCTTTCCGCATCCGCTCCACAATGTTTTTGGCCTGGCGGAATTGATCGGCTATCAGGCGCCCTTGGTCTTAGCGCTGACGTGGCGACGCGAGACAGAGGCGCGCCGCGCTGTCTCATTCTCATGGATTATGACGGCTGTGGTGTGGATTGCGATTGCGCTGAATCTCGCGACTTTGGCGCGAGAATCCGCACTTTGGAGCGTTGAAGCACCGGTCTATGGACTGGTTCAGAGAAGTCTTTTCGCGGCGTGGTTTATTTGGGTGGCCGGTCTCGGCGTGATACTGGCCCGCGAGGCCACACTCCGATTGAGACTCCGATTGAGACTCTGATTAATTACCGCTTCGCAGCCGCCCGCGCCGTTTCGCACGGTCCCGGACCAGGCTCCGCACTGCAGTCATTGCGCGTACCAGGGCCTTCGCCAAGAATCATCACGACAGCCGGTTCGGTCGCCGTCGAACGGGCGCCGTCGTAGTGCACTTCGCGCCCGACGTGGGTGACAAATGTTCCAGCCTTCATCGGTACGGTATTGTGCTCAGGATCGAAGGTTGTGCCCGTTGCCACCCACCATGTGCCGGAGACGACCATGATATAGCGGTTGTTGGGGTGGTAATGAGGCTGGCTGAAATTGCCCGGATGGAAGCGGTTGATGATGACGTAGAGACCCGGTTTCGTGGGATCACCCACAAGCACCGCCGTCTCCGGGCCTTTCGGACCAGACGACTTCCAATCGATCTTCGCCGGGATGAGCGCCTTCAAAGCTGCGGGGTTGAGGGTGGAGATATCGGGCACGTTTGACGGCGCATCTGCCGCCAGGACCGCGCCTGCCGTCAGCGCGAGTCCGCAGACCGCACCCAATATCTTCCTCATTTCCCTGCTCCCTTTGCGTGGGTCTTCCTCAGCTCGCGGGCTTCTGGTCCGCGTTGTAGGCCTGCCACTGGAGATCGACGATGTAGGAATGGATGGCTTCGGCTTCCTCAGGCTTCATGACGGTCTTTAGGAAGGGGAAGTCGTTGCCAGTGCCAAAGCCCGGCATGCCGTTCATCCTGCGCGCGCCGCCGATGACGATGGCGTTGAAGCGATTGTGCACATCCTCAGGCATGTAGCGCAGATCGGGGATGGTGCCGTTCAATATCCATGCGCCGGTTCCGTCCGCCCTCGGCGAATGGCAATCGCCGCAGATGAACTTCACAAAGAGCTTTTGGCCGCGTTCGATGGTTTCGGCGCTGGCTGTTTGCGTGGGCGGCTTCGGCACACGTGGCACTACATTGTTAGGCGTGGGGAACGGCGTGGTAGCGCCGAGCTTAAAGGCGTACAGCCGCGACGGGCCGCGTTTGGATTCCGGCGTGCCCATGAGGCTCACCGCACCAAACAGGCGCGAAGCGGAACCAAGGCCCACCGGCATCAGCACATACTGCTCGCCGTTCTGGCTGAAGGTGACAGGCACGGACTGGATCGCCGAACCGGTTTTTATCGACCACAGCTTCTTGCCTGAATCAGCAGCTAGAGCTTCGAACTCGCCCGTACCTTCGCCAATGAAGACAAGGTTGCCGGCTGTGGAGAGCACACCGCTGTTGACCTGCAGTTGTTCGGGGTGAGACCAGCGCGGAGCCTGCTTGATGGGATCCCAGGCAACAAGACGCCCGCTACCCCTGTTCGGAGTGCCATCGGGATTTCTTGTCTGATCATAGGTCGGCACATAGACGAGCCCGGTGCCGGCGTTGTAGCTCATGGGCCACCAGTTATGGCCGCTCGCCGTAGGTGTCAGGCCATTGAGACCCGGGGTTGCGCCTTCGTGCAGTGATTTCTGCGAGATGAGTTCGCCGGTTTTGGCGTCGATCACATAGAAAATGCCCGTGCGTGGCACGCTCATAACAACGTGACGCTTGGCGCCATTGATCATGAGGTCGCTGACCACCACGTGGAAGTTCTCGGTGCGGATGCTGGTCTGATAGTGCCAGACGTATTCGCCCGTTTTGGCGTTCACCGCGACGATAGAACCGGCGTAGAGACGGTCGCCATCGACCTTCATGTCAGCGTTGTCGCCGAAGTAGGGATCGGGTGTGGCGCCGGCGCAGCCATAGATCAGAAGGCCCGTGCTGGCGTCGTACGTGATGGGATCCCAGACGTCACCGCCGCCGACGAGCCACCATTTATCACCCTTCCAGGTGGGCAGAGCGCGCTCGAGGGCTTTGCTTTCCTGCGGCTTGGACGGATCGCCGGGCACGTTCCAGAAGCGCCAGGCCAACTTGCCGGTGTTGGCGTCGAAGGCGGCGACCGAGCCACGCACGCCGGTATCCGAGCCGTTATAACCAATATAGACCAAGCCGCCGCCGACGCGCGGAGCGCCAGTGGTGCCCGTAACCTTGGTGTCGACGCAGATGGGAGAATCCCACAGCTGCTTACCGCCGGCCGCATCGAGGGCAATGAGACGGCAATCGCCGGTGCCCAGGAACACTTTGCCTTCCCATATCGCGACGCCGCGATTGGTGCGCGCAGCCCAGGAATTGCGCATGACGCTCAGGCGTACATGCGGATCGTACTTCCACAGCACTTTCCCCGTCGCAGCTTCGACCGCCGTCACGCGATCAAGCGAGGCGGTAATGTAAATGACGCCGTCCACGACGAGCGGTTCGTTGGCCATACCCATGGGGCTGTCGATATCGAGCGACCAAGCCAGACCAAGTTTGCTTACGTTCTGGTCGGTGATCTGTTTAAGCGGACTGAAATGCTGGGAGCCGAAGTCGCCGCCCGTTACGAGCCAGTTGGCACCGGTGCCTGCTTCGGCGACCACGCGCTGCTCGGTGACGTTGCCCGGCTTGGTGCCGACAGCCGCAGCCACCGCAACGACCGCGAGCGACAAACCGGCGGCAAAAACCACGGCCGCTTTCGCGGCCTGCTTGATCATACGCATTGAGGACCCCTTCCCAGATCATGTCCCCGCCCCCATGACTCTGGGCGGCGGGGTGCATCATATTGACTCAGGGCAGCAAATCCTCAAAACGAAAGATCGGCGCATTGCGGTGCCAAAAAACCCTGCTTCGTCAGGGTTATAGGCACCGACCTCTCGCTAAAAAATCAGCTTCAGCCAAGGCTGCTGCTAACGCTTCAGGGCCGGCGGGTAGAACTGTTGACCCATCAGGCGTGCCGGATCGGCACCCTTCTTGGCCACGAACTTCTGGATGCGGTTATTGCCACCGTCGGCCGCAAAAAGGTTGCCGCTCGGGTCCACATCCCAATTGTGCAGATTATTGAACTCTCCCGGATTGCGCCCCGGCACGCCCCAGTACGTCAACAGCTTGCCATTGAGATCGAATTTGGCGAAGCGCTGATAGTCCGCATCGCTCATCCACAAATACTGATCTTCGGTGATCATCAGGCGCGTCGGGTTGCCCACATTCTTCCACTCCTCGATGAACTTCCCGCTGGCATCGAAAACCTGGATACGGTGGTTGCGCCGATCGGCGGCATAGATGCGCCCCTGTTTGTCGATGGCGATGGAATGCACGAGGTCGAACTGGCCCGGGCCCGATCCCTTCGAACCGAACTCCGAGATGTACTTTCCGTTCTTATCGAACTTGGCGATGCGGGCATTCACATAGCCGTCGGCCACGAGGAACGTGCCGTCGGGAAAGAAGGCCAGGTTCGCCGGCATGTTGAAGTGCGTCGCATCCCAACCCGGCTTGTCCTTTTCGCCGAGGCGCATCACAAGTTTCTTGCCGTCGTTGGTGAACTTCAGGATCTGGTGGCCTAAATCCGTCACCCACACATGACGTTGGGGATCGTACGGACTGATCTGAACGTTGTGCGCGAAGGTGATGTCCTTATCCCACTGCGTCCAATGCTCGATGGCTTTTCCGTCCGCGTTCAGCACCATGATCATATTGGTGTGCGAGCGCTGCTCCGGCGGCAGTGTGGACGTCTTGGACGTTTCCTGCATCACTTTACCGTCGGCGGTGAGCATGGGTGCGTTCACCCGTGTGCGCGACTGGTCGGAGGCGGTGATGATGATGCGGTCAGGGCGGTCTATGAACAGCGAGGCGACCGGTTGGTCCCACTTGTCGATGCCGGGCTTGAACCAACCCGCCACCACCTCGTAAGGCCCCGTTTGGTCGAGGCCGCCTTTCTCTTGTGCGACGACAGCTGCACCCGCGGTGCAAAGCGCCGCCACCGTGAGCCCCATCATAAGTGCGCGTTTCATATTACCCTCCCCCAAAAATCGTAATTCGTAAAAGTTACAGGCGAGAGGGCATGCTCAACAAGTCATTACCAAAGCTGGGGCCTCCAGGCTCATTTCAACTTGCGGGAGGATTATTGCACCTGTCGCAGGCGAAACGCTCAATCACATACGCACGCAACGCGAGCGAGCCACGCCTTCCGCAATTGCCAACCCAACAATCGCCGTATTTACAGCGTTAATGGTATCGGGGGATCGAAGGAAGGAAGGAAAACCCTATGCAAAGACTCAAACCCGTAATTTTTGCAGTCACAGCCATGGCCGTGAGTACGCTTGCTCTCGGCGGTTGCGCCTCCAAGGAGTATGTGAACGCACGCTTAGATGTGGTGGACGCCAAGGTACAGGCGACACAAAGCCGCGTGGACCAACAGCAAACTCAGATCGCCCAGCTTGACCAAACCACGCAAGACGCGCTGAAGCGCGCAACAGCCGCCGGCAAGCTGGCCGAGGGCAAGTTCTTGTACTCCATGGTTCTGTCAGACGATTCCGTGAAATTTCCGCTGGATAGCGCCAAGCTGTCACCGGAAGCCGAGCAGCGTCTGGCGGTCTTTATCGACAAGTTGAAGACCGACAACCGCAACGTCTATCTGGAGATTCAAGGCCATACGGATGCAACCGGAGCCGATAAACTCAATCAGCGGCTGGGTGAAGAACGCGCCGAAACCGTACGCATGTTCATGAACAAACACGGTGTACCCTTGAACCGCATGTCGACCATTTCCTACGGTAAAAATGAGCCGGTGGCCGACAACAAAACCCGCGTGGGCCGGTCGGAGAACCGCCGCGTGGTGTTGATCGTGATGTCCTAAAGCGGATTGGGGCCGGTCTCACGGGCCGGCCCCGCCGCTGTTTTTTCGCCGCTGTTTCTTCTTCGTCGTCAGTGATCCATCGCGCTCTGGCGCAGACCCAAAAGATCCGACCAACGCCAATCTCCGTCCGATCCAATCGCAAAGCGCGTACCATCCACGAACGACAGAAGCACCAGCCCATGCACCTGCTTCTTGCGGCAGGCTTCGGGTGCAAAAGCCAATTCCCATAATATCGCCTGACGCACCCCAGATAGGCCTTTGCCGTCTTGAGTGCCTGACCGTATCCAATCGCCATTCCACAACATGACGGCTTTGCCCAGACGCCCGGCCTCTGCGACGGCCGTGTGCACAAGGGGGTCGCGTCTCAGGGCGCGCTGCAGTACCAGCGCCATATTGCAGCTGCCTGCTCCAGTGCCGCCACCACCGCCACCGCCCATACCTTCATCATCTGCCGTGGCCGCACCGCTGAGTTGGGCGTCACTCAACAGATCCGACGTATTGGGGACGGGTGTGTCGACAGCGGGCGTGTCGACAGCGACCGCCGCGATTTCCACCGGATGCTGAGGTATCGGCTGAATTGTGAGCGGCGCAATCGTAACGGGTTGGATTGTTACCGGCTGCGTGATGGCTTCTGTTGCCCCCGCAGCGGTCTGCATTTCAGACGGACCGGGTGGGGAAGATGTGGAAAGGTCCACCAGATCAACGAGCACCGGCGATTCATCACGAGGAAGCTGATGCGCCGCGTGCAGCCATAACAACCCTGCAAGCACCATCAGGTGAGCAGCAAGACTGAGCGACCAGCCCAGGGAGAAACCACGCGGCTGGCGCGACACGTCCACGCCTTGATCCGCGACGAACAGGGGTCTGTCGGCACATCCTTGAAGAGACGTCTCATCCCGGTTCATCGCCACTCCCAAACATTCCTGCAACAGATGATCACGTTTCCGCGGCAAGAACGTGGCGAGATCACATGTCATTATCTCACGACACTGTCTCAGGCCTTCTCAGGAGCGGCTTGGACGTGCGGCAAGCATGTGTGTTCGCTTTCAGCGTGCAGGGAAGGCTACTGTCTGAGCGGAGGTGGCTATTCGTTAGACAGGAGGCCCATCTTTATAATCTTGTCAGGGCCGTCCACGCTGCCGTCCAACGAGTTTCCCGTTTTTATCTGATCAACCACGCTCATGCCCGAGATGACTTCGCCCCAATATGTGAAGTTGCCTTTGATGTGAGGTGAGTCGGCAAGCAGGATAAAGAACTGGCTGTCGGCGGAGTTGATATCCTTCCCGCGTGACATGAATACGGCGCCGCGCGTCGTCGGGCCCTTATTGATCTCGGCAGGAATCGTCTGCCCCGTTCTGCCGTAGGGGCCACCGGTTTGAGCCATGAATCCGGGGATGACGCGGAACCATGAGAGGCCGTTGTAGAAACCATACCCAACGAGTTCCTTGATTCGCGCGATGTGCTTAGGCGCCAGTTCAGGATGCATTTTGACGAGCACGCGGCCGTATTTGAGCTCAATGAAGAGAACATCTTTTTTGTCAGGTGCCGCAACTGTCTGTTTTGCGTCCGCCTTGGCATCGGGCGACGCAGCAGTGGCCGGCAAAGCCGCAAACAGCGCTAAGAAGAGGAGTGCGATTCTCGTCATCATGGGTAAGCCATCATAAGTCTTCTTTCATGGGCCGCGCGAGGTGTATTGATGAGAGCTGGTGCTGCAGGAATGCCTAGTCCTCGCAAAAAAATCACCAGGTCCCTTTGGCTATATTTGTTAAAATTTCCGACTTGCCATACAGCGCGGGAAGGTCGCACCGTGTCGTGCGATAGTGCCGTTGGTGGATAAGTGCATCGCTTAGCCCTTAGGAGGAGGAAATAATGAAGCGCGTTGAAAAGACGAAAATTGCTGCCCTGACCGCCGTTGCGGCTCTCTTGGGAACGATATGCGGCGGCGTCTTCGCTGCCGAGGCCGTAGATCGCCTCGCGACGACGAACGATAGCCAAGCCGGAAAATTATATGTGGGCCAGGGCGAAAATGCCGAAGGCATGAAGCGCGCTGCGGCGCGCGGCATTACGGAATATGAACCGGTAGACAAGGAAGGCGGCGGCGGCGCCCCCCAGAAAACGCTGATCGACAATGACGCAGTGAAAGTCATCCTGGTGGCTTTTCCGAAGGGTTTCCATCGCCAGGGCGACCTCAAGCGTCGCTACAACACACTTTTGATGTACCCCGGGCCAGCGTCTTACGCTCCGTATGATTTCAAGGCAGGCAAGTTACGCGACGGCGCCAAGCCATCGAAACTCGCGGCGGGCACAGTCGTGTACCACAAGAAGGATTCCATCGTTACGCCCATGGAGATGCAGATGGATTACAATGTTCTCTTCGTGGAAATGAAAAACTAACATCGTTCGAATACAACAGGGCGCGCCTGGCTTTCATAACGAGAGCCAGGCGCTTTCTTTTTCTCGATAACTCCCCTCTCGGTCCGCCATCGCACGCTTACTAAGGCCGGTTGTCCGAGGCTGTTTGTGCCGGTGTCTTGACGATACTGAAGGTCTTGGCGTCCCTGACGAAGGTGATGCGGCCCGCCGCACCCAGGCGATCCAGCATCATGTGCAGGTCTTGGGTGAGACTGCCGCTGTCTCTGCCGAACTCATAGGCGTAGCGCGATTCGCCAGCACCACCCGCAATTTTGCGGAAGCTCTTATAGCCCTTGAAGGCAACCAGATACTCCTCAGCGCCGGTGAGATCGTCATTGCTAAAACCCGAAAAGATCAGCATGTAACCCGGCGTGGACTCTGGTGAAGTTTGCGCGAGCGTTGGCGATGCGGCGGGTAACGACGCCTTAAGTTTGTGGGCCAGCTCGGCGCCCACATCCACGGCCAGAAGCTTCGCGTTCTTGCCGATGGTCTCCAAGAGACAGCTGCCCTCGCAGTTCACCGGCGCTCGCCAGCCCTGGGGCGAATTCACCTCGAAGCCGCCAATCCGCGCGCCGGTTTTTACGTCCACGATGCGCCCTGTCACGCGCACATGAATGTTGGTGGTATACGAGAGTTTGCGCGTCTCCGTGTAAACCGCCACCAGCACCAGAGCATCCATAGGTTGGCGCTGCGCTGTACGAGCGATGACAAGTGGATCGGAGTCGTTGCTGGTCGTGGTGTTGCGTGCGTCGAAGGTGTCAAAGCCCGCAACCTTCAAAGCATCCGCGATGGTCTCCAGCACGCGCGCCGGTACGTCGCCTGCATCATCAGCTTCACTCATAAGCAGGACGCGCGGCCGCGCTGCTTCGGCGGCAGTTGCCATACAGCTCATGATCAGCGCGAACACCAGAAGCGTCATCCGGCCCATGGCCGCAAATCCTTCATAGGAGAGAAGCCCATTATTTCATGTCCGCCGGATCAAATTGTGGCAAAGCAAATTGTGGCGCGGTGAGTCCGGGCAATTTTGCGCGCACAACGCGAAGGCTCACGTCAGCCGCGTGACGGCGCCGACTTCGCAAGTCTGCGGCAGTTGTGTTGCCACAATCCTCTTCATAGTCTGCCCCCAGCAAACATCATTGGACTGAACGAACTTGCGGGGGCAGTTCCTTCGTGCGGCTTTAACCGCGACCTTCCTTCTCGTGCCGGCGCTTGCCGCCTGCACCGAGGCCTCCGTGTCGATTCCGCCGTATGCCTTCGCCATTGATGTTCCGCCGTCGCCGCCAGGGCCGGTGTCTCGCTCAACCCCGACACTCATCTCCGATATGCGCCCTCTCGACGTGTCAACGCCGGAGACAAAATGCATCGGTACGCCGGAGTAAAGATGCATCAGTGAGGCTGGCAGGAAGGCCCCCCGCGGGGGGCCTTCCTGCGTTTCGCGATCAGGTTTGGCTGGCGTCGTCGGGGGCGTTACGGGAGCGCCGCTT
>CANJBL010000025.1 GCA_947472795.1 Fidelibacterota bacterium | reverse complement strand
CGCGATCGGCCGACCCTGGCCACTCAAAACCTCAACCTGCCGCAGCTTCGCAACAATTTCTTCTGCCGTGTGCCTCTTCCTTGCCATTGGTTCTATCCTCCTGGTCAAAATCATACTTCAGGTAGGACCACTTCAATGGGGGCAGATCAGGTCTGGATTTACTCATAGGGTATTGCTCCTTGGCGGGGAAAACGCAGAGTTGAGAGTTTTTGCGGCCGACGCCAGGGCTTGGCCCCCCGCGAGGCGGTCCCTGGTCAACTTGAAGACCGTCGGACTCAGCAATAAGAGCGCGATCAAGTTGGGCAGCGCCATCAACGCATTCATGATGTCGGCAATTAGCCATGCGAGATCGAGCCGCGATAGCGCGCCTGCACCCACAGCAAGACACCACAGATACCTGTAGGGCCTGATGACCTTCGTTCCGACAAGAAACGCGGCGGCTCTTTCCCCGTAGACGCTCCAGCCCAGCACTGTCGTGAAGGCGAAGAGAACCAAGCTAATGGCAGCGATCATTCCTCCAAATCCCGGCAAGCTTGTCTCGAAGGCGCGTGCCGTGAGAGAGGCAGCGGTATCGCCGGTGATCCACACTCCGGTGACCACGATCGTCAGCCCGGTCATGGCGTTCACGACCAATGTATCGATGAAGGTTCCCAGCATGCCGATGGCGCCCAGTTTGACGGCATCGTCACTGCGGGCTGCGGCATGTACGATCGCCGCCGAGCCCAACCCGGCTTCATTTGAGAATATTCCCCGGGCTACGCCGAACCGCACTGCCAAAGCCACGCCGGCGCCCGCAAATCCGCCGGAGGCGGCGGTGCCGCTAAGCGCGGATCTCACGATCAGCTCAAGGGCGCCCGGCACGGCCGCGGCGTTCATGACCAGAACCAGAAACCCTGCTGCTAGGTAGAGAACAATCATGGTCGGTACGAGCAATTCCGACACAGCCGCAATTCGCTGAAGTCCTCCAATGAGAACGGCGAACGTCGCGAGCAAAAGCACGACTGAGGTGATGGCGGGTACAATACCGAATTGGCTGTTCATGACATCGGCAACCGCATTGGCCTGAACGCCGGCTCCCACCCCCAGGGCGGCGACACTTGCGAATATGGCGAAGCACACGCCCAGCCACGCCCACTTGGGACCCAAGCCCAACTTAATGTAGTACATCGGACCGCCGAGAAAGTGACCGTCGGCCTTTTCGCGAAAGCTTACCGCCAGCAGCGTTTCGGAGAATTTCGTGGCCATGCCCAACAATCCGGCCATCCACATCCAAAACAAGGCTCCGGGACCGCCAAGGTGAATCGCCGTTGCAACGCCCGCGATGTTGCCGAC
This sequence comes from Fidelibacterota bacterium, assembly GCA_947472795.1. Classification (GTDB taxonomy): domain Bacteria; phylum Pseudomonadota; class Alphaproteobacteria; order Rhodospirillales; family Rhodospirillaceae; genus SHVO01. Next base: position 28,913 of record CANJBL010000025.1, on the reverse strand, counting down.
ACCAACTGTTGCAGAGAGCGCACTCATCAGTGCGCCGTAAGGCGAGATCTCGCCCTCGCCAGGCGCACGGCTCCGCGCTTCGGAACTCAACAACAGACGAAAAGATTCCGGAATCCGCGTGATGGAGATCCCGCGCAAACCGATCGTCAGGTAAAGCCCTGTGCCCAGAATCAGGGCCATCGTGGCCGGTCCCCAGGCCCAGTCCGCGGTTTTCGTCAGTACGCTTTGAATTGAATCCATGCCGCCACCGTGATGCTTGGATATCTGTACCGGCGTGGTAGGGGGAACGCCTTGATTGGAGTCAAGAAACTCCGGCGGGCGTCGGTGGGGACGGAAGTGGAAGGGCGACGGCGTCGATATACTTGGCGCGATAGATGCGTGCGAAGGCCAATACGCTGGCGATCAACAGGGGGCTGATGAGACCCCCGATAACGCCGTAAACCTGCAGGCCGCCGATTACACCTAAAAACAGGAGCGTAGCCGGCAACCGCGCCTGCCCGCCGACGATCAACGGCCGCAGCAGATTGTCGATGAGGCCGACGGCGATAAGCCCCCAGAGCGCCAACCCCGCAGCAGCGACGGTGTGGCCGGTAAGGACCAGGAATACCGCAGCCGGCACCCAAACCAAAGCCGCCCCGATATAAGGGACGATGGATAGGAACGTTGCGGCGAATCCCAGCAAGATCGGAAACGGCACACCGAACAGTGCGAGTCCCACACCCGTCAGGGTGCCTTGGGCCAGGGCCGTGACGACGGTGCCGCGCACCATCGCCACAAGCGTGCGGTCAAGGCCGTCCAATATCTCCGTCTTGCTGGCGGATTCCATCGGGATAAGGTCCGCGATCGCCCGCGTCATCTTTGATCCGTCGCGCAAGAAGAAGAACAGCGCGAATACCAACAACACGATCTGGAACGCGAGGACAAAAAACTGGCGTACCGCCGATGCCCCGAGGGATGTAAGGCGATTGGCCATCGCGCGCACCCCCTCCACGATCACCGCTTTGAAATCGAGGTCAACCATATCGGCAAGGTGTCGCACGCCGGTCCAGAGACGATCGACAACAACTGGCATGTCGGCGCGTACGAATGTCCACCCTTGATTTTGCTGGATCGTAAGCCACTCGCTGAGCGTCGGCAGCGCGGTTGCGGCTTCGCGCGTGACCAGCCACGTCAGGAGCGATAGCGGCACGATAATCGTGACCATGATCAAAATGGTCAGCGCAAAAGCCGCGGGCGTCGGTTGGCGGAATATTCGCATTGCGGTTTGCCGCAGGGGGTAAACCACGACGGCCAGCATGGCCGCGCCCAGCAGCGGCGCGAGAAAGGGCGCTAAAATGCGAATCAGTTCGTAGACGAGAAACCCATATGCGGCAAAAAAGAAAATCGCGAAAATGAGTTCGCGGTCAAGGCGCCGCGGCGTTGCGGGCCACGTCAGACGCGCCGGGATTCGCTCGAACGAAGACGTATCGCTTTCCACGCTGGTGCTCACGTCCTCTCTCCTTTGCTGAGTGCTGCACGTACCTTTAGGCGAGAGGCTCGGATTGGGCGTTGACCACGATCAACCCGTTGACATTGACCGCGATCAAGGCCCGGGCATCCCGATCCGGCTAGATAGAGCAGTCCCGGCCAGCGCCGTCGGAGCGTAGAGAGGCCTAGTTGATGTGCCAAAGACTGCTTGAGCGATTGCGCGAGGAGCACAGGACCGTTGAACGTCGCCTGTTGGAGGTCGAAAAGCAGTGCGAGGCCATGGAACGCGGTGAGCAACCCAACCTGTCGGTCTTAAGGGCGGCAGCCTTTTATCTACTAGGTGATCTCATGCGCGAGCATAGTGCCCTCGAGAACCAGCTTGCCGATTTGCTTGGCAACCGCCTGCCGGGCTTTTCAGAAGAGATCCTCGACGTAACCCGCGACCAAGAGCAAAGCAGCCGCGCCATCGGACGCTTTGTCGAAGCACTCGAACAGTTCGAAAGCGCGAAGTGCGACCGTGTGGCCCTCGTACATATCGCGCGCGCAATGGTGGGCAATGAACGCGGGCACCTCATCGCCCAGGAGGAGTTGTTTTTCCCCTTCGCCGCGCGTCATATCAAGGGCGAAGAATGCGGCGTTTCAGCGCAGGCAGACGGGCATTAAATGAGGGCTTGCGCGCTCAATACCATGCGAACCAGTTCAGACAGGCTGTTCGCATCCATCTTTTGCATGATTCGCGCCCGATGAACTTCCACAGTGCGTATGCTCATACCCAGATCGAGAGCCGTAATCTTGTTGGGCTTTCCTTGCACCAGGCAATCGAGGACCTCGCGCTCGCGCGGCGTGAGAGTATCCATGTGCGCTTTCGCCGCGGCGGCTTCATTTGACACCGGCCGCGCGTCGAGGCTCTTAAGAGCGCTTTGTACAGCATCCATAAGGAGGTTGTCGTCGAACGGCTTTTCGATAAAGTTCAACGCGCCCTCGCGCATGGCCTGCACGGCCATCTGAATATCGCCATGTCCCGTAATAAAGATGAGCGGGAACGATGACTTGGAGGCCTTAAGCCTTTGCTGAAGCTCCAGTCCGTCGATTCCGGGCATGCGGATATCGCTGACGATACATCCGCGGCCGGCAGTCTCGAACGTCGCCAGGAAGTCCGTTCCGGACCTGTAGCTTCTGACGGTGAATCCGCCTTCGGTGAGAAGTATCGTGAGGGCCTCGCGCACGCCGTCGTCATCGTCGATGAGGTGTACCGTCATGGTGTTAGGCATCGTCATGGTCGGTTTCTTCGATTGCGCGAGCGAGAGTAAAACGGAACACGGTTCCGCCGTTGGGCCCCTCAACTGCGTATAGTCGGCCACTATGGGATTCGATGATAGTCCTGCAAATCGCCAGGCCTACCCCCATCCCGTGTTGCTTTGTGGTTACAAACGGCTGAAATAGTCGTTCCTTGACTTCTGGAGCGATTCCGGGGCCGACGTCCGCCACGGCGATCTCAACCATGTCGTTCACCACATTGGCCGAAACCGTCAGAACGGGTTTCGCCATGTTTTCCATGGCCTCCAGACCGTTGCGTAAGAGGTTCAGGATGACCTGCTGTATCTGAATTTTGTCGACGACGACTGTGGGCGTATCGGCAAGTTGCAGCTGCACCTTGGTGGTGCCGAACTTATTGCTGATGCGCGCCAGCGCGATGGCCTCATTGATCATCGTGTCCACGCGGAGAACGGTTTTTTCCGTATCGCCGCGTGAGGCGAACTCCCGCAAGCGCCGGATGATTTCCCCGGCACGAAGCACCTGTTGGCTGGCACGCTCGACGGCATCGCGTGCGCGCGCAATCGCCGAAGCATCGCCTTGCTCCAGCATGCGGCGCGCGGCTTGCATCAGTGTACTGACTGCGGTGAGAGGCTGGTTAAGCTCGTGGGCAAGCGACGAGGCCATTTGACCCATACCGCTCATGCGCGAAACCTGCAGTAATTCGTCCTGCAGCTCTCGCAAACGGCGTTCAGTCGCTTGTTGCTCTGTCAGGTCGTGGATGATGCCGACATAAAGGCTGACGCCTTCCAGCTTCCCCTCGCCTACCGCTAGGTACATCGGAAAGATCGAGCCGTCTTTGCGCTGGCCGAACACCTCACGGCCGATGCCTATGATCCGCCGCTCGTTTGTCTTCTGATAGTGGTCGACATAGTCGTCGTGCTCTTCGCGGTAGGGCGAAGGCATCAGCATACTCACATTGCGGCCGATGACTTCGTCGGCGCGGTACCCGAACTGGCGCTCCGCCGCTGCGCTGAAGGATTGGATCGTCGCCTTTCGGTCGATCACAATGATCGCGTCAGGAACGGTCTCCAGTATGCATCGCAGCCACGCCTCTTGTTCGCGCAAAGTTACGAGGGACGACGGTGGCAGTGATGTGGGCATTGCGGGCGAATATGCAGAGAGACGCGCCGGCGCGCCCCCTGGCGCCAAAACGGTTCTCGATGGGCCACTATAGGGGTCACACCCTCGCCGGTCCAGGTCAGGCCCCGGTGCGACCGGGGCCTGCCTGTTGGCCTCACGCTGCTTTGCGCAATTGTGCAGTAACAATCGGCGTCTCTGAGCGGCTGGCCGTTGCGGCTTGCGTCTGTACCGCACGGGGTTGGCGGCTCCACCACGAAACAAAGCCGACAGTCCCCATAAAGACAATGAAGCCCGTGAGGACCATGGAGAGATAAAGGATCTGACCGATAGACATGACAAACCTCCGTTGCTGATTGACCCGTCTACGCTATTGCGCGAGCAGCGAAGCAACATTGATTACCGTCAAGTGCATCAGGGTTTTCTGTGCCGGTCGAGCATAGCCTCCACCCCGAACAGGAGCAAAAGCACGCCGCAAAGCACTTCGGCCGACACTAAAAGCCGAGCGAAGGGTGAGATCGCGATAATGTCTCCGAAGCCCACCGTCGTCAGTGTGGACAAGGAAAGATAGAGCCCGTCGGGAAACGTCAAGGCTTCGGCCCTCCCATTGATGAGAAACTGAGGGGCCGGCATTGCCTGGTCGTAGATGGCATACAGCGATCCGAAGAAGATCGTGATCATGGAATAGCAGGTCAAAAGGGCGAAGGCAGGTTGCGCCAGCTTCACGGCATTGTTGAGGAAATCCCGGAATGTAGATCCGCATTTCATCAGGAACAGGGCAATATTCTTGCTGGCGAGAAATGCAACCGTGCCGATGACGGCCATTGAGGTAAGTAAGGTTCCGTCCTGCGTTTCGGCAGACCAGCCCGATATTCGAAGGTACGTCGTCGCAATAGCCATCATGAGAAGTGGGCCGATCCAGCGGAACACGCCGCGGAACGGCAGGGTGATGTGTTTGGGGGTGTCCTCGAGGATATGCTGAATTGTCCCCCGATGCCCAAGCACGCCTGCCGCAAACATGGCCAATGGCAACACGAACCCGAGTTGTACAGAAACGGGATGCGCGCTGGGAAAGTTCGCGACGATAAGAATGATATACAAACAGGCGTAGACGCCGACGGCATTGGCGAAAATCACGCTGAAAAAGCCGCTACCCTTGAAGGCAACGTGGAATAAGCCCACGATCCCAAGGACCGCAATGATCGTAGAGAGCGCGACGGCGGGGCTCGTGCCTCGCAGAGCCAAGGCAATGGAGCCAAGCAAGGCAGCCGTAAATCCGATACTCGCTGCCAACGAACCGTGGCGGCGGCGCGAGACATCGACTTGATGCTTGGGGCTTATAGGTGCGTGGGGATCGGTGTGGGATGCCATGCAGACACCGAGGTCACGCGAAATGTCCTCCCGACTCCGTCGTGCTCAATAACCGAAACGTATTCGCCGGGGACAAAACGGTGGTCATCCAATCGGAAAAGCGTCTCATCGTCCTCATCGCCCTTGGCATAGGAAAATACCCAGTTACCGCTTTTGTTCAGGATAAGAAGGCCCGCTTCCGCCTCCCCGCCCCCGGCAAGGCGTTTGACCGTGCAGAAATTTCGCGCCTTCACCCACTCCGGCCGGCTGAAATAGCCGTTTTCGTCTAAGGGAGCACGCAGCACATAGCCGTGTCCGGAATCACCCTCTGGCTTATCGGGGCTGCGGGCAAGCTCAAGCGATATGGTTTTAAGAGTCATGCTAGCTCCTAGTGGGCCATGAGCATCGGCAGGTCGGAATGCCGCAGCATAAAATCGGTGACGCCGCCCAGCAGGAACTCGCGTGTGCGGCTGTGAGAATACGCCCCCATCACAACGCAGTCAGCGCCGATTCGGTGAGCCTCTTCCAATATGATGGCGGCCGTCGTGTTGGGCTTGTCAGCTAATGTGCGGACTTCCGACTCACGGCAATGCCACCCGAGGTAACCGACTGCCTCTGTCACAGGAAGCCGGCCGGGTCGTTCCTTGCCCACTCCGACGATGGTCACCTTGGCGTCCGCGCTGAAGAGATCGAGCGCGCTTCTGAGGGCGTTGGCAGACTCAGCACTTCCGTTCCAAGCAATCAGCGGTCGGGTAAAGGATGTTGCCTCCGCACCTGGAGGAACAATGAGCGCAGGCCTGCGCTTTCTGAAAAGAGCGGCGTCGACAATACTCCATGCGGAGGGCGCAACGTTATTGCCGGGCGCAGCCACGATAAGAAGGTCACAGAGAGCCGCATAGTCAAGGAAGGTTTCCGTCACCGCATTGCCGCTATCCAACCACATGGTGGAGCCGCGCGCGCAGGTAGGGCCACTGACAATGGGCATTTTTGTTGCCGCGACCGCGCCGTCAAAGTGCTGCCTTGCCAAAGCGTAGCGGTCTTCACGTAGCTTCTGCAGATGTGCGTAGAACATTCCATAGGCAGCGAGGGGCGCCGCATCGGGCGTGAAATAAACCGGCCCTAGGTCGTCCTCGTATCCGACGCTGATATGAGCGCTGATCCGTTTTGCGAAGGTCATACCCCAGTGCGCCACGCCCCCACCAGAAGCATCCCCTGTCAACGGGAGCAAAATGTTCTTAATAGCCATTTGCCTCATTCCCTCTTCAAATCTCTTCGGCGCTACCAAAGGCTGCGGAATTTCCGCGCACTATTTCCCTGAGTGGCCAGATTCCAACCCAAGTGCCGGCAGTGCGCCTCACCTTGCGTAACGGCTTCGGTCTCTGACATGCAGTTTTGCGAAAGAGCCATGATTCGCCCGCGGAAGGACACGACAGCACGCATTGAAACCCGATCGTAGGAAATCTTCATCCCCGGCTCGTACGTAGTTTTTACGGGAGCAACTGCAACATTCATCGTTTCACGCCGCCTCGAGTTGATCTTCAAGCGCGTCCTGATCAATCAGCTTGATGCGGTTCAATGTGGGCTCAATGATCACGCCGGCCTTCTTGAGCTGCGTAAAAACACGGCTGACGGTCTCATGTGCCAGGCCCAAATAGTCCGCGATATCGCACCGAGACATGGGAAGTTCGAACCAGCCGTCAGCACTCTGGGTACGGTCGGCCATGGACAATAGGAAACGCGCGAGACGGTCATAAGCCGAGCGGTGACAAAGGCGCACCATGTGGGCGTAGGCGCTGCTTAATCCCTTCGCCGTCAGAGTCTGCAGCTCGCAGGCGAAGCCCGCATCGCTTTTGATCAGCGTGTCGACGTCCTTGCGGCGGTAGCGGATCAGAACGCACGGCTGGATCGCTTCGGCCGAGAAATCGTGATCATCGGCATTGGCAAAGCCCACAAGATCACCGGGAAGGTGAAAATCACAGATTTGGCGATGGCCGTCGGACAGAATCTTGACCAACCGGATGCTGCCCGTGACGAGTTTGTAAAAGTATTCGGCAGGGGCTCCCTCTTCGAAAATCGTCGCACCGGCTTCAACCGTCACCTTGGTTTCAAAGATCCGACCTCTGGAGCTGCGCGGCTGACCAGCCGACCACAACGCCGGTGTGGCCTGGACGTGACGCGCCTGAATTGCTGTCTGCAACATGTGACGTACCCCTCGTGGTTGGCGAAACTGACACCATGGGAAATACGCCGAGGCAGCCCTCCTTTATATTTGGGGGTTCCGCGTACGTAGTACTACGGATGTCAGGGCGCCGCGGGTACGGTGGCCTTAAGGGAGTGCAGATAGGCAAGAATATCCTCAATTTCCTGGCGGGAAAGCGAGAGCAGCGGCATCGGACTGTGGGGCTCCATGAGGAAGGCGCGTATGGCGCCGTCGGTACGCTGAGAAGCCGCCAGCGCCGCAAAGGTAGGGGCATTGTCTCGCAGCGTAGCCCCCCCGCCGTGGCAGCCGGCACACCATTTACCGGCGATGACCGCACCCGCCTGCCTGTCCCCGTGTGCCGGCGCACCGCGCAGAACGGTAGCGGTTTTTTCGCTCGCGTCGGTGGGCTCGCAAGCACCTAGAACGAGCACCCCGACTGCACACGCCAGCCACCTATAATAACCGTTCATGACTCATACTCCCTTGCGTCCGAGTTCTCTGGCGAGGGCAAGCCACTTCAATCGCACTTTGGGATCCTTGCCCTCGATCATCCCAATCAATGTGTGTCGAACCGGCGCCACCCCGCAAAATGCCAGGATGTTGCGCTTAAGGTTTTTGAGGCCGTGGGCGCCAAAATAGAACCGGTAGAAAAAAGCGGGCATTCCCATGGTGATGACGACCCGCGCGGATTTTCCTTTAAGAAGCTTCGCGGGCAATCCCCGTCCACCACCCGCGCCAAAAGAAAAGCCCGGGCGCATGGTCTGCTCGAAGAAGGCCTTTAACAACGCAGGCATGTCGCCCAGCCACAGTGGGAAGACGATCAAAAGGTGATCGGCACGCCGAATAGTCTCCTGTGCCGCCAGGATACTTTGCGGAACCACACCCTTTTCAAACTCGTCTTTGGTGCGCAACCAAGGGAAGTCCATTTTAGCTACGTCGATGGTCTCGATGACGACATGCCCCGCAAGTGTGGCGCTTTCAGCGTAGGCGGATGCGAAGGCGCGGCAAAATCGCATGCTCGACGTATCGGGGTGTCCTTGGATGATTGCGATGTGTTTCATCATTGGCGTTCTCAATCTCCTATAACCGGAAGATACGCGGTTTACGGAATTCACCATTGATCGCCATCAACGTCAGGCGGACCTCACCCTGCTTCAATTGGCGTGCATTTAGTCGGAAAACAGGATGCTACTGGCAAACCCAGAGAACGTTGGTTCGACGCCCACCTTGCGCGCCAAGCGCATCGGTGTGCACACGTACGGAGAGCATATTGCTTTCATCAGCTCGGCCTGCCGTGCGTATAAGCCGGAGTCGTTCGCCAACATCAACAAGATTGAAATCAGCGGGCCTGGTGGCCGCAAGATCGTCGCATCGCTCAATATCGTGGAAAATGGCGATCTATTAGACGCACACAGCCTGGGCTTGTCGACGGCTGCTTTCGAGATGCTTGCCGTCCCGGAAGGGGCTGATGTGACCTTCACCCTCGCAGCGTCCCCGCGCAGCATGGATTTCGTTCGCAGCAAGATACGCGGCGAACGCCTTACCGCTATCCAGGTCTCCTCCATCATCAGAGACATCGCAGCGCATCGCTATTCGAAATCTGAAATTACGGCATTTCTGGTGGCGAGTGCCGCATTCCTGACCGCCGACGAGGTTCTCTACTTGACCCGCGCGATGGCGGATGTCGGCACGCGCATTCGCTGGGATCAGAAGCCGGCGCATTTTGAAGCGGTCATGGATAAGCATTGCGTGGGCGGCATTCCAGGCAATCGCACCTCCATGATCGTCGTTCCGATTGTCGCCGCATTTGGGCTCCCCATACCCAAGACATCGTCGCGCGCCATTACGTCACCGGCTGGAACCGCCGACACGATGGAGGTCCTGGCTAACGTCGACGTGGATCTTGCGCAAATGCAGCGCATTGTAGGTGCGGAAAAGGGCTGTCTTGTCTGGGGCGGGCACGTCAATCTATCACCGGCTGATGACATCCTCATTTCGGTGGAACGTCCGCTTTCCATCGACACGCCCGAACAGATGGTGGCTTCGATTCTTTCCAAGAAAGTCGCCGCTGGTTCGACTCATCTCCTGATCGACATGCCTGTTGGACCGACCGCGAAGGTGCGCTCCGCACAGGAAGCGGCGCACCTCAGCAAATTGTTCCAGTTCGTCGCGCGCGCGCTCGGCATCCAACTCGAAATCGTGCTGACTGATGGTACCCAGCCGGTCGGGCGGGGAGTTGGCCCCGTACTCGAGGCCCGCGATGTAATGGCGGTGCTTGCGAATGAACCGTCCGCTCCCGTCGATTTACGCGAACGCGCAATCGCCTTAGCGGGCAGGATTCTCGAATTCGACCCGTCCGTTCAAGGCGGGCTGGGACCTTCAATTGCTCGTCGCCTTCTCACGAATGGTGATGCCCTGGCTAAGATGCAGCGGATCATGGCAGCCCAGGGACCGCCTCCCGGCTCCCCGAAACTCGGCACACTCGTCTCAGAGATCAAATCTCCGCTTACGGGGCGCGTCGGGACCATCGACTGTTTGCGAATAGCGCGCATCGCGCGGCACGCCGGAGCGCCAGTGTCCAAGGGTGCGGGTATTGATTTGTTGAAGAAAGCGGGCGACGCCGTCCGGGCCGGGGAACCGCTTTATCGCGTTCATGCCAGCGTCGAAACGGATCTTGAGTTCGCAACGCGAATGGCCACGGAGGAGAATGGCTACCATGTTGCCTGAAGCTGACTTCTGGAGGCCTGCGGCGATCTTCGCTTTTGAGGACAACATCAAACAGGCGCGTCAATTGGCAGCGCTTGTCGGCGCCGCCGCGTCGTTGGTCGATGCGCATCGTTTTCCCGACGGAGAATCCCTGGTCACCGTCGCGCGCGAGCAAGTGAGGGGCAAAACAGTTGCTTTGTATCGCTCTCTGCACAATCCGAACGGAAAGTTGGTCGAAGTTCTATTAGCTGCAGCTGCTCTGCGCGATGGCGGCGCGGAGAGATTAATACTTGTCGCACCGTACCTGCCGTACATGCGGCAGGATCGGGCATTCCGTCCCGGCCAAGCCGTCAGCCAGATGGTGATCGGCGAGCTGATCGGCCAGGTTTTCGACGGCGTCATTACGGTGCAGCCCCATCTGCATCGGACAGCAAGTCTCGATCAGGTTTTCGTTGGCAAGCCGGCACTTGCGCTGCCTGCTGCGCAAGCCATCGCCAAGGCTTTAGAGGGCGCAGTCTCACCTGCCACCGTCGTTGCCGGTCCCGACGAAGAGTCCCTCGACCTTGCGCGTGACGTTGCAACGCACCTTGGCCTGCCTTGGACGAACGCAACAAAACACCGGCATGGCGACAATCAAGTCGATTTATCTCTCCCCAAAGGCCTCTCTCTCGCTGGGGCGTCTGCCGTGATTGTTGATGATGTCATCAGTACTGGCGGCACGGTCATCGCTCTAGCCCGGGCGTTGCGCGCCGCCGGCGTGGCGTCGATCGATGCCTATGTGGCACACGCGATGTACGACGAAGAGGCTGCTTTTCTCATGTCTGCGGCCGGAATTCGGCGCGTCGTATCGTTGGATGGCGTAGCACACGTCACAAATGGAATCAGCGTCGTGGGTTTAATCGCCAAAGGCATGGGAATGACGGAATGACTATCAAGGTTACTTTCCACGGTGCGTGCGGCATTGTTACAGGATCCTGTTACGAGGTTCGCACGGCGAAAGCGGCGGTGTTGATTGACTGCGGCATGTTTCAAGGCACCAAGTCCATCAAGGAGCTGAACTACGCACCCTTCGCTTTTGATGTCGCCAAGATCGATGCCGTTCTATTGACCCACGCCCATATCGATCATTGCGGCTTGGCGCCTAAATTGATGAAGGCCGGCTACAAAGGAGCGATTGTCGCCACGCGGCCCACGGCCGACCTGTTGACCTACGTTCTCCCGGACTCGGGATACGTCCAGGAAACCGAAGTCACCCGGCTCAATCGACGCAACCGCCAAAGAGGAAGGCCCCCCGTCGAGCCCATTTATTGCCGTGCCGACGGCGAAGCCTGCGCTAAACATGTGACCCCACGCGCGTCGGACAAGTGGTTTGATGCGGCGCCAGGAATCAAGGCCCGCTTTTGGGACGCAGGACATATTCTCGGATCGGCTTCGATTGAGCTTCTTGTTGAAGACGGAACCAGTCGAAAGGGCCAACCCCTGCGATTGCTGTTTTCGGGCGATATCGGAACCGGCGACAATATGTTGCAACATCCGCCGCGCGGTCCCGCGGACGTTGACTACCTCTTTGTTGAATCGACCTATGGCGATCGTCTGCGCCCCAAGGTCACACAAGCCCAGCGCAGTGCCACCGTGCGGCGTGAAATCCAAGCCGGGCTTCGTGCCGGGGGAATTATTCTGATCCCAGCCTTTGCAGTGGAACGCACGCAGCAGCTTCTCTTTGACCTGGATTACCTTTTTGAGCACGGGCAGTTGCCCAACCTGCCTGTGTTTGTGGATTCGCCGCTGGCGACCAAAGCCACAAGCGTCTTTGCCAAGTACCTTCGGCGCGCGGCAGGTGGCGCTTACGCCACGGCTTTCTCACGACCAAATTTGCATTTCGTCGAAGACGCCGACGTCAGCCGCAAGCTTAGCCGGCTGCAAAGTGGGGCGATCATTATTGCCGGTAGTGGAATGTGCGATGCCGGACGCATTCGCCATCACCTGAAAAACCACCTCAGTAACCCAACGACGACCGTCTTGCTGGTTGGCTACCAGGCGCCGGGGACGCTTGGGCGCCTCCTCTCTCAAGCAGTGCCGATGGTTCGCATCCACGGTGAGGAAATCGTCGTGAATGCCCGCATTCGTATTCTCGGAGAGTACTCAGGACATGCCGACCAATCCGGACTGGTGGCGTGGGTTCGGGACCGGTTGCCAGTGGCGCAGAACATCTTTGTTGTCCACGGCGAAGAGCCTGCGCGCGCCGGTCTGTCTGATGCCCTCGTCGCGGCCGGACTGCCAAAAGGCAGCCTCCGCCTGCCTCAGATCGGCGAAACCGTAAGATTGACGGCGTCCGGCGCGAAAACCGAACGTATTCGCTCGCGCGTGAACGTGGCCGCGATCGCCACTTTCGATTGGCACAATGCCTACGCCGACACCGTACTGGCGCTTAGAAGATCCTTGGATGCAGCGGGGAGCGACGGTGCGCGGCAGGGCCTTTTGAGACGAATGCGCGCACTGTTGAATGATGCGCCGACGATTCAATCCAAAGCTCGGTCACGCCATCTCTGAATGGCTTGATTCAAATCAACGCCCCTTCCGCGCAACAGACGTAAGACTCGGCCTATAGCGCAAAGGAGTTATCCATGAAATCAAGTGAAGCCGTTAAACCAAGCCTGGTTCCGTCGGGTGGCCATGCTAAGGGCAAGGACACTGACGGCGATGAACCTGTAGCAGCTCCGGCGCCCGTCAAAGTCGGCTTTCTTCCAACAGGCCTGTCCCGCGCGATGGTGATCGGCTCGCTCCTGCTGGTGTCTGCGGTTATCGCTGTCGGGTTGTTTGGCGATCGGTACACGCTCGTTTCGGCGCTGCGGTCGGAGAACGCGGTGATTTATCGGCTCGACCGCCTGACGGGGCAGATCAGTTTTTGCTCACCAGTAGCGTGCGTCCCTGTTGCTGAGAAGGCTCCAACCGCCAACTAGATTACAGAGGCAGCTTAAATGGCTATTGCCAGCCGCCTGCAAAAAACCCTCCTTTGGGGAGCCGTGGTGCTCCTTTTCGTTTCGCCTGCATTTGCCGCGGGCGCGCCGCCGGCGAACCCCGAGCACGGGCGCCAAATCTATGCCGAGTGCGCCGGCTGCCATGCCATGACTGAAAACGGCATGGGGCCTTTGCATTGCGGCCTCGTCGGTCGTCGCGCGGGGAGCGTCCCTGGTTTCGCCTATTCGGAAGTGATGCGGGAGTCACGTATCGTTTGGACACCTGAGAAACTTGGGGAATTTTTGAAGTCACCCCTGTCATACCTTCCCGGCACAAATATGGGATATGACGGCCTGTACGACGCACGCGACCGCGCGGATCTGATCGCTTTTCTCCAGTTGGCCACCACCGATGTGTCCGCCTGTGGAACGTCCGCGCCGCAATGAAGCAGCGCGCCTTGCCCCTCGGGACGATCATTGCCGGCGTAGCGCTCATGGCTGTTCTTGCCACAGGCCCGGTCCAGGCGGACGTGAGCACCATTCAAACGGCGACTTCCGCCTTCGGTAGAGGGGACTACGCAACTGCAGTGGGTCTCTACCGTCCCTTAGCTGAAAAGGGCGACGCCGCTGCCCAATTTAATTTGGGTGTGCTTTACGCGCGGGGACTAGGTGTTACGCGAGACTACGGCCAGGCTGTGGCCTGGTACCGCCGCTCGGCTGAACAAGGGCGCGTGGAGGCACAGTTCGGGCTGGGCACGATGTATCTCGCTGGGTTGGGCGTTCCGCAGGATTACGCTGAGGCCGCCAAATGGTACCGCAAAGCGGCAGAACAAGGCGACGCGGGTGCCCAGAATGGCCTCGGTATCATGTACGACAAGAACCGCGGCGTACCTCAGAACTATGCGGAAGCCGTGGCATGGTTCCGCAAAGCGGCGGATCAGGGTTACGCGGCGGCGCAATACAATCTCGCGTTCATGTACGACAAAGGGCGAGGTGTAGACCCCGATGTGGCCGCAGCGTTGAAGTGGTATCGGAAAGCCGCGGACCAAGGGTACCCCGAAGCCCAGGACACGCTCGGCCATATGCACGCCGAGGGGCGCGGCGTCCCTAAGGATCTCGTCCAGGCTCACAAATGGTACACCCTGGCAGCTGCCGGATTCACCCCTTCCGAAGCGAAGCAGAAAGCCCTCGCGCTCAAGAAAGCCAGCACGCTAGCTCAGGGCATGTCACCCGAACAACTTGCGGCGTCAGGAAATTTGGCCCGTCAGTGGCAGCGGCCTAGCCCCTGAGAACAATTACAGCTCTCCCACCTAGGATTTTCCCAATGAAAACCATTCGCAAGCACCGTCGGAGGGCGTTGTGCATCCTTCTTACCCTCATTTGCTACGGGAGCGCAGACGCGCGCGCAGCGGAGTCCTTGGTGGACACAGGCCACTTGATTGCGCTTGAAAACTGCTCCCGATGCCATGCCATTGGACGATCGGCAGAAAGTCCCCTCGCCGAAGCCCCGCCCTTTCGAAGACTACGTGATCGATATCCCATCGATGACCTGTCTGAGGCACTCGCGGAAGGCATTGTTGTAGGTCATAAGGAAATGCCGCCCTTTGCCTTCGAGCCGCCGCAGATCGAAGCCTTGCTTGCCTATCTCAAATCTTTGGGCTCACGGTCCGATAAGGTTCGATAAAACCCGGCCGTGGCGGATCGCGGCTGGTCGCTTAGGGGCGCAAAATGCCGCGACGCCCATCGAGACCTGTATCGAGCACAACGCCGATATGAGGCTCCAACCACATCAGGTGGTCGCGTACCTGTCTAACGCCTGAGACATTCTGCACGGCTACATGGATCGCCTTACGGTGCTTCTCATCGGTGAAAAAGCCCCATAAGTCGACTACTCCGTCGTTCACGACAACGTGGTTCTGACGTCCGTTCCACGCCCGCTTTTCAAGTTCCTTTTCGATTTCTTGACGGATAGCAGTGTCTGCCGCTTGCGTTGCAGGCTTTGTGCCCTTTGCTGCCAAAGCGCGCAGGAGGTTCGCACGCGCCACGATACCAACCACGCGCCCGGCGCGAAGCACTGGTAAGCGCTTGATGCGCCGGCATTCCATGAGGTCCACCGCGTTGGCCAGCGACATGTCCTCCGTCGCGACCTCAACGTCCGTCGTCATGACGTCGGCAACCTTCCGGCCGTGAGTCCGAACGTACTCATCAGCGAGCGCGTTCGCGCCAATAAGAAACTCCAGCCAATGTGGCCGCGATTTTTCCGTTCCTGTTTCAATGCGGCGGAGCAGGTCGCCTTCGGTGACCATCCCAACCAATACATGCGCATCGTTTATCACGGGCAGGCCGCTGATCCGCTCTGTGATAATGAGCTTTGCGGCGTCGACGACGTCAGTATCCGGTCGGACAGATATGACCTCCTGAGTCATGATATCGCCGACATTCATGTCCGACTCCCACACTTTTGTTGCCAAGAGCTCCTGGAAGAACCGTACGCACCGTAGGTGTGTAACACCTTGATTGGGGTCAATTTCCCTATGGCATATCGGCGCTACCTTGCAAGACGAGCCGAGCGCACTGTGCAATCGCTCATGCCGTCACCTGGATGTATTTCATGTCGTTGTCTCGTTTCTCCGCCGTTGCCCCATCCCATTTTGGGTTTTGCACGCCCGCAATTGTCGGCCTTGTCGGGAGTCTCTTGCTGGCGGTATCGCAAGGGTTCGCGGCGCCTGCGAATGAGGAATTGCGTCACGCGATCGATACAGCGGACCTGGATGAAGCGACCCGCAATGCAGTGAACTCAATCTATCGGGGTTTTGACGACCAGGTGATTTGGGCTTCACCAGCCCTGCAGGCGGACCTTTTCAAGGCCGCAGTGGACTTGGACGCAGACGGCTTAAGTGAGGACATCATCAGGCTGCCGTTCGTAAGCGAGCCTGGGCTCGCCGTGGCAGCAGATATCAACAATACGGTCGCGCTTGTCAGGGCCGCATCCTTTCTTGCCGACGGCGTCGTCGCCACCGCGACCATTCCGCAGTGGAGCATCCCCGGGCATCGAACGGAGCTCACATCATCTTTGATATCCGCTCTGCGCGACGGCGGCCCTTCGGAATTCCTTCAATCGCTGCGACCCGCTGCGCCGCAGTACGCGCGGCTTCGCGAGGCCTATAAATCCTACCGGGAGATAGCTTCTATCGTCTGGTTTCCGATTGAGTCGTCGCCCGAGGTTGTCATCGGCTCGCAAGACTCCAGGCTGACTGAGGTTGTACGGCGACTCGTTGTCCTAGGGGACCTTCCCCACTTCACGACAGTGAACGGTGAAGTGCTTGCCGCGGTCAAACGATTCCAGGCACGCCATGGTCTCGCCGTTGACGGCCGCATCGGATTTGCAACATTGGCCGAATTCAACGTTTCCCCCGCCGCGCGCGCGAAGCAACTAGCCATCAACATGGAGTACTGGCGTCTGTTGCCCCATGGCTGGCCAACAAAGTACGTATTCGTCAACGCGGCCGCTGCCACGCTTGATATAGTCGAAAACGAACGGACGACATACGCCACGCGCGTGATTGTCGGTGACCCAGCACATCCCACACCTATCATGGCGACAACGATTAGGGCCGTGACCTTGAATCCGAGTTGGACCGTTCCACGGTCGATCGCCGTTCGTGAAATCCTGCCTAAACTGCAGCGTTCGTCTGAGTACCTTCGGCGCAACAATATCATCGTTGTTGATCGCGATTGGGACCCATTTGGCGTAGAACTGAACTGGCGGGACTATTCTGCCAATAAGTTTCCATTTCTGCTCCGGCAGAAACCCGGCCCCCGCAATGCCTTGGGGCTGGTGAAGTTTGAAATGACCAATGACTTCGATGTTTACCTGCATGACACGCCAGAGCGTCATCTCTTCGACCGACCCGCTCGGGCACTTAGTCACGGCTGTGTCCGCGTGCAGTGCGCAAATGAAGTCGCGGAGCGTTTGCTCGGTTCGCCATCCACGTGGCTTGAAACCAACGCCGCCGGTGTGCTCGCCACGGGCGAGACGAAGACGATACCCCTGCCCAACCCCCTGCCGGTTTACGTCCTCTATTTCACGGCCTTTGTGACGCAGGACGGGCAGATCAATTTCCGACCGGACATCTATGGCCGAGACGCGGCCGTCGCCAACCGTTGGATTCACGAATGACATCCATTTCGGGACTTACGGCGCAGGACGCCGCCGCGCGCCTGGCGACAGAGGGCCCGAACGAGCTACCGCATCCGCCCGGCCGCACCTGGGTCCGCATCGTTTTGGACGTTTTTCGTGAACCGATGTTTGCGCTGTTGATGGCAGGCGGAGCAATTTATCTCGCTCTTGGAGACCCGGGCGAAGCATTGATCCTTTTGGTTTTTGCAACGCTCTCCGTGTCGATCGCCGTCGCTCAGGATCTGCGCTCCGAGCGCGTTCTTCAGGCACTGCGCACGCTCGCCAGCCCTCGTGCTCTTGTGATCCGCGGTGGCCAGCAAATCCGCGTTCCCGGCCGGGACATCGTGCGCGGCGACACCCTTATCGTGAGCGAAGGTGATCGTGTGCCTGCCGATGCGATCGTGCGCGAAGTCACCAACCTTCTTGTTGATGAATCCGCTCTTACAGGCGAGTCCGTGCCGGTCACAAAGCAAGCCTCGCGTGATGCCCCTCCGGCACATGCAGCGCCAGGCGGCGACAATGCTCCTTTAGTGTTCGCGGGAACAATGGTTGTGGGCGGGCAGGGAATTGCCGAGGTCGTGGCAACGGGAGCGCGCAGCCAGATTGGCGCCATTGGCGTCTCGCTTGCAGGCATCGCTACGGACAAGCCGCGCACGGAGAAGGAAATCCGCCGGCTGGTGCGCATTTGGGCAATCATGGGCTTTACGGCAGCCGTGGGCGCCACGCTTTTGTACGGTTTCCTTCGCGGCGGATGGCTCGACGGCATCCTCGCCGGCATTGCACTTGGCATGTCGATGCTGCCGGAGGAATTCCCGCTTGTTTTGACTGTGTTCATGGTGATGGGCGCTTGGCGCATCTCGCGCGCGCGCGTCCTCACACGCCGCGCATCGTCAATTGAATATCTTGGGGCTGCGACAGTCTTGTGCACAGACAAGACCGGAACCCTCACCCAGAACCAGATGCAGGTTGCGACACTCGCCACCCTTGGCGGGACATTGGAGGTTTCACCTCAGACACAAAGTTTGCCGGAAGAATTCGCAGTCGTGGCCCGCTTCGGCGCATTGGCTAGCCCCAAGGAAAGCTTCGATCCGATGGAGCGCGCCATTTGCGCCTTGGCCCGCAACACGTCATCTGTAAACGAGTCGACCGTCGGCCCCCTCGTCCGCAGTTACGCGCTGCGCCCAGAACTCATGGCCATGTCTCTGGCCTGGGGGAGCACCTCTGGAGGTTTACTCATCGCCGCAAAAGGAGCCACCGAGGCGATCATTCGCCTTTGCAGGATGGACGATGACTCAGGCCGGGCCATTCGCATACTTGCCGATGCTATGGCGGGGCGCGGCTTGCGCGTCCTTGGCGTGGCGCGCTGCGGTGTACCAGCAGGTACCACATTGCCCCAAGACCATGCCGATCTCGCCTTCGCGTTCGTTGGACTGCTCGGCCTCTCCGATCCTCTGCGGGAAGAAGTGCCGGCGGCGATTGAGGAATGCAAGAACGCCGGCATTAGAGTTGTAATGGTGACAGGCGACTATCCCGCTACTGCGGCTGCGATTGCATCACAAGCTGGCATACCGGTCCACTCCGTGTTGTCCGGTCACGATGTCGAAGATATGGACGATGCAGCACTCGCCCGCGCCTTGCAGGACACGAATGTTTGCGCACGCATAACACCACTGCAGAAGCTTCGAATCGTCAAAGCCTTCAAAGCGAATGGCGAGGTCGTCGCCATGACGGGCGATTGCGTCAACGACGCTCCCGCTCTGAAAGCTGCTGACATTGGGATTGCCATGGGGGGCCGCGGCACCGATGTCGCACGCGAGGCGGCGTCCCTTGTTCTGCTGGATGATGACTTCGCGTCCATCGTTCGTACGATACGTATGGGCCGGCGGATCTACGACAACTTGCGCAAGGCCATTAGCTTCATCATGGCAATCCACGTTCCCATCGCAGGATTGGCACTCATACCGCTGGCTTTCGGTCTCCCCTTGCTGTTTTTCCCGATCCATATTGCGTTTCTGGAAATGATCATCGACCCTGTCTGCTCAGTCGTCTTCGAGGCCGAGCGTGAAGAGAGCGACATTATGCGCCGCCCTCCACGGCCCGTGATGCAACGCATCCTGACAAATGGAATGATCATATGGGCGGTGGCGCAAGGCTTCACGGCGCTCCTCCTTGTCTTGGGCACCTACCTGGCCGCGCTTCAGCTCGGAATGTCTGATGAAAGAGCGAGGGCTTTAACCTTCGTGGCGCTCGTAGCGACCAACGCTGGACTCATCCTCATCAATCGCTCATTTCACCGCCGCTCGGTCTACGCCATGTTGACCCGTGATAACCGTACGCTCTGGACCGTACTTGCCCTTATTAACATCACGTTCTCCGCAATTTTGCTGTGGCCGACCCTGCGGTCGCTATTTCTATTCGGAGCCCTTACGGCTTCGGAAGTGCTGATCGGCGGCGGCGTGGGATTGGGTGCACTATTGCTTCTCAACGCGGGCAAAAGATTTACGCCCTTGGCGAGGCGGGAAGGAGCTAAGAATTAGCGCCAGGACGCCGCGGCAGCTCAAGGGCGATGCGTTCGACACCGCCACCGTCGCTTCCGTCGCGCTGCATGCCTAGCGCCTTCGCTAACTCAAGCATACGAGAGTTATCGGCGAAGACCTTTCCCGTAAGACGTCCGATTCCGCGCATCTCCGCGACTTCGATGAGATACGTCATGAGCGCGAACCCTACGCCCTGCCCTTGTTGGTCAGAGCGCACGGCAATTGCAAACTCCGCCTCTGCGTTGTCTGGATCGGCATGGAATCGCGCCACGGCAAGGACTTCCTTACTCGCTCCGGAACGCGTCGCGATCAACGCCATTTCACGGTCATAATCGATTTGACTCAGACGCGCCGCAAATCGTCGGTCGACTTCACGCAACGCCCCGAAGAAACGGAACCGCAAGTCTTGAGGTGAAAGATGTCGTCCGAATTCCTCCAGGAGCGGGGCGTCCTGCGGCCGGAGTGCTCGAGCAAAGATCGGCGCACCGCCGGCGCAAGCCAACTCCCGTTCCAGGTGGCGGGGGTAAGGCGTGATAATCGTTCGGGCAGCGGTCTTGGTTGAGTCGACTTTAATACGTGCGTCCACTGCGATCATGCCACTATCGTCGGCAAGTAGTGGATTGATGTCGAGATCGATGATCTGCGGGTGATCAATCACCATCTGGGACAGGCCAACCAGCGCCCTCACGATGGCGTCTATGTTGGCCGCGGGCCTGTTGCGGTAACCCACTAGCAGCTTGCCGATCCGCGTGGTTGCGATCATCGACCGGGCGAGAATGCCGTTGAGCGGCGGGAAGCCGAAGGCCTTGTCATCGATGACTTCTACGCCCGTTCCGCCGTGTCCAAAAACCACGACAGGACCGAAAGTAGGGTCAATCGTCATTCCGAGAAAGAGTTCATGCGCCGACGGACGCGCAATCATCTCTTCGATCAGGATACCGGAGATGCGAGCCTCCGGTCGGCGCTGTCGCACATCGGCCAACATACGGGTGGCATCCCTATCGACCATTTCGGGGATGACATCGAGAATGACGCCGCCGACGTCGCTTTTGTGCACGATATCGGGGGAAATGATTTTGACGGCAACACGGCACCCCCATCGTCCGGCGAGTGTGGCGGCATCGGCGGGCGTGGAGACTGCGGCGGTGCGATTGACCGGAATGCCATAAAGTTCGAGGAGACGCTTGGCTTCCACCGGCTCCAGCCACATTTCCCCTGTGGCACGCGCTATCACAGCACGCGCTTCCGCCACGGCGCCTGCGGTTAAGTCTTGGGCGACCGGTGGGGTTTCAAGCAGGGTTTCTTGCAGGCGCCGGTATTTTACGAGTTGCATGAATCCGCTCACGGCATCGCGCGGCGTCGCAAAAGTGGGCAGGTGGGCCTGCGCCAAGAGCGCGCGCGCAGCACCCACACTTTCCTCACCGACCCAAGCCGTCAACACCGGCTTGCGGGGGCTTTTTGCGGCCTCGGCCGCAACGGTCTTGGCTATGACGAGCGGGTCCGTGGCGGACGTAGGACAGTGCAGCGCCAGCACGGCGTCTACATTGGGATCCGCGAGCACGGCCGACATGGCCGCCGCGTATCTCTCGCTGCCGGCATCACCAATGATGTCGACGGGATTGCCCCCGCTCCAGGTCGGCGGTAATGCCGCATTCAACGCTGCCAGGGTCTGGGACGACAGTTGAGCCAGGCGCCCCTGTTCGGCGATAAGCCGATCGGCTGCCAGTACCCCGAGACCGCCGCCGTTGGTTACGATCGCGAGGCGATCGCCTTCAAGTGGCGCTCCGAGCGCCAACAGTTCTGCGCCGGTGAACAGGTCGTCCAGGTCCTCCACGCGCATAATGCCTGCACGGGCGAAAGCCGCGTCGTAGATTTCATCGGCGCCCGCAAGCGCCCCCGTGTGGGAGGCGGCGACTTTCGCGCTTTGTGCATGGCGCCCACCCTTGACCACGAGTACCGGCTTTATCCGCGCACACCTGCGTGCAGCTGACATGAACTTGCGAGCTTGAGTGATGCCTTCGACGTACAGAAGGACGGCGCGCGCCGATGGGTCATCACACAGGTAGTCGAGCATGTCGCCAAAATCGACGTCGATCATGTCGCCCAGAGTCACGACGTGGGAGAACCCTATGGCGCGCGGCCGTGCCCAATCCAGCATGGCCGAAGCCACTGCCCCGGATTGCGCGACAAGCGCCAATCCGCCGGGCAATGCGGAAGTGCGAGCGAAGCTGGCGTCCAGACCCAAGCCGGGCACCACGATGCCGAGGCAGTTGGGACCAATGACGCGAAAAAGATGTGGACGCGCTGCGTCAAGGAGGGCGCTGCGGCGATGCCCGCCTTCCGCAGAGCCGCCTTCTCCAAATCCCGCGGTAAGGACCACCGCCGCACGACAGCTAAGCTTGCCCAAAGCAGTGACTATCTCGGGCACGGTGTCGGGCGGCGTCAGGATAACTGCGAGATCGGGAGGTGCAGGAAGGTCTTCAGTACGCGCATAAACCGTCATCCCCTCAACCCGCCCACCGCGCGGATTGACCGCATATAAGTTACCTTTGAAGCCTGCGGACAGCAGATTGCGAACGACGAGGTTCCCGAGAGAGCCCACCTTGTCGCTCGCGCCGATGATCGCGACGGATTTAGGGCGGAACAGTTTATCGAGGTTTCGCACGGTCATGAGGGTGCAATTTCAAGGAAGGTGTGCGCCCGACCTAGGCGACGGACTTACATAGGCGCGGACGGGTGGGCTTCCTTGAAGGGGGGTAGCACATATTTGGGAAAGACCGCACGATATTGATCGCCGCTTTTCTCGGCCCACACTTTGTAGGGGATCAATGCCCTCAATGCGTTTCTGTGTTCAGAGCGGCACATGAGCCGCGAGATGCGCTTGGACCTCGTGCACACCCAAGTTAGCCCATTCGCCATGAATTTCTTGGGCGACTTTGCTATTGGCCGTTGCATCAAACTTGTCGCGGTACACTGCCAGTGCGCGCGGCGGCGCAACGATCACAAGAGCGTCGAACTTGTGCTCTGCCGCCGCACGATTGACGGCCGAAGCAACTCTCGTCACAAACCTGTCTTCGCGGCGCTGGTGTGAACTGTCTCGCCGCTCGATCGCATGACGACCACCGCCGGCGCTTTGATAGCTCGCGCCCGACTCACTGCCCTTCAACTCCTCGGCCGTGACTTTCTTACTGCTGAATCGCCCGGACGGCACGGCTTTGAGGCGCAGCGGAATGGCGGAAACGGAATAGAGCTGGGCTTTGGCGCCGTCGCCCACGAGCAGCCAGGTGATTTTCTTGTGCGGCATAACGTGCTTCCTTTGCTTTGATGGTTCTCCACCCTATCCGCGCCCGATTGATGGGGCCTTGATCAGCATCAATCGCGCATCCGCAAATGAGATGTAGGCGTGCTTCGACGACCTTCATGTGGGATTGACGCAAATCAATGTCTTGAGTCGAGGCCGCCCTATGATCGCCATCCGTTCGTCCTGCCGGTAGGCCACCACCTCCCCGGTGTTCTCCCCCTCGGCAGCCGGTAGGGCGAACGACTTACGCCGACCTGTTGGTAGGCCACACTAGAAGGTGAAGGAATGGAACGCGAAGCGAGCGACGCCGGCTATGGGATTGCGGCGTTTGAAGTCGTGAAGCTGCTGGTGGAAAAGCTGGCCGAACATGACGTACTGTCAAAGCCTGACCTTCTCAACGCGCTCAACCGCCTCGCCCAGCAAGCTTCGGCCCGGGGCCTTGCAACGAATAGCGATGCGGAAACGAGTTCCTCACTGCTCATTGCCCGCGTCGCACAGATTGTTCGACAGAAGCTCCCCTAAAGAAGATTTCTTCGCCTACGGCGTGATGGCGACCTTTAGTACGCCATCACGCTGATTGGCAAAAAGCTCGTAAGCGGCCTCGATTTCGTCCAAACGAAACCGGTGCGTCACGAGAGCACGAAGGTCGGCCGGGCTCCACGAATATCGCAGCTTTCATCTTGGGCATGCGGTTTTCCGCGAATGTGAGGATTTATTTGCGGAGACTCAGGATGTAACTCACGACGTCTTCGACGTCGCGGCCCGAGAGCAGGACAATATTCATTCTTCCGTGGGGCAGCTTCACGGTGCTGATGATTTTTTCGCGGGTGCCGCTCGGCGACTCCACGACAGCGATGAAGGCAGGAGCGTTTCCGGGAGGATTTTGCTGGCGCTCGTTTCCCGAAACGTCATGGCACTGAGCACACACTTGCTGCGCGACTTTCTTGCCAGCAGCCGCATCGCCAGACCCACCCTGGGCAGCGTATGCCGATGCAGACATCATCGTTGCGGCCAAAGCCATAATCAAAGTACGCATGGGGTCTCCTCAATTGGTTCAATGATCGCTGGGGCCGATTGGCGCCGCAGCCACCCATGGCTTTTAGACCCGGCCGCGCTGTCCGGAATTGATTGACGTCAATCACAGCCGCTTCCTCGGAAGGGCACTACTACGTACGTAGTTGGAAGGTGAAAAAGTCGAAATCCGCCGCGGCGGACATGTGCCCGCTTGATGCAGATCAACGTCACGCAGCGGCGATTTGGCAATATGCGGAAACTCTTCCACTTCACCCCAAGGAGATTGAATCCTGATGGTCCCCAAGATCGCAATCGCCGCTGCAATGATCTTCAGTGTTTTCGCATCAATTGCTGAATTGCGGGCGCAAGTTCGCCCTACACAAGACGCCACACGTAATTCTTCAGTTGCGGCAGGACACGCTTATGCCGCGAAGATGTGCGCTCAATGCCATGACATCTCTTCTCGTATCGACGACCAATTCGCCCGGGCGCGGCCGCCAAGCTTTTATGCCGTCGCCAACGCTAAGACCACGAGCGCCATCGGTCTGAACGCCTTTTTGGTGACTCCGCATGCTCCAATGCCGAACTTCATCATCGAGCCCGGCGATCGCAAGAACATCATCGATTACATTCTGAGCTTGCGAAACGAAAGTGCGCCGTCGACGTGAGAGGTGCAACGGCAATTGCATTTCTCAGTTGCGCGATCGTCTCAGCCTGCTCGCACACGGGCCCGGGAACATTTTTGTCAGACGTGATGGACATCCTGTGGCGCGCCCCGGCCGCCGGCAATGCGGTCCGTGGCAAGCACATTGCAGAACGACGGTGCGCGGCATGTCACGCCCTCGAAGCAGTTAACGTCTCCGGCGGCGCCGAGTCCTTCCCGGAGCTTTCGACAAGATCCGATTTAACGGCCACAAAACTTAGCAGCCTGTTGTCCCATCTGCCCCACCCGATGCCTGCCATCATGCTCCCCGAGCAAGACGTCAAGGATTTGATCGCATACATCCACGCCAGCGCGATCTTGCCTTGATCTGGATCAATGCGGCAACGGTGCACCTTTATAGATTGGAGGGGCCCGGCCACTCGAGGGCCAGTTTTTGGAATGGGGAAATACATGAACTTTGGATTCAAGCTCGCAGCTGTTGCGTTGACCGCACTCCTGATTCCGTTCGAGTCCTTTGCCTTCGAGGACAAGGACGTGATCGACTATCGTCAGAGTGTCATGAAAACAATTGATGAGCAGGTCGCGGCAATAGGTATGATTGTTTCTGCTCAAATTGAAGATCAGAACCTTCTGCAGCACCTCGACGCGATCGCTTTAACTGCGCAAATCGCGTTGAAAAGCTTCGAATCAAAGGTTCCAGGCGGTGAGTCCAAGCCCGAAGTTTGGGCTCAGTGGCCGGATTTCGCGGCAAAGATGACCGATTTTGCTACGCGCACAGCGAAGCTCGCCGAGGATGCGAAGACCGGAGGCGTTCAGACGGTCACCGCACAGTTGGCGGATGCTCTAACCTGCAAAGCCTGCCACGACATTTATCGAAGCAAAAAGTAACGTCCTTCAGCGGCTCGCGTGGCGGCGTGCGTGCACATGCGCGCGCCGCCCTGTCAATCGTATCATTCTTGGATGAGGACCATTCTCCGCGCTCACGCGGCTTTAGATACCGGCAGTTTGACAGACCGGTAAAAATCGATCGGCATCACCTGTTTGGGACTTTGCAAGGCCTGCTCGATAGTGCGGTAGAGTGTTTCCGGCTTGACGGGCTTGGTGATGAAGCCGTTGACGTCCAGCTGGAACGCCGCCGCTCTCACGTCAGCGTCGAGATTGCCGGTGAGCATGATAACAGGCTGGTTCCGCGGTATCATCGGATTTACGCCAAGGCGGATTGCTGAAAGCAACTGAAGCCCATTAATGGGCTTCATGTCGAAGTCAGTGATGATGCAATCGAACCTGGTCGATGCATCCTTAATGGCGCGCAATGCGCTCCCCCCGTCACCGGTCGTCACGATATCGCCTGGCTTGCACCGCTTGAGCACACGCTCATGCGTCTCCAACAAAAAGGGCTCATCGTCGACGAGTAGAAAACGGTGAGACGAGAAGTCGGGTAAGAGATTCATCGCTGGACGAGACCACGGCAGGAGGATCCACGGCGATGAGGATCGCGGCATACCGGTCAATCTACATTGATCGCCGTCAAGGCAATATTAGGCCGGCTGTCAGCCATCAATTTCAGATCTTGCGTAGTCGTAGAGAGTGCCAGCTGGCGTGGCCATTTTGACTAGCCAAACGAATCGTCGCCAATCTGCTCATGCTACTCACTCGCATGCGCGTGACTCGCTCTTCAAGAGACCGCTCGCACTGTTCATGCTATATTTTCAGACGCCAGAAAAAAGGGCTCAGTCCCCGTGGAATTGCAAGAATACAAAGTGTGGGACGTCACCACGTGCGTTTTCCATTGGCTGAACGTTCTATGCGTTCTCGGATTAATCGCTGTAGGCATGGCCACACTCTATGACGAGGTGCTTGGCGTGAGCAACGAGGGCAACATCATCTCGGCCATGACTACCGGTCGAAAGACTTTCGCCAATCCGCCAGCTGATAGGCCGGAATAATTGGCCCGCATCCATACCGAAAGGCATCGGGTATCCCGCATTGGCTGGCTACGTGCAGCCGTGCTCGGAGCCAATGACGGCATCGTTTCGACCGCCAGCCTGATCGTCGGAGTAGCCGCTGCGTCCGGCTCCGGGTCAGCCGTCCTCGTCGCAGGCGTTGCGGGTCTCGTTGCCGGTGCAATGTCCATGGCGGCTGGTGAGTATGTTTCCGTCAGTTCTCAGTCGGACACAGAGCAGGCGGACCTCGCGCGCGAACGGGACGAACTTGCAAATCAACCCGCCCACGAGCGGGCAGAATTGGCCGAGATCTATGTAAAGCGCGGCGTCGAATCCAACCTCGCGTACAAGGTTGCGGACCAACTTATGCTGAAGGACGCCCTAGGCGCTCACGCCAGAGACGAGCTCGGGATTTCTGAGATAACGACCGCCCGTCCAATTCAGGCCGCCCTTACGTCAGCCGTCACCTTTTCCGCCGGGGCCGCGCTGCCTCTTCTGATGGTCGTGGTTTCCCCAACGTCACTCCTCGTGCCCGCGGTCTCGATGGCATCTCTATTATTTTTAGCCTTGCTTGGTGCCATAGGTGCCCGCGCGGGCGGCGCTCGTGTGATCCGTGCAACGGTGCGCGTCACGTTTTGGGGCGCTCTTGCCATGGCCTTGACGGCAGGCATCGGATCTCTCGTTGGAACGGCGGTCTGAGTATCAGATCAGCTTCAAGGCGTGAACGAGGCCATTCTCAATACAGGACGCTCTTTGCTGTGCATTGACGCGCGGGGCAAGATGCAAGGATTACTGATTCGCACAAATTGTGGAATTCGGGGATTTTGGCATGCCCAATATGACGAAGGCGTGAACTCCAAAAGCCGAATAGTTCCGCTAAGAATAGTGGTCCATACCTGCGCGTGTGGATGCCTATCAGCCACATGCAGCAGAACTAGTTTGATCAGCATCAAGGAGCCTCAGGCGGATTTGACCCTAAAATGTTCATGATAACCCTAGTGCCGGAAGTGACAGAATTTGACTACTCATACAGGACGTAAAAGCACCATTGTTTTTGGTGTACTGGCGATCTCCTCGGTGGCTTTGGCTTCGTTTGTGGGTCAACTGGCGACGCGCCCCAATCTCGAGCCGTGGTACGCCAGCCTCGCAAAGCCAGCATTTAACCCGCCGAATTGGATTTTCGCGCCTGTATGGACGACACTTTATGTTCTGATGGCCCTCGCGGTGTGGCGCATATTGCGTCTTCCGCCGGATACAGCTAGGCGCCGGACTGGGCTCGCACTCTTCTTCGTTCAGCTTGGAATGAACGCCGCCTGGTCATGGATGTTCTTTGGTGCGCAAAACCCGCTGCTGGGGATGATCAACATCGTTCCGCAGTTCCTAGTGATACTCGCCACCATCAATGTGTTTCTCCGCTTGGATAAACGAGCGGCGCTTAGTTTGGTGCCGCTCGCGATGTGGGTAGGCTTTGCGTGTGTACTTAATTTTGAGATCTTGCGACTAAACGGCTAGCGCCACTGGCAATAAATGGGCGCCCATCGTTAAGGCGTACCAACGTCGGCTCCTCTGACGGTTAGAATACTTCAACGCTTGAAAATGATTTGCGTTACCGCGCTCGCGGCTGGATACGCTTTTACAAGTTTGATTGACGTTGCCCCACCGACGTATTGCCGTACGACCATCATTGCCATCAGCGCAAACGGTAGCCCCAGGATCCAGCGGGCGGGGCCGTGGGCGCAATCCCTACTCCGACTATCTAGCGTTACGGAGCGTACCGTGAACGTCCGACTGCATGGCAGCCAGATGCGGTGCGTGGCGCTCCGCTAAGCGCGCGCAACTCAGGATCTATTATGCGGGCGTCCGTTTCCGGGCGCGGTACTGTATAGGGCCGCGATAGATCACTCCGTCGGGAAAACTCTTGCCTGTGGCGGGGTCCGTTGCCGGAAGCGTCCGGGTCCGTCCCAATCCAAAGGCCTTGCACACCATTGGACCAAAACTCAAGGAAAGTGGCGTCCCCACGGGAGATATTGCTCCACCCTGGTCAATATCTCGGTGACCTGACCGGCTCTTTTTGTACCAAGCGATTTGATAGAAACTAGCTTGGAAAGGAGCTTTGTCATGCCAAAGAAGAGACCCAGTCCGGAGCAGATCGTGACGCTACTGCGTCAGATTGAAGTTGCGACGTCATCGGGTAAATCGG
>CANJBL010000024.1 GCA_947472795.1 Fidelibacterota bacterium | reverse complement strand
CCGGCGAATGTCCTTGAGCACCCGCTCAGCAGGCGCCTTCGTGGTCATGGGTTTTGATCTCATCTTCGTTCCTCCGTCACTGCGATGAGACCAAAACCCTCCTTAACTCACCACCCCAATTCGGTCCCATAGGCGCTGACGCCGTACAATCTGGGCGGGGGTTTCGCTTGCCGTGCCTCTGCTCTATGGTAGAGCAGCTGTCACGACGACGGGCTGCTTCGTTGGCGAGATTTCTGGGTGGAAAAGGGGAGGTGGCACAACCGGTTGTTGTTAATTGCAAGTTTGGTTAAGCGCGTGCGGAGCAAATCCGCTGCGACCCGAAACCGATCATGATTTGACTATGGCGGCTTCAAACCGAAGCAGGCTTGCGTCTAAACAGCAAAAGTTGTCGCTCCAAACATTCCCGAGACAGAGAGCCAATTCAACCCACCTCGACGGTAGGGGCTTCGCCGTGACTGCGATCTTGGGGAGGAAACGATGTCTCTATTTGAAATTCTCACAAACCGTGCGGTCACGGTGCGGGGATTTTTTGCCCGTATATTCAGCGTTGGTTATGGCTACAGCCAGCGCAATCGAATCACGAAACTGAACTCGGACTATCTCCCTCAGTCGCGGGTTCTTGAACCGCTAGCGATCTACCCATCGTGACCGGTTCGCCTGCGTGGATCTCACTAAGCAAGTAAAGAGACCGCACGCAGCCCCCTATTTCTAGATTCATCACTCAATTCACTATAACGCCTCTTTTTTTTGGGAGAAATCCATGATCGATGTGACAAAAGCCATCCACAACCCGCTTCGCGCACGCAAATTCATTGCGGGTACCGCAGTGAGCGCATTTGCGTTGCTTGCCTGCATGCCCGCACCAGCGCGCGCGGCGGAAGCACAAACAGCTCAGGAGCCTGTGGAAGAGATTGTCATTACCGGATCACGTATCGTCCGCGACGGATATGAAGCCCCAACACCGGTCACCGTCGTCGGTGTGGAACAGCTTCAGGATGCCGCCAAAACCAATATAGCCGACGTGTTGAACCAGATGCCGACGTTCCAGGGCAGCACGACCACCAACAATTCCACCGCCAGCACGTCCGGGAAAGCGGGTGGTAACAACCTCAACCTCCGTGGTTTGGGGATTAACAGAACTCTCGTGCTCTTCGACGGGCGTCGCTATGTCCCCGAATTCGTCGATGGCTCTGTCGACATTAACTTATTCCCTGACGCGCTCATTAGCCGCGTTGATGTGGTCACCGGTGGCGCCTCCGCAGTTTATGGATCTGATGCGTTGGCTGGCGTGGTCAACTTCGTTCTCGATACAAACTTTACCGGCGTAAAAGGATCGATCCAGGGTGGCGTCTCGGGTCACGGCGACGATCGCCAATACAAGCTCCAGCTCGCAGCCGGCACGACTTTCGCCGGGGACCGTGGCCACGTGATTCTGGAAGGTGATTTCGCGCACGAAGATCTGGTGCCGGGCACACAGCGCGATTGGAATATGACAGGCTTGGTACGCATGGTGAATCCTGCGTACGTCGCGGGCAACGGGCAGCCGCAGCAGATCATCGCATCCAGTGTCGGTCTCGCCTCTGGCTATCCGGGCGGCATTATCTCCGGCGGTCCTTTGAAGGGTATCGCCTTCGGGCCAGGCGGTCAGCCGTTCAACTACAACTACGGCAGCTTTGTCTCGGGCACATACAATATCGGCGGTGACTGGAAGTCATCGACGATGAATGGCGCGGGGTCCTTAAATAGCGGGATTAACGCAAGTCACCTCTTTGCGCACGCGAGCTACGATATAAGCGACGACGTTCAGGTGTTTGTTGAATTCAACAACGGCCTTGCCAAGACGAGAAGCTACTGCTGCTACGATTACTATTTCGGGACTTTGGCAGTGAGCGCGTCGAATCCCTTCCTGCCTGCATCGGTCGCTGCTCGTGCGGCGGCATTGGGACTTACTTCGCTCCCCTTCGGTACGACGATCCGTTCCGTCATTCCTTTCGGGCCTGTATTTTCTCGCCTAAACAATGAGTATGTCATCGGTGCCAAAGGAAAGTTCAACGCTTTTGATACGAAGTGGTCATGGGACGTCTATGGAGAGACAGGATTTGCCAAAGCCTCCATCAATGACCCGCCGCAAATTAATAGCGCCAACTTCGCCGCAGCCATGGACGCTGTTCGCGGTCCGAACGGTCAAATCGTTTGCCGCAATGCCGCGACGAACCCTGGCTGCGTCGCGTTTAACGTGTTCGGCACAGACGTAGCTTCGGAGGCTGCGCTCAACTATGTTATGGGCTCCCCGCACTTAACGCAGCGCATGGGTCAGCAGGTTGTTGGCGGAAGCACAACCGGGGAACCATTCTCCAGCTGGGCGGGGCCGATTTCGTTGGCCGTCAGTGCAGAGTGGCGCAGGGACAGTGTTCGCTCAATCAATGATCCCATCTCCGATATTCGCGGTTGGTTCTCCACCAATACTGTCGGGTTCAATGCGCACCAGAGCGTGGTTGAAGGAGCCCTGGAAACCGTTGTGCCATTGGCAAAGGGTACGAGCTGGGCAAAATCGCTGGATGTAAACGCGGCGGTCCGCTTCACCAACTATAGTGTTTCCGGTTACGTCACTACCTGGAAACTTGGCGCAACATACCAACCGATGGACGACGTTCGTTTTCGCATCACGCAATCGCGTGACATTCGCGCGCCCAACCTCGTGGATCTCTTCGCCCGCCCGCAGACCAAGCATGGCTCTATCGCCGACCCGTTCAAGGCTAACGGCACCTATGGTTACTACTATACGCAGTCCGGTAACCCGGGCCTGAATCCTGAAAATGCCGACACGACCGGTGTCGGCGTCGTCTATCAGCCGAGCTGGTTGTCTGGCTTTAGTACGTCAGTCGACTTCTATCGCATCAAAATCAAGGGGGCGGTCGCGGCAGTGACAGAGGCCTACACCTTGGCTCAGTGCTTTGCCGGCAACCAATCCTTCTGCTCTAATATTACGCGCTTACCAAACGGCGAGCTCGACACCATCTTCCTGCTGCCGCGCAATCAAAACGCGCAATTGGCCAAGGGGATAGATTTCGAGGCTAGCTATGCCAAGCCGCTTAGCGACATTTGGTCGCCCTTGAATGGCGACGTCCGTTTGCGCTTAGTCGCCACCCATGTGATTAGCCTTTATACCAATAACGGCACCACGATCAGTCAACAGGCGGGGTCGGCAGGTGGTGGTTTGCTTGGTGTGCCTGCGCCGAAGTGGACTGCCGCGTTTAATGGAACGTATTCGCTCGATGCGTTCCGCGCGACGTGGACGACACGTTTCGTTGGGCCTGTGAACATGTCGGCTGACTTCTATCAGTGCACGTCCGCTTGCCCGGTCATTCCTGGTTTGACGACCGTCGACAAGAACCACGTAGGCTCTTATTTCCTAAACAGCATCTCGCTGGCCTACCGCTTCTATCGCGATGGGCAGAACAACGCGGAAGCCTTCTTTAATGTGGATAACCTGTTCGATCGCGACCCGCAGCCGTTCCCCACGAACTCAGTCACCTATGGCGCGCAGACGAGTGCGTCTCTGTACGACATGATGGGACGGCAGTTCAGAGCAGGTGTTCGCTTCCGCTTCTAAAGAGCACTTGAGTTGATTTAGCGCGTGCAGAGATCTGCACGCGCTAGACCACTCTCCTATCGCTGAGAATCGCTTGTCGATTCTGCTCGGCGATATACTCAAAGCCGATCGCCACTGGTGATCGGCTTTCTTTTTCCCAATCTACAGCTTTGATTTAATCGGAAAAGTTGGCGTATTGCCTTAATTGAAATGAAGTCTCAATCTTTGAGAACCGCTCCGAGACGGAATCTCTCCTCCTCCAAACAAGGCAAACCATGAAAACCGTGATTGTGCTCATTGGGTCTGGGCAAATAGGGCAAGCCGTCGCACGGCGCGTGGGAGTTGGCGGTCATGTTCTCCTTTCGGATTTGCGTGAGGAGAATGCAGCGGCTGCTGCCGACGTGCTGGCAAACGCGGGATACGACGTTAGTATCGCGGCTGTGGATGTGGCTTCGCGCTCTTCCGTGCAAGAGCTTGTTAAAGCGGCCACCAACCTAGGAGAAATAAAAGGCCTCATCCATGCTGCGGGGGTATCTCCCAGCCAAGCGCCGCCCGAAGTAATTCTCGAGGTGGATTTATATGGAACTGCATTGGTCCTCGAGGAGTTTGGCACTGTGATCGCTCCGGGTGGTTCGGGTGTTGTGATCTCATCGCAATCGGGACATCGGCTGCCTCCACTCAGCGCAGAACAGAACAAGGCATTGGCTACTACGCCTGCCGATGAGTTGCTTGACTTGTACTTTCTGCAGCCTGGCCAACTGACAGATTCTCTCCATGCTTATCAGCGCGCAGCTGTGTTTGCACGAGGAGTTCTGTATACTGTTGCGTTGGCTGATGGGGCTCAATCTCGAATTCGGGGGAAATCCGGAAGTGAGCGAAACAACAGTAAGCATAGCTGGAGTGGCGTCCGCGCCAGCTGATATCGGTAGCGTTCACCTCGAAAATCTTGATTCTGCACAAAGGAAAATATTTCGCCGGCTTATAAGCTTTTTATTCCTTTTGTACGTGATGGCTTTCCTAGATCGCATTAACTTTGCCTTCGCCGCCATTTCGATGAACAAGGAACTAGGGCTGACCGCAGCGACTTTCGGATTGGCGGGCACCATTATGTACACAGGGTACTTCGCGTTCGAAGTGCCAAGTAACATACTGCTGGTTAAATTCGGCGCGCGGCGCTGGATCTCTCGGATCATGATTACTTGGGGTATCGCGTCTGCTGCGACGGCCGCAGTCAGCAGCCCGATGGGCGTCTACATTGTCCGCTTCATCGTTGGGGTTGCGGAGGCGGGTTTCTTGCCCGGTGTCTTGCTCTACGTTACCTATTGGGTTCCGACAAAAAGGCGCGCTCGCGCGACGTCGCTGTTCATGATCGCCCAACCTATCGCGATCGGGTTTGGGTCCCTCCTTTCTGGTTTGATCATGTCACACACCGATCAGACGCTGGGTCTGAGTGGATGGCAATGGATGTTCATTCTTGAGGGAGTTCCAGCCGTCATCCTCGGACTCTTTGCATTGTCCTACCTTCCTGACGGACCAAGGTCCGCAAAGTGGCTAACGCAGGTCGAAAAGGATAGCGTGATTGTAGCTTTGGAGGCAGAGCCTTCGGGCATTCCAGGAAAAGTGGGTTTCGCCGAATTCGCGACGTTGCCATTTATTATGATTGGTGTCGCAAATTTTGCATTGATCACCGGGCTCAATGCCCTCGCCACATGGTCACCACTTATTATTCAAGAAGTGGTGGGCAAAAATGCTGAATTTTTAAAGATTGGACTTCTATCCGCGATTCCGGGAGTGCTTGCAGCGATTGCTATGCCGCTCCTGGCAGCGTCGTCGGACCGAAAATCTGAACGTGCGTGGCATTACGGCATATCAGCGATTATCGCAGTGCTTGGTTGGCTTTTGGTTGCTTCCTCCATGTCAATCTCAGGCCGTGTCTCCGGTTTGGTTCTGGCCACGGCGTTTGGCTTCGGCTCAATGCCCATTCTCTGGTCTATTCCTGCCGCCATATTGACGCCAAAGGCGCGTCCCATTGGTCTCGCCATTTTATCTGCGATTGGAATTCTGGGATCGGTCACCAGCCCCTCGGTGGTCGGTGTCCTGCGCGACATAACAGGCAGCTTCAATGCTGGAATCTACTACGCTGCGGCATTGACGGCGCTATCTGCGGTGCTATTCGTGCCCGTCGCTCGGTCCGTGGCGAAGGCGGGAACGGGCAAACAGTCGTGAGCTGCTATGAAGTAACCAAGCTGCCGGTCGGCTTTAGAAAAATTCGACGCGTTCATGCGCCGCGCACGGTGTCGACTAGTCTCGTTACATTGTCGGGTAGGTTATTGCCTCGCCAGGCGATGTGCTGATCGGGACGCGACAAAATAAGGGTGTGCTCGAAGGGCGCCTTCTTTTGGTGGGCAGGTAGATCGATAATACGGAGAGGAACTTGTTTGGCTGCTGCTGCAGTCTTTATGGGCGCTACGTCCACTAAAGGGTCAAAGCGCAAAAGCGCATAATCGCTGCCCACTACATCGTAAAGCGATGATCCGTTATC
Source organism: Fidelibacterota bacterium (assembly GCA_947472795.1). GTDB lineage: Bacteria > Pseudomonadota > Alphaproteobacteria > Rhodospirillales > Rhodospirillaceae > SHVO01. The sequence goes on along the minus strand of CANJBL010000024.1, from coordinate 27,926 downwards.
TAGCCATATGTGAGGCGTCCTACATCCCGGAACTGTCGAAGGGGTGAATGACCCCATGGAATAAGCGGGTGCCTTCTCGCCGTCGTATACAATGATCGGACTGTTATCATAGAAGTACCCAAAGTTAAGACCTGCACAGCAGTACTGCTGCACATTCAGATCATATATTGCTTGGCCGATCCTTCGCCGTGTCTGCTCGCCGACTTCGGTTTGGTCTTCGATTTCGTCGGGTATCCCTCCACGCTGCTTGGCCATCTCAATCGCATGGTTCATTGCATAGTATGACACCTGCTGAGTAATAGGCTGACGCTCGCGCTCGTGTGCACTTAAGAGATTCTCACCGCCCCACCCATTAATTGTCGCGGCCAACATCCACGCCAGGTTGGCGCCGTCCGCCAAGCCTGCGTTCATTCCGTACCCGGCATAGGGGACCCAAAGATGAGCGGCGTCACCGCAAATGAAAACTCGCCCTTGACGAAACTTGTCAGCTACGAGACGACGCCCATACCAATCTTCATTAGACAACACTTCATATTTGAACCCCTTTCCCACACCCAAGATTGCGCGAATACAGTAGTCGCGATCGACAGAGTCAAATGTGGGTTCTGATTCTCGCAGGTAGTTGTGAACGAGCCATGTTGCCCTTCCGTCGATCGCATATACGTTCCCGGAACGACGCGGATTCATGGCGAAGTTCGCCCAAGCACGCTCTGTGGTTAGCATGTTGATTAACTCAGGCGCGCGGATATAGGTTGACTGGACACGTTGCACGACCGGATCACCGGATAGTTTCGCGCCAATTTGCTCGCGGACTTTGGACCGTCCACCATCGCAACCAACTAAATACTTGCAGATTATCTCGAGCTGGTCGGAGTTATCCAGATAGTGCGCCCTCACTTTGACGGCATTTTCCGCTTCAACGAATTCATCATACTCAACACGATTTACAATGGAAACGCCTCTGGTGGCTATTGCGGCTGCGAATAAGACTGGCTCGAAAAAGGTCTGATTAACCCGGTGAGGAGGCTCTGGAGTTGGCCACCAAGTATCAGGCCCGTTTTTGGATTGATAGCGATCCCTTCGGCACGGAATTAGGATGCGCGCCAGGTCGGGACCGACCATGGTCGTGCGGTACGCCACATCGTTAGGATAGTCATGTGGCAAACCTACGTCGCGAATTTTTTGCACAACACCAAGTCGCCGGAATATCTCCATGGAGCGAGCCGAAATATGATTGCACTTAATGCTCGGCGCTTCTCCTGCTGCCCTACGTTCCAATACACAAACATCGATGCCGCGCTGGGCGAGATCGATTGCCATCGTCATTCCGACTGGTCCGGCCCCAATGATTACAACATCAGTTGTAAGTACACGCTTCATGACGTCTCAACTCTAAGAATTAAAGAACGATTGCCCCTATTATTCAGACGCTGCGTCCGATTTTGGAGCACGCCCAAGAGAGAGATCGCAACCCATTTACGTTCTTAAATGGCCACAAAATATCCAGATATCATGCAAGCAAGGGACGCTCGTTAAGTCGCCGATTGCTTTGGAGGGAGCCCCATTGCATCTCGAACCCCGTTGTGACGATAAGCGCCCTGTTCGTCGATTTCTTCAACATACATAGACAAAGCCACAGGTCTCGCCTTGAAAGCGTTACTGAGGTGAGACTTGATGGCCTCAAAAAGGCTGCCAAAGAAAGTTTTCTTGAATTCCTGCGGTCGACCTGCGCCCATCTTGACCGTGACATTGACGAGACCGTATTCCGGTTTACCGTCGGCAATCACATATTCTGTCAGCCGAACCGCGCGGACGCGGATACCCGCCACCGGAAGAACATTGTCGGTGTTCGCGCATCGATCAGCAATCAGGCGAAGAAGCGCTGGAATGCCCGCCTCGGGCTCAACGTTTTCCGAATATTCGACAATGACGTGAGGCATAGTAGTTCCTATTGCGCGAGTGAACTTGATGAGCCTTGCGGTGAGCGACAGGCATTCAATAGCGCTCTTGCACCATTTGATAGCAGGCCGATATCCGTGCCGATTGATACAAAAGCGGCGCCGGCATCGATGCGCGCGCGCGCATCAGCAACGTCCACTGCGAAAATTCCCGCAGGCTTGTTGGCAGCTCTAATGCGTCCGAGGGCTTTGGCGATCGCATCTTGCACTACAGGATCCCCAGAGCGGCCTAGATATCCCAGCGAACCTGCTAAATCGGCGGGGCCAATAAACAGAGCGTCGACGCCCGGAACGGCTGCGATTGCCTCGATATTTTCAAGAGCGGCGCGACTTTCAATTTGAACAATGAGACATATGTCTTCATGTGTGCGGGCGAGATAGTCAGGCCGGGAACCGAACCCCGATGCGCGGCTAGTTGCGCTGGCCACGCCCCGAATTCCAGCAGGCGGAAAACGTGTTGCCGCGACGAGTCTTTGAGCTTGGTCTGCTGAGTCCACCATTGGGATCAACAGAGAACGGAACCCAATATCGAGATATTGCTTGATGAGGACGGGGTCTCCGATAGGTGGGCGTGCTACCGGCTCTAGAGAAAAAGGGGCCACTGCCTGTAATTGGCCCAGCAACGTCTGTAATGTGTTCGGAGCGTGCTCACCATCAAACATCAGCCAATCGAAGCCTGCGTGTGCGCATATTTCGGCAGTGTAGGGTGTGGCTAAGGCCTGCCACAGACCCAAAGCCGGCCGGCCATCAGCGAAGGCTTTCTTGAGAATGTTCATGTGAAGCGAACCGAGATGCATCCCAGTTGGCCGTAGTCGACATGGAAACTGTCTCCCTGACGAGCAGGTACCGGGGCTGTAAAACTACCACCAAGGATAATTTCTCCGGGCTCGAGGCACTCTCCATAAGGCGCCAACTTATTGGCAAGCCATGCGGGACCTTTTACGGGATTGCCGAGCACTGCCGCTGCGACGCCGGAATCTTCAATTACGCCATTCCGGAACAATAGAGCCGCGACCCAACGGAGATCGATTGCTTCCGGTTTTACCGGGCGTCCGCCGAGCACCAGGCCTGCATTCGCGGCATTGTCAGAAATTGTATCAAATACCTTGCGGGTGAGGTTGGTTTTTGGGTCCACCTGCTGGATGCGTGCGTCGATAATCTCGATCGCAGGAATTACAAAGTCTGTCGCTTTGATAACATCAAATATGGTGCAATCTGGCCCTTCGAGGCGACTTTTCAGAATAAATGCAAGTTCGACTTCCACTCTGGGGACGATGAAGCGACTGACCGGAATGTCTTGCCCATCTTCGAAGAGCATATCGTCAAGCAACGCGCCATAATCTGGCTCGCTGATATTGGATGATCGCTGCATCGCACGGCTTGTTAAACCTATCTTATGACCAATGAGATGGCGTCCATCCGTGAGCTTGCGGCTTACCCACGCTCGTTGAATAGCGTAAGCGTCCTCAATGGTGATGTTAGGATATGCCAAAGAGAACTGGCCGATCTGGCGCCGTTCTTTCTCTGCTGCGTCGAGTTCCTGTGCGAGCGCTTCAAAGTCCATTACACAATCTCCATAGTCGCTGTTGTACAGCCAACCGCATATATGGGGATTGGCGTATAACATATGACGTTGCCGCGGCCACGAGCGGCCGCAGCCGCCGAAATAAATGTTCGGATTTCAAAGCCACCTTGCCCGGCGTTGCGATAGATCTCTGTGTCCTTGTACGCCAGCATGGCGTCGCGGTCGTTGCGCGACCATTTATCCAGGAATTCGCGATCCCAAGCTTCGTTGATACGTCCGCTGTCTGGCGTTGCAGGCCAATGAGAAATACCGCCTGTTCCAACAAGGGCGATCCGTTCGGGGACTGTGTCCGCGGCGCGACGGATAGCATCGCCAAAGGCCCACGCGCGATGCAGAGGGGTGAGCGGCGGGCCTTGGCAATTAATGTTTGCTGGGATGACCGGGAGCTTATTGCCAGGGTCAAGAAAATGTAACGGCACCATGATTCCGTGATCAAACTTCCACTCTTCGCAGTACGAAACGTCCACGGTTTGCATGATTGCCGAAATGATGCGTCGCGAAAGGTCGGCGGCGCCTTTCACCGTGCGTTGAGGGACCCGCAGCCAATCTGCGTCCTCGATCGGACCATGATACTGGTCTGCCATTCCAAGGGCGAAGGACGGCATATTGTTCATAAAAAAATTGGCGAAGTGTTCTGCCGCAATGACAATTAAAGCATCGGGCTTGGTGTCTTCCAAAGCCGCTCTCATAGTCGCGTAGCCAGCATAAAGTTCGTCGCGCAATTCACGTGGCGCGCGTTCCTCGCGTCCGGTGATACCCGGCGCATGGCTACAGACTCCGACAAAAACCAAACTCATCCCGCCACCTTTTCATCGGGCGATGTGGTCATGGTATAGATACCGGCACGGACGGGACCGTGCATTTTTACCCCATCTCGCATTCGCTGGAGGTAATCGGACCATTCGATTCCCAAGAGCGCGGCATAGTGCATTAGCAACTGCCCGTTTACGCCGAGCACATAAAGAAGCCCAATGTCAGGATCCATAATCGCGCGACGTTCTTCGTCATCAAGATCGTACTTAACAATGACTTGGCGCGGGTCAGCCCTGAAAGCTTCCTTTACCGCGTTGTCGCGATTGAGATCGAACATCAACTTCGATAATTGATAAAGGCTCATGGCGCCATTTCAATTCGATTTATTAACCGGCCAATTTTCTCAATCTCGCAGACAACCTCGTCGCCGTGGGAGACAAAATGGACACCGTGCGGCGTGCCGGTGAGAATCATGTCGCCCGGCAGTAAAGTCATGAACTCCGAGAGATATTCTACCAGTGTCGCAATATCGAACACCATGTCTACGGTGCTGCCAGACTGTATCTCGGCGCCATTCACGCGGGTTGAGAGTTTGAGGGCCTGAGGATCTTCCACAACAGCGGCATCGACAATCCAAGGCCCAAGGGGCGTGGTTGCGTCTCGATTCTTAACTCTCAGATTTGGGCGGTAGTAGTTCTCAAGATATTCTCTGATCGCATAGTCGTTCGCGATCGTATAACCGCTCACGTACTCAAGGGCACTGGCCTTGGGCACTCTCCGCGCGGGCCGACCAATGACCGCGACAAGCTCGCATTCGGGATGCATTTGGTTGGCATCGGCTGGCCTAGGTGTGTAACCGCCGTGCCCGACGAACGCGTTCCCGCCTTTGAGGAAAACCAAGGGCGTTTCGGGTGGTTTGAAACCTAGCTCCGCGCTGTGATCTGCATAATTCAGACCCAGTGCGAACACGGTTGCGCCGGGTTCGATGGGCGGCAACCAATGAACTTCGTCGGACCGGACTGTTTCTCCGCTCGGTAAATGCAAGACTGAGCCGTCCTCACTTGCGTTAGCCCAAATCACGCGCCCCTGATGATATATGCGTGCGCGTCTCACAGTGTTGACTCCGCAACGATCGAGGTGCGCAGAGAAGCAAAATGCGCCGAAGAAACTTCAATCGATTGCCCGACGGTGGCCACTGGTGCATCGCCTGGCAGACCCAGAAGAAGCAGGTCGCCGCTCTTCAGGGTCATGAAGCTGCTGATCTCGGAACACAGGACTTCGACCGAGCGTGCGAGACGCGAGAGCGACCATCGGTGGGCTTCGCGACCATCTATAGACGTGATTACCTCGGCTAATTCGTTAGGAAGGTCTACGAATGACGACAAAGGTAGAAATCCATCGCGGCACTGCTGGCGTACAGCAGGGCGAAAGAAGTTTGAGCCCAATTCGCTGACATCTAATGCTAGACAAGCTGCACCGATCGCGGACTTAACGTCCTTCGGCTTTGCCTTGGTTAAGTCTCGGGAAAAGAATACGGCTACCGTTGCGGCCACGCGAACGCTGGTTAAGTCCGCAGGCAGTGGTACCGCAGCGCCTCCAAAGCTCAAGCAATTACGCGGTTTAATAAACAGCACAGGCGCCAGGGGAGGCGCCTTATAGGGAGGTTTTTTGAATTCGTCGGAGAGCGACCGCAACAGCTCGGCGTCGTTCAATGCGGCGCCGTACACAGTTCCCCAGGACGTGGAAATCGCTCTCACCATATCGCCAGAATGTAATTATCATGATAATTTGTCAATCGTTGGATTTGATGTATCCCTAGGCAATGAACACGCGTCGTCCTCCCTATAGACTGTCTCTTGCTGGGACTTTGCTCGCAGCTCGGGAAGCAGTTATGACCCCTCTGAGGCCCTTTCTGCGGGAAGCTGGCCTAACCGACCAGCAATGGCGCGTGCTGCGCGTACTGGTAGATGAAGGAGATACCGATCCTTCTGGTTTAGCCCAGGCAGGGCTGCTGTATCGCCCAACGGTCACCCGAATTTTGCGGGAGTTGTCGGAGAGAGGATTACTGGAACGGCGGCCCAGTTCAGAAGATGGGCGGCGGTGGATGATTTCGGTGACGCCCGCCGGCAGAAATCTCATGGAAGCCACCGCGCGTAAGACTACCGCCGTCTTAAAGGAATACGCTGCGCTCTTTGGCGCTGAACGGCTTGAGGCTTTGCAGGCTGAACTTGCAGCGCTTGCGCGTGTCGTCGCGCCGTTGTCATCAGAAGCTAGCACTGAAGACGACTGACGCGCATATCTACTTTTTTAGATGCGCCGTTCTGATCAACAATGGTTTCAAAGGCCCATGCGCTGGATGCTATGCGAGCCATAGGCGAGCGCAACGTTCTTGGTCTCCATAAAGAACTCGAAACTCCAGTCGCCACCGTCACGACCGATTCCGGAAGCCTTCACGCCCCCGAAGGGCGTGGGAAGATGCCGAACATTCTCACTATTGACCCAAATCATTCCTGCTTCGAGTGCCTGGCTCACACGCAGCGACCGGCCAAGATCATTGGTCCAGAGATAGCCTGCGAGACCATAAGGCACGTCGTTAGCCTTGCGAATTGCATCAGCTTCATCAGTGAATGGGATCGCTGCAAGAACTGGCCCGAAAACCTCTTCTTGCGCTATACGCATTGAGGGCTCGACGTCTGCATAGAGTGTTGGTTGATAGAAGTAGCCTTTTCCGGCTTCCGGCATGAGGCGGCCGCCAGCCGCTACACGAGCGCCGTCACGAGAGGCGACCAGCTCATAGCTAGCCACTTTTTGTAGGTGGCGCGGATGGATCAGCGGGCCTACTTCCGTGGCTGGATCAAATGGGTCTCCGACTTTGAGCTTTTGCACACGCGCGATAGCTTTGGCGAGGAAGGCATCGTAGATCGACCGTTGGATCAACAGTCGTGAGGAAGATGTGCAGCGCTGGCCGTTGAGCGAGTAAATCATAAATATGACTGCATCTAAGGCCCTATCTAGATCTGCGTCATCGAACACGATGACCGGATTCTTGCCACCTAATTCAAAATGTACGCGCTTAAGAGTCTCGGACCCTTGGCGCATGATCGCCGAACCAGTCTTGCTTTCGCCGACGAATGCCACAGCTTTGATGTCTGGATGTTCGGTCAGTGCTTTGCCGGTGGTTTCACCTAATCCATTGACTGAGTTCAAAACGCCCGCGGGCAGGCCGGCTTCGTGGGCGATTTCAGCGAGCAGGCGGGCGGAGTAGGGCGACCACTCTGCCGGTTTATGAACGACAGTGCACCCGGCAGCTAAAGCAGGCGCAATCTTCCACGTCGAAAGCATGAATGGCGTGTTCCACGGCGTAATAACTGCCACGGGACCTATTGGCGCGCGTGTGGTGAAGTTGAGGTGGTCGGAAGAGGGAAGAGCTTGCCCATCAGATGCAGAAGGCGCGCGATCTGCAAAGAAACGAAAATTCTCTGCACCTCGCAATGCCGCTTTGGACATGAAACGCCAGCATTGACCAGCGTCTAGACATTCGACTTCAGCGATCTGCTCGGCGCGCGACTCAATAAGATCGGCAACCTTATGCAGAATTTTCTTCCGCTTATCGCCAGGTGTTGCAGCCCAACCCGGGAATGCATTCTTCGCCGCCGCCACTGCTGAATTGAGTTCGGCGCGGGTAGCGTCTCTTACCTGACCCAGAACTTCTCCAGTTGCGGGCTCAAAGACGTCAACTTTCTCACCCTCGCCGGCAACAGACTTTCCATTGATAAGGTGTCCGAGAGTGTCGCGTTGGTGAGCGGAGATGGTGTTGAGCGCGTTGCTGCGGCGAGGATGGGCCATGGTCGTCTCCAAGAAGCTGACGGCATGTAGTTATCATGATAAATTGTTGCCCGCAAGTGGCGCTATCCGCGAAACTCCAGCCTTTTTAGCCTGTTATAGCGCCTCAACAGCGCGGGCTAAGATTTCTTTGTCCGTCACCGATTGATTGCTATACGATTATCATGATAATTAGTTCCTCCGAGCGTCGCTTTGCATAAGCGACCTCCGGGCTTGATATCAGCCAAAGAGGCCGGACATGCAGACTACGGCCAACATGGGCGAGAACAATTTAGACGCGGTGCTTGATCAGGCGCCATGGTCGGTGCTTGCGCGTTTCCTCGTCGCATTTACCGCCTTCACGCTCATTATTGATGGTTTTGACAACCAGGCTCTGGGTTTCGCTGCGCCCTTGATTATCGGGGAATGGGGACTGACACGAGCGGATCTTGCACCGGTCGTTGCGTTGGGAACGATCGGGACCGCCTTGGGAGCAGCTATCGCGGGTTATCTCGGCGATCGCTTCGGCCGCAAAAACGCATTACTGGCCAGCGTCATGCTCTTTGGAGTAGCCACAGCTTTTACGACGCAAGCTCATGACTTGACGACGCTAGCCGTCCTTAGATTTTTTGCCGGCGCAGGTATTGGCGGCGCTCTGCCTAACGCCTCCGCACTCGCTGCTGAATTCACGCCCCCTCGGTTCAGGCCGACAGCGGTGGTTCTTACGATTGTTTGTGTGCCTCTAGGGGGAATGGTGGGCGGCCTCGTCGCGGCAGAAGTTCTTCCGTTGTTCGGGTGGCGTACTTTGTTTCTGATCGGCGGACTCGCTCCTCTGCTTGCGGCAGGCGTTTTAGCGTTCGGCTTTCCAGAGTCGCCACATTTTCTCGCTCTGCGCCAAGAGCGGCGGCCAGAATTAGATCGCCTGTTAGCGCGACTCGGACTCAATACCGCCAAACTTGTGGTGGCTACTTACACGGAAAAGCGCTCGATCAAGTTAGCGGAGTTAGTCGGGCCAGTTTATCGCCATGACACGCTTGCATTGTGGGGCGCATTTTTCTGCAGCCTGTTTGCAGTTTATGGAATGTTCAATTGGGCGCCCACCGTTTTGGCGGGGCAGGGGCTCAATTTGCCGGATGCAAGCAGAGCGACCGCGACATACAACTTTGGTGGGGTACTTGGTGCAATCACGTGCGCCTTAGTCATTCATCGTCTGGGCTCGCGCCTCCTCATGACGGGGTTTGCGGTGTTGGCCGCCCTTAGTGCTGTCATCCTCGCTTCTATACCCGTCACAACAGGCCCGCTCTTGTGGCCTCTGTGGCTTGCACTGGCCAGCCATGGTTTTCTGGTAAATGGCGTGCAGACGTCGCTCTATGCCCTCGCGGCGTATGTGTATGGTGCTGAAACCCGATCTAGCGGATCTGGAGCCGCGCTGAGCGTGGGGCGGATAGGTGCCATTGCCAGTTCCTATGCGGCCGTTCCCATCGCTGTCGTTGGAGCAAAAGGATTCTATCTAGCGTTGGCGGTCGCGATGATAGGTGCCGCGATGGCGTTGGTTTTGGTGCGTCGTCATATTCCCATTCGATCCAGACTCGTGGCTTCCAAGGAGGGCGCTACTAATACCGCCAGCGACTTTATCTCGCGATAAGCGCGCCGCGAGATCGATTTCGAGAAACGGAGGATTTACGCGTGTTTATGAGGAATAGCTGGTATGTCGCTGCCTGGGCCAACGAGGTTGAGGGCGATGTGTTGCTTTCAAGGAAAATCTTGGGAGATCAAGTTGTACTGTTCCGGCAACAGAACGGAATAGCAGCCGCACTCATTGATCGTTGTAGCCACCGCTTTGCGCCTTTATCGATGGGTCGGCGCGAAGGCGACTGTATTCGCTGCATGTATCATGGCCTGGTTTTCGCCGCAGATGGTAAATGTGTTGAGGAACCGGGTCGTCCCAGACCAAGCCCACAAACGTCGATCCGAAGCTATCCATTGGTGGAACGCTACAAGCAGCTTTGGATATGGATGGGTGATGTCGCCCTGGCCGATCCAGCTTTGATTCCGGATTGTCATTGGCAAGACGATCCCGCGTGGCGTTCGATCCCCGCTTATATTCACTATAACGCTGACTATCGGCTAATCATGGATAACCAACTGGATTTTTCGCATCTTTCATTCGTGCATGAAGGAACGCTCGGTGGATCGAAGAGAATTGCGGAAACAAAGCCGAAGGTCGAGGTCATTGATGGAAACCTCAGACTAACTCGATGGTATTTGAATGAGCCCGAGATCGCTCCTTATCTTAAAGGTGTGGTCAATCTCCAAGGCCCAATTGACCGTTGGCATATCTACGACTGGTCGATCGCTGGCAATGTCCTGAACATGGATTCAGGCAGCGCTCCAGCCGGAACGGGAGCCCCTCAGGGACATCGCGTAGCCGAAGCTCTACAGTTTCACGCAACGCAATGCACGACGCCGGAAGACGAAACGCATTCCCACTTTTTCTGGACTTATGCCCACAATTTTAATCTTGAGGACGGCGCGTTTACGCGCGCACTCGCTGATCGCATCCAAATCGGATTTGATGAAGATCGGCGAACCATCGAAGCTCAGCAGAAAGTTGTCAACATGAGCGGAAACGACAAGATGGCTTATATCTATGTCGACGCAGCGTTGACACAGGGGCGTCGCCTTCTTGAGGCACGCATCGCGGCGGAGCAATCTGCCGCATGTGGCTCTGCATAATTAGTCTCAAAGGCTCAGATGGTAGACATTACGGTCATCACTCGCAGCGGCGCCGAACGCCATGTTACGGGCCAAGCCGGGGATTCTCTCATGCACGCTCTCAGGGATGGTGGGATAGATGAAATTCTCGCCCTTTGCGGGGGTGTCTGTTCCTGCGGTACATGCCACGTCTATGTCGACCCCTCTTTTGCTGATCTTTTGGGTCCCATAACTGCTGTCGAGGATGATCTCCTTGACGCTAGCACTTGCCGTACAGACCTCTCCAGATTGGCTTGTCAGATAAAAGTCTTAGATGCTCTGTCAGGTCTGCATGTGGAAGTTGCACCCGAGGAGTAGCTACCGGGCCTTTGCCGCGGCGCCGGGACCGCGCGCCAATATTTGGTGAAATGATTCGGCCTTTTTGCTGGAGAGGCCGCAAAACGGAGAGGGGAGGAGAATAGATGAATTTGGTGACAAGACGTAGTGTTCTCGCGTCCGCATCGGCCGCGGGAGCTTTGGCGGCTCTTTCCGGCTGCAAGCGGACGGCTGGCGCCAGCCGAACTCCTAATATTATTTTTCTCATGGCGGACGATCTCGGCGTAGCCGACATATCATGTTACGGAGCACCGCAAATTCGAACTCCGGCGATCGACGGTATCGCCAAGAACGGTGCGCGCTTCACACAGGCCTATGCCAACTCGGCGGTATGCACAGCGTCACGCGTCGGCATCATCACCGGCCGCTATCAGTATCGGCTACGTGTAGGGTTGGAGGAACCGATTGCACCTTCCTCGCCGGGAGCAATCGGAATACCGCCGGAACAGCCCACGCTTCCCTCGATGCTGAAGCAGGCTGGATATTCAACATATCTGATCGGCAAGTGGCACCTGGGGTTCTTGCCGAACTTCGGACCCCTCAAGAGTGGTTACGACCATTTTTGGGGTTTCCGCTCGGGGGCCCTCGATTATTTCTCGCACCAAAACAACGGTAAGCACGACTTGTGGGACGACGATCGCGAGGTAGAAGAAAAAGGATATCTGACGGAATTGATCGGCGCGCGAACCGCAGAGATCATCCGGGGTAATAAGCAGAGCGACAAACCGTTCTTCATTAGCGTTCATTTCAATGCACCCCACTGGCCATGGGAGGGGCCCGATGACGAAGCGCATTCGAAAGAAATTGGCAGCGCCAACAGGGACCCGCTAGGAGCAAAGCTGGCAACCTATATCAAGATGGTAGAGTCCATGGACCAGCAGATCGGGCTGATCCTCAAGGCGCTGGACGAGACCGGGCAGGCCGACAACACGATCGTGCTCTTTACCAGCGATAACGGTGGCGAGAGGCTTTCCAACACTTGGCCGTTCTCCGGTAAGAAAACGGAATTGCTCGAAGGCGGGCTCAGAGTTCCGGCGGTTGTCCGCTGGCCGGGACGGATCCGCCCGGGTCTGGTGAGCGAACAAGTCATCATTCACATGGACTGGCTGCCCACGTTTGTCGCCGCCGCGCATGGTCAAGTCGATTCGGAATCGCCAAGCGACGGCATAAACCTGCTGCCCTGCTTGACCCAGGCTGCGGCGCCTGTGAACCGAACGCTATTCTGGCGGTATAAGGCGAATGCCCAGCGTGCGGTGAGGGACGGCGATTACAAAGCGCTCAAGATTGGAGCCAACGGCTACCTCTTCAATGTCGTCGACGATCCCTTAGAACGCTCGGATCTCAAGAAGAAAAACGCCGACATTTACAGAAAGCTCACCGAGGAATGGAATGCTTGGAACAGCACGATGCTGCCGGAGCTGGAAGCGTCGCATACGGAAAACTTTGCTGCTGCCGAATGGGCAGACCACATCAACACGCCGGCAGTCGATGGGAAGGCGATTGACGATGGCGGCGACTGGCCGGGCTTGGCTCCATCGCCGTAAGGGTGAGGTGCCCCCCTTGAAGTGGTCCATCCTGAGGTATGGTTTTTCCAAGGAGGACCAAGATGGCGAGAAAGAGACATACAGCCGAAGAGATCGTCGCGAAGTTGCGGCAGGTTGAGGGAAAATAACCAGTTTTGAGAAATCGAGATGATCCAGTTGTTTAAGCGTGAAAAGGACTATTGGAAAATTTAGGATGGTCCGTGGTTCAGGGAGCCACGTGGCTTCCATATAAAAGGGGAGGGATTTTCATGAGAAAGACTTTGTTCACTGCTCTCGTTGCCGCTACGGCGGTTGGTGGAATAGCCGCAGGGTTGAGCTACGGTCAGCATGTCCAAGCCGCAGATGAGGTCGGATATGAACCCGATGTGGCGAGCGGAGCGCCTTCTAAGGTCCTGATCGAAAATAGCCGAGCGCGCATAACGCTCGCGTCCCATCCCGCGGGCTTTAAAAAGGAAGGCGGCAAGCGGCGTCCATTCGATCAAATAATCGTATGGGTCGATGAAGGGGACTACACGGTGATCCGCCCGCCCGGCGCGCCCGCCAACCCGAACGCCGGTGCGGCTCCGGTACGCGGACCCGAGAGCGCGATCGCATTGGACGGTAGCGTGGTCACCGGCAAGCACCCGGCTGGCACCGTCGTATGGCATCCTAAGGATTCAAGGACACCCAAGACGGTCATCAATAAAGCCTATCGTTCGCTGTACATCGAGTTAAAGAGCTGATCCTCAATACCTGCGGCGGTGTGGGTTGAACCCGCGCCGCCGCGATTTGAGATCTGCCGCACGTTGACCAGCTTGAGTGGCTCAGGCTTGCGCCAGTCATTCATTGGCAAGACAACTGGACCACCTCGAATTCTCACAACTGGCTATTCTATATGTGCCGGATGGTCGTGCAACCATGCGGTTACCGAGCCTAAGCTAAGTCAAAATATGACTCAGAAATCATCGCATCGGCGCAATGTCGGCGCGATCGTAACGGGAGGTTACGTTTCTGAAGTCCGGTAGGCTGCCACGCAAAGGGAGGAAGATATAATGCGTAATGCAATTAGCTTTTTCGCAATTCTATGTGCCGGTGTACCGCTCGCGGTTCCTGCTATGGCCGCAGAGGACGACGCGAAGTGCGCCGCACTTGCTGCAAAGACCCTCACCAACGTCACCATCCAAAAAGCCGACGCCGTTAAGGCCGGGTCTTACCAGCCTGCGGAAGGTCCTGCGCAGGCTAATTTGCCGGCGTTCTGCCGCATCCGCGCCACGTCCAAGCCGACACCCAAATCCAACATCCAATTCGAAGTGTGGCTGCCCGCTGAAGGATGGTCAGGGCGTCTCGAGATGGTCGGCAACCACGGCAACAGCGCCGCCATCTACTTCGGAGAAATGGCCACCTTGATCCGCGCAGGCAGCGTAGCCGTGGGAACGGATACCGGCCACACAGGCAACGGCGAGGATTATACGTTCGGCGAAGGCAATGACGACGTCATCTTCGATTGGGTCAACCGTTCGATGCATGAATCCATTGTTGCCGCCAAGTCAATGGTCACCTCCTATTACGGTAAAGCGCAGCAATACAGTTACTTCCTCGGTTGCTCGACCGGTGGCCATCAGGCGCTGACGGAAGCGGTGCGTCACCCTGAGGATTTCGACGGCATTCTTTCCGGTGCGGCCGCGAACAATCGCACCAATCTCAATCTCACTTATCTGGCGCGCTTCCTGGCAACCCACGAGGCAGGCAACAACACCAAGATGTTTCTCTCGCATGCCGATCTTGAGCGCGTCGATCACGCTGTTTTAGAGCAATGCGATGCCATCGACGGCGTGCGTGACGGCGTCATCGCCAACCCGAAGGCTTGCAAATTCGACCTGACAAGCCTGAGCTGCTCCAAGAATAAGAGCGGCAGCGAGTGCCTCGACGACAAGCAGATTGCCGCCGTGCAATCGATGTACAACGGAACGAAGCGCCGCGATAACGGCGAGGTGATCTACCCGGGTTACCCGGTCGGCAGTGAAGCCGTGGTCGGAACCAAACAAGGTTGGGCCGCCTACTTCTTCGACGGCACGGATGCTCAACTGCCGAAGCGCGGTGGATACTTCCGTAAATGGGTTTTCAACGACCCGAACTGGAACTGGTGGAATTTTGACTGGGCCAAAGACGTGGACTTCGCGCGCAAGCGCATGGCGCCGTTGACCGATATGACCGACACCGATATGGCGGCCTTCAGCAAGCATGGTGGCAAGCTCATTATGTACGCAGGCTTGGTGGACCCCGTGGTTTCGGCTTATGACACAACGGCCTATTACGAAAACCTCACCAAGACAAACGCGAATGCCGCTAATTTCTCGCGGTTCTTCCAGGTCCCGGGCCAAGGCCATTGCGGTGGCGGACCCGGCGCTACGAACCTGACCTTTAATATGAGCGCGGATGCGGATCACGACATGACCGTCGCGCTGCATACTTGGGTCGAAAAGGGCAAGGCGCCCGAGAGAATTGTCGGCACCAAGTATAAAGAAGAAGGCAAGCCTGCGAGCGGCGTTGCGATGACCCGTCCGGTCTGCGCATACCCGAAGGTGCAGACCTACTCAGGCAAAGGCGATACCAACGACGCTGCCAACTTCCAGTGCCGCTAAAGAGATACGAGACGCGACCCGCGGCTGGAGTGTTTAAGAGCGATCCAGCTGCGGGCCTTCCGCTCAGTCTGATGCGGAACGGGAAAGTTTGATGAAGGGGGAGGATTGGTGATGAAACGGCGAATCTTTGTAGCGGGCTTGCTGGCAACGGCTTTAACTTCATCAGCTTTCGTTGCGCAACGTGCCGTGAGTGCTGCCTCCGCCGCACCAAAAAACACCAACTGGCAATATTACGCCGGTACGCTGGGTGGCACGAAGTACGCGCCCCTTGACCAGATCAATGCCGAGAACGTGAAAGATCTGAAGGTCGTCTGGCGCGTGCCAGCCGCGCCGCCAGAAGCAATACTCAACGGGCGAAAACAGGTCGTCGGCAACAACTTTGAACAGACACCGCTTTTCGTGGACGGCAAACTGTATATGCGCAGTGAGGCCGGTCCCGTCGTTGCGATGGATCCGCTCACCGGCAAAGTGCTGTGGGTCGACAAACAGGCTAAGGAAGTTGGCCGTAGCCGCGGCATCAGCTATTGGACCGATGGAAAAGACGCGCGCATTTTCGCGCTGGATGGTTCCACCCTCATCGCCGTCAATGCCAAGACCGGCGAGCGTTATCCCGGCT
This sequence comes from Fidelibacterota bacterium, assembly GCA_947472795.1. Lineage (GTDB taxonomy): Bacteria > Pseudomonadota > Alphaproteobacteria > Rhodospirillales > Rhodospirillaceae > SHVO01. The sequence continues at coordinate 11,937 of CANJBL010000024.1, read as the reverse complement.
TTGGTGCCGATGGTGCCGTGGACCTCAGGGTTTACGCGGACCCGCGCCCGAACTCGCCGATCAAGAGCTATTCCTGGTCGTCGTTCCCGGTGGTCATCGGCAATACAGTGGTTGTCGCCGGTGTGCCGGAACTGGACCGCGAAAAAGCGCCGCCCAGCGCCAAGCCGGCTCTAGACGCTCCGGGCGACATTCGCGGCTATGACGCACGTTCGGGTAAGCTGGTCTGGACGTTCCACGTCATCCCCCGCCCGGGTGAGTTCGGCTACGACACCTGGAAGAACAATTCCGCCGACATCAATGGTCTCGGTGGCACCTGGACCTGGCTGACCGCCGACGAAAAATTGGGTTACGTCTATATCGCCACGGAAGCGCCCTCGAACGATTTCTTCGGCGGCCATCGTCCCGGCGACAATCTGTTCGGCGATACTATTTTGTGTCTCGATGCCAAGACCGGTAAACGCGTCTGGCACTTCCAGACTATCCATCACGACATCTGGGATTTTGATCACCCGGCGCCGCCGACGCTGATCGACATCACGGTTGATGGCAAAAAGATTCCGGCGCTCGCGCAAATTTCCAAGCAGGCTTACGTCTATGTGCTCAACCGCGTGAATGGAAAGCCGGTGTGGCCGATCGAGGAGAAGCCGGTTCCGGCCGGCAATATTCCGGGCGAATACTACTCGCCGACGCAGCCGATCCCGACGAAGCCAGAGCCCGTCGACATGCAACAGCTGACGGAGAAAGACCTCACGGATTTCACACCGGAATTACATCAACAAGCCTTGGATATCTTCAAGAAGTACGTGCCGGGCAATACGGTGTATTCGCCGCAGCGGACCGACCAGGAAATCATCATGATGCCGGGCACGACCGGTGCCGCCAATTGGCCGGGCGCAGCGTTCGATCCGGAAACGGGCAAGCTGTATGTGCCTTTTGTACGTAATGCGGTGCATTCCCTCGATATCAAAGGCGATGATAATTCGTCGTTCGATTACGAACGCAAAGCCGACTCCGAGCGAAATTTAGAAATCCCGTTCCCGGGTGCAAGTCAGCGCAAAGCCGCGAAGCCCGGTGATATGACCGAGCTGCCGCTCACCAAACCTCCCTATGGCGGCATAGCTGCCTATGACATGAACAAGGGTGAGCTTCTATGGAAGGTCGCGAACGGAGATGGTCCGCGCAATCATCCCGCGCTGAAGGGTCTCAATCTTCCGCCTCTCGGCAGCCACAGCCGGCCGTCGCCCTTGGTGACAAAAACGCTGCTCTTCATGGGCGAGGGGCGTGACGGCCCCAATGGTCCGTCGTTGGTGCCGCCCTGGGCTGGCGGAACGAAGTTCCAGGCTTTCGACAAGGCCACAGGCAAGGTTGTATGGCAGATGGATCTCGGCCTCGGAACCTCGGGTGCTCCGATGACCTATATGTACAATGGCAAGCAATACATCGTGGTGACCTTGGGTTGGCACGACAAAACATCGGAAGTTGCCGCGCTGGCGCTGCCCTGATATCGGCGAGAGTGGTTCATCTGTACTTGGCAATGACTTTTGCCAAGATGGAAACGCCCTGACGTAAAGCGGTGTCGCTGAGGCCTGCGTACCCCAAATTAATTCCGGTGGCCGTGGGCTTTGGTCCGGTTTTATCGAAGAGGGGCGATATGGGATAAAGCCCCACGCCCAGGGCGCGGGCATCATCGACAATATTGCTCTCGCAGTTGGCTGAAATCCCTTTGAGCCAAAGTAGGATATGCAATCCTGTATCTGCACCGGCGATGGTGACGGCGTCACCCAGCTTCTTATTTAAGGCTTCAAGGAGCACGTTCCTCCGCTGAGCATATTTTCGGCGCATGCTGCGAACATGGCGTTCATAGACGCCGCTTTCCAGGAGCTCGGTCAATGCTTCTTGATCGTAGAGGGAGCTGTGACGATCGGTGAGGCGCTTTGCGCCGGCAAACGCGGGGCGCAAACTATTCGGCACAATCAGGTAGCCAAGGCGCAGCGTCGGCGAAAGGGTTTTTGACAACGTCCCAATATAGATCACAGAATTGGGATCCATTGTCTGAAGGGGCGCTATAGGCGCAATACCGTGACGGAATTCCCCATCATAGTCGTCCTCTACAATATAAGAGCGATTGCTCGTTGCCCATGCGAGCAGAGCGCGGCGCCGCGCGGCAGAGAGCACGGCGCCCAATGGAAATTGATGCGATGGCGTTACGTAAGCGAGCCGTGCAGAAGGCAAAGACCCAGTTTGTAATCCTTCCTGATCGACTGAAATGGAAATCCCAACGCCACCGACAGATTCAAAAGACTGTCGCGCATGCAGATAGCCCGGGTTTTCCATTATAAAGCGATCGCCTGGATCAAGAAGAAGGCGCGCGCACAAATCCATCCCTTGCTGAGATCCGTTCACGATTACGATTTGGTCGCATGTACAGCGAATTCCGCGTGCGCGCCAAAGGTAGCTTTGAAGAGCGGCCCGTAAGGGAGGGTATCCTTGCGGCTGGTCGTAGCGTAATTGCGTGCGCCGACGCAGCATCACCTTGTTGAGCGCGCGGCGCCAGGCCAGAACGGGGAAATCCGTGGGCGCCAAATCACCGTAACGGAAATCCGCTATGCGAATCTTTTCGGGTAGTGAGAGATGTTGAAATGAAAGGAGGCGATGCGTGTAAGTTGAAACATGACGCATGGAAGAGTCGGCAGTGCTCTGTGGGGCGCTAGGATCTTGTTCGAGTCCTGGGGCAACTTTGACGCGCGTACCCGTGTGCGTGATGAGGTACCCTTCCGCCGCCAGTTGACCGTAGGCCGCTGTTACTGTCGTGCGGGAAACTCCCCACTCAACTGCAAAGGCACGCGACGAAGGAAGCTTGTCTCCGGCTTTGTAAATGCCACGGCGAATTTGGTCTTTAACGGACTCCGTAATGCGCCGCGCCATGCCATAATTAATGCGCCCAACCGGCCCGGAATTCGTTAACTGGTCCACGTGAATTCCTCAGAAGTGGATATTCCATATATGCAGGATTGTCGGTCAAATCCCTGGGTAAAGCAATGGATGCGCCATGGCATCTCGCTCTGAAATAGCGGGCTCGCCGAGGGAGAGCGCACCTCTTGCTGAACTGATGTAGCGTCATCAGAGGTTGGTGGTGACGCACAAAATTAGATCGCCAATTTACGACGAAATCATTGCGGCTGTGGAGGGCGCTTTGGGTTCGAGCGAAGAGCGTATCAGCAAAATGCGGGAGCAGGCGACGAGCGTCGCCGATATGGAGGCTTATTGGCTTCCCTTTACGCCCAACCGCGCCTTTAAGGCATCGCCCAGGATTTTCGTTTCGGCGGAAGGCCTCTATTACCGCACGGACGATGGCCGGGAGATTCTCGATTCCGTTTCGGGCTTGTGGTGCTGCAATGCCGGCCACAATCATCCCAAGATCGTGGCGGCTATCCAGCAGCAAGCGGCAACGATGGATTACGCGCCGCCTTTCCAAATCGCCCACCCAAAAGCATTCGAACTTTCCGCGCGGCTAATCGACCTAGCCCCGAAAGGCTTCTCGCACGTCTTCTTCTGCAACTCCGGTTCAGAAGCCGTCGATACAGCGCTGAAGATTGCCATCGCCTATCAACGTTCTATCGGCCAAGTCACGCGCACGCGCATGATCGGTCGCGAGCGCGGCTATCATGGCGTCGGTTTTGGCGGCATTTCCGTGGGCGGAATGGTTGCCAACCGCAAGATGTTCGGTCCCCTGCTCGCAGGCGTCGACCACATGCGCCATACGCTGGATATGGACAAATCCCGTTTTACCAAAGGCCAGCCCCAATACGGCGAGGAACTGGCCGATGATCTCGAGCGCATCGTTGCGCTCCATGACGCTTCTACCATCGCCTGTGTCATCGTCGAGCCGGTCGCCTGTTCTACAGGCGTGCTGCCGCCGCCGAAGGGCTATCTGCAACGCTTGCGCAAGATTTGCGACAAGCACGGCATCTTGCTGATCTTCGACGAGGTCATCACGGGATTTGGCCGCGTGGGCGCTAACTTTGCCGCCCAGTATTTCGACGTCAAACCAGACCTCATCACCATGGCCAAAGGCATGACAAACGGGGCTGTTCCCATGGGCGGCGTCATGGCGCGGGAAGGGATCTTCTCGGCGTTGGCGGACAAGGCCGGTGGAGGCATCGAGCTCTTTCACGGCTATACCTACTCGGCGCATCCACTCGCATGTGCTGCCGGCCTCGCGGCCCTGGACGTCTACAACCAGGAAGGTCTCTTCAACCGCGCCGCGGAGTTGGCGCCGTACTTCGAACAGAAATTGCACGAGCTTAAGGGCCTGCAGCATATCGAGGACATCCGCAATTTAGGCCTCATCGGCGGCATCCAACTCGCCCCCCGGCCGGATGCGCCCGGCGCCCGTGCGTCCGAAGTATTCGCGCGCTGTTTCGAGCGCGGCGTCCTCGTGCGTGCGACAGGCGATATTATCGCTCTCTCGCCGTCGTTCGTGATGGAAAAGGCGCAGGTGGATCGTGTGATGGATACGCTGCGTACGGCTATCAGCGCGGTGAACTAGAGTGCGATTTTGTCGTGAGCTTGGTCAGAAAACAGTGGAGCTGGAGGTCAGCATGATGACGCAACGAAGCCCTCGAGAAACAAAAATGCCCCGCACGCTCCGATTGGCTGCAGCCACGGCCGGCGCCTTTCTGCCCATTGTCTTTGGCGCTTCCGCAGCGTCTGCTGAAACACGCGGTTACGTTGTGAGCTGGTTCGCCGTTGCAACCAACAATCCCGACACGCCCGTCAACTGCCCGCAACAAGCGGCCAGCACGAACAAAGTCGACGCCTACGCCGACGGCAATCAGGATAGACGTCGCAGAGATACTGCGCTCCTCGACGGCAAACCGGTTCCTGCGGCGAACTACCCGGATTTGGTGACCAAAGATCCCGGTATGGAAACGGTGGTGGGAAAGTATGCTTACGGTTTTGATCTCGGCGGATCGGAAACGAATAAGTTCATCGATCCGGAGACGCATGAGAAAGTCGATAACCAGCTGTGGCGCGCGATTGGGTGCGTTCCAACATTTCAGTACACACCGCCCGCTCTGCCGTACTCCGAGACGGCGCCCTGGGGCGCGATGATCGACACCTCGCCTGCTTATACGATCCAAGTCACCGGCAATGATCTCAGCAAGGACGGCCCCGTAACCGTCACCTTGGACCGCACGCTGCGTCATCTCGAACGCGATGCGGCTGGCGGCGTCAGGAGCGGGGTCACCTACGTTCTCGATCCGAGCCCGCGCTCGCATAACGTGCTGACGGGTGAAATCAAGAATGGTGTTCTCTCGATCAAACCCGCGTTCATCTATCTCGTGGGCAACATGCCCTTCTATCCGCAGATCGATCTGCAGAATGCGCATATGCGCATCCACAGCGAGCAGGGTGGTAAGCTTGTTGGATATTGGGGCGGATACGCCGACTGGCATGCCTGGGTCTACACGTTTACGGCCCGGCCGGGCGCAGGAGCCGACAACATCGGCATCTATTGGGCCTTGAAAAAGATGGCCGACGTCGACCCAGACCCGAAGACCGGTGAAAACCGCAAGATATCTGTGACCTGGCGCTTAGAAGCGCTGCCAGCCTTTTTCGCCACAAATGCCGACGGAAAAATTGTGGCGACGGCATCGGATGAAGGGCTCGGCGGCAAAATCCTCACAACACCCGCAACGCAAAAGACAGCAAGTGCAGACGGAGTAAAGAAATGAAAGTTATCTATCGCGGGTCGTTGGTGCTGGCGATCGCGGGCGCTGTGTCGCTCGCAGGTATTGGGTTGCAGACCTTAGCTAACGCAGCAAGCCCAGCGCCCGCATCCGCCGACACGCCGACAACCCTGCGCTTGACACCCAGTCAGTATCGGCAGTCGATCTCCGACGTTTTCGACAGTTCGATTAAAATCAATGGCCGCTTTGAACCAGAGCAGCGCGATCAGGGGCTGTTGGCCGTTGGTGCGCGCACCGAGAATTTCACCGACAGTGGTTTCGAAAGTTATTACCACATTGCACGCGGCATTGCGGCTCAAGTGGTTGACACACGTCACCGCGCAACATTGATCGGATGTACGCCGAAGTCAGCTGCCAGCCGCGACGACCAGTGCGCCGCTTCTTTCTTTAAGCGGGTCGTGCCGGCTTTGTATCGGCAAGCTCTGAACGAAGCGGAAATTGCGCGCAGTGTGGAGACCGCGGGTAAGGCAGCGGATCAGCTCCACGATTTTTACTCGGGTGTTCGCCTGGCACTCACAGAGATGTTGGTCTCGCCGAAATTTCTGTTGAGATACCGGAATATGGAGGCCGCGGCTGATCGCCCCGGCCAAGAACGTATCAATGCCTATGATAAGGCCTCCCAACTCAGCTATTTCCTGTGGAACAGCACGCCCGATGCCGAGCTGATGCGGGCCGCACGAGACGGGGAGCTGAATACACAGAAAGGACTGGAGCAGCAGGTGGATCGCCTGATGCAGTCTCCCCGAGTAGCGGATGGGGTGCGCGGCCTGTTTGCCGATATGTTCTCTTTCAGCGATTTTGAATCCGTTTCCAAAGATCCGGCATTCTTCCCGCGTTATACGCTCCTCATCAAAGAGCAAGCGCAGGAGCAAACACTGCGGACGGTCGTTGATCACGTCGTCAACAAACATGGCGATTATCGCGATATTTTTACGACCCCCAATACCTTCCTCACGATGGATCTCGCCGCTCTTTACGGCGTGCCCGTCGTGGATAGGACCGAGAACGGTCAGCCGCAAAGGTGGGTGACCTATAAGTACGAAGACGGCAATGTCCGCTCTGGGATCCTGTCGCAAGCAAGCTTTACAACGCTATGGTCACCGTCGGCGCGCACGTCTGCGACATCGCGCGGCAAGGCGTTGCGAGAGCACATCCTTTGCCAGCGCGTGCCACCTCCGCCGGGCAATGTGGAGTTCAAGTTCGTGGATGACACGGGCAATCCGGAGTTCAAGACCACGCGCGCCCGTCTCGAGGCCCATCGCTCCGAAGCCATGTGCGCCGGTTGCCATAAATTGACAGACCCTATGGGGCTCTCATTGGAGAACTTTAATTCCGGAGGGGAATACCGCAGCACCGAGAACGGCGTTGTCATCGATGCTAGCGGCGAACTTAATGGTAAGCCCTATCAAGGGCCGCAAGGCCTGGCCAAGGCCGTGCATGACGATCCGGCGGCGACCAGTTGTGTCGCGCAGCGCGCTTTTGCCTTCGCGACAGGTTACGTGCCGCCCAAGGACGATAGATGGCGGCAGATAGAGCAGACGTTCTCTCAAAGTCATTACGACGTCATGGCGTTGCTGCGCGCAATCGCACTGAGCGATCTCGCATACAGCCGCCTCGGCGTCTAAGCCAATCACATAGATCACAGGCTAGGAGATCCAACATGAAATCTTCCCTTGAGAACTTAAGCCGCCGCCGGGTTTTGCGCGGCATGCTGGCCGGAGGGGCCGTCACCGTAGGGCTGCCCATTTTTGACGGGCTGTTGAACGAAAACGGCAACGCTTTCGCCGCGAGCGGAGCGCCGCTGCCGACGCGATTTGCATCGTGGTTCTGGCCCTGCGGATTTTCGGAGCAAGATTGGGCGCCGAAAACAGCCGGGCGCGATTATGAATTGCCGCGGCAATTGGAGGCTTTGAAGCCCTTCAAAGAGCGGCTGAACCTGTTTAGCGGCTCTCACGTGTTCCTCGATGGGGTGGCCAACCAAACCCACTTCACCGGCGTTCAGGGTTTGATGACGGGCAAGGTTACGAGCTCCGGCGATTACTTCAATAGCGTCGACGGTGTCATTGCTGACAACATCGGCAGCCGGTCGCGCTTCAAGTCGTTGGTGGTCGTTTGCGACGGGGACCCGAAAGCGTCCTGGAGCGCATTCGCGAGCGGCAAGGTTCCCGGGGAAGTGTCCCCAATGGCTCTCTACACACGCATTTTTGGACCCGGATATAGCGATCCGAACGCCGCCACGTTCGTGCCCGATCCTGAGACAATGGTCACCAAAAGCGTGCTGTCGGGAATTTCCGAACAGAGAGCCGATCTCAGCAAATCCCTCGGCGCGGCCGACAAGCAGAAACTTGACTACTACTTTACGGCGCTGCGCTCCTTAGAGCAGCAGCTTGAAATTCAATTGCAGAAGCCATCGCCGTTGGAAGCCTGCTCGAAGCCGGAAGAAGCCAAGGACGATGGGCACCCTCTGTTCCTGATTGAAGAGGGGATGGTGCGCCATAAACTCTTCTGCTCGCTGATGACTCATGCATTGGCCTGCGATCAGACGCGCGTCGTCAATCTCGCCATAACTCAGGGTATGACAGGCCTTCGTCGCGATGGCGATCCCACCTCGCATCACAGCTATACGCATGAAGAGCCGGTCGATCCGGTGCTGGGTTACCAGGTGAAAGTGGCGTGGTTCCAGCGGCAATATTTCGAGAATCTGCGGGACTACGCTGCGATGCTCGACAGCGTGAAGGAAGGCGATAAGAGCCTGCTCGACCGCTCGATCCTATTTGCCTTCACGGATCACTCGGCGCCGCGCCTGCACTCGATCCTGAACTACCCCTTCATCACCATTGGAAACGCAAATGGCGCCATCAAGACCGGCATGCACTTCTCAACGCCGGGCGATACAGCGGCGCGCGTGACTTTGACGATGCAGCAGGCGATGGGCGTGCACGTGAGCAGCTGGGGCGCAGGCTCTAACCAGTGCAACAGCCCCGTCAGCGGCGTGCTGACCTGACCAAATTACAGCGATAGGAGTTCTTATGACCAAGGTTTCCCCTACGCGGCGTTGCGCTGCTGCAGGACTGTTGCTCGCTGTCGGCATTGCTTCGGGCACCGCCCAAGCTTACACGGCGCCCTATTCGGCTCCTGAGGGCATTACGCTGGTCAACGTCATGAAGACCATGGACGATGCCATCCCACAATACCTCTGGCGGCGGCTGGGAGATGCGACGGGGAAACCGCTTTATACGTCGGATGCTGACCAATCCGGTGCATCGAGCTGCGCTGCCGAGTGTGCAAAAGAGTTTCCGCCCTATCTTGCGGGTCCTCAGGCAAAGGCTTTAGGCGACTTCACACTCGTGTCTCGGAGTGACGGCGGCAAGCAGTGGGCCTATCAAGGCAAACCCCTCTACCGCTACTCGGGTACCGATCCTGCAGGCCAGCCCGTCGGCGCGCGCTTTGCGCTCAAGGAAGATCCGAAATGGGCCGACCCCGCCAGCGATGTGTTTTCACCAAAGGCCAGCTGGCGTCGCGCGGCCTACATGCCGGATCAAACCGCTGTCATGCCCGGCACTGTGGAACTTGACGACCTAGCCATCGCGGGCGGTTTCGGTTTCGTGGACGCCACAAACCATTTAACGGTCTATGCGGCACCTGTTGCTCATAAGCTTGCGAAAGAGTGGCGTCCTCTACGTGCCTCCACGATTGCGCGGCCCATAGGTGAATTCTCAATCATCACCCGGGCCGATGATCACTCTCTGCAATGGGGTTACAAGGGCGAGGCCCTTTATACCTTCACCGGCGATTATTCGCCAGGCGAGGTCAACGGCATCTTTACAGGCGATGCCGCTATCCATGCGGCGCTCGCGATGCGGAACTTCACGCCCCCGGGTATCGAGGTCAGAACTTCTCCTGGCCGTGGTCCTATCATGACGAACGGCAAAGGGCTCTCGCTCTATTACGTCTCACGGTATCAGCTGCAGTATGGCGCGCGTGAAACGCGCGAAGGCCATGCGATCACGTACAACGACGCCAAGGCCTTGGGCACAGCGGCGTGCGTGGGTGAGTGCACAAATTCCTGGAAGCCCTTCCTGGCCACTGCAAAGGATCAAGGATGGGGGTTTTGGGAGGTCATAGACCGCACCGACGGCACCAAGCAGTGGGCCTTTAAGGGCAGCCCTGTCTATGCCTTCGCAGGGGATAAGAAGCCGGGGGATTTGGAGGGAAATAACCGCTATGTGATCGTCTACGGCGACGCAAAAGGCGGATATATCTACAGCAATCCGGGCAGCGATCCGCGTGAATCCTCTGCCTCACAGCCTCAGCTTGGCGCGGTGGAAATGAATACAGCCGTGTACGGCGGCGGTGTTGTAGGGCGGGATCAGCGGCCGGGACGCGAGCAAGCGGGCGCGGGTTTTTACTGGCATACGGTCGGACTGTTTTATTGATAGAGTAGGCGGATCAGGGAAATCCGTTTAGGGCGAAAGTCGTTACCGATGACTCCCGTAGATTTGCCCGCCACACAAAATGACAGTGGCGATTCCTTACCCGCGTCTTTTTGTGGCGGGCAAGTTCTATTCAAAGCGCCACGCCTCAGCAGGCAATTGAAATCGCGGCACATCGCGATGATCTCCATTGGCGGGATCATTGGCGCAGGTCTTTTTGTCGGATCGAGCGCCTCTATTGCCACCATTGGGCCGGCGGTTGTCGTCAGCTATTTCATCGCTGGTGCCATCATCCTGCTGGTGATGCGTATGCTTGGCGAGATGGCGACGGCATCACCCGAGATTGGATCATTCACGGAATATGCACGATTGGGCCTGGGTCATTGGGCCGGCTTCGTGAATGGATGGCTCTATTGGTACTTCTGGGCAATTGTCATCGCCATTGAGACCATCGCGGGCAGCACCATTGTCCAATTGTTGTTGCCAACGGCACCTTCGTGGCTCATCGGAGTGGGGCTGATATCGGCCCTGACCGCCGTCAATCTAATGTCGGCCCGGTCTTACGGCGAGTTTGAGTTCTGGTTCGCCTCTCTCAAGGTTGCGGCCATTATTGCTTTCATCATCTTTGCTTTTGCATATGCCACGGGCTTGGCGTCCCCAAACGGCCCAACTTTTTCCAATTTGCTTGACCATGGTGGCTTTGCCCCCTTCGGACCCATGGCAGTATTGTCAGGAGTCACGAGCGTCATATTCGCCCTATGTGGCGCGGAAATAGCCACCATCGCGGCGGCGGAGTCAGACGAACCCGCCCGGACGGTTGCCAAACTCACGACGTCCGTCGTCGTGCGCATTGCGCTTTTCTACATTCTTTCGATTTCCTTGATCGTATCGGTTGTGCCGTGGCCGGAAATTAAAATTGGGTATTCCCCATTCGCATCCGCGTTGGAAGTCATGGGAATTCCAACGGCCGCCGCGATCATGAACTTCATTGTTCTGGTCGCGGTGTTGTCCTGCCTCAATTCCGGGCTGTATGTGACCTCGCGCGTTCTCTTTACGCTGGCCGCACAGGGAGATGCGCCGCAGTCGTTGGTGAAGCTTAATTCGCGTAGCGTGCCGGTGCGCGCGATCCTACTGGGAAGCTCCGTGGGATACGTCGGAGTGCTGATCTCCATCGTCTCGCCAAAAGTGGTTTTTGCGTTCCTCGTGGATGCTTCGGGCGCAATCATGATTGTCATATATCTCATTGAGACAATGGCGCAGATCAGGTTGCGCCGGCATTTCGAGAAGGTCGATCCATCGCGCCTTCAAGTGAGAATGTGGCTGTTCCCATGGCTGAGCTACCTGACCATGGCCATTCTGCTGGCTGTCTTACTCGCAATGGCGCTGACCGGCGCTCACTACAAAGAATTTTATTCGAGTATGATCTGCGTGGCGGTTGTCGTTGCCGGGTATTGGTATCGGAGGCGCTTTCCAGGATTGACGCAGCCACTTGACCGCGGGGCTTCGGATGGGGCGATCCGAACCGACGCTTTAACGCCTGTCTGAGGCGCTCTACCTTGCAATATAAGAGATGTCTTTGATTTTCTAAGATAGAATACCGACGGTGTGCGTCGTCAGATCATTTGGGACAGATGCGGGCGTGATTTAGCGGAGTGTTAGCCTCATATGGTTGATCGATCTTAGGCGGCGAGCTTGCGGTGAAGCAAGCGACGATGTTCGATGGTTTTCCGTTTGATGCGGTGTCGTTCCTG
>CANJBL010000023.1 GCA_947472795.1 Fidelibacterota bacterium | reverse complement strand
CAGACTTGCCCTGCGCCATCAGCACCTCGATCTGCCTTAACTTGGAAACAATCTGCTCCGCGCCTAATCCACGTCTCGCCATGTTCAGCTCCTCCTGTTGGGGTCAATTCTCTCAAATCAACCGGTACAAAAAAAGCCGTCAGGTCATTGGCTGCCTCGTTGATCTGGCAGGCTACCCATCGCGTGAAGAACTATTTACGAGCTGAGTGATAGACAATGGGAGTAGAAGTTATGCATCGTGCAAACTTGGCAATCTCAATTTTTGCCTCGACTCTGCTGACTTCTTGCTCCCCTTCTAACACTTCAGTGCTTGATCAGCCTATTGAGCAAGCAAAGGCAAGGATTGCAGCAGCCGCGAGGTGCACGTGGGCGAATGCGGACGGGTACAAAACCACATCTGACTCTGACGAGGATGTGCGTCTGCACCGGTGCGACCGCGATTCTTTGGATCGAAATTGGGTTTTTCTGGAAGTAACGCCGGAGGGGAAAATCGATAGCATCTCTTTCCATCCACTTCTTGCTGAAGACTATCCTCAGTTTCGTGAGTTACCGGATGATAGTGATGCCGTCGCAAAAGCCATTTCTAAATTGTTGCCCGAGTGGGCGGATGCAGAAACTTGGACCAAGAGCGCACTCACCAAAGCCAAAGAAGGTGATTTTCAGACGAGCACCCGCGTGGGCAGCACATCTGTCTATGTGACAGAGAACAAACACTCAAATGAGGAAGGTCGTTTTGCATCACTTGTACTGACAAAAGCGCTAGATCTGACCAAATATAAGAAATATCCGTGCGGTGATGACGATCAGGGGCCAGGTTTAGATAAGTGCCGAGATCGCAACTATGAGCGCCCAGCCGAAAATCCAATTCTCCATCTGAGATAATTACGCCGGCAAATTTTCCCTTTGCCAACAACGGTGAGAAGCTATGTCGGTCCAACGTCCTATCTATGCTGGGATTATCTGTGCAGCGGTGATGCTCATCACTGCTGCCGATGCCGCCAGCAATACGCCGAGCCAATCGCCATTATTTCGTCCGCTGGAAAGCATCAAAAAGGATTTATCGCGAACGTTAAAGTGCACCTGGGGCAACGAGAAGTACGGCACCTGCTCAGGCGAAAGATACCCGTATGTTAGAGCCCGACATCTTTACAGCAGCAGCGACGGCGCGCCAATTATCCATCTTGAGCCGGAATTGCGCGACTATGAGCCCCTGATTGGCAGGCGGGGTGAACCTGATCCGGCTGATGTTGATTCTGCGGAGCTTCAACAGCAGAATGCGATTGAGGCCATCGCCGCGCTTTTCCCTGCGTGGAAGGACAGTCGCCGCTGGCTTGACGAGGCGATTACACGATCACATGAGGATGGTTTTCAAACCAGCATTCGGGTGTACGACACATCCATCTATGTCCGGTTTGCCGAGCGCGGCTTTGGCCACTCTCCAGAATATGCGTATATCGTTCTAACGACGGAGAAGGACCTGAACGGTTTTAAGGCCAATCAGTGCACTGACGACGACCAAGGGCTCGCCGCCGAAGGTTGCGGGCCCGACGATGGCTTCATTCCGAAAGACCCGCGTCCGATGGACAATCCCATTCTCCATCCACAATGAGCCTTATCAATCGAGCGGCTGATACGCTGTGGATAACTCCGCCATCCCCTTGACGCTAAACTCCTCCCCGGAGTCGCGCCCTTTGGCGCTCCTCGCCCCTCCCCCCATCCTCCCGGACTCCGCGTTTTGCTCGGCTTTATGCCCGCCCCTGGTCGCGAAGCGTTTGATTCGCTAGGATTTTTCCCAACCAGAAGGGGACGGGCCACGGCATGGTGGTAACCGACGTACAAAAGTCCGCACGCGAAACGGTCGGCGCCCAGGCTTACCCCTGGCTGCGGAACTATCCGCCCTTCGCTCCGTGGGACGCCGCCCTTCCCGCCACTACCGTTTTCTCGCTGCTGGAAAAGGCTGCCGGCAGATTCCCCAGCCACCCCTGTATGGAGTTCCTCGGCAAGCAGTGGTCCTACGCCGAGACACTAGAGCTTGCCATGAAGGCGGCCGAGGGCTTCCAGAAGATCGGTGTCACCAAGGGTACGCGCGTCGCGCTGCTGCTGCCCAACACGCCCTACTACATCGCCTCCTTCTTCGGGATCCTGATGGCCGGCGGCACGGTCGTGAACATGAACCCGCTTTATGCCGCGCGCGAGCTGGAGAACATGGTCAAGGATTCCGGGGCCGAGTACCTGGTGACCATGGATCTCACCGCCATGTATCCCAAGGCGCGCACGCTCCTGAACAATTCGCCGCTGAAGAAACTCATCGTCTGTTCCATGGCCGAAGCTCTGCCTTTTGGAACGGCGGTGATGTTCAATCTCTTCAAACGTTCGACCGTGGCCGATGTGGAGGAGGACGACCGCCAGATCTGGTGGGATGACCTTATCGACAACGACGGCGAACCCGAGCCCGTCACCATCGACCCCAAGGAAGATGTGGCTGTGCTTCAGTACACCGGCGGCACCACCGGCGTGCCCAAGGCCGCCATGCTCACGCACGCCAACTGCACGGCCAACGCGCGCCAGGTCTCCATGTGGTTCAACAATCCACAACCCGGCAAAGAACGCTTCCTCGCCGCCCTGCCCTTCTTCCATGTCTTCGCCATGACCGTGATTCTGCTGGTGGGCATGGAGTACGGCGCCGAGATCATCATGATGCCGCGCTTCGATCTGAAAGACTGTTTGAAGAACATCGACAAGAAGAAGCCGACGCTGTTTCCAGCGGTGCCCACCATTTACACCGCCATCAACAATTCGCCCGATGTCGACAAATACGACCTCACCTCCATCAAGCTCTGCATCTCGGGCGGAGCACCTTTACCGGTCGAAGTGAAGAGGGCTTTTGAGGCGCGCACCAAGTGCGTGGTGGTGGAAGGCTACGGCCTTTCCGAAAGCTCGCCTGTCGCCTGCACCAATCCCACCGAGGGCGTAAACAAACCCGGCTCCGTCGGCCTACCCATGCCCGGTACAATTATCGAGATCCGCGCATTGGACGACGGCCGCGTGCTCGGCATCGGCGAAAAAGGCGAGATCTGCATCAAGGGTCCGCAAGTCATGAAGGGCTATTGGGGACGCCCCCAGGAGACCGCGGATGTCTTGAAGAACGGCGCGCTGCACACCGGCGACGTGGGTTACATCGATGAAGAGGGTTATGTCTTCATCGTCGACCGCATCAAGGACATGATCAACGCCTCGGGCTACAAGATTTACCCGCGCGTGCTGGAAGAGGCGCTTTATCAGCACCCGGCCGTGGAAGAGACCACCGTCATCGGCATTCCCGATGCTTATCGCGGCGAGGCGCCCAAAGCCTACATCAAGGTGCGCCCCGGCATGACGCTGACCGAGGCCGAGATCCGCGCATTTATGAAGGACAAGGTCTCCAAAATCGAACAGCCCGCGCAATACGAGTTCCGCGACCAGCTGCCCAAATCACTCATCGGAAAACTATCCAAGAAGGAACTGAAGCAGGAAGTTGCTTCATCCAAACCAACTTAACCACTTACCGGACCACCATTAGGGGGACGCAGCCATGAGCAACGTTGTCATCGCGGGATATGTCCGCTCCGCTTTCCATCTGGCCAACAAGGGCGCCCTGCGCAAGACGCGGCCCGACGACATGATTGGCGCCGTCATCAAGGGCCTCGTTGATAAAACCAAGCTCGACCCCGCCGACATCGAAGACATCATCATGGGTTGCGCCTTCCCCGAAGGTGAGCAAGGCTTCAACATCGGGCGCATCGCCGCGTTCCTCTCCGGCCTGCCCGTGAGCGTTGCGGGCGTAACGGTGAACCGCTTCTGCGGCTCCTCCATGCAATCCATCCACCAGGCGGCAGGCTCCATCAAGATGGGTGCGGGCGATGCCTTCATCTGCGCCGGTGTGGAAAGCATGAGCCGCATTCCCATGGGCGGCTTCAACCCCATGCCGAACCCCGGCCTCGTCAGCGCTGGCAGCAAGGCTTACATCGGCATGGGCGAGACCGCCGAAAACCTGGCTGACAAGTATCAGATCGCGCGCGCCAAGCAGGAAGCCTTCGCGGTGGAAAGCCATAAGCGCGCCGCCGCCGCGCAAGCCGCCGGCAAGTTCAAGGACGAGATCATTCCCGTGAAGGGCGAAGGCGGCATGATCGATGCCGACGGCTGCATCCGTGCGGACAGCACGCTGGAAGCGCTCGCCGGCCTGAAGCCGGTCTTCAAGGAAACCGGCTCCGTCACCGCCGGCACGTCCTCGCCGCTCACCGATGGCGCCTCCGCCGTGCTCGTCTGCAGCGAAGAGTACGCCAAGAAAAAAGGCATCAAGCCGCTGGCCCGCATCCTCTCCATCGCCGTCGCCGGCTGCGCACCGGAGATCATGGGCATCGGGCCCGTGCCAGCCACACAGAAAGCGCTCGCGCGTGCGGGATTGAAGCTCAACCAGATCGACATCTTCGAGGTCAACGAAGCCTTCGCTGCTCAGTCCCTCTCGGTCATTCAGGAACTGGGCATCGATCTCACCAAGACCAATCTCGACGGCGGCGCCATCGCCATCGGTCACCCGCTGGGCGCATCCGGCGGACGCATCACCGGCAAGGCCGCTGCTCTGCTTCAACGCGAGAAGAAGAAATACGCGCTCTCCACCATGTGCATCGGCGGCGGACAAGGCATCGCCACCGTTCTGGAAGCCATGTAAGGGGGCATGCACACATGGCCGAAATCAAAAAAGCCGCGGTGATTGGTGCCGGCGTCATGGGCGCCAGCATCGCCGCGCATATCACCAACGCGGGCGTCCCCTGCGTGTTGCTGGACATCGTGCCCAAGGACAATCCCAATCGGAATGCCATCGCGGAAGGCGCGGTCGCTAAACTGCTGAAGACCGACCCCGCGCCCTTCATGTCCAAGCGCAACGCCAGCCTGATCACCACCGGCAACACCGAAGATCATATGAACCTGCTCGCCGATTGCGACTGGATCATTGAAGCGGTCATCGAAAATCTCGAGATCAAGAAGACCCTCTATAGGAAGGTCGAGGAGACCCGCAAGAAGGGCTCCGTCGTGTCCTCCAACACCTCCACCATTCCGCTGAAAGAGCTGGAAGCCGGCATGCCGGCCGACATGGTGCAGGATTTCATGATCACGCACTTCTTCAACCCGCCGCGCTATATGCGCCTGCTGGAATTGGTCGCCTCTTCCAAAACCAAAAAAGAACACCTCACGATGATCCGCGACTTCTGCGACGTGCGCCTGGGCAAGGGTGTGGTCATCTGCAAGGACACACCGGGATTCATCGGCAACCGCATCGGCATGTACTGGCTGCAGACCGGCGTGATCGAGGCCATCAACCTCGGCCTCACCGTGGACGAAGCCGACGCCATCGCTTCGCGTCCCTTCGGTATCCCCAAGACCGGCGTGTTCGGCTTGATTGACCTCGTGGGCCTCGACCTGATGCCCCACATCACCAAGTCCATGCTGTCGCTGCTGCCCAAGACCGACGACTACGTGCGCATCTCGGCCGAGCCGCCCGTCATCACCACCATGCTTCAGAATAAGTGGATCGGTCGCAAAGGCGTGTCCGGCTTCTACCGCGTGAAGAAAGACGGCGGCCAGAAGATCAAGGAAAGCCTCAACCTCACCACCGCGCAATACGCGCCCAGTGTGAAGGCCGATCTGCCGAGCCTGAACGCCTCCAAGAAAGGCGGCCTTAAAGCGCTGGTGGAATCACCCGATAAAGGCGGTCAATACGCCTGGAAACTCGCCAGTCAGGGCCTCACCTACACCGCGGCCCTTGTTCCTGAGATCGCCGACCGCATCACCGACGTCGATGAGGCCATGAAAGACGGCTACGGTTGGGGCAAAGGTCCATTCGAGATCATCGACGACATGGGTGCCAAATGGTTTGCCGACAAACTCGCGGCAGATAAGAAACCCGTTCCGCCGATGCTGAAGCTGGCGGCTGAAAAGGGCGGCTTCTACCGCACCGAAGGCGGTAAGCTGCAATACCTCACCACCACGGGCGACTATGCCGATGTGGTGCGTGCGCCGGGCGTACTCAAACTTTCCGATGTCAAACGCGCCGGCAAACCCGTCCTCAAGAACCCGTCGGCAAAGGTCTGGGATATCGGCGACGGCGTGCTGTGCTTCGAGTTCACGTCGCGCGCCAACAGCCTCGATCCACTGACCATGGCGGCCTACAAGGACACTATCAAGCTCATCAAGAGCGATAAGAAGTGGAAAGGCCTCGTTGTTCACAACGAAGGTCCGAACTTCTCTGTCGGCGCGAATATCGGCCTTGTGCTGTTCGCCGCCAATATCGCTGTGTGGGCAGAGTTGGAAAGCCAGATCGAGGAAGGCCAGAAAACCTACCTCGCCCTGAAACAAGCGCCCTTCCCCGTTGTCGCAGCACCTCTCGGCATGGCGCTCGGCGGCGGGTGCGAAATCCTTCTGCACTCGGATTCCATCCAGGCGCACGCGGAAACCTACACCGGCCTCGTCGAGGTCGGCGTCGGCGTGATCCCCGGCTGGGGGGGCTGCAAAGAGATGCTGCTGCGCTTCAAGAACGATCCGAAGATGCCCAAGGGACCTATCCCGGCTTCGGGTAAAGCTTTCGAGATGATCGGCACCGCGCAGGTTTCTAAATCCGCCTTCGAGGCCAAGGAAATGGGCATCCTGCGCAAGGACGACCAGATCACCATGAACCGCGACCGCCTGCTGGCCGATGCGAAAGCCAAAGTGCTGAAGCTCGCCGAAGGTTATCAGCCACCCAAGGATCAAGTGATCTCGCTACCAGGCGCCGGTGGCGTAGCCGCCCTTACGGTGGCACTGCAGGGTATGCAGTTGCAGGGCAAGGTCACGCCGCACGACATGGTCGTCTCTCTGGCCCTCGCTAAGGTTCTGACGGGCGGCAATACCGATCCCGTCGATACCATCAGCGAGAAAGACATCCTGAAGCTCGAGCGCCAGGCCTTCCTGGAACTCGCGCGTAACCCGGCGACGCTGGCGCGCATGGAAGTCATGCTCGACACCGGCAAACCGCTTCGGAATTAAGGAGACGCACTATGGCCGTCTATACCGCTCCACTTCGCGATATGAAGTTCGTCTACCGCGAGCTGTTCAATGGCGACGACCTCGCAAACCTTCCCGGCTACGGTGATTTCTCGCCAGACGTTGTGGATGCGGTCCTGGAAGAAGCGGCCAAGTTGTCCCAAGAAGTGCTGTTTCCCTTGAATCGCTCCGGTGACGAAGAAGGTTGCCACTTCGAGAATGGGGTTGTGCGCACGCCCAAGGGCTTCAAGGAAGCCTATGACCAGTTCATCGCTGGCGGCTGGACCGGCCTCGGCGCCGATCAGGAATACGGCGGCCAGGGCGCGCCCAAAGCCATCAACATGATGGTCGAGGAGATGATTTGCTCCGCCAACATGGCGTTCGGCATGTATCCGGGCCTGACCCACGGCGCCTATAACGCGCTCAAGCTCTACGGCACCGAAGAGCAGAAGCAGCTCTACTTGCCGAAGTTCACCGACGGCACTTGGTCGGGCACCATGTGCCTCACCGAGCCGCAGTGCGGCACCGACCTCGGCCTCGTGCGCACCAAGGCCGAGCCTCAGGCGGACGGCAGCTACAATCTCACAGGCACCAAGATCTTCATCTCCGCCGGCGAGCACGACCTTACGCAAAACATCGTGCATCTGGTTTTGGCACGCACGCCTGACTCTCCGGCAGGGATCAAGGGCATTAGCCTGTTCATCTGCCCCAAGTTCCTGCCCAAAGCCGACGGCACGCCGGGGCAGCGCAACGGCGCGTCCTGCGGCTCTATCGAGCACAAGATGGGCATCAAAGCTTCGGCCACCTGCGTCATCAACTTCGACAATGCCAAAGGCTGGCTTGTCGGTGAGAAGAACAAAGGCATGCGCGCCATGTTCGCCATGATGAACACCGCGCGTCTGGGTGTGGGTGTGCAGGGCCTCGGGCTTTCGGAAGTCGCCTATCAAGGCGGGCTGCTTTACGCCCGTGAGCGCCTACAGGGCCGCAGCCTGAAGGGCGCCGTTCAACCGGAGAAGCCCGCCGATCCGCTGATTGTGCATCCCGACGTGCGCAAGAACCTCATGACCATGAAAGCCCTGACCGAAGGCACGCGTGCGCTGGTCATGTGGGTAGCCTTGAGCCAGGACAAAGCTGAAAAAGCGGCGACCGAAGCCGAACGCACGGAACACGACGATCTCATCCAATTCCTGACGCCGGTGGTGAAAGCCTTCGGCACCGACATCGGTTTCGACAACGCTAATCTCGGTGTGCAGATCTTCGGCGGTCACGGCTATATCCGCGAGCACGGGATGGAGCAGTTCGTGCGCGACGCCCGCATCACGCAAATCTACGAAGGCACCAACGGCATCCAGGCGCTCGACCTGGTGGGCCGCAAAATGACGGCCCATTACGGCCGTTACATGCGCGCCTTCTTCCATCCGGTGCAGGAGTTCATCGAGCAGAACGCCGCCGACCCGGCCATGGAAGAGATTGTTATGGAGCTGGCCAAAGGCTTTGGCCGCCTGCAACAGGCCGTGGGCCAGATCGCGCAGAAAGGCATGAGCAACCCGAACGAAGCGGGCGCTGGTGCCTCCGACCTCCTGAAATTGCTCTCTTACGTCTCCGTCGGCTTCATGTGGGCCAAGATGGCCAAACTCGCTTTCTCGAAGCTGGGCGATGATCCGACGGGCTTCTACAAGGGCAAGGTCAAGACGGCCAAGTTCTATATGCACAAGATCATGCCCTACACCGGCGCGCTGCTGTCCTCGATCATGGCCGGCGGCGAAACCATCATGGACTTGGAAGACGAACTCTTCAGTGCGGCGGTCGCGGCTTAACGGCCGCGTCCCACCCTACCCATGAACCTCATTCTCCGCTTTCTGTGGATGATGGCGGCGGCCTATCTCGGCGCGCGCACGGTGTCCGGCCGGCGCGACATGGCGGGTGAGAATCACATCTTCTTTCGCTGCATGCCTTGGGATCTCGATCTCAACATGCACATGACCAACAGCCGCTATTCCAGCTTTATGGACCTCTCGCGCGTGGATTTCATGATCCGCAACGGTGCCTGGGCGCGCCTGCGCGCGGCTGGGCTTGGGCCTGTCGTGGCTTCGCTTACCATCCGCTTTCGTCGGCCCATCAGGGTTTTTCAGCGCTTCGATGTCACAGCTCGCATCGTGTCCTGGGACGATCGCTGGATCTACCTGGAGCAGAAGATCTTAGTGGGTACCGAAGTCGCCTCCATTGCGCTGATGAAGGTCACTTTCATCGGCAAGGAGGGCCGCCTGCCCGTTGAAAAACTGTTGGCCATCATGGGCTACGCGGGCGAAAAACCGCCGTTTACGGACGCGCTGGCCAAGAAAGATGCCCTGGACGCCGCATTGAAGGTTTAGCCGTCGCAAAGGTAAGTTTTTTATTAACTGCCGGGCCGTAGTTTTCATCATCAATCCTACGGTTCGCGATGGCGCCCCTGACCTCACAGACCAATTCCGCCCAGATCACGCCCGATAGTGTTGCCGCGCGCATCCTTGCGCAGCTGCGCACGCGCGGCGATAGGCCGTTCTTGCGCATCATCGATGGCAAGATGCGCGAAGAGGTGTTCACGTACCGCGACTTCTTCCTACAGGCAATGGTCACGGCCAGCCTCTTCGATCGGCACAATGTGCCCGTGGGCGGTACGGTCATCTTCGTTCTATCCAATCCCAGGGACGTCTTCTTTGCCGAAGCCGGCGCTTTGCTGACGGGGCGCATTCCCATCGTCTCCGCGCACCCCTCTCCCAAATTATCGGTCAGCGATTTTGGACGCACCCTGCTGCCGCTGATCGAAAATGCCGAGCCGGCTCTCATCGTCGGCGATCCCGCCTATTGCTCGTATCTCAGCGCCTCCATTGGCCGGCGCGTCGCCAGCTTCGACGACATCGAAGTGCCCAAGACGTTGCCGCAGGTTGTCAACACCGACAACCCGATCCTGTTTATTCAATACAGTTCAGGCACAACCGGCACAAAGAAGGGCGTGACCATCTCGCAGGCGCAGTTGCTCTCGCAGGTGGATGCCTACGCGCGCGAAATCAAGCTCGCCGACGACGATCACATTGTGAGCTGGCTGCCCTACTACCATGACATGGGGCTCATCACTTGCTTGATGATGCCTCTGCTCACCGGCACGCAAATCACCGTGATGTCGCCCTTCGATTGGGTGAAGAGCCCCTTGATGCTGCTGAACGCTCTTTCGCGGTATGGCGGCACACTCTGCTGGCTGCCAAATTTTGCGTACAACTTCCTTGCGCAATCCCTTCAACGGGGTGATGTGACGGGTTTGGATCTTTCTCGCGTGCGCGGTGTTGTGAATTGCTCCGAACCTGTTTCGGCGACGAGCCATGACATCTTCCTCAAAGCACTGGCTCCTTATGGACTCAAAGCGGAAGCGCTGGCCGCGTCGTACGCCATGGCGGAAACCACATTCGCCGTAACGTCCGCCGGCTTTGGTCATTCTTTGAAGGTCGATCATATCGACCGCGCCGCACTTACGACTGGCGCTGCGGTGAAACCGGGCCCACATGCCATGGTTTCTTCCGGTCACGCACTTTCCGGTACGGATGTCGTCATCCTGGATAACTCCGGCGCAGCGCTCCCCGACCAACACGTAGGCGAAATCGCCGTGCGCAGCCCCTCGCGCATGGGCGGCTATTTCAAAAACCCCGAGGCCACGGCCAGCGCAATAGCGGGTAATCTCCTGCACACGGGTGATTTGGGCTATCTCAGCGACGGCGAGCTTTTTGTCACCGGCCGCATCAAAGACCTCATCATCACGGCGGGGCGTAACATCTATCCGCAGGATATTGAGGCCATAGTCGGTGACCTGCTTTTCGTCGCGGATGGGCGCTGCGTTGCCTTCGGCATCACGGATGATGCGAAAGGCACGGAAAACGTGGTGGTGCTGGCCGAGTTGAAACCCGACTCCGGTATAACCGCCCGCAAGACCGCCCAGATGATCGCGCAGGCCGTCACCAACCGCTTCGATATCAATCTTGCCGACGTCCGCATTGTAGAGGCGGGATGGCTGGCGAAATCGACTTCCGGAAAAATGGCGCGCGGGCGCAACCGCGACCGCTACCTGGAACTGCGCCAGCAAGCCGCCACGGCTAGGAAGATAGACCCGTCCGACCCGTCCGATCTGGTGCGTGAATGCATCTTCCAGGCGTCCGGCACGTGGGTTGAAGGCGCGGACGATCCTTTGGTCACGGCTGGCATCATCGACTCCCTCGCCCTCACCAATCTGCTGCTGGCTCTGGAGACCACATTCAAAAAGCCCGTCCCAGCGCCCGAGGACGTGGGCTACGATTGCTTCGATAGCATTGCGTCCATCGTGCGTCTGATGTCCAGCGAACACGCCCCTCCTTCGCGCCCGGCGTTCGAGCTGGTGATCGATCGGCAGGTGAAGGCCAACTATGTCCTGGAAGGACCCCGCGACTTCGATACTTTGATCGCCGGCTCCTCGCGCGCTTACCTCGTCCGCGCAAAGCACGCCGCGCGGTTCGGGTTAAAGGCTTTCCAGTTCACCGTCGCCAGTGTGCGCGCCGAAGAACTCTATTGCATGGTGAAGCTCTTCCTCCAAACCAACCGGACGCCGGTGGAGCGTCTTATTGTCGGTCTCGATCCCATTCAATTTTCGCCGTTGCTTCCTATCGACCTGCGCCTGGTGAAATCGCCCACGCTCTTTTCGCTGCTTGATGCCGTCGATCAGCGCGGCGAAGGTTCACTCACTCTGGAAGGCGACGGCGAAAAGAACGCTGATATCGCCAAACGGGCACAGGTGCGTTATGGCGCGTGGGACATTGACCTGGCGTTCGATCCCCGCGACGGCGATGTCATCAAGCTCTTTCGCCGCGACGTGAAGAGTATGCCTGCGCTGCACTACACCGGGGCCGACCTTGAAGCCAAATGGACGCAGCAATTCCTGGCCTGCAAGGACCTTACACACCTGCATCCTCAGCGGCTTCAGTACTTCGAGAGGTTGGTGGCGCTTGCGGCCGATGCAGGGTGCAAAATGTCCGTCTATACCAATCCGCTTCATCCGCTCGTGATCGCGCGGCTAAAGGAACAGACCCCCTATTTCGAAACGCAGCAGGCCCTCGTCGATCACATCGCCAAATTGGGGGCGCCCGGGCTCAGCCTGCATAGCTTTGCAACGCCCGCGGATTTTGGTGGCAATGTCGATGACTACTTCGATGGCGTCCACATGGGACGTCACAACGGCGATACGCTGCTGAAATATCTGCTGACGCGCTAGTTCTTAAGGCGATAGCCGGTACGGAAGATAGTCGCCACCACCAAAAGGCATATGCAGAAGAACGCCAGGGTCAGCCCCAAGCTCGCGGCTACGTTCACATCCGAATGGCCAAAGAAGCTCCAGCGGAAACAGTTGATGATATAGACCACGGGATTGAACAGCGTCACCGTACGCCACAAGGGCGGCAGCATCTCGAGGGAATAGAACGCGCCGCCCAGGAAGGTCAGCGGCGTCATCACCAGCATCGGCACAACGTTCAACTGCTCGAAGCTGTTAGCCCAAATGCCCAGGATGAAACCGAACAGGCTGAAGGTCGCCGCGATCAGCAGCAGGAAGGCCACCATCAGAAACGGGTGCACGATATGAAGCGGCACAAAGAGTGATGCTGTCGTCAGGATCACGAGCCCCAGGATGACCGACTTGGTCGCCGCCGCGCCCACATAGGCCAAGACCGCCTCAGACGACGAAATCGGGGCCGACAACAACTCGTAGATGGTTCCCGTGAACTTGGGGAAGTAGATCCCGAACGAGCCGTTGAAAATGCTTTCCGTGAACAGCGTCATCATCATGAGGCCAGGCACGATGAACGACGCGTACGGCACGCCGTTGATCTCCGGCATGCGTCCGCCGATGGCCGAGCCGAAAACCACGAAGTACAGCGATGTGGTGATTACGGGCGTGGCCAGGCTCTGCCAGATCGTACGCATGAACCGCGACAATTCGAACTTATAGATCGCAACAATGCCGTGGATGTTCATTACTGGCCTCCGCCATGCACGAGGCTCACGAAAATTTCTTCCAGCGAGCTTTGCGAGGTATTGAGGTCCTTGAAACCAATGCCCAGTTCTCCAAGGCGGCGCAGCAACTCCGACACACTGCCGCTCTCGGCATTGGCATCGAAGGTGTAATGCAACTCGTGACCATCGGCTTTGAGCGTCAAATTCCACGCGGCAAGTCCTGTCGGCACTTGGGCGAGCGGCTCCTGCAAGTTGAGTGTCAGCTCCTTCTTGCCGAGCTTCTTCATCAAGACGCTCTTCTCCTCCACCACGATCAACGCGCCTTTGTTGATCACCCCAATACGGTCGGCCATTTCCTCGGCTTCTTCGATGTAGTGGGTGGTAAGAATGATGGTAACGCCTTGTTCCCGCAGCCCGCGCACCATCGCCCACATGTCGCGGCGCAGCTCCACATCGACCCCCGCTGTAGGCTCGTCCAGGAACAGGATTTGCGGCTCGTGCGACAGCGCTTTGGCGATCATCAGACGGCGTTTCATGCCGCCTGAGAGTGTGCGAATCTTGGAATCGCGCTTATCCCAGAGCGACAGGTCGCGCAGCGTCTTCTCAACATAGTCAGCATTGGGCGGACGGCCGAAGAGCCCGCGGCTAAACCTGACCGCTTCGTGCACACTGACGAAGGCATCGGTCGAAAGCTCCTGCGGCACGAGGCCGATCTTCGAGCGCGCGGCGCGATAGGCGGTGCGGATATCATGACTATCAACAGTCACAGTGCCGGAACTGCCAGTGACAATCCCGCAGATGATGTTGATGAGCGTGGTCTTGCCCGCGCCGTTCGGACCCAGCAGCGCAAAGATCTCGCCACGCCGGATATCGAGGCTGACGCCCGAGAGCGCCTGCAAACCCGATGAATACTTTTTTGTGAGATTGGAAATCGAAACAATGCTGGACATGGGCACCCCGAGAGAGAAGCAAGGCTAGCCACCCCCGTGACCTTTTCAAGTGAAGAATTTTTATGGGGGCCCCTTGCGATAGCAGAAGCGCTTACTAAACCGCCAGATTTTCACCCGCAATAGCCCGGTCGAGCAGGGCGATCGTCTCTTTCACACCGTACAAGGCAATGAAAGAACCCATGCGAGGACCTTGGTCCTGTCCCAGCAGGACCTGGTAGAGCGCCTGGAACCAGTCACGCAGACTCACGAACATCGTCGGGTGATGCTTGCCCACCTCGAACACCAGCGTCTGTAGATTTTCCGGCGTCGGCGCTTGGGTGAAGGATGCCAATTCCACGCGCAGTTCCTGGAAAGCTGGCATCTGCTCGGGTGCAATCTTCTTATAAACCTTCGCCGGTTTTACAAAGTCTTGATAATAAGCGACAGCATGCTTAACCAACCGGTCGAGCAAGGGCGCAGTCGCCGGGCTGGCTTCCGGCTTGTAGCGCGAGATGTATTGCCACAACACCGCCGGATTTTCGGCGTTACAAACGGCGGCAAGGTTCAGAAGGATACCGAAAGTCAGCGGCACATCTTCCGCTACCGGCTTTCCATGGTGAATGTGCCATGCGGGGTTGTTGAGCTTTGCCTCATCCGCTTCGCCGGGAAACTTGGACAGGAAGTCCAGGTATTCGTCCACGGCCTTGGGAATCACGTCGAAGAACAGGCGCTTCGCGGTCTTGGGCTTCTGGAACATGTACAACGCCAAGCTCTCCGGCGGCGCATATTTCAGCCAGTCTTCCACCGAAAGCCCGTTACCTTTGGACTTCGAGATCTTCTGCCCGCCTTCGTCGAGGAACAGCTCGTACGTCAAATTGGTCGGCGGCGTGCCGCCCAGAATGCGGCAGATGCGGCCCGAGAGCTTCACGGAATCGATCAAGTCCTTACCGGACATTTCGTAATCGACATCCAGCGCATACCAGCGCATAGCCCAGTCGCACTTCCATTGCAGTTTGCAGTGCCCGCCGGTGACGGGAACGGTCACGTCCTTCCCGGTATCGTCTTTGTACGTCACGGTGCCCGCCGCAACATCGCGCGCCACAATGGGTACCTGCAGCACCACACCCGTTTTCGCATCCACGGGCAGGAAAGGCGAATAGGTCGCTCGGCGCTCCGGCCCCAGGGTCGGTAGAATGACCTCGATGACTTCGTCATACTTTTCCAGCACACGGCGTAGCGCCTTGTCGAAGGCGCCGCTCTTATATGCCGTCGTCGAACTCTTGAACTCGTAGTCAAAGCCGAAAGAATCCAGGAAAGCGCGCAGGCGCGCGTTATTGTGATGGCCAAAGCTCTCGTGCGTGCCGAAAGGATCCGGAATGACCGTTAGCGGCTTGCCGAGATGCGCTGCCATCATCTCCTTGTTCGGCACGTTCTCCGGAACCTTGCGCAGGCCGTCCATATCGTCGGAAAAGGCGAACAACTTGGTCGGCACGTCGGGATACGACGCTTCAAAAGCCCGGCGCACCATGGTCGTGCGCACCACTTCGCCGAAGGTGCCGATATGCGGCAAGCCCGATGGGCCATACCCGGTTTCAAACAGGACGTAGCCTTTCTCGGGCACTTTGTCTTTCAGGCGCTCATCCCACAGGGCACGGGCTTCGGCAAAGGGCCAGGCATTGCTGTGACGGGCAAGAGCGGCGAGATCGGTCATAAAACAGCTACAGTCCTTAAGAAGTGGGTCGCACCGGCAAGCTAGGGGCGCCGCCCCCCGCGGTCAAGCTGAAGGGTCCTCGCCATCCAAAAACCACGTGCAGAACAGGTGCAAAGCAGCGTCCATCTGTCTTAGAACTTTCGCAGTTTACCCCCGCCGGGTGGGTTAAATTGCATATGGCTGCAGCCACCGCCATGAACACCATCGCCCCCGTCCCGCTTTTGTCCTCGCCGCCGTCCTTGTCGGCCAAGTTCCTCGAGCCCGCTGGCTTGCAATGGAGCCGATTTGCCGCGAACGATGGCGCCAGCTTGCGCTGGGCGCGCCTCACTCCACAGGAAGCCTGGGGCCAATGCGTCGTTGTCGGCGGCTATTCCGAATGCATCGAGAAATATTTCGAGACCGTACGCGACCTCGCCACCATGGGGCTTGCGGTCTTCTGCGTGGATTGGCGAGGCCAAGGCGGTTCAGATCGCGGCTCCGACCACGACTCCACTTCTGCGGCGCGTGGTCGGACCTTTGAGCAGGATGCCGCCGACCTCTCCGCCTTCATTGCCAAAATGACGTCGCGCGAACGCCCGCGTCTTCTCATCGCGCATTCCATGGGCGGAGCCATCGCTTTGCTTGCCTTGCACAAAGACCCGAAGCTTGTGGACGCGGCAGTCTTGTCGGCGCCAATGATCGAAGTGGAAACAGGGCCTGTCCCTGTCTTCGTGGCCCGCATTCTGGCGCGGGCGATGATGGCGGTGCGTGCCGGCAGCTGCTTCGTCCCCGGCGCTGGCGCCTGGCACTATAATGCCGAGCTGACTCCAGCCAACAGCCGCACCTCCCACGATCCTGAGCGCTGTACCGTCCTGCGAGAATGGTTCGAGACGCATCCCCGTCTGCGTATGGATGGGGCTACTTTTGCGTGGTTGCATGCGGCTTTTGCGCTGACAGCGCGCTTGAAAACGCCCGCATTTCTTGCCGGCATATCGACGCCGATCCTGCTTGGCAGCGCTGGCCAGGATTTCTTCGTTGATGCCCGCGCGCATCGCAAGGCAGCGCAAACCCTGCCAGATTGCCAGCTGGTAGATTTTCCCGGAGCCCGCCACGAACTTTTTATGGAGCACGACGACGTGCGCGTGCCGTGGTTTGCGGCGATCAAGGCCTTCATCACCACGCGCCTGCGGCGCTCCTCATGAACGACATGTCGCGCACTGCTGTCGATGCGTTGTGGTGGCAGCGCGGCGTGATCTATCAGATCTATCCGCGCTCCTTCCAGGACAGCAACGGCGACGGTATCGGCGATCTTGCCGGCATCATCCAGCGTCTCGACTATCTGCGTTGGTTGGGCGTGGATGCCATTTGGCTATCACCTATCAATCCTTCGCCCATGGCGGACTTCGGATACGACGTCTCCGACTATACCGACGTTGACCCGATCTTCGGGTCGCTTGCAGACTTCGACCACCTTCTGACGGAGACGCATCGCCGCGACATGAAGCTGATCATGGACTTCGTCCCGAATCACACCTCCGAACAACACCCGTGGTTCCACGAAAGTCGTGCCTCGCGCACTAACCCCAAGCGTGACTGGTTCATCTGGCGCGATCCCGCTTCCGATGGCGGACCACCGAATAACTGGCTCAGCGAATTCGGCGGACCTGCCTGGACCAAGGACGAAGCCACGAGCCAGTATTATTACCACGCCTATCTGCCACAACAGCCAGACCTCAACTGGCGCCATCCCGATGTGCGTGCGGCCATGTACGAGGCTTTGCACTTCTGGCTGAAGCGCGGGGTCGATGGATTCCGTCTCGATACCATCCAACATCTCATCGAAGATGAAAGCTTCACCGACAATCCACCCAATCCCGACTTCCGCTCGGGCATGCCGCCGACCCTGACGTTTGCGCGCACGCGGCAGATGGATCGCCCGGAAGTGCACGACGTCATCGCCGGATTCCGGCGCATTACCGACAGCTATGACGATCGCGTCCTGATCGGCGAAGTCTATCTGCCCTTGGAACGTGTCGTGACATACTACGGCACGCCTGGTCGGCCAGGCTCGCACCTTCCCTTCAATTTCCATCTCATTGGCGCGGCTTGGAAAGCGTCCTTCCTCGCCGATCTCATTGCGCAATACGAAGGTTTGCTTCAACCGGGCAACTGGCCCAATTGGGTGCTCGGCAATCACGATCGGTCCCGCGTCGCCAGCCGCGTCGGTCGCGAAAGCGCTGCGCTCGCAACTCTTTTTCTCCTTACTTTGCGCGGCACACCGACACTCTATTATGGAGACGAACTCGGCCTCGAAGACGTACCCATACCGCCTGAGTTGGTCCAAGACCCTTGGGAGCGCCGCGTGCCCGGCTTCGGCTTCGGTCGCGATCCTGTCCGCACACCCATGCCCTGGGACAGTACGGAGCGAGCCGGGTTCACCAGCGGTGCCTCCTGGTTGCCTCTCAATGTCGACCGCGACGAGAAGAATGTCGAGACCCAGCGAGCCATGGCCACATCTCAGCTGCGCTTCACCCGCGATCTGATCGCGCTGCGCCGCCGCTGCCCTGCACTATCGCTCGGCGATTACGGCGCCGTGGAAAGCCGTGGCGATATCCTCGTCTATGAGCGCCTTTACGGCGGCACGCGCCTCACGGTCGCCCTCAATTTTTCCGCCACCACCGTCTATACGCCCCTCCCCACAGGCAATGTGCTGCTATCCTCCACCGGGGGGCGAAGCAGCGAGATCGTCACCAAGCTTCTGTGCCTACGCCCCTTCGAAGGGGTTGTGGTGGACACATCCTTGACGAGCGAGGAACAGGATTAGGGTGTCCTTGCCAGCCGCGGCATCTGCCGCTACAGGTCTGGCATCCCATGAATGCTCCCTTGTCCTCCCGCCGCATTCTTATTCCCGACGTGCCAGTGATCGTGGCCGACTGGACCACAGCGGCCGTGCTCGATTCCGGTGGGGAGATTGCGATCAAACCCGTCGCCACGGTCGGTCAGCGCGCCGCTGCCGCCCGGCCTATTCTCTGCCACGCGCCGGCGACCGCCGCGCGCCTCAAAGTTCAGCGCTTTCCGGCCTACGATGCCCTGGAACTATTTGCGTTCGTGCGGCCCGCCACCTTCTGCCTGCCCACTGTCATGGGGCTCGCCACCGCCCTTGGGCTTACCCATTCCACCGCCCTGGAAGATCGGCCTCTCGCCCTCCTGGATGTGGTGAAAACGCTGCTCAGCGAGCTCGCTGCCCTTCACGACATTGAAGCCAAACCCCTGGCCGAGATTGCCGGTGCCATGACACGGGGCGGTTGGTCTTGGGGTGTGAGTGTGCTCACAGCTCTCGGCGGCGATCCTAACGCCGTGAAAGGTTTCGGCCCCGCCGCGGGTTTGCGCGTCTGGATGCGTCTTCCCGAATGGGAAGAACGAGCTCCACCGCCGCCGCCAGGCAGCCAGCCCATCGCGCCCGATGAAAGTGAAGCGCGCCTTGCACACCTTCTCGGGGCGGGCGCCGAAACGCGCGACGTGCAGCGCGCTTATACGCGCAATGTCACGGCTGCTTTCCAGCCGCGCCCCGCGCCCGACCAACCTCTCCTCGTTCTCGCCGAGGCCGGCACCGGAACCGGTAAAACGCTCGGTTATGTAGCGCCCGCCAGCCTTTGGGCCGAACGGAATCAAGGTTCCGTGTGGCTTGCCACCTTCACCCGCAATCTGCAGCGCCAATTGGATCAGGAACTGGACCGCCTTTATCCCGACGCCAATGAGAAGAAGCGCAAGGTTGTTATTCGCAAGGGCCGCGAGAACTATCTCTGCCTTCTGAACTACGAGGATGCGGTGAACCGCCTCGCGGCTCAGCCCGCCGATGCCGTAGCGCTGGGATTGCTCGCGCGTTGGGCCGGCGCGACGCGCAACGGCGACATGATCGGCGGAGATTTGCCCGGCTGGCTGCCGGAAATTCTCAGTCGTGAAAAAACTCTGGCCCTCGCTGACCGGCGCGGCGAATGCATCTACGCCGCCTGCCCACACTATCAGAAGTGTTTCATCGAGCGCACGGTGCGCCGGGCGCGCCACGCGGATATTGTCGTCGCCAATCA
The DNA here is from genome assembly GCA_947472795.1 of Fidelibacterota bacterium. Taxonomy (GTDB): domain Bacteria; phylum Pseudomonadota; class Alphaproteobacteria; order Rhodospirillales; family Rhodospirillaceae; genus SHVO01. The sequence continues at coordinate 14,349 of CANJBL010000023.1, read as the reverse complement.
TGCGCTGGTCATGGTGCAAGCGGCCCTAGGCGGCCTCGATGACGCCGTGCGCCCCACGCGTTATGTGTTCGACGAAGGCCATCATATTTTCGATGCCGCAGACTCGGCCTTCTCGGCGCATCTTTCCGGACTGGAAACCGCCGATTTACGCCGCTGGCTGCTGGGTGCCGAGGGCAATGCCACACGAAGCCGCGCCCGCGGCCTTAAACGTCGCGCCGAGGACCTCATCGCTATGGGCTCCGGCGAAATGGCCGATGGCGGCCTGGCCATCACGCTGGAGGAAGTGCTGGCCGGTGCCCGTGCTTTGCCCGGCCAAGGCTGGCGCAACCGTATCAAGGACGGCCAGCCCCATGGGCCGGCCGAAACTTTCCTCAGTCTCGTCTACCAGCAGGTGCTGGCGCGCGCAGACACGAATTCTCCCTATTCTCTGGAGGCCGAGACCACGCCCCTCATCGACGGGCTCGCGGAAGCAGCCAAGGCGCTCGATGTGGCCCTTCAGCGCTTAGAAATGCCATTGCGCCGCCTCGTCTCAGGTTTCGGTCGAAAGTTGGACAATGACGCGGCCACGCTCAATACCGATGCCCGCATACGCATCGAAGCTCTCATGCGCACCTTGGAACGGCGGGGCGCCATCCCCGCTGCCGCCTGGCGCGCCATGCTGGGCTCCATCGGCAGCACTACGCCGGCGGAGTTTGTCGATTGGTTCGCCATCGAGCGCGAAGGCGGCCATGACGTGGATGTGGGCCTTTTTCGCCACTGGGTGGACCCAACCCTGCCCTTTGCCCGCGCGCTGGCCGACCATACGCATGGCATGGTGGTAACATCCGCAACCTTACTGAATGGCGAAGTGGACGAAGCCGCCGATTGGGCCAATGCGGAAGCGCGCGTCGGTGCAGCGCATTTGTCCCAAGCCATCACGCGCAGCTCCGTAGCCTCGCCCTTCAACTACGCCGCGCGCACCAAGGTCATCGTCATCACCGACGTACGCAAGGACGATATGGCGCAAGTGGCAGCGGCCTACCGCGAATTGTTCCTGGCCGCTCATGGTGGTGCACTCGGACTGTTCACGGCCATCTCGCGCCTGCGCGAGGTGCACAAACAGATCGCCCCCGCATTGGACGAAGCCGGCTTGCCGCTTTACGCCCAACACGTGGACGCCATGGACATCTCGACCCTTGTGGACATCTTCCGCGCCGAGGAAGACTCCTGCCTGCTCGGCACCGATGCGGTGCGTGAGGGCGTGGATGTGCCGGGTCGCTCGTTGCGGCTCGTGGTGTTTGATCGTGTGCCATGGCCGCGCCCCGATATCCTGCATAAGGCGCGCCGTACGGCCTTTGGAAAAAAAGGCTACGACGATGCAGTGACGCGGTTGAGACTGAAACAGGCCTTCGGCCGTCTCATCCGTCGCGCCACCGATCGCGGCGTCTTCGTGCTGCTCGATCCCATGATGCCGTCGCGGCTCAAGGGGGCCTTCCCACCCGACGTGCCGTATTTGCGCGTTGGGCTCAAGGAAGCTGTCGAGGAAGTGCGGAACTTCCTCGACCCCGAGAAAAACTAGACTATGAAAAACTAGACTAGCGCTTCTGGAAAGGCTCGCCCGTTTCGAGCCAGGTCTTAAGGTTCGCCAGGATCGACGGCCAGCCGCCGCTGACGGCAACAATCAGCTGTGAATCCGCTGCCTCGCTTTCGTGCGTGACTGTGAGCTTGATGGAACCATTGGCTTCCGCAAGCTCATAGGTGCAACGGCTATATCCTTCGGCCTTCAGTTCCGGCTTCCATTCGTTCTGCCACTTAATCACCAGCTTGTTGGGAGGATTCGTTTCTAGAATCTCGCCGGAGTCGAAGAGGGTACCGGAGTCCGAGCCGATCATTTTCCAGCTCGCGCCCTTCTCGAAGGTCGATTCCTGCACCACGCCCCAATAGATTTTCTGGAATTCGGGTTTGGTGAGCGCATCCCAGAGTTTCTGTTGGGTGGTGCGAATGTAAGTCACATAGACAAACTTGCTTTTCATGGTGCGTCCTCCAGGTCTTTTTTGAGTTTCGCCAACGCGTCGAGGCGGTGGCGTTCGTATTTGCCAATCCAGCGATCGGCGATCTCGGTGATCGGCACGGGGTTGATGAAGTGCAACTTCTCGCGCCCGTGCTTCTGCGTAGCCACCAAATTTGCCGTTTCCAGAATGGTGAGATGCTTGGTCACGGCTTGGCGCGTCATGTCCAAGGGTCCTGCCAACTCGCTCAAGGTCTGACCGTTCCGGCGATGAAGACTGTCCAACAGACGCCGACGACTTTTATCGGCCAAAGCTTTGAAGACAGCATCCATACTCATGGATGTTAATATGCAACCTTTTAGTTGCCTGTCAAGGCGCGCCAGAAAGTGCTGGAAAACTGCGGATTTTATGAAGGTCTAGTCGGCGTTCGCACTTACCAATGTGAGAATCACCGGGCTCTCGCCCACGGGCACGCTCTTGCGGCTGATCTCGGCCCGGCCGTCACGGCTGATGCACACGCCCTTAGCGTCTTTAGGAAGCTTCAGATCAGCAAGGTCTTTGCGGGGGATGCGCACCGCCTGCACGGGCCGCGCCATACCCCAACTTGCCTCACGTTCTTTGTCGATGAACACCAGCGTCCAATAGGCCTGCAACGGCAGCCAGTGCATTTCGTCGAAGTCCTTGTAGTCGAAGCCGAGGACCTTCGTGACCTCTTCGCGCGAAAGGCCGTTGTCCAGCGCGCAGACCTTGATCCACGGCCACGGCGTCAGCGGCGCCAGGTCGATGCCGTCCTGCCCCGCCATCAGCGCGTAGCGCAGGTTCTTCTGGAAGCCCATTTCCTTGTCGGACGCCAACCCACCCGTGCGCTTGTACATGGCGTACAGCGTGAGCGGTGCGAGCGAAAATATCGCCAGCAGCAGCAACACCTTCATGAACGAGGACGAGGGTTTTAAGGCCATGTGCTGTTGTACCCCCGCCCCACGAGGGAAGCGAGTAATTCCCAAAGCAAAAAAAGAGCCGCACCCGAAGGTGCGGCTCTCTGTTTCAAAGCTGATGTGCCTTGAGCGGTGGACTTTAGAAGTCCATGCCACCCATGCCACCGCCACCGCCCGGCGGGCCCATCGGGCCGTCGTCTTTCTTGGGCAGGTCGGCAATCATGGCTTCGGTGGTGATCAACAGGCTGGCGACGGAAGCCGCGTCCTGCAGAGCCACACGGACCACTTTCGTAGGATCGATGATGCCGGACTTCACCATGTCGACATACTTGCCCGACTGGGCGTCGAAGCCAAAGTTGATCGAAGCATTTTCGGACACTTTTCCGGCAATCACGGCGCCGTCTTCACCGGCGTTTTCGGCGATCTGACGCAAGGGCACGGCAACCGCGCGACGCACGATCTCAATGCCGACCTTTTCGTCGTCGTTGCCGGCACTTGCTTTGCTGAGGGCCTTGGAAGCGCGCAACAGGGCGACGCCTCCGCCCGGAACGATGCCTTCTTCCACCGCAGCGCGGGTGGCATGCAGGGCGTCGTCAACGCGATCCTTCTTTTCCTTCACTTCGACTTCGGTCGCACCGCCGACCTTGATCACCGCAACACCGCCGGCCAGCTTGGCCAGACGTTCTTGCAGCTTTTCCTTGTCGTAATCGGAGGTGGTTTCTTCGGCCTGCACGCGCAGCTGTTCGCAACGGGCGTTGATGTCGGCCTTCTTGCCGGCGCCGTCGATGATGGTGGTGTTGTCCTTGTCGATGGTGACGAGTTTGGCCGAACCCAGCATCTGCAGGGTGACGGTTTCCAGCTTGATGCCGATATCTTCGGAGATGACGTCACCAGCGGTCAGCACGGCAATGTCTTCCAGCATGGCCTTGCGGCGATCGCCGAAGCCCGGAGCCTTCACGGCCGCGACCTTCAAGCCGCCGCGCAGCTTGTTGACGACGAGGGTGGCGAGCGCCTGGCCTTCGATGTCCTCCGCGATAATCAGCAGCGGACGGTTGCTCTGCACGACCGCTTCCAGGATCGGCAGCAAGGGCTGCAGGTCCGAGAGCTTCTTTTCGTGGATGAGGATGTAAGGGTTCTGCAGCTCAACGGTCATCTTGTCGGCGTTGGTAATGAAGTACGGCGACAGATAGCCGCGGTCAAACTGCATGCCTTCGACGACGTCGAGTTCGGTGTCGAGGCCCTTGGCTTCTTCAACGGTGATGACGCCTTCTTTGCCGACCTTGTCCATGGCCTTGGCAATGATGTCGCCGATTTCGCGGTTGCCGTTGGCGGCGATGGTGCCGACCTGGGCGATCTCTTCGTTCGTCTTCACCTTCTTGCTCATCTTGACGAGCTCGGCGGTGATCGTTTCCACGGCCTTATCGATGCCGCGCTTCAGATCCATCGGGTTCATGCCGGCCGCAACCGACTTGCAGCCTTCGCGCACGATAGCCTGGGCGAGAACCGTGGCGGTGGTGGTGCCGTCGCCGGCGAGGTCGTTGGTCTTGGAAGCAACTTCCTTAACCATCTGGGCGCCCATGTTCTCGAACTTGTCTTTCAGTTCGATTTCCTTGGCGACCGTCACGCCGTCTTTCGTGATGCGCGGAGCGCCGAAGGACTTCTCGATGACCACGTTACGGCCCTTAGGGCCCAGGGTCACCTTCACGGCGTTGGCGAGGATGTCGACGCCGCGCAACATGCGGTCGCGCGCGTCGGAGGAGAATTTTACGTCTTTTGCAGCCATTGTGTTTCGTCCCTATGATTGGTTTCGGGATGGATATTGAAGGAGGCTCTCTCGAAAGAGAGGCTCGGCCTTACTCGATGATGCCGAGGATGTCGGATTCCTTCATGATGATGAGTTCGTCACCATCAACCTTCACTTCCGTGCCCGACCATTTGCCGAACAGGATGCGATCGTTCTTCTTGACGTCCAGCGCGACGAGCTTGCCGTCTTCGCCGCGAACGCCAGAGCCAACGGCAATGACTTTGCCTTCCATCGGCTTTTCCTGGGCGGTGTCCGGAATGATGATACCGCCCTTGGTTTTGGTGTCGCTCTCGACACGCTTTACCAGAACCCGGTCGTGCAGTGGCCGAAATTTCATGTCAGCCCTCCTTCTAAGTGTTTGAAGTTAAATGTATTTATTTCAATCCCCCAGGACGCGCCGACATGCGTTAGCACTCGCCCCAGATGAGTGCCACGTACGTAGTGCCAGCCCCCGAGAGAGTCAAGGGAAGCGCTTGTGAAAAGTGGGATAAACGCCCTTAAAGATGGGGTCTTTAAGTCCGGTCAGGACCCATCAAAGGGTGCGCCCGTTGCCGGTCCCGGTACACGAAATAGAGGTTCCGAGCATAAATAATGATGCCGCCAAACTGGGGCACCATGAACACCGGCTCCTGAATCTCGATGGCGTAGATCAGCGTCAAAACCCCACCCGCAAGGCTCAAGTACCAGAAGGCGACGGGGATCACGCTGCGGTTGAGCTTCTCGCTCGCGATCCACTGCACGAAGAAGCGTGAGCCGAAGAGCACTTGCCCAACAATGCCGACGACCTTCATGGCGTCCATGGTCGAGAACCAATCGATGAACCAGGTCATGAGACGCTCCGGCCAGGGGATAGTTAGAGTTTGGGACGGCTATTCCGGCGCAAGAGCCAGAACACACCGAAGAGATCAACGAGGCCAATCGCTCCGCGTTGCAGGATGCCGTATTTCGAGACTCCCCGCATGCGCGGGCGGTGATTGACCGGCACGGAAACCACCGTCCCACCGGCCCGAATCACCAACGCCGGCATGAAACGGTGCAGGGCATTGAAACGCGGCAGCTCCAGAAAAAGATCACGGCGGATGAGCTTAATACCGCAGCCGGAATCCGGTGTGCGGTCGCCCAGGAGTGCGCCGCGAATGCCATTCGCGATCTTGGACGCGAGCAGGCGCAGCACGCTGTCCCGCCGTTTCGCGCGCCGGCCGATGAATAGTGTGCGCGCATTGTGCTTAGTGCGTTCTGCCATAAGCTTCGGAAGGTCTGCCGGATCGTTTTGACCATCGCCGTCCAGGGTGGTGATCCAAATTCCTCGCGCCGCTGCAACGCCCGTGATCGTGGCCTGGCTCTGACCGCAGCTATCCCTGTGCCGCATGACGCGCACCTGAGCATTTGCCGCCGCAAGCGCATCCAGTTCCGTCGCCGTGGCGTCGCGCGAGCCGTCGTCCACGAAGATGATTTCGAAAGAATGGCGGCCCTGTAACACTGTGGTGATTTCCGCCGCCAAAGGCGCGGCATTGCCGGCCTCGTTACGGACCGGAATGACGACAGATAATTCAAGATCTTCAGTGCTCATACCTGCCGTCATACACGCCCCGGTAAGCCGTGGAAAGCGCCTCCGCCTTGTGTCGAAAAGGGCCTTGGCCTAAACCCTTACCCATGATGGACCCCGCTCTTTCCAAGCCCCATCCCAACACGCGGCGCATGGCCTGGTGGCTGGTGATCTGCGCTGTCATGGTCTTCGGTATGGTGATGCTAGGGGGCGCCACGCGCCTGACCAACTCTGGTCTCTCCATGGTGCAGTGGAAGCCTCTCACCCTCACCCCGCCCCTGAATAATGCTCAATGGCAGGCCGAGTTCGAAAACTATCAACGCTCGCCGCAGTTCGAGAAGGTGAACAGCTGGATGACCGTAGATGATTTCAAGGGCATCTACTGGTTCGAATACCTGCACCGCCTCTGGGGCCGCATCATCGGCTTTGCCTTCGCCGCGCCCTTCTTGTGGTTCCTCACGCGGCGTGCCGTGGACCGGCAGCTCGCATGGAAACTCGGCGGCCTCTTTGTCCTCGGCGGCGCACAGGGCGCGCTGGGTTGGTTCATGGTGGCCAGTGGCCTCGAGGACCGGCCCGACGTCAGCCAGTACCGCCTCGCCGCGCACTTGTTCACCGCGCTCGTCCTCTACGCCATGCTGATCTGGACAGCGCTTGATCTCTTCCGCGATTCTAAAACCGAACGCGCGCCCGGCAATGCCGCGCTCTCGCGCATCGCGCTCAGCCTCGCTGGCGTTGTCCTCTTCGTGATGATCTCGGGCGCCTTCGTCGCGGGTCTCGACGCCGGCCTTACCTACAACACCTTCCCGCTCATGGACGGCAAGTTCATCCCCGACGGGATCGGCATGATGGACCCCTGGTATCTGAATGTTTTCGAGAACGTCACCACCGTGCAGTTCGACCACCGCCTGCTGGCCATGACACTGCTGTGCCTCATCGCCGGTGGCTGGATGTGGGCGCGGCGCCTCGCACTGCCCCGCACTGCCAAACGCCTCGTGCACGCCGTCATGGGCATGGTGTTGATCCAGGTCAGCCTCGGCATTTCCACCCTGCTGTTGGTCGTACCCACGCCCCTGGCCTTGGCCCACCAGACCGGCGCCTTGACCTTATTTACCCTCGCCTTATGTCTAGCTCATGCCACCCGCGCACCCGCCCGCGCGGCGTACTATGTTCCTGGGCTGCACACCAAACCTGCGGAGTAGGAGTTTCCATGGCCGACGTGCGTGAAACCGAAAATCTGTTCTTCACCAAGACTGGCATGGACAAGGGCGCGGTGGACAAGATTGTCTCAAACGCCCTGAAGGGCTGCGACGACGGCGAGCTGTATCTCGAATACGCCCAGTCGGAGAACTTCCTGTTTGACGACGGACGCATCAAGAATGCGAGCTTCGATACCTCGCAGGGCTTTGGCCTGCGCGCCGTCTCCGGTGAAACCACCGGCTTCGCCCACGCCAGCACGCTCACCGAACAAGCCATCGCGCGCGCCGGCGACACGGTGAAAGCGGTACGTAGCGGCAGCGGCGGCACGCTCGCAGCACCGCCTTCGGGCACCAACCAGCAACTTTACACTGACGCCAATCCTCTCCCCGCCGTGCCCTTCGATGTGAAGGTGGCAACGCTTGCCGAGATCGACGCCTACGCCCGCGCCAAGGATCCGCGCATCAAGCAGGTGACCGCGTCGCTCGCCGGCTCATGGCAGGCCGTGCACATTATGCGCCCGGGTGCCGAAGCCGTGGCAGATATCCGCCCGCTCGTGCGCTTGAATGTAAGCATCGTCGTCGGCGACGGCACCCGCATGGAGACCGGCAGCTACGGCACTGGTGGCCGCGTGCTCTATGGTGAGTTCCTGAAGCCTGAGCGCTGGAAAGCTTGCGTCGATGAAGCCCTGCGCCAAGCGTTGGTGAATCTTGAGTCCGTCGAAGCACCCGGTGGCGAGATGCCCGTGGTGCTGGGGCCAGGCTGGCCCGGTATCCTGCTGCATGAAGCCGTAGGCCATGGCCTCGAAGGCGATTTCAACCGCAAAAAGACGTCTGCCTTCTCCAACCTCATGGGTCAGCGCGTCGCCTCCAAGGGCGTCACCGTCATCGACGACGGCACCTTCAACGACCGCCGCGGTTCACTCACCATCGATGATGAAGGCACGCCCACCTCGCGCACGGTACTGATCGAAGACGGCATCCTCACGGGCTATCTGCAAGACCGCCTGAATGCGCGCCTCATGGGCATGCGCCCCACCGGCAATGGCCGTCGTCAATCCCACGCCCACCACCCCATGCCGCGCATGACCAACACCTTCATGCTGGGGGGTGATCACGATCCGCAAGAGATCCTCAAGTCGGTGAAGAAAGGTCTCTACGCCGTCAGCTTCGGCGGCGGCCAGGTGGACATAACCTCGGGCAAGTTCGTCTTCTCCGCCACGGAAGCCTACATGATCGAGGACGGCAAGATCGGCCGGCCGGTGAAAGGCGCCACGCTCATCGGCAACGGCCCCGACGTCATGACTAAGGTCAGCATGATCGGCAACGATATGATGCTCGACCCCGGCATCGGCACCTGCGGCAAGGATGGCCAGGGCGTGCCCTGCGGCGTGGGCCAGCCGACCCTGAAGATCGAACAACTCACCGTCGGCGGCACCGCCATTTGAGCGCGCCGCTTTCGTCAAGGGGCCGACTGTATCTGCGCATCCTGAATGCGCTGGTGTGGATCGGCGTCTGGCTCGGCGCAGCTTATTGGAGCGGCGCCTGGGGCAACTTTATCCCTATGTTCGTTGAGGCTTTTGTACCCGCCATGCTGGGCGGTTTCATCCATATCGCGCTCCGCAAGCAACACCCCACTTCCTAAGTCCCTGTCTTTAAACTGTAAGCCGCTCCGCGCTTGACTCCTTACTCCCGCACGCGATGATTGCGGCGGGGGGATAGGTCTTAGGGGGATCCGGCCATGCTTCGCCGCTTTTCATCGTCTGCCGCGCTGCTGATCTGCGCCGCACTTATCGCTATTCCAGTGTCTGCCGCCCAACGCGCGCGTAAAGAAGAGCCGCCACCACCACCGCCGTTTCGCGTGGATGTGGCGACGAAGGCTATGGCCTTCGCGCGGCTCGCCATTCAAGTTCCGACGCGGACTGTGATTGGTCAATACTCATTTGACATTTTTTGCACCGGTGCAAACCACAACGATATCTTCTCCGACGATGCTTTCAATCCACGCACGTCCACTGACTATGGAACTACTTTTACCGATGAAGCGACACGCGCCGGTTATCGGCTGTCCAGTGCCCAATCCAACCTGTTCGATACCAAGGAAGTGGGAGCCGAGCTTCTCGTAGGCGCCGCTATAAAAAGCCTTAAAGAAAACGGCTGCGGCAGCGTTAAACAACAAATGGACGCGACGATTACGGTCTGAGTGGCAAGTCTTCGATCCGCTCAACAAAAAGATCGTTTTCCGCGGCGAAACCGCCGGAAGCGCCAAAATTGCCCTCAATATGGGCAGCAAAGTCTATGGCGTCGAAGCCCCGCGCGAGGCTTTTAAGGAAGCGGCAAAGGTTTTGCTTTCAAACCCCGAATTCATCGAAGCCGTGAAAGACCCGCGCGGCGGTCCGCCGGCAGCAAGCGGCGATCTCTTCCCCGAAGCAAAGACTCCGGCCGATCCGTTATCCGCACCTTCTCCTAACGCGCCTGCTGCGGCACCCGCTGCACCCGCGCAGGGCGCGGCTCTCCCTGCGCTTTTTCAGATCATCCCTCTGCGAATCAGCACCGCGCCTTTCCGCGAGCAAGTTGATACCCTGCGTGGCCAGGTCGTTACCGTCCTGAATGCCGGCGGCTCGGGCTCGGGCTTTTACATCTCGGATACGCTGCTTCTGACAAACAATCACGTCGTCGAAGGTTATAGCACACAGAAAATCCGCTTCTTCGATGGTCATGAAATCGAGGGCCGGGTCCTGGCCACAAATTCTCGCCGCGACGTTGCAGTCATTAAGACCGAATCTGCTGGCGTTGCCGGCTTGCCCTTACAGCTGCAAAATCCAAAATTGACCGCACCCGTCTTCGTCATAGGCTCACCTCTTGGTCAGAAACAGGAGGGCAGCATTACGGCGGGTATCGTGAGCGCTTTTCGCAGCGAAAAAGAAGGGCCCTTTATTCAGAGCGACGTGGGCGTGACACACGGCAATAGCGGCGGCCCTATGTTCGATGAAAGCGGCAATGTTATCGGGCTGGTCGATATCGGCCTTCATGATCAGTACGGTCTGCCAACAGCCGTGAATCTCTTCATACCCATCGCCGACGCACTAAAAACCCTCGGAATTGGCATGGGGCCCGCAACGGAAACCGCGTCTGCGAAGAAATAACCTTCAAAAACTGACGCTGTAAAAATTCCCATTCGAATCCCTGCCCATCCCCTCACCGCGCTTGGTGTCGGGATCGATCGTGAAATCGAATTGGAAGGTCACGCCCCCGCCGCACGTCCCCACGGCCGTGCCCGTGTCACGCGCCACGTTTGAGCGCGTGTAACCGCCCACTCCCGTCGTATTGCTGAGCGCTCCACCCGGCACCACGTTCCACGGGCCTTCGCACGTCACGCCCGCAGGCAAGTCAAACTTGATCCGCCCGCTGTTGCCGCTGCCGGTCATGACGGCCGTGATCTTCACGCCCGCCGCCGCAAAGGGCCCGCCCGTGGGAATGATTTGCATGGTTCGCTGGGGAGCGCACCCTGCGAGCGCAGCGAGGGGTAAAAGCGCCAAATATATACGTCGTCTTACGCGCATCGCGTTGTCCTTCGCCGTCACTATAAAACATCTTGCGGCCAATTGTGACACGGCAACGCCTGCCGGAACATTGCCCAGTCTCAGCTCGTTTTGCCAAGGCCACCTATAAGCACGCCGGAGGTTCTATGGCCGACAAACAGCTCACTGAGAACGAAGCCACGCAAGAGTTCTGGGACCATCTGGAGAGCACCAAAACCGCCATGCTTGGGCTCAACGTCCCCGAGCATCATCACCAGCCCATGACCGCTTTCTGCGAGAAGGAGACGGGGCTCATCTGGTTCTATGCCAGCACACTCACCGATCTCGCGCAGGAAGCCGCCACATTGAAGAATGCGCGGCTTGTGTTCACCTCGAAGGACCGCGAAGTCTTTGCTGATGTCACCGGCACCCTCACCGCCGTACACAGCCCAGAGCACATCGAGCGTTATTGGAGCCCGATGGTTGCGGCGTGGTATCCGGAAGGCAAAGAAGATCCACATCTCACGATGCTCTGTTTTGCGCCGAGCGAAGGGCGGGTGTGGGTCTCCAAGCACGGCATGGTGCGCCTGGCTTTCGATATCGCCAAAGCCAACATTACCAAAACCCCGCCCACGCATGCCGGCACCGTCACCGATGTGCATTTCCGTCACTGAAGTGGCGGGCCGCGCGACAGCCGTTGCGGGCGTGTAGGCGGCAATTCATCCATTTGATTCATATATGCGAGGCCAAAACCGCCCTTGGTTCTGGCCTCGCCTCGGCGGAGGGTTTAAACTGACGGCGTGCGCGCGACCGCGTACGTGCGCGAAGGCGCACAAATAGAAATATTCCGTGCGCGAAAGCGCGCAAATATAAATTTGATGAAGAACCATTCGTGGCCCGCTGGCATGCCCTTTGGCTGAAACCGGATCTTGCGCCTGAGATCGAGCGCGAGGTCAATGCCGAGCGCCTCATCACTATGGCGCGCCATCAACCCTTCGCAGCACCGGTACATGCTCTTAACTCGGTGATCCTCGCGACGGCCTGTTGGCCGGCGGTGACCGAGCGCAGTCTAATGATAGCGCTGGTCGCATTTCTCCAAGCTGCGGCCGTGTGGCAGCTGTGGTCTTGGGTGACCCATCGCAATGTTGCCCGGCCGACGAAAGTCACCGACCGCACGATCACACGCGCCACGATCTGGTCTGTGTTCTTCGGTATGGCGTGGGGTGCCCTTGGCGCCTTGTTGCTGGCATCGCATCTCCAGCCGGAAGAAAACATCTTGGTCTGCACGGTTGTCGCCGGCATGGCCGCCGGCGGGGTGATGATGTTGTATGCCGTTCCGGCTGCCATGTTCGCTTTTGTGCTGTTGGGCGTTGCGCCGCCTTGGATTGTCGTCGGCTTTTCAGCAGGCGGCACGTCTCTGGCGCTCGGGCTTTACACGGCCTTCTTCGTTGCCTTCCTGCTGGTCTGGGGCGTCTATAGCTACAAAGGCTTTATCGACAGCGTGCGCCTGCGCTTGCAGAACACAGAACTTGCCTTCAAGGCCGAAGCTGCCAACCGCGCCAAGACGCGCTTCCTTGCCAACATGAGCCATGAGCTTCGCACCCCGCTCAATGCGATCATTGGCTTTTCCGAGGTTATTCATAACCAGTTCAAAGGGCCTGTCGGCAATCCACAGTACGTGGAATTTGCGCGCGCCATCCATGAAAGCGGGCGGCATCTCGTCGGCATCATCAACGACATCCTGGACCTCTCCAAAGTCGAAGCTGGTCAGGTCCAGCTCGACGAAGCCCCCACCTCGATCACCGCCCTGGTGGATAAAGCCGCTCTGCTGATGAACCATTCCATCGCGGGCGCCAAACTGCATTTGGATATGGCCTTGGATGCCAACTTGCCCAATGTCATGGCGGATGCCCGCAAGCTCGATCAAGTCTTGATCAACCTCATTTCGAACGCGGTGAAATTCACGCCCGCAGGCGGGCGCATCCGCATCGAGGCCAGCCGCACCTCCGACGGCGGCATTATGGTGCGTGTATCCGACACTGGCATCGGAATTGCTTCCGACGAACTCGCCGAAGTCCTGAAACCGTTTGTGCAAAGCCGCGATACCGAGCGTCAACGCGTGCAAGGCACTGGCCTGGGTCTTCCTCTGGCCGATCAGTTGGTCAAACTGCACGACGGCACCATGACGCTTGCCAGCACACGCGGCCAGGGAACAACCGTCACCATCACTCTTCCGGCCTCACGTGTTCTACAAGATCTGCCCGTCAAAGCTTTTGGATAAACCGTTTTTGGATAAACCGTCGTGAACGAACCAATCCAGCCTCTGACGACCTCCATCGAACAGATTATCTCGCCGCGCCGCCGCGATCTCGGTGACTTCGAGGTAGGTCGCGTCCTGCCGTACATGAAACGCCGCAGCGTCGGGCCTTTTGTATTCTTCGATCACATGGGTCCGGCGGAGTTCAAACCCGGCCATGGCATCGACGTGCGCCCCCATCCTCATATTGGCTTAGCGACGGTGACCTATCTGTTTGAAGGGTCATTCATGCATCGCGACAGCCTGGGCAGCGTGCAACTCATCACGCCGGGCGCCATGAACTGGATGAGTGCTGGCACGGGCATTGTGCATTCGGAGCGCTCGCCGGAGGACCTGCGCCAAGCTGGTCACCGCGTGCATGGCATCCAATCCTGGGTCGCCTTGCCGAAGTCCGCCGAACAGGGGCCGGCCAGTTTCACACATCATCCTGCCGCCACGCTGCCGGTGGTGAAGATGACGGGCGCCGTTCTGCGCGTCATTGCCGGCGCGGCCTATGGCGTCACCTCACCCGTGGAAGTCCTTGTCCCTACACTCTACGTGGACGCCGACCTTGAAGCCGGCGCGGAACTTGCGATCTCGGCGGAGCATGCCGAGCGGGCGATCTATGTTGTCGATGGCGCCGTGAGCCTCGACGGTACCGATGTACCTGCCCTGCAGATGGCCGTGTTGAACGCCGGCATTCCCGTTACGATGACGGCCAAGACAAAGTCACGCGTGATGATCCTGGGCGGCGCTGCGCTCGACGCCCCGCGCCTCATGTGGTGGAACTTTGTCGCCAGCGACGATGGGCTTGACCTGACCGATTTTCTTTACCAGTCGTGATGTTAGTCTACTGCATGTTTTGGCTCTGTTCGAGTGGTACTGGTATCGGGCTATAGGTCACCGGCGCCGGCGGCCTATAGCCGAGCGATGAATGAGGCCGCTTGGTGTTGTAGTGCTTACGCCATTGTTCGATCACTACTTTTGCCTCCTTCAGACTGTAGAAGATCTCGCCGTTCAGTAATTCGTCCCTGAGCTTGCCGTTGAAGCTTTCGTTGTAGCCGTT
>CANJBL010000022.1 GCA_947472795.1 Fidelibacterota bacterium | reverse complement strand
AAGCGGCGCTCCCGTAACGCCCCCGACGACGCCAGCCAAACCTGATCGCGAAACGCAGGAAGGCCCCCCGCGGGGGGCCTTCCTGCCAGCCTCACTGATGCATCTTTACTCCGGCGTACCGATGCATTTTGTCTCCGGCGTTGACACGGCGATTCGGTGCGATGCGGATTCGGTGCGATTTGGCTCACAAGCGGGCGGGCGGGTCTACTCTGGCGCGTGCCGGTGAATGACATTAAGCGCCCTTAGCTATCGGCCCACAGATATATGATCAGGCGCCTTTCCGGCGCGAGAGCGCTTCGTTATGAGCACAAAGGCCTCTTCAATATGTTTTGTGAAATCTGAAGTATCAAAGAGCTGCGCGGTCGACCGAGCAGATAGCGCCCTCCGCTTCAACTCCGCTAGTCCATGAGGATCTTTGGCAAGAGCGGCCGCTTTAGCCTCATAGTCAGCTAAATCGACCGCTATCAATTCCGGCAGGCCTATTGCCGTCAGCAAACTTGCGCCCACGCGCGACGCATAACTCTCTCCCTTCAGCGTCAATACCGGCAACCCCGCCCAGAGACAGTCGCTCGCCGTAGAGTGAGCGTTGAACGGGAAGGTATCAAGAAAGAGATCAGCCGCCCGCAGGCGCGCCCAGTATTCCAGGGTGGGCACTTTCTTCCCGACAATAATACGCGCCGGATCCACGCCGTGCTCGCTTGCCTCACGTCGGAGATTTACGGATACCACTTCTTCGGCGGATATGAAAAGCACACTGCCCGGTGTAGCGCGCAAAATGCGCATCCACGCTGCGAAAATATCCGGCGTAATCTTGAAGGGATTATTGAAGCAGGCAAAAACAAACCCGTTCGGCGGTAGTCCCAGGCTTTCACGATCAAAATCCAATTTCGATATATCTGGCTTTCGATCATTCACTTGATAGGTCGGCAACCATATGATCTTTTCAGAAAAGAAAGGCCGCGCAGGTGCGGGGATGACGACCTCGTCCGCAACGAGATAGTCCATGAAAGACGCGCCCATCGTCGCAGGATAGCCGAGATAGCTCACCTGAACCGGCGCGGCGCGATGTGCAAATATTCCCGGCCTGGCACCGCCGGTATAGCCAACGAGGTCAACGGCGATATCGAGATCAGCCGCCCGCGCACTTTCAGCGATATCGCTATCGCTGCGGTGACTTACATCAATGAAGCGATCAAATGCAGCCTCGAGGCGATGACGCATGGGATCATTGACCTTTTGGCCATAGGAAAAGGCAATGATCTCGAAGCGGGAGCGATCGTGCGTTTCAAAGAGTCCGGCAGCAAGCTGCATCACCGGGTGCATATAGAAGTCGCTAGAGAAATAACCAACACGTATTTTGGCGCTTTTTAATGGCGCAGCCAGCGGTGGACCTGAGAGCAATGGATGTGTTTCCACCCAAATGTCGGCGGCCTTACGCTGCAATGTGAGCGAGTCCGTCATGGCGCAGAGCGCGAATGTCGGGGCAGTTGATTCGCCGTTTTCGATTTTGCGGCACAATATATCGAGGTCAGCGGAAAAATTGCGCCAATCGCACAGCATCATTCTTGTATGCAGCCAGGTTCCCAAAAGAAATGGATAGTTTGGATCAAGAGCCGCGGCGCTTGCGAAAGCTTCACAGGCGGCGGAGTAGCGCTTCAATCTACTGAGGAGCGTGCCGAGATTGTAAAGCGCTTTGACCGATTTGGGATTAAGCGTAGAAGCTAGGGCAAAATCCGCGGCAGCCGCCTCCAGGTCGCCCGCGTTGCGCAACACCTGCCCGCGATTGCTATAGAAAGAAGCATCGCGTGGATCGAGGGCAATGGCGCGATTGTAGTCGGCAAGAGCCTCTCGCTCGCGACCAAGATCCGCGAGAACTACGCCGCGATTGCCATACGAGCCAGCGCTTCCTGGCCTCAACAGAGCCAGGGCCTCGAAGCTTGCCAAAGCTTCTTCTAAGCGCCCTAGCGTACGAAGAACGCGGCCGTAAGCTTCATATATTTCGGCGCTACGAATGTTATGGCGGAGAGCGTTTTCGAAACTGACGACCGCAGCAGAAAACTGCCCCACATCCACTTGGGCCAGTCCAAGATTGAAGTGAGCATCACCGTCGTCGGGCTTGAGAGTAAGCACGTGTTGGAAGCCTGTAATAGCGTCATCTTGGCGCCCGAGATCGCGCAGAACGTTGGCGCGATTGAAATACGCGATAGCATGGTGCGGACGGCAGATTATGGCCCGATCATAGGCTTGTATGGCCTCATCAAGGCGGCCAAGAGCTTTTAGCGCACTACCGTGATTCACGTGAGCATCGGCAGCAAACGGCAAAGCTGCGCGCGTCTGCAGCGCCGCGGCGATAAGCTCGGCAGCCTCGGCAGGATTGCCAGCTTGTAAAGCCAGCACCCCCAGCAAGTGTTGCGCATCGAAATGCGCCGGGTCCGACTCTAGGGCCGCTTGATAGCTCTTTCGCGCCTCGGCGAGTGCGCCCCGTTGGTGATGCGCAAGTCCTTCCCGAACCATCCTTTCAGGGTCGGGCCGGTGGTCTTGGCTCACAGGCTTACACCGCAAGTTTGGTTCATGATCGCCGGCTCCGCGCCCGCTTTAGCGGCATCGGCCGCTTTGCGGATGGTTTGCATGCGCTCTTCCCACTTGAGCTTGGTGCCAAAGTTGCCGGACGCCGCGAAGACATGCTCTTCCCTGCTCTGCCCCTGCGCCACACGGCGGATGGTGTCGGCCCCTTTTATGGGATCATAACCCGCGCGGGCAGCAAGAAAGGTGCCGAGGCAATCGGCTGCCACCTCTGCCTCGTGGGTCATCGCCCTGTCGACGTGATGCAGAAGCCGGTGTGCCTGTTCGTGAGCTAGGATGAAGGCGAGCTCGTCGTCATTCTTCACATATTTCAGCAATGGCACCGTGAGGGACATTCCCTCGTTTGTAGGCTCAATACCGATTGTGCTCACGTCCCGTATGGTGAGCGTCACGTGACAGATGAGATTTCCCTTTTCGCAAAGATTTGCGTTGGCATCGGCGAAGCGCGTCGTAACTGTTGCCATACCGGATAACAGGCCATTGATAGCTCGGGATTCCTCCGACAGCGGGTCGGGCGCCGGCCTCAGCGGCTGGTCACCAGTGTCCTGGGCCGCATAGACAAGGCCAGGACCAAACGTAAGGAGAAGGATTGCGGCAGTGCGGAACATCGGGTCCAGGAATGGAATAAAAATGGTTGTCGTCTCTACTAGCATATCCTCCGCCAGCATCAAGAAACGCACCCATATGGCCCGTTACAAACCAGAAACCCCTATGGTTTCCGCCGGCAGCCCGGCTGCTCCCTGCCCTGGCAGATCCAAAAGCAAACCGGCCGCCTTGGAATTCCAAGACGGCCGGTTCTTATCACGTCGTTATCTGCAGTATGGCGCGGTATCCAGCGCCCTCTGCCTTAAAATCTGGCGCGAAGGCCCATACGCCATGTGCGTCCAAAGACGTCGTACAAGGCGTCTCTGGTCGGCGCATACCACAGATAAGAACCGCCACCCGAGTTGGATGCCGCGATAACCGGCGGTGCTTTATCCAGCGCGTTATCCATCGCTGCATACAGCTGGAAGTTTTCGTTCACCTGATAGGAGCCGCGCAGATCCATGTAAACAATGGCGGCAACTTCGTTCTTGTCCACGTCGACGCCGCTGACCCACGCGTTGTTCAGCTTGGCTTTGCCGACAATGCGGGCTTGCGCCGTTGCGTCCCACTTGTCCTGAGAATATGTCGCCGACAGCGTACCTTTAAACTTCGGAACGCTGGTACGCCGGCCTTCGCTGATGGCTCCCGCAGCGTCGTAAGTCACACCCAGGGCGTTCTGCAAGTCCTCATACATGTAGGTGCCAACGAAGTGGAAGTTGATATCGCCGGCTAGGAACGGTGTGCGGTAATCGCTCTGCATGTCGAAACCAGACGTCCGCTGCAAAGCGGCGTTCGTCGGCTGCAGAAGGATGGCCGAGAGAGTCGGGCCGATAGAGTCGGGCGGACCGCCATAGACGAGGTTGTTACAGAAAGACTGCACGCCGGCGACGCACTGAGCAACTGTCGTTGAAAGGTTTGTCGTGGTGATGACGTTGGTCATCTTGATCTGCCACCAGTCCGCGGAGATTCTCAGACCGGGAACCAAATCTTGCGGAGTCAGAACAAGGCCAGCCGTCAACGTCTTACCGATCTCGGGCTGCAAATTCCCGTTGCCCTGGGTGATCGCGAAAATGTTAACGGACTGGTTGCGTCGCGGGTCCGTCGCGCTATTGGCGATGGGCTGGCCCGTTGTGAACAAGGCATACAGGTCAGGTGCACGAATATCGCGCGAATATGATGCGCGTGCGCGAATCATATCGTTCACCTGGCTTAGCAAGCCGATCTTGTAGGTTTCCACGGTGCCGCTGACGGAGTAGTCGGTCACGCGGCCCGCAACGTCGACATCTAAAGACCGAACGACCTGATCTTTCAGAAGCGGAACGTTGAATTCGACGAAACCTTCCTTGGTGTTGTATTTGCCGTAGAAATTTTTGGTATTGCCGCCCTGCGGGAAACCGCCGGCGTTTGCCGCTGCCGAGGCTCTGATGGCACCGATTTCCACGCGATATTCCACACCGAGAGCGGCCGAGATATCGCCTGCCGGCAGACCGAACGGCAATGAACCCGAAGCCGACGCGGCGCCTGTATCCATTTGGCTCTTGTCGTGGAAGTAGTCAGCGCCGGAACGCGCAAGACCATTGATGTAGGCGGACGCAGCCGAACCATCCTTGCCCGTGCCGAATGGATCCCAGGGCACGCACCCGTTGGTAGGCGCGGTCAACGTCGAACGACATGCGATACTGCCGATCGTCAGGCCCGAGTTGCCGACGTTTGCCGATGTGACGCGCACGGCATCAACTGCATTTCTGACAGCCGTTCCAAAGGGATTGTTGATGAGATTGTTGAAACCGCGAGATTCGCCGTGTTGATAGTAGGAGTTCCAAGTCCAAGCTCTGTCGAACAAGGTCGCTTTTCCATCAAGGCTGAGGACGCCGCGATACAGCTGATGTCTGAGTTCGACGACCGGCATACCAATGTTTTTGGCTTCAGCGCGGATGCTGCCGCCATTGCCGCTCACGTCACCCGTCATGGTCGAGCCGAACGGGAAGCTGGTGATGCCGAGTGCATTCATCTGCGACAGAACCGATGCCGGGATGAATGGGTTGTCGTTGTTAATCGTCAGCGTTCCTGCGTAAACGGACGACCAGGTATTCCCGATCGTATCGATGCGGCCGTAGTTCAGCTGAACCGACGCGGTAATATCATCGGTGACGTCATAACTGGCGTGACCAAATGCGGTTCCGGTCCAAACTGGGTTGGCGATGACGCCAAAGGTGTGCTGGCTCAGCCCCGTGTTCGGTGTGCCATTGTTGGTCCAGTTACCCGTGATATTTCCGTAATTGAAGGTCAGCGGCGTAGCGTTGGGGCCCACGAAGTAGGTACCCTTCAACGGTCCACCGGTGATGATGCCGCCGGGTGTAGCGTTGTTAAATCCGACATAGTCTGCACGAATTAGTTTGGGCTGTCCGTTTGTGGCGGTCCAGGCCGGGTTGTTCACCAGGCGCGTCTGCCTGTTGTTGGGAACGTAGTCGTTAAAGTACGTGTCAGGCGAGTCGAGGTAGCTGGCGGCCACAACGACATGGCCGCGATCGCTGGCAAAGCCGGTGCCGTAAGCAGCCTCGATCTTGTATTGCTGGCGATGCAGATCGAAGTTGTTGCCAGCTTCGACGTTGATCTTGAGGCCATCCAGCTTCTTATTGATGACGATGTTGACGACACCAGCCACCGCGTTGGAGCCCCAGGCTGCCGAGGCACCACCTGTCACAACGTCCACGCGCTCGACCAGGGTTGACGGGATCGTGCTCAAGTCGACACCGCCGTTGGCGAGGTTAGCGTCAACGACGCGCTGACCGTCGAACAGCACGAGTGTACGGCGCTGGCCAAGATTTCTGAGCGAGACGACGTTCAGACCGGCCGAGCCGTCCGAAATGTAGGTGCTGCGAACGCTGTTGCTGGGTGACGAAGACGCACCGAAAGACGGTAACTGCCGGATAGCGTCACCAAGGTCTGGCTTGCCATCACGTTCGAGCGCGGCGAGATCGACGACCGTCACCGGAGTAGGTGCTTCATAACCCTGAATTTGAATGCGAGAGCCAGTAACCGTAATGGTTTCAACATCGGCACCTTGCGGCTCAGTCGCGGCTGTTTGCTGCGCTGCCGTCGCCGAACCCGCAGATACGGCGAGTGCGGTAAGAATTGCTATGCTGCTCGTGCTTGACTTGAATCTCATAAGTTCCCCCGAATAATAAACGCCTTAACCTTGCAGCCCCCTACGAAGCTGCAGCATCTCTCTTGAGCAATCGCCAATATTTCAGCTTTGCCCCCTGACCAAGCATCGTTCGCGAACGCATGAAATTGCGGTAGGATCCTAGCAAAGCGGGCCTGGTGACTTAATGTCACCATACCGTAACATGCTGCTGCTGTGTCTATCGGCGAGCACCCGTTGCGGCACTCCCTTGTAAACCGTAGAAGGCACTCTCGGAAGACCCTCTAGCCGATGCGGCTTTTGCAGTTTTACAAATATCCACGGCTATAAAGACAATCGTGGACGGCCCGGTGTGCCTGATCGATGGCTTCATTTGTGAAAGCCGCCGCGCCCGCATCCGCATTGGCGATGGCAATGCGCCCGAACGCCTGGCGCCCCACAACGTGTGGCCGTTCGCGTTCCTGGAAGTCAGGATC
Organism: Fidelibacterota bacterium; assembly: GCA_947472795.1. Taxonomy (GTDB): domain Bacteria; phylum Pseudomonadota; class Alphaproteobacteria; order Rhodospirillales; family Rhodospirillaceae; genus SHVO01. The sequence goes on along the minus strand of CANJBL010000022.1, from coordinate 27,809 downwards.
GCCGATTGTATCATATGTGTACGCATAACCGTGCGGCCACCGGTTTACAGTGATGGCAAGGATGTCCTTGGCCGGGTCGAACCCGCCGGTGCCGAGCGCACGCGCCATCTGACGGCGGATCTCCAGTTCGGACTTCTCGAAGGGCGTGGAAAGCATGTCGATGCGGCCACGGCGATGCTGTTCCTTACGTGGCAACCCGGGCGCATTGGGATTGCGCGTCATATGCACAACGATCGGGTCATCCGGAGAACTCGCGAAAGCGTAGCTGCCCAATGAAATGGGATTATCGAGGTTCATACCAGTGTGATAGCCGTTGGGCGAGCTCACGGATGAAACGCCGAGCTTCTTGAAGGCCTGCCAATTGCGGACAAGCACATTTGTATATTGCATCGGCACTTTCGAGGCATAAGCCAGCGCGGTCTTCTGCTTCTCGGGCAGATCCGGAACAATGAAACGGATGATGTTGTTGAAGCAGGCCATGATGACGTTGCCACCGCGCACGCGGTGGACCTTGCCATCCTTCATATACATCACGCTCACCTGGCGACTTGAACGTGGATCGCCGTCGTGCTGGGCGCGAACAACGATACTGCTCAACCGGACGCGCACCGGATTACTGGCCACGTCGAGCTTGCTGTAATCCAATGGCGCCGTGACGATGGAGTTCATGTCCATTTGCCCGGTCCACGCTGCCGGAACCAGGCGGTTCACGAGCAAACGCGCGATGGTGGCGTTGCCGTCCGGGAAGTGCGCTTCGTACTCAGACTGAAACGGCGCTTCGCCATCGATCTTCATGCCCGCAAACCCGGCGCCGCGCAGACCCGCCGCCGTGAAAGCTGGGCAGGTATCCACGCGCATGTTGTTGCGGAAAGACGTGCCGTTGAAGAACGGCATGGCTTCCGGCGTAATCTTGACGTGCTTGAGGAGAAAATCCTTGTAGCTGATCTTTTTCAGCGCCGCGGCCTTCGCTACAGGATCAAGGTCGGGCATGTAATCGACCTTCTGCGTATAGAGGCGCATCAGATCGGCGCGCACAGGATCACTGAGCGGGCATTCCGCAAGGAACTTGTCCCAGGGCTTTTGCCCCATCCCAGCGACGAGCTTGTCTTTTCCGAAGTTCTCCTTGTCGAAGAACATGCCGCGCGAGAGGCCCTCGTAGAGCTTGTTGTTCTGGTGCTTGGGAAAGTAGCCCTCGACGGTGATGCCAAGCTCGGTCATGAGGGACTTAGCGGTATAGCTGTAGGGGTATGGCGTTTCGATGCTCATCGTGCCGCCATAACCGAGATACGTTTTCCCGTTGTAGCGAAACTCGTTGCGCTTGGCATGACCGCCGAAATCATCGTGATTGTCGAGGACCAGGACCTTCTTGTTCTCGCCGAGCGCCTCGCGGAAGAAGTACGCGGCACTCAAACCCGAAATGCCGCCGCCAACCACTACGAGGTCGTAAGTCTCGCCGGTCTCGTCATCTATATTGAGCGGTCCATTGAATTGCCCATCGCGAGCCGCGTGCGCTGATTCGAAAGACCCCGGATGCTGGCCGCGCAAGCCAGCTCGTAGTGGCGGATAGCTGGCGGCTTCGGGCGGGCTTGTTCCAGCTGACGGCGCCGATGCGCCTTCTGCAAGGCCGGGCATCGCCAGAGCCGACGCACCCACCGCTACGCCACTGATGAAATCGCGCCGCGCGATTGGCCGGTTCATGCCAAGGTCGCGCCCTTCCTGTTGGTCCGTCATGTCAGCCCCCACACTAAGTATGTATGAGAACTAGCATAAAAGCGGATGCCCGATGTGTTCACGGAGCCTAAAGCGCACCGGGCGGTGTGCTCAAGGCACCGGAAAGAGGTAACTGCCGTTACAATGCCATTTTAACGTTTCAGCGCCCGGTTGAGGCGTCCTACGCGACCGCCCCCCACTATAGCCTCTCCTTCCGGAGGGCTCGAAAAAGATGGAATCCTTAATGGTGATCGGGGGCCGAGCCGTCCCCGCTCGGCACGGCAAGCGACTTGGCCAGATCGCAGATCCGGTTGCGCACGGAATAGTCCGGGATGCGATAGAAGGCCCGCATCAATTCCAGGGCTTGGCGTTCCTTGCCCAGATCGCCATTGGCATGCAAATCGCTTGTCGCACCGTCAAGATTCCGCGGGCTGGACTTGGCCGTATCCTCTTCCATTTCTTCGAAGAAGAACGACATGGGACAGCCTAACACCTGGGCAATGTCCCAGAGCCGGCTGGCGCCGATACGGTTTGCCCCGCGTTCATATTTCTGCACCTGCTGGAACGTGAGACCGATGGCCTCTCCAAGCTTCTCTTGGGTAATGCCGAGCCACATGCGACGCATACGTACACGCGCGCCCACATGAACATCGACCGGATTAGGTTCGCCGGTGGCCAGCCGCCCGCGGGGCGAACGGGTCAGGGGCGGGTATTTTAGATCTGCATCGCTGCGCGCGATTTCCATGGATATCCTCACTGAACGTCAAATCTGGATACCTTGTGGAAGTGCAAACTGTGGGCCAGTTTTGCGCACGCGCAATAGTGGCTCTTTTTATGATTTCTTGCGCTGTGTTTGTAAGAAAGCGCAGAAAAACCGGCCTTGCGCGTCAGAATTATTGACATTTTCTCACCATGCGTGCGGCGCGATGGCGGGAACTGGCAATGATTAATAGAGATCGGCGAACCTTGGGTGTAGGGTCCGGCCCCGTACGTAGCATCTTATTTCTCACAACACGCCGCACTTTAAGCCATGGCCAAGATCCTCCTCGTCGAAGACCAAGCCTTTATCGCCAACGTGTACGCCCTCCTTCTACGTTCGGGAGGATATGACGTCACAGTCGTGCATGACAGCATCCTGGCGCTAGATGCCATCCGGACTGAACCGTTTGATCTCGTGATCACCGATATGGTCCTTGCCGATGTGAGCGGGTTAGACTTGGTGCGTGCCGTCCGCGAACGTGGGCAGGCCATCGCCATCGTGCTGACCGCCGGGAGCCCCTTGGGTCATGATGCTGACGTGATGGCTGCGCGGGACGTAGGTGCTTTTGAAACGCTCTTTAAGCCGGTGACCCGAGACCAACTGATTGGAAGCGTAGCGCGCGCGCTCAACACCAAGAACATCGCCAAGTCTCCGCACATCAGCAGCGTGAAACGCAACGCCGTGAATCAATGATCTTTCGCGATGGGGCGGTCGCCGCTTTTATGCGAGTATGAGTTCTCTGGTGAGCGGATATGGCCATGGAACCCGTTGCACGTCGTAGCATCCTGCAAACCGCGATCACTTTGATTGCGGCCGACCCAACAGCCGCTGACGTACTCATCGTTGATCCAGCTCGCGCGCAGAACATTCCTGGTAGCATCACATTTGGTGTGAAGGCTTTGTTATTCGATGTATTTGGCACCTGTGTCGACTGGCGCACCAGTGTTGCACGTGAAACTGAATTGATCCTCAAGCCGCGAGGCTACAATCTCGACTGGCTCGCCTTTGCAAGCGCTTGGCGGTCTGGTTACGACCCCGCCATGGAAGAGGTTCGCTCGGGCCGCATTCCCTTTGTACAGTTAGACCTGCTGCATCGGACGATTCTCGATGCACTCCTTCCGAAATATGGCGCGAAGCCATTGCCAGAAGAGGTCGCTCAAAATCTCAATCACGTCTGGCATCGTCTGGATGGATGGCCTGACCTTACATCGGGCATGGGCCGGCTTTCAGATAAACTGTTAGTGGCGCCATGCTCCAACGGCAATGTTTCGCTCATGATGGACATCGCCAGGCGCAATAAAATCCGTTTTGATGCCATTCTCGGCGCTGAGATCGCCCAGGACTACAAGCCTAAACCGCGTGTCTATTTGTCCGCCGTTGAGGCGTTTGGTTTGCTACCCTCGGAATGTATGATGATCTGCGCCGCTTCGCACACCGGCGACATCCAAGCCGCTTCCAAATTGGGTCTTAAGACGGGGACCCTAGACCGCCCGAATGAGCATGGGCCTGGCAATCCCGGCGCTTCTTTTCCTAAAATCCCGGTAGATATTGTTGCCACGGATTTGAACGATCTCGCTGAAAAGCTCGGCGTATAAATTCCAAAAAAAGGTCGTGCCTCCGAAAAGGCACGACCGACGCAGCAATCACACAGTTACAGGAAATTTCTTAGGTTACGCCGTTGGGAATGCCGCAAAGGCTTCACGACGACGGGCGACGGCAAATAGAGCAAGCAGGCCCAGGCCCAGGCCCAGGAGTGCCAGAGACATCGGCTCGGGAACGCCGGAAGAGGACGCGGATGTCGTCACAGCCAGCGTGAAGGTGCTGTTGTCGGAAGACGTGCCCGTGAAGGTCAGCGTGCCAGAGGTTGGATCATAGCCCGGCGCATGGATGACGGCATCGCCCGCGAGGTTGATGTAGCCAGGCACAGGGCCGGTTTGGCTGATGACGGTCAGAGACGAAAGATCGACGGAAACCGCGCCACCGCCAATGCTGATAAAGCCATTGATGGGGGTAAAACCCGCGATATCCGGCAAGTCTTGCAGAGTGCCGCTCATACCGAGGTTAACCAGGCCCGCCAAATCCATCGTATCCCCAGCGGTGACAATAATCATGCCGCCATTGCTGATGAAGAGGGAATTTGTGTTGCCGAGATTAGCACCCGACGGAAGAGTGAAAGCACCACCGATACCAAAGGACGCATTGCCGATCGGAGCAGCATCTGCGATTGACGGCGCGGCGGCGGACGCACAAAGCACGCCGAGGACCATGGCGGTCTGCTTTATGGTCTTGCCGAAGCGTTGGAAGAGACTCAGGGACATAGAAGGACTCCGTTGCTAGGGGCGAGACCACCAATGGTCTCGAGTTCCTTTCAGCAAGAGCCGTGCCACATGCGGTAAATACGGATATCCCGGCGATTGAGTGGTTGGCGCACAAATTCTCTGTAAAGAAGCCCGTCAGGTGTTCGGTATATTTAACAAGCGCCGGCGTCGTGGGCCGCAAATTGAAAATGGATCGCAATTGAAGCGACCTAATCAGGACATTCCATGCGCCGGGCGGCTCGTTTGCAAAAGTGGATTACTGCGCGACGGGGTGAAGATGATTGATGACGAGCACGGCGCTCAGAATCAAAACCATCAGGAGAAAGAGAGGGAGAAGCCAGAGACCGGATTTATCTCCGTTCGATTTCTTGGATCGCTGCGCCATTCTCGCCATCATGAGGGACTTTTTTGCGAGACCTAATATGAACGCCGACCGCTTTCTCTTCCATGTGAAAACGGCCTTCCCATCGAGAGAAGGCCGTTTCACAAAGAGATAATGTGGGGTTTAGTTCGGCACCACCACGACGTCAGGCTGCCTGTCTCTCTCTGGAACGATCACTGTCGTAGTGGACGGCGCCGGGGCAGCCGCCACCGGATGCTCGATAACAGTTCGGTGATAAGTACAGGCGGCAAGCGACGCCGCAACGACAGTAGCTAACACAACACTGCTAATAACGCGTTTCATTTTCTTCTCCTGCTCCAATGCTCCGCCCACCCTCGCAAATCAAACGCGATCTTGAGCGGGCTTGTTCCAGTTGCGCTTTCTGCAGGACTCGCCTGACGAAAAGGGCGTCCTCTAAAATCAGAAAGCCATCTCCTAAATGATACGGAGATGGCTCTGATCGGTGCGCGCACAGCGGAGAAGTTTTTACGCCGTTAGGTATCGCGATGCGTCAACACGGGTTGCGCTACTTTCTTTACGGATTCCACTTTGCAGCGTTGGTCGCGAATAGCAATGGAACCGAAGCGGTCGAATGTCCCGGCGCTGTCGCTCGGAATCAACCGGAGCCCGCTCGCGAATTCTAAGCCGATGCAAGGGCCGAAGAGATTGACGCGATACCACTGACGATCACGGCCCTCGACGTAGAGCAGTCGATCATTGTCGGCATGCCAGTTATACAAACCGCCGAGATGCACAAAAGGAATGCGTGCTTCGGGCTCGCCGGGTGCAGGATCCTGAAAAGCGTACTGAGTATTGCCGGCGCATCCAGCCAGCATCACGACACTCGCTAAAAGGGATAAAATTTTACGCATCACAGCACCTCCTGGAGGTCCTGGAGGGACCTAAATTATGGCAATGAAATTGGTATATTTCGCCCCTGGATCAAGCCCTACTCCTTGTGACCAAACCGTGTCTTGCAACTATTGGGAACCTTAGTGCCGCATTGCCGTTTTGTTTTGAGAGCAGTCTGTCGTTCAGGAACCCCCGCATGGCCCTTCTCCTCTCCTTCACCCTTGGCGCTGTTGTTGTTACCGCCGACTTGGTTTTTCTGGCGCTCGTGATCTGGAGAGTCTAAATCCAAAGTCTCCACGTCAGGTCTATAGGCATAAAGACGGCTCGCAGGTCTTAGTTCCTACGGCAGGGATATGTAACTGGCTCGCTGCGCATACCGTCTCATCAAGCCGCAATTCAGATCGTGAGGGGCTCAGCCAGTTCCGGCACGGCATCCGTCCAAGAAGTTCCGCCCTTCGATAACTGCGACGAAACGATTTTACCGCCGGACCAGAGCTGAAATCCGCGCGTATCCCTGACGCACAATGTCAATGCCACGGCGTTGCGAATAGCTTCGTTGAGATCTGGCTGCGCGAAAGAGTGGACGGCGAGGACTGCGTCGTCCCGCCCGAAGATCAGGCAAATATAGTCGCTCATGGCAGCCCCCCAAAAAGGCTGTGAGAGGCTAGCATGCGCGACATGACAAAACCACGTGACGAATTTAGGCGCAGAGCTACGTACAGAAATCAGCGGAGCGACGCCGCCGCCTGACTGGGGCGCACATCCAAAACGCGACTGAGAATTGCGCCGTCGCGCTTGATCTCCACGACGGTACGAGCTGGGCGGCGCAGCACGTTTTGGCAGACTGCCACAAGCGGGGCCATAACGAAATCCGCTGTGTCGATCTTGTCAGTGAACTCAACTGTGTCAGGCATGAAATAGTCGGCAGATATGTTGTCGCCGCAGACATAGACCTTTGGCACAGTGGCGAAGTGGCCCTTGGCCAAAATCCGAGTCAGGGCTTGCCCCGCCTCGCCCAGCGACGTACCCCAATAATCCAACTCGAACTTACGACCAACGTTGGCGAGATCCCCATCAAGAGAATTGAAAGCAATATATTCGTAAGGATGGATGCTCGCCATCAGCAGGGTCTCGCGACTTGCCGCCAAACCCAATATCAGCGCTAGGCCAATCACGGCTTCGGCTCGCCACCGCGCCGCATGCGTCAGCGCAATATCGAAACCAACCGCTGCCAAAATGACCAAAGGCGGCACGATAAACAAGTATTGCCGCATACCGTTATACACGGTGGGCCGCAACACCATGAACGCTGCTACCGGAGCAAACGCCGCCGCGGCAATGAGCAGGAATTGGAGTGTGCGCACACGGCTAAAGACGGACAGAGTTTGCCCGCGCATGTGCAGGGCCGCAAATGTCAGTGCCAGTAAGAGGCCAGCGAGGACGATCTCCGGCAATTGCAGCAGCAACATCATTGGCAGATACAGCGCGGGCGGCTGAGTGGACGTCATCGTCTCGCCATCCCATAACACCGGAACCCTGTGCGGAAATCTCAGGAACTCAGCGATGGATCCAACAAAAGCGTCAGGCCGTTGCACCGCCCACGGCCAGAAAAAGGTCATGATCAGGAAAGCCCAAGGCGCGACCATGAGCAGCACCGGCGTTAGGGTACGCGTGCGCACCCAGGCCTGCCCTCGCTTTCCACACCACCACGCTATAGCCGCGCCAAAAACGAGAATGGCGACGAGGTAAACGATATAGCCCACGGCCATCACTTTCGTGCCGAGCGCAAGGCCAAGGGTAATGGCGAGCCCCACATACGTCACCAGCGACCCACCGCGAGCAATGACCTGACAAGAGAAATACAGCACCCACACCAATAGCCATGCAAAGGGGCTGTCTTTTGGATTTATAAAGGCATGGCCAAAAAGCAACGGCGTCGATACCAATAGCACGAGAGCAATGAGCGCCGCGCGCGCGCCTGCGAGAAGACGTGTGAGACGCCACGCTCCAAACAGACCTATGAGGAGCAGGGCTCCACCCAACAGGTGCCGTGTTTCGTATTCCCCGAAAGGAGAAAATCTGTCGGCCGCTGCCGCAATAAGATCGAAGAACCCACCGTAAAAACGTAAGTCCGAGTACCAGAAGACAGATTGATCGCGGAAAACGCTGAGGTAGTAGTCGAGCATCTTGCGGCCATAGATGCTTTGGACGCGGCCATCCCAGCCGATGCCGTAGTCCCGATAAGTGGCAAGAATCACAATAGCCAGCAAGACAAAGATAATGGCCGCGGCAAACTGCGGCCATACGTCGTGGCTCAGGAGATGCGCTCTCCTCTTCCAGAGCTGTGTTGGAAACTTCAGCGTCCCGCCCTCCCGGCCGTCCGCATTCTTCTCGCCACCTTAAACGCTCAAGGTTTGGATTGAGTTCAACGAGAAGTAGCCCCACTTGGAGATAAGTCTTCTCGAAGTCGGGAACGCCGTCAACGTATTCGACACAAGAAAAGGGGCTTTCCTTTGAAAGTCGGCTTTTTGTGCACTGCAAGCGGCTAAGGAGGGGGGCCGACGAACCTTGGGCTGTGAGAACGACGGCAGAAGACATAGAATTAGCCGTTCATTCAAAAGCAGCGGGGCTTTCCATGAAGCAACTGATCATCTGTATCGCTGCGCTTTTGCCGCTAGCATTTTTCGCGCCTGACGCGAAGGCAGACGTGGACGTTCAAGGCACGGAAATGAAAATTCCGGCCAGGGAACGAGAGGTGCGCGTGATTCATTTTCACGCCCCCGGCGAGGCCCCGCGCCCTACCGCTTTGATGCTACATGGTGCCGGCGGCATTTCAGGCAAGCGCATTGCCGACTACAATCACTATGCCGCTACTTTGGCGAGCGCAGGCATTGATGCTTACATCGTCTATTACTACAGCCGGGCCGACGAAGAAGGCAGAAATGGCGAATTTGAAGACCGATATGAGTCTTGGGCGCGGTTGATCGACGACGTCGCCGACAACATTCTGAGGCAGAAGCAGTCCAACGGCAAAATTGCTTTGGTAGGCTTTTCCAACGGCGGCATCCTTGCCGCCGGCGCCGTCGTTTTGGACCCTAAAATCAGTGCCGCTGTCGTCTATTACGGAACCGAGCCATGGCCCTTGAAGAACGTCGTTCGGCATTATCCGCCGCTTTTGATCCTGCATGGCACCGCCGATCAAATCATACCCGTCGAAGCCGGTGAAGAATTGGCGCGCGACGCGAAAGCCCAGGGAGGGCGCGTGGAATTGGTGACCTATCCCGGCGAAGCCCACGGCTTTGGCACCAATATGAACAACAAAAACGGTGTGGACGGCCTCTCCCGTACGGTTAAATTCCTCAAAGAAGAGCTATTGGGCGCTGCCAAGGCGCCCTAACGGATATGTGCCGGAACTAAGCTGAAAATGATGCGTTTTGCTCTGTAAGGGGACTTATCCCCATGGAGAGATTTATGAAACGCATTGGCCTTGCCGTTTTCGCCGCTTGCAGCCTGTTATCCCTCGCCGCGTGTGGCGGCGGATCTGGCTATTACGACGACACTTATTATGACGTAACCTTTGATGATTCCCATCAGCGTTGGTGGCACGATCACTATTCAGATCGGGCTTTTGATCGCCGCATGGCGCTCCGCGAGCACCGCATGTGGTGCGCCCGTAGCTTCGACGACTCGTGCAACGGCTGGTACCGCCGGTACTAGAAGCGCGCACAATCTGCTTATGCTGTATTCATACGGCGGCCCCGAGCCAAGGGCCGCCGTACTTTGAATAATTGAATAGTGTCTATTTGCCGGCAGCGCGCGCCGCGGCTACTTCCCGAGGGAAGTTGATCTGCGACGTCATAGTCTTGGCGGAGACGCCTGACAGGACGTGGCTATTCACCATATAGCCGGGCGTCACCGATATTTTCATGGCACGGGCGAGATTGTAGTTGTCGATAATCTGATCGGTAATCTCGGGCGTGATCATATCCTTCTTCAGCCGTTCCACATCTAAACCCACAGTCTTCGCCGTCGAAAAGATCACGTCCTCCGTCAACGTGCCGCGGAAGGCCATCAATGCATTATGAAAGGCTTCATACTTGCCCTGTTTCACAGCGGCGAGCGCAGCCTTGGTCGCCACGACGGATGCAGGTCCAAGAATTGGGAATTCCTTGATCACGACCTTCACGCCGGGATCGTCCTTGGTGAGTTGCAAGACGCGCGGCTCCGCCGCCTTGCAGTAAGGACACTGATAATCCGTGAAAATGACGATGGTTGTATCGGCCTTGGTATTGCCGATAACAGGTGACTGGGGATTGCGCAGAAGGTCCCCTGCCTTGGCCACAGCAGCGGCATTGGCAGCCTTTTCCAACTCTGCCTTTACGGGATCATCTTCATCGGCGCGAACGCTCGGCGCGAAGCTCCCGGCTGTAAACACGGCGCTCGTCACGAGCAGTGCGAGCCAAAGGATTTTCAGAATTGGCATTCGACGCATGGCATTCTCCCTTAAGGCTCCGCGTGGAGCTTCCCATCAACAAGACTAGAGCATCGAACTGACCCGACATAGCTGGGTACGGAGATTTGAAATTCACGGCGGTCTTTCATTAGAGGTCTCGCCCGGCCCACCGTCAACATGATGCTAGGCTGATGAAATTGAGCCACAAGTTCTTGGGATAAAAGCATATTTCTGCTTTGGATTACTCCCTGCTCGCCCTATGGTCTCTTCAGATTAGGCTTAAATCTACTTCAGCCGTCTTCGGGGATGATCTTCTTTTCGCATCAGATGCGTGCACGCCGGCATGTCCTGGCGGCCGTGCTCAATGTGCTGTTGGCCATAGGCTCACCGACGTCTGTATTTGCAGGCGAACCGGCTGGACCACCGCCGCCGCTGCCGCCCGATGCGCCGCCGGCGGCACCTTTCATCATCAATGATAAATGGTCCATGGGTCTTGTGACCCACTTTGAAAGCCGCTTGCAGCTGGAGCGTGATTTCAACTCGGTTCAGCCTGACGACATCTGGACAGTACGGCCGATACTGCAGCCGCTTCTGCTCTATGACGATCCCGGAAATTTCCGCTTTCTGATAACGATGCGGTTAAAGCGCGAAACCATTGTGCGCCATACCGGGGCTCCCGAAGAATACAGGATGGAGTTAGAACCCGGTGAGATCTATGCCCGTTGGGAACCTTTACCGGGCGCTGTCGCGATCGTGGGACTCACGCGTATGACCGACTACCGCAACTGGCTCTTTGCCAGTTCGGACCACAAGAATGATGCCATTCAGCTGCAGTACCGTACGCCAACCGACTTTACCCAGGTGGTGGTAGCCACGCGCGACTGGGTGCCCAACAACTTCTTCCGATTCCACGACGAGCATCACAGCGTCAACTACATCGCAACGTATGAGCATAATTTCACCCCGGCGCTGCGCGTCGGCGGGTTCATTATTGCGCAGAACCTGGTGAACGTGCCGGGGATTTCCGACCAGACATATTTCGGCCCGCGCCTGCGCGGTACATTGCCCGATGGCGTGGCTTCCTATTGGGCGGATGTTTCGATTCTACGCGGACACACATTGCGCGAGGATCTGAAAGCTTACGCGTATGATACCGGCGCGCTTTATAGGTTCACCCAAAGTAAGTGGCAGCCTTACGTCGCCGCCAGCTACGCCCGGGGCTCCGGCGATGGTACGCCGGGCGACGGCGTTGATCATCGCTACCGTGCAACAGGTTTGCAGGAATATCGCGGAGATTTTGGCGGCGTCGCGCGCTTTAAATACTATGGCGAAGCTTTGGATGCGGATCTTTCCAATTTGGCCGTCGCGACGCTCGCAACTGGCTTTCGGCCAAACGAGCAAAGCTCGTTGGATCTACTGGTGCATCACTACGTTCTCGACGACGCCAAGGGCGGCTGGGTGGCAGCGCGTCTGAACAGACAGCCGGTGGGCGTCGCCCGGAATGCCGGCAATGCCGTCGACGTTGCTTACGGCAACCGCGATCGTCAGGGGCTTGAAATTGAGTTTTACGGCGGATTTTTCATGCCTGGTCCGGCTTTTGGCATCACTCGTACGAATGCGATTTATGGCCAGGTGAAACTCAAGTACAACTTCGAACCCTGAATTCTTGCCAGGGAGGAGACCGCGTGACCGCTACCGGCTGGACCCCGCGCCACACACCGGAAGAAATGACCAAACGGCTCATTCGCAAAATAGGCCTGGGTCTAGCTTTCGGATTAGTGCTGGCAGGCATTGCTGCCCACAACAACGGCTATGGCATTCTGATCGCACCCAGCGAGCAGGTCGATGCGCCCGCCAACGGCCTTGCGATGATGAAGTGCACCTACTTCACCGGCACAGAGAAAGTCATCAACCATGTTGCCCGGCGCGCGAAGGAAGGCGAGACCAAACCGACGTGCCCCCTTTATTCCATGGTGGGATTGGGGCAAGTGAGCGGGCGCATGATTCCAGGCATGCCTGCTCAGCCGCGCGACGATTTACCCGGTTTGGGGCCGAATATCCAATTCGACCGCACACCTGCCACCGATGCACCGCCCGATGGGGCACCTCCGGCCGTTGCGGCACCTCCTGCGTCACCGGCTCCGTCAAACAATCCGGGGCCATAGCTTTTGCTGGAACGTTATGTCTCACGGTGCCGGTGATAAGCGGCTTTTTGGAGAACAGGCATGAGCTACGTGCAAAAGGTCCTGCAGCCCGGTGAGACGGTGGGCTATCGAGGATCAATTCACTGGCTGGTTTATCTGCCAGCCATTGCATTTCTTGTGGCAGCTATTGGCGCCGGAATTGCGCAAGCAACAACGGGCGATGATGACAGCTCAGGTTTCGCAGCTGGCGCTGCTGGCTTAATGTTTTTTCTCGCGCTGGCATTCTTTGTGAAAGGTTGGTTCAAACGCTTCACGACGGAGGTAGCCGTGACGGATAGACGCGTTATCCTGAAACACGGCTTTATCCGCCGTCAGACCATTGAAATGAATATGGACAAGGTCGAAAGCATAGATGTGGATCAGTCTATCCTTGGTCGCATCTTCGACTTCGGCGATATCACGGTTCATGGAACGGGTTCAGGGCTGGAACCCATGCACATGATTGCAAGGCCGCTCGCCTTTCGCAACGCTGTCATCGCACGCTAACTATTGGGTCATCGCACGCTAACTATTGGCGCAAGTGCACGATCCATGCACAGCCAGACGTATTGTCCAAAGCGCCCGCCACGATCTCGCCGTTCTCATAACGTCCGCTTACGTCGATTTTGCCGCCAGTTGGCGATGTAAACGACGCTTCCACGAAGCCCTCTTCGGTGATGAACCCACGCCCCGCAGGTTGCTCCGTCCGCGCCGCACTAATCATCCCTTTTGTGATAGTTATAGGGGGCATCGCAAATTCGCCACACGTTGCTCCGGCACTGACGCTCGATGCGACCTGAGTCTGAGCGGTGTACTGCCCATCATATCGGGCGCTAATAGCGCTCAAGGCATAGGCCGTCTCCGGCACGGCGAGTGCGATTAGAGACAAAGCTATATTCTTATAGATTTTTGATACGCTCATGACGGACCTCGTATTGCCGTTCCTGCTGGATAAAACGGTGCAGCGGCCTATTTTGGTCCATGACGTCAATTTAAGAGCGGTGTGTCGCGCTTTTCGCGAATCAACACGGCGAGTGCATCCGTCGCGCGCGTGACATGGTGCATTAGGTCTGAAAGTGCCGACCAATCGGGATTGCTTGCATTGCGCGCAGCGACCTCCAAGGTCTGCGATGCATCCGCCAAGGCATTCGCACCGGCGACCATTGCGGCGCCCTTTAAGCGGTGAGCAATCAATTCCGTTTGCAGTACGTCGTGCGCTTGAAGTGCCCGTTTCAAATCAGCGAGATCGCTTACCAAGGACTCATCAAATCGGCGCAAGGCTTTTCGCAGAGCGTCCGAGTTGTTGCCGAAAATTTCCTTCAGAGCCTCGTAGTCAAAATCCGGCCGCGTTAACGGATCTGCAGCAATCATGGCTTCACCTCATTCGTGGTCGATACGACGGCCTTACTCCGATGCAGCTACATTGTTGTGGGCACCCATCCAGTCGCGGTACCAGCCGATGAGCTCGTCCCGCGGCATTGGCCGCCCTATGAAATAGCCTTGCGCCACATCGCAGCCGACCCGACTCACGCTTTGCCAATCCTGTTCTGTTTCGACGCCTTCCGCGACACTCTTCAGCTTTAAGCGCTTGGTCATGCTGACGCTTGCAGTCAATAGAGCTTGCAGGATGTCTTGTTTACTGGAGCCCGTGACGAAGACCTGGTCGATCTTAAGTTCGCTGAACGGCACACGAGTCAGCTGCTGCATGGACGAGAAGCCGGTGCCGTAGTCGTCGATTGAAAGTCCGAAGCCTTTCATGCGCAACCGCGCCAAGGTCTCCAGTGAATGCCCAAGATCCGTCATAGCCACTGTTTCCGTGACTTCCACGGTTAAGCTGTCGGGGGCGAGCCCCGCGGCTGTGACCATTCGCATCAAGCGATCAGGCAGGGTCGTGTCGCGCAGGGAGTCCACGGACAAATTGATTGCCACGGTGATGGGATATCCCTGATCGCGCCAGTCGCGCGCCGCTTGTAAGGACTTCTCCACCAGGACGAAAGTGACGTCATTGATCATCCCGTTGGCCTCCATGACCGGGATGAAGGCTCCCGGTTGGATCATGCCGGCTTTCGGATGGCGCCAGCGCATAAGCGCCTCCACACCCGCGAGCTTGCAGGTGTGCATATCCACTTTGGGCTGGAAGAAGGGTTCAAATTCACCACGAGCGATGCCGTTCTTAATCTCCGCGACGGGCATGGCCGCCACTTGCTTGCGCGGGGATACCAGATGCTGGCTGAAATGCCGCAGGACCAGCGGCATCAACTTGCCTTCCGAGAGCGGCTTTTCCACAGCGCCAATAATGCGCACGCCATAGCTGCGGGCCATCATTTCGGCGGCCCGAAGGATGGAGGCTTCCATGCCACTGGCCAGAATGACCGACACAGAATTCTGGCGCAGGCCGATGTGGCGCAGGAATTCCAGCCCATCCATACCGGGCATATTCAGGTCGCAGACCATGATATCGAGAGGATTCTGGCGGGCATCCAGAAGCGCGATCGCGTCGCTGCCATTGGCGGCTTCCAGAACCTCGGCAGCACCACAGGTTTTCAATACATGTGCGCCAATTTTCCGCTGAAAGTCATGATCTTCCAGGATCATGGCTTGGAAAGGCGGCACGTTGGAATTTGACGCCATTGGCTTCCTCCTCTACTCGCACGAGTAGTATAGAACCGAAACCAAAGCCCGTGCCACGGTCTTCCTCGCAAATCCTCGCGAATTCACAACCGTAGAACGTTTGATCCAGAGGGACTTAAAACCGCCGTTTCCTATTTTGAGGTAAAATGTCCGTGATCAGACACAGACGGAGGCCATTTATGTACGAGGGAGACTGAGAGACTCGGCTGATGAGAGACCATTGAGCATGCCAAGAGGTTCGTAGCCCAAACTAGGAAAGACCGCATGTAAGTTGGACTCTTGCCGGCGCTTCACGAGGACTTCCTGCAAAACCTGACGCAGGTCTGTCGTGATAGCAAGATCGCCCTCGCGTAGTTGGTTCGGCTTGAGACCCGGCCAGCGGCCATAGATCTTGCCTCCGTTCACAGCACCCCCAAGCACAAACATGAACGACCCAGCACCATGATCCGTGCCTCCCGCCGTGTTTTCCTGCAAACGGCGTCCGAACTCAGTCATCGTCACAACGGTGAGGCGGTGTTGATAGTCCTTCATGTCTTCCCAGAAAGCCGCCAATGTCTTGGAAAGCTGCTGCGCATGCCCAGGAAAGTATGTGTTCATCTTATAGTGATGGTCCCAGCCGCTGAAATCGACCGTCGCCACTTCCATGCCTGTATCCATCTTCACCAGATTTGCGATCGAGCGCATTGAAGTGGCGAACTCACCCGTCGGGTAGTCTTGTGACGTCGTATAGCCCTCGGTGATGTGTTTTAGGCTTTCGCGCACGGAGCGGATCATCCCAATGGTGGCGCGTACGCCGGCGGCGTGGGGCTCGCTGCCTTTATTCAAAGCTTCGATGACATTCAAATTGAAATCGCCGCCCGTGACATTGAATTGCGTGACATCGGGAATAGCGACCGCACCTCCATATCCGCGCAAGGACGCCTGCACATCGGCTGCGCTGGCAATGGCAGCCAGGGGAGCGAGGCCGAGGTCGTGCGCCATAAGATGACGTGCCACCCACCCTCCGTTCAAAGGGCCTGTGTTTTCAGTGACACCTCGTTCCATCATATCCTGGCTCTCGAAGTGGCTGCGCGTATGGGTCGGCAAGCCGACGGCATGAACCACTGCGAGGTGCCCCGCGTCATAGAGCGGTTTCAGTTCGGGGATATGGGGCGAGAAAAAGAACGGCACTCTGTCCAGGGCCCCGATATGGATACCCGGGTTATCGCCGGAACTTCTCACGGCAATAGTTGGCCGATTGTCCTGATAGTCGCCATCTTCGGCAGGCGCGACCATCTGAAGACCATCGCTGCCGAAGCGCAAGAAGACCACGACGAGAATATCGCGAGAGTGGGTCGTAGCGCCGTGCGTTTTCGCGGCATTGAATGCCACGCGTAACGAGGGCGACAACGCGGTGAAAGCCGCGCCGCCGGCACCGGCGGTCAAAGCGGAGGCGATAAGTGCGCGACGAGATAGTTTCATAACACCAACTCCTTATCGCAACGCAAATTCTGGCGAGGTCGCTATCAGCACCGCCAAACGTCGCGAGGCACCTTCGATGTTGAGGATACCGCCCGAGCGATACGCAGCGATGATACCGATCGGCGCCAAGGCATCGCTGACGAGGGCTTGCATACCTTCCGGGCGCAACTGCGCGCCCACCATACGCTCCACCCAATACGCGACGATGCCCTCCGGATTTGCGGCGAGTTCACGCGGAGTCTGGCTCGCAAAGCTGGTCTGGAAAGCCGGATGATCGAGCGTTTGAAACATCAGATTCCAGAAGCGTAAGTTCGCAGCCGCGGATAGCTGATCAGCATTGCGGTCCGGTCTTCCTTCCGGCGTGGGCCATGCATAGGCGCCGTCGCCTACCGATTGCAGGGAGTCCGCCGCACCGTCATAGGCGTTGACGATGGTGCCAGTGGTGCGGAAGAGCGCCATCATGCGTTCATAAGGCCTGCGGACCTTCACCACAGGGCCAGCGCCAATATCTTCACCCAGCAGAATGGCCGAGACCACCCGTTTGAGTTGGTCTGACTTGTCGTGGTGTTCGGTCCATGCGGCGAGAGCGCGGTTAAAGGCCGCGGATGGCGGGTGATCGCCGTAGATGCGCCGGCACAGCTTGCCGCAAACAAAATTTGCCGTGGCTGGATGCGCGGCAACGATGTCAAGAATCTTACGGCCCTGCGCCATCCCCTGCAAACGCGAGAGATCCACCCCCATGAACATGTTGGCCGCCGAATTGTGCTGCACGGGATTGAAGATAAACTTGCCCGTGAAAGGCAACGGACCATTGGCGCTCGCCTGGCCGTGTTCGATCGTCCATCCCGAAAAAGCACGCGCGGCCTGAACGATATCGGCATCCGTGAAACCAGTAGCTACCGTCGCGCCAGCAACGTTCACAGTGCCAGGAGCCGTTACCCCAACGCCGAAATAGGCGGGAGCTCCGAGAGTATGCAACTCTAAAAGCTCACGCACATAATTCTCGGTGGGAGCCGTAGCACCGCTTTCGGCGTTATTCAGGTAACGCAGCATGGCGGCACTCGTCGCCACGGCTTCCAGAAAAACGCGGAAGTTGCCAAAAACATTCGGTCGGACGACCTGGCGATCGTAAACAGCCAACGCCGCCGAAGCATAGACGTCTTCCTGGCGACCGACGTTGAAATGCGAATTCCAGAAATCCGTCGTGAACTCACGCACTTGGTAATCGGCGTGGGCGTTACGGATCCAGGTGGCAGCGCCAAGTTCTGTTTGGATACGCGCGCGCTCGTTGGGCGCGATATCATATTCCGTGCGCACCACCATCCTCCAAATGGAAGTGATATCGGTACGCCAATAGTTGAACTTGCGGCGTTCATCGATTGCCGGCCAACCCGGTGAATCGCCTGCCGGCAACTGTACGGCGTATTTAATCCGCATGGTCTGCGGCGCGATACGTTCCAGAATCGCAGGCTCATCGTCGAGTGGCGGCGCCAGTTGATCGGCGACCCAGGCCTGCCAACCCATGCGGCGCACGGCATCTATATCCTCTGGCCGGGCACCGAACGTCACGCGATTGAGAGCGATGCGTTCAAAAGGCTGTTTGGTCGGCAGCATGGGCAATCTCTTTGCCGTTAGAGGCTCATCAGAATTGATAGCGGGTTGTGGCCCAGATCACGTGAGCCGTATAACGCGGTGGCTCGATCCCGGAACCCAGGATTTGAGACACGGGAGCTGTACCGAGACCCGCATATTGCCAATCGCGGCTAATGTGACGCTCGAGGGCGTAGCCCAGGCGCAGCGACGTATTGGCGCGGAATGCATATTCGCCCGCAAGCGATGCTGCGTGCGTGATATCGCGCGCGCCCGGAAGCGGCGCCGAAGTGCTGTCTATCCTCACAGGATTAGATTGAATGCGGATACGGTTGGTGCCATCGGACAGCGTGTAGGAACTATCGAATTTCACCTTGGGCGAAGCCTGCCAAGTGAGTTTGGTTCCCGCTGTATGAATTGTGTCTTTGTTCTGACCGCTCCAGGCTCGCGCAGGATTGCCATTGGTGGTGTCGAAGATCAAATAGCCGTTCTGATCTGCATGGATCTGCTGAAAACTGTAGAAAGCTGAAGCGGAGACATCCTTGTTCACGACATAGGACACGTCGGTGTCGAACATTATAGTCCTGGATGTACGCAAGCCCATGAGCGAATGCAGATAATCATCGTGGGCAAAGCCGCCAGAGATATTCACCGCCGCGGCGGGCGTAATGTCATAGGTGGCGCCGCCCTTGGTTTCCGTTCTGCGGCGATCAGCCAGATTGTATTTGCGCAGGAGCGGCTGCTCGATAGAAGCGTTTTGCGGCGCGGCGTTCAGGTAGGCCGGCAGGTGACTCAGTACCCACGGCAGCGCCACGTCGTAATGCGAGCCGTCGCGCGCCGCATAGCTGGTGGAGATCCAGGCGGAGCCGGTGGCAAAGGTAGTAAGGGCCTTGGCTTTGATGGTTTGCTCTTGCGTGCGTGCGACTTCCTGATCGCTGCGGTGCTGGAAGTCGCCGGTATATGTCAGCGAAAGACGCGTGCGCGGTAGGATGCGGTACCCGGCTTCCGCCTTGGCTTGATGAAACGTAAAGCTATGCGGCAAACTGAGGCGGATATAACGGCTATTGCCGGCCACCAGCGGCACCACCTGATCCTGCGCCTCGTTCGCAACATAGCTATATACATCCATGGGCGTAAGATTCTGCCGGCTGTCGAAGCTGTAACTTGCGGCGATATCAATATCCTTCCACTCGCGCGACGTTAGGCCGACTGCGATGTGGGTCTTGTGAACCTTGCCATCCAAAGACGTTCGCGGCAGCGGCGTGCGCGCCACCAGCTGCGGCGAGGATGTATAGGGCAGAAACGGATCGTTCTGGCTTTGGATCATATAGGAGACGCGCAAGGTCATGCGCGTCTTGGGCAGCAGGCTATAAGCTCCGGTGGCGAGGACTTGGTGGGAGCTGGTATCCGGCGGTAGTCCATACTGTGCAATGGCAAAGGGATACCCGGCGAACGCCCCAGCAGGCCATGGAGCACCTAGGGAACGGGAGAATGGATTGGGAACTTGGACGGAGTCCACAGCACTGCTGAACAGCGAAGCGGTATAACCGAGCGACCACTGCAATTGTTTGCCGGTGTAAGCAACGGATGCACTGGCTTGTCGCGTGTCATAATCGACAGGCTGCGGGAAGAAGACGCCAACCGCAAATAGCGATTCCTGCCCAAAAGGCAAACTCTGACCGCGTATGCCCTGGCGATTGCGGTAGGAGAAGCCGAGACGCACTTCGTAACCGTCATACGGATTCATAACGAGGTCGCCACCCACGGTTTTCCAATCGACTTTCAGAGCGAGCGGCTTCAAATCCTGAATCAGCCGCGAGAATTGCGCAGAATTTGCAGCCCCTTGCCAATTGGTGGGTAACGTCAGCGAGCCAGTACCAACACCATCGAAAGGCGTGCGGGCGGACTCCGTATAGGACCTCGTGAAAGAATCGAAAAAGCCCGAAGCCTTCCACGCTCCTCGCTGACCACCACGGATGTAAATCGACACTGTGTCGAAGCCATAAACGGCGGCATCAGCATTCCAGAAACGGCGGCCCTTGTCCCAATCATCGCCACCGTTAAGAGTACTCTTGAACAGTGCAAACGGTCCCTGTCCTGTTACCCCACCATAGCGCCCGAAGAAGTAGGAATCGTGGCTCAAATAGCCAACGCCCGCCTCCGCAGAATTCAAGAATAAAGGCGGCGGCTCGGGTGTTGGCGCGGCAGCACCGAAGGCGAAGGGATTGTCGTCCGCAGCGGCATGCGCGGAAGGCGCAAATGGCAAAAGCGCCGAGCCAGCAAACAGTAGCGGGGCAAACAACAGGGAGGCGCGGAAGCGTTTCATCGGGTGAACCTCACGCCACCCGGGTGGTTGGACCCATGAATCTCGCTATGACAGTTGAGGCAAGCACGCTGCACGAGCTGACGCGACGGCAGAACACTGCCCGGCAGATTGGTGCCGCTGAAGGGTTGGCTATTGTGCTGCGAGCTGTCGTGGCAATCCTGGCACAGATAGGGTACGCGCTGCTTCAGCAACGTCTGCTGAACGCTGCCATGGGGCGTATGGCAAATGGTGCACTGTTCTTGAACGGGCGCGTGCTCCCATAAAAAGGGCCCGCGCTTCTCATCGTGACATGTGAGACAGGTATCATTGACCGTGCCGGCCTTAAGCAGGCTTGGGCCAACAGTGCCGTGAGGATTGTGGCAGTCGGAGCACGCCATGCGACCTTCCAGAACTGGATGGTGAGACGGCTTCAGCGCATCGGCCCGGCGATCCGCGTGACAGGTAAAACAAATTACAGGTTGGCTGACTTTCACCAAAACCGGGTCACGTACAGCGTGAGACTGATGGCAGCTGGTGCAGGCTATGTCGGAGGCCGCGTGGGCGCTTCCAGGCCAGTGCATGGTAGGTCCGCCCTGGTGACAACTCACACAGGCTTCATTCTGCACATCCACCGGCGACGCTTGCGGGCCCTTAAAAACGCGTCCTGGCGCCGGGCGCACCTGATTGGGTCGCATGATGGCTGCGTGGCCACTGCTGTCGCCATGGCAGTTTTGGCAGCCCTCCGTTTCAACGCGCGTACGCGGATCGGCCTTTACCATGTGAGCGGTATGAAAAATGCTGGAAAGCGCTGGCTCGTCGTGACACTTCGTACAGGCTTGCGGTGCACTGGCATCGCCCAGAATGCCGCGCGCGGGAATATCGGCCGCGCGCGCCGAGGGGCTTGGCGCCAAAGACACCAAGCACAGGGCCGTCAGTACGTACCAAAAAAGACGGCCCTGCATATTACTCCATCGCTATTGCTTGGCGGCGACGAAGTCGGCTTTGCCTTCGTCAAGCACCAGCGTGCGTTCCAACGAGACATAGTGGAAGCGCTGCTGCGTGTAGCCCGCGTGAATTGAGAATCCGACGTTGTAGATCTTACCGGGAACGATATCTTTGTGGTTCTCGCCGGCGCCTTTGAGTTTGCGGCTGAATGTCACGGACCAAGCCGTCCCATTTTGCGTAGCGTCAGTTGCAACGGCAGGGGTCTTGTTCTCGGTGCGCTTCTCCAGAATCCAGCCATCTACAGGGACAGCCTTTGCGCCGGGCTTCAAGCGCGCCTGCCAGTATTCAATGAATCCGCCCGCGGCGTGCAGCTTGTCGATATCAGCCTGCGGCTTGATCTCTGATCCGCCCATGGGCGACATGACCACACGCGATGCCGAAACATATTTGGTCGTCTCTTCGCGTGCACTCGGCATGCTGTTGAGATTGTCGTGGCAGACTGCATAACATCCCGCGCGACCCACCTCGGGTACAGCACCATCGTCGATCATCAGCGCCACTTTGGTCTCGAACTCCTTGTCCATCATGGAGTTAGGCTGCTTACCGGGATCAAAATCGAGGTTGATGTAAACCTTGTCGGTGTCGTGAGCGACTTTGACTTTCACGTTTACGAAGGAGGGTTTCCCGACAATAGGCTTCGGTTCGTTGTCCGGATCGTCAACCATCAAACCGCCGATGGAGCGCTCATCGATATTGCCGTGACAAGCGAAGCAGTTCTTACCCGCAAGGAACTTGGATCCGCCGCTATGGCGGCCTTTCGTCACCAGTTTCTCCATGGAGATCTGCGCTGGATAGAACAGCGCGATATCCGTGGCCGGCACCTTCGCCCAATCGACGGCAAAGGCTTGCGATGAACAGAGCAACATGCCGGCAGCGGCCGAGCTGAGCGCAAGTTTCCAAGAAATTATTGATGACACTTTCTTCCCTCCAGGATTATCGTCTGACCCAACGGAGGGGTACTGTACCATGCAATCGGCGCCGGAAAAGTTTGGACCTGTGGCGATTTTTCTCCACTGGGCCATTGCATTGCTCATTGCTGTTACCGTAGTTTTCGGCCTGATCGTAGGTGATGCCGACGATGCGGAGGCTACGCAGCAAGCGTTGGCCATTCATCAATCCATTGGCGTTAGCATCGTCCTGCTGGCGGCTTTCCGCTTGATTTGGCGCCTGTTCCATCCGGCCCCGGCCTTGCCGATAGGCACCCCTCGAAGCCAAAGAGTCGCTGCAGCGGCGACCCATGGTCTGCTTTATGTAACGCTGTTTGCATTGCCTATCACGGGCTATGTGGGTCTTGCCGCCCGAGGCCGAGACATTACCGTCTATGGCTTGTTCGACTTGCCGCGCATCGTGCCTCTGGGATTGCGGCTGTCTCATCGCTTCCAGACTTTGCACGACAACGGACAATATCTGCTCTACGCGCTGCTGGTCGCCCACGTGGGCGCCGCCCTCTACCATCACTTTATCCTCAAAGATGCCATCCTGAGGCGTATGCTGCCTCAGATCGGTCAGAAATCGCCGCGAGATGTGCTGTAACAGAGCGCCTTCCCGTGCATGACGTTCGCGGGTGTTTTGCATTTGTTTCAAGGATTGTTCTCTGGCGATCCCATGCGGGCGATCCATGTGAAGGGCAGACCCCGGACGGCTCTTCGAGCCTCCGGGGTCACCCATACCCATCCGCTAGGTCCGTCGCTCGGGAGTTGATTCAACGTTCCCGCGGCATGGCATGATCTCGCGCGCTGTTCCTTTAGTAGCTGATGCCGCCGCCGCCGCTGCCGCCACCACTGCTGGCGACAACCGCTGCATTCACGGCACAAACCGTGGACATGTTCACGGCTGCAGGACCACCAGCAAAATTGGAATTGGTGATGGTCTGTCCGAGAACGACCGCAGGAGCAACCCCTGCCGGATCTGTTATGACGAGATTGGCATGCAATTCGGCGGCGGTAGGTGTCCAGCCCACCGACTGCTCGAAGAAGCTCCACGGCGCCGAATACGAAGCGTTCGCGGCAATTGGAATATTGAACTGCCCCTTAATTGTACCGGTCGCCGCATCAACCACGGTCGCACGATAGGAGATTTGAGCATTCCAGTAATTGTGGATGGTCACCGTAGCTGGATAATTGCTGGCGAACAGTGACGTGTGGATGTTGGTCAGCACGGCGCTGTTGACCACTGACTTCACTGATTGATTGAGGAGGTTCGAACAAATGCTGACGTTCTCGAAGAAGGTATTCACCGAGTTATAGACCACATGCGCATAGCCTGCCGTGGGCTCGGTGCTCTGAACGTAGAGCGAGTAACCAGTATCGCCGGTAGGAAGCGCCGCTGCGTTGGCAAGCTGCAGGATGCCCGGCGGGCTCGTGCCGTTTAGCGCGTACTGGATGGACGCGCGGACCGGGATAGAAATATTCGCTGTGCCCAGTGTCGTGCCCGAGGGAGAGCCGATGACGGTGACACTGAAGTTCGCGGCAGCACTGCCGCCGTTGAAAAGGCGGATATAGGAGCTTGCCCCACCCGCACCGTTATATGTCGGTGCGATAACAGCGTAGAGCGAGCCATTCACAGCAGCGGCGGTTTCCAAGCCCGCTGAAGCGGGCTTATTTTTTGCAGTTGGCGATTGACCGAGAAAATAGCTATCGGGGATTTTGATCGTTGGAATGGTGTCGGCCACGACACCCACCGAAACCAGTGCGGCGCCAGCCAGGAACAGCATACGAGGAGTAAGACGCATCTCGAACCTCCGCTTTTCATAAGTAAAATTGGAAAGTGACTAGTGTCGGCGGGCTTCGACGCGTGGTTCGGCCACCCCTCTGGTGTATGACCGTGCGCCAAGCGAAGGTCCCAGACCGGCCCGTCCCAATTCCTGACCGATCGCCCCTAAGACGCCGGCACAGGCCTCAATATTCCCTCGAAACAAAAAATTTTGCGGCGAAAGTTAGGGAAATGAATGGCCGCTTATTAACCCTTAGTCACTTCAGGGAAATCCACGCCATTAACTATTACGGACGTAAAAACCGCCGTATCGCATGGAATAAACCAGAGCGTGGCGACGTCTTTGGG
This sequence comes from Fidelibacterota bacterium, assembly GCA_947472795.1. Lineage (GTDB taxonomy): Bacteria > Pseudomonadota > Alphaproteobacteria > Rhodospirillales > Rhodospirillaceae > SHVO01. The sequence goes on along the minus strand of CANJBL010000022.1, from coordinate 3,099 downwards.
ATAGATATTCGGAGAGAGCGGAGAGGTTTCGAGGCGGATGACCCAGATCGGGTAATCTGCTGAATTCCGGGAAGGCTTTCGCGCCCCGCTTCATCATCGCCAGCATTCGGTTGGTCAAATCTCAGGTATTTGACTGTCGCGAGCGCTGGAATGATGATCGCGAAGAACCGCAAAAAGCGCTGCGCGGTGACTGAAGGCGGGGGATGACGTGACGGCGCGCCGAGAAGACGATTTCGCCAAGGCCTTAACGGCTCAACTTCCGGCGCTTCGCCGCTATGCGCAGGTATTGATTGGTAATAAGGCAGCTGCGGATGATTTGGTGCAGGATTGTATTGAACGCGCGCTTCGCCAATCGGCAAAGCTGGAACATCTCCAGCGCATCGGTGGATGGCTGCGCTCCATTCTGCATAATCTCCATATCGACGAACTTCGCCGCAAACGCCGGCAAGGTGGCACTGTGGAACTAGCTGACGTTGAAAATAGCCTTATGGCAGTCGCACCCGCGCGCGACACAGCAGCAGCACTGGACCTTCACCGCGCCATGTCGACGTTGAGCTTAGAGCATCGGCAGATTCTACTGCTCGTGGGTTTGGAAGGGCTGAATTATAAGGAAGTGGCCGAGGAACTGGCCGTCCCCTTAGGCACAGTGATGTCGCGTCTTGCCCGGGCCCGCGAGCGCTTACGTTTTGCCCTCGAAGCGCCCACCCAAGGGCCCCAGAGGCCATTGTCGGATAAAAGCGCATGACCGAATATCCGACACCGACAGACGAAGAACTGCACGCCTTTATCGATGGTGAGCTGGATGCGCCGCGCGCCGCCAAGGTTGCGGCAGCTCTGCAACGCGATACGGTGTTAGCCAAAAAGGTTGCCGCATATAATTCCGATAAGTCGCAACTGCACGAGGTTTACGGGCCGTTGGTGGACGAATCCCTACCCGCCGACTGGGTCGCGTTGATCGCCGCCGGCCCTAAAGCTAAGTCGCTATTGGTGGCCGCCAACTCCAATATCCGTCAATGGGCCATAGCAGCTGCCGCGTGCGTAGCGTTAGCGGTCGCGGGCTGGACTCTCTATCGCACGGGTGAGATCAGCAACCATGAAACAATCGTAGCGGAAGCCGTCGCCGCACATACCAATACATTGCCCGCGCCTCCGCCGGTGATCGGTGGAGAAAGCACGGCCAGCATCGTCAGCACGGCGCTTGATATGCCAGTGAAGACGCCCGACCTTACCAAGATGGGCTACCAACTCATCGGCGTACAGGTTTATGAGAACCAGCCGGGTGGCAAGGCCGTGAAGCTCGACTATCGCAATAACGACAAGCGTGTTTTTACGGTCTATCTCAAGCCCTCGCCGGGCACGCCACGCTTCGAGATGCTGAAACAAGGCGATACACGCATTTGCCTATGGCAGGATGATGTACTCGCCACCGTGATGGTGGGCGAAATGTCGGCGGCCGAGATGTTGCGCCTGGCGAGTCTTGCCTACGCCGGACTTACCTGATTAGCGGCCCTGTGAGGCCAACGCTTCCGGCGTCAGCATCGAGGCTGGGTGCGGCGCGGTTACTTTGTATTGCAGCGGATCGCCATTAAAAGCGAAACCATAGACATACCCTCCCAGAACCAGATCATAGATGAACTGACTTCCCAGGATGACGGCGGGCACGTCTTGCATCACATACATTGTGCCATGACCGAATTTCCATAACCGCCCCTCTTCGTCCCAGCTGTCGCTATAGACGGCAAACCATGTGTCCTCATCGATATATATACGGCGGCGCGGAACGATGTGCGATTTGCCTTTGGCCAATGTGCCTTCCACGACCCAGACACGGTGTAATTCGTATCGCAGCGCATCGGGCTTGGTATGACCCGGGGCCAACACATCGCTTATAGGTAAAGTATAAAGTCGATTGTTGTTGTAGGGCACGTACATCTCGCGCTTCTCGAGCAGTTTCCAGTCATAGCGATCGAGCCCACCAAAGAAGAGATAATACTCATCGAGTGTCTGGAAACCGGACGCACTGGGGTCAGGCGTATCATAGGAAAGCGATGGCCCCCGACGAGCGCGTCCTTCGCCAGGCACATAACGCCAGGCGGCGAATTTATCGCGGTCGATGTCGATGGGCTGCCAGGCGAGATAACCTTCACCCGCTTTAGAAGCGGGCGCGTCTTCGATATGACGGGTCTTGAAATAATAACGGCCAAAGGAATTCGGAGTCGCGCCAGGGTAGTAATACGGAAAATCGGCCACTTCGCGGTAAGCTGACGTGAGGTCGATCTGGCCCGCTGTTGAGACGACATAGGTGCTGAGATGCGTTTCGCGCGACGGCCCCCAGAACGCCAGGAGGTGATTCCACATTACCTCAAAGCCGTCCCTGGGAATTGGAAAGGGAATGCCGCCGACGGCGCCTTCCACCCCGTTCGCAATTCCGCTTTTTGACGCATGAGCCCGGACGGCATTCACCCCGATCGCGTCATAGACGCTTTGTGGCGCGGCTGCACTGCGTCGCGTGGGATAAATGTCCATGCGGTAGTCTGGGAATTTCGCGAAGAGCGCTTTTGCACCTTCGGGAAGTTTATCAGCGTACTGATTGAGATTGGTGCCGGTAATGGAAAACAACGGCTTGTCGGCTGCAAAAAGATCGGGCCGTATGGCGCCCGGCACGTAAGGCCCTTGACCCGCACTAACACCACCCATCCACGCCGGGATGGTTCCATCAGTGTTGCCGGCGCGGACTGCGCCCATCGGTGTCAGAGTGCTTTTAAGAGCTTCAGCTTCCTGCGCGCTTACGCCCGCACGCACGACCATAGGTGCGGCAACGAGGCCGAACGCGAGCACAAACCCGGCGGTCGAAATCGTCAATCGAGATATACAGTTCTTGCTCTCAAGGCTGCGCGCCATTGACCGGCCCCCACTGAGTGGTCCGATTGGAATGTTAGTTTAGAGCACGGGTTTGATCCACCGGTATTGCCGTTGGCCAGACGATGGCCTCGGGTGCCGGAGGACGGTACCCCAACGATGAATGCGGACGGATCGTATTGTAATGTCGCCGCCAGTTTTCGATCACGATCTTCGCCTCCTTCAATGTATAGAAGATTT
>CANJBL010000021.1 GCA_947472795.1 Fidelibacterota bacterium | reverse complement strand
GCAGACTTGCCCTGCGCCATCAGCACCTCGATCTGCCTTAACTTGGAAACAATCTGCTCCGCACCTAATCCACGTTTCGCCATCTTCAGCTCCTTCTGTCAGGGTCAATTCTCTCAAATCGACCGGTACAAAAAAAGCCGTCAGGTCACTCGCGATACTGCTCGGCGCTGAACTGGCCCAGTCGCAGCTTGAACTTGAAGCAGATGACGCTGAGAAGTGTGTAGAGCGCGATGCCGACGAAGATGAGCGCGAGAGGTCTTTCCTTTTTCCGCGCCTTGGCTTCCCGCAGCAGGCCTTTTGGCGGCCACTTTGCCTGCAAATTTTCCATGGACGCAGCGTTGAGTGCTGGCACGCCCGCGAGGCGTGTCAGCTCGGCATGCAGTGTGCCGTGATCCTTGCAGCGCATCACAAGGGCGAGCATTTTGCCGCGAGCCGATCTTAAAGGCGTCCACCGGCAAGAAAGTCCTGTGAGGTCGGGCGGCTCGTTGTTGTCATCGGCATCACCAATCATGGCCAAAGCGGCGAGGCTTTGATCGCCGCGGCCCTTCACCGAGGATTCCATCAACTCGACGCCGTTGCCGAGAAATACGGCATAGGCGCTGCTGGGTGCCGGCTCATAACGGCCCACCCGTACCTCGGCGTTGCGCTTCACGATCTCGGATACCGGCGCCAGACCCACACGCAGGTTGAGTTTGAACTCCTGCAAGGCAAAACGTCGGATCTGGGCGAGGGAGGTGCGCGCCTTGGCGGCATGTTCCGGCGGCACCAGAGCCACCGCGCCATCGCCGCCGAATTGATAGGGGATCACTCCGCCGCACAGGTTATTGAGGGATGCGATCATGGCGGCGGCGGCGAAGTTCACATCCGAATGCTGGCCGGTGGCCACCGCGGCGGTTGAACCTTGAATATCCGAAACCGCCAGGAACCAGTCCTCGGGCACGGAGACATAATGCCGCGCGTCGAACACCTGACCCGGCTCGCGCATAGGCGTCAAAGTGTCGTAAAAGCTGGCTGAACCGCTCATGCGCCCCCTCTGCCTCTTTTACGCCATGGCCGGAAGGTTAGATTACGCCAATGCATGGATTTTCCTACCCGGGATAGACGATGAAAACGCCGGTTTTTGCTTTGTGCCTGCTAGCCCTGCTGACGGGCGGTCTCGCGCACGCGCAGGAGACCGGCGATGTCGTCATGCATCGCGAGGTCCTGGCCCTTGAAAACCGCTGGGCCGAAATCCGCTACGAGATGAAGGGCAGGGGCGAAAAATTCGCGGCGGGTCGCGATCTCATGCGGGACGCCACCGCACTCGCGGAACGTCATCCCGGCAAGGCCGAGCCGCTCGTGTGGGAAGCGCTCGCGCTGCTGGTCGAGGCCGAATTGCGCGGTGATCTTTCAGCGCTCAGTCTTGCCAGGAATGCGCGTGACCTTCTGCACCAGGCGGAGGCCATCGATCCCGCCGCTGCCAACGGCTTGATTCAGACATCGCTCGGGATGCTGTATTACGAAATGCCCTCCTGGCCTCTTGGCTTTGGCGACAAGAAAAAGGCCGAAGTCTACCTCACGCAGGCACTGGCCATAGACCCCGAGGGTATGGACAGCAATTACTTCTACGGTGATTTTCTTTTGCAAGGCGGCAGGAAACGCGAGGCGCTTCCGTACTTGGACCGCGCCATGCATGCGGCCGCCCTCGTGCGACCGGGTCATGAACGCGCCACGGCAGGGCGCAAGATCGATATTCAGGAAGCTTTGGACTCCGCGCGGAAAGCGCGGTAGCGGCTGAGCATCTTGTCGAAGCTGGCAAGCAACGCTGTTTCCATCTCGGGTTTATTTTCCAAACGACTGAGCAACAGACCCGCGGCTTCCAGCGTGGAAAGCCCGTCGCGCCGTGGTTCCTTGCGCAAATTGCCATAACGGGAAGGGTGGCGCGGATTGAGGGCCACGCGCTGGGCCTTCAGCATCCATGCGTTACGCCACCACAATGCTTTGGCCTGGCTCCAGGTGCCGTCCAACAGAATGATGCCCTCGATGTCCTTGAAGGCGGCGTCCTGATCGGGCGCGGCGTTGCCCTTACGGGTGAGCGCGACAACCTCGCGCCCCGGCGCCAGGTCCTTCGCTTTGACTGATCCGAGATAAAGTATTGCCCAGCGCTTTGGGTCGGCGGCGCGGCCCAGGACTTTGCTCAGGCTGGGCCATGACAAACCAACCTTCACGGCCGCGTTGGTGAAATGAAGTGCGGCGAGGCGCGCGGTGCCCAGGTCCACGTCCTGCTCCTGCGGATGCTGCAGAATCACGAGCGCGATCTTGTTGTCGATCGGCGCGGGAATATCAGCACAGACGCAAAGACGCTGTGCCTTCTGGCAGCGTGGGCAGGAATCTGGAGAAGATGCATCGGTCATGGAAGCGGCATAAGCGCTTCCACGCCCGTCTGCAACATCAGCTTAGCGGTTGGGGACAGCCGGGCCGTAAATGGGTTCGTCGAACGTGCGGTACGCATCCTGCCGCGCGGTATCGGTTGTCGCGGCCTTGAAGAGCGCATGGCATTCCTTGCGCTCGTTAGCGGTCAGGCGCGGGCTTTCGCAGATCCGCGTCGGATCGTTGTTCGGGATTTCGGTGGGGGCGCCAGCCATCGCGGCAGCGGCAAAGAGGCCGAGGGCAAGGCCCGCCACAACAGGAAGAGTCAAAACGGGAAGAAAACGCACGGGGGTACATCCTGATAAGTGAACACGTGGGCGCTAGATATTGCGCCGCAACATGAACGTCAAGTGCACCGACCAGAATTTATATAAAATGTAATAATTACAGCTATCTAGCAGCGTTCAAAAGGTTTGATGGCATGTACTGATCGGTCAAAAGTCGGGTATTGGTGGCCCAATCGACCTTCGTCGAGGCTTCGGACAGCAGTTCGGATGAACTGACCCCCCGTTCCGTCATGGCTGCGTCCAATCCCTTGGCATTTTCCTGCAGCGTCGCCAGGGAGGGCAGGGTGTTGTTCTTCTGGGCCCAGATCACGCGGTTGGCTTGCTTCAGATTGTAGAAGGTCCCGAAGGCCGCCGCGTAAGTCACGGACTCATAGGGATAGAGCCCGCTCGAGGAGAAGGTATTCGCCGCCACCACGCCGTCCGGTGCCAGAACTGTTTTCACTTCCTCGAGGAATTCCCGGGTCAGCAGGTGCTCTGGGATGTAGTCATCGGCGAAGGCATCCAACATGATCAGATCGTACTGCGCCTTCTGAGCGATGGCTTTCTTCACGAAGACGCGCCCATCTTCCTCATGCACGTTGATCTTGTCGTCGGTGACAAAGCCAAAGTAATTGCGCGCAGCTTTCACCACGGCAGGATCGATCTCCACCACATCGATGGCGGCTTCAGGCGCGAGGGCGTGCACGGTCATAGGCAGCGTGCCGCCGCCAAGTCCGATAATAAGCACGCGCCCCGGGTGCGGCTTCATGAACAGCGAACCGATCATCATGCGCGTATAGGGGAAATAGAGATGGTTGGGATTACTCATCATCTTGCAGGTCTGACGCGTGCCGGCGGTCGCGCGCCTGAAAGTGAGGCAACGCAGATCGCCCTCCTCGGTGACAAAGATGTTCCGGTAGAGCGACTTCTCCGAATGGATCGTTTTCAGTTCCGCCGCGGCGGGACGGCACAAGAGTGCCGCGAAGATCAGCGTGGCGGCGGCGAAGAAGTTCTTCATCATGACGCGCTCCGTCGGGACAGTGTGAAGGCCGTTGCGGCCATAACTGCGGTGATCCCCAGCAGCAGATAGAGAATCTGATTCACTTCCAGGATCAGCACCAGGTAGAACGAGGTCAGCAGCGTACCCGCAGCGCTGAAAGCCGTGGAGAAGAAAAACTGTAAGCCGGCGTAAAATCCGGCCGCCGCCGGGTCGTCCACCAGAAGGCGCACGGCATAGGGGGCCACGGTGCCGCAGACGCAGGCAGGCAGGAAGAACAGGATCACGCTGGCGATCAACGAGCCCAAGCGCGGATCTTGCGTATAATCGAAGATGCTGTTCAGCACCGGATCGGCGAAGGCGAGGATTGGAAGCACCAACAGCCCAGAGAGAAGGTGCAAGCCGCACAGCGTGCTCACCTTCGGTGGTTTCAGCGACATCCGCCCGCCGATCAGATAGCCGAAGGACAGCGCCAGCATAAAAATGGTGATGATGGCGCCCCAGACATAAATGCTGCTGCCGAAGGTGGGTGCCAGGATACGGCCCGACAACAACTCCAGGGCCATGAGCAAAAAGCCCGACCAGCAGCTCACACCCAGAACGGCAAACTTTTGCATGAATCTCCCCAGTGAAGTGGCGTGGCGGGTCTTCGTCCGCCTCGTGGGCCTTCCGGCCGACAATGACGATATAAGTCTCCGGCGCCGAATGCTATGACCATGCGCCTTTTGACGCAGATTTGAGCCCATGGCCACGCCGCTCCTCATCCTTCGCAACATCCATCTGACCTTCGGGGGACCAACCCTCTTGGACGGTGCCGAACTGTCTGTATCTGAAGGCGAGCGGCTGTGCCTTGTGGGCCGTAACGGCTCGGGCAAATCGACGTTGCTCAAGATCGCCGCCGGATTGGTGCAATCGGACAAGGGTGAGCGCGCTGTGCAACAGGGGACATCTATCCGTTACCTGCCGCAGGAACCGGATGTCGCCGGTTTTGAGAGCACGCTCGCGTATGTCGAGGCCGGCTTGGGTCCTGAAGGCGATGTTCATCGCGGGCTTTACTACCTTGGGCAGTTCGGCTTCACCGGGGCCGAGGATCCCAAAACCCTTTCTGGCGGCGAACTGCGGCGCGTGGCGCTTGCGCGTACGCTGGCGCCCGCCCCCGATATCCTTCTCTTGGACGAGCCCACCAACCATCTCGACCTTCCCGCCATCGAGTGGTTGGAAGGGGAGCTGAAATCCTTGCGCTCCGCGCTCGTGCTCATCAGCCATGATCGGCGCTTTCTCACCAATCTTACCCGCTCGACCGCGTGGCTCGACCGCGGGCTCATCCGCAAGATCGACCGCGGTTTCGGTGAGTTCGAAGCCTGGCGTGACGAGGTGCTGGAGCAGGAAGAGATTGCGCGCCACAAGTTCGACCGCAAGATCGCGCGCGAGGAAGACTGGGTGCGTTACGGCGTCTCGGGCCGGCGCAAGCGCAACGTGCGCCGTCTCGCCATCCTTCACGAGATGCGTGACGACCGGCGCAATTACCGCGCCGCCACGGGCCATGTCACCATGGTGGCGGCCGAAGCCGACCGCGCGGCGAAGCTGCTTATCGAGGCCGAACAGATTTCCAAATCCTATGGTGATCGCACCATTGTCAAAGAGGTGTCGCTGCGGGTCGCGCGCGGCGACCGCATCGGCATCGTCGGGCCCAATGGTTCCGGCAAGACGACGCTGCTCAATATGCTGACCGGCGTGCTGGCGCCTGACTCCGGCACGGCGAAACTCGGCGCCAACATTGAAATGGTCACGCTGGACCAGAAGCGCGAATCCCTCGACCCGCAGGCAACGCTGGCTGAGGTGCTCACCCAAGGCGGCGGTGACATGGTGACAGTCGGCACCACGCGCAAGCACGTTGTCGGTTACATGAAGGACTTCCTCTTCGGGCCTGAGCAGGCGCCCACACCTGTCGCGCGCCTCTCCGGCGGCGAACGTGGGCGGCTCATGCTCGCGCGTGCCATGGCGCGTTCATCCAATCTTCTGGTTCTCGACGAGCCCACCAACGACCTCGATCTTGAGACGCTCGATTTGTTACAGGAAATGCTGGCCGACTATGCGGGCACAGTGCTGCTCGTCAGCCACGACCGCGATTTCCTCGACCGTGTCGTGACGTCTGTCATCGCCTACGAGGGCGACGGCAGATGGCTCGCCTATGCCGGTGGTTATTCCGACATGGTCGCTCAGCGCGGGCATGGCGTGAAAGCGCGCGAGCGCGCGTCCGCCAAAGACGCGCCGAAGAAAGCCAAAGACGAAACACCGAAAGCCGCCGCCACGCCGCGCAAGAAGCTGGGCTTCAAAGAGAAGCACGCCCTCGCCACCTTGCCTGCAAAACTGGACACGCTTCGCGCCGATGTCACGCGGCTCCAAGCCAAGCTCGCGGACCCCGCACTTTTCGCGCGCGACCCCGAAGGTTTCAAGAAAACCGCCACCGATCTGCAAGTCGCTGAAGCCGCCATCGTCGCCGGCGAAGAGGAGTGGCTGACGCTGGAGATGTTGCGCGAAGAGTTGGAAGGCTAGTGGTCCGATTCTAACATTCGCATCCCAGTTCCGAGGACTAGTTTGCGAATGTTAGAATCAAAGGACCACTAGAAATCTATGAATCTAGTGGAGCTTAAGATTTGACATTCGCATCCCAGTTTTTCCGCTGGCCAGATGGCGAATGTCAAATCTGCTCCACTAGCCGACAAGACCCGCGGCGAGGTTCACGCCCAAAGCCAGCACGGCGGTATTGAAGAAGAACGAGATGATGCCGTGCGCCAAAACCATCCGGCGGATGGATTGCGATGTGATGGACACATCGGACACTTGCGCCGTCGCGCCAATCACGAACGAGAAATAGGCGAAGTCCCAATAGTTCGGTTGTGGTGTCTCGGGGAAGGCAAGCCCGCCGCCGCGCCCGCTTCTATAGAAGTCGTGCGCATAGGTGAAGGCAAACACCGTGTGCATGAATATCCATGACAGCAGAACCGTGACGGCGGCGAGAGTAAGCGCTGGTGACGATTCCCCCACCCCGCGCGCCTGCGCCAGGTTTGCAACGATGGCGCCCAGCGAAGCGATGGCCGCGCCCACGGTGATGACCAGAACAGCGAGACGGCCTTCGTCCACGGCCTCGGCGCGCGCCTGCATGGTGTGGACCGTAGCGCGTGAGGCCACCCAGACGTCCATGGCCAGATACACCACGATCCCGGCACACCAGCCCACCAAGGTGGCCGACAGTGGCGGAAATACAGACCTGGCAATAAGGCTCGCAGCGACCCCGGCGATGGTGCCGGTTACAAGGCCCGGGCGGTGTCTCAGGTGGGTGAACATGGCCCTACTCTATTGACGGGGCTGCGACATTTGCATCATTGGCTCTAAGTCACTCTGAAATAAGGATATTTGCCCAGAGCCCGCGCTGCAATGCAAATTTGCTGATATGGCAATGACTTAAACGCGGGTGACCGGGGTTTGCCGCTGTACCGCACACGCGGTATGAGTACGCTCATTGGTTCGCTAAGTCGTTAGCGATAGGGGACGAAGTGATGAAGGTTCTGCTCGCGCAGCCCCGTGGGTTTTGCGCAGGCGTTGTCCGTGCGGTGGAGATTGTGGAGTTGGCGCTGAAGAAATTCGGCCCTCCCGTCTACGTACGCCATGAAATCGTGCACAACAAGCGCGTGGTCGAAGATCTGCGCGCCAAGGGTGCCGTCTTCGTCGATGAGGTCAGCGACATTCCCAAGGGCGCCATCACGGTGTTCTCCGCGCACGGCGTCTCGCGCAAGGTGGTCAGTGATGCCGGCCTGCGCGGCCTGGAAGTGCTGGATGCCACATGCCCGCTGGTGGCGCGCGTGCACACCGAAGGCCAACGCTATGCCGCCGACGGGTTCGACGTGGTGCTCATCGGCCACGCCGGTCACGCCGAAGTGGAAGGGACCCTCGGCCAGATCGACGGTACGCTGCATCTCGTCGGCTCGGTGGCTGACGTGGCCGAGCTCGTCGTGAAGGACCCTGAAAAGCTGGCCTATGTCACGCAGACGACCCTTTCGGTGGACGACACGCGCGAGATCATCAGTTCCCTCAAGACTCGCTTCCCGGCGATCCACGGCCCGGACGTGAAGGACATCTGTTACGCGACGCAAAACCGTCAGCAGTCCGTGCGCGACTTGGCCCTGAAGTCCGACGTGCTGCTGGTGCTCGGCGCCAAGAACAGCTCCAACTCAAACCGCCTGCGCGAGATCGGCGCAGACATGAATATCCCGAGCTATCTCATCGACGACGCCGACGGCCTGGAGCCGTCCTGGCTCGAAGGCAAGAAAGCCGTGGGCATCACCGCCGGTGCCTCGGCCCCGGAAGCGCTTGTCGAGGAACTCATCGCCAAGCTGCGCACGCTAGCCGAGATTGACGTGGAGATGCTCGACGGCGTTACCGAGAACATTCATTTCAAACTGCCCAAGCAGCTGAAAGACGTCGCTGCTGTGGCCGCCCAATAAGAACAAGAAAGGCTAAACCCCGTGGCCGTACCTTTGATCCAACAGTTCCGCGTCGGCGCTTACATTATGAAGCAGAAGCTCGCCGGCAATGCGCGCTATCCGCTGGTGCTGATGTTGGAGCCCCTATTCCGCTGCAACCTCGCTTGCTCCGGTTGCGGCAAGATCGACTATCCGGATTCCATTCTCAATAAGCGCCTCTCGCCGGAAGAGTGCTTCCAGGCCGTGGACGAGTGCGGCGCGCCGGTCGTCTCCATTCCCGGCGGCGAGCCCCTGCTGCACAAGGAGATCGTGCAAATCGTGGAAGGCATCGTTGCGCGCAAGAAGTTCGTCTATCTCTGCACCAACGCGCTGCTCTTGAAAAAGAAGCTCGATCAGTTCACGCCGAGCCCGTACCTGACCCTGTCGGTGCATCTCGACGGCCTCAAGGAAGAGCACGATCATGCCGTCTCGCAGGAAGGTACCTTCGACCGCGCTGTCGAAGCCATTCGGGAAGCGGTGAAACGCGGCTTCCGCGTCACCCTTAACTGCACGCTATTCACCAGCAACGCGGTGCCCGAGAAAGTGGCTGAGTTCCTGGACTATGCCATGGAGCTGGGCGTTGAGGGCGTCACCATGGCGCCGGGTTATGCCTACGAACGCGCGCCGGTGCAGGATCACTTCCTCTCGCGCGGCAAAACGAAAGAACTCTTCCGCTCCATCTTCCGCTTGGGCAAGGAACGCAAGAAGGCCGGCAAGAAGCCCTGGGTGTTCAACCAGTCCAGCCTCTATCTCGATTTCCTCGCCGGCAATCAGACCTACAAGTGCACGCCCTGGGGTAACCCCACGCGCAACGTCTTCGGCTGGCAGCGGCCTTGCTATCTGGTGGGTGAAGGCTACGTCCAGAGCTTCAAGGAACTGATGCAGACCACGGCTTGGGATGAGTACGGCGTCGGCAATTATGAAAAGTGCGCCAACTGCATGGTGCATTCGGGTTTCGAGCCGACGGCCGTCATCGCGACCACCGATCACCCGTTGCGCGCGCTGAAGGTCATGCTGACTGGCCCCGCGACCGAAGGGCCCATGGCACCGGAGATCCCGCTCGCCAATCAGCGCCCGGCGCAATACGTCTTCGAGAAACAGGTGAAGACTCTGACGGCGGCTCTACACGAAGAAGCGCCGCGTCAAGCCAAGGCGGGCTAGCAGCTTTAGACTCTGCCGCGCGGCGCTGGTGCGCTGTCCCAGCGCCATAAGCGCTGGGGTTTCGCCGGGATGCGTCAGCGCACCGAACGCGGACTTCATCATGCTGATGCGTCCATCCGGTGTGGCTGCTGACATCGCCGTCGGCGGCAAATCATCGCTGGCCGTGTCGGCGATTGCCCGTAGTGCGGCAAAGGGGAAATTCAGCGCTGCTGCTGCTTCCGCCACGCCGTAGCTTTCCATATCGGCTGCAGATGCGCCGGTCGCCTTAAAGGCATTGGTCTTCTCAAGTGCTGTTCCAATGATGACGTCTGAGCGAACAATAATGCCGCGCGTGATGCGCAGCGCATCTTTGTAGCCCTCGTGCAGGCGTGCGGTCCAAGCCGTGTCTCCTGCAAGCGTCGCGGGCCCGTCATGGATCGTGGCAGCGGCGATGACATCTCCGGCCTCAAGACGCGGATCGAGCCCGGCAGCGATGCCGAAACTGAGCAGAGCGGTAGCCCCCTCAGCGGCGGCGGCCTCGGCAGCCGCCCGGGCCCGGGCGCGACCCATGCCGTGGCAGACCACGATAGGCCGCTCTCCGTGGGGCATTCTCTTCGCTTCCGCGCGCAGAATATCCGCTTCGAATTGTAGCCCGGTGATGATGCCGATTTTTGCCATGTGGCGTCAGTCTATCGCGGCAATACCGTATTGAGCAATTTCCGTCAGGTCAGCACCGACTGTCTCGGGTAGAACAATGCCTATGAGCAAAAGCGCAAACATCAGGGCCTACGACGCCCGTCTGCAACGGGCATTGGCTTACATTGACGCCCATTTGGACGACGAGCTTTCGGTGGTGGTTTTAAGCGCCGTGGCGGCCTTTTCGCCGTTCCATTTTCAGCGCCAGTTCACGGCGCGCTTCGGACTGAGTGCTCACACCTATGTCCATCTCGCGCGTATGAAACGGGCATCTTACAAACTCGCTTTCCGCGACGATACGGTTCTGGATGTGGCGTTAGAGGCGGGCTACGAAGGGCCCGAAGCCTTCGCCCGTGCCTTTCGGCAACGGTTCGAGCAGTCACCTTCATCATTCAGAAAGTCTCCCGACTGGGAGCCGTGGCTTACGGCTTTCGGACCTCTCGATCATGCCAGGAGCACGCTCATGCAGAAGACTTTCACAGCCGACGACGTAACGATCCGCGATGTGCTGCCCACGCGAGTGGCGATCATGGAGCACAGGGGTGATCCGGCGGCGCTTGCCGCCACCATTCAGCGATTCATCGCGTGGCGCAAAGCCGCGGGCCTGCACCCCAAGACGAGTCCGACCTTCAATATTTGGCGTTCTGAGCGGCGTCCCGCATTGCCTGGCGAATATAGCGTAGACCTTTGTGTCGGCACCGACCAACCGATCGAGCCGAATGGCGCGCAAATCAAGGCCGGCGAGATTCCCGGCGGACGCTGCGCGGTGCTGCGTGTCGTTGGCAACACCGACAATATGGAGCCCGCCGCGCTATACCTTTACCGCGAATGGCTTCCGGCCAGCGGAGAGGAAGCGCGCGACTTCCCGATCTATTGCCAGCGGCTCAGCTTCTTCCCGGAGGTGCCGGAGTATGAGGCGGTTGCGGAGCTGTTTTTGCCGCTCAAATAGAAACGGCGGCTCATGAGAACCGCCGTTTCCTCTTCGCAGATGTTGCGATTAATCCAACATAGCCCATGAGCCGTCGGGCTGGCGGCAAGCGCGCCCCTGAGCTTCCTGCGGACGGCCGTTGACATAAATCTTCTGGGTATAGTTCGCGCAACGGAAACCGTCCGGGTCATCATAGTAAGTGCCGACGCGCAACTCGCCGCGATGATCGGCGCTTGGGTTTTTCCATTGGTAGGTCGCATTGGACCGCCCGGCATTGAAGCCGTCGGAATAGGTGCGATAGGCATAGCTGCGGTCTTCACAGCTGAGATTACTGCTCAACATCGCGCCGATGGCGCCGCCCGCGATGACGCCGGCCACCGTCGCGCCGCCGCTGTCACGACGCCCGCCCGCCGCGTTGCCCAACAAGCCGCCGAGCACAGCGCCTACAATCGTGGCGGCAGGGTCCGGCTGGTTGCGGCATTCTTGGTAATAGGAATCGTTGTTGTAGCTGACATTGCCGTAGCGCTGGCGCCACCTGGCGTCCTGGTCGTCACGGTCATGGATGCGCGGCGGCGGTCCACGGTCGGGGAAGTCGCGGTCGGGGCGCGCATTGCCCCAATCCCGGTCGCGTCGGTCTTCAATCTTGATGACCTCGCGGATATTGCCGTTGCGCTGATTCACCAGCAGGAACTGGTTGCTCACGCGCACCCAGCGGGTGCCGCGCATTGCGGGGTGAAGATTGTTGCCGCGCAAGTCATAAACCACGAATTCGCCGGAGCGGTACTGTTCGGGCAAGGTGTCCCCGCGGCTGTAATACACGGGGCCGCGCACTTCACGACGGTAGTCCTGCCGGTAAGGCAGGGATTCGCGGTAATCCGGGGCATGTTGTGCGAACACGCCGCCACTGCCGAACAGGGCGGTCACGGCGGCCGTGCCGGTGATTAGGGTTTTCGTCAGTTTATTCATTGGGGGTCTCCTTTGGCCGGGCAAACGGGCGCGGCAGCCGTTCCTCACGCTCTCACGACTACAACGCGAGAAACGGGGCGAATGATCCCAGGAAAATGACGACAAAATGAAGCCGGACTTACATGCCAAAAAGTACGGTCTTGGTGTTGCTGGTCTTCAAGCTGCGGTAGCGGGCGATGGCTTGCAGCGGGAAGATCGCGGCATACCCGTGATAACGCAGGTAGAAAACACGCGGGAACCCCACGGCCGTAAACCAGGGCTCTTTCCAGCGCCCGTCGGCCTCGCGCGGCGCGGCGAGCAGGTGGTCGATGCCGCGCTTCACCGCGACGTGTTCCACTTCGCCGGCAGCCATGAGCCCCAGCACGGCCCAGGCTGTCTGCGACGGCGTGCTGTCCTTGCTTTCGTACCGACGTTCTTTCCAATAGGTAGCGCCGTCCTCGCCCCAACCGCCGTCGCTGCGCTGGTGCTTCAAGAGCCAGTCAACAGCTTTGCGGATGTATGGCTGCTGCATATCCTCGCCGGCGGCATTCAGAGCGTTCAGCACGGACCACGTGCCGTAGATGTAATTGGTGCCCCAACGCCCAAACCAACTGCCGTCGGCTTCCTGTTCGCGCCGCAGGTAGCCGATACCGCGCGCCACCACGGGGTGTGACCGCTCATGCCCGATCTGCGCCAGGAAGCTAATGCAACGCGCCGAAACGTCCGCCGTCGGCGGGTCCAGCAAGGCGCCATGATCGGCGAAGGGAATGTTGTTGAGATAGGCGTCGTTGTTATCGACGTCGAAGGCACCCCAGCCGCCGTTGGCGCTCTGCATGCCTTCGATCCACTCGGCGGCACGGCTGATAGGCTCGGCGTAGCGGGCAGCATCGGCGCGGTGCAGGGCCATTCCCACGACGGCCGTGTCGTCCACGTCAGGATAGTGCGCATTCTCATACTGAAAGGCCCAACCGCCGGGCCGCAAATTTGGGCGTTTGACGACCCAGTCGCCTTTTACGTCCAGGATTTGCTTGCTCACCAGCCAATCGCAGCTGCCGCCAATGGACTGTCCGGCTGCGGTCTCGCCGGTTTCCATCATGGCCAGCGCGGCAAGGCCTGTATCCCAAATGGGCGAGACGCACGGTTGGCAAAAAGTTTTGCCTTCTCCCGGCGTCAGCAATTTTTTGATCGAGCGCTTGGCGGTGACAAGGCGTGGATCGTCTTTGGCGTAACCCAGGGCCTCCATGGCCATGACTGAGTTGGCCATGGCTGGGAAAATGGCGCCCAGGCCTTCTTCGCCGTTCAGACGTTCGGTGAAGAAGGCCACAGCCTTCTCAATGGCGCGTTGGCGCATGCGCTCGGGCGCGAAAGGTTCCACAACGCGCAAGACCTTATCGAGCGCCAAGAACAATGCGCCGCCCCAATGACCCGTGGGATTGTTCAACCAGCGTTTCACCTGCAACGGCGGCGTGATGAAGAGTTCCTTGATGCGCACGCGACGCGGATTCTTCGCCCTTGGCTTCAATGCCGCCAATACCAGCAGCGGCGTTACTACTGTGCGTGACCAGTAGGACAGCCGGTAAATGGTGACAGGAAACCATAGCGGCACCAGCATCAGCTCCACCGGCATCACAGGTACCGCACGCCATGGCACTTCACCGAATAGCGCCAGCGCATAGCGTGTGAAGACGTTGGCCTTTGCAGCGCCGCCGCGTGCGAGAATTGCATCCCGCGCGCGCTTCATGTGCGGTGCATCGGGATCGTCGCCTACAAGCTTCAGAGCCAGATATGCTTTCACCGTCGCGCTCATGTCGAAGTCGCCGCGATGGAACAAGGGCCAGCCGCCGTATTCTTCCTGAATGCTGCGGATGTAGTCGGCGAGTTTCGCCTCTACCTCGGGTTCCAGCTCATCCAGATAGTGGTTGAGCATGATGTATTCGGAAGGAATGGTGGCGTCGGCTTCCAGATCAAATACCCAATGGCCATCGGGGCGCTGGCGCTGCTTCAGCGCGCCGGCGGCTTCCGCGATGACGCGGTCAATCAAAACGGTGGAATTGACGTCGATGTTCATTCAGGCGGCTATGACGGCGGAGGGTGTGATGCGCCGGGCGGCCAGGGCCGCGGCCCGGAAGCCCGACCGCAGAGCCCCCTCTATGGTCGCCGGCAAACCTGTAGCGGTCCAATCGCCCGCGAGCAAGAGATTCGGCACATCTGTCACCGGCGAAGGCCTAAGCCTCTGTGTTTCCGGCGTCTGAGCAAATGTGGCGCGGCGTTCCTTGACCACGCGGCTCAAAGGCTCGGCCATATCGCCGAGGTTGAGCGCAATGGTCACATCGCGCCAGCAGCGGCGGGAAATTTCGTCAGCCGAAAGATCCACCACATCGGCGGCAGCGCTTATTGTGACTGAAGCCAATTCGACACCTTGGTGATTGCGCACAAAAACCCACTGCGCGAGACCACCCACAACGCCGATGATGCGCACCGTGCCGTCGGGCGTGACAGGCTGGGCGAGACGGTAGTGCACATTGACAATGGGCTCTCCGGCAGGCGGTGCCGTAAGTGTGGGAAGCAGTGACTGCGCAACCCATGGCGGCGTTGCCAGGATCACGGTGTCGCTCGATTGAACGGGGATATCTGCGCCATCAAGGGCGAGGCTGCTCACCGCGCCCTCGGTCAATGTGAGGCCTTCGACGCGCGTGCCGAAAAGGACATCGATTCCAGCGGCCTTCAAAGTATCCACTGCAGGATCGATCAATGTATCGGCGAGGCTTACGCGCGCCACCAGCGGCCGGCACGCTTTGGCGCCCTTCAGGAAGGTTTGTTCCAGCACGGGGCGCATGAGCGCGGCGGATGCGGTGTGGGGCGCGGTATTGATGGCCGCGACCGTCAGCGGCTCCCAGAAATTGCGGTACATCGGGCTCTTGGTGCTAACACACGCGCTCATGGTGCTGGTGTCGGAAGCGTTTAGCACGCGCAGCACAGAGAAATAATCCGAAAGGCCTGTGCCAGGCACGCGCCGGCTGGAGCGGAAAATCCACCAGGGCATCAGACCCGCGCTCGGCTCGATGCACCACCGCAGGCCGGTGCTCACATCGACAAAGGGAAAGGCCGCGCTGTCAGGACCGGCGAGCCGGTCGCGGGCGCCGATTTCGTCAAGAAAGCTCATGGCGGCTTCGTTGCCGCTGAGGAGAAGGTGATTGCCATTGTCGATCACGCAGTCTAACTGCGGATCATGATACGAGCGGCAGCGTCCGCCGGCACGCGGCGCGGATTCATAAACTATGATGTCAGCGCCCAGATGGCGCAGGCGCACCGCCGCCGCCAAACCGGCCATACCCGCGCCGATGATATGAATGCGAGGACGCATGGGCGCCTACAGAAGCCCGCGCAGGGCAGTCAGCAGTTTGGACGCCTTGGCGCGCAGGCGCGCGAACCCGCGTAAAGGCGGCAAGGGGTGCCAGTCATTGGCGCGCAGCCGGTCCAGATGCTGGCGATAGACGCGCATCATGATGACGGCGGGGCGTACCGCATCCTTGTCGCACTGCCTGATGGCGGCTTCAGAGTCCGCGAAGGCTTTTTCAGCAAGCGCGCCGACGGCGGCAACGACATCCGGTAAACGCGGATCGGCGGCCACGGCGACGGGTGTCGTCAGGCCGATATGCGACGCCGCAAGGTATTCCGCGGGAAGATAAAGCCGGCCAATAGCCGCATCCTCCTCCACGTCACGCAAGATGTTGGTGAGCTGCAAGGCGCGGCCCAGACGATCGGCGACGCGTTCGCCCGCAGGCGTAGGCTCACCAAAGGCGTGGATGCAGAGCCGGCCCACAGCCGAAGCAACCCGGTCGCAGTAAAGATCGAGTTCTTCGAGCGGCGGGGCCACGATGGGTCCACGTGCATCCATCTCCATGCCTTCGATGACGGCGATGAAGTCCTTCTTGCGCAGCTTGTAAACCGCGACAGCGGGCGCAAGCGCGCGCGTGATCTCATCGTCTGGTTTGCCGGCATAGAGAGCTTCGATTTTCTGGCGCCAGCGGTCGAGCGCCACGATCTTGCCTTCGCGGGGCAGATCGCCATCGGCGATATCGTCCACTTCGCGGCAGAAGGCATAAATGGCGAAGAGCGCGGCGCGCTTCGGCCGCGGCAGGAAACGCATAGCCCAATAGAAGGACGAGCCTGCCGCCTGCACCTTGGCGCGGACAAAATCGAAATCCTCCGCCGAGAGTTCGGACGACGCTGTCACAGGTGTGCTCAAGGTCAATCCCATAGGACCAAATCCTAAGATCGAAAAGCGATCAACACGCGCCGCGAAAACCGCTTAGCGCGCGCCCACTTCCCGGATGAGCTTGGCCTTGCTTGAGCCCAGGCCTAAAGCATTCGCGGCGGTAGAGACAATGTCACGGGCTTGCAGGCCGGCATCGTCATACTGCTCGTCGGGCTTGCCGTGCGCGACGAAACGGTCGGGCAGGGTCATGCAGCGGACTTTAAGACCTGCATCCAGTTGACCGCTCTGCGCGAGATAACCAAGCACATGCGAGCCGAAGCCTCCAATGGACCCTTCCTCGACGGTGATAAGCACTTCATGATGACGCGCGAGCTGCGTGATGAGGGCTTCGTCCAGTGGTTTGGCGAAGCGTGCATCGGCCACCGTGGTCGACAGGCCAAGGGCGGCAAGTTCATCAGCTGCTTTCAGGCATTCATTCAGGCGCGCGCCAAGCGAGAGCAGGGCAATGCTGCTGCCTTCGCGCAAGACACGGCCCTTGCCGATGGGCAGGACTTGGCCGCGCACCGGTAGCAGGATGCCGGTACCTTCGCCGCGCGGGAATCTGAAAGCTGATGGGCGGTCGCCGATGCTGAGTGACGTGGCGATCATGTGTTTGAGTTCGGCTTCGTCGGATGCCGCCATGACCACCATATCCGGCAGGCAGGCGAGATAGGCGATATCGTAGCTGCCAGCATGTGTCGGGCCGTCATTGCCGACGAGGCCGGCGCGGTCGATGGCAAAGCGCACAGGCAGGTGCTGCAAAGCCACGTCATGCACGATCTGGTCATAGGCGCGCTGCAGGAAGCACGAATAAATGGCCGTTACCGGCTTCAAGCCTTCGGTCGCGAGACCGGCGGCGAAGGTTACCGCATGCTGCTCGGCGATACCGACGTCATAGAAGCGCTTGGGAAAGCGTTTCTGGAAAAGGTCGAGACCCGTGCCGGATGGCATGGCGGCGGTGATGGCCACCACGTCTTCATCCGCTTCGGCTTCCTCAATAAGGCTCTGCGCGAAGACCTTGGTGTACGTAGGTGCGGCAGGTTGCGATTTAGCAACTTCGCGTGTCACCGGATCGAAGCGATCGACGGCGTGATAGTTCTCGGGATGTTTGCCCTGGAACGGATGGCCTTTGCCTTTCTCCGTCACCACGTGCAGTACGACGGGCCCGCCACGCTCGCCGTTGCGAATGATATCCAGCACCTGCACCAACAGGTTCACGTCGTGGCCGTCGACGGGTCCGATGTATGTGCAACCCAGCTGGCCGAACATGGTGGCGTTGTCGGCAAGGCGCTTGTCTTCGGCGCTCATGAGAGCTGCGATATCCTTGGCGCTCTGGAAGGGGCGCGCAGCGACGACGTCTTTCAGATACGCGGTCAACCCACCGACCGACGGCGCGATGGACATGCCATTGTCGTTGAGGATGACAGTCATGCGGCTGCCCAGCGTACCGGCGTTGTTGAGTGCCTCGTAGGCCATGCCGGCGCTCATGGCGCCGTCGCCGATGACGGCGACGACGTGGTTGTCCTTGCCCTTGAGGTCGCGCGCCGCGGCCATGCCAAGCGCCGCCGAGATCGATGTGGAGCTGTGCGCTGTGCCGAAGGGATCAAACGCACTCTCGCTGCGCAGCGTGAAGCCGTAAAGCCCGCCCTTCTTGCGGATGGAGCGGATGCCCTTGCGCCGCCCCGTGAGGATCTTGTGGGGATAGGCCTGGTGGCTCACATCCCAGATCAGACGGTCGGCGGGTGTGTTGAAGACATAATGCAGCGCGACGGTCAGCTCGACGACGCCGAGGCCGGCGCCAAAATGGCCGCCGGTGACGGCAGCAGCGTCAATGGTTTCGGCCCGCAATTCGTCGGCGAGCTGCGGCAGCTGCGCGCGAGTCAGCTTGCGCACCTTGGCAACGGTATCGGCGCTATCGAGCAGAGGTGTCGAGAGATGTACCAAGTTGCGTGCTTTCGTTTGTCCGTGTGCGGTCGCAAAACGCGGCAGGTTGTAACAACCTAAAGGCTCGGTTTGCGACTCTTAATTTCTCGTCCCGCAAGACCGACAAGTCATCCCACAATGACTTGTTTCCTAAGGCGATTTTGACAGATTCCCGGCACTGGATGAAGGCCCATAGTGCCGCCCTTTCCATTGCCCGCCTTTCTGTCGCCAATGCGCCACACCCGAATCTAGGGTCATGACGGTGTAGAGCAGGGCGATCCCCGGCAGCAGACCCCCCTCCCATGCGCTGCGCCCGTAGTCTCGCAAAGTAGGGCCATATGCGATGGTGATGCCGACCCAAGCGGCCAGCCCCACCAGGGCCGTCATCACGTCTCGGTGCCAAGGCAGACCGAGAAGTGCCACCGGCGGGGCGAGAAATATGACGGCCAGGGCCAATACAGTCAAAAAAAGCAATATAATAGAATGGTTTAGCTGGGTATAGGCAGTGCGCTGGACCATGCTCCAGAGGGGCTCCAAGGTATCCGCTCGGCGCAGGGAATGGCTGGCATCGGACAGCCCCAGCCAGAGCCGCCCGCCCGTCTTCTTGATTGCAGCTGCCAGGGCGCAGTCGTCGATGATCCGGCCCCGGATGGCTGCAAGCCCGCCGGCCCGGCTCAGCGCTTCGGACCGCAAAAGGACACACCCGCCTGCCGCAGCAGCGACCGATGACGTGTCGTCGTTGGTAGCCGGGAAGGGATACAGCATCTGGAAGAAGAAGATGAAAGCTGGGATCAACCGGCGTTCCCAGAAGCTTTCGCAGCGAAGGCGCACCATGAGGGAAACGAGATCACGGTGATCGGTGATGGCCTTCGCCATGAGGCGCGACAGGGTCGCGGGTGGGTGAACGACGTCGGCGTCCGTGAACCAGAGGTAAGCCGGTGCATAGCTGGCGATGGATGTGAGGCCGGTGTTGAGCGCCCATAGCTTACCGGTCCATCCGGCTTCCAGAGGGGGCGCGGTGATGACGTCGAGGCTGTGAACACCGGGAGTGCTGCGCGCGAGATCGGCGGTGCTGTCGGTGCTGGCGTCATCCACCACGACGATCCTGAGATCGCCGGCGTAATCCTGCGCGCGCAGAGCGGACACGACGGCGCCGATGGTCTCGGCTTCGTTGCGCGCCGGCACGACGGCGACAACGGAAGGCCACGACGTGAGCGGCGTGAAGACAGACGGCAAGCGCTGATCGCCGCGCCAGAATCGATGATGGAAGAAAAGCAGATAAATCCAGGCTGCGAGGCTCAAGGACGCAGCGGCAAGGATCATGCGAACCACAGGCGCATCAGGCCACGGCCAGCAGCGCCGCAGAAACCGAATGGACCGAGAGCGACGCGCTTCGCTAAAGGGTCCTGTTTCGCAAGGCGGCGTGTGAGCGCGTCGGCGACGCCAACGATGACGGCGGTTTCGGCGGCCAGGCTTTTGTGCTTCATGGCCTTCGGCAGTTTGCGCGCTTCAACCAAGAGAGCCTCAGCGCCGGCAATGCATCGATCAAGTACGCGGCGCAGAGCAGGCGAGGAAGATGCATTCTTCAAGTCCATCACCGAGGCGTCTTCGGTCTGCATCCACTCCAGCGGCAGATAGACGCGGTCCATGACGGCATAATCATCGCCGCAGTCCTGCAGGTGATTGATCACCTGCAAGGCATTGCACAGGGCATCGGACAGCGGATAGAGCGCTTTATCTTCGCCGTGCAGGTCGCACAAGAAGCGACCCACCGGCGCCGCCGAACGCAGACAGTAGTCAATAAGTTCATCCCAGCTTTCGTAGCGGGGTTTCACGGCGTCTTGTTTGAAGGCCGAGATCAGGTCCAAACCATGAATGGGCGAGATCCCCGTGGCCTTAAAGGTCGCGCGCAAGGCATGAGCCTTTGCGTAGGCGGGATCGGGATTGCCGCCGGTCAGGGCCGAAGCAAAGCCGATCAGGCGCTGGGTTTTATCTTCGGGCGACAGGCGGGGATTGTCGGCGATGTCGTCGATGGCCCGGGCAAAGGCGTAATAAGTCGCCACATGGGGCCGCAAGGGCTTGGGAATCAGCCAAGAGCCGACGGGAAAATTCTCGTCGCCCGAGCCTTTGCCCGAGGGCGTTTCAATAGCTGCATCTGCCTGAACATTCATGGGCCGATCAATACGCCAGGGCCCTCTCCAGTTCAAGGAAGGGCGTACTTCCGCCGTGCCTCGCATCAAAGTATAACCGGCCCACGCTTTTCGCTACCCGAAGGACCCGCTATGCCCAACGCTTTTCCCGCTGTTCCGCCGACGCGCATTGATTTCTCGCCCGAAGACCGGGAGTGGATCGCCGAGCGCATCAAAGAAGTGCTGGAAAGCGGGCGCCTGACGCTGGGCTCGTTCGGCGAGGAATTCGAGCGCGAACTGGCAGCGAGCCTAAGCGCGAAACACGCCATCACGGTGAACAGCGGCACGGCGTCGCTCGAGATCATGCTGCGCGCCATGGACGTCACCGGGAAGGATGTGCTGGTGCCTGCCAATACCTTCTTCGCGACGGCCGCGGCTGTGATTGCCGCCGGCGGACGGCCCGTATTGATGGATACGGATGTGGCCACGCTATCGACAAGCCTTGCCGAGATCGAGCGCCGCATGACGCCTAAAACTGTTGGCATCATGATCGTGCATATCGCCGGCTTCATCACCGCCGAGATGCCGGCGATTGCCGCATACGCCAAGAGCAAGAACATTTGGCTGATGGAAGATGCCGCGCACGCGCAAGGCTCGACGTTGAATGGCGCGCACGCCGGTTCTTTCGGTCTCGCCGGCTCATTCAGCTTCTATCCCACCAAGGTGATGACGAGTGCCGAAGGTGGGGTCATTGTTACCGGTGACGACCGCATGGCGACGGAAGCCAAACTCTACCGCGACCAAGGCAAGGCCAGCTTCTTGCAGAACACGCACGTCCGCATGGGCTACAACTGGCGTCTTTCCGAACCGCATGCGGTGATTGGCTTGCGTCACTTGCGGAATCTTCCGGCCATGATCAAAGCGCGTCAGCGCATCGCGGCCCTGTACGACGCGGCGCTAGGCGGCGGTGCAAACGGTGTGCGGCCACTGGCTGCACCGAAAGGATGCGTGTCCAACTACTACAAATACGTCGTCATGCTGCCCGAAGGTGTTGACCGCAAGAAGGCCAAGGCTTGGCTGCGCGACGAGCGTGGCGTGAACTGCAGTGGCGAAGTCTATGAAGTGCCGCTGCACAAAAATGAAGTTCTGCGTCACCTCGATCCGGGTGATCTCAAACAGTCGGAAATCGCTTGTGGCCGCCAGATGTGTTTGCCGATCTTCGCCAGCATGACGGATGCGCAAGCGCAGCAGGTTATCGACGGCGTCAAGGCGGCCAAAGCCGCCGGCGTGTTCTAGGATCATGGGTGGCCTGATTGAAAGCAATCGTGTTGAAATCGGCCGGGTCTCCGCGATCTATCGTTATCCTGTCAAATCCATGCGCGGGCAGGCATTGCCGCGTGTCGAGGTGCGTTGGAACGGTCTCGATGGGGATCGACAATATGCCTTCGTGAAAAGCGCCGACACGTCGCGCTTTCCATGGGCTACTGGCCGCAACTTTTCGGACATGACGTTGTGGACGGCGCGTTACGATATCGACGAGAAGCCCCGCGAGTCTCATGTCAACGTCACGCTCGACGATGGTGCCATCCATGCCGTAACGGCACCCGAACTCGTACAACGACTTTCGCAGGACGTAGGGATGCCTGTCGCGCTCTTGCACTTAGGGCGTGGCTGCTTCGACAGCATGCCTGTCTCCGTTGTGGGTCAGGAGACGCTGGATGATCTGGCGGCAAAGACCGATGTTCCTGTCGCCGCTCTGCGCTTCCGGCCCAACATCGTCATCGATGCGGGGCATGAGCGGGCGTGGTTGGGTGGACGATTAGCGTTCGGCGATAGCGCGCTGCGCCTGCGCGCGGACCGGCCTATCGAGCGCTGCAGCATGATCACGCTTGATCCAGAGACGGCGGAGCGCGCGCCAAAGCTCATGCGCACGGTGGTGGAGGAGTTCAACAACGAGATTGGAATTTACTGCACGCCGGAAGCGCCGGGTCCTCTGGAAGTTGGCGCGAAGGCGTGGTTGGAGCGTTATTAGCCGGTTTCTGCGGTGGAACTCTCTCGCACCATGTGGCGTTGAGCCTGCAGGTCAACGGTTACGGTACAAGGACAATGACAGATGCGCAGGAAAGTTAAAGTTGTGAAAATGCAGAACACGCACCGCACGCTGGGTGCCGCCCTGGCTGCCATTACGGCGTTGGGTGCTGCTGGGCTCATGATGAGCAAGCGCAAACCTCAGCGGAGCAGCATTCTCTCTAAGATCACCAAGGCCGCCGCTGCAACACTGGCGCTTGGCGAAGTCGTCGCCCCACGCGCGACGGCGCGCGCCTTGCAGATGCCGCGCCAACGCCTAAACGCCTGGATGTCGCGTTAGAGATTTCAAAGTTTTCCTAGGCCGGAAGAGCACCGAACCCCCTGTCGTTTTGTCGTGCTCTTCCGGCGGGAGATAGGCGTTCTTTGCTTCCCGTAAGGCTCTTACGCCCTTTTTGGCTTTTCCCGCTCGTTTTAAGTAGGGGAGCGGCTTACTGTGTCCATCGTTGGGAGCGGTAGGGGACCGTGCCCGAAGGGGAATAGCCGTGAACGCATATCGCTCGATCTTTGCCGTGGGCACAGCCCAGGAACGCGTTGAGAACTTCGAGACTTATTTCGCTTTCTCGACTCGTCACTCCGGTGAATTGATCGAAGCGGACAAGGATCTTGTCCGCAAGCGCGAGAAGCTGAAGTGGTTCCAGGACAATCCGGTCCGCTCAAACAAACCCTTGGCCAATCCGGACGTTTTTTACCGCAATTACGTCGAAATGCACGACGACCCCAAGGCCATGGACAAGCGCACGCTGCTGCTGACCTGCGTCTATAAGTTCGCGCGCCATGAGTGGGTGGGGATCACTGGCGCCTGGGATGCCACGCCGCCCATCGCCAAAGCCCGCACCCTGGAAGATAAGATCAGCCGTTATCACCTGGCCGAAGAGTTCTGCCATGTGCGGCTGTTCCACGAAATGTTCCGCACCATGCAGCTGGATAAGGTGGAATGGGTGCCGTTGGGCCCCGTGATGCAGGCGGTTTACCGCACGTTCCCCTATTTCCCCGGCTGGATGATGGATGCGCCGGCTTTCGTGACGGAACTGATGGGCATCGTGTTCTACCGCCACCTGGACGGTGTGCTGGACGAATACTTTGCCGACGAACCTGAAGCCCGCGACCGTATGCGGGCGCTCTTGCGCGAGATCACCGTGGACGAAGTAGCCCACGCCGGTCAGCGCCGCAATTTCATCGGCCCCATGGGCACTGTGTTTGCCAAGATTATCGTGCGGCCGCTGTTCAAGGCGTTCTTCAAGGATATCGCGGGTAGCGAGTTGATCTTTGATATCGAGCAGATGATCAAAGACGCCCAGGACTTCGACTATTCCATGATCGAATCCGACATGATGGACCAGAGCTGGGTGCCCAGTTACTGCCGCTCGTAGGCGGGCGTCAATTTCCCTGACGAGTCGCCTGCTTCCAAGACATGCGTGGCCACAATCGCGCCACGTTTGCCGCAGAAATACCCCGCGCTTTGCCGCAACTCGACCGTGTTTTTCCCGTTCTATATGCACAGCCGGCAATTCGGCCGGAGGGAGTCGCGTTATGGACAGCCTGGATCGTTTTTTCGAGACATATGAACGTTGGATGCCCCGCAGCTTTGGCGACATGCTGGCGGCGGTGGTGCTGGTGTTTTTCGTCTGGATGGTCGTTTAAATCAGATGAGGCGGGCGCCTCGGCGCCCCGCGCACATCCGATAACGAGATTAATCCGCCGGCTAAAGAATCCGGCTGAACCAGAGCATCGACAGGGTCGCTGAAATCAATGCCAGCGCAGCGGCTACGGCCGCAAAACCCGCGGTGATCTCGGTCTTCTTCTTCTCCATGATAAGCTGCGTGTTCATCGCGCCATAAATTTTCTTCAGCTCTTCGGCGCTGCCTGCACGGAAATACTGGCCGCGCGTAAGGTCGGCGATGCTTTGCAGAGATTCTTCGTCAAGCTGGACGCGCATGGAGCGCCCTTCGTACCCCAACATCGAGCCTTCTTTGGAGCCGACGCCGACGGTGTAAACACGCACGCCGTGATCGGCGGCCATACGGGCGGCCTCCATCGGGTCGGTTCCGGTCGTGGATTGGCCGTCCGTCAGGAGGATCATGACCGCTGACTGGTAGGAGCCGGGCGGAACGATCTTCTTTTCTTGCTGCTGTGGTCTGCGCGCTTCTTCATCCAGCGACGCGCCGCGTGGCGCGCGTCCGCCATTGTCGAAGCCCTGCTGGCCACGCTGGTTATTGGTGTCGAAGTTTTCGCCGGGGAAAAGCGTCTGCAAGCCTACCAGTATGCCGCTGCCGATCGCAGTGCCGCGCTGAGCGGTGAAGCGGTCGATGGCGGCATTGAGATCCTCGCGATTATCCGTAGGTGTTTGCACCAGCAGGGCCGTAGCAGCAAAAGCCACGATGCCGATGCGCGTTTCTTTGGGTTGATCAGTAATGAACTGTTTGGCGGCGTTCTGCGCGGCCACCATGCGGGTCGGCTGTACGTCCTCGGCACGCATACTGCCAGAGACATCCATCACCAGGAGCACCACCGAGCGCTCCGAGGGCAGGGTCACCACAGCAGCCGGGCGTGCCACAGCAGCGATCATGACGGTGAGCGCCATGAGGAAGAGGATCGGCGGCACATGGCGGCGGAAACCCGGGCCGCGGCCCATGGCATCCTTCACAATGGCCAAGCTGGCATAGCGCACATTGGCGCGCTTCTTCCGGCGCAGCATGAGGATGTAAAGGCCGATCAGCGCCGGCACGACCAGCAGGAGCCAAAGGAGTGAGGGCCAGATAAAAGTCATGAATGCGTTTCCGCCGTTTGTGCTTTTCGGGAAGCTTCGAGGTGACCCGGCACGCCGCCGCCGCTGGCAATCTGGCTGCGGCGCTTGCGCAGGTCTGCGAAGCGTGAAATTACATCGACCAGGTTGTCGCCGGTCGCCAGTTCCAAGGCGTCGACGCCGGCATTGGCGAAAGCCGTGCGCAGCGTCTGTTCGCGCTTTTGTGCCATGGCGGCGAAGCGCTTGCGGAAGCCTCGGTCGTGGGTATCGACGAAAATCTGCTCGCCGGTCTCGGCATCCTGCATCACCAGCAGGCCAAGGTCCGGCAATTCCATTTCCAGCGGATCGAACAGGCGCACGGCCAGCGCTTCGTGACGTTGGACGAGATGGCCCAGCGCTTCGGGCCAGCCCGGCGCACTGATGAAGTCGGAGACGACAAAGAGCAGCGAGCGGCGCTGTATGATCTGCTGAGAGGCGATGAGGAAGTCGCGCAGGTTGGTCTCAGGCGCCTTCGGTAATTCGGGCCGGTCCATGAGCCGGTTGATGATGTGCAATACATGGCGCCGCCCCGTACGGGCCGGGATCACGGAATCCATCTCACCGTTATAGAGCAGGGCGCCGACACGGTTGCCGTGGCGCGTGAGCAGGCGCGCAAGCACCGCGACGAATTCCACCAGCACGGCACGCTTCTTGACGGATTCAGAGCCGAAGTCCACCGACGGACTAATATCCAAAAGGAACCAGGCCGTGACCTCACGATCCTCATTGAACTGGCGCACATAAGGCTGTTGCAGGCGCGCCGTTACGTTCCAGTCGATGTGGCGCACGTCGTCCGAGTGCTGGTACTCGCGCAAGCCGGCAAGGTCCAGGCCAAAGCCACGGAACAGCGTCTTGTAGTCGCCATGCAGCACGCCATCCAGGCGGCGGATGACGGTCCACTCCAAGCGGCGAAGGATGGCCTCAGGCGTTTGCGGCGAATTTGACATGCGTCTCCAGCGGCTTGTCGGGAGCCGAAATGTGCGACATCACACGCTGCACAACGTGATCGGCGGTGATCCCGTCGGACAACGCTTCATAGGACAGCACGAGGCGATGACGGAACACGTCGGCGACGAGATCGGTCACATCTTCCGGCAGCACGTAGGAACGGCCGCGCAGGAAGGCCAGCGCACGAGCGCCCTCGATCAGGTGGATAGGCGCGCGCGGGGATACGCCGAACTGCAGATAACGCGCGAGATCGGGCACGCCGTACTTGTCGGGATTGCGCGAGGCGGCGGCAAGTTTGACGGCGTACTGGATCAGGGAAGGATCCACATAAGACATCTGACATTCGCGCTGGAGCGCCATGAGTTGTTCGGTGGTGGCGACGGATGACACGGCATGGGCGACGCCTGTGACACGGCCGACGATGACGAATTCCTCTTCCTCCGTCGGGTAGCCGACGAGAACTTTCATCATGAAGCGGTCAACCTGGGCTTCCGGCAGCGGGTAAGTGCCCTCGGTCTCGATGGGGTTCTGGGTCGCCATGACGAGGAAAGGCTTGGGCACTTTATGCGTCTCGCCGGCGATGGTGACCTGTCGCTCCTGCATGACTTCCAGCAGCGCGCTCTGCACCTTGGCGGGCGCGCGGTTGATTTCGTCGGCCAGCAGCAGGTTGGTGAACACAGGGCCCAGCGACGTGGCGAATTCGCCGGTCTTTTGGTTGTAGATGCGCGTGCCCACCAAGTCGGCGGGCACCAGGTCGGGCGTGAACTGGATGCGCTTGAAATTGCCGCGGATGGTTTTGGCGAGCGTGTTGACCGTGAGCGTCTTGGCAAGGCCAGGCACGCCTTCCACCAGCAGATGGCCTTCAGCAAGGATGGCCACCAACACGCGCTCGAGGAAATGATCCTGACCGACAATGACTTTCTTCACTTCGTAGAGAATGCGCTGCATCAGCGTGGCCACTTCGGCGCCGTTCGGTGCATTGTCAGTCATATGATTTCCGATGGTTGAGAGCAGTTAAAACGGCGACATGCCAGCTGCGGCTGCCGCATTCTCGATGGGAACGGCAAAACCAATGCCGATGAAGACCCGCTGTTCTGTGGGGTTCAAGATGGCGGTGACGATGCCCACGACTTCGCCGTCCGTGGTCACCAAGGGCCCGCCCGAATTGCCGGGGTTTGCGGCAGCGTCAAACTGAATGAGGTTGGTCATGGTCTTCTTGCCATCCTTCGGCGAGACATAGTCGCGCCGCATGCCGGAGATGATGCCGGAGGAGACAGAAGGACCAATGCCGAAGGGATTGCCGACGGCAATGACTTCATCGCCCGGCCGCAGGCCGCGCGTGGACCGCAGCGTGGCGGGCTTCAGATCGTCGGGAATGGTGTCGGGCTTCAGGACGGCAAGGTCGTCCTTGGGCTGCACGCCGATGACCTTGGCGTCGGACTTGGTGCCGTCGGCGAAAGTGACGAGAATGCGATCGGCGCCGGCGACCACGTGGATATTGGTAAGGATGGTCCCCTTTTCGTCGATGACCACGCCCGTGCCCACGGCTTTTTCGGTGTTATCAGTCTCATCGAGGCCGACCTGGTTCACGCGCACCACCGAGGGACGGACGAGGTCGTAGGCCACCGAAGCCTTGGAGGGTGGTGCCGGCTGCTTCTCGAGGGTGTGCAGTACGGCGCCGTCGATGTCGTTCTGCGTCAGTTTGCGCGGGGCCGTGTAGGCGCTGTAGGCCGCAACAATGGCCAGGGTCACCAGAGCGCTGCCGAGGCCGGAAAACACCTTCTCATAGCGTCTGTAAAAACGCTGCACCCGGCCGCGAACGCCCGGTTTAAAGGGCGCGGCCGAAGCGGCTGAAGGGGTTGGTACGGAAGGTTCGGCAACGGGCGTTACAGCCGGGCTAGGAGGCGCCGGCCGGCGGGAGTTGCTGTAGAGCGGAGCGCGCTTCATGAGTGGGGCATTCCCGCGCAAAAAAGGGGTCTTAAGTCATCAAGCGTATTCAAAATTTCATAGAACACAAAGCGCATTTTGGGCCGCTGTAACAGAGGCCCCGCACCCGCAGACCCGGCGGGAGAGGGCGGGTCTTTGCCCGCCCGTCCGCCAGTGTCTCCAGCGAATGTCTATTGCAGTGCGGTAGATCACCGGAGCCCGGTTCTCCGCGCTTCTTCAAGCCTTTAGGGGCTGGCGGTCCGTCGCTTAGGGGATTTCGCGCTCGGGTGTGCCGGCAGAGGTGTCCTTGACGCTGAACCAGCCGCCAATGGCAAGCCCCACCGCCGTCCACGCCAGTTCGCGCCCGCGGCGTAAGAGCGCCACCGATAGGCCGATCTCGGGCGAGCCGGCCAGGGCCTGGCCCATGAGCGCAATGGCACCGTCCTGAACACCCAGATGGGCGGGGATGAAGAAAGTCGCGGCGCGCACGAGCACGACGGTGGCCTCGACCATCCAGGCTTCAGAGAGGCTGATGGGGTGGCCCAGGAAATGGAAGATGAGGAACATCTCGAAGGCGCCGAACAGCCAGTTGAAGAAGGCGAACAGGAACGACGTCGCGAAACGTCCGGGCGTATGGCGCACGAACGTGAAGAGGTGTTCTTCGATATCGCGCATGATGGAAAGTCCGCGACCCAGCCGCGCGGCGAAACGGCTTTGGCCCAGGCGCTGCTGGAGCAAGACCAAGGCACGCATGTGAAGGGCGGCATAGACCAGCACCATGAAAGTGCCGATCCACAGGGCGGCGAACAGCACAATCTTGGACATCAGCGGCGGCAGGATGCCGCGATCGGCGATCAAGAGCGCACCGGTGATGATGAACGGCACCATGGCGAGGCTGTTGACGGTCTGGATCAGCAGGAGTGAGGCCGTGGCTTCGCGTAAAGACACATCATAATGGCGCTTGAGCAACATGGCCTTGAAGGGTTCGCCGCCGAGCGATCCAAAGGGCGTCACCACATTCAGGGCTTCGCCCACCATTTGGACTAGAAGCAGCCGCCATGCCCACAGCGGCGAAGCGCGGAAGGTACGGAACATCAGAAGCCAGGAGGCAACATCGGAAAAGAAGCCAACGGAGAAGGTCACGACAATGGCGCTAACGCCAAGCCAGCCCACGGCTGCGAGATTACGCCCGACGTTGCCGAGGTCCGCCTCGTTCAAGAGCCAGATGAACAGCGCGAGGCCACCGCCGAGGGTGATCAGCTTCAGAAATTTTCCCGCCATGGCTTCAGGCAGCCGAACCCGAGCGGGCGGCGGAGCGGGTTTTGTCCTGGCGTACCCACGCCAGCGTGGCGTGCAGGCCGTCGCGCAAAGCCACACGCGGGTGAAAATTGAGAAGTTCCACGGCTTTCTCCATGGTCGTGACGGAGCGGCGGATATCGCCAGGGCGCGGCGGCTCGTAGCGTAAAGTCGAGGCCGAACCGGCGAGATCCAGGATGGTGCGCGTAAGCTGATTGATGGTCACTTCCACGCCCGTGCCGATGTTGATGATGGCGTTGTCGCCGGAACGGCTCATGAGCGTATCCGCCACGGCTTCAGCTACGTCGGTAACGTAGACGAAATCGCGGGTCTGCTCGCCATCATCGAAGATGGTGATGGGCTGGCCCGTTACGGCGCGGTCGAGAAAGATCGAGATGACGCCCGAGTACCAGCTCTTGGGGTCTTGGCGTGGGCCATAGACATTCATGAAACGCAAGGCCGTGTAGGTGAGACCGTAAAGCTTGGCGTAGTAGTCGAGGTAGAACTCCACCGCCAACTTGTCGATGCCATAGGGCGACATGGGCCGTGCACGAGATTCCTCGCTCACGGGTACGGGCGCGTCGTCGTCATAGATGGCGGACGAAGAAGCAAAGAACACCTTGGTCACTTTATTGTGCCGCGCGTATTCCAGAATGCGCGCGGTGCCGCAAAGGTTAGCCTGAATGTCGCCGACGGGATCGTCCATGGACACCGGCACGGCGGTCTGCGCCGCGAAGTGGGCGATGCGTTCAATGCGCCCAGAATGCGCGACGATGCGCGCGAAGGCGCTGGTCAGCTCGCCGGTGATGTCGGCGTTGACGAAATGAAAGCGCGGATGTTTTTCCCAGCGTTCCAGGTTCGTCATGTAGCCGGTGGAGAGATTATCCAGCACGGAGACCGCGTAACCGCGGTTCATGAGAACATCGACAGTGTGGCTGCCGATGAAGCCGGCGCCGCCGGTGACGAGGATATGGGGAACGTGGCTCATGGTTTGACCGATGAAATCTGTGGAGACTGCGCCATTGCGGTGGGATCGCGCGGCAGGATGCGGCCATCCCGCGTGAGGCCGAAGCGAAGTCCGCGCCATTCAAAGGAGCGGCGCGTGATGGCGACGTACCAGGAGGCCAGCGCGATCATGTCGCGCACGGGAAGCAACCAGAGGGCGCGCAAGCCTTCGCGGTCCTTGAGGTAAGCGCCCTGGAACCAAGCGGCAGTGACAAGACGGATGCCGAGTGCCGTCACTAACACGTTGAGGCCGGTGAAATCGAATCCGCGCACGCCAGCGAACAGCAACGCAAAAGGCACGGAGCGCGTGAGGATCGTGCAGGCGAAGCCAAATGGATTGGCAGCACGTGTATTCTGGTCCCAATAGACCTGATGGTTCCACCAGCGCAGGTAGCTGGGGAAATCGGCCAGGATATCGACGGTGTGCGGCATCAGGACCATGGATTTGCCAAGCTTCATTAAGCGGCGGCCCAATTCATAGTCCTCGACAAGATAATCGCCCAGAGCCGCCATGCCGCCCGTGTGCTCAAGATCGCTGCGGCGAAAAGCGACGGAGGCGCCAATGCAGAATTCCGCCGCGCCGGTGATGTAGGAGAAGACCAGACTGGGTACGAAGTCGGCGTTGAAGCTGAGCATCTCCAGCTTCTCGAACCAGCTGTCGGCATTCATGGAGCGGTAGAGCGAGCAGGTGTAGCCAACTTTATTGTCGGCCAGCGGAGCGACCATGGTGCTGAGATAATCTGGCGCCACACGCACATCGCTGTCGCTGATGATGAGCAGGTCATGACGCGCGGCCGTGAGCGCGTTGACGAGGTTCTGCACCTTGCCGTTGATAACAGGCTCGCTGGGTTTCACAACCAATGTGACGCGCGCCGGATGTTCGGCGGCGAGGCGACGCAGCAGCGGTAATGCCGGATCGTCGGTGCGCTGCACGGCGAGCACGATTTGATAATCGGAGTAGTCCTGGCTTAGAAGCGCTTCGAGGCTCTCTTCCAGGCCTTTGTCCAAACCGTAGATGGGTTTGAGCACCGTGACCGGCGGGCGATATGTGCCGGTGGCAACGGGGCGTCCAAAAAAGCGGGCCGCCGTCAGTAGGCCAAGGCAGCTGAACACGCTGCCGCCGATAACCGGCAGCAGCAGCGCGCCTTGCGCGACGGTAGAAAGGTCAGGAACTGACAGCACGGATGTGGACGCCTCTCACAGACTTCACATGCGAGAAGATGCCGCAGCGGCGGCAAGGCCCCACATCAAGCCCTCATCGCTTTAGGCCGCGGACTTCTTCTGCTCGCGGTTTTCGCGCTTGTTGAGGAATTTCACGAATTCGACGCCTTCGCGCAGGCGGCGCTTCATCATCTGCCAGTCGGTCAGCATCTCGGCGCCGATCTCCCAGATCTTGCCGGGGCGGAAGTAATATTCCGAGTAGAACTGTTCCACGGAGTTGAAGATGTCTTCGTGGGACAGGTGCGGATAGGAGATGGAGCTGACCTGAATGCCCTGTTCGGCCACCAGGCGCCCGCCGTTATCTTCTTCCAGCAGCCAGCCGTTCTGCTTGGCCTGGTTGTAGAGATAGGTGCCGGGATAGGCGGCGGCGAGAGAGACCTGAAGTGTGTAAGGATTCACTTCCTTGGCGAAGTCGATGGTCTCACGGATGGTTTCCTTGGTTTCGCCGGGCAGGCCGACGATGAATGTGCCGTGGATCTTCAGGCCCAGTTCACGGCAGTTCTTGGAGAACTCGCGCAGCTGTTCGACGCGCATGCCCTTCTTAATGTTGTGCAGGATCTGCTGGTTGCCGGACTCGTAGCCACACACCATCAGGCGCATGCCGTTGGCCTTGAAGATTTCCAGCGTCTTGCGCGGCACGTTTCCCTTGGCATTGCACGACCACATGATACCGAGCTTGCCCAGGCCCTTGGCAATCTCTTCGGCGCGCGGAAGATCGTCGGTGAAGGTGTCGTCGTCGAAGAAGAATTCCTTCACTTGCGGGAAGTATTCCTTGGCCTTGCGCATCTCATCGACCACATGTTCGACGCTGCGCGTGCGGTAAACGTGGCCGCCGATGGTCTGCGGCCAGAGGCAGAAGGTGCAGCGCGATTTGCAGCCGCGGCCCGTATAGACCGAGAGGTATGGATGGTTCAGATAGCCGATGAAGTAATCTTCAATTTTGAGGTCGCGCTTATAGACGTCCACCACGTGCGGCAGCTCATCCATGTTGTGCAGAAGTTCGCGCGGCTTATTGCGGATGATCTCACCGGCCTTGTTACGGAAGGTGAGGCCGTCAATGGCGGCGTAATCCTTGCCCTCGGCGACTTCCTTGCAGGTGAAATCGAATTCGCTGCCGGCGACCCAATCCAGAGACGTCGAGGCCTTCATGGATTGATAGGGATCGACAGCGACGTGCGCGCCGATCATGCCGATTTTCAATTTCGGATTTCTTTCCTTGAAGGCCTGAGCGACGCGGATGTCCGACGGGAAAGACGGCGTCGAGGTGTGCATGACCAGGAGTTCATAGTCGTTGGCCATGGGCAGCACGTCGTCCAGCGTCTTGTCACTGGCGGGCGCGTCCACAAGCTTGGAGCCGGGCACGAGGGCGGCGGGCTGTGCGAGCCATGTGGGATACCAGAAGGAGCGGATTTCGCGTTTGGCCTGGTAGCGGGAGCCGGCGCCGCCGTCGAAGCCTTCGAAGGACGGAGGATTGAGGAACAAAGTTTTCATCATGGCCGGACTTCCTTTGATCTAAGCATTTGCCGTCTAAGCAATTCTTGGGGCGGGCATTTTTCCCGCATTTGATTCAAAAATATCAGAAACGGATGAGCCAGGGCAGTTCTTCCATGACCGAGCCTAGTGACCCTAAATTCCCTTTTTTGGTCAAAGCCTTAAAGCCGCCGACCAGGTCACCCTTCTTGAGCGCCTGATAGGTGTCGTGCACCGAGACGCCGACATGGTGCATCACCGAGGAGTCCCGGTAGCAGTCGATCATGCATTTGGTGCAGCCGTCGCGCACGGTCTTGGTCTCGTCGAACTCGGAGATGTGGCACATGGGCTCGGCCCAGTAGTGGCAGCGCCAGAGCATCAGATCCCAATCGAGATAGAAATAGCGGTAGCCGCCGAGGCAGGGGAATTTTTGCTCGCCGCCGACGATGTAGCGCTTCATCTCGTCGAGACCCGCCGTCGGGTTAAGGACGTGGATTTCGGATTTCTTCATGGCCTTCACCTTGTCGAAGGCCTCCAGCAGTTCCTCTTTCGAGTAGCTGACGAGATCGGAGGTGGAAAAGCCCATGAAGTTCGAGCCAAGTTCCGTCACCGGGTAGGAGAAGGTGACAGCCCCGAAGCCCAGCGACTTCAGGAAGGCCGGCAGTTTGTCGTAGTCGAGCAGGCGGCTCATGGTGACGGACGCCGTGGATTGCACGCCGAGCTCGGCGAGCACGCGGTTGGTCTCTTTGATCTTCTCGCACACGCCGGGCAGGCCGCGATTGTTCTCGTGGGCTTCCACGTCGGCGGCATCGACGGAAATGATGAAGCTGGAGACGCCGGCGGCGTAGAGCGCGCGGACCTTGTCGGGCTTGAAGAGGCCGGCGTTGGAGACGAGCATCACCTTCATGCCGAGATCGCTGGCGTGCTGCGTGAATTCGATCAGGTCGGGATGCAGCGTCGGCTCGCCGCCGGTCCAGACGACGTAACGCACGCCGTTTTTGTAGAGGGTGTCGATGGCATCCAGTCCGCCCTGGCGTTCGATGTATTTCCAGTGCGCCTTGGGAAATTTGTCGCGGGCGAAATTGCAGAAGCCGCAATTGGCATTGCAGGCATTGTTGAGGGCGATCTGGCAAAAGCCCGGCCCGCCTTTGTCGAGGACAAGGCGCAGCGTATCCAGCGAGACAGGGGATTTCTGGCCGCTTTTAGCCTTGGCGGCACTCGGTTTAGTCAAAACGCGCAGTGCGCCAGTATGTTCGATCTCGGCCATCTCAATTCCGACGGATTCTTTTGCTAAGCCCTTGTGGCTGAAACTCAATACCGGAAGTTACGTCTTCAGATGAATTTCAACCGCGCGCAGATTGGATGTATAAATGCGCCCCGCATCGCGCGGTGTCTCGTATATGACATATATGCCGAGGCCGTATAGGACGAAGTGAGGGAAACCGCCATGTTTCGCAGCTTATTCATGGGATTGTGGTTTTTTGGCCTGGTCGCCGGAGCGGGCGCGCCCGTGCTTGCGGAGGATAGCCCGACGGCGGTGGTCGAGCGCCTGCACGCCACCCTCTTGGACAATATGAAGAACGGTAAGGCCCTGGGCTTCGAAGGGCGCCGGGCCAAGCTCGATCCGGTGGTGAAAGAGGCCTTCGACCTTGAATCCATGACGCGTATCTCGACCGGGGCCGGCTGGCAGAAGATGCCACAAACCGATCAGGCCAACGTCATCAAGGCTTTCAGCGACTGGACCGTGGCCAGCTACGCCGGAAACTTCGATGATTTTAGCGGAGAGACTTTCACCACCAAGGACACGTCAAAGGAAGACGCCAAGGGCAATGTGATGGTGAACACGCGGCTTGACCCGAAGGGCATACCGCCGGTGCTGCTCAATTACCGGCTGCATAAAGTGAACGGTGCCTGGAAGATCTTCGACATTTATCTCGACGGCGCCATCAGCCAGCTTGCCATGCGCCGTGCGGAATTTTCAGCGGTGCTGGCGCGCGGTACGCCGGCGGATCTCGTCACGCATATGAACAAGCTGACGGAAGATGCGAAGAAGGGCTAATGCCCGGAGCGCTACTCACACGCGCGGAAATCAGCTTGGCAGCGTGACGCCAGCTCCTTGGCTTGAGCCAAAGCAATGGGCGTCATGGCGCTCACCAGGGTATCGCGGGCGCGGGCGGCGCGGGGGGCCGCGATATCTTTGCTCGCACTGGCCAGGTCAAAGTATGCGTAGGCGTGCACCAGATCGCGCTGCGTGCCCTGTCCTTGCGCGTAAGCAATGCCGAGATTGAACAGTGCGCCCGTGTGCCCTTGGCCGGCCGCGCGCTTGAACCACTTGATCGCTTCCACATCATCCCGATCAACGCCGCGTCCTGAACCATAGAGTATGCCAAGATTGTAGGCGGCTACCGCATCGCCTGCTTCCGCCAAAGGACGAAAAAGTTGAAAGGCCGTGGTGAAGTCGGCGTGATCGACGGCGTCCAGGGCGTCACGAATAGGATCGGCGTGTGCCCGCGCGGGAAGGCCAGCGGCGAATACCAGGACAAGAAACGCGAACGTGCGGAGCATTTACGCCTGCTGCGGTGGCGGGCCTAGCAATGCGGGCAGGACGATCAGCGTCGCCAGCAGCGTATATCCCAACGCCATTGTGAGAAGGATGCCCATGCTCGCGGTGCCCGTGTGCGTGGAAATGGCAAGGCTGCCGAAGGCAGCACCCGTCGTCAGCGCGCTGTAGAGCATGCCGCGCCCGGCAGGCGAGGCCAGTAGCGCGGCCTCGCCCTCGCGCCAAGCGGAGACGAAGTAGATAGGGAAGGTAACGCCGACGCCAAGCAGCAGAGGCAGCGCAATGATGTTGGCGAAATTGAGCGGGAAGCCGATCAGAGCGCAGGTGCCGAGCGTGAGCAACGCGGCCAGGAGGAGCGGCGCCAGCACGCGCGCTACATCGGCGGGACGGCGGAACACCGCAAAAAGAACCAACGTGATGGCAATGAGCGCGAGAGCGCCAGCCGTGCGGAAAGCGCCCGTGACGATGCGCCCACTTTCATAGATCACGAGGGGCGTGCCGATAGCATCAGGTGCGACGATCTGAACCGCTTTTAGGAAGCGCGTGAGATCGGCGGCACTGGCGCCTGTGGCTTTTGGGAAAGCCTGCACACGGTAGCGCCCATCCTTGGCGATGAAGGTGTTGCGCAAGGACTGCGGCAGAGTGTCGAGCGTGACGGTGCCAGGGGAAAGGCCGTCTTCCAACGGCTTCAGAGCGTCATCGAAACCCGTGAGAAGTGTTGCCGACAGTTTGTCGAGTGTGGCGGGATCGGATTTCTGCACCAGCGCATCGATGGCCGAGACCAGCTTCTCGGCTGCGCCGCGCAGGGGCTCGGCGGCATTCGGCATTTTCAGGTAAGCATCGGCATGATCGCGGGCACTTTTGGCGGCAGCGATGATGTCGTCGGGGGTTGGCGCAGGCTTGTCTGTCGCCGGTTGGAACACAGGGCCCATCAGGAAAGATAAATCCTCGATGGCGGTGAGCTTGTCATCTTGATCCTCGGGCACCACGTCGAAGATCGTGATGGCGTGGCTGACTTCCGGCAAGGCACCGAGTTTTTCAGAAATTGCTTTTGCTTCTTCGGGGGTCTTTACCAGCACATTGAGCGCGTTGGGATTCACGAGCGGATCATCCATCAGCTCCAGCGCCGTGGACATGGATTCCGTGTGCGGGTCCTTGAGCTTCAAGGGATCGAAGTCGAAGGTGAGATTGGGCAGGACGGCCAGCGCGCTGATAGCGAGCAAGGCAGCGAAAGCCAGGACGGGCGCTCGCCGGTTAATGATCAAGCGATTGAAGGGCGTGGCCCAGCGATAGCCAACTTCGCTCTGCTCACCGCGCGCGCGGAACAGGCGCAGGAGGGCGGGCAAGAGCGTAAAGCTCAACAGCGCGGCAATGATCATGCCGCCACCCGCTATAATGCCGAGCTGCGAAACGCCGCGATAGCTTGTGGGCAAGAAGGAGAAGAACCCCAGCGCCGTTGTCGCCGCTGCCAGCGCTAATGGTCGCGCCATAGTTTCGCCGGCGGCGTCGAGGGAATCGTCGAGACTTGAGGAACTGCTGCCACGGGCGTGGCGCTCGGCGCGGTAGCGCATGCAGAACTGGATGCCGAAATCCACGGCGATGCCCACGAACATAACGGCGAAGGCGACGGAGATGAGGTTGAGTTCACCGACGGTCAACGCGGCCCAACCCAGCGTGAGCAGAAGCCCGGCGACAAGGGTTAGCAGCGTGGCGGCGACCACGCGCCCTGAGCCCAGGGCCAGGAACAGCAGAATGCCCACGAGCACCACCGACACGATGCCGGAGAGGCCAGTGCCTTGTGCGACGGTCGAGAACTCTTCATCAGAGAGCGGGACTTGTCCCGTGAGGCGCAAGCGGAACCCATGTTCTGGCGTAATCCCCAGCGCTGCTGCGCGTTCGCGAATGAGGAAGCTGGCTTCACCGCCTTGTTCCAGAGCCGTGAGATCGAGTTTCGGCTGTGCAAGCACCATGGCGCGGGACGATTGGCCGGCGGGTGAGAGCCCATTAAACAGACTGCCCCAATTCATGGAGGCGGGTTTGCCGGTGGCGATCTTGTCTATGACATCGGCAGCCTGGATGGCCGCGGGCGCGATGGCCCCGGCGGCGTTGTCGCCCTCGGCGGCTGCGGTGAAGGCAAGATCGAACAGGCGGAAAAGGCCGCGTGCATTACGGTCGGTGGCAATGGCTCCCAGGAACGGCTGTGCCCGCGCAAGTTCCGTCGATAGCGTG
This sequence comes from Fidelibacterota bacterium, assembly GCA_947472795.1. Taxonomy (GTDB): domain Bacteria; phylum Pseudomonadota; class Alphaproteobacteria; order Rhodospirillales; family Rhodospirillaceae; genus SHVO01. Next base: position 4,152 of record CANJBL010000021.1, on the reverse strand, counting down.
TCGAGTTCGTCCTTGCTCAAATAGAGTAAACCGTTCTGAGCGAAAAAGGGGCCGCCCGTCGGGTTCTGCACGTTGTTAAAGATGTCGATGCGTGGTGCCAGATCAGCGGCCAGCTTGTCGGCGGCGCGCTGGGCTTCGGCGACGGAGGGACCGTCGATGACGGCGACCGTGAGATTGGCCTCGCCGGGGAATTGCTTGTCGAAGGCGGCTTCGGCTTCGCGGAAGGGCAAGCCGGGGTCGAACAGGGCTTCGGAATCTGTGTTCATGCCGAGCGTGCTCATGGCGAACATGACCGCGGCCACGATCAGCAGCAGGAACAAGGACGTCGTTACCGCCGGGCGACGGCGGCAGCGGCGGACGAGAACACGGGCAAGCCTATTCAACATGCCAAAGAGATGCCTTGGGGCAGGGGCGGACGCAAGCAGCCTTATGGGGAAAGTGCGGCGCAGGTTACCGGGTTAGTAACCGTCGTCGGCGGACCAATCGGTCGCCCACCGCGGATCGGCGGGGCTGTCTTTGCGGCGGAAACGGATATCCGTGGAAATGCGCATGTAATCCGTGTCACCGGGATCGGTGGAGGCATGCACAATGGTGGGCGAGTGCACCACCACGTCGCCAGCCTTGTAATCGGTGGCCAACCAGCGGCGGCCGGTGCGGTCGGAGATCCACTTCAGATCGTGCGTCAGAGGACGGTTATCGTTGGCGCGGTCGGACGGCGCGCCCGTGCGCACTTTATCTTCCAGCGCGGTGTCGCGGTGCGAGCCTTCCAGATACACGAGGCCGCCAGCCATGAGCGGGCCGTCACCCAGCGGTACCCAAACGGTCACGATGTCGGCTTCAACGCCCTCGATATAAGTGCGGTCCATGTGCGCGCGCGAGGCAACCTTGCGGCCCGGCACGAAGTGGCGCAACGGCGTGCGGCGGATGCGCTCGGCGGGTCCGTCGAAGAATGCTTCGGCGAGGATTTTGAAAATGGGTTGATCGGCGAAAGCGTGGAAAGCGTCGGAACGCACGAAGTCGTAAGCCGGATGACCCTTGAGACCATGACGCGGCAGGTTCGCCGGAATCTGACCACCGAAAGCGCCGTGCCGGGTATCACCGTTCTTGCAGAAGCCGGGCGCAAAACGGCCGAGGTAGGCTTCGCGCAGATTGAGCACGTCCTCCACCGGCACGATATCACGCAGGAGCACGTAGCCGTCGGCTTCATAGCGCGCGCGTAGAGCGTCGCTTTCCAGGCGGCGATCGGTCGCCTGAAGGTCGCCGAAATAGTTTTCGGTGAACGGGATCGCAGCCCCGTTGGAGGTGAGTGTGACAGCCATGAGTCCCCGAGCTTTAACCGAGTTGTCATACTATTTGCCGCATTGCGAAACAAGAGGCGGGGCGCCTTCGCAAGCCAAAATGGTGCTTCTAAAGCCCAGAGAAACCAATGGTTTTAAGGCCCAGGGCGGACAGGCGCTGGGCCACGGGCCGGCTGGTGAGAGCTTGCAATTCGCCCCGTCGGTCATAACCCGGCGCATTGGCTTCAAGCAGGGATGTCGCCGCCGTGGCGGGGTGAAAATAGAACTCGGTGACGCCATCCTGAAGTTTGTCGAGCGCCGAGAGTACGCGGGCTTCGGTGACGTGCCCGCTGGCGTGCAAGCCGACAAGTGTGCCGTTAAATTTCACGCCGGCGTTGCGCAAGCGGGACTTCATAAGAGCAAGCCACGGTGCGAGCAGGCCGTTCGGCGGTTCGCTGGGCAAACGGATGCCCGGCACCGCAAACTCGCGCGCGAGGTCCAGGACCATGCTGAGCACAGTGGGGTGAAGGTGCATGTGATTGTGGGTGTTGACGTGATCGAGCGCGAGGCCGGTGGCGCGGAAGGCTTCGAACTGGGCGCGGATTTCCTTGCGCAAATCGCGCCGGGCAGCGCTTGAGAAAAACCAGTGCACGCCGCTGGCGGCGAGATTCTTGGAAAATGTGCCGGCGGCATCGACAAGGGAAGGGATTTCCGCAGGTGGCAGAAGCGCCGTGCCGTCGACAAGCGTGAGATGTAACCCAACCTTGAGATCGGGCAGGCGGCGAGCACGCTCCACCGCATCTGCCGCCCACGGTGCGGCCACCATCAGGCTCGCCGCGCTGAGCACACCTTTGGTATGGCCCAACTCCACTGCCTCGTTCACTTCCGGGCAGAGCCCGAAATCGTCGGCGGTGAAAATGACCTGCTTCATGCGCGTTCGTCCCCTGTGTATTGTCACCGGCGGCGGCGGACTTTGCAAAGGGACAGTTAGGAATATGACGGCTCTGGTGACCGGCGCTACGGGGTTCATCGGCTCGGCGGTGGCGCGCGCGCTGCTGAAGCGGGGCGAGATCGTGCGCGTGCTGGCCCGGGTTGGCGGCGACCGGCGCAATCTCGAAGGGCTCGATGTTGAAATCATCGAGGGCGACCTGCGAGATGCCGCAGCGCGAGAAGCTGCGACGCGCAAGATCACCAGCCTCTATCATGTGGCCGCCGATTATCGTCTATGGGTGCCCGATCCCGCCGCCATGTATGCCACCAATGTCGATGCGACCACCGATCTCCTGCGGCGCGCGGCGGAGGGCGGTGCTAGCCGCCTCGTTTATACGAGCAGTGTGGCGACGCTCGGCATTCCCACAGATGGGTCCTTGGCGACGGAAGACACGCCGATTTCTCTCAGCGATATGGTGGGCCCCTACAAGCGCTCGAAGTTTATGGCTGAAGAAGCGGTGCATGCCTTGGTGCGGGACGAGAAATTGCCCGTGGTGATCACCAATCCGACCGCGCCCGTGGGCCCGCGCGACGTCAAACCGACGCCGACAGGGCGCACAGTTGTGGAAGCGGCGGCGGGACGCATCCCGGCGTTTGTGGATACCGGCCTCAATCTGGTGCACGTGGACGACGTGGCCCAAGGCCATCTGCTTGCACATGACAAAGGCGTGATCGGCGAGCGCTACATCCTGGGCGGCGAAAATCTCTCCCTCCAGCAAATCCTGCAGCGCATTGCCGCGTTGACCGGTGGCAAGGCCGCCACCATCAAGCTGCCTCATGGCGCCATCCTGCCTATCGCCTATCTCGCTGAATTCTGGGCCAAGATCTTCCGTACCAGCGAGCCCTTCGTTACCGTCGATGGATTGAAGCTCGCCAAGAAGCGCATGTTCTTCACGCATGCGAAAGCCGTCCGCGACCTGGGCTATACCGCGCGTCCGGTCGACGAAGCGTTGCTGGATGCCATCGTGTGGTTTCGCGCTCACGGAATGCTGCCCAAGCGTTAGGCCCGGCGCGAAAAGGTTGGAACGTTCCGCCTTCTGTGCAAAATGGGTGATCGGAAAATCGCACGGATGGGCGCAGGCTATTGATACCGCAACACATCGCCGACTTTTTACGCATCGCTATCAAGTCCACCTGGGCGCTCGATCTCCTGCGTCTGCTCAAAAACACACCTGAACGCGCCTGGAGCGCCGCCGAACTGACAGCCGAATTGCGCGGGTCCATGGCGATGGTTGAAAACATTCTGGCGCAGTTCGGGCGTTGGGGACTCGCAGCCGAGGTCTCGTCTGCGCGTTTTCGCTATACCGCCGTGAGCGGCCTCGATGCGACCGTGGAGGAGACTTTGCGTCTCTACACCGAGCGACCCGTGGCCGTGATCGAATTGATCGCGCAGACCCCGACAGAAATGACCACCGCCGAAAAATTACAAAGCTTCGTCGATGCCTTCCGCCTGAAGAAGGATAGGGAATAAGCCCATGTCAGCCACATTCAGTACGCCAGCCTTGGTTTATCTGTTGTGCATCATAAGCAGCACGATCTGCCTGGTGCTTCTGGCGCGCGGGTACATGCAAACGCGGGTGAAGCTCTTGTTGTGGAGTGCGCTGTGTTTTGTCGGCCTCACGCTCAACAATTTGTTCCTGTTTCTCGATGTCATCGTGTTCCCCGACGTCTATCTGATGCCGATGCGCATCCTGACGACGGCGCTGGCACTTGTCGTATTGCTTTACGGCTTCATCTGGGTGACCTGACGGCTTTTTTTGTACCGGTTGATTTGAGAGAATTGACCCCAACAGGAGGAGCTGAACATGGCGAGACGTGGATTAGGCGCGGAGCAGATTGTTTCCAAGTTAAGGCAGATCGAGGTGCTGATGGCGCAGGGCAAGTC
>CANJBL010000020.1 GCA_947472795.1 Fidelibacterota bacterium | reverse complement strand
TGCAGGAACGACACCGCATCAAACGGAAAACCATCGAACATCGTCGCTTGCTTCACCGCAAGCTCGCCGCCTAAGATCGAAAAACCAGATGAGGCCAACACTCCGCTAAATCACGCCCCAATCTGTCCCAAATGCTTTGACGACGCACAGGTAGGTCGCAAAATCGAATGCGGTATCCGATGCACCCACTGTCAGGTCGTACGATTCATAATCGGTCACATCCTGCAAAGGATCGAAGCGGAAGAGCTCGTAACCAATGGATGCGTTGCGTGCCGTCACATATAACTTGTTAGCACCGACAAAAAACTGGTTCGCGTCCCCGCCTACGCCTTCGTGCATGTCTGCCGTCGGCAGCGGCACAAGGGTCGCGGTGCTTTCATCGGCACGCATGCGATAGAGGTCGCAAGTCGTCGCGCCAACCGGGGTCTTAGCCTCAAAGAAGATGGCATCATAGACAGCCCAAAGCTGGTGGCCGCCGCAGCTAAAAAGTGTACTCGCGCTGCCGTCGGTGATCCCGGTGGGCTGATATGCCGTGGTTGTACTCCGGCGGCTGGAATAGAGGTGCAAATTATTCGAGTCATAAAAATAGATGTCGCCGCCCACGGCCGTGGCGTTCGTCACGGCCCCAATCACAGCATTGGAAAAGCTCACGAGTGTGGTTGCGCCATCGGAAACGGCGAAGGTTGTCCCGTAGCCTAAGCCCATGACGCCGCCAGCTGAAGTCATGGTGGCATCGTTCGCCCCAATGGGGCTCGTATCGGCGGAGGTTGTTCCGCTGGGCCGCGTCGTCAGTCGTACACGCGGCGTTCCGTCGCTGTAGAAGGCCGTCGCCATTTCGACAGGATGGCTGTTAGGTGTGACCGCGCATGGAAAAACAAAGTAGCAAACGCGTACATTCACCAGACTGAATGCACCATCGCTCCGCACGGGCGTAAGAACGAGTGTATTGAAATAGGCCCCGCCGAAACCTAAAGATCCAAACGTATTTGTCTGAGACGTGGTGCTATCGGCGAGAATGCGGGTGCCTACCAGGTGATCGCCGTCATAACCCGAGACACTAATTTCATTGTGACCGCTGGTTCCCGTGGGAATAGCTGCCAGGGAAAAATGGTCCCAATGTCGGCCAATCGCGATCGTAAGATTCTCGCCGAAATCGACATTGGCATCGCCAATACCATAACCTCCTCCGCCGCCAAAAATATTACCTGAACCGGTGATGGTGACTTTCGCCGTATCGGTCGCGCCATCGCGGCGCGTAACATTGACTGATCCGGACAGAGATCTGCCGAGCGAGCCTGTGCCCGTAAGCACGGCATTAAGGTCAGCCTGTTGCCCGCTTGTGGCGGTCGCCGTCGCACCGTCATCAACGCAAAGTTTGAACTGCCCTTTCCCGACACCGTACTCGATCAGATAAACAGTATCGTCGAAGTACGTTGATGACGATGTATCGAGATTTGCTGCAGGCTTCGCAATGACCTGAGAGGTCAGCGTGGACACGTTCTGCTGTTCTACCGCAGAAGTTGGCGCTGAAGCCGTTCCGCCACCTTGATTTAGAGAACCCAAACCATTCTCACCATGACTGACGATCGCAGCGATGTAGCGGTTCGTCGTCTCGCCGGTCGTAGGCGTGGCAGCGGTACTGCTCGTCATAATGTAGCTGGTGTTGGCCGCGACACTGGCGGGCACCGGAGGCAATGCGCCGGGGCATGTATGGGTTGCCGCAACGGCCGCCACGTCATAGGTCAGAAAGTGATTTTTGAAGCCATCAAGCACATCGGCTTCCGGCAAATTGATGGTCTTCCAGGGCACAATGCCACGTGCCACGGCGTTAGCGTTGCACGTTGCCGCTTCTTGGCCGGCGGTGCCGGTGCCAATCTGAGCTGCGGCCATGGGGCATGGCAGGCGTCCATTGGCCTGCGCATAAGCCTGGAGGGCATTTCGCACGCGTGAAAAATTCGCCTGCCCTCTTGGGCGCTCCTTGAAGCCGGCCGGGAAGATATTTCCATTAAGGATGACTTCGATCGCCGTGAAGGCGATGACGGCGATCAGCATGGCAATGAGGAGCCCAGCCACACCCGACTCATCGGCCATGACCTGCAACAGCCGCCTGAACCTTGTGCCGCTCAACCCCGATACCTTCTCATGACAACCCGCCCGCGCCGGCCACGCCCCTTGGACCGCCCTCAGACAGGAATAGTCGCCGCACAATGCCAACGGCTACGCTACAGTGTACCCGAGACAGACGGCCTGGGAAACGCCGTTCCATGGTGGCTTCCTCTGGGAAGATCAATAAAATCTGGCGGTTACGGGGAAGTTACGCATCGATTACCCGTCCTGAAAGGTTCAGCCGGAGGTTGTGCCCTTCAAGGGTTCTACAACGACTGGGTCGCCATGGACGTTGCCTCGCACCGGCACATTTTTTACCGTGCACAAGTCCGTTCAACGTCGGAGAAAACGCATGCGCTATCTGCACACCATGGTCCGCGTTACGAATCTTGCCCAGTCCTTGGACTTCTACTGCAACAAATTGGGCATGGTGGAGACCGGCCGCCGAGAGAGCGAAGCCGGTCGCTTCACGTTGGTCTTTCTCAGCGCACCTGATGACGATGCCACCAGCAAGTACGCGCAGTTGGAGCTGACCTACAATTGGGACCCTGAGGCCTACACGGGCGGGCGCAGCTTTGGTCACTTGGCTTACGAAGTTGATGACATCTACAGCTTCTGCCAGCGCTTGAAAGACCAGGGCGTCACCATCAACCGCCCGCCGCGCGATGGCCGCATGGCTTTCATCCGGTCGCCGGACAATATTTCCATCGAGCTCCTTCAGAAGGGTTCTGCACTCGCGCCTGCGGAACCATGGACTTCGATGGCCAATACCGGCACGTGGTAACGGAAAAGACGTCCAGCGGTGCGCTTAGTGCACGTTCAGTGAAGCCGGCGGAAGCTGGTTGACCTTGGCGAGCAGGTATTCAAGGTCGTCGTCGTTGAATTCCACGCCGATCTTTTCATATTGCGTCAGGATACGCTCGATGATCCGGCGTGAATAACGCTCGGGGTCCTGGTCGAGACCCGCGAGATCCGTCTGTGCAATGACATCCAGCGCCGCTTGCACCGCCGGCAAATACGTAGCCGGGAGGTGAGCCTTGATCCAAAGATTTGTCAGGCCGCGATGGCCTGGATCGTGGATGAGTATCCGCGAGTTCCCCACAGAAACACCAGCCAGCGCACCAACGGCATGCTCGAAAAATCGAAGATTGCCCATGCAGATCGCGCGCAGAACCAACGAACCCGTGAGGCGTTTGTTGTCTTTGAGCTGAAGCACGAGCGCGGCAAGCGCCGCTTCGTTCACGCCCATGGCAAGGCCAACCGTGACACGCTCGCGGCTTTGCAGCACCAGATCCAACGCCAGATCGGCGGAAATTTTATGATTGGCAAGCAGATACGCGCGCAAGTGCTCAGCGACATGGGTGACAAGGCGCTCGGCCACGGTCACCGGCAAGGCAGAGCGATGCACCAGCGGTGCCTGCACGGCTTCGCTGTCTCCGAACCGGTCAACGACCTTGTGTAATGTTGGCTCTGCGAAGTCGGCGCCCGGATTGGCCAGCAATTTGGCCACCACACTCTCGGATCCCACATCGACGATCGCTGCGGCGACGCGGGCATCCACACTTTTGCGCCCCGCGACGGCGTCGAGCCGAGACGGCGTGCCCTGACTGCGCACGATCTGAACCAAGTCTTCAGGCGTCAATACCTCGGAAGCCAAAAGTACTGGGAGCGCGACTGTATCCACATCCTTGGCCAGAGCAACGGCGACATCGTGCGGCAGCAGAAGGTTGTGTTTGAGGTTGGCGGAGAGCGCTTCGCGCACACGCACTTCCGCGTCCTGCACCATGATGCGGAAAATCTCTTCCGCCAGTTTCAATTCTTGCGGGTTAAAGGTCGCGGCATTGAACTGCTGTGCGAGCTTCGCGGCCGTGCCGGCCCGGGCGGTGGCCGATGGGTCTTGAGTCAGCACATTGACGTCATCCATCGTGAGTCCAGCCATGCCTGACGCCCGCCCTTCTTTCGTTCTGTTGCCTGTGCGAATAACCCACTCTGGACTGCTGTTCATCGTCCAGAGGTTGTATTCGCCCGGGGTTATACCGGTAATGATACACTAAACCCCTCATGCCTCAAAGGTTTAGGCGCTGGCTTCCCCGGCCCAGCCAAAACACGGGAATACCTAGGTAAAGATGCCCACCGCCGTCCCTCTTCCGGCGCTCCAGGGAGCGCCTGTGAAAGCTAACGTCCCATAAAGCCAGCGGTTGCGGGGGCCAGCAGGAAGAGCAGCGTCCGATTTATCCTTCCGCCGGCCTAAAGCCGGCCTATAGATTGAATGGGGTCATTAAAACAGGAACAGGGGCGTTTCGCGATGGGGGGCCGTTTCACGCGCGTCATCATTGGTGCCATGGTGGCGGGCATCCTGCTGGGCTTTGCCCTGCATCAGTACCTGACGCCGGAGGACGCTAAAACCGTTGCCGGCTATTTCTCCATCGTCACCGATGTCTTCCTGCGCCTGATCCGTATGATCATCGCACCACTGATCTTCTCCACTTTGGTGGTCGGCATCGCGCATTTGAACCAGGGCTCTGACCATGCAGCCCTAGGGCGCGTGGGTTTACGGACCCTGGCTTGGTTCCTGACCGCTTCCGCAGTATCGCTGCTTCTCGGCCTGTTCATGATCAACCTGCTGGCGCCCGGAGCAGATTTGCACCTACCCCTCCCCGAAGGTCATGAGGCCGCAATCATACAAGGCGCTACGCTCAATATCCGTGATTTCGTCACACACCTTGTGCCGCGCTCAATCGCTGAAGCTATGGCGCAGAATGAGATTTTGCAGATCGTCGTGTTCTCGGTGTTCGTAGGCGTGGCTTGCGCGGCCACGGGCCAGCATGGAAAAGTGGTTTCCGACTTCGCCAATAGCGTGGCCAACGTCATGTTGAAGGTGACGAACTACGTGATGATGGCCGCACCCGCCGCCATCTTCGCCGCCATCTCGGCAGTCGTGACCACGCAAGGGCTTGGCATCCTTGTCACCTACGGAAAATTCATGGGCGGGTTCTATCTATCGCTGTTGATTTTATGGGCGCTTTTGTTTGGTGCGGGCTTGCTGATTGTAGGGCCGCGGATCAGGAACATCTTCGCGGCCATTCGCGCGCCCGTCTTGCTCGCCTTCTCCACGGCGTCGTCGGAAGCGGCCTATCCGCGAACGCTGGAACAGCTGGAACGCTGCGGCATCTCCAAGCGGATTGCGAGTTTTGTGCTGCCTATCGGCTACTCCTTCAACCTTGATGGTTCCATGATGTACTGCACCTTCGCGGTGATTTTCATCGCGCAGGCCTATGGAATTGCCGTGCCTTGGACTGACCAGATCAGCATGCTCCTGCTGCTGATGATCACCAGTAAGGGCATGGCCGGCGTGCCGCGCGCCTCGCTGGTCGTGATCGCGGCTACTCTGGTCACCTTCAAGCTGCCGGAAGCGGGGTTGTTGCTGATCTTAGGCGTGGACCAGTTCCTCGATATGGGCCGTAGCGCCACGAACGTGGTTGGCAACGCGGTTGCCGCCACGGTGGTCGCCAAGTGGGAGGGTGAGATCAAAGACCCCGTGAGAACGGCCGTTTAACGGGCGCGCCCATCCTCAAGGATCATCGTAGCCCCCTTCTCCGCGATCATGATCGTGGGGGCGTTGGTATTGCCGGAGACAATAGAGGGCATTATCCCTGCGTCGATCACGCGCAAGCTGGCGATGCCGTGCACGCGCAAGCGCTCATCCACCACGGCCATGCCGTCGCTCCCCATGCGTGTACTGCCGACGGGGTGAAAAATGGTCGAGCCAACCTTGGCCGCCGCCGCGACTAGGGACTCATCATCGTCTTTCGCACTATCTCCGGGCACATATTCCTGAGGTTGAAACGGCGCCAAGGGTAGCTGACCTACAATGCGCCGGGATAGGCGCAGCATCGCGGCTGCTACACGCCTATCATCGTGGTCGCTGAGATAGTTTGGATCTATGACGGGAGCGTCGCGCGTGTGCGGCGTCGCTGCGTGTACGCTGCCCCGGCTGCGGGGGCGTAGATTGCAGGGCACCATGGTGAAAGCCGGAAACGTGTGCAAAGGCGAGCCTAACTTATCGAGGCTCAAAGGCTGGATATGAAACTGGATATCAGGTGTTTCCACCGACGGGCTCGAGCGCGCGAAGAGTCCAAGCTGGCTCGGCGCCATGGACATGGGGCCGGAGCGAAGGAAAGCGTACTCCGCTGCAATCCGCGCCTTGCCAAACAAGGTTCGCACGCGCTCGTTCAAGGTCAGCACGCCGCTTACCTTGTAAATATACCGATGACAAAGATGGTCGTGCAGGTTCTCCCCCACGCCGGGAAGATGATGCACCACGGGCAAACCTAAGCGTGACGTTCGTGCAGCGTCGCCAACGCCGGACACCTCCATAAGATGCGGCGAACCGATTGCGCCGGCGGATAGAACAATCTCCCTCCCCCGCGCCTCCAACTCAACCCCATCGCGAGCGTAGGCCACGCCAACGGCACGTCGTCCGTCGAAGATAATGCGTTGAACGTGCGCGCTGCTCTGCAGGACGAAATTGCTACGTTTCAGGGCCGGACGCAGGAAGGCATCGGCAGCGCTCCACCTTCTCCCCCGCCGCTGCGTCACACGGAAGAAACCGCACCCTTCCTCGTCGGAGGCCGTAAAATCATGACAGTTGGGAATTCCCACGGCCTCGGCCGCTGCACGTATGGCGTCCAGCAAGTCCCACCGCAGCCGTTGGCTTTCCACACGAAGCTCTCCACCGGTAGCGTGCTCACCGATAGCGCCTTCGGCGAAATCCTCCGCCTTTTGGAAAAAAGGCAGCACGTCATCGCCGCCCCAGCCGACATTGCCCAGTTGGCGCCATTGATCATAGTCGCGCTTCTGACCCCGCATATAGATCATGGCATTGATGGAAGACGATCCACCCAGGACGCGGCCACGCGGATAATCGATCACACGCCCTGCGAGCCCGGGCTGTGCCTTGGTCTTGAAGCACCAGTCGGTGTTTGGATTACCCATCGTGTAAAGGTAGCCCACCGGAATACGAATCCAGGGATTAGTGTCCGCCCCTCCTGCTTCCAGCAGAAGCACACGCGATTTCCCGTCCGCGCTCAGGCGATTGGCCAGCAGACAGCCGGCACTGCCCGCACCAACGACGATGTAGTCATAAGTGTTTTCGCTGGAAGACTGGGTCATGTCGGCAAGCCTACGGCAACCGCAGCCGACACGAAAGACCCGCTAACGCTGCGTTTGCCAGGTCTCCACCACGAACAGGGTCGTGCCGACGATGATGCCCGACAAAAGCGTGGGGTTATTGATTGTTCCCGCATCCAACAGCGGCGCTAGGCTCCAGGCAACGACTCCAATAGCGGCGCCTACCGGAACAAGACCCGCGACGTTGCGCCAGAAACGCCGGCGCTCGATGCCCGCCAGCACGCGCAATTCGAACACAGGATCGTGGGCGGGAGCTTCGTCCAGAGCCAGGAGCTGTTTTAGGTTTTGGTCACTCATTGCCGCCTCCTAACGCCGCCAGGAGTTTATCACGCCCGCGCTGAACGTGCGACTTCACAGTCCCCAGGGGAATACCCAGGATTTCCGCGGCCTCCGCATGAGAGAAGTCCGCAGCGAGACACAACGCCACAGCACCACGTTGATCTGCGGGAAGACTTTGCAAGCCCCGCGCGATATCCAGCCGCTGGTCGCTGCGCAGCGCCGGAGTGATACTTACGTCCTGCCCTTCCATGGCTACCTGCTCACGGGCGGCGCGGCGGCGCTCGCTGCGCCGATCACTGAGGAACTTACGGTACGCGATACCGCATAACCACGGTCGCAAAGGCGCATCTGCCTTGAAATGCTTGAAGTTGACCCAGGCATCTAGAAAAACGTCTTGCGCCAAATCGTCAGCGTCGGCGTGATTACCGCTGAGCCGTCGCAAGAAACCGCGCACTACTTGTTGGTGCGCGGCCACCAATCCAGCGAAAGCTTCTGTCGAGCCGCTCTGCGCCCGCGCGATAAGAGCGTGTTCGGCGGAGATCATTGGAATGTCATTATTGTCCAGACGGGCGCTGATCTTCGGACGGGAGATGAAGCTCCTCCCCACGGTGCATTCGCGCGCTGAGAAAAAAGCCAATGCTCAGCGCACCGAGAATCACGGCGGCAATGACGAAGCCTTGGCCGCTGGGACCATAGTTAAAGAAAGCCAGCCCCGCGAAAGCAAGCGCCAGCATGCCTAAAACAATGGAGCGGCCTTCCCGATGCCAGTGGCCTCGGCGCCAGTGCCGATTGCCGCCATCTCGCAGGAAAGCAAGCATCTCTGCTGGGGGATCTTTCCCTTGCGCCGCGTAGGTCTGCAATACATCCAGAACCTGCTGACGGGCATTGTGGCGCAGCGACATGCGCAAGATGCTCAACAGAAACCACATGGCTGGGAAAATCAGCCACCAAAAGTGCCAAAAACCTTGATGCCAATGCTCGTCCATCGGGGGTCCTCCTAAAGGGTCATTCTAGGAGGTATATGCCGCCGGCGGAGCCTTTGGATGCGCGGCTTGGACCTTTATTTACCGTCGTAGGCTTTCTGCAGACCGGCGATATCAAGCTTGATCATTTTCATCATAGCTTCCGCTACGCGCTTCCCGCGAACCCGGTCCTTGTCTTTCATCATCTCGATAAGCTGGATCGGCGTGATCTGCCAGGCGACCCCAAACCTGTCGCGCAGCCAACCGCAGGCCTCGGCCTTGCCGCCGGCGGCCAAGAAACCATCCCAATAATGATCCACTTCCTTCTGATCTTTGCAGTTCACCACCATCGAAATGGAATGGTTGAACGGCTCCTGGCCTCCGGCACTCATGGCCGTGAAGGTTTGGCCGCTCAGAGTGAATTCGACGACCTTGACCGCGCCAGCCGGACCACTGGGGCTATCGGCAGGCATGGTGTTGACGCTGTTGATGCTGGAATTGGGAAACAGAGAAACATAAAGCTTTGCGGCTTCTTCGGCTTCGGTGGCGTACCAAAAGAAAGGGGTGATTTTTGCATCGACCGTGGCCATAGGAACCTCCTGTTTTTCTTACGAAGGCATCCGACTATACACTGGCGCGCGGGCGCGCCGATCCTCTAATCTGTCGCCAACATTACCGTGAGCTTTTTTTGTTACCGTATTGGGGGCTTTTCGACCGATGGATCTTAAAAAACATATTCGCCAGATTCCCGATTTTCCAAAACCGGGCATCAACTTCTTCGACATTTCCACTCTGCTCATTCACCCGCAGGCGTGGGCCACAGCCGTAGAGCGTATGACCGACATCTTACGTCCCTGGAAGCCGGATGTGCTTGCCGCCATCGATGCGCGCGGATTTCTGGTAGCCGCCCCCGTTGCCATTCCTTTGAAATGCGGCATCACAATGATCCGCAAATCCGGCAAGTTGCCGGGCAAGGTCAAGTCCCACTCCTATGGTCTTGAATACGGCACCGATGTGATTGAGATTCAGGAAGACGCTGTGAAGCCGGGTCAACGTGTGGTCATCGTAGACGATCTTCTGGCGACTGGCGGCACTTTGATGGCCGCGGCGCAGCTCGTGCGGTCGTCCGGCGCGGAAGTTGTTGGGGCGCTTGCCATTGTCGAATTGGCCTTCCTCAAAGGACGCGCCAAGCTCGACATGCCTTTCGAGACTCTTCTCAGCTACGATAGCGAGTAAAGGCAAGCCCCTCGCGGCTTTCACCGCGAAGGGCAATTCTTTCACGTTCTAGAAATTGTAGCGAATACCGACGAGCGCATTGTGGCTGCGGTCATCGTGGTGGCTGGCCAGCGCGCCACCTGCACTGGCAAACTGATTCTTCGATAGGCCGATATAACGGTACTCCACGAAGCCTTCCACGCGTTCGCCAAAGCTATGCGACAGACCAGCAATCCCCTGCCATTGCAGAGCCGCCGAATCTCTGTCGGTGAACAAAGCGGTTCCCGTAGGGAACGTGGCCGATATCGCACCCTGCACACCGCTCCATTTATTCCACCCTATGCCGACACCGCCGCCGACATACGGGCGAAAACCGCCGATGCTCCCGACGTCAAAGAGCACATTGCCCATAAGGCCGATCACCTGCTGTCGCCCCGGCGACGGTGTGCCGGCGATAGCATCAATATTGGCCTTGCGGTAATTGGCCTCCAGTTCTGTGCGGACTAAGCTGCTCCAGCGATAACCCGCCGCGCCCGAGAACATATAACCCGTATCGAAGGTGGTTGTGGCGCCGGTCGTGGGCGCTGTCGTGGAGTTGCGGAAATCGACGCTGGAATTTCGGGGAAAGCTAGCACCGCCGGCGATGCTGAAGTAGGTCCCAGGAGAGAGATCCTGCGCAGATGCAGGCAAGGCCGATGCAGACAATGCTATTGCGGCTGCAGCGGATGCCAACGCCCATGTCGTGTTCTTCATAACAAACTCCATTTTGTTTCAGGGGCAATCAGTCTGGACTCTCCCTCAAGGTGCCCTCTGCCCAGACTGTCGCGCCGTGCGCAATCACGCACAGCACGAGCGAGGCAACGTCGTGCTGTGGAAAAAGTTCGGGCGCGCGCCGTCATTGAGGAAAGACTGTGGCCTATGTGCCGCAGACGTGCCCGCATAGAGCGAGCGTGCGGCAGGCGCGCCTAGGCATGGCTGCAGAAAAATGGCGAAGCTGAGAGGAGCGTAACGCGCGTGTTACTTCATATACGATACACGCTCACATCATGTGCGTGATGCGCGGCCTGGGAGTCGAAAAAAAAACGGCGCAATGTGATGCGCCGTTTTTGTTCGCGTGTGAACTTCAACTCAGGCCGCTTGATCGCCTTTGCCATCGAGCGCATAACCAGCCGCACGCACTGTGCGGATGACGTCTGAGCCGTTCTCGGCGTTGAGAGCCTTGCGCAAACGTCGGATGTGTACATCCACCGTGCGCGGCTCCACGTAAATATCAGGGCCCCATACGCCGTTGAGCAGTTCTTCGCGGCTGAAGACTGTGCCGGGGCGCTCCATGAGATATTGGAGCAAGCGGAACTCAGTGGGTCCCAGGTGAATGAACTTGCCCGCACGACTTACACGGTGCGCATCGAGATCGAGCATGATATCGCCGAACGTCAACTGACCCTTGGCCTGGCTGGGCTTTGCACGCCGCAGGAGCGCGCGTACGCGCGCCACCAATTCCGGCATGGAAAACGGCTTTGTCATATAGTCGTCGGCGCCGACGTTGAGACCGCGCACCTTGTCGGTTTCCTCGCTCCGTGCTGTCAGCATGATGATCGGCACGCTGCGCGTCTCGTTCTTGCGGCGAAGTTGTCGGCAAACCTCGATGCCGGACATACGCGGCAGCATCCAGTCGAGAATCACCGCGTCGGGTGGGGTTTCGTCGGCTACCGTCACGGCTTCCTCACCGTCGCTGGCTTCGGTGACGTTGTAGCCTTCTTTCTCCAGGTTGTAGCGCAACATGGTGACAAGCGAGGCTTCGTCCTCGACGATCATGACCGTCGGTTTCATGGATGTCCTCCAAGAACATTAAATGCATCGGTAGCAGCGGCTGCGGCGGCCTCTGCTGCATTGGGTGGGAGTGAAGTATCGGGCAGCGGGCGCTTTGGCCTCTTTTCCGCCATATGTGTCCCCGCAACAAGAAATTGGATTGTCTCGGCAATATTGGTGGCGTGATCGCCGATACGCTCGAAGTTTTTGATCACAAACAAAAGGTGCGTACATGCAAGCACGTGATCGGACTCAGCCAACATGTCGGCCAGCAAATCTTGGAATACGCAAGTATGCAATGCGTCGATATCGGCATCACCACGCCACACGGCTTGGGCTTTACCTAGGTCGCGTTCAGCATAAGCATCGAAAGCGGTCTGGACGTATTGGCGCACGAGGCGCCCCAGTTCAATAACACCATTGTGGGCGGGCACCAGCGGGTAACCGTTCACGATGATGCAGCGCTTGGCGATATTAGCCGCATAGTCGCCGATACGCTCCACATTGGCCGAAATTTTCAGAGCACCGACAATCTCGCGCAAATCAGCTGCCACGGGCGCGTGCAGCGTCAAAAGGCGCATGGCGCGGGCATTGATCTCCGTCTCCATGTCATCAATGGCGGAGTCTCCATTGACAACGCGCTGCGCTGTCTCGGAATCACGCGCCGCCAGCGCCGCCACGGCTTCGGCAAGCTGCGCTTCGGCCAGACCGCTCATGACGGCAAGGCGGCCCGAGAGCGTCGCCAGTTCGCCGCCAATAGAGCGGCCATGGTGCTCAACCGTCGCATAGACCGGAGTGTTTTGACCAAAAGCGCCCATATGTCTCTTACGTATCCTGCTTCAAGAGCCTTAGCCGAAACGCCCGGTGACGTAATCTTGTGTCTTGGGTGACTTCGGCGTTTGGAAGATGATTTCTGTATCGCCGTATTCGATCAAGCGGCCCAAATACATGAAAGCTGTGTTGTCCGACACGCGGGCGGCCTGCTGCATATTGTGCGTGACAATAACCACAGTGTACTGACCCGCGAGTTCGTTGATGAGATCCTCGATCTTGGCGGTGGCAATAGGATCCAGCGCCGAACACGGTTCGTCCATCAGCAGGACTTCCGGGTCCGCAGCGATGGCGCGCGCGATGCACAAGCGCTGCTGCTGGCCGCCCGACATGCC
Source organism: Fidelibacterota bacterium (assembly GCA_947472795.1). Taxonomy (GTDB): domain Bacteria; phylum Pseudomonadota; class Alphaproteobacteria; order Rhodospirillales; family Rhodospirillaceae; genus SHVO01. Next base: position 32,845 of record CANJBL010000020.1, on the reverse strand, counting down.
CAACGCGCTTTGATCGAGGCGATCCTTCACTTCGTTCCACAAAGCAGCGCTTCTCAGCGCACGCTCGCAGGTTTCTTCCAAGAAAGCCTTGTCACGCACGCCGTCCACCTTCAGCGGATAAATAACGTTCTCATAGATCGACATGGGGAAGGGGTTCGGCTTCTGGAATACCATGCCCATGCGCTTGCGAAGGGCGATGACGTCAGCCGCGCGGTTGTAAATATCTTCATTGTTGAGGCGGATTTGGCCCTTGATTTTAAGCCCATCGACCAAGTCGTTCATGCGGTTGATACACCGCAGGAGCGTGGACTTGCCACAACCGGAGGGTCCAATGAGGGCGGTGACAAGCCCCTTCTCTACCGTCATCTGCACATGATGCAGCGCCTGCGTTTGTCCGTACCACAAGCAGAGATCATTGATCTCTAGCACTGTTCCGCCGCCGCCAGCCTTCAAATGATAAACCGTGCTTTCGTAGGCGCTGTCGAGCCGCGCGGCAATGGCGGATTCCATATTCATTGGCATGGCTCCTAGAACTGACTTCCGGCGAAGCGCTTCTTCAGCCGGCTGCGCACAACAATCGCTGTGGCGTTGACGATGGCGACAAGGGCAATCAGAAGCACCGTGGTCACGAAGACCATCGGCTTGCCGGCTTCGGCATTACGCGACTGAAAGCCCACATCGAAAATATGAAAACCCAAGTGCATGAAGGAACGTTCCAAGTGCACAAAGGGGAACGTGCCGTCGACGGGCAACTGAGGCGCAAGTTTTACCACTCCCACCAGCATCAGTGGCGCCACTTCACCGGCGCCGCGCGCCATAGCCAGGATGATCCCGGTCATGACGCCAGGCATGGCGCGGGGCAGCACGATGTACTTGATGGTCTGCCACTTTGATGCGCCGCAGGCCAGCGACCCTTCACGCATGGAGCGCGGAACGGCGGCAAGAGCTTCCTCGGTAGCGACAATAACGACGGGAACCGTGAGAAGAGCGAGCGTGAGCGCCGACCAGAGCAAGCCGCCCGTCCCAAACGTAGGATTGGGCAGGCGCTCCGGAAAGAACACCGAATCTATTGAACCTCCCACCACATAGGCGAAGAAGCCGAGACCAAACACGCCGTACACAATCGAGGGCACGCCCGCCAGGTTGTTCACCGAGATGCGCACGAAGGAAACCAAACGTCCCTGTTGCGCATACTCACGCAGATAAAGCGCTGTGATGACCCCGAAAGGTGCCACCACAAGCACCATGAGCAGCGTCATAGCGGCGGTGCCGAAAATAGCGGGAAACACGCCGCCTTCTGTATTGGCTTCTCGCGGCTCATCCACCAGGAATTCTGCCCACCGGGAGAAGTACACGCCGATCTTCTGCCCGAGGGAAAGATCATTGGCCGCGTACGCGCGTACAAGGCCCGAGAAGTCGATGGTCTTCTCGCGTCCGCCAACTTCCACCAGCGTAAGAGTGTTCTTGGCGTTGGCTTCACGTAGCTTTTGAACCTGCTCGGTTAATGCTTGATATTGGCGCTGCAACTCAACATTCTGCGCGGCAAATCTGGTGTCGGCAGCGCGATAAGCCGCACTGTCCTTGCCGTCTTTCAACTCGATCTTGCGCAATGCAAGGCGTCCATCATCGAGCGCGCGATTCACTTTGCCGATATCGCTCCGCTCAACCTTGCGAATGGCTTGGGCGCGCTCACGCGACTGCTCGTGAACCTGAGTGAATTTCGCGTCATCAAGACCGGAAAAGGCCTGATCAACACCATCGACCTTAAAGGTCTTCACGGTGCCAATGAAGGGACCCCATTCACTGCGCTCGATGAAAAGAAGATTCTTAGGCTGCTCGACCTTTGCAACCAGGAACTCAGGCACCCAACGGAAGTCCTCGCCGTAAATATCGAAATTCCCGAGGCGGTATAGCGTGCGGTCAACATAGCCATTCGCGGCTTTTATCTTCTCCTGCCACTCCGGCGAGAGCTGCGCAACATCCTGGGGTACGGGCTTGAAAACCTCGGAGCGGAAAGGTTCACCGGCCGTCACTTTGCCGTCGGTCTGGGTGACTACACGCAAGGGTTTGGGAACGAACGTGGCGATGCCGTTGGACAATACCAGCACGAGAAAACCCAGGATCATCAGGATGCCGATCGCCAAAGCCCCACCGAGGCTCCACAAGGCCGGCTCACCGCGGCTGCGCATGTCGGTGCGGCGCGCCCGCGCACGCGACATCGGAACAGTTTCGGCAGACGCTTCGAGGGTTTCAGTCATTGCACTCATCTTAACATCCGAACTACCTGACCAGTAACCGGCTTATAGCTGCGCCGTGCGCTTACGGAAGCGCTGGCGTACCATTTCAGCAAAGGTATTGACGACAAAGGTGATCACAAACAGTGTCAGAGCTGCGAAGAACAGCATGCGGTAAAGCGTGGAATCGCGAACGGCTTCCGGGAGTTCGACGGCGATATTCGCCGACAAAGCGCGCAAGCCGTTGAAGATGTTCCATTCCATCACAGGCGTATTGCCGGCTGCCATGACAACGATCATGGTTTCACCCACCGCGCGACCCATGCCAATCATGATCGCGGAGAAGATGCCGCTCATGGCTGTCGGCACGATGACGCTTACGGCGGTCTGCCAGGATGTAGCGCCGCACGCCAAGCTGGCTGCGCGCAAGTGTTCTGGTACGGTATTCAGCGCATCTTCTGAGATTGTGTAAATGATCGGAATAACGGCGAAGCCCATGGCAAAGCCAACAACAAGCGTATTGCGTTGCACGTAGGTATCGACCACGCCACCTCGTGGATCGAGACCAAGGCCGACGAGCACGGAGGCGATCGCATAAGAGATGACGGATGAGATGATCAATGTCGCACCCCATCGGGAGAGTTCCATTAACCCTGCGCGCGTGCGGTCTTCACCGCGCAGGACATGACCCAGATACTGAGTGACGAGATTATCGCCACCGAAATAGACCGCCATGAAAACAAATGGCAGGGCGAGAAGGGCCGTGAATGGCACTGATGAGCCCACCGCGCCGTTGGCCCAAGCCTTCAAATCTCCGGCAAAAAAGACGTATTCAAAAGCTGGCGCCAGCAGGAATGCCGCATAACCGAAAATCAGAAGCGAGATGAAGATCAGCAGGAATTTCGGCAATCCGCCGTAACGCAAAGCAATAGGGCCTGGCAGAAGCTGCCAAAGGAAAGCTGAGAAGAAAAGCCCTAGTGGTATGACCAGGAAGGCAAAGAAGATGGCTGCAATCCATGTCTCCACGATAGGCGCCAGGATCAGAGCCGCGATGAAACCGAGCACGACGGAGGGAAGAGAAGCCATCAATTCCATTGTTGGCTTCACGACAGCGCGCACACGGTGATGCACGAACTCAGACGTATAGATCGCGGCTCCAAGCGCAATGGGAATGGCGAAGAGAAGCGAATACAACGTCGCTTTGAGGGTACCGAAGATCAACGGCACCAGCGAGAACTTGGGCTCGAAAGCATTCGTGGCCGCCGAAGACTGCCACGTGTAGGTTGGCTCCGCGTACCCCTCGTACCAGACCTTGCCGAAAAGGGTCTTCAAGGTCGTTTCCGGGTGCGGCGCGCTGACATCCCACGTGTAAATCTTGCCATCATCAGCCACGGCCAGCACGCCGTTCTCGCGCGGCGCGAAGGTCACGGCGTGATATTGGGGCTTTTGCCCCGCTGGCGGCATCAACTTGAGTAGCACCTGCTCACTCGTGGAGTGGCGCAACCAGACTTCGCCGTTGGCGTCCGCAGTAACAAACATCTTGCCGCGCTGACTCATATCCATGGCAACCACGGCGGCTTTGTGCGCCTCCAATGTGTGAGCGCGGCGCAGCACATAGCCATCTGGATTCTTGGTTGCTGGATCTTGCAATCGGAAAAAGACGTTCACGGACCCGTCGGACCCCGCGATCACGAGAGATTGCTCTCCGATCAAGAAGCTGGCGGCGCCGATCGTAACGCCGCTCGGAAGTAAGCTGTTCGTCTCCGCGAGTTCGGGCTTCTCAAAATCCAGGCTGTTATAACGATAGACGGTGCCACCGGCTTCAAACACATAAACCTGGGTGCCGTTGTTGTTCATCAACACGCTGCGGACTTTTACGCCCTTCGGTAGACCTGGAAGTTCTGCAGAGGTCAGTGTCGTTGTCACCGCGCCCGTCAACATGTTGGTCTTGGATTCGGAGCGCGACAACCGGCCCACGCCTTCGGCATCAACCGTCACGAACGAAATCGTCGGGCGTTCGGCCTCGCCCGCAATGCGGTAGTCCGCTGCAACAACGGCGGTCCCTGCGGGTGCCACCTGTTGCGCGGATCCGAGCACCACCTCAATCGAGACGCGGCGCGTTTGGTCGGCGCTGACACCAGTATAGATGGACTTCCCATCGGTGAAGTCCGTATCGGAGAGGCGCTTGAGATCACCCGGTACATCCGCGGTGTTGATCACAGCGCCACCGACTTTCACGGCGGCGAGACGTAAGGTGCCGTCGGAAAAGCCATAAGCAATATCGCGACCCGAAGGGGTGCGCGCAAAAGCAGTAAGAGTCTTGCCGCCGTCGGCAAGACCAAGATCCACCGGCGCCACTTCCAAAGCCACACCGCTCTTGATGTGGATGGCGTGCACCTGCCCGGTCTCGTCCACCGATACGGCGACGGTCTTGTATTCGTCAACAATGTCCATGAGAGCCGGGCCGCCGGCCACGGCTTTCTCGGATACGGTGGAACCTTCGATGCCGGCTCCGGCGAACAGCGGAACGACCACCACCGTCAGGAAAAGCATTATCCCGAAAACGGCCGCGATAACACCGAGGCCGCCGATACGAATCGTCCAGTCGGCCACCTTGTCGGCGATGATCACGCTTTTGGCCGTCTTCATGGAACGACGCTGGCGTGCGGATTTTGGAGCAGGTCCGACGGGCGGTGTCACAGCGTGAGTGTCAGCAGGGGCCATTTGAACCTAAAGGGTATTGCAGGTCTCTTATCTTCCTATCGTAGCGCCCGATTCCGAAATGGAACGGCGCCGGCTGTGACGGCTGCCGGCGCCATCCGTTTCGCGAACGGAAAGTGGTGTGATCCGCTTACTGCAGCCCCACCAACTTAAGATCTTGCGAAGCGACTGCCGACGGGATCGGGAAGAAGCCGTCCTTGATCACCGCCTGCTGACCTTGCTTCGACAGCAGGTACTTTACGAATTCTCCGCGCAGCGGCTCGAGCTTGCTGCCCGGCTTGGCGTTCACATAGACATAGAGGAAGCGCGTGATCGGATAGTCGCCGGCATACGCATTGTCAGAGCTGGGCTCAAAGCACTTACCGTCGTCCCTGGCCGAGACTGGCACAAAGCGCACGTCGGCAGTCTTGAAGCCAACGCCCGAGTAACCGATGGCGCCCTTATCGGAAGCGATGCCTTGCACCACGGCCGAAGAGCCCGGCTGTTCCTTCACACTGTCCTTGTAGTCGCCGCCTTCCATAGCCACTTCCTTGAAGTAACCATAGGTGCCCGAGGCGCTGTTACGGCCGTACATGCTGATGGGCTTGCTGGCCAACTCGCCGGTCACACCGACCTGACCCCAGGTGATGACATCGGCCTTGCCGCCGCGCTTGCGGTTCTTGGAGAAGATGGCGTCGAGCTGAACAAGGCTCAGGCACTTCACCGGATTGTCCTTGTTCACGTACACGGCGAGCGCATCAACGGCGACGCGCAGTGCCGTCGGCTTATAGCCGTACTTCTTTTCGAAATCGTCGATTTCGCCCGCCGACATGGTGCGGGACATGGGACCAAACTGCGAGGTGCCGGAAATCAGAGCCGGCGGAGCCGTACCCGAGCCCTTGCCTTCAATGCTGATAGAGACGCTCGGATATTCCTTGCCGAACCCTTCCTGCCAGAGCGCCATCACGTTGTTCAGCGTGTCGGAGCCCACCGAATTCAGGCTGCCGGAAACACCTGCCTGCTTCTTGTATTCCGAGAGGCTGGCATCGACATCCAGAGCGTAGGCGCCGAAGGCGGCAAAGGCGCCGGCCGCTGCAACCGCGCCAGCGAGTTTCTTAAGCATGGGTGTTCTCCGTATAGAGTGGAAGGAAGTCTGAACACGCCATCAATATCGGGGGAGGCCATACTATTTGTGACAGAACTATGAAGGTTTTATTGCAGCCTGCCCATGCTTTCATTTCATTTTTGAGTGAATATAACATATTGAAAAATATGCCCTATTTTCCAGAAATTTGTGCCCTTAGCCAATGCGGGATCAATCGCCGGAAAGCTGCCACCGTGCCCTGGCATCCATATAAGGCGCACATTCCGCAGGGTTGTTCCGTCAAGGCGCCTGGATGATAAGGTAGATCAGTGTTTTAGGACCGCTAATGCGTCCAGTACTTGGAGATTCTACTGATGTTAACGCGACGACTCCTGCTTTCTACGGCTTTGGCGACCTTGGTCATCTCCAATCGGCTTCCCTTTGCACAAGCAGCCGACGATGCGGGTCCGGTTTCCCCGGTGCAGGACACTTTGCCCGGCGGCTTTGAACGTTCTCCTGGCGCGCCCGAGAAGTCTTTTCCGCTCATGCGCACGCCCGAGGAGTGGCGCAAGAAACTGTCAGTGGATCAGTACCTGATCCTGCGCCGAGGCTTCGATGAGATGGAGGCCGCCAGTCCCCTCTTCCGGGAAAAACGCACAGGCACCTACAAGTGTGTTGGCTGCGACCAGGAGCTTTTCCTCGGTAGTTCCAAATACGACGGGGGCACTGGCTGGCCCAGCTTCTTCATGGCCGTCGAGAACTCCGTCGAAAGCAACGACGACGAACCCAACGAAGAAGGCGGCCGGGAATTGCATTGCAGCCGCTGCGGCAGCCATCTGGGCATGGTATTCGCGGACGGCCCGCCACCGACGGGGTTGCGTTTTCGCGTCAACGGCACCGCACTCAATTTCTTCCCATTGAATCCCAGCCGCAAAAACTGACGCGGGGGAAATGCCGGAATGATGCTCTTATGGAGAGTCTTGCGGCAAAACCAATCCAGGCTCATCTAATAGAGAACGCCTTACCGAGAGGACCAACCCATGAAACACCTCATTGTCTCTACGGCTTTCGCGACATTGCTGTCGGTTGGTGCAGCCCAGGCGCAAACCGCACCAGCAGCATCCACGCAAACCTCGCAGGGGACGATCATTTGGAATACCCCGGGCGCTCCGACGACCAAAGGTTCTTCGGCGAATGCATCTTCAGGCGCGCCTGACCGGAACGGCATCATCTGGAACGATACAAAACCGAGTTCCAACAGCTCCGGCAATAACGGAGCGGTGACAACCACCGGCCCCTCGCCCATGACGGGTCATGTCAACGGCGACACCATTATTTGGGACACGCCTGCGCAGAGGACGCCTCCGCGCGTCGCATCCGCCGCGCCGCAGACGTCAGAACAGTGCCGTGAATTTACCACCGAGATCATCATCGATGGCCAACGCCAGCCCGCACATGGCACGGTCTGCCGTCAGCCCGATGGCGCATGGCGCGTCGTAAACCGGTAAAGCGCTAGGTACCGCAGAAAGTCGCCGCTACCACTTGATGCGGCAATGGCGGGCTCGTGTAGGGAGCAGCCTGATCCTCAAAGGGCCGCTCCAACACAGCATTCAATTTCTCGAAGAGTGTGAAATCGTTGGAAGCGACCGCCGCGGCGATCGCTTCCTCAATCAGATGATTGCGCGGAATGACGGCGGGATTGGCCGCGCGCATGGCGTCCCGGCGCGCTATGGCATCGCCGTTTTCGGCCGCGAGGCGCTCGCGCCAGAGCACCGCCCACTCCGCGAATGCGGCTGGTGTATCGAACAACTTTGCCACATCGGCGTCTTTTGTCGGATCGGAGGCAGTGTCGCATAGCGCGCGAAAGGTCAGCGTGAAATCGGCATTGTTGGCGTCCATACGTTCCAGCAAGTCGTAAACCAACCCAGCGTCACCGTCCTGGGCGGTATTCAGGCCAACTTTCCGGCGCAGCCCAGCGGCAGAAGCCGTCTCAAATGCGCCGGCGAAAGCCGCGAGAGCCTCGTTTGCTTGCGCTAGGCGTGCCTCGTCGCTTGCGCCCAGAAGAGGCAGAAGACATTCGGCCAGGCGCGTCAGATTCCAGTGCGCAATGGCTGGCTGGTTGACGAAAGCATAGCGGCCGCGCGCATCTATGGAGCTGTAAACCGTCTCGGGATGATAGGTGTCCATGAAAGCGCACGGACCATAATCTATGGTTTCACCCGAGATGGACGTGTTGTCGGTGTTCATCACACCATGAATAAAACCAATCATCATCCAATGGGCGATGAGAGTGGCCTGCCGCGCGACCACGCCGTCCAGTAGCGCGCGGTAAGGGTTGGGCGCCTCGCGGGCGGCGGGATAGTGGCGGGCGATGACGTAGTCGGCCAGCGTGCGCACGCCATCGGTATCACGACGCGCGGCGAAGAACTGGAATGTACCCACACGCACATGGCTCGATGCCACGCGCGTCAGCACCGCACCCGGCAAGGCTCCCTCGCGGTAAACCCATTCCCCGGTCGTCACCGCTGCGAGCGAGCGGGTTGTAGGCACGCCTAAGGCTGCCATGGCTTCGCTGACGATGTATTCGCGCAGCACAGGTCCCAGAGCCGCACGCCCGTCGCCGCGGCGCGAGAAGGGTGTGGGCCCCGAGCCTTTCAATTGAACGTCGTAGGGATGGCCATCGCGACCAATGACTTCACCCAGCAGGATTGCCCGCCCATCCCCCAGCTGCGGCACAAAGCCACCGAATTGATGGCCGGCATAGGCGATAGAGAGAGGCTCTGCACCTTCGGGCACATTATTGCCCGCCAACACCGCAACACCTTCCGGTGTGGCAAGTTGCGCCGGATCAATGCCCAGGAAACGTGCCAGCGCGTCGTTCACTTTGATGAGGCGCGGATTGACCACCGGCGTCGGCGCGAGCCGCGCGAAGAAATGCTCGGGCAGCCGGGCGTAGGCGTTGATGAAAGGAAAGAGTGGTGTTTCGCCGCTGAGGCTCATGCCCTGAGCTTAGCGATGTTTCCGGCGTAGTCGGACGTTCCGAACACGGCTGTTCCGGCCACAAGCACATTGGCGCCGGCAGCGATGCATTGCTTCGCGGTCTCGGCATTGATGCCGCCATCCACTTCCAGTTCGATGGCACGGGCACCGATCATCTGTTTGATGCGCGCGATCTTGTCGATCTGGCTCTTGATGAAGCTCTGTCCGCCGAAGCCGGGATTCACGCTCATCACCAGAATGAGATCGAGTTTATCCAGCACGTACTGGATAACGCTTTCGGGCGTGCCGGGGTTCAAGGACACGCCGGCCTTCTTGCCTAGCCCCTTGATGACTTGCAGCGAACGGTCGAGGTGTGGGCCGGCTTCGGCATGCACGGTGATGATGTCGGAACCCGCCTCGGCGAAAGCGGCAATGTATGGGTCCACGGGTTGGATCATCAAATGCACGTCGAGCACTTTCTTGGTGTGTGGACGCAAAGCCTTCACCACCAAGGGGCCAATGGTGAGGTTGGGCACGAAGTGACCGTCCATCACATCGACGTGGATGTAGTCGGCGCCGGCGGCGTCAATCGCCCGCACTTCATCCCCCAACTTGGCGAAGTCGGCGGAGAGGATGCTGGGGGCGATTTTCACGGCCATATGCATTGTCCTTAGATGCGCGCCTTCACGGCGCTGACCACGGCGTCGGCCGTGATGCCGAAGTGCTTGTAGAGATCGGGTGCGGGCGCGGAGGCTCCGAACGTTGTCATGCCGACCACAGCGCCCTTCTCGCCCACGTACCTATCCCAGGCGAAGGTGCTGGCGGCCTCAACAGCCACGCGGGGGCCATCGCCTAACACTTGCGCGCGGTAGGCGGCGGACTGCGCATCGAACAATTCCCAGCACGGCAGCGACACAACGGCGGCGTTGATACCTTCGGCTTTCAACTTGGCGCGCGCATCCATAGCCAGCGAAACTTCCGAGCCGGTAGCAATGATGGTCGCCTGGCGCTTTCCTTCTGCTTCGGCCAGCACGTAACCGCCCTTGGCCGAGAGATTGTCGTCGGTGTGGGTCGCGCGCAGTGTCGGCAAGGCCTGACGCGTCAGCGCAAGCACGCTCGGCGTTTTTGTCGCATTCAACGCAACCTGCCAGCACTCGGCGGTTTCTACCGTGTCGCAAGGGCGCATGACATAGAGATTGGGAATGGCGCGCAAAGCGGCCAGATGTTCCACCGGCTGATGCGTTGGGCCATCTTCGCCCAAGCCAATCGAATCATGCGTCATGACATAGACAACGCGCTGGCCCATGAGCGCCGAGAGGCGAATGGACGGGCGACAGTAATCGGTGAACACCAGGAAGGTGCCGCCGTAGGGAATGAACCCACCGTGCAGCGCCATGCCGTTCATGGCCGCGGCCATGCCGTGCTCGCGCACGCCGTAGAACACATAGCGGCCAGAATAATCGCCCGGCTTCACCGGAGCCATGACGCCGGCCTTGGTATTATTGGAGCCCGTGAGGTCGGCGGAGCCGCCGATCATTTCCGGGATCACACCGGCCAGCGCATTCAAGGTCGTCTCGGACGATTGACGTGTGGCGACCTTCGGCAGCTCGGCGCTGGTTTTCTTCTTCAGCGCGAGAATGGCTTGCTCCCAACCAAGAGGCAGTTCGCCTTTGGTGGTGCGCTTGAACTCGGCTTTGTTGCTCAGCGCGTCGAGGCGGCCTTCCCAGGCTTTGCGCGCTTCAACACCGCGCGCACCAGCGGCGCGCCAGGACTTCAGCACCGCATCGGGCACAGTGAAGGCTTCGTGTGGCCAGCCCAGCGCATCGCGCGCACCTGCGATTTCAGCAGCACCCAGCGGCGAGCCGTGCGTCTTCGAGGTACCCGCCAGTGTCGGCGCGCCGTAACCGATCAGCGTGCGGCATGCGATCAACGCGGGCTTGTCGCTTTTCTGCGCGGCGGCAATGGCGGCAGCGATCTCGTCCGCGTTGTGACCGTCCACGCTCCAGGTGTTCCAACCCGAGGCTTCGAAACGCTTACGTTGATCGTCGGAGACGGTGAGATCGGTGGGCCCGTCGATGCTGATTTTGTTGTCGTCCCACAGCACGATGAGCTTCGAGAGTTTCAAGTGGCCCGCCAGCGAAATGGCTTCATGGCTGATGCCTTCCATGAGGCAACCGTCGCCGGCGATAACGTAGGTGGTGTGGTTCACCACGCCGTCACCAAAGCGCGCGGCCAGCATGCGTTCGGCCAGCGCCATGCCTACAGCGTTAGCGATGCCTTGGCCCAAGGGCCCAGTGGTGGTTTCAGCCGCGCTCACGTGGCCGTATTCAGGATGACCCGCCGTGATAGCGCCCAACTGGCGGAAGTTCTTGATCTGCTCAATGGTCATGTCGGTGTAACCGAGCAGGTACATCACGCTGTAGAGCAACATGGAGCCATGGCCGGCAGACAGGATGAAGCGGTCGCGGTCCGCCCACTTGGGCTGCGCGGCGTCGAACTTCAAAAAGCGCGTGAACAGAACCGTCGCCACGTCGGCCATGCCCATAGGCATGCCGGGGTGACCCGAGTTGGCTTTCTGTACCGCATCCGCCGAGAGGAAGCGGATGGCATTGGCGAGCGCGTTATGTTCAGCGGAATTGGCAGCGACTCCCTTGGTATCAATGGAGACGGCCCCGGCAACAGCAGCATTACCCATAGTGAAATTTCACACGTTATATCAATGAATTAAGGAAGGCCGCGCGGCACAGCCCAGTCCATCGAACGGCCCCAGCGATGTGATGCTTGTGGACGACGAGAAAGCAGATTGCAAGGGCTAATAGCCCACGGCAAGGCCGCCCGGAAAACCACTAAATCTCGCGATCTTTGACCTTCACCGTGGCCTCCAGTTCAGGTCGGAAGAACTGGTAGTTGGCTTTGCCCTGGTGCTTGGCGTGGTACATGGCGACGTCGGCATTGTGCAGCAGTTCAGCGGCCGTCGAGGCTTGTGCCGGCAGCAGCGAAATGCCGATAGACGCCGAAACTCTGCCCTCACGCCCGCCAAGATCAAAGGGCTCCGTAAGGTATTTGATGATACGCGCCGCGACGAAGCCCGCCGCTTCGAAGTTATCGATGAGGGGCATGATCACCGTGAATTCATCGCCGCCGAGACGCGCCACCGTATCGGCTTCGCGTACGCTTTTTTCGAGGCGCCGCGCGGTGGATTTCAAGAGCTCGTCGCCGGCATCGTGGCCAAATGTATCGTTGATGGCTTTGAAGCCGTCGAGATCAATGAACATCAAACCCACCGAGGTCTTGGCACGGCGGCTTTCGAGCACCAGGCGGGTCAGGCGGTCCATGAACAGCGTGCGGTTCGGCAAACTTGTAAGCTGGTCGTAGTTGGCCTGATAAATGATCTTCTCTTCGTCTAGCTTGCGGCGCGTCACGTCGGCGATGATAGCGACGTATTGCTGCACAGCACTCGCATGGTCGCGAACGACCGATACGGAAATGCGTGCGGCGTAGCGGCGACCTGCGTCAGTCTTGCACCACTGCTCCCATTGGGTCTGATCGCTATCCTCAAGCATGTCGAGAATGCTGTTGGCGCTTTTGCTTTCACCGAAGAGAACCTCGGAAAGCTGCTTGCCCACAAGATTGATATTCTCGCTGCCGGAGATTCGCCGGTAAGCCGGATTGACGCGTGTAATGCGGCCTTTGGCATCGGCAATGATAACGCCCTCTGGGCTGTGGTCGAACACAACCGCGGCCAACCGCATTTCCGCTTCCGAACGGCGCCGGGCCGTGATGTCGCGGAACGTGATGACATGGCCCACCATACGGCGTTGCTCGGTGACAGGCACGATGGCATAGGCGGCCTCGAAGCTTTCGCCGTCGCTGCGGGCAAGGTGCACATCGTGATCGATATGATAGGCGCTATCCCTCATCTGTGCCTTGATGGGCACCGGTGTTCCGGCATTGTTATGTCCGCTGCCATAAACAAACACGCGCTCCACAGGCATGCCGCGCATAGCGCTGGTGTCGCGATTGAGTAAGTCTGCTGCCGCCGGATTGGCGAGCGTGACCACGCCTTTCTCGTCTAACGCGATGATGCCGTTCGACGCCGCGCTTAGGATCTGCGCCATGAAATTGGAGAGGGCGATATCGCTACCGGCTTTGGCCGCTGTTTTGGCCTTGGAAGGGGTTTTGGAAACCGCTGGACACGCTACGACGAGGAGTTGAGCTTTGGCTCCGCTTCCGCCGAGCGCCTTTACAGTGACCGCGACTGGTGTGCGGCGCCCCTTCTGATCGATGAGAGCAAGAGACTTCGGTTGGCTTCCCTTGCTGAAGGGCACGAGGTTCTTGATAGGCTTGCCATTGGTCTGCTCGAAATAGTCGGTGGTGCTGCGACCAATCGGGGAGGTCTTGCCGTTATAGGCGAGCAGAGCGCGGCCGGCAGGGTTGATGGCAGCGATAGTGCCGCCAATGCAATCACAGATCAGCGACTCGGAAACTTCGGCAAGCAGGCTTGCCGACCAGAGCACCTTCGGCTTGGCGGTTCTCTTCGCCCCAGCTTTCTTTTTTCCCGGCATACCCTGTTCGCCGTTTTTTCCTTGTCACCCATACAGTAAATTAACCCTGGGTTGACAAGGTCTTACCTGCCATTTTGGCGTCTTATACAGGGACTTAGAAAAAACCTAGGGGCGGATATGCATTGCGCATGGCTGGATCCAGCGCATGCGTTTGGCCTCGTACCCCGCGCAAACCTCACCTGCTCATTCCTGTTTCGCCTTTTCGGCCTATGGTTTCGAGTCTATAGTAATAACGCCTGCTGGGACATCAGAACGGAGAAACCGCTATGGCCGACCCTCAGTACTGCACCGATATCAACGCCCTCGCCGAAGAACTGTGCCGCACCCACGGGACCAGGGCTTTGGATGTTGCCATCGCGACCGCCAAAGAGCATTTGCGTGCCGCCGCTTGGAAGCACGGCGCTGTATGGCTGCGGGTAGCCAATAAGCTTAGCCCACCCACCTGCAACTATGCTGCCGCGGCACGTTGAGTCTCCTCATGAACAATTGGCCGGGCGACAGCCCGCACGAAGACATTGAAGCATGCTTCAGTCCGATGACCAGCCAGCACTGGCGTCAGGTTATCATTGCCCATCCTTCCGTGAAGGCCTGGGTACAGGCAGATGGTGCTTTACGCATCTCCGTCAGGCGGCAACGCGTGCCCTTCCCGCGTCAGAAAATGTCAGACTGACGCTTGCTGACGGACCTTCGACCTACTGCGGAACGCGCGGGCCGGTGAATACCAATACCGGCTCGGCGCGGTAGTCGTCGGGGAACATCTTCTTCAAATTCTCGATCTTCGGCAGATCATTGTAGGCAATGTAAGGAAAGCGCGGATTGCGCGTCAGGAAATCCTGGTGATAGTCCTCGGCGGGGTAGAACTGCTTTTCAGGCTCGATCTTCGTCACGATGGCCGCTTGCAACACACGCGCCTGATTGATCTGCGCGATATAGGCCTTCGCCACGCGCGCCTGATCTTCATTCAACGGAAAAATCGCTGAACGGTATTGCGTTCCCGTGTCCGGACCTTGCCGATTCAGTTGAGTGGCGTCGTGAGCCACTGAGAAATAAATCTGGAGGATCTTTCCGTAACTGATCTTCGACGGGTCGTAGGTGATCTTCACCGATTCTGCGTGACCCGTGCGGCCAGTGCCGACGACTTCGTATTCGGCCGTGTTCTTAGCGCCGCCCGCATAACCCGAAACAGCGCCAGTGACGCCCTTCACATGCTGGAAGACGCCCTGTACGCCCCAGAAGCAGCCACCCGCCAACACCGCCGTTTCCATTTTAGAGCTGCCGGCAGCCAAGTCTTCTTTCGCGGGTGGAACGACCCAGGCCTCGTCGATAGGCGCGGCCGCGGCGAGATAGGCCGCGCCGACTGTACCAGCAAAAAGCGTCGCAAAAACCGCCAAGGGCGCGACGAATTGGCGGAGGGACTTATTGGTGCGCATGATTCTCTCCATCAGCCGAAGGTGAAGGCGTAAGCACTCGCGCCTGGATCAAGGAATTGTATCTCAAACGTATGATCGGCGACGGCGCCTTGCTGACGGATCAGCTGATACAGCCGCTCTTCCGTTACCGTTCCGACGCCGCCTGCATCGGTGTCCATCCCGTGATTATTACCGGGAGCCTTGCCATCGATGAGCACACGGAAGCGCACGGGTTTACCATTGGGGCCAGGCCCCAACACCAGGTGCAAATCGCGGGCATGGAAGCGATAGAAAATGCCGCCACCGGGTTTGTTCAAATTGGCATGCTCGCCCGTCACCGTCCAATCGCCGGTCAAACCCCATTCGTTTGTGCGCGGATCGAGCATCGCATAAGTAGTGGGTTTATCTTTTACCTGACCGCCCGGCGAGACGAAGTTCTCGGCGCGCTCATAACCGACGTATGTCTCGGGCGAACCCACGTCATTTTCCTGGGAGGCCGCTTCGGCGCCTGTCGCTTTCACCGCCACGAGATCGGCGCCGGCGCTCTTGCCCGCCTCGGCGAGAAGCTGTTGGATGACGCGTTCACTACCGTCGTAGTCGCCTTCGCCGAAGTGATGGTGACGGACTTTGCCTTGCGCATCGATGAAATAGTGGGCTGGCCAATACTGATTATTGAAGGCGCGCCAAATGGCATAATTATTGTCGATCGCAACGGGATACGTGATCTTCAGATCTGCTGTCGCCCTCTTCACGTTGCCGATGCTTTTCTCAAAGGCAAACTCAGGCGCGTGTACACCGATGACAACCAAACCCTGATCCTTGTACTTCTCCGCCCAAGCGCGCACGTAAGGGATGGCACGCAGACAGTTGATGCAGGAATAGGTCCAGAAATCGATCAGGACCACCTTGCCCTTAAGCTCGTCGTTGGTCAGCGGCTTGGAATTGAGCCATTCGACGGCACCCGCAAGAGAGGGCATGTCACCCTCCACCTGCAGCGGCTCAGCAGACGCGGCAGGTCCGCCCTTCATCATCATGCCCGGGTTGCCAGTCATGGCACCGCCGGTCATGGCACCGCCGGTCATGGCACCGCCGGTCATGGCACCGCCGGTCATGGCGCCACCCGTCATGGCGCTATTTCCCGCCATCATCGCGTTGTTGCCGGACATCATCATGCCGCCAGTGCCCGCACCGCCCGGATCCATAATCGCGGAGGACGGTTGGCCAGCATCTCCGACCTGCGCATTCTTCTGAAACGTGTCGAGCAGATTTTGCTCGAGCGCTGTGGTGCTTCCCAGCGAAACGCGGTTGAGGAAGCCCGTATCCAGACCGAGCGCTATGGCCACCACCGCTGCCAGTACCGCGACACCCAGACCTCGCCGAACCCATTCACCGGCACCCAGCGAACGCTTCATAGCCGCGAAAACACGCCCGCCCACCAGCAACGCAAGCGCGAGAGACGTCGCTGCTCCGAGAGCATACGCCAGCAGCAGCAGCGTTGTGCCGACACTGGCGCCTTTCAGAGCTGCGCCGGTCAGAATCAAGCCCAGCACGGGCCCTGCGCACGGCGCCCAGAGCAGGCCCGTGGCCACCCCCAGCAGGAGAGACGGCACCACCGCGGATTTCTGCTCGGCTGCACTCTGTTCAGCGGTTTCCGACAGACGGCCGCCGAGTGCCACCAACGGACGGGTCAGGCGGTCTGCGACTGCGGGAAACAATAGGGCAATGCCAAAGAGCGCCAGCAGCACGATGGCGACCCAGCGGCCATACTGATTGGCGGCGACAGCCCATCCACCGGCCACAGCCGCCAGCGTCGCGACGCCGGCGAATGTTGCGGCCATCCCAACAAGCATGGGGAGCCCAGATTTCAGAAAGGGTGTCTGTGCACGGGCAAAAACGAACGGCAACACCGGCAAAATGCAGGGGCTGACGATTGTGAGAACACCGCCAAGGTAGGCCAGGATGAAAAGGATCATGCCGCGACCTTTATAGAAGAAGGAGTGATGTCAGTTAGGCTGCAATCGGTTTGAAGGTCATCGCCGTGCCATTCATGCAGTAGCGCAAACCTGTCGGCTTCGGACCGTCGTCAAAAACATGACCTAAGTGGCCACCGCAACGCCGGCAGTTCACCGCTGTCCGGATCATGCCATAGGACGTGTCCTTGTCGCTGAGAACTGCGTTATCCAAGGGCTTCCAGAAGCTCGGCCAACCTGTACCGCTTTCGAATTTGGTCGTTGAATCGAACAGATCAAGTTGGCAACCCGCACACCCAAAGGTGCCGCGGCGGTGTTCATTCAGCAAAGGCGAAGATCCCGGACGCTCCGTGGCCGCCTTACGCAGCACCGCGAACTGATCCGCGTTCAAGATCTTTTTCCATTCTTCTTCCGTGTGGGTCACTTCAAAAGCCTGAGCGGCGGCCCGGGCAAAGCCCATACGGCCGGCTAAACTCAGAAATGTCAGAGCAGCCACGCCGCTGTTCAAAAAGAAGCGTCTGGTCATCATGCCGCAATCCTCCCGCATGGCCATATGTCTAAGGGGCTAGAATAATCCAGTCCTCACCGCGTTCAAGGGAAGCGCTGGTTTCTCCCGCCGCTCAACTACAAAGTGCCCCCTCTTGGAGGCTTAATTGTGGCGACTGGAGGCTTAGCAGCGGCTCCAACGGTTATATAGGGGCGAGGGTTGAGAAATGTCACCCAAAGTCGACATTTAAAGCCGGCCCATGCCTCGGAAGAAACGCGCCTCAAAAGCAAAACGCCGGACCAGTTTCCCAGTCCGGCGTTCAAGTTGGCGTCTAAGCCAAAAATGTTAGGCAGAAGCCTTCTGCAGCTTCCACATGGAAGCCAGCTGAGCGGCTACGGTACCAGGCGTAATCGCTTTCCAGGCTTCCAGGGCCTTCGGGCGCTGACCGGCGGCCAGATAAGCGATGCCGAGGCGGAGCTGAGCATCGTCCTTATCGGTCACGCCCTTGGCGATGCCGGCTTGAGTGGCCGCGATGGCCTTATCGTACTGGCCATAGCTCCAATAGGCTTCGCCGTACTTGATCAGAGCTTCGCCCGTTTTGGCCTTCGTGGCTTCGGATTCGCCCTTGGCGATATTCTTGAGGTCGGTATCGGCCTGCGTGGCCGCCATGTTCAACATGCGCGCTTCGCGATCTTTGCCTTCCTTACCGAGGACGCCATCCGTCGCGCCCTTTTCCATGACCTTTTTGGCCAGGCCCGGCAGACCATCCTGAATCGCCAGTTCGGCGAGGCCGGTGTAGTCTTCCGGCTTCTGCAGCAGGCCGGCGTTGTACTTGATGACGTAGATATCGAGCGTGGTCTTGGTGCTCGGTGTGCCGCTGCGCAGGGCCTTCTCGTTCATAGCAACGAAATCACGCATATACTGCGGCTTCGGATAGCGAGCGACCATCATTTCGAGGGTCTGCTTCACGCCGTCATCGTTCTTGAGCTGGTAGTCGGCGCTCATGAGCAACTGTAGGGTGTCTTCCTTCACAGGACGGCCGGCAGCGTCGGCGCTCTTCACGACCTGACGCAAGGACTCGGACGCCTTCTTGAAATCGTTCTGCAGGTAATAGCTCTGCGCTACCAGGACGGGGATTTCGGAATCACCCGGATTTTCCTTCAGGTACGCGTTCGCAGCTTCGATGGTCTTCGGGTAATTCTTCGCCTGGTAGTAGATCTGAATCACCGTCTTGCGCAGCGAAGTCTTCTGGTCGGCCGGCAGCTGAGGAGAGGCAATCATCACTTCCAGACCCTTCACGGCGCCCGCCATATCGCCCGCCTTGAGCGCGGCGTTGGCCAGGATCTGGTTCGCGACGAGCTGTTCATAAGGGGTCTTGGCAAGACCAACAGCTTCCTGAGCCTTGGCAACCGCGCCCTTGGCATCGCCGGCAGTGAGCAGCTTTTGCGCTTCCTGGAGCGGCTTACCAACTGCAGGGCTGACAGTCGGCTTGGCTTCCGCAGCCAAAACCGATTGGGGAGCAGCGGCAATGCCTGCTCCGGCTACGCCGGCAGCCAGCATCATCGACAAAACGATACGCGAGACAGTGATGTTTTTCATGGTGTGTCCTCTCTCAAACATAAAAAAGGAACGCCGCCACAAAAACCGGACGGCACTCCCCGTGTCCCAATGCCCATAGTTTCTCCGGCGAATTGGGCCCTTTTAAGGCGGGCCCAACTCGCGACCATTCCTTACTGCAGGAACTGTTCGTTGCCGACGAAACCGATTTTCTTCACGCCCAGACGCTGCGCGATCGCAAGCACCTTGGCCACAGTGTCGTACTTGGACAGGCGGTTTGGACGCAGGTGGACTTCGTCTTGGTTGTCCTTGGCTGCGACGCTCGCCAGGTAGCGCGCCAACGTATCCAGGTTATCAACCGTGTTGCCGTTCCACATGATAGTGTTGTCGAAGTCGATTTCGAGGTCGACAACACCCGGAGGCGTCGACGGCTTCGCGTTCGAGTTCGGACGCGGCATATCCAATTTCACGGCGTGAGTCTGAATAGGCAGGCTCATAATGAACATGATGAGCAGCACAAGCATCACGTCGATCAACGGCGTGGTGTTCATTTCCACCATCACTTCGGATTCACCCGAAGCCGATCCTACGCTCATACCCATAGTTTAAATCTCCGCTTAAACGTTTATTTGCCGATGTCGTGCATCTCGGGGTCGGTGATGAAACCGACCTTCAGGATGCCGCCGCGCTGAACGGTGGCCACGACGCGGCCGATGAATTCATAACGCGCATCCTTGTCCCCACGAATGTGGACTTCGGGCTGCGGCACGATGACCGCGACCTGCTGCACGCGCGGCAACAAACCATCAAAACGAATCAACTGCTGATTCCAGTAGGTCTTACCGTCAGAGCTGATTTCGATAATGATGTTTTCGGGCTTGGTCTTGGTGACTTCGTTGGAGACCGTCGGCAGCTTGAGCGGCACGGTCTTCACAACGACAGGAATGGTGATGAGGAAGATGATCAGGAGCACCAACATGACGTCCACGAGTGGCGTGGTGTTGATGGTCGAGTTTACTGCATCTTCTTCAGATGATGAGCCAACACTCATGCCCATGGCAACGAACTCCTAATTGGAAACTCACGAATTCAGAAGAAATAAGGGGCGCTTCCGTTTCCGGAAGCGCCCCTTTGTTCAATTAGGCGCGTTTTGCGCCGCCGGCGAGCAGAACGGCATGAACGTCAGCGCTGAAGTTACGCACGCGTTCCAGAGCCACCTTGTTGCGGCGGACGATGAGGTTGTAGCACAGCACCGCCGGGACGGCGACAGCGAGACCAACGGCGGTCATGATGAGCGCTTCACCCAGAGGACCGGCGACCTTATCGATCGACACCTGACCGGCAACGCCGATGGCGATAAGGGCTTTCAGAATGCCCCACACCGTGCCGAACAGACCAACGAACGGAGCCACCGAGCCAACCGAGGCGAGGAACGCCACGCCGGACTGGAGCTTGAAGTTAATGTTGTCGCTGGCGCGCTGCAGGGACATCGACACCCACTCGTTCATGTCGATCTGGTCCGTGAGCTTGCCATCATGGTGTTCGGCAGCCTTCAGGCCATCAGCGACGATGGCGCGGAAGGCACTGTTGGGTTCCAGCTTGTTGATGCCGTCCTTCAAGGAACCGGCAGCCCAGAAATTCTTCTGCGCTGTATTAGCCTGTTTCATAAGGATGGTCTGGTCGATTATGCGCATCAGAGAGATGTACCAAGTACCGGCCGACATAATGACGAGAATGACGAGAACGCTGCGGCCTACCATATCCCCTTCTTTCCAAAGGTGTTCGATACCGTAGGGGTTTTCAACAACTGCGCCGGCACCCGGAAGGGCAGCAGCAGCCGGAGCAGCAGAAGCGTCAGCGGCCGGAGCAGCAGAAGCGTCAGCCGCGGGCGCGGCGGCGGCATCGGCAGCCGGAGCGGCCGGAGCAGCGGCGTCCTGGGCGCGGACGGCGGAAGCGCCGGCCAGAACCGCTACGAGAGCGATGGCCGAAATCCAGGCCGTCATCTTGGAACCAAAGGTGTCGTTCGTCTTCATTGTTTGATCCTCACTAAACTCTTTACTCAAATTTGACCCCACAGCCGGAACAGCCCCGCTGCCCTAGGCCGACTACTTCTCAATCTTGAAAACAACTCGGAACTTGAACTGCATCGCGGAGGCTTTGCCGTTGATCGTCCCCGGAACGAATCTCCACAGGCGCGGCCGCAGTGATTCCTTCAAAGCAGCTTCGTCGAGACGATCGAAGCCGCTGGTGGTGTCGACCTTGGATTCAGTCACACGACCGTCTTCGTCCACCGTCAGCAACAAGATCACGATGCCTTCTTCACCCAGACGACGAGACATCGTCGGATATTCAGGCTGCGTGATGGGGTTACGCGGGTTGGACTTCGGCGCAATAACGACGTCGGCCTTTGGTGGCGGAGGCGCGACCTTCGGCGGAGCCGCGGTCTGAGTAATCGTCGTCGTGGGTGCGCTTTCCGTGATCGCCACGGTGGGCATATCCACGAACACTGCTGCCGGTGCCGTGAATTTGGGCGGCGGCGGCGGCGGCTCTTCGATCTCGACCTTCTCTTCTTCGATAAGGCGTGTTTCGAACGGATCCGCCAGGCGGTTCACGATCGTCTTCGCCAGACCCGATTGCAGGGCCCAGAGGAGCAGGATGTGGAGTAGTACGACAAAAACAAATCCGCCCAACCGCCGATAATTGGTCTGCGGATAGGACTGGGATGAATAAGATTCCATGCGTTCACTCGAACTGATTAGCGTTGCGTAAGTAGCGTACTTGCCGTTCGGTTTTTATTTTTCGGTTTTTTAATGGGCGGAAGTGGAGAGGGTCTATCAGGGCATTGCTGAGCTTGGCAATACTCTACCCTTCCCGAGGCCGAACATACGTTCGGTCGCGGCAACTCCCCGATCTCACTCCCCTCTAGCCACCCATTAGTGTGGCGTAACCAACGGCATGGGCGCTCTTGTGTCAAGGGTGAATGTCGGCTCCGCCGTATTAAACGCCGCTTTGCATACTGTTGACTTTTCCTACGTATCATATTGCGCGGTATCGACCCGCACCCACCGGCGGCAATTCAATTTGTTTTGTAAAGATAAATCAGGGCCATGGTGAGTACACGTGTAAGTCAAGATTTTTTACCTCCGCACGCGTTAGTCTAAATTCGGAACATTTGTTACAGCTGTTTTGCGGTGCACGCCCTGTGGAAAAGCACCCCTATGAGGGCGATTCTCTTTACACCAAAGTGATTCGCGCCCGGTTCCAGGAGCTTTTCACGCAACTGCCGCAACACCCGGTTTTACCTGGGAAATTTTGGGCTCACGTGCCCAACCGGGCGGCGGAAGTGATTCACGAACTATCAACCCCTCACGGGCTATCTTGGCGGCAATGAAGAGAGGTGTCCTTCAAGGATACCCTGAGGAGAGCAGACACACGATGACCGCCACCCGATCCGATGCCTTTGCAGAAACGCTGTTGCCACCACTTCATGCGCCCACTTCCCTGCGCGTGCTCGTGTTCGAAGACAATGCGATGGATGCCGCACTGATCAAAAGATTTCTGCGCGGAGTCGGTGTGCCCGCGACGCAAATCTATCATGCCGACACAATCCCTACGGCGCTTCAGGTCTTGACCCGCGACCACGTCGATCTGTGCATCACCGACTACTATTTGCGCCCACACACCGGCTTTGATTTGATGGATGAAGCTCGCCGCTGCCACGTGGATATCCCGTTCATTGTCGTCACGGCGCTGGACGACCGCAGCATTGACGAGGGCGCGTTGGCGCATGGTGCTTATAGCTTCCTTATCAAAGGCGAACTCACCATCGAAGGCCTCGAGCGTTCTATCCGCTATGCGCTGTCCCAACACCGGCGCGAAAGTAAGCTCGCGCGCGCCGCTTATGTCGACGCGTTGACCGGCCTGCCTAACCGCGCGGCTTTCATGAAAAGCATCACACGCGCCGTGACCGACAATGCCGGCAGTGGTGGAATGATCGGCGTTGCATTGTTCAACCTCAACGGCACAAAGTTTGTGAACGAAGCTTTCAGCATGAGCGCCGGGGACGAAGTCCTGCGCACGGCTGGGGCACGCCTCAACGCCGCGCGCGAACAGGCGCACGTGGTGGCACGCATGGGCGGCGATGAATTTGCAGTGCTGATGACGGGCTTTCTTTTAGCAAACCAGGCTTTGACTGCAGCGCGGCAACTCGTCGATTTCCTCACGGGTTCGGTTGAAACGTCCGGCGGCGATCATGTCATTACAGCCGCGTGCGGCGTTGCTACCCAAGCCATGAAAACCGGCGGTGCTACGCCTGCTGTTGCCTTGGAAACTTCTGAACGCCTATTGCAGCAAGCTGCCCAGGCCATGTTCACCGCCAAGCAGATGGCTCGCATGAACGGCCGGTCGCACGTGGCTATTGCCCACGTTCACTGACATGGTGAAGCAGATTTGACATTCGCTATTTGGCTCGCAAAAAAACTGGGCGGCGAATGTCAAATCTTAAGCTCCACTAGATTCACGAATTTCTAGTGGTCCTTTGATTCTAACATTCGCAAAGTCGTCCCCGGAACTGAGATGCGAATGTTAGAATCGAACCACTAGCCGCGCCTTCCCGAGCACCCAAGATCGCCTGTAAGGTGCCGCTTTCGGGGACGAGTTGGAGCACATCATGTTGGGCGAACAGGCAAACAGACCCACGCGGAAAGATACGCGCCGCCTCCTGGCCTTAGGTGGGTTGGTGCTTTACGTGGTGCTTGCGCTCGCCGTGAGCATACATCCGGGAGAAACACAGGACCGCAACATCGCAGGATTCGCCGTCGCCGGCGGATTGATCATCCTGTTCATGCTGTTCTGTTTTGAAAGCGAACGCCGTCAGGCGCGTCTTCTGCGCCGTGAGTTGGAACGCCGCGCCACCTCTGACGATCTGACAGGCGTTTCCAATCGGGCTCACATCAACCTGCTGGCCCAAAACGAGTTCGCGCGCGCGCGGCGTTATCGCGAACCCTGCGCTCTTCTGATGATCGAGATCGACGGCTACGAGGAACTCACGCGCAAATGGGGTGCTTACACAGCCGGCGTCATCGTGCAGGTCTTTACGGGCTATTGCGTAGTGGTTATGCGCCATTGCGACAGTTTCGGACGCCTCAGTCCCGAACGCTTTCTGGCCGTCTTGCCGGAAACGAAAGGTGACGGAGCCTTCATTCTGGCGCAACGCATGTGCCGAGATCTTGCAGCGCTCGATGTTGCCGTCGAAGGACAAACGCGCAACTTCACCGTCAGCATTGGCGCCGCCGAATTACATGCGAATGATCGCTTTGTCGGTGATTACCTGCGACGTGCCGGCCAAGCGTTGGACGATGCCATCGAACATGGTCGGAACAATGCCGTACTGGCGGCGAGTCCGTTCGAACTGTCCGAGATTACTTAAAAGGAAATTGCTTAGCCCATATCGCGCAGACGCTCGACGGCATCCAGCGCTTCGCCAAAAGACAGGTCAGGCCGCACGGCCATCACGGCCATGGCCGCGGCCCGATTTTGCGACATATAGTCACGGCCCAGAGCGCGTGCCCGCACGACAGTGCGTCCCACAATGCCGCCAAGGTCCGTCAGCGACGATTCCCGCGCCAAGATGGACGTCGGAACAAAACCCGCACCGAAGTTGACTGCTGCCGTGACGTTGGCCATGTGAATGATCCCTTTGCCTACCACCAATTGTAGCTTGGCTGTAACTTATAACCAACCCTAGAGCCCGGGACGGCGCAATACTGCCGTTCCTAGAAGACTAACGGGAGGCCAAAAGGGTTGTTCCCAAGAGACTCGGGCGGGCAAATATTAAGGATTGGGAACCAACGGTCGACCATCACGCCCACGACGGGTCATGGTTTTGGCGCGTTCTTCGCAGGCCGCAACTGTTGCCCGCTTCTCCGCGAGCGTCATCGTGCGCCAAGCACCTATTTCCTGCAGCGTACGTAAACAACCGATGCAAAGCCCTTGCGCGCGGTCCACCGTGCAAATGCTCACGCACGGCGAAGTCACGAGCTCTTCAGAATCGACGTGCGTAGGGGCAAAACTGGGCATTGCTGCTTCAAGTAAGGCGGGGAACGGGCGCTGACAAGACGAAAGCCTGCCTGTTATGGTGAGGACTGATCAACGGCGGAACAGTATCTCACATGACCGATTACGAAAACCTCACGCGCCTGGGCGCTTCCTCTTCCATTCCGGATTCGCCCGATGTCGCCGTGCTGGAGACGGTGCCGAATCCGCATCAGGACACCGATTACCTGATCCGTTTTGCATGCCCGGAATTTACGTCTCTCTGCCCCGTCACCGGGCAGCCGGATTTCGCGCATCTCGTGATCGAATATGCTCCCGATGAAACGATTGTTGAATCGAAGTCCCTCAAGCTTTTTCTCGCCTCCTTCCGCAACCATGGGGCTTTCCACGAGGATTGCACGCTGTCGGTCGGCAAGCGCATTGCTGAAGCTTGCGTGCCCAAGTGGTTGCGCATCGGAGGGTACTGGTATCCGCGCGGCGGCATCCCCATCGACGTTTTCTGGGAGACCGGCGAGAGGCCCGAGGGCCTGTGGGTCCCAGACCAGGGTGTTGCGCCCTATCGCGGACGCGGCTGAAGTAATTCTCGGCTGAAATAAAAAAAGGGCACAGCCAGAGCCGTGCCCTTTTCTATTTTCCCTCAGCCTGCAGCCGTAACGGCGCTGATCCGAAGTCCCCCTCCCCTTAAAACTTGTTCGTCGGTGGGGGCCACCGCGACGAAGAGAGGATAACGTGCCGCTTCCGCGCGACAAGCTTCGTTATATCGTGGAACGAAAATTTTTCCGTTGACGACGCATGCGTTCGCAAGGCGGTTGCAGTCCCGCCCAAATTCTCTTAACTGCCGCTCACTGTCACCGGAGAAATCAGGATTTTTCTTTGTCGTGGAATGAAAGTGACGCTGAGTTGATGCAATAGCGGTTGCCCGTTGGCGCAGGTCCGTCCGGAAACACATGGCCGAGATGACCGCCGCAATTGGCGCATGTGACTTCGGTGCGCACCATGCCATGGGTGCTGTCGCTATGCTCATCAATCACATCGGGGCGTGCGGGTGCGAAAAAACTGGGCCATCCCGACCCGGAATTATATTTGGTAGCCGAGTCAAACAGCGATGTGCCGCAGCCGGCGCAGGTAAAAACACCTTCGCCCTTGAATTCGTTATACGGCCCCGTGAATGCTCGCTCCGTGCCTTTTTCTCGCAGGATGCGGAATTGCTCGGGCGTGAGTTCCTTTTTCCACTGATCTTCCGTCTTATTCATCTTCGGCATGGCACCCTCCTTTGGGACGCGTCATATCAGATGCAAAAGGTCCTCGCGCAAGCGGCTAAGGATCGAAAGGCTTTCATTTAAGCACACTCCGATGATAAGGCCTTGGCCATTCCTTTGATGCGCTCGGGAGAGCGGTTTCATGCTTACTCTTGGTTTGCCCGCGCTCCTCATTTGCATATTGTGCGCTGCGGCTTATTCGACGTCAGACTACTTCCGCAAGGTGGTGCCGGATACATCTCCGCCGGCGCAAGCCTTGTTCTATGCGGTCGCGCTGGAAGCGCCAGTGCTTCTGGTTTGGCTTTTGGTCAGCGGCGATACGCACATCTCAGCGGGATATCTACTGCCGGGTCTTATCGATGCGGCGCTTGGCTTAGGTGCCAA
The DNA here is from genome assembly GCA_947472795.1 of Fidelibacterota bacterium. Lineage (GTDB taxonomy): Bacteria > Pseudomonadota > Alphaproteobacteria > Rhodospirillales > Rhodospirillaceae > SHVO01. Next base: position 6,163 of record CANJBL010000020.1, on the reverse strand, counting down.
TCTCCTCTTCATTGTGGCCATCCGCCGGTCACCCTTGAGCTTGATGATTCCGCTTCTTACTCTGGTGCCCATCCTGACCGCGCTTATTAGCGGAGGGCTTATCGGTGAGTGGCCGTCGGCGCACCAAGCCGCAGGAATTGTCGTCGTCACAGCCGGACTTTTTCTCGTCTTCATTCCCGCTCATGGTGGTTTTCATCCCCTTGCGGTCTGGCGCAATCTGTCGCGCGAGCCCGGAGCGATGCCAATGGCAGGCGTCGTTCTGTTTTGGTCCGCGAGCCCTCCTATGGACAAGATTTGCCTCACCTACTCTTCCGTCGGCATGCACGGGCTGACACAACTTTTGCTGTTATGGCTGACCGTAGGGATTTGGCTGCTCCGCACGGGAGGCAGACAGGCCCTCAAGCTTTCTCCCGGCGCTGGGCGCCCGCTTTTTGGCGTCGCGGTGATGGCGGGATTGGGTTATGGCCTGCAGCTGGCCGGTTATCAATTGACCCTCGTCGCCATCGTCGAGCTGTTCAAGCGCACGATCGGGTTAGTCGGAGCCCTGTTCTGGGGCCGCGCTTTCTTCAGGGAAACCCTTACGGCACCTAAGATTGCCGGCATCGCTGTCATAGCGATGGGCATGCCTCTGGTCCTGCTCGGATAAGTCCCGGGAACCACTGGTCGGTTTGGAGAGTTAACCTTGCGCCAAGCGGGAGTCTTCTAAGCAATCGGCTGTCGCGGGCACACATTCATATGTGTGAGGACACGCGTGAAGCCTTTTATCCCGTTTCTGCGGCTCCTGATCCGCAAGGGCACATTGGTGGTGATTGATGCGGACGGACAACGCCATGTCTTCGGCGAACCGTCGCGCAATAGCGACACCGTGTGCATGAAGTTCCACGACAAGGCGCTCCATACCCGTCTCGTGACCCATCCCAGTCTCGCCATTGGCGAAGGCTTCATGGATGGCGCGATCACGTGCGAGGAAGGCACAACCCTCTACCGGCTTCTCCTTCTGCTCATGAGTAATCTTGCCGCCAGCACAAACCATGGCGTTCTGGGCTTCTTCAACACCATCAACCGCTTCATCGGACGCGCCATTGCATTCAATCCCTTGGGGCGCGCGCAGCGAAATGTCGCGCACCACTACGATCTGGGCGACGATCTCTTCGCTTTATTTCTGGATCCCGACCGACAATATTCCTGTGCGTATTTCGCCGATCCCAGCGACACGCTCGAGCAAGCCCAAGCCAACAAAAAGAACCTCATCGCACGCAAACTTCTGCTCTCGCCGGGTATGCGCGTGCTGGACATCGGTTCCGGATGGGGTGGCCTCGGGCTGACTCTCGCCGAAAAATATGGTGCCAATGTCACTGGCATCACGCTCTCGCGTGAGCAGCTCGGGACCAGCAATGCCCGTGCCCGCGCTGCGGGCCTCGACGATCATTGTGTCTTTCGATTTCGCGACTATCGCCGCGAAGCTGGCCGTTATGAGCGCATCGTATCCGTCGGCATGTTTGAGCATGTGGGGCTTCGCCACTACCGGACATTCTTTCGTTGTCTGGAAGACATGCTAGAGGACAACGGCGTGGCGCTGATCCACAGTATCGGCATGTTCGACCGCCCCGGTCCCGCGCCAGCCTGGGTTAAGAAATACATCTTCCCGGGCTGCTATGTGCCTGCCCTCTCCCAAGTCATGGACGCTGTGCAGCGCACGGGCCTGAAAGTGACCGACATCGAGATATGGCGCCTGCACTATGCGGAAACCCTGCGCCATTGGCGTTCGCGTTTCCTGGCCAACCGCGACAAAGCTCTCGCGCTTTACGACGAACGCTTCTGCCGCATGTGGGAGTTTTATCTCACATGCGCCGAGGTCTCCTTCCGGATCGGCGATCTCATGATTTTCCAGCTCCAGCTTGCCAAACGCCAGGATGCAGTGCCGCTCACGCGCGACTACCTTAGTATCCAGCCCCCGGCTTATGAGCCGGAATACCAGCCCATCATCTATCATTGAGCCTTCAGGCATGGCTAATGCCCGGCCCGTAGAATTTTGCTAGGGTTCGGTCATGGACGAAACACCCGATGATCTCGACACGGCGGAGAATACCGCGAAAGACGCGCCTCTCCGCTACGACATTCGTCTCCTGGGGCGCATCCTTGGCGACACCGTTCGCTTGCACGACGGGCAGCAAGCTTTCGACACCATCGAGCTGATCCGCACCACTTCTTTGCGGTTCCATCGCGATGCCGACAATACCGCGCGGCAAGCCCTGGCCGAAATCATCAAGGCTCTGCCGAGCGCTCAGGCCGTCACTATCATTCGTGCTTTCAGCTATTTCTCGCATCTGTCCAACATCGCCGAGGACCAACATCACATCCGGCGCACACGCGCCCACGCCATTGCCGGCACAAAACCCCGCGAAGGCGATATGGCTTTTGCGCTGACGCGCGCCCTGGAAACAGGCATCTCGCGCGCGGACCTTGATGCTTTTTTTGGTACCGCTGAAGTCGTGCCGGTTCTGACCGCGCATCCGACGGAAATCCGCCGCCGTAGTTCCATCGATCGCGAAATGGAACTTGCTGCGCTGCTTGACCAGCGCGACCGCATGCAACTCACACCGGACGAACTCGCCGTCAACCGCGAGGCCTTGCGCCGCGCTATCGTGACGCTGTGGCAGACCAGCATTTTGCGTGACAGCCGGCTCAGGGTGATCGACGAAGTCGCGAATGGCCTTGCCTACTATGACCACACTTTTTTGCGCGAATTGCCGCGCTTCTATGCCGGTTTGGAGGATCAACTTCCGCCGCCGCTCGCCGGCATGACTATTCCGTCGTTCCTACGCATGGGCAGTTGGATCGGCGGCGACCGCGACGGCAATCCTTTCGTCACGGCCGACGTCTTGCGCGAGACTGTGCGTCTCCAGAGTGGCCGGGCGCTACAATTCTACTTGGCAGAAGTCCATCAATTGGGATCTGAACTGTCATTGGACGAGCGTCAGGTGGAGGTGCCCGAGGATTTACGCGCACTGGCGGACTGCTCTCCCGACAATTCCCCCCAGCGCGCCTACGAGCCCTATCGACGCGCCGTCAGCGGCATCTATGCGCGCCTCGCGGCAACGGCCAAAGCGATGGCGCAGATCGACGCCGTGCCCCAGGCCATTGGCGATGCAAAGGCCTACCCCAATGCCGCCACCTTCCACGCCGATCTCGATATCCTGCATGCGGCACTTATAAGTGGTTCGGCAGAGATCGCGCGCGGCCGCCTTCGTGATTTGCGCCGCGCGGTGGACATCTTCGGCTTCCATTTGGCGATTTTGGACACGCGCCAGAATTCCGATGTGCATGAGCGCATCCTAGATGAAATTTTCCGGTTCGCCGGCGTTGCAGCAAACTACAAAGGGCTCGAGGAAGACGCGCGCGTCGCGCTCCTGCGCCAGGAAATCGCGAACGCACGCCCTCTGACATCGCAATACATTGCTTATTCGGAAGAGACCGCAAAAGAACTGGCTCTCACCCGCGCGCTTGCTGAAGTCCACGCTCACTACGGTGCGATGGCTTTACCGCACTACATTATTTCCAAGGCCGCCAGTGTTTCGGATGTCCTGGAAGTCATGGTGTTGCTGAAGGAAGTAGGCTTGCTGGACCCTGCACGCGGGCACATGGCGCTCGATGTCATCCCACTGTTCGAGACCATCGACGACTTGCAGCGTGGCGGCGCGATTATCGACGCACTCTTCATGCTGCCGGACTATCGCAAATTCCTAACCTCTCGCGGCGATACTCAGGAAGTCATGCTGGGGTATTCCGACAGCAACAAGGACGGTGGCTACACCACATCGACGTGGGAACTTTATAAAGCCGAGCGCACATTGGTTGAAACTTTCGCCAAGCACAAAGTGAAACTGCGCTTGTTCCATGGGCGCGGTGGATCCGTAGGCCGCGGTGGTGGTCCCAGCTACCAGGCCATCCTCGCTCAGCCCGCCGGAGCCGTGCAGGGTGCCATCCGCATCACCGAACAGGGCGAAGTCATTGCCGCTAAATATTCCAATGCTGAAGTAGGTCGGAGAAATCTTGAAACCCTTGCGGCGGCGACACTTGAAGCCACGCTCTTCAAGAACACGCGAACGGAACCGCGTGTTGAATTCCTGACAGCCATGGATGAAATCTCCGCGCACGCCTTTAAGGCTTATCGCAATCTCGTTTATGAAACGCCCGGGTTCGAGCGCTACTTCCAGGAATCTACAGTCATCGGCGAGATCGCCAGCCTCAACATTGGCAGCCGCCCGTCTTCTCGTAAAGCTTCAGGGCGCATCGAAGACCTTCGCGCGATCCCCTGGGTCTTTAGCTGGGCACAATGCCGTCTCATGCTGCCGGGCTGGTATGGCTTCGGAGCCGCCGTCGCGGCCTGGCGCAAAGGCGGCGGCAAACTCGAACTGCTTCAGGAGATGTACGGGGCGTGGCCCTTCTTCAACACCATGCTCTCCAACATGGACATGGTGCTCGCCAAAAGCGACATCGGCATTGCCTCACGCTACGCCGAATTGGTCTCGGACACGGCCTTGCGCAATTCCATTTACAAGCGCCTGAGCGATGAATGGGCGGCTTCGATCGAGGCTCTTTTCGCGATCACCGGCCAGAAGGTACTTCTGGAAATCAATCCCCTGCTGGCACGCTCCATCCGCAACCGCTTCCCCTATATTGCGCCGCTCAACCACATCCAGATCGAACTGCTGCGCCGCTTGCGGTCCGGCGATAAGGACCCCGCGGTGGAACAAGGCATCCATCTTTCGATCAACGGCGTCGCAGCGGGTTTGCGGAACAGCGGGTGATCAGAGCAAGCCCAGCTTTGCCAGCTCCATACGCATGGCTTTGGGCATGCTCGGGTCCACGAAAATCTTCACACCCTTGGCCAAATCCGGTGGCGCGGAATCCGGCTTGAGATAGCGCCACCCTTGGAAGGCCCGTTGCGCGCGCGGCTGCACCAGGACTTGGACCGGCGCCAATTCGATGACGCACATGGGCTTGCCGTCCTCCTCATCTTCGCCAAAACCGAGGATGGGCTGGCGGACCAGGATTTGCCCTTTGATCACCCAATAGAGCGAGCCGCCGTCGAGCACCTCCTTATCGCGCTTGGGTGTCATGCGCGTCCAGTGGCGATAGTGGCCGGTTTTTTTGTCACGCCACTCCCTCTGGCGCTTGTCGAGGTGTTCAAGGTCCTCGATCCCGACGGCGAGCTTGATGATATGCAACGGCATCGATGCGACTACGTCGGGAACTTGATGACCACCAGGGTCATATCGTCGCGCTGCGGTTCGCCGCCGAGGAAATAGTCGAGGCGTTGCATGACTTCGTCGCAGATCTGTTCGGCGGGAAGTTTCGCCTTGGCGCTGATGGCTTGTTTCAACCCATCTTTGCCGAAGACCTGTCCTTCGGCGTTCTGGGCTTCCCAAATGCCGTCCGTCCCCACGACAAGAATGGCGCCGGGGGGCCACGTGTTGCGTGTGCGCTCATGGAAATCCCAATCGGGGTTCACGCCCAGTGGAATGTCCTGTACGGACAATTCCTCGAATTTATCCGTCGCAGGATCGTAAAGAAGCAGCGGGCCATGGCCGGCATTGATCCAGCGAACCTCGCGTGTGTCTGGCTCCAGCACGAGATAGACGAGTGTAACAAACCGGCCAGCGGCGGCATCCTCCGCGAGGTGCCGGTTCATCGCACGGATCACGGGCTTCAGCACCGTGCCGTCGCCGGCGTGAGAGCGCAGCAGCACGCGCACGGAAGTCATGGTCAGGGCCGCCACAACGCCGTGACCCGCGACATCGCCGACCGTCACGCCGATGCGTCGCTCGCCGGCATCGTCGGTCATTTCCATGAAATCGTAGTAGTCGCCGCCAACGTCCTCGCTATAGACGCTGCGCCCTGCAATATCGAAACCTTCGACGACCGGCGCTTTCTCCGGCAGCAGCTTTTGCTGCACTTCGCGCGCGAGCGTGAGCGATTCTTTCACCTGAATGTGCTGCTGCAATTCCGGCACTGACCTGACCGATTCTCTGTACCAATCGTGATGTTAGTCTACTGCACGGTTGCGGCCTGTTCGAGTGGCATTGGAACCGGGCTATAGGCCACCGGCGCCGGTGGCCTATAGCCGAGCGCCGAATGGGGCCGCTTCGTGTTGTAATAC
>CANJBL010000019.1 GCA_947472795.1 Fidelibacterota bacterium | reverse complement strand
GCAGGAACGACACCGCATCAAACGGAAAACCATCGAACATCGTCGCTTGCTTCACCGCAAGCTCGCCGCCTAAGATCGATCAACCATATGAGGCTAACACTCCGCTAAATCACGCCCGCATCTGTCCCAAATGATCTGACGACGCACACTCCCCGACAGCGGCAGAAACCATGCAGTTTCATGGTGTTCGCATAGCACCGGTTATATCAACTTTCGCACCTCCCGAAGATGTTGCAAGAATAGGGATCATCGCGAGGAATTGATCCTCTGCCGGCCAAGAAGGCGTTTGGCCTCGGAGAGAGGTTGTGCGTCCTACTGCGATTGCGGAGCGTACGCACATCCGAGCGTGAATGTGACGGTAACACAAGGGGGAGTGTCATGAAGCGTCGCGATATTTTCAAAGGCGGACTAGCACTTTTTGGCGCCGGTTTTACCGGTGGTGGCGGCCTGATTTCCTCAGCCATGGCGGCTGAGGCGGGTAAGCCAGCGCTAGCTGGCCAGGAAGGGCGAGGCGCGGGCGCAGATCTCGCGATCGTCAATGCCAACATCATTACCCTCGAAATGGCTCAGCCGCGGGTTCAGGCCGCGCTGGTTCGCGGCGGGCGCATTGCTCTGCTGGGTGACAATGCTGCCATTCAGGCCGCGCGCGGCAATGCCCCGGTGTATGACGCCGGCGGCAAGACTATCGTACCCGGCTTTGTCGATGGTCACGTGCATCTTGAACTGACCGCGGTCTTTCTCGCGTACATGGTCGATGCGCATACACCGCCCTTGAAGAGCCTGAAAGAAATCAACGCTCTGATGAAAAAGAAGGTCAGCGAAACCCAGCCGGGGCGCTGGGTCGTCGGTCGCGGGGACTTCAATTTCGCTGAAAGAGTCTCCGAGAAACGTTTTCCGACGCGTCTGGAAATGGATGCTCTCAGCGATAAACATCCTGTCATTCTGTTCTCTGGTTTGCATGTAGCCATGCTCAACACCATGGCCATGAAAGAGCTGAAGCTCTGGGATGAGAAGGATGCGGCCAACCTGAAATGGCGTAATGGCGTCAAACGTATCGGCACTACAGTGCATCGCGACGATAAAGGTGTGCCGAGCGGTGTCGTCACGGAAATCGCCGACCTCTTCTACGATGCACATGCCTTCACGGTGGATGAATACAAGTCCGCGATCCTGAAATTCACCGATCCTAATTTTGTCGCCAAAGGCGTGACATCGGTCGCCGCGATCCCCAAAGGCACCTACGACATCCGCGCCATTCAGGAGTTGAATGTCGAAGATAAGCTGCCGATGCGGATGCGTTATTACATCCATACCCCGCTAACGATCGATATCGATGCGCAGCTGGATTCCGGTCTCTCGCGTGGTTTCGGCAACGACATGCTGCGTTTTGGCGGGATGAAGATTTTCGTCGACGGCACCGGCGGCGACGGCCTCGGCAAGCGCTACGACGATTTGAAATGGGATCAAGCCGGACTCAATGAAACCGTGTGGAAGGCGCACAGCGTTGGCTTGCAGTGCATTTTGCATTGCGTCACGCGCACGGGCTTCGATATGGCCGTGGCCGCTTTCGCTGCGGCTCAGGCCAAGTCGCGCAAGGATTTGCGTCACCGCATCGAGCACGTCGGATACCTGACCGATCCTGCTGATATCAAGAAACTCATCGACCTTGGCGTTCGCGTCACGATCACGCGCACCGGCCCGGGCGGAGAAGGCGGCCGTGGCGCCGCCAAAACCGCCATGCGCACCATGGCTGAAATGGGGCTTGATCCATTGGCTGTGTCGGATTCGACCGGCACTGTTCCCATATTCAGCCCCTTGGGCGGCATCGCATCCATGATGGTATCGCCGCAAGACGGCGGCACGCTGGTCCCGGAACAAGTCCTCAGCTTCGACCAGGCTATCCGCACCTACACGCTGTGGCCTGCCCGCGCGCTGCATGAAGAGCACGTAAAGGGGTCCATTGCTGTGGGCAAATTTGGCGATTTCGCAGTGCTTTCCGGTGATCCAAGCACGATCAAGGGTAAGGGCCTGTTCGATATCAAGGTGGTATCCACCATCCTGGGCGGAAAAGTCATTTACGGGAACACCTAAGGCGAGTGACACTCGAAAGGCCGGGGCGGGGGCTCCGGTCTTTCGAGGCGACTGTCGGAAAAAAGGGGAAACTGACGTGTCCAACATGCTCGATACGAAGAACACCGAGTTAGCGCGCTCGCTGCGCTCGCGCCATGTGAGCATGATTGCCATCGGCGGCATCATCGGGGCAGGGCTTTTTGTCGGCAGCAGCACATCCATTGCCACTGTGGGACCTGCAGTCGTCATCAGCTATGCATTGGCTGGGCTTCTGGTCCTTTTGGTCATGCGCATCCTCACCGAAATGGCGATGGTGCGCCCCGGTCTCGGTTCCTTCACCGAGTTTGTACGCGCGGGCCTGGGTAATTGGGCTGGTTTTGTCTCCGGGTGGCTCTACTGGTATTTCTGGGTCATCGTTGTGCCCATCGAGGCGATCGCCGGCGCTAATATTTTGAAGCACTGGCTTCCCTATGAAACCTGGCAGCTGGGCGTCATGCTCCTTGCGCTCATGACCGGCGTCAATCTCACCTCGACGCGTTCTTACGGCGAATTTGAGTTCTGGCTGTCGTCCCTGAAAGTCGCCGGCATCATCGCGTTCATCGCTATTGCCGGCAGTTATGCTTTCGGCCTGACGGCCCCTGACGGTCCCACCTTCGCTAATCTCACCTCCGAGGGCGGTTTTGTTCCCTTCGGTGGCCTCGCGATCTTCGCCGGCGTAACGAGCGTGATCTTCGCTCTCACAGGTGCCGAAATTGCCACTGTCGCCGCTGCAGAAGCGAACGAGCCCGAGAAAACAATCGCCAACATTACAAGCTCCGTTGCTCTCCGCATTCTGCTGTTCTATGTGCTCTCCATCTTCCTGATCGTCTCGGTCATTTCATGGAAGCAGGTCACGCCGGGCACTTCGCCGTTTACTACAGCGCTCGAGGGCATGAATATTCCAGGCGCCGGAACGGCCATGAACATCATCGTGCTCATTGCGGTGCTGTCGTGTCTGAACTCCGGATTGTATGTCACATCGCGCGTGCTGTTCGTGCTCGCGTCTCGAGGCGATGCGCCTCAGGCGCTGGTGAAGCTCTCGTGGAACCGGGTGCCTGCCCGCGCCATCATCGCCGGCAGTGCCTTTGGTTATCTCGCTATGGCGGCGGCTGTGTTGTCGCCCCAGGGCGTCTTCAGCTTCCTGGTGAACGCATCGGGCGCGCTGATGCTCTTCATCTACCTTCTCCTCTGCTTTGCTCTCATCAAGGATCGCAAAGCCCTCGCACGCGACGGTAAGCCCCTGCCGGCTATTCGGATGTGGTTCCATCCCTGGTCGACGTATACGGTGATTGTGGGAATCCTGGCGGTGCTCGTCGCCATGATGCTGACGCCCGATCTGGCCAGTCAGCTGTACTTAAGCCTTCTGGTCACGGCGTTTGTATACGTTTGTTATGTGATCAAGGAACGTCGCGCCAAGCGGTAAGCTTAAAAGCGCGGTCTCAGCTGCCAGCTAGGCGGCTGAGACTGACGACTGTCGGTTGACGCGGCGCGACTCTTCCAAGAGGCTCGGCGCTTCGTTCTGCAGGAAGTCTGTGGCGCGCGCGACGATCCATTCGCGGAATTTACGCATCGCGGGACGTTCCATCGCATCGTTCCGGCACGAGAACACGTAAGCCCCGATCTCTGCGTCAACAGGTCTGTGGTCTGGGGTCGTCATAATCTGTAGCCGCCCGTCAGCCACGTCATTCACGATCAAAAATGGATTAGCCAGGCAAACACCTTGGCCACGGATGGCGGCTGCCAATGTCAGGTGCGCGTGCCACAAACGCGGCCCCGCAATGCGGGTTCCAACGACGACGGAATTGGCCGTGAACCAGCCGCGCCATTCCTCATCATTCTCCTCATGCAGGAGCTTCAAGTTCAGGAAATCCGCGGGCATGGGATGGGAAGCCGCGTTTTCGACGATCCATTTGCCGGTTGCGACGGGGAATACTTTGGGCCGGGCGAAGGTCAGCCAGTCGACGCCACGCGGCGGGGAAAGGTTGGAGATGTCGCGCACAAAGCGGATATCGCCATCGGCTTCATCGCAGCTGAAGTCCGGACTGATATCGGTGGGGCGCAGTTCAACCTCGATGCGCGGATGCAGCATCGCGAAATGGTCCAGATTGGCCGCAAGCCAGCGGCTGGCAAAACCTGGGACACACCAGATCAGCAGGCGGCTGCCGGACTCCGAACCGACGATGTCGCGTGTCGCGCGGGCGATATCGCGCATGGTGGCCGAAATGACCTTATGATACTGGCGGCCTGTGGCGTTCAGACTCGGCGTGGCGGAATTCCGGTCGAAAAGGGCAATACCCAACCAGGCTTCCAGCGCACGCAAATGGCGGCTGACAACAGCATGATCAATGGATAATTCCAGCGCCGCTTTGCGAATGCCGCCCACCCGACCCACGGCCTCAAAAGCCCTCAGAGAGGCAAAAGGCGGAATCGCGCGCCGGTCAGCGACGGAGCTTATCTCGATGTTTTGGCGCGGTTTTTTTGTGCTCGTCATCTTCGTGCTCCCGAATAGACGGTCGAATGGAAACTCTGCCCGGGGGGGCTGCCTTTGTCAAAGCGGCATTGGGCGCCGGTAACGATCACGCATTGGGTGTTGTAAGGTCACCACAGAAGGCATCGTAAGCACCTCCACGACTATCAATAATAAATCTACTCCAGAAAAATAAGCTATGTTCGGCCACGAGTTTTGAGAGTTTTGACCAACAACTGGGGGTTGTTTTAGCCCCTCGTTATTTACCAGATTTAGTCTTTATAGAAGCGGAGGCAGTTTTGGGTTCGAGCAAAGAGCGTATCAATAAGATGCCGGAACAAGCGACGACGACAACGGATATGGAATCTTATTGGCTTCCATTCACACCCAATCGCGCGTTCAAAGCCGCTCCCAAGATCCTCGTCTCGGCCGACGGCATGTATTACCGCACCAACGACGGGCGCGAGATCCTTGATGCGGTCTCCGGTCTGTGGTGCACCAGCGCGGGTCATAACCATCCGAAAATCGTCGAGGCCATCCAGCGGCAGGCCGCGACCATGGATTACGCGCCGGCTTTCCAGCTTAGCCATCCCAAAGCCTTCGAACTGGCCAGCCGTATTATCGACCTGGCGCCCAAAGGCTTCAGCCACGTCTTCTATTGCAACTCCGGCTCTGAAGCTGTCGACACGGCCCTGAAAATGGCCCTCGCTTATCAGCGCGCGATTGGCCAGGGCACGCGCACGCGCTTCATCGGACGTGAGCGTGGTTATCACGGCGTGGGCTTCGGCGGCATCAGTGTTGGCGGTATCGTTGCAAACCGTAAGGTGTTTGGCCCCATGCTCGCCGGCGTGGACCATATGCGTCATACGCTTGATCTCGGCAAAAACGCTTTTTCAAAGGGCATACCCGAGCACGGCGAGGAACTGGCCGATGATCTCGAGCGCATTGTGGCGCTCCACGACGCTTCGACCATCGCCTGTGTCATCGTTGAGCCGGTGGCTTGTTCCACCGGTGTGCTGCCGCCGCCGAAGGGCTATCTGCAACGCTTGCGCAAGATTTGCGATAAGCATGGCATCTTGCTGATCTTCGACGAAGTCATCACCGGTTTCGGCCGTCTCGGCACAAACTTCGCGGCTCAGTATTTCGACGTGAAGCCCGACCTCATCACCATGGCCAAGGGAATGACCAACGGGGCCGTTCCCATGGGCGGCGTGATGGCACGTGAAGGCATTTTCTCGGCACTCGCCGAGAGTGCTGGCCAGGGCATTGAGCTCTTCCACGGTTATACGTATTCGGCTCATCCGCTCGCGTGCGCTGCCGGCTTGGCCACGCTCGACGTCTATAGTCAGGAAGGCCTTTTCCAGCGTTGCGCGGAGATGGCGACATACTTCCAGCAGAAGCTGCATGAACTCAAAGGCACGCAGCACATCGAAGACATCCGCAATGTCGGATTGATCGGTGGTATCCAGCTAGTGTCGCGGCCCGATGCGCCGGGCGCGCGTGCCTCCGAAGTGTTCAACCGTTGCTTCGAACGCGGCGTACTCCTGCGCACGACAGGCGACATCATCGCGCTGTCACCGCCTTACATTATCGATAAAGCGCAAATCGACCGCATTATGGATACCTTGCGGGCTACGATTGCCGCCGTGAACTGAGGTCAATCCTCCCGGGGCGCGAGCCCCGGGTGGTGACTGAGGCGCACCACAGCAAGAGATGAACGCGCCTGTGCGCGTGCTGTCGCCTTTCCCATACTGAGATTCTCAAGAACACGACCGAGTCTCTCGCGTGGAGATATCGGAGCGGTGTGCCTTGGTTTTGTTTCATAGTTTCGTCACGAAGGAAGTCCTATGCGTATCGGCGTGCCCAAAGAGATCAAGACCCAAGAATATCGCGTTGGCTTAACGCCAGGGGCAGTGCGCGAATATGTCGCGCGGGGCCATGAGGTCGTCGTCGAGACAGGAGCCGGTGCCGGCATCAGCGCTACCGATGAACAGTATAAAACCGCCGGCGCTAGCATTGCCGCTACTGCCGAGGAAATCTTCGGCGCCGCTGACATGATCGTCAAAGTGAAAGAACCGCAGCCGCAGGAATGGGCGCGTCTTCGCCCGAAGCAAATTCTATTCACCTATCTGCATCTCGCGCCCGATCCCGAGCAGACCAAAGGATTGCTTGCGTCAGGCTGTTCCGCCATTGCTTATGAAACTGTCACGGATGAACGGGGTGGACTGCCGCTCCTGGCGCCTATGAGCGAAGTCGCGGGACGTCTGTCCATCGAAGCGGCTGGTGAGGCGCTGAAGCGCTATCGCGGTGGTCGCGGCCTTCTTCTTGGCGGCGTACCGGGCGTGGCGCCGGCCCGCGTCGTTGTCATTGGTGGCGGCGTTGTCGGCACTCACGCGGCGCGTATGGCCGTTGGCTTGGGCGCCGAAGTTTCCATCATCGACCAATCCATTCCACGTCTGCGCCAGCTCGACGAACTCTTCGGAGGCCGCGTACGCACGCGTGTTTCCACTCTGGAATCCATTGAGCAGGAATGCACGAATGCGGACGTCGTGATTGGTGCGGTGTTGGTGCCTGGCGCCAGCGCGCCGAAGCTCATCACGCGCCCAATGTTGAAGCGTATGCGTCCAGGTTCGGTGTTGGTAGACGTCGCCATCGACCAGGGTGGCTGTTTCGAAACCAGCAAGGCAACCACACACGATAATCCCACTTTTGATGTCGATGGCGTCATTCATTACTGCGTTGCCAATATGCCGGGCGCGGTGCCGATGACCTCCAGCTACGCTCTTAACAACGCCACGTTGCCTTTCGGGCTTGCGCTGGCCGACAAAGGCATGAAGGCGGTGCAAAGCAACCCGCATTTGCGTGCCGGTCTCAATATCCACGAAGGGAAAATCACCAATGAAGCCGTGGCGCAGAGCCTCGGCAAGAATTGGACCCCGTTCGATATGGCTTCGTAGAGCTACAGTTTTTATCAGTTGTCGTTGGAGTAACCGTGGAAACCATTCCACACTTTATCGGTGGGCGCCGCTTTGTGGGCGAAGCTCGCGCCTATGGCGACGTTTTTAATCCGAACACCGGTGCGGTCCAGTCGCGGGTTGTGTTAGGCGAAAGCAAGGAGGTGGATGAGACCATCCGCTCTGCGGTTGCCGCACAACCGGGCTGGGCGGCGGTCAATCCGCAGCGCCGGGCGCGTGTCATGTTCGACTTCAAGCGTCTCATCGAAGCCAACATGAAGCAGCTCGCCGAGCTGTTGTCTTCGGAGCATGGCAAGGTTGTCGCCGATTCAAAGGGAGATATCCAACGCGGTCTCGACGTCATTGAGTTTGCCTGCGGCGTACCGCATCTGCAGAAGGGTGACTTCACGGAAGGTGCGGGGCCGGGCATCGACGTCTACTCCATCCGCCAACCGCTTGGCGTTGTGGCGGGCATCACACCATTCAATTTCCCGGCAATGATTCCGCTGTGGATGTCGGCGGTTGCCATTGCCTGCGGCAATGCGTTTGTGCTGAAGCCTTCGGAGAAAGCACCTTCCGTCGCCATCCGTCTCGCGGAACTCATGATGGAAGCCGGCGCACCGGCGGGCATTCTGAATGTCCTGCAAGGCAACAAGACGGTCGTGGATGGGCTCCTGCACCATCCCGATGTCAAAGCCATCAGTTTTGTAGGCTCCAGTGACATCGCGCAGTATGTCTATGCGACAGCCTCCGCTAACGGCAAACGCGTGCAGGCCATGGGCGGCGCCAAGAACCACGGCATCGTCATGCCCGACGCCGACCTCGACCAGACTGTCAACGACATCATGGGCGCGGCCTTCGGTTCTGCTGGGGAACGCTGCATGGCTTTGCCGGTCGTGGTCCCTGTGGGCGAAAAGACCGCCGTCGCTCTGCGCCAGAAACTGGTTGCGGCCATTGGCGATATGCGTGTGGGTATTTCCACCGATTCCGACGCTCAGTATGGGCCGGTCATTACGCAACAGCATAAAGCGCGTATCGAGCAGTACATCCAGATGGCGGTGGATGAAGGCTCGGAACTCGTCATAGATGGTCGCGGTTTCTCGCTGCAAGGCTACGAGAAAGGGTTCTTCCTTGGACCTACCCTGCTCGATCACGTCAAGCCGCGCATGAAAAGCTATCAGGACGAAATTTTCGGACCGGTATTGCAGATTGTGCGCGCCGAGAACTTAGAAGAGGCCATCATGCTGCCGAGCAAGCATGCGCTCGGGAACGGTGTGGCCATCTTTACGCGTGACGGCGAAGCTGCGCGCACATTCGCCAGCAGCGTCGAGGTCGGGATGGTGGGCGTCAACGTGCCCATCCCAGTGCCTGTGGCCTACTACAGTTTCGGCGGTTGGAAGCGTTCGGCTTTTGGCGATACCAACCAGTACGGTATGGACGGCATTCAGTTCTACACCCGGACCAAGACGGTGACCCAACGCTGGCCGAAGCGCGGAGCAGCCAGTGCTGGTGATGCAGCTTTTGTGATGCCGACAATGTCCTAACACGACCCCGTGTTCACCCCACGGGACTCCCAGCAGCCGCTCCCCTCCAAGACGGCTGCGACACTCCGGGCCGCTTTACCGAAGCGGTCCGGAGTTCTTTTTTGGAAGATTCGCGTCTCAGGTCTCGTGAAATGGACGCTCCGATTTAAGAGTACGGATGATAATCATTCCGAACCCGCGTCTACGGGCGGGGGCAAATAGCGCGCTAAGCCAAAATTCTAATTCTCAATTTCATTCTCCCGCAGTATTCCGCGCTCTAAACCGGGACCCTTCTTCTGCATTTGCCCGGTCACCGCTAATCTGCCGTCTGTTTTGGGGTACGCGGAAATGGGGCTCATATGAATTATTCCTATGGATGGCGGCAGTGGACCGTGGTGGCGAGCGTCATGGTGGCGCTAATGCCGGCCCCCGGCCGGGCGGCTGACGAGATCCAGGTTTATAACGCCGAGATCAATGATCCCGGTCAATTCAGCCTGCAGCTTCACGGCAACTATGTGATCGACGGTATTAAAACGCCGGATTTCCCGCGCGGTGTCGCACCGAACCATGCCTTCAACGGCACACCCGAATTCGCTTATGGACTGAAAGATTGGTGGGAGATTGGGGCTTATATCCCTTATGAAATCGGTGCCGGCGGAAAGTTCCAGGTTGGCGCCGCAAAACTGCGCACACTTTTTGTCTCGCCCCACGCGGCGGAACGAGATTTTTTCTATGGCGTCAATTTCGAAGTCGGCATCTACAAATCCACCTACGATGAGCATCGCTACAATATGGAAGTGCGGCCCATGATCGGGTGGCGTGCCGACCCCTGGGAATTCATTATCAATCCGATCATGGGCGTTGCGCTCAGTGGCAACAACAATACGCCCACGTTCGAGCCCGCCATGCGTCTTGGATACAAGATGTCGCCGAAGTGGACCGTTGCCGTAGAGCACTATGCCGATCTTGGCCCCATCAACAATATGCTCAAAGTGCCCGATCAGGCCCAGGAGACCTTCCTGGTTGCTGACTACGGCGGCGAGCCGGTGGGTCTGGATATTGGTATCGGCCACGGATGGACACGTGGCTCCAACGACTGGACGCTGAAGTTCATCATCGATATAGGATTCAACTGAACCGGACACTCGATCTGCGGAGCGTCAGTACGCCCGTTCAATGCAGAAATCGATGATGTCCAGCAGGCGTGCCTTCGTGGGGCTGTCCGGGAAGATGCCAAGTGCATCACGCGCCACAGCACCATAGTGCCGCGCGCGGTTCACGGTATCGGCCAGGCTGCTATGGTGCTTCATCAGCTCCATGGCGTGCTCCAGGTCGGCGTCTGTCTGCTCCAAGGTTTCCAGAGTGCGCTTCCAGAAACCGCGCTCTCCCTCGTCACCACGGCGGAAGGCGAGGATGACGGGCAGGGTGATCTTGCCCTCGCGGAAGTCGTCGCCGACGGTCTTGCCCAATTCCTGCTGGCGCGCGGAGTAGTCCAACACGTCATCGATGAGCTGGAAGGCGATGCCCAGGTTCATTCCATAGACGCGCAAAGCTTCTTCTTCCACGTCCGGCCGATCTGCAACGACCGCACCGATGCGCGCCGCTGCGGCGAACAGTTCCGCCGTCTTGGCCTGGATCACTTCCAGGTACTGCGCTTCACTGGTCTCGGTATCGTTGGAGGTGAGGAGTTGATGCACCTCGCCCTCGGCGATGACGGAAGAGGCGCGCGACAAGATCTGCAGCACCTTCAGCGATCCGTCTTCCACCATCAGCTCAAAGGCCCGGCTGAACAGGAAGTCGCCCACGAGTACGCTGGACTGATTGCCCCAAATGGCATTGGCGCTGGACTGACCGCGGCGTAATGCGCTCTCATCCACCACGTCATCATGAAGCAGAGTGGCGGTGTGGATGAACTCCACACACGTCGCCAGGTGCACATGGCGTTCGCCCGTATAACCACACAACTTGGCTGCAGCCAGCGTCAGGACAGGGCGTAAACGCTTTCCGCCTGCCGCCACAATATGCCCCGCCAGCTGCGGGATCAGCGCTATGGGGCTGTGCATGCGGGCCACGATGGTGCGGTTGACCGCCTTCAGGTCCTCGTCCACCAACTCCACCAGGGCATCCAACGCCTTGGACTTGGCCCGCTTGTTTGCATCGAACCGGCTGGCTTCCAGGTTGACAATCGTCGCCACGATACGTTCCTTAAACTCATCTGCTGGGAAAGCGGAAAAAGCCGGGCGAACCTTGTGTCCGCCCGCCTCCGTCGATCCCCGCCAAAAGTCCCGTCCCCCGGGATGGCTTGCCAATTCTACTGCGGCACGTCACGCTTGCACTATCCCTTTTCCAGGGCCGGGAACGGGCCCATTCTGCGCCGGAAAGACAGCTTTTCCCTATGGTTGAACTCCTGCACACGGAAGACTGGGTGCTGCTGTCGGCGATCAAGGCTGCTCTGGCCGAGGCCGACATTCCCGCTGTTGAGTTCGACGGCCCCATCGCCGACATGTACGGCGCTTTGTTTCCGCGCCGCCTTATGGTGCGCGAGGAGGATATCGCTGCGGCCCGCATGATCGTGCACAGTCTCTGTCCTGAATGCTTGGCACCGGGTTGAATATGAGCACCAGCGACGACCGCCTGCTTGATGGCCGCGTTATCGTGCGCCAACCTCTGGATGGCTACCGGGCCGCCATTGATCCTGTACTTCTGGCTGCCGCTGTGCGCGCCAAGGCCGGCGAGAATGTACTGGATGCCGGCTGCGGCACCGGGGCTGCCATGTTCTGTCTGGCTGCGCGTGTGCCTGGGCTGACGTTGACCGGTTTGGAATTGCAGCAAGCGCACGCGGTGTTGGCTGGCGAGGGCGTCGCCCTCAATAAACTTGCCGAGACCTTCATCGCCACGGGCGACATCCTCAAACCACCACCCGATCTGGTGGGTGCTTTTGATGTTGTTATTAGTAATCCACCCTATGGCGACAGCGGCACGCCACCACTCAATGCCGCGCGTGCGATCTCACACATGGAAGGCGAGGCCGACCTCGCCGCGTGGATTGGCGGGTGCCTTGCCTGCGCAAAGCCAAAAGGCCGCATTGTGCTTATTCACCGCGCGGATCGGCTTTCGGATATCGTCAACGTGCTACACGCAAAGAAGACCGGGGACATCCGCATTATCCCCATCTTTCCAAAAGCCGGGGCGCCGGCAAAGCGCGTGATCGTCGATGCGGGAAAGGGCCGCCGTACGGCCGACACCCTCTACCCCGGCATCATCCTGCACGAAGCCGATGGCCGCTATACAGCCGCCGCCGATGCGGTGCTGCGCGACGCCCGCGCTTTGGTGTTTTAAGGCCTACTTCTTCGGCGGTGCGTCAGGCAGCCACTTTTGCAGGCGCTTGGCGTCGCCCACTTCGCCCGTATAGACGTTTCCTTGTGCATCCACCGCCACGTCATGCAGCCAGTGGAACTGGCCGGCGTTGCGGCCCTGACGGCCATAAGTGGACAGAATCTCGCCATCACTCCGGCGCACGAGGCGCATCTCGTTGTTGCCGAAGTCCACCGTGATTAAATAGGTCTGCTTGGCATCGGGCCAGAACGTCACGTCCGTCACCGATCCACGCAACGTGTCCCTCAAGTAGAAGAACTCCTTAACGAAGGTCCCGTCCGTCTTGAACACCTGCACGCGGTTGTTGGTACGGTCGCAGACATACACAAGCCCGTCATTCGACACTTTCACGCAATGCACGGGATTGGCGAACTGTTTGGATGGCGGAGCTTTCGGGTCATAGCCGCCGCCGTCGCCATTGTTCGCGGGCGCGCCGGCCACCTTTGGCGGATCCACCGGCTTATTGCCGTAAGCGCCCCACATGCGTTTGAAGGCGCCGGTGTCCGCATCGAGTACGATGATGCGGTGATTGCCGTAGCCGTCCGCCATATAGACCTCGTTGGTCTTCGCATCGACATAGAAGTCCGCCACTTGTCCCAATTGCTTGGTATCGGCGCTGCCGCCGGGGCCGCCGGCTTTCCCAATTTGCAGCAGGAATTTGCCGTCGTGCGTGAACTTCAGGACTTGGCCATCCTTGGCACCGTTGCCGCCGACCCACACGTTGCCCTTGTGATCGACGAAGATGCCGTGCTCCTGCGTGGGCCATTCATAGCCCTGACCGTCGCCACCCCAGCCCTGGACCACGTTGCCCTCCGGATCGAACTCGATGACCGGCGGGGCTGGGATACAGCATTTGGCCAGCGGCGGATTTTGTGCGGCAGAAGCTTCATCCTTGGTGAGGGAACGCGGACGCTGATTGATCCACACATGGCCACGGCTATCCACCGTGATGCCGCCGATCTGGCCCAGGATCCAGTTGTTGGGCAGCGTTTTCGGCCAAAAGGGATCGACTTTGAATGTGGGCGGCTTTTCCGCGTCGGCGGCTTGAGCGGCGTATCCCGCCGTCAGCAGCGTGATACCGCAAGCGAACGCAAACAGGCGGCGGCAAGACGTTACGATCATGGCATCCCTCCCTTATGCACCAGCCATACCTATATATGTAAAACCTAGCACAGAGCCTGGAACGGGCGCGGGGGTTTTTAGGCACCGGCCTGGGTTTCTTTAACGTCGCTGGCATCCTATATTTAAGGCCATGAGCATCCCCGAGGCTTTCAACGAATTCTTCGCCGATCTGGGCCTTACATCCTCCCAAGGAGCGGCGCCCGTGGTGGCGGTACTCCGTCTCAGCGGCGCTATTGGCGCTGTGAGCATGGCCCGGCGCGGCCTGACCCTGGCCGCCTTGGAACCCATCATCAAACGCGCTTTCGCGCGCCGTGCGCGTGCGGTTTGCTTGGTCATCAATTCGCCGGGTGGATCTGCGGTCCAGTCCTCGCAGATTGCAGGATTGATCCGCCAGTATTCCCAGGAAAAGAAAATCCCTGTCTTCGCCTTCGTTGAAGATGTGGCGGCTTCGGGCGGTTACTGGCTTTCGCTTGCCGCTGATCAGATTTATGCCGACCCCATGTCGGTCGTGGGTTCCATCGGAGTTATTTCGGCCAGTTTCGGCTTCCATGATCTCATCGAACGTATCGGCATCGAGCGCCGCGTGCATGCGCAAGGTACGCACAAGAGTATGCTCGATCCTTTCAAGCCTGAAGATGAAGAAGACGTGCGTCGTCTTGGCGAGATCCAGGCCGACATTCACAAGGAATTCAAAAGTTTTGTGCGCGCCCGCCGTGGCTCAAGGTTGCGCGCCGACGACGACGTCCTTTTCAACGGCGATGTCTGGACCGGAAATCGCGCACTGGATCTTGGCCTCATCGATGGGCTTGGGGATGTACGCTCCGTGATGCGCGACAAATATGGGCCCAATGTGCGCTTCCAGGTTCTGGATCGCGGTCCGGGCTTCCTGCAGCGTCTCTTTGGGCGTCTGGTGCCCGGTCAGGCATTGGGTAGTTTCGGTGGCGACAGCGGTGGGTGGGTCAGCGACGCGCTGGCGGCAGTGGAAGAGCGCGCCCTCTGGGCGCGTTTCGGGCTCTAGGCGCCATGTTCAAAGTTCTTTTCACGGTCGCCATGGTCTATGGCGTGTGGTTTGTCTTCAAGCATTGGAACCGCATTACCGCTGCCCACAAAGTTGTCATGGATGAGAAGCGCCGTGAGGCTGCCGACCAAGCTGCTCGGGCGCCTCGCACGCCTGTGGCGCAAGACTTGGTCCCTTGTCCTAAGTGCGGCTCCTATATTGCTGCCGGTAGCCCCTGTTCGTGCGAAAAAGCCTAGCGGACTATCCCGGATTGCTTGATTCCAAAGGCCCTGGCCGGTAGCTTCCGCCCTTCCTCAAACGTTCGGGCGACCCATGGCTTCCAAGAAAAAATCCCCCAAGAAACAGCCCAAAAAAATGGCCAAGAAGCCGGTCAAAAAGGCTGTCCGGAAAGCTGTCCGGAAGCCTACCAAGAAGCCTGCGCCGAAGGTCAAAGTAAAAGCCAAACCCAAGGCGGTCGCAAAAACCGTAGCCGCGAAGCCCGTGATCGAGAAAGCGCGCGGTGTACCACTCAGCTTCCAGAACCTGATTCTCACACTGCAGAAATTTTGGGCCGACCAGGGCTGCGTTATCCTGCAGCCCTATGACATGGAAATGGGCGCCGGCACCTTCCATCCAGCCACCACGTTGCGTGCCTTGGGGAAGGAACCTTGGGCCGCGGCCTACGTGCAGCCTTCGCGCCGTCCTACGGATGGCCGCTACGGCGAGAACCCAAACCGCTTGCAGCACTACTATCAGTTCCAGGTGATCATCAAACCATCCCCCGCTGACGCACAAGCGCTCTACCTCGAGAGTCTGAAGGCCATCGGCATCGACCCCATGGCCCACGATATCCGCTTCGTCGAAGACGATTGGGAAAGCCCCACGCTCGGCGCCTGGGGTCTGGGTTGGGAAGTCTGGTGCGACGGCATGGAAGTAACGCAGTTCACCTATTTCCAGCAGGTCGGCGGCATCGAGTGCAATCCTGTCTCCGTCGAACTTACCTACGGCCTTGAGCGCCTCGCCATGTACATCCAGGGCAAGAACAGCGTTTACGACCTCGACTTCAATGGCAGAGGCGTGACCTATGGCGATATCTTTCACCGCGCCGAGGTGGATTATTCCGCTCATAACTTCGAGCACGCCGACACCGATATTCTCTTCGAGCGCTTCAAGGCTTGCGAGAAGGAATGCGCCGCGCTGCTGGCCGCTAAACTTGCTCAGCCCGCCTATGATCAGTGCATCAAGGCTTCGCACACCTTCAATCTGCTGGATGCGCGAGGTGTCATTAGTGTTACCGAGCGTGCGGCCTACATTGGGCGTGTGCGTGCGCTGGCCAAGCAATGTTGCGAAGCCTGGCTTGCCCCCACCACCATGAAAGGAGCTTGATCATGGCCGAGCTCCTACTTGAGATCTTCTCCGAAGAAATCCCGGCCCGCATGCAGAAGCAGGCCGCCGCTGACCTCGCGCGCCTCATTGGCGACGCGCTGAAGACCAACGGCATCGAAGCCAAGTCCTTGGAAACTGCCGCCGGCCCACGCCGCGTCGTGCTCAGCGCCGCTGGCTTGCCGACCTCTCAGCCCGATACCACCGAAGAGCGTAAAGGGCCACAAGTCGGCGCGCCCGATCAGGCCGTACAGGGCTTTCTCAAAGCTGCTGGCCTCAAGAACCTGGACGAGGCTGAAAAGCGCGAAATGCCGAAAGGCACATTCTATTTTGCTGTCACCAAGAAGCCGGGCCGCGCCACGGCCGATGTGTTGAAGGACATCGTCGAAGCCGCGCTGGCGCAATTTCCCTGGCCCAAATCCATGCGCTGGGCCGAGAACCCGACGCGCTGGGTGCGTCCGTTGCATGGAATTGTTTGCGTCTTCAACGGCGCTGTCGTGCCCGTTTCGTTCGGTGGTGTAACTGGAACAACTACCACGCGTGGCCACCGTTTCCTGGCGCCGGCTTTCATCAGTGTGAAAAACTTCACCGACTACAAGGCCAAGCTCAAAAAAGCTTACGTGCTGGTGGATGCCACTGAACGCAGCGACATTATCGCGCGTGAACTTACCAAGCTTGCTGCCGCCGAAGGGCTTGCCGTGAAAGACGATCCGGCGCTTCTCGCGGAAGTCACTGGGCTTGTCGAATGGCCCGTGCCGCTGCTTGGCACAATCGATGCGGCCTATATGGAACTGCCGGGCGAGGTGCTGACCTCGGCCATGCGCAAACACCAGAAGTATTTCTCGCTGCAGACCAAAGACGGCAAGCTCGCCAATCGTTTCGGCGTTGTCGCCAATATGGTCACCAAGGACAAAGGCAAGGCGATCATCGCCGGCAACGAGAAGGTACTGCGTCCGCGCCTCTCCGACGCCAAGTTCTTCTGGGATCAGGACAAGAAGAAGACCCTCGATGCCCGCCTGCCGAAACTGGAAGAACGCATCTTCCAGGCAAAGCTCGGCACCATGCGCGCCAAGGTCGACCGCATGGCGGCGCTGGCCATGTACCTTGCCAAACCCGTTGGCGCCGATGCTGATGCCGCCAAACGCGCGGCTTTACTCGCCAAAGCCGACCTGTCTGCGGAAATGGTCGGCGAGTTCCCCGATCTCCAGGGCATTATGGGCCGTTACTACGCGCTGCATCAGGGCGAGAAGGCGGACGTGGCCAATGCCATTGCCGAACACTATTCACCGCTGGGTCCCAATGATTCTTGCCCCAGTGCGCCGCTCAGCATCGCTGTGTCATTGGCGGACAAGATCGACAGTCTCGTGGGCTTCTTCGCCATCAACGAAAAGCCCACGGGCTCCAAGGACCCGTACGCGCTGCGCCGTGCCGCTCTCGGTGTCATTCGCATCATCCTGGAGAACAAGCTGCGTCTGCCGCTGCTGGCGGCCTTCGAATATGCCCTTGGCTGTTACAACGGTCTCGTGGCCGACGGCACGCGCGATAAGATCGGGCGCGAAGTGCTGGAGTTCTTTGCCGATCGGCTGAAGGCGCATTTGCGCGATAAAGGCGTGCGTCACGACCTTATCTCAGCGGTCTTTGCGCTGGGAGATGAGGACGATCTCGTGCGCCTCATGGCCAGGGTCGAAGCCTTGGCTGCTTTTGTCACCAGCGACGACGGTGCCAACCTGCTGGTGGCTTATCGCCGGGCGGCCAATATCGTGCGCATCGAGGAGAAGAAGGACGGTTCCAGCTATAAGGGTGACGTTCCAGCCGATCACCTCGGCGCCCCCGAGGCCACAGCTCTTCTGGCGGCTCTCGCTAAAGCCGAAGACGCCATGACCCCCTTGCTGGTCAAAGAGGACTACAGGGGGGCTATGACCGTCCTGGCGGGTCTCCGTCAGCCCGTGGATACCTTCTTTGACAAGGTGAAAGTCAATGCCGACGACCCGGCCCAGCGTGCCGCGCGCCTCAAGCTGCTGTCTCGGATCGAGGGGGCCATGAACCGGGTGGCCGACTTCTCAAAAGTCGAAAGCTAGGGCTGCGCTTACTTACATTTTGAAAAATGTAAGCCGTAGTCTTTAAATTGAGGGCGGTAGTGGCAACTTTTTCCAGTTTTAGGGGTTGTAAGCGGGTAAATGCCGTATTATTCAAGAATAGCTTACTTACATACCTTTAAAAGGTGAGCTTACTTACATGCGTGAACCCTCCGCTCGCGATTCTGCCCTCGAACGTGCCATTACCGAAGCTGGGGGCACTGTCGCCCTGGCCCGGAGCATCAATGTCACGCCTCAGGCTATCAGCCAGTGGGAGCGTGTTCCTGCCGAGCGCGCCCTGGCGGTAGAGCAGGCCACCGGCGGCAAGGTTACCCGGCATGAATTGAGACCCGATATCTACCCGGCCGGCGCTGATGGACCCACTGTCGTCTCCAGCCCGGCCGGCCCTCAAAGGTGGGTCTATACCTTCGGTGCCGGTAAGGCCGAAGGTAAGGTCACCATGAAAGACCTCCTTGGCGGCAAGGGTGCGAACCTCGCCGAAATGAGCAGCATTGGTGTGCCGGTGCCGCCAGGCTTCACCATCACCACCGACGTCTGCACGTACTATTACGCCAACAGCAAGCAGTACCCGGCTGATCTGAAGGATCAGGCCGCGCGCGGTATTGCCCACGTGGAGGCGCTTTTGGATGGGCCCAAATTCGGCGACGTGAAACAGCCGCTGCTGGTTTCCGTGCGTTCGGGGGCCCGCGCCTCCATGCCTGGGATGATGGATACGATCCTGAACCTGGGCCTCAATGACGAGACCGTTGAAGGCTTGGCCAAACAATCCGGCGATGCGCGCTTTGCTTACGACAGCTACCGGCGTTTCATTCAGATGTACTCGAGCGTGGTCCTCGAGATGGACCACTACGACTTCGAGGAACTGCTGGACATCGTGAAGGACGACAAAGGCGTCAAGCTCGACACAGCCCTGACCGCCGATGATTTGAAAGGCCTTGTCGCCGCTTATAAAAAACGCGTCGAGGAACAACTGAAGCATCCGTTCCCGCAAGATGTGCACGAGCAGCTCTGGGGCGCCATCGGCGCCGTTTTCGGCAGCTGGATGAACCAGCGCGCCATCACGTATCGCAAGCTACACGACATTCCTGACGGTTGGGGCACCGCCGTTAACATCCAGTCCATGGTCTTCGGCAATATGGGCGAAGACTGCGCCACCGGCGTTTGCTTCTCCCGCGATCCGTCCACCGGCGAGAATGTCTTCTACGGCGAATATCTGGTGAATGCACAGGGCGAGGATGTCGTGGCCGGCATTCGCACGCCGCAGCAGATCACGCTGGCCGGCAAGAAAGCGCAGAACTCAAATCTGCCCGCCATGGAAGAGGCCATGCCGGTGTTGTTCAAGGAACTTGTGGAAACGCGGGATCGCTTGGAGCGCCACTACGCCGATATGCAGGACATGGAGTTCACTATCCAGAAGAGCAAGCTCTGGATGCTACAGACTCGCAGCGGCAAACGCACGGCCCAGGCCGGTTTCAAGATCGCCGTCGATATGGCGCGCGAAGGTCTCATCACCGAAGAAGAAGCCGTGCGCCGTATCGACCCGGCCCAACTCGACCAGCTTCTGCATCCCACGTTGGACCTCAAGGCCCAGCGTACCTTGCTCGCGCGCGGGTTACCCGCATCGCCGGGTGCGGCTTCGGGCCGCATCGTCTTCACCGCCGAGGACGCGGAGGACTGGGTGAAGCGCGGAGAGAAGGTTATCCTTGTCCGCCGCGAGACCAGCCCCGAAGACATTGGCGGCATGCATGTTTCCCAAGGCATCCTCACCACACGCGGCGGCATGACCAGTCATGCGGCTGTAGTGGCGCGCGGCATGGGCACGCCGTGCATCTGCGGAGCCGGCGATATCAACGTCGATACCAAGGGAAAGACGGCCCGCGTGCGCGACAAGATTTTGCTGGAAGGCGACATCATCACCCTCGATGGCGCCACAGGCGAGATTTTCTTGGGAAAAGTCGCCACCATTCAGCCGGAACTCACTGGCGATTTCGCCATCCTCATGGGCTGGGTTGATAAAATTCGTCGCCTGAAAGTGCGCGCCAACGCCGAGACCGCGCTGGATGCGGAAACCGCCCGCAAATTTGGCGCAGAGGGAATTGGCCTCTGCCGCACCGAGCATATGTTCTTCGATCCGCAGCGCATCCTTTCAGTACGCCAGATGATCCTTGCCAAGGACACAGGCGGGCGCAAAGCGGCGCTGGATCGTCTGCTGCCCTTCCAGCGCGGCGACTTCGTCAAACTCTTCACCATTATGGAGGGTTTGCCCGTCACGATCCGCCTGCTGGACCCTCCGCTGCATGAATTCCTGCCTCACACCGAGGCCGAGATTGCAGAGGTGGCCACAGGGGCCGGCGTGTCTGTTGAATCCGTGCGCGAAGCGCTGGTGCGTCTGCATGAGACCAATCCCATGCTGGGCCATCGTGGCGTTCGCTTAGGTATATCGCATCCCGAGATTTACGAGATGCAGGCGCGCGCCATTTTTGAGGCGGCTGTCGCTGTCATGAAGGTCGGCAAGACTGTGGCGCCGGAAATTATGATCCCGCTTGTTGGCACCCGCGCCGAACTCGACATGATGAAGAAAGTGGTGGACGAAACCGCACTCTCTGTTTTCACGGCTGCCGGCACCACTATTCCATACATCGTCGGCACCATGATCGAGCTGCCGCGCGCCGCGCTCCAGGCCGGCGATATCGCAAAAACCGCTGGCTTCTTCTCCTTCGGCACCAACGACCTCACGCAGACGACTCTCGGACTCTCCCGCGACGATTGCGCCAACCTCATCGAGATCTATCGCTCCAAGGGCATCTACGCGAAAGACCCGTTCGCCAGCCTCGACCAGGACGGCGTCGGCGAGCTCATTTCAACCGCCGTTGAGCGGGGCAGGGCTCAGCGCAAAGGCATGAAGATGGGCGTGTGCGGTGAACATGGTGGTGATCCGGATTCCATCACGTTCTTCCATAAAGTCGGACTCGATTACGTCTCGTGCTCACCCTACCGCGTGCCTGTGGCACGCCTCGCGGCGGCTCAGGCTGTGCTGGCGGAGAGGAAGTAAAGCTATCTTAAATTGCAAAAGTCTAACGGGCACAAAGTCACGCCTGTGACGTTGAACTATCTGTGGAGCGTAGGCCCCAGAGGTGGTTCATGAACGGCATGCAAGTTCTTCTTATTTCCTCCTATCTCAAAGCTGCTGTTGCAGGCGATCTGCATCCGTTGGTTTCCTTACCCAACGCAGCCGTGCCTAGCGCAAATCGCGAGGTTTGCGGCGTCAGAGCGGAGTCCGTCGCAGATTTACAGAGCAAGATCAGTGGTGCCAGCGCTGCAGCGACTCAAGCGGGCGATGGCTATGTGGTTTATGCGCAAGAGGCGTCACGGCGCTATTGGACTTTCACGACACCGGCTAACCGGGCCTACCCAGCGGCGGTTTGTCGCTCGATTGTTACACGCAATGGCGTGAGCGATGTCTCTCTGGACGTGATGTGCGAAGCCGATCAAGGCTCATGTGACACGCTACAGCGTGAGTTCGTTCTTCTCTCCGAGCAGATGAAACGCGATCTCATCGCGCAGTAAGTGCACGGCGAGAAATAAATCGTACCAGGTACAATTTTTCGCAATTTCTGGCGAAGCTTCTATCAGACCTCTGACGGCAGTTTCATCCAGCTCGGCTGATGAACCGTGAGTCTCGTCGCGCCAGCATGAAGCGGCTCAGTTGTCTTACGAAGAGCTTCAAGGCGTATCAGGGCCAAACCAGCGATGCCCGCGCCACTTTTCATTTCACCGGCATCAGTCCCTTCTGCCGAAGTTAGGGGCGCACCGGGTGCTGGCAGTGGCCCTTCAATCGATACCGGCATAAGGCGCTTTTTGATCAGCGCGCGGTAATGCGTACGGGCGGTCAACTCTTGGCCGATATAGCAACCCTTCTTGAAATCCACGCCGGCTAATTCCTCGAAGCCGCTCTCCAGCAACAAAGCTTTGTCCACTTCCATGTCGCGGCTGCCGTCGGGCAGTCCCAACGCAAAACGGAGGGCGTCGTAGTCGCTCTCGGCGGTTTGCGACAGTCCGGCTTTCGCGAGGCCGCCGATCTGATCGGCATGCAGCCCAAAACGCACGCCAGCACCTGCCAACCGTGGATCCGTGTAGAGCAGGCCCGCGCCGCGTTTCACCACTTGGCCCGGCGTGTTGCTGGTCTCCAGCGCCGCCCCGGCGTCCTCACCCCATGCCACGCCCGTCACCAGAGTATCATCGGCGGCCAGACTGACCTTGGCGCGCAACTTATAGCGCGACAACCGCGTGATGAGATCATCGCGCCGGGTGCGCTCGCACTCCAGCAGGACCGCATCGCCGTGAGGCACGGCAAAGAACTCGTGCAGAAACTTGCCTTGCGGTGTCAGGAAGGCCGCCCAGACTGCTGCACCACCCTCCACCCGCGTCATGTCATTGGAGACCAGCCCTTGCAGGAAGCTGACGCGGTCGGCGCCCCGGACGGCCACGAGGGCGCGGGACGGCAATACTGTGAAATGCGGCAAGGGGGGCATAAAAATACTCCGCTGAAGCGTGTTATGTAGCATTCCAGCGCCGCCAAGCAAGGTGGGCCGTCCTTCGTGCTTTCGCTCGCTCGAACCTCTGGCTATAACCATTCCATGCGTTACGTATTTATCGACGATTCTGCCGTGGCTTATGACGGTTATACGCCCATGCGCCGACCTCTCGGCGGCGCCGAAAAGGCGGTGATCGGCATGGCGTCGGCCCTGAACGAACGGGGCCATGAGGTAAAGGTCATCAACCGCGTCAGCTACGCCCATATGGCCGAGGGTGCCTATTGGACTCCCTTCGGCGATACCATGGTACCTAAGGCCGCAGACGTGCTCATTGCCATGCGCAAGCCCGCGTTACTTGGCACTTTGCGCAGCGCAGCTCATCGTCTTCTATGGGTCACGGGTGCGCCCGACTATCTCACCGCGCCCGCCAACGAGCCTCTCTGGGACTCTTTCAATGCTTCGCTTCTCTTTCTGAGCCAGAATCAGAAGCGCGCCTATGCGGGCAATGTGCGCAATACAGTCGTCACGCCAGGTGTGCGCCGGGTGTATTTCCAGAAACCGGTCTTTACGCTGCCGGGGATGAGCATGGCAGGGGAAATCGCTCCCGGCCCTGCCGACGATCCACATTATATACAGCCTGATCCTGAAACGGTTGCCGCTGAGGCCGCCGCCGCTGCCGCCGCGAATGTTCCGCTCGAACCGCCGCCGCCGCCACCTCATGCCATTGTCACCACCCATCCACTGCAGGGGCTGGATTGGCTTATCGATGTCTGGACGCGCCTGATCCATCCCGAAATGCCTACGGCGCGCCTCTCTGTCTATTCCGTAGTTTTGAGCAAGGGGCTCAAGGGCGAGGAGATTCCTGCCACCATGCTTCCGATCCTGGAGAAGGTCATGGCGGCTATCGACTCCCATGTCGTCGTCGTCGATCCGCGCTCCGATGATGGCATGAACGAGGCCTATCGCCAGACGCGTGTGCACCTTTATCCAGGCGATCGCCAGGACTACGCGTGTTGGACTCTGGCTGAATCACAAGGTGCTGGTGTGCCTGCCGTCGCACGCGGCCTCGGTGGGACCGACGAACGCATCGACAATGGACAGACGGGTTTCATCGTGCCCGACGACACAGGTTTCGCTAATGTCACGCTGCAGATTCTGAAAGATGATGCCGTGTACGCCAATCTGCATGCAGCAGCCGAGGATGCGACGCGGCGGCGCACCTGGAGCATGGCGGCAGAAGAGCTCGATGCTTTCGTCGCCACCTTGTCCGCGCGCGGATGAGCTCCGCTTGAAGGTTCTCTTCATCACCCACACTCGTATCGGCGATGCGGTGCTGTCGTCAGGCATTCTTCATCACCTGGTCGAGCGTTATCCCGATGCCCACTTCACCATTGTCTGCGGCCCGCTGGCTGCTTCGCTCTTCGCGTCTACGCCGCGGCTGGAGCGTATCATTCCTTTCGAGAAGCGCCCCTTCGATGCCCATTGGTTTGCCCTCTGGCGCCAACTGCGCGGCACAACATGGGACATCATTGTAGATCTGCGCCGCTCCCTCATTTCCTACATCGTGCCGGTGCGCAACCGCTATGTAGTGGGACCGATTGCTGCCGGTGTGCACCATGTAAGGCATCTTTCCGAACTTCTGCGGCTGTCCGACGTTGCTTCACCCTTTCTCGCCACAGATGCACGCCATCAAATAGCTGGCGCCACCTTGATCCCAGATGGAGCACCCGTTCTGGCTATTGCACCCGTCGCGGCGACAAAGCCCAAGACCTGGGCTCCCGAGCGTTTTGCGGCCCTCGTCGCGGCACTCACGGCGGACGATGGGGTTTGCGCCGGCTGGCGTGTGGCTTTGTTCGGCGGGCCCGGTGACGATGTGGCCGCCGCACCTCTTCTTGCGGCGCTGCCTCATGCCTTGAAGATCTTTGGCGAAGCCGACCTTCTTACCGTGCATGCAGCTTTAGCCCGGTGTCGTGCGTTTATAGGCAACGATTCCGGCCTTGTGCACCTGGCCGCCTCCACCGGCATTCCGGCGCTTTCGATCTTTGGGCCTATGGATCCCGCCCGTTACGGACCTTGGGGCGGCCGGGCGGTGGTTGCGCCGGATCGCGATATTGCCAACCTGGAAGTTGTAACGGTCATAGAAGCTTTCCGTGAACTTCTGGCACGCTCTTGATATCCTTGAAATTGCACTGTTGAACCGCTTCCGGCGGGCGTGCGAAGTTTAGCACAACAAAGAGGGTGCGGCTTTGAAGGTCTTGCATCTCATGTGTGGCGCGCCGTATGGCGGCGTCGAACGACAGGCCGAGCGCCTCGCCGGTGTGCTGAAGCGCGCCGGGGTCGAGCAGCGCGTGCTTCTCTGTGGCCCGCCCGCGCGTGCCAAGAACTTCGAGGCCCTTGGCATTCAGGGTAACACCATCGAGTTTCCCAGCCGCTTCGCCTTCATGGACCGGCGTCGCATCAACACCGTCATTCGCCGCTTCGAACCCGATGTTGTCATCTCCTGGACCCCGGATGTGGCGGCCTATGTGAAAAAAGACGGCTTCATTCATCTTGCTCGGCTCGGCACGCAGTTCGATCACGAGCTTCTATTGAACAAGTGCCATCACATCTTTACGCCCAGTCAGACCCGCGCCGACGCTGCCATGCGCGCTGGTTGGTCTGTGCAGCAGGTGCATGTCCTGCCTCACGTCCCCATGACGCCGGAAGAGATCGCCGAAAAGGCAATCAATCGCAAAGCAGTCTTCACGCCACCCACATCAAATCTCATTTTTACCGCCATGCGTCTCACGCAAAAAGCTGGTTTGGAGACGTTGCTGGATGCCGTGGCGCGGCTTTCCGGATATTACCTCTGGATTGCTGTTAACGGTGCCGACCGCGAGGCTCTTGAAGCCGCCGCCCACGAGCGCGGCGTGAAGCCGCGTGTGCGCTTCCTGGGCTGGCAGGATAAACTCGGGCCCTACATCTCCGCCTGTGATGTCTTTGTCTATCCCAGCAAACAAGACGATGTCGGCGATGCTATCACAGAGGCGTGGGCGTGCGGCGCGCCCGTCATCGCCGCGGACAGTCTAGGGCCAGGGCTTCTCATCCGTCACAATGAGAACGGCATGCTGGTGCCGGTGAGCGCTGCCAACAGCATGGCCGAAGCCATCAAACTCCTGACGCAAAATCCCGAGCAGGCCAAGCGGCTGGGCGCTGCTGGCCGGGCCGCCTTCGCCGAGACCTTCGCCATGGACAAGGTTGGGCCGCAGTATATGAGTCTGCTGGAGCGCATCACCGCCAAGCCGGCGGCGGGTGAAGCGCCGCGCACCCTGGCAAGCTTAAGGCCTGGCGACAGTCTCCTTGGCATTCCCTCCGGCGCGACTCACTAGACCATGTGTGGCATTGCCGGGGTCATGACCCTCGACGGGCGCCCGCCCGCGCAGCGGATGTTGACGCGGCTGGCCGAAGCGCTTCGTCATCGCGGCCCCGACGGCAACGGCCAGTGTATCCAAGACGGCGTAGCCCTCGTGCATACACGCCTGTCCATCATCGATCTTGCGCATGGGTCCCAGCCGCTTTCGGGCGGAAATGCTGATGCGGTCACTCTCGTTGCCAATGCCGAGATCTACAATGATCCGGCCTTGCGCGGCGCTATGCCCAGTGCTGTCTTCAAGACCGGCTCCGACTGCGAAAGCCCTCTGCAGGTCTATTTGCGCGACGGTGAGGACTTTGCCGATGCCCTGCGCGGCATGTATGCCATCGCCATTCACGATTCTGTACGGCGCCGGCTTCTGCTCGCCCGCGATCCCTTCGGCATCAAACCTCTGTACTACGCGGAAACCTCTGAGGGGTTTTTCTTCGCATCCGAACCACAGGCGCTTATTGCCGCTGGTGTTGTCGAGGCGAAGATCAACGCCGGCGCGCGGGACGAACTGCTGGCGTTCAATTTCTCTACAGGCAATGAAACACCCTTCGCCAGGATCTACCGGGTAGCGCCGGGGGAAACGTTGATTGTGGAGCGTGGGCGCATAGCGGCGCGGCGGCGGCGGTACGCTGTGCCCAAAGAGCCCGCAAGACCATCCGGCGAAGTGGAAGCTATCGCCGCCTTCGATCACGTCTGGCACGACACGGTTTCTGTCCATCAACGCTCCGATGTGCCTTACGGCATGTTCCTTTCGGGTGGTACGGACTCTGCTGCCGTTCTTGCCATGATGGCGCGTCTGAACAGCCAGCCCGTTACAGCCTTCACGGCAGCGTTTCCCGGCACAGCAACGCACGACGAGCGTGGTGCGGCGCGGGCCGCTGCCAAGGCCGCCGGTGCGCGGCATGTCGAAATCGAAATTACCGCAGACGATTTCTGGAGCCATCTTCCCGCCATCGCCGCCGCTCTCGACGATCCCACCATCGACTATGCCGCCGTGCCGACGTTTCTGCTCGCCAGGGCAGCTGCGCGCGACGTGAAAGTCGTGTTGACAGGTGAGGGTGGTGACGAACTCTTTGCAGGATACGGGCGTACGCGCGCGGCCCTGCGGTCTTGGCCCTTTGCAAAAAAACCTTGGCGCCGTCACATCCTCGCGGGCTTTCCCGGCTTGCGCACAAAACCTGCCGGTTGGCGTGACGGCATGGAGGCTATCGAGCGCGAAGCCGCTACACTCTATGGTCACGGTCTAAAGGCGTTACAGGCCATCGACTGCGCCGGTTGGCTGCCCAATGATCTTCTGCTGAAGGTGGACCGCTGCCTCATGGCTCATGGCGTGGAAGGGCGGGTCCCATTCCTCGACCCCGCTGTAGCCGCCTTTGCCTTCCCACTCCCGGATCGTCAGAAAATTCGTGGCCGCCGCGGCAAATGGCTCCTGCGCCAATGGCTGGCCGAGAACTTCCCCGCAGCGGATGCCTTCGCGCGTAAACGTGGATTTACCGTACCGGTGGCCGAATGGATCGCGGGGCAGGGCTCACGCCTCGGCGCTCTGGTGGCGCGCCAGGCTGGTGTGCGGGAGTTGTGCGTTCCCGGTAGCGTTGAGGCGCTTTTTGCCGCCGTTACGCCGCGCAATGCCCCTCAAGCCTGGACACTCTTGTTCTATGCTTTGTGGCACCAACGCCATATCATTGGCGTGCGCACGGACGGCGATGTTTTTTCGGCTTTGGCGGATGCATCATGACAGACACCTTTGATTTCGTGATCCATGGCGGTGTGGTGTTCACGCCCGGCGGCCCGGTCGAACTCGACGTCGGTGTACGTGCCGGCAAGATCGCGACTCTTGGCAAGATAGACGGCGATGCTGGTGGCCGGCATTTCGATGCCAAGGGCCTCACGGTTCTGCCGGGGTGTATCGACGAGCAGGTGCACTTTCGCGAGCCTGGACCCACGCACAAAGAGGATCTCGAAAGCGGCACGCGCGGCGCAGTGCTCGGCGGCATTGTCGCCGTATTCGAGATGCCCAATACCGATCCCGCCACCACGACTGAAGCCGCGATCAATGACAAAATCGCGCGTGCCACGGGTCGGTGCTGGACCGACTTTGCGTTCTATGTCGGGGCATCGCCCGAGAACGCCGACGAACTTTATGCCCTGGAGCGTCTGCCCGGCTGTTGCGGCATCAAGATGTTCATGGGGTCCTCGACCGGCACGCTGCTGGTGGCCGACGATGAGAATGTCGCCCGCGTCCTGAAGTCTGGCTCGCGCCGCGTCACCGTCCACAGCGAAGATGATATGCGCCTGCAGGAACGCGCTGCTCTGGTGGCGGGTGGCGCCGATGTTTCCATGCATCCGGAATGGCGTGATGTAGAGACCGCTGTTCGTTCGACCCAGCGCCTTCTGTCTTTGGCGCACAAGCATCATCGCCGCGTTCATGTGCTGCATGTAACCACAGCCGAGGAAATGGCGCTGTTGGCTCAGCATAAGGACATCGCGACGGTAGAAGTGCTGCCGCAGCATCTCACACTCGCGGCGCCCGAATGCTATCAACGTCTTGGCACATTAGCGCAGATGAACCCGCCGATCCGCGAGGCACGCCATCGTGACGCCTTGTGGAAAGCTATCAATGACGGGGTGGTGGACTGCATTGGTTCTGACCACGCGCCGCATACGCTTGAAGAAAAGGCCCGGCCCTATCCGCGCAGTCCGTCCGGACTGCCCGGCGTGCAGACCACCGTGCCGCTCATGCTCAACCATGTCGCCGAAGGGCGCCTTACGCTCCAGCGCTTTGTGGATCTTATGACGGCAGGCCCCGCGCGTATCTTCGGCATCGCCGGTAAGGGACGCATCGCCGTAGGATATGACGCCGACTTCACCGTCGTTGATCTGAAGGCAAAGCGCACAATCACCAATGCGTGGATTGCGAGCCGCACCGGGTGGACGGCCTTTGACGGTATGGATGTTACGGGGTGGCCTATTGCCACTATCATCCGCGGCCATGTCGCCATGCGCGACGATGCTGTTCTGGAAAAGCCGGTGGGTGCGCCGGTCAAGTTTCAAGAAACGCTCTGAGGCGCCCGCGCGACCTTCCAGGCTCAAAACAAAAGCCGGCGGCCATTGTGGGCCACCGGCTTTGCATCCATCTCCACGAAGCTAGGTCTTAGCGGCGGAACGGATTATCTGGACGACGGTCGGCGCGATTGGGGGTGCCGTCTCCGTCACGGTCGCGATCATAGCGGTTCGGCACGCCGTCGCGGTCCTCGTCGCGCCAACCCATGTTGGGAGCGCGATAACGCGGCATGTGATAATAGCGCGGCGCGAAGCGGGCACGGTATTCACGTGCTTCACGGGCACTGTGCCAGCGGTGCCAACGGTGATTGTGATCCCAATAGCCGTCGCTATAAGCAGCGGCTACATTACCAGTATCGAAGCTAAAGCTGAAACCTTGGGCCATCGCAGAGGTCGGTACGGCAGCGCTCAGCGCCACACCAGCCAAAGAACCCGCGGCCAAGGCAATCAATGTCAGTCGTTTCATGGCGAATCTCCTTATTCTGTTCGTACTGTATTCAACGCACGTCCCTGGATTTTGTTTTGCCAACCTGAAGACCGATTCTTCCCGTACAGGTAATATGTATTCCCGCACTGTAGCGGTACCGTGGAAACACCGTGGCGGAATTGGGGCGGAGGGGAGATTAAGCCGGGCGGAAGGGGCTGAGCCGAACGACCAACCCGGGAGCGTTGTCGCCCAGCGTGATGCCAATCCCGTGTCGCTTCGCAATGGCGGCCACCAAGGCTAGCCCCAATCCGTGACCGGTCGCCGGGCGGTTGGCTTCGGCCCGCGAAAAGCGCTGAAAGATGCGGTCGTGTTCCGCCTGTGGAATACCAGGTCCCGTGTCGGCTACTTCCGCCGCGATGTGCTCGCCTTGCTTCGCCAAGCGCACATCGATCTTAGCGCCCCGGGGACAATGACGAATGGCATTTTCGATCAGATTGGTGAACATCTGCATCAATAATGTGCGGTCCCCTGCGATCGTGACGCCGGGCGCGAGGTCCGTGCTCAACGTGTGTCCGTGGTCTTCCGCCACGGGACGGTAAGTTTCGGCGAGCTGCTCTAGAAGTCCGGTTAGATCGACGGGGCCTGCTTTGGATCCAATACCGGCTTCGATCTGTGCCAGACTTAACAACGCCGAAAAAATCGACAACAGGTTATCGGAATCCGCAAGCGCCCTCTCCATGACTTGCGCATATTCGGCGGGAGTGCGGGCTTCCATTTGGGCTCGCTCCAGACGCTGGCGCATATGAGTCAACGGCATGCGCAGGTCATGCGCGATCTCGGTGGAAACTTGGCGCACGTTCTCCATAAGTGCCGTCAATTTATCGAGCATTTTATTGATGGTGGCAGCCAACAGGTCGCTTTCCGTTCCGGCTGAACTTACGGCGATGCGGCGATTCCAATCTTCGGCGGCGATAGCTCGGCAGACTTCAATGATGGCATCGGTGCGCCTCAGCGCGCCGGCACTGAGGAGAGTGCCACCCGCCAAGGCCACAGCAATGGTAAGGGTCGTAATGACAATCAGCGCAATCAGGATATGCCTGCGCGCCTCCAATAGCTGATGGCTATCGGCGCCTACAAAGAGATAGCTCCCGTCAGGCAGCGTCTTGCCTTCACCGAGCACCATATGGCTCCTGGGATCAGGCACGTCTGGCGGCGGCGGCACAGTGGATAGTGCGAACACCGGCGTCATTGCGGGCAGATTACCAGCAAGCCGGGCGCCG
Source organism: Fidelibacterota bacterium (assembly GCA_947472795.1). Classification (GTDB taxonomy): domain Bacteria; phylum Pseudomonadota; class Alphaproteobacteria; order Rhodospirillales; family Rhodospirillaceae; genus SHVO01. Next base: position 18,326 of record CANJBL010000019.1, on the reverse strand, counting down.
CTTGCGTCCTGCAATAGGTAGTAATCGTTGCCCGGCCCCGCCGTCAGCTGGAGTACGATTTCAATGGCCTCGGGCAAACCTTCGTTGCGGTAAGCTTCGTCCACAGCTCCGATATTTCCGCGCACCGAGGTGATGAAGTCGGTGTTCAGCGCGCTTTCCGTGACCAAGAACATCGCCGTGGTCAGCAGGAGCACCGCGCCGACAAAAAGTCCGGCTAGCAGGATGGTGAGGCGGAAACTTTCCGTTCGAAAAAGTCTAGCGGGTCGCACGGAGGACATAACCGACATTGCGCACAGTTTGAATGATGTCCTTGGGCGCGTTCGGATTGAGTTTTGTGCGCAGCCGGCTGATGTGACTTTCCACAATACTGGTGCGTGGGTCGAAGTGAATATCCCAAACGTTCTCCAGCAGCATGGTCCGTGTCACCGTCCGGCCCTGATTACGAATGAGATATTCCAGAAGCTTGAACTCCTGGGGCAAGAGGTCGATTTCCTCTCCGTCGCGCCATACCATGCGGCGCAGGCGGTCCATCCGTAGGCTGCCGGCCTGCAATATGGTCTGCTCGTCCTGGCTGGCCGCGGACCGCCGGCCCAGCGCGCGCACACGTGCCAACAGTTCAACAAAGGCAAACGGTTTGATGAGGTAATCGTCGCCGCCCGCCTCCAGTCCCTCAACGCGGTCGTGGATGCCGCTCATGGCGGTGAGATATAGCACCGGTGTCTGCACGCCTACGGCGCGCATGGACTTGACGATGGACAGCCCGTCGAGCCCCGGCAGCATGCGATCCAGGATCACCACGTCGTGGCCGCCGCCCAGTGCGCGCGTCAGTCCGTCCTGGCCGGTCGCCGCCACTTCGATGTCGTAGCCTTCCGCGGCCATGCCACCGCTGACATGTCGCGCCGTCTGGACGTCGTCTTCAACAAGGAGGATCTTCAAAACCACACCCATGTTCAATCATGCTTGCGCGGTGATCATAGCGCAAAAGCAGAAGCGCCGTCGCCCCCGGCGTCCGTCACGATCAGCTAATCATGACGGTTTCGGAAACGACGGCGCTGACGGGTCTCCCGAGGGAAAGACCCGGGGATTCCGTTGGCCTACTCCTTGGCGATATGGGCCGCGCGCAGCTCCTTGGCGGCGGCATCGACTTCGGCCTTGAAAACGGTATTTTTCAGCATTTCCAATGCAACTGCTGTCCCCAGAGCTTGACCGCCGACGATATCGCGGCGGAAGTGCATACCGCAGACCAGCCGGTTCTCGGCGTGCTCGTCGGCGCGCGCTAAAATAGCTTGCGCCTTACGTGGGCGGTTCATCCATGCGCAAGGTGGGGCAAACAGCCGATCTTACCCACGCCGCCGGGGAGAAGGCGGGCAGCACCGGCTTTGTCGTTGGCATCAGAATGTGGCTCTGAAACTGGGACGACAACAACACTTCTCCGGCGGTACAGAGGCAGGTATTGACTTTCAAGGCTGAGGCAACGCCATCAAATTTGACGGTCCTTTACCTCTCCCGGCGCGCGAACAGCCTTAGCGCGCGCGCGCTGCGATCTTGCCTTGACCCTGGAACTTTCGAAGTTCCGCCTTCGCCGCCGCGAATTCCTGCTGGAAAGAGGGATTTTCTCGCATCTGCATGACCATGGCCGCTGCGGCTACCTTCGACGCATCGGTATCGCTGCGGTAGTGGACGCCGCAGATGATGCGGCTCTCGGCAAAGCGGGCAGCATCGTCGAAAATGGCCCCGCGATATTCCGGCAGCATGTCGGAAAGAACAATTGCCGTTAGGTAGCCAATCGTTGTGTGACCGCTGGGGTACGAACCGCTGGTCGAGGGTTTGACGCATAGCTTGACCGTCGGATCCGCGATCGCCGGGCGTGGGCGTGCCCAGAGCTCCTTTGCCGGATTCACGATTGCACTTTCGTCGGACAACACCTTCTTAAAGAACGCGGCGGTGACCGGAAGATTGGCTTCGTTGAATTCCGGGCCCAGATCATCCCGAACCACGACAAAGACGGTCTCGGCTTCGTCGTCCTGTGCAATTTTTTCACGTTCAGGTGTCCGCGTTTTTTCGAAGGCGTGAATTTCCGCCAGCTCCGCCTTGGACTTGGCGGAATTGACAGCCGGTGGCGGTGGCAGAAGAGTGCGGAGATCCAGCTTCGAGGGATCTACAAAGTTTGGCTCCTTCTCGGCGGCACTCGCAGCCGGAATTCCTTGCACCGCAAGCAGCACGAGTACGAGAGCCGTGCATCGCCGAAGATTAGACATGAGGATGTCCTTTGTTCAAAGATTCCAAGATTGTCAAAACGAGACCTTCGCTGTGACCTGGAACGACCGCCCGCCCTGGAAGTAGTATTGATCGAAAGCCGCTGTGGAGCCCTGCGAAGACAGCGATGAGATCTTGGTGCTGTTAAGGAGGTTGTAGACGCCTGCGATCAGATGAATGTTACGGTAGTCGTAAGTCGCGGTCAGGTCGGTGGTGTTGTAGGGGCTAACCTTATAGCCCGCCGGTTCGCCGGCGATGCTCCATTGATCACCGACGACTTTGTCGACCAAGGTGACGCCCAAGTCGCCGTACTTCAAGATGGCGCCGAACGCCGCTGTCCATTGCGGAGCCTTGGCAATCTGCTTGTGTGTGTCCTTGGTTTTGGCGCTGTTGATCGAGCCGTTCGCAAACACAGCCAAGCCCTGCTGGAAAGCATAGGTGCCTTGCGCCTCGATACCTTTGTAAACCGCGCCGCCGAGGTTTGTGAACACTGTCTCACCGTTCACCAGACTCGAGGAAGTCTTGTCATTGAAGTCGATGTAATAGACGTCGCCGTCGAAGGTGAACTTGTCGGCGTTGAATACCGTACCGATCTGATAGTTTGTCGAAGTCTGCGGCTTGAGGTCGCGGACGTTCGGCTTCGGCTGATAGAATACGTTCAAGTCAGGAACCAGAAACCCCTTGGCGTACTGCGCATACACCGACCACGTTTCCGCGATCTTGTAGTTTGCGGTGACAAACTCGAGCGCTTTGGAGAAAGTGCCGCTTCCAATGAATGGCACCCGCGAGGTTTGCTGCACGTCCGCGTTGGTGAATCGTTTAAAGCTGACGTACTTGAATCCGGGGGTCAGGGTGAGACCCTCAATCGGCTTGAATTCGAAGTCCACGAATGGCTGGTAGTTGTTCCAGCCTGAATGTTGGAGGTAGTTGATGTTGAGCGGAGCGGTCTTTTCGCGGTTATCCTTGACCAACTGCGGCGTCGGCGTCGTCAGCGGCGGTGCCAAAGTGAAGTCATAATCAAAGCGGTAGCGCTTCGTGCTGGCGCGCTCGTACCACATGCCCGTACGCAGTTCTCCGAATGAGAATGACCTGCTGACACGCAGGATATTGCCCCACACGCGGTACTCGTTGTTCTTCGAGTAACCAGGCACATTCTTGTTTCCGGCGGGGCCGGCCTTTGTGCCAAGCGCGGCCGACCCAACATAGTTGGCCTGGAGCGCTGAGAGTGTGTCGTTCTGGTAGAAGTAGGTGTAGGCCGTGTCGTCGATGTAGATAGCATCCATAACGTCGGCTTGAAGGCGGAAGTACTCGAAGTCGGTCTCCTTGTGAGTGACGTTGTAGCCAAAGTACGTTGCCTTGGTGGGGTCATCGCTCAGGGCGAAGTTCTTGCCGAACTGCGCGACCTGTGCCAGCGTCGCCCCGTCGCTATCGGTTTGAAAGTACCGGATCGTGTTGTGCGACCCAAAAGCCGTGAATTTCGCGTTATCGCCGATGGGAATTTGTATCTTAAGCGTTTGGTTGAACGCTTTGTTGTACGAGTGGGTCAGATATCCGTCGGTATTGAGTTCCTGAAGATTGAGCACCGCCTTGACGCCGCCGAGTTCATCGATCGCGCCGGTACGGATTGTTGTGACGAAGTTGGTCGAGTCGAAGCTGCCGCCCGTAAAGGACTGGCTGCCTGAGAACTTGTCTCCTAGGTCCAGCGAAAACATGTTGATTGACCCGCCGAAGTTTGCCTGGCCAAGCTGGCCGGCGGTTCCGGGACCACGATCAACGGCCATGGCGCCGATGGTGGAGCCGGGGAAAAACGACGTCGAGTGGTGAGTCGGGTTGTTGGTGTCTCCAAACGGTATGCCGTCGTAGGTCATGTTGTATTCGCCGTCCTGAAAGCCGCGCAGTACGGTCTTCGATTCTTGGAAGCCCGGGCCGTTTTTGTTAGTTCCCGAGGCGCTTGGCGAAATTTGTGCTATGGGCGCAAAGTCCGCAGTTTGCGGAATCGCATCCTCGATATACTTGCGGGTAATGATGGACACTGGTTCCGTCGCGTCGAGCGATGACTTAATCGGAGCGAGGTCGATCGCCATGCCGGTGCCATAAACCAAGATCTCTTCGATCGAACCTAACTTGGCTTGATCCGCGGTTGTTGCTGAAGCGTCGGCTTTCTGGGTGTTATCTGCGGCGAAAGCGCCGTGCCACGAGGTGAGAGCCACGATCGAAGTGGCCGCAAGCAAGGAAAATTTGTTTCGATAGTTTAAGCACGCCATGGTCGACCCCCGGAGGTAAGACAAGTCCGCGCATTTTTTTTCTGCGCGTGACACCGTCGTGAATGAGCACGGACAAAAATATTGCCGTACTCACGCGCGAGATGCGCAACTCATCACCGGACGTGGCTTTACAATCAAATGAACATTTTATTACTGACGTGCATTGGCTCGCACTGTTGCGGTTTATACGGAACTTGTTGCAGTCGATTGCGGCGCAGTTTGTCACCGACGCTCTGATGATGGCAATCTGGCGCAGGGGCAGACCGGATGTGCTGCTACACCATTCGGATCGAAGGAGTCAGTACACCAGCGATCAGTTCCAGCGGCTGATGGCCGATCACGGCGTCACCTGTAGCATGAGCCTGTCGGGCAACGTCTGGGACAATGCCGCGATGGAGAGCTTCTTCTCGTCATTGAAAACCGAGCGCACCGCGCGCAAGGTGTATCGGACCAGGGACGAGGCGAAGGCCGACGTGTTCGATTACATCGAACGCTTCTACAATCCGAAGCGCCGACACTCGACCATCGGATACATAAGCCCTGTGGAGTTCGAGATGAAGGCCGGATTAGCTTAAGTAGGTGTCAACCAAACCGGCAGCAGGCCAGTCAACGCCAGCATCGGCTATAGATTTGAAAAGAATTGGGCGGTGCGGCTATTCGCCCGCAATCTGTTCGACAGAAACTATGTCACCGCGCTCACGATCCAGACTGAAAACTCCGGGCTGATCTTGGGCCAGGCGGGCGCCCCGCGATTGGTTAGCGTGACGGTTCGAGTGCGGATGTAATGACAAAAAGCTGATAAAACCATCCTTGGCGTTGTCGTTATTTCGTCAGCGTAACCATTACCGTCCACGAGTTCACGCTTTCGTAGCACACGGCACACCATCGCCCTACCAGCCGGTACTAAACAGAGAACGGTGCTTAGTACTCCTGTACCCATCAGGTTGGCGCGCAGTCACGCCGACACCAAGTCTGCCTGAAGAAGACGTGCTGCAATATCTTATGCAGGGCACGCGGGGCGCACTTAGGCCGTCGGGGGTCTGGCTCTCAAGTGAAAGATTGATGACGCGTGCGTGCTTTCTGACAAATTTCCAGGCTTTGTCACATCTCGCGCTCAGCCAATGCATAATGCGTGGAGGTGGCATGTCTCGAAACCCGCAGCGCTGCTACACGCTGAGCGCGTTGTAAAAAGACTGTCATATTTGTTGGCGGCGTATCAGCGCGGTCGAACCTTGAATTTTTTTAAACTATCCGCAGCGATACAGAGAACCACGATATCGTCAGGATGCTGCAAAGGCAGCCCTATTCGCTCCGTGGCTTATCGATTCCTTGCAGAACCATATAATTCGCGAGATGGCTTCCACGGGGCCTTGGATGCCAGAGTCGAAGGCATTATCCACGCCAGAACGGGAGGTCGCCATGCCAAGGACACGCATCGCTATTGTGATGACAGCATTGACCGCGGCAATGATCGCCGCGCCTGCCTTTGCTGCGCCGGCTTATAAAGTCACCAAAAGCGTGCCTCTCGGTGCGCCGGATGGCTGGGACTACGTGACCTTCGAACCCACGCAGCACCGCGTCTATGTGGCCCACTCAAACGAGATCACTGTCGTTGACAGCCGCACAGGCGATATCCTTGGTCGTGTGCAAGGTGTCTCTGGTGTGAATGGCGTGGCCGTGGTTCCCAGCCTCGGCAAGGGCTATACCGACAGTCGCGCAAAAAAGGCCGCCATCGTGTTCGACCTCAATACCTTCAAAGTCACTAAGGAAATTCCCGCCGACGTTGATACGGACGGTGTGGTCTATGAACCCGCGAGCAAACGCGTGTTCGTTGTCAATGGCGATGCTGGCAACGCCACGATCATCGACACCACGAACGATACGGCTGTGACCAATTTGCCCTTAGGCGGCAAGCCGGAATATCTCGCCTCGGACGACGCCGGCCACATGTACATCGCACTTACCGACAAGAAGGAGGTTGTCCGTGTTGATGCCAAAGCGGCCAAGGTTGATGCCCGCTGGGCTATCTCTGAGTGTGAAAACGCCCACGGTGTCGCCATCGATCGCGCCAACCACCGTCTGTTCGTCAGCTGCGCCAATGCCAAGATGTCTGTGGTCGATCTTGATAAGGGAAGTGTCGTCGCGACATTGCCCATCGGCAAGGGCACCGACGCCGCGGCTTTTGATTCCAAACGCAAGCTGGCATTCAGCTCCAACGGTGAAGGTACCGTTTCGGTCATCAGCGAACAGGCGCCCGATAAATTCGCCTCACTGGGCGAAATTCCGAGCCGTCCCTTCGCTCGCACCATGGCAGTCGATTCCGATAGTGGCCGCCTGTTTCTCGTGACCGCCGATTTGGACGAGGTCAATCCCAACGCCGAAAATCTGCGGCAGCGCTATCAAATTCGGCGTGGTACGGTACAGTTGCTGTTCCTCGATCCTTCGTAACTGTGCGGTAAAGCGACAATCATCCGATGCAGAGAGGCCGGTTTTTTTCAGCTATCGCCTGCGGGGCGGTCGCCATCGCGCTGTCCGCATGCGTGGAAGCGCCGCCCATTGCTCTTGATCCAGAGGCACGGGCTGCGCGCCTCGAAGCCCGCTCGCTGACCGATCCTGATGTCAACGCGGCGCTCAATAAGGCCGGCCTTGGCGCCGGGACTAATTGGACGTTGGATCGCTTGACCGCCGCCGCTTGGAGCCTGCGGCCCGATTTTGCGCGGGCCGCCGCCGACGTCTTGGCGGCCGATGCTGCCGAGCACGCAGCTGGCCAACTGCAGAACCCGACGTTCTCATTTGACCCGCAATATCTCTACGACAATGCTTCAGGCAACATCAGCCCTTGGACTCTTGCCGCCTCTCTCGGTTTCACAATTGAGACCGGTGGCAAGCGCGGCATCCGCGTGGCCCAAAGCCGGGCCGAGACGGACGTGCGCCGCTGGCAGCTGGCTGAAGCAGCCTGGAAGATGCGCCAAGACATCCGCAAGGCGCTCACGGCGCGCTTGGTGGCACAGTCTGCTCTGACGCTTACGCGGCGCGAAGCGATGCTTCGCCAATCCTTCAGCATCTGGGTGGAGAATGCCCTGCGGTTTGGGGCCGTTGGTCAGCCTGAACGTCTCAGCGCTGTGACGACCCTCGCCCAGGCGCAAACAGCCGCGCGCACGGCGACCGGCGATGCCGCTGCTGCCGATGCGACGCTGGCGTTGGCAGTCGGTGTCACAACGCGCAATTTTCCGTTCACTAGTCTCGCACCCCTCGAAACCGAGGCCTTGCCCGAGCCCGAGATGCTTGACATGCCCACCCTGCGCGCTGCCGCATTGACCAACCGCCTCAGTCTGCGGCGCGCGCTCGCCGAATACCATGTGACGGAACAAGCTCTGCGCATGGAAGTAGCAAAACAATATCCCGACGTCAGCTTCGGTCCAGGTTATGTCTATGACAAGGGTGATCGTGGCGTGACTCTGACTCTTGGTTTCACGCTGCCGCTCTTTCATGGCGCCCGCGCGGTCATCGATCAGGCTCTGGCCGCACGCGCCAAAGCTGCGGTGCAGTTCAATCTCGAGCAGTCCCAAGCCCTCAACGAAATCGAAACCGGCTCGGTGCGCTATGCCGCTGCTTATGCGGCGTGGATCGAAGCAAAGAACGCAGAGGCCGCCAGCCGCAAGGCGGCGGAAGCTGCTGATAATCGTCTCGCCATGGGATCTGCCGACCGAAGCGAAGTGTTGACAGCAAGCCTCGCTCAAGTGGCGGTCGAACGCGCAACCCTCAATGCCCTGCGCGCGGCTTTGGAAGCACTCGGAACCATTGAAGACAGCGTGCAGCGGCCGGTATGGCCGATTTCGGCCCTGACGTTGCCGCGTCCCGACCTTCAACAGACGGCTCTCAATCGGAATTAGGATACAGATATGACGCCGCGTTTTTCAGAACTTCTGTCTGGTGTGCTGCTGGTGGCGGGTCTTGGGTTAACTCCCGTGCTTGCCGCGGACGACGACAGTTTTTCCGCGCCGGACCGCAGCGTGACGTTGGATGCTGCCAGCCGCGCGCACCTCGGCATCACCACCGTTACCGCTCAGGCTCGCGCCTACCGCGCTGAAAGCTCGGGTCTCGGTCAGGTTCTGGGGCTCGATGTATTGGCCCAGACCGATGCCGATCTCAGCATCGCGGAGTCTGCCGCTCAGGCCAGCGATGCGGCCCTGAAGCGTGCGCAAGGCCTGTTTAACGCCGACACAGGCATCTCACGCCAAGCTCTGGAAACTGCCCAGCATCAGGCGACCACTGATACCGCGCAGCTTTCACTCGCCCAACGCAAGGCCACGGCATCGTGGGGCCGCGACGCGCCTTGGCGCACCTCGGCGGAGCGGCGCGCGCTGATGGCCAAGATCGGGGCGGGCACTGTCGTCATTCTCAAGGCGACATTCCCCACCGACATCATGGCTGGAGGCAAGACACCGGCTATCGAGATCGTGCCTTTCGGCCGCTCTCTGGGCGCAACGCCCCGCAACGCCAAACCCCTCACCGTCTCTGCGGTCTGGAGTGCTCCCGCCGATCCGGCGGTGCCGGGCCGCACTTATTATATGCTCGTAGAAGGGGCCAAGGACTTGGCCGACGGTGATCGTGCCCGCGTCATAGCGCGCAGCGGAGAAGGGCGGCAGGGCGCTTTCGTACCGTCTGTGGCCATTATCGTTGCCGAGGGCAGCACGTGGCTCTACATCGAAGAAAAGCCCGACTATTTCGTTCGTCAGGCCGCCGATATCTCGCAGCCCTCCGGCGAAGGCTATGTTTTGCCCTATGGCGTGCAGGCAGGCGAGAAGGTCGTGACGGCTGGTGCGGGGCATCTGCTCGCCAAAGAAACCGGAACCGAGGAATAGTACGCCGTGGAGCGCCTCGTTTCCTGGTCTGTCCGCCGGCGCACAGCCGTTGCCGTCTTCGCGCTGGTTGGTTTTGTACTCGCAGGCTGGTATGCGGCGCAGGTGCCGCTGGATGTCTTTCCCGAATTCGTACCGGTGCAAGTGGAGATTCAGACCGAAGCGCCGGGCTTGTCGCCAGAACAGGTGGAACAGCTTGTTACTCGGCCCATCGAGGCGGCCGTCAATGGCGCGCCGGCGCTGGCGTCCATGCGGTCGGAATCGAGCCCCGGAATTTCTTTGGTCTCGCTCAACTTCGCGGACAATGCCGATCCCTATCAGGCGCGCCAGGGAATCTCCGAGCGTGTTGCCGAGATCGCCATTACTCTGCCCGCCGGTGTCGGCACGCCGACACTCTCGCCGCTGGTTTCCAGCACCATGGACTTGCTCAAGATCGGCCTGGTCTCGGATAATCTTGATCCCTATGCCTTGCGTGATCTTGCCCAGTGGATCTTGAAGCCGCAGCTGCTTGCGGTGCCGGGTGTCGCACGCGTCACCGTTTATGGCGGGGCGACGCGCGAAATCCAGATCCAACCCGATCCCGATAAACTTGCCGCCTACGGCTTCACCCTGACCGACTTGGGCGACGCGGCACGCGCGGCGCTGGCTTTGCGCGGTGCGGGGTTCATCGATGCCAAAGCCCAGCGCGTGCTTATCGAGATGCCCACCCCCGCCCCCGATCCGGCGGTCATCGCCAATGCCGTCATCGCTGTGCGCCAGAATGTGCCCATCCTTTTGCGCGATGTCGCCAAAGTCACTGAAGCACCCTCTTTGAAAGTCGGAGACGCTCTCATTCAGGGCAAGCCCGGCGTGCTGCTGTCGATGTCGAGTCAGTTCGGCGCCAATACTCTTGAAACCACCCATGCGGTGGAAGACGAACTGAACACTCTCATCCCGCAGCTCAAGAGCCAAAGCATCGAGGTCTATCCTACGCTGCATCGTCCCGCCAATTTCATCGAACGGGCGTTGGGCGATATCCAGAAGTCCCTGATCATTGCGGCTGTGCTGATTCTCGTCGTGCTCTTTGCCTTCATGCGCAACTGGCGCTCGGCGTTGATTTCCTTCCTGGCTATTCCGCTCTCCCTCGTTGCCGCGGTGGTAGTGATGGGGCGCATGGGTCAGACCCTGAATACTATGACCTTGGGTGGGTTTGCTGTGGCGTTGGGCGTGCTGGTGGACGACGCTATCATTGGCATCGAGAATATCCTCCGCCGTCTGCGCCAGAATGCCGAAAGCAACACGCCGGTACCGCGCCTCGACATTATCCGAGATGCCACCACCGAAATCCGAGGGCCGGTGTTCTATGCAACGTTCGTCGTGCTAGTGGCCTTTCTGCCCGTGCTCTTGACATCAGGTGTGCAGGGTAAGTTTGTCGGTCCTCTTGCCATCGCCTTCATGCTTGCAGTGGTGGCTTCGCTCGTAGTCGCGTTGACGGTCACGCCCGCGCTCTCGGCTCTGCTGCTCAATCCAAACGCTGACGCTGTCCACAGTGAGCCGGGTTGGATCATCAAGCTCAAGGATATCCAGAACCGCACTATCGTTGTCGTCGATCGCCATCTGCGCCTGGTGATGAGCGGCTTGGCACTGGTGTTCCTTGCTGCACTGGTCTCGACGTTCTTCCTCAAGGGACAATTCATGCCCGATTTCCGCGAGGGCAGTTTCGTTATCCAGGTCAATAGTGCCGTGCCGGGAACGTCACTGGAGGAAATGGAATCCCTGGGCTTACGGATTAGCAAGGAGCTCATGGCTATCCCCGCGGTGGCTACGGTCGAGCAGCAGCTAGGCCGCTCCGAAGGCGGCGAGGATGTTTTTGGTACGGAACGCAGCGAATTCCATGTTGAGCTAAAGCATGATTCCGGTGTTGACGAGGCGCAAGTGCAGGAACAGTTGCGTGCGGTTCTCGCAGGCTATCCCGGCATTAACGTGGAAGTCGTGACGTTCCTCGGTGATCGTATCAGCGAAAGTCTTACCGGTGAAACCTCGGCAGAGGTGGTTAATATCTTCGGCGACAATCTTGATGAACTCGACAAGGCTGCGACCAGCATCGGTGAGGTTCTTGGCAAGGTCGAAGGAGTCGTTGACCTTCAGGTCCAGCACGATGCCCAAACGCCCGCCATGACCATCGCGCTTGATGCCGAGGCGCTGGCACTGCATGGCCTGAAGGCCCAGGACGTGCTGGAAACCGTGCACGCCGCCTACGCCGGTGCACCCGTTGGGCAGACCTATGCCGGGACGCGCAAGATCGATGTTGTGCTCATCCTCCCAGATCATCTGCGCCACCGTATTGAACAGATCGGCGCGCTGATGATAGGCAGCCCTTTCGGACCCGTGCCGTTGCGTGAAATCGCGCGCATTGGGCCCGCTCAGGGACGTTTCACGATTCATCACGAGGAAGGTCAGCGTCGCGTTTCGGTCACGTTCAACGTCAAGGGCCGTGATCTGCGTTCGGTCGCTGCCGAAGCGAAAGCCAAAGTCGCCGCCGCGGTGCCGGCAACATCCGGCGTGCGCTGGATTTTTGTTGGCCAAGCCGAGGCTGGGGCAGCGGGCGTGATCGAGCTTGCGCTCTATACCTCGCTCGCAGTTGTACTTATCGTCATGACGCTTTTCCTGTGTTTCAGTCGGCGCAGTCATCCCTGGCTCGTCCTGATCAATCTGCCGTTCAGCCTCATCGGGAGCATCCTAATTATCGGGATCACCGCTCTCGGGCTCTCGTTGGGCACGCTGGTGGGTCTCGCCACCGTATTCGGCATTGGCGCGCGCAACGCGATCCTGCTCCTGGCTCACTATGAACACCTCGTCGAGAACGAGGGTGAAGAGTGGAACGATGCCACGATCGCGCGTGGCGCATCCGAACGCCTCGTGCCGATCCTTATGACCGCAGCGGTTACAGCCCTAGGGCTCGCGCCGCTGGCTTTCGGGCTTGGCTCGCCGGGTCAGGAAATCCAGGGGCCCATGGCGGTTAGCGTGCTGGGCGGATTGCTCACCTCGACCGGCCTCAATCTCCTGGTATTGCCGGCGCTCGCCAAGCGTTACAGCTACCCGCGCGCGGCTACGCCTCACCACAGGCACGAGTCCATGGCTGGCCAGGCCGTTTAAAATCCGTTTTAAGCCTTTTCCGTTCTGCCAACGGCTCTTCTCCGTAGCCCCTTGGCTGGAGTACTCTTTTCCAGCCGATCGCACCGGGAGGCAGGTTGGCATAGTGGGGAGGGGATCGATGAAAAAAATGCTTGGAGCCGGCGCGGCATTTGCTGTTGTTGCGTTGGCCTGCGCGGGGGCCTTTGGTGCCGCCAACAAAAACAGTGCGGCTGATACTTCCCTGCCGCTTTGGGCGTGGGGTTACGTCACACCTCCGCCCGCATCGCCGCTATCTGCGGCTCCTGCTGCCGCGCCGACACCTGCGCTTGACAATACGACCAAGCACACGCTTCCGGGTTCCAAGTTCTCTTTCACCCGGGCCGAAGCCGGCCAGCGTTACGCGCCTGTGGACTGGTACCCAGAAGATCATCCAGCGATGCCCGACATCGTGGCCCACGGTCGTGAGTCCGCCCAACCCAATCCCATCTATCCGTGCGGGCTTTGCCACATGCCCAACGGAAAGGGGCGACCTGAGAACGCCAACGTCACGGGCCTTACGTACGAATACATTGTCCAGCAGTTGCACGATTTTCGCGATGGTTTGCGCGTCACGTCCGATCCACGCAAAACGAACACCGCGCTCATGGCTGGTTTCGCAAAATCCATGACCGATGAGGATATCAAGGCTGCCGCAACATACTTCGCGCAGATCCCTGCGACCAAGTGGATCACGGTGAAAGAAAGCACGACGGTCCCGCTCACACGTCAGGCGGGCGGCGTCTTCCTGCCGTTGGAAGGTGACAAGGCGGGCAGCGAACCCCTTGGTAATCGCATCATCGAAACACCCATCAGCGTCGAGGACTTCGAGCTCTGGCGCAATCCGCGCTCAGGTTTTATCGCCTACGTGCCGGCGGGCAGCGTGAAGAAGGGCGAAGCCCTTGCACGTACCGGTAATGGCAAGGTGACGGCCTGCACCGTCTGCCACGGCGCGGACCTGCGCGGGTTGGGCCCCGTGCCGCGTCTCGCTGGCCGTTCACCCAGCTATCTCGGTCGCCAGCTCTATGACATGCAAAAGGGCAACCGTATTGGCGCCTGGAGTCCTTTGATGGCGCCTGTCGTGGGACACCTCACCTCTGACGATATACTTAATGTCTCGGCTTACTTGGCGTCCCTGGAGCCGTAACCAGCCAGCAGGCAAAAAAAGAGCCGCGGGGCTTTCGCCGCGCGGCTCTTTGTTTTTTATTTTGAAGTCGATCAGGTCTTCGGCTTGAAGGCCGCGACCTTCTTATCGAGGTCTGCGAGCTGGGCCGGCTGCAGCTTGCCCTTTACGCGCCCTGCACGCGCCGTGGCCGAGGCATCCTGCTTGGCGGCAATGCTGAACCAGTAATAAGCCTGCTCCAGATTTGGCTGCATCTTGGCTCCGTCACCCGTCATATAAATCACACCGAGGGCATTCTGCGACTGCAACACGCCCTGGTTAGCGGCCATTGTGTACCATTTAGAAGCTTCAGCCATATCGCGCTTTACGCCTTGGCCCTGTTCGTACATGGAGCCCATGACAGCTTGCGCGGCGGCATAGCCCTTTTCAGCGGCCTGCTTGTACCACTTCATGGCCAGGATGTAGCTGCGTTCCACACCTTTGCCGTCGAAGTAGATGGCTCCGATGTTGAACATGGCATAAGCGTCGCCGCCTGCGGCCGCAGTCTGATAGAGCTTCATGGCGGTGGCATAATCGCCCTTCTGATCTGCTTCATAGCCCGCGCGGGCATCATCGGCGGGGGTTGCCCAAACCGGTGCAGTGAAACCCAAAGCGACGATAGACCCAGCAAGCAATACGCGCGCGAATGACTTCATAGAAAATCTCCCCAGGCTGAACATAGGCTTAGCATACGCGTGGCAGAGCCAATGGGGTAGCCCGTGTGTGAGGTTAGATATGTGTTACTGCCGTGACAGTGTCAGAATTGCTGCACTGCAAAATAACTTCCGAGAGGGACATCAACCGGCAGGCGACATATGATTTTGCCAGGTCACGGTACATCCCGGCGTGCCGCGACCGCCATTTCAAAGGGAGGGACTTATATGAAACGCAAACTTGCTACCAGCCTTGGCCTCGCCGCGCTGGCTCTCGGCATGAGCGCGACGGCCGCTTCGGCCCGCACCATTATCTTCGTCGGAAACAGCTTCCTGTTTGCGTCGCATACGGCGGTGATGCACTACAAGCCAGACACAGTCACGGATCTCAACGGCACCAATATTGGCGGTGTGCCGGCGCTGTTCAAATCTTTCACCAAGCAGGTAGGCCTGGACTACGACGTCTCCATGGAAACCGTCGGTGGCAAGGGCTTCGACTATCACTACAACGAGAAACTCAGTGTCATCACAGCGAAGTCCTATGACGACATCATCCTGCAGGGCTACAGCACGCTGGATGAGAAAAACCCGGGCAATCCGGCATTGCTGATCAAATACACAAAAATGCTTGGCGATGCGATGCGCGCCAAAAGCCCCAGCGCCAAGATCTATCTCGATGCTACCTGGAGCCGGGCTGACCAGACCTACCCGGAAGGCAGACCCTGGCACGGCAAACCCATTGAGCAAATGGGCATCGATGTGGACAAGGCCTACCAGGCCGCCGCTAAGGAAGCCGGCAAAAGCGTGAACGGCATCGTCACGGTAGGCCTTGCCTTCAACCGCGCTATGAAAACCAACATCGCGGACACCAATCCTTATGATGGTATCTCTGCCAACCAGACCAACCTCTGGACCTGGGACAACTATCACGCCAGCCCGTCCGGTCTGTATCTCGAAGCGCTCATGATCTTCGGTGCTGTCACGGGCAAAGATCCGCTCGTGCTCGGCAACAAGGAACCTTGCGCAGAAGACCTCGAGATTTCGCCGACACTGCGCGTGGCTTTGCAGCAAGTGGCCCATGACGAACTCATGGCCCATGGCGTCAGCATTGCCATGAAATAGCCCGTCCTCGAGACGGCAAAAAAACGGCGGCCTCGCAGCGAACGCTGGGCCGCCGTTTTCATTTCCCCTTTTTTGAAATTTGGCCCTGGACTCACCGGGCCGCTTCCACTACCTTGCATAACAAGGTATCATGCAATATGCCCTAGTGGAGTGATGTGTGGCGGATTCGGTACAAGTTCAATTGCGCAAAGGTGTTCTGGAGATGTGCGTGATGGCACTTTTATCCCGCGCTGATGGCTATGCTTACGACATCGCTAGCCGCCTCGCCGAGGACATCGGCATGGGCGAAGGCACGATCTACCCCCTCATGCGCCGCATGCAGGCTGACGGCCTGGTGAAGACCTATTTGGAGGAATCCTCCAGCGGGCCGCCACGCAAATACTACCAACTCACGAAGAGTGGCCGGGCGGCGCTAATGGCCCAGACCGCCGAATGGATCGCCTTCTCCGAAGGTGTCTCCAAGATTCTTGACGAGTTCAAAGCCTCCAAATTTCCCAATGTCGTCGCTAATGCGGCAGGAGCCGAATGATGACCAAGAACGAATTCCTGAATACGTTGCGTCGCCGTCTTGCGGGTGTGCCCGCGGCCGAGATCGAAGATGTGATCGCCGACTACGCCACCCATTTCGCAGACGGCATCGCATCTGGACGCACCGAAGAAGAGATCGCGGCCGCTCTCGGCGATCCCATGCGCCTCGCGCGCGAACTACGCGCCGAAGCCGGCTTTCGGAAGTGGGAACTCGCACGTACACCGGCAAACTTCCTTGGTTTGCTGTTTGGTTTGCTTGCTCTTGTCGCGGTCGACTTCGTGTTCCTGCTGCCGGTACTGGGCGCGCTATTGTTGTTTGCCTTCATTTCCATCGTCGTGGTGGGCGCGCTGTGTGTCGCCGGCGTTGCGATCCTCATCGGCCTGATGCCGGGAAGCGCGCATATCGGAGGCTGGCTCATCCACATCCTGTTGGGCATTGGCTTCCTCGGCTTCGGCGTCGGGGGTGGAGCACTGTTATTTCTCATCATGGGCGTTGTCGTGAAAGCGCTCAGTCATTTCGTGAGGCTGCATTTCACCTTGATCAACCGGGCCAGCGAAGCCGTATAGAAAGCGGAGGAAGACATGAGAAAGCAATTAGGACTTATCGCGTTCGGCGGCATCTGCGTTGGCATTGCATCGTTTGCCGTAGTTGCGGCGACGCAAGCTGGCGATCTGCTTGATGTATTGGAAAACCTCAATTCCAATCATCCGGCTTGCGAACCGCAAAATCCCGGCGGGGTGGTGGCCAGTGAACGCCGATGGAACTGGGATGGTGCGGATAAAGTGGACATTGCTATACCGGCTTCAGTCCGCTACCGCGGCGGCGAGGGCGAGGAGGTCATCGCGCGCGGAGATCCTGCCTTGTTGGCCCATGTGACGGTGCACGACGGTCGCATCTCAATAGATTGCAGGCTTGGCCGAAAGCATTCAGATCTTGAGATCGTGCTTCCCGGCCGAACCTTTCAGCAGGTTTCTCTCCTCGGCTCGGGCAATGTCGTGATGGAGAATATTAATCAGCCGGACTTGACCTTGCGCATCGCCGGCAGCGGCACACTCCGCGCCCAGGGACAGGCAGATCGCATGGAGGTTTCAATCGCCGGCTCCGGCGAGGCCTTTGTGACGGAGTTCACCGCAAAGACTTTTGAAGTGAAAGTTGCGGGCAGTGGGTCGCTCAAAGCTCAGGGATCGGCCGACAAAGCCACAATCTCCATCGCCGGGTCTGGCGACGCGGACCTTGGCGCCTTGGCCATAAAGAGCCTAGAGGTCAAAGTAGCCGGCAGCGGCAATGCCGAAGCCGCTCCTACCGAAGAGGCGGATATTAAGATCATGGGGTCGGGCGACGTTCGGCTTCTCACGCATCCCACGCGACTCTCTACGAAGGTCATGGGATCGGGACGCTTGATCCAATCACCTGCCGGCGACCGGAGTTAGCTGGTTAGGCGTGCCGTCTACGGCCGACGATACGTCCCAACGCCAAGATGATGACCGCGCCCAGCACAGCGCCCAGAAAGCTCGCGGGCTCGCCGGTGGCATATAGACCCACAGCCTGTCCGAGATAGCTCATCACAAGCGCGCCGCCTATCCCCAGCGCGACCGTCAATAGGAAACCGGCGGGATCATGGCCCGGCATAAGCAGGCGGGCCACAAGACCAACCAAGAAACCAATGACGATTACGCTGATTAGGGACATGACAGGTTATTGTTCCTCGGCGTTCGAGCCGGCGGGAACGCGTGCGAAACCGGCAAAACGCGCAAGACTGCTCTGCGGCGCGGCAACGCCGGCAACATCCACGTCGGAACGCTCCAAGGTTACGGACGTGCTCAACATGGAAACCAGGACAGGGGCAGCAATAAACATCGTGATAGCAATGATACAGCGCATGGAGTTCTCCCTCACACAAGGCTGATGGGAAATTCCTTGCAATCACTGTGCCGCGTACTGAGTGGCTGTTTGCCTGAGGAATATCGGAAAAACGTGTCGCAGTCTTTGACACTCTTGCCGTTGTCGTCAGAGTTTCTTACAGAAAGAGAAACGCCCCGGTCCATAGGGGCCGGGGCGTTTTGAAGAAGATAGTGTCGGCTTCTACCGCTTCTTTGCCGGCGGAGCCGGCGGGGGTAGGCCGATCTCGCGACGCAAGTCGGCGTAGGTCGCCACGCGACCATGGATGGGCGCGATAGTTGTGTGCGTCGTCAGATCATTTGGGACAGATGCGGGCGTGATTTAGCGGAGTGTTAGCCTCATATGGTTGATCGATCTTAGGCGGCGAGCTTGCGGTGAAGCAAGCGACGATGTTCGATGGTTTTCCGTTTGATGCGGTGTCGTTCCTGC
>CANJBL010000018.1 GCA_947472795.1 Fidelibacterota bacterium | reverse complement strand
GAGCTGCCGGCGGGCACGGAAATGGTGATGCCGGGCGATAACATCGGCTTCACGGTTAACCTGATCGCCCCGATCGCCATGGACGAAGGCCTGCGCTTCGCCATTCGCGAAGGCGGCCGCACCGTCGGTTCGGGCGTGGTGGCTAAAGTTATTGAATAGTTGAGTGAGATTGCGGCGCCCAGAGCCGTCACAAAGTTCCGGGCGCCGCTTACTTTTAGGTATTAGGCCATGATCGAAAATCAAAACATCCGCATCCGCCTGAAGGCGTTCGACCATCGTGTGTTGGATCAATCCACGAAGGAGATCGTCAGCACCGCTAAGCGCACGGGCGCTCAGGTGCGGGGCCCTATCCCTTTGCCGACGCGCATTGAGAAGTTCACCGTGAACCGCTCGCCGCACGTCGATAAGAAGTCTCGCGAACAATTCGAGATCCGTACACATCGCCGTCTGCTCGACATTGTCGATCCGACGCCGCAGACAGTCGATGCGCTGATGAAGCTCGACCTCGCGGCCGGCGTTGATGTTGAGATTAAGCTCTAAAAAAGACGAAGAAGTAAGGTGGGACACATGCGTTCCGGTTTAGTTGCTCAGAAGGTGGGAATGACCCGCCTCTTTACGCCCGAGGGCAATCACGTGCCCGTCACCGTGCTCAAGGTGGACGGTGTGCAGGTTGTTGCTCAGCGCACCCAGGAGAAGGACGGCTATACCGCCGTTCAGCTCGGCATCGGTACGCGCAAAGCCAAGCGCGTCAACCGCGCGCTGAAGGGTCATTACGCCAAGGCCAATGTTGAGCCCAAGCGTAAGCTCGTGGAATTCCGCGTTGGTGCCGACAACATGATCGACGTCGGCGCCGAGTTGGTGCCTTCGCACTTTCTGGCTGGCCAGTATGTCGATGTCACCGGCACCACGGTCGGTAAGGGTTTCGCCGGCGCCATGAAGCGCTGGAACTTCGGTGGTTTGGAAGCCTCCCACGGCGTGTCGGTCTCGCACCGTTCTCACGGTTCGACCGGTCAGCGCCAGGATCCAGGCCGTACGTTCAAAGGCAAGAAGATGGCCGGTCACCTGGGTGATGAGCGCGTCACCGTGCAGAACCTGGTGGTCGTCTCCGTCGATGATGCCAAGGGCTTCATCTTCATCAAGGGCGCGGTGCCGGGCAATCCGGGCGGTTATGTGCTCGTGCGCGACGCCGTGAAACAGACTCTGCCGAAGGACGCGCCGAAGCCGGCGGGTCTGAAGGCCAAGAAGGACTAACGGCCATGAAATTGGACGTCATCAATCTCGATAAGAAGAGCGTTGGTTCGCTCGATGTTGCCGACGGCGTGTTTGGCGCCGAAGTGCGTGGCGACATCCTGCACCGCGTCGTGCGCTGGCAGCTCGCCAAGCGTCAGGCCGGCACTCATAAAGTGAAGGTCATCAGCGAAGTCAGCGGCACCACCAAGAAGCCGTTCAAGCAGAAGGGAACCGGCGGCGCCCGTCAGGGCTCCATGCGTTCCGCCCAGATGCGTGGCGGCGGCGTGATCTTTGGCCCGGTCGTGCGCAGTCATGCTCACAGCCTGCCGAAGAAGATCCGCGTGCTCGGCCTGAAGAGCGCGCTCTCCTCGAAAGCGAAGGACGGCAAGCTCGTCATCCTCGACACCGTCGAGAGCAAAAAGGGCAAGACCAAGGACCTCGTGAAGAGCCTCCAGAAGCTTGGCTGGACCAACGCGCTCATCATCGATGGCGCCGAAGTCAACGAAGCATTCGCTCTCGCCGCTCGCAACATCAAGGGCATCGACGTCCTGCCGAGTCAGGGCGCCAATGTGTACGACATCCTGCGCCGTGACACGCTCGTGCTCACCAAAGCCGCAGTCGAGAAGCTTGAGGAGCGCCTGAAATGAGCCCCGCAGCAGAAAAAGCCAAGAAGCCTGCCAAGGCGAAGGCCAAGAAGGTCGCGAAGCCCGCTGCCGGTGGTGCCATTGATCCCGCGCTCTATGACTTTGTTCTGGCGCCGATGATCACTGAAAAGGCCACTCTGGCTTCTGAGCACAATCAGGTCATGTTCAAAGTGCCGCTCACGGCCACCAAGCCCGAGATCAAGTTGGCCATCGAGACGCTGTTCAAAGTCAGCGTCACGCGCGTCAACACGCTCATCACCAAGGGCAAGAACAAGCGTTTCCGTGGCCGTCCGGGCCGCCGCAACGATTTCAAGAAAGCCATTGTGACGCTGGCCGCTGGCCAGTCCATCGATGTGACGACGGGGCTCTAAGTCATGGCGCTTAAAACATTCTCACCGGTAACGCCGTCCCTGCGCGGCACGGTTCTTATCGACCGGAGTGACTTGCACAAGGGCAAGCCGGTCAAGGAATTGACCGAAGGTATGAAGTCGACCGGCGGCCGTAATAACCAGGGCCGCATCACCAGCCGCTTCATGGGTGGTGGTCACAAGCGTCGTTATCGCCTCGTGGACTTCAAGCGCAAGAAGCGCGACATGACCGCGACCGTCGAACGTTTGGAATATGATCCGTACCGCACCGCGTTCATCGCGCTCGTGAAGTACGAAGACGGCGAGCTCAGCTACATCCTGGCCCCGCAGCGCCTGAAGGCCGGCGACAAGATTGTCGCTTCCGACAGCGCCGACATTAAGCCGGGCAATACGCTGCCGCTGAAGAACATGCCGGTTGGCACCATTGTTCATAACGTCGAGATCAAGCTTGGCCGCGGCGGTCAGATCGCTCGTTCCGCCGGTTGCTACGCTCAGCTCATCGGTAAGGACTCTGGTTACGCCCAGTTGCGTCTGTCCTCGGGCGAAGTTCGCCTGGTGCGGGCCGAGTGCGTTGCCACCGTCGGTGCCGTGTCTAACCCGGATAACCAGAACATCAATTACGGCAAAGCGGGCCGTATGCGTTGGATGGGCTTCAAGCCGCATAACCGCGGTGTCTCCATGAACCCCGTCGATCACCCGTTGGGTGGTGGTGAAGGTAAGACCTCGGGTGGCCGTCATCCGGTCACGCCGTGGGGCAAGCCGACGAAGGGTAAGCGTACCCGTACGAATAAGAAGACTCAGAATTTGATCATGCGCAGCCGCCATTTGGCGAAGAAAGCTTAAGCGCAAGGTTAAGGCAGAAATTTAAAACGGAGATCGAACGTGCCTCGTTCAGTATGGAAAGGTCCCTTTGTCGACGGTTACCTCCTCAAAAAGGCGGAAACTGTGCGGTCCTCGGGACGCAACGATGTGATCAAGACCTGGTCACGGCGTTCGACCATTCTTCCCCAGTTTGTGGGGCTGACTTTTGGTGTCCACAACGGCCACAAGCATGTGCCGGTGTTGATCACCGAGAACATGATCGGTCACAAGTTCGGTGAATTTGCCCCGACGCGCATGTTCCACGGCCACACCGCCGGCGACAAGAAAGCGGCGCCGTCTGCGCCTGCGAAGAGGGACTAAGTCATGAGCAAGAAAAGCGCTCCGCGCCGCGTCGGCGATACAGAAGCCCGGGCATTCTCGAGCTCCATGCGCGTCAGCCCGCGCAAGCTGAACCTTCTGGCGCAGCTCATCCGCGGCAAGACCGCCGAAGCAGCTCTCGCTGCCCTGTCGTTCTCACCGCGCCGCATCGCGGTGGAAGTGAAGACGGTGCTCGAGTCCGCCATCGCGAACGCCGAGAACAACCACCAGCTTGATGTGGACCAGCTCATCGTCGCCGAAGCTTATGTCGGCAAGTCGTTGCTGATGAAACGTTTCCATGCGCGCGCGCGTGGCCGTGCCGGCGCGATCGCCAAACCGTTCAGCAATCTCACGATCATTGTTCGTGAGAAGAGGGAGACCGCCTAATGGGTCAGAAAGTAAATCCGATTGGCCTGCGTCTTGGCATCAACCGCACCTGGGACTCCCGTTGGTACGCAAGCCGCGGCACCTATTCTCAGCTGCTGCATGAAGACATCAAGATCCGCGACTACCTGAAGAAGCGCCTGATGCAGGCCGGTGTGTCGCGTGTGATCATCGAGCGCCCGGCGAAGAAGGCACGCGTGACCATTCATACCGCTCGTCCCGGCGTCGTCATCGGCAAGAAGGGCGCGGATATCGAAGTCATCCGCAAGGAACTGCAGAAGATGACGGGCAACGAGGTTCATCTGAACATCGTTGAAATCCGCAAGCCTGAAATCGATGCTTATCTCGTTGCTGAAAACATCGCACAGCAGCTCGAGCGTCGCGTGGCTTTCCGCCGCGCCATGAAGCGCGCCGTGCAGGCTGCCATGCGTCTCGGCGCCGAAGGCATTCGTATCACCTGCGCCGGCCGCCTCGGCGGCGCCGAAATCGCCCGCGTGGAATGGTACCGCGAAGGTCGCGTGCCCCTGCACACGCTGCGCGCCGATGTTGATTACGGCGAAAGCACTGCTTTCACCACCTACGGCACTTGCGGCGTGAAGGTCTGGATCTTCAAAGGCGAAATTCTTGAGCACGATCCCATGGCGCAGGACAAGCGCGCTGCGGAGCAGGGCGGCACCACGAACCAGAGCGGCGCACGCCCACAGTAAAGAATGATCGGGCGCTCGCGAGAGCGCTGTGATGGAAAACGGATAGACTAAAATGTCAATGCTGCAACCGAAACGAACCAAGTACCGGAAGGCCTTCAAGGGCCGCATTCACGGACACGCCAAAGGCGGCTTTTCGTTGAACTTCGGCTCTTACGGCTTGAAAGCCCTCGAACCTGAGCGCGTCACGTCGCGCCAGATCGAAGCGGCCCGCCGCGCGCTCACACGCTTCATGAAGCGTCAGGGCCGCGTCTGGATCCGTATTTTCCCCGATGTGCCGGTGTCCAAGAAGCCCGCCGAAGTGCGTCAGGGTAAAGGTAAAGGCACACCCGAGTTTTGGGTCTGCCGCATTAAGCCCGGTCGCATCATGTTTGAAGTGGACGGCGTGTCACGTGAGACAGCGCGCGAAGCTTTCACGCTGGCGTCTGCCAAGCTGCCGATCAAGACCAAGCTCGTTGCCCGTATCGGTGCGTTGTAAGGAATTAAAGTCATGGCAAAAGCAACAGACCTTCGCGCCCAGAAGAACGAAGAATTGGAAGGCCGCCTCGGCGAGCTGAAGAAAGAGCAGTTCAACCTGCGCTTCCAGAAGGCTTCCGGCCAGCTCACCAACACCGCGCAGTTCGGACGCGTGCGTCAAGAGATCGCGCAAATCAAAACCATCCTGCACGAACGCAGCACCACGGCAGCGTAAAGCAGGGAAGAGGACAGTCATATGCCGAAGCGAATTCTCCAGGGTGTCGTCGTTAGCGACAAGGGCAACAAGACCATCACGGTCCGTGTCGAACGCCGCATGATGCACCCGATCTATAAGAAGTTCATCCGCCGTTCCAAGAAGTTCGCGGCGCATGATGAAAACAACACTGCCAAGATTGGTGACGTGGTTCGCATCCGCGAATGCGCCCCGATCTCCAAGACGAAGAAATGGGAGCTGATCCTGGAAAAAGCGAACTAAGTCGCTCACTCCCCGGATTCATAAGGACGCATAGTCATGATTCAGATGCAGACCAATTTGGACGTTGCCGACAACTCAGGCGCTAAGCGCGTGATGTGCATCAAGGTCCTCGGCGGTTCCAAGCGCCGTTTCGCTGCCATCGGCGACGTCATCGTCGTTTCGGTGAAGGATGCCATTCCCCGCGGCCGCGTGAAGAAGGGTGACGTGCATCGCGCCGTCATCGTCCGCACCGCGAAGGAATTGCGCCGCCAGGATGGCACCGCCATCCGCTTCGACCACAACGCCGCCGTGCTCATCAACAAGCAGGGCGAACCCATCGGCACCCGCATCTTCGGACCGGTGACTCGCGAACTGCGCGGCAAGAAATTCATGAAGATCGTTTCGCTCGCGCCGGAGGTCCTCTAATGGCTGGTATGAAAATCAAGAAGGGCGACACCGTCGTCGTTCTGACTGGCCGCGATAAGGGCAAGCAGGGTTCCGTGCTGCGTGCGATTCCCACCGAGAACCGTGTTGTTGTGCAGGGCGTCAATGTGGCCAAGCGCCACCAGCGCCAGAGCGCGACGGCGCAGGGCGGCATCGTTGAGAAAGAACTGCCGATCCACGTCTCGAACGTTTCTCACATCGATCCGAAAGACAAGAAGCCGACCCGCATCGGTTTCAAGGTCATGAAGGACGGCTCAAAGGTGCGCGTTGCGAAGCGCTCCGGCGAAGTTATTGGTTAAGAGCAGGGGCTAGAAGGACTACGGCAATGGCGCGTCTCAAAACACATTATAACGACGTCGTACGTAAGCAGCTGGTCGAGAAGTTCAGCTATGCGAACGTTATGGCTGTCCCCAAGCTGACCAAGATCGTCATCAACATGGGCGTCGGCGAAGCTTCACAGGACAAGAAGAAGATCGAAGGCGCGGTCGATAATCTCACCGCCATCGCCGGCCAAAAGCCTGTGATCACGAAGTCCCGCAAAGCTATCGCGAACTTCAAGCTGCGTGAGGATCAGATCGTCGGCTGTTCGGTCACGCTGCGCGCCGAGCGCATGTACGAATTCCTCGACCGCCTGGTCACCATCGCAATGCCCCGTATCCGCGACTTCCGCGGCCTCAATGCGAAGAGCTTCGATGGCGCCGGCAACTACAACATGGGCCTCAAGGAACAGATGGTGTTCCCCGAGATCGACTACGACAAGATCGACAAGGTCCGCGGCATGAACATCACGATCTGCACGACGGCAAAGACCGACGCTGAAGCCATGGCGCTTCTCGAAGGTTTCCAAATGCCGTTCCAGAAATAGCGAGGAAAGAGTTCCCCATGGCGAAAACCAGCACTGTTGAACGCGATCTCAAGCGCCGCCGCATGGCCAAGTCGGCCGCCGGCAAGCGCGCGAAGCTGAAGGCCATCATTATGGACCGTGACACCGGCGACGAAGAACGTTTCGCTGCCGTGGTGAAGCTGTCTCAGGTTCCGCGCAATTCCTCGAAGGTGCGCCAACGCAATCGTTGCGCACTCACCGGTCGCCCGCGTGCGACATATCGTAAATTCAAGATGGCTCGTAATAAGCTGCGGGAATACGCCTCCAAGGGGCTTATTCCCGGCATGGTCAAGTCGAGCTGGTAAGGAGAGAGACTCGTGTCATTAACTGATCCCGTGGGTGATTTGCTGACCCGTATCCGCAACGGTCAGCGGGCCGGTAAGCCAACGATCACAACTCCTGCTTCCGGCTTGCGCGAAAACGTCCTGAAGGTGCTCGAGCGCGAAGGCTATATTCGCGGCTTTGAACGCATGGCCGTGCGCGAAGGCATTGAAGAAATCCGCGTTGACCTGAAATACAACGAAGGCACGCCGGTCATTAACAAGATCGAGCGCGTCTCGAAGCCGGGTCGGCGCGTCTATGCGAAAATCAAGGACCTGCAGAAGGTCTACAACGGCTTAGGCATTTCTATCCTGTCCACGCCGCGCGGGGTCATGTCTGATTCCGAAGCGCGTCAGGCGAACGTGGGCGGCGAAGTGCTGTGCCAGGTATTCTAAGCGGGATGTGAAGGAAAGTTACGATGTCACGCATTGGTAAATATCCCGTCCCCGTTCCCGCCGGCGTCACGATTACGCAGGCAGGCAGGCTCTTGACCGTGAAGGGCAAGCTGGGCGAGTTGAAGCTCGAAACCACGAGCGACATTGAGACCAGCGTCGAAGACGGCAAGATCTGGGTCAAGGTGAAGAACGAGACCAAGCGCGCGCGCGCGCAGTGGGGAACCACGCGCGCCACCCTCAACAACATGGTGAAGGGTGTCAGCGCCGGCTACAAGAAGGTCCTCGACATTACGGGCGTCGGTTACAAGGCGCAGGCACAAGGAAAGAAGCTCAACCTCTCCATCGGCCTGTCGCACGACGTCGTCTACAACGTGCCGGATGGCATTGAAGTGAAGACGCCGGCCCCGGTGCAGATCGAAATCTCTGGCGCCGATCGCCAGAAGGTTGGCCAGGTGGCCGCGGAAATTCGCGCCTATAAGCAGCCCGAGCCTTACAAGGGCAAAGGCATCCGCTATTCGGACGAACACGTCCTGCGCAAAGAAGGCAAGAAGAAGTAAGGCGCCGAAGGGATCAGAACATGACCAAGAATCTAAAAGGCATCGCCCGCCGCAAAGGCCGTACCCGCTTCGCCGTCAAGGCGTCCGCGCATGGCCGTCCGCGCCTGTCCGTCTTCCGTTCGGGCCGTCACATCTATGCTCAGGTCATCTCCGATGCCGAAGGCAAGACTCTCGCCGCGGCGTCCAGCATGGACGAGGGCATGAAGGCGGTTGCGAAGAAAGGCACCACCAAGGACACAGCTGCGAAAGTGGGCAAGCTGCTCGCCGAGCGCGCCGGCAAGGCCGGTGTGAAGGAAGTCGTGTTCGACCGCGGCAGCTATATTTATCACGGGCGCATCAAGGCGCTTGCAGACGCGGCGCGCGAAGCCGGCCTGTCGTTCTAAGGGAATATATCTATGGCACGGACACCCACAGGAAATGAACGCGGCCCAGGCCGTGGCGGCGAACGCGGCGGCGAGCGCGGCGAACGTGGCGGTCGTGGCCGTCGCGGTGAACGCGAAGGCGGCGGCGACAAAGGCGGCAAAGGCAAAGACCGCGGCGAACGCGATGACGAATTTATCGATAAGCTGGTGCACATCAACCGCGTCGCCAAGGTGGTGAAGGGCGGGCGTCGTTTCGCTTTCGCCGCTCTCGTGCTTGTGGGCGATGCCAAGGGCCGCGTCGGCTACGGTTCCGGCAAGGCGCGCGAAGTGCCTGAAGCCATCCGCAAGGCCACGGAAGCTGCCAAGCGCAACATGATCCGCATTCCTCTGCGCGAAGGCCGCACGCTGCATCACGATCTTTACGGTCGTTTCGGTGCGGGCAAGGTGATCCTGCGCGCGGCTCCGGCCGGTACCGGCATCATCGCCGGCGGTCCGATGCGCGCCGTGTTCGAGACCATGGGCATCCAGGACATTGTCGCCAAAAGCGTTGGTTCCAACAATCCGCACAACATGGTGAAAGCCACGTTCGCGGCGCTGCAGACTATGACCAGCCCGCGCATCGTCGCGGCGAAGCGCGGCAAGAAGGTGGGCGATATCATCGGCCGCCGCGAAGACGCGGCCGCGAAGGAGGCCTAAGATATGGCGACCACAAAAAAGAAGAGCGTCACGATCACGCAGATTCATAGCGCGGCCGGCCGCCACAAGAACCAGCGCCAGACCCTGATCGGTCTTGGCCTCAACAAAATCCGCCGCACCAGCACGCTCGAAGATACTCCGGCTGTGCGCGGCATGATTAATACAGTGAAACACCTCGTGAAGGTGGACGAAGGCTGATCTGCTTCCTATCTCAGGGTCCCATCCTTTAAAGGGTGCGGCGCTGAGGTCTTCAAGTGGTTCCGCCGCGGTAGGGATTAAAGCAATGAAACTCAACGAAATTCGCAATCGTCCGGGCTCGACCAAAAAGCCCAAGCTCTTGGGCCGTGGTATCGGTTCGGGCCTCGGCAAGACCTCGGGCCGCGGTGTGAAGGGTCAGAAGGCACGTACCGGCGTGGCCATCAAAGGTTTCGAAGGTGGTCAGATGCCACTGTTCCGCCGCCTGCCGAAACGCGGCTTCACCTCCATTGGCCGCAAGAAATTCGTGCCCATGAACATCGGCCGTCTCCAGGCCGCTGTCGACGCGGGCCGCATCGATGCCAAGGCTGTGATCACAGTCGAAGCGCTCGTGAAGGCCGGCATCATCCGCCACGCTTATAACGGCATGCGTCTTTTGGCCGACGGCGAACTCAAGGCAAAGCTCAACATCGAAGCCGCGCACGCTTCCAAGGCCGCGCTCGCGGCGGTGGAGAAGGCGGGCGGTTCGGTGAAGGTGCTGGTGCGCGAAGAGTCCGAACACACCAAGAAGCAGCGCGCCAAAACCGCTGCCAAGAAAAACAAGGGCAGCAAGCCTGCCGCCGCTGCACCGGCTCAAGCTTAACTTTAAGACGGGCGCGAAACCGGAGTTTCAATGGCATCAGCCGCCGACCAAATCGCCGCGAACATTAACCTTGGAGTCTTCTCCAAGGCGACGGAGCTAAAGCGCCGTATCTGGTTCGCGATGTTTGCGTTGATCATCTATCGCGCCGGCACGTTCATCACAGTGCCGGGCATCGATCCCATTGCCATGGCCGACGTCATTCGCCAACAAAGCCGCGGCGTGCTCGGCCTGTTCGATGTGTTCGCGGGCGGTGCGCTGTCGCGCATGAGCATCTTCGCGCTCAACATCATGCCTTACATCTCTGCTGCCATCATCATTCAGCTCTTCAGCTCGGTCAGCCCGTCCCTGGAGAACATGAAGAAGGAAGGCATCACGGGCCGTATCAAGCTCAACCAGTACACACGTTATCTGACCGTGCTCATCACGGCCTTGCAGGCTGTCGGCATCGCGTCGGGCTTAGAGTCGGCCACGGGCGCCAATGGCATCCCCGTGGTTTTGAACCCCGGCCTGTTCTTCAAGTTCACCACCTGCATCACGCTGGTGGGCGGCACCATGTTCCTGGTCTGGCTCGGTGAGCAGATCAGCGAGCGCGGCATCGGGCAGGGGATCTCGCTTTTGATCTTCGCCGGCATTGTCGCGGGTCTGCCCGGCGGCATCGCCAATCTTCTCGAATTGGGCCGCACCGGCGCCATTTCGCCCTTCATCATCGCGCTGCTCGCGGTGGGCTCCGTGGCTGTCATCGGCGGCATCGTCTTTGTCGAACAGGCGCAGCGACGAATCTTGGTGCAATATCCAAAGCGCCAGCAGGGCAACAAGGTTTACGGCGGTGAAGCTTCGCACTTGCCGTTGAAGCTCAATACCTCGGGCGTCATCCCGCCGATCTTCGCCAGCTCGCTTCTGCTGCTGCCGCTGACCATCGCCGGGTTCCAGAACGCGGCCGGCGCCACGGAAGGTGGCTTCCTGAACACCATGGGCGCGCTGCTCGGTCGCGGTCAGCCTCTGTACTTGTTCTTCTATTCGCTGCTGATCGTCTTCTTCTCGTTCTTCTATACGGCGGTTGTCTTCAACCCGACGGAAACCGCGGACAATCTGCGCAAGTACGGCGGCTTCATTCCGGGCATTCGCCCCGGCAAGAACACGGCCGACTATCTCGATTACGTGCTGACGCGTTTGACGGTGTTGGGCTCGATCTACCTGATCGTGGTCTGCCTGATCCCCGAATTCCTCATTTCACGGTTGTCTGTGCCCTTCTACTTCGGCGGCACCAGCCTGATGATCGTTGTGAACGTGGCGCTCAATACGATGCAGCAGGTTCAGGCGCATCTCTTGGCGCACCAGTACGAAGGTTTGTTGAAGAAGTCGCGTTTGCGTGGATCCAAGTGAGGGAGCGCCATGGGTGGGAAGCGCCTCATACTGATGGGTCCACCGGGCGGCGGTAAGGGTACGCAGGCCAAACGCCTGCAAGAGCGTTACGGAATTGTGCAGCTGTCCACGGGCGATATGCTCCGGGCGGCGGTGAAGGCGGGGTCGCCGCTGGGGCTTCAGGCCAAGGCGGTGATGGATGCGGGAAAGCTGGTCTCCGACGAGATCATCGTTGGATTGATCGCTGAACGCATCCAGCAGTCGGATTGTGCAAAGGGCTTCATCCTGGATGGGTTCCCGCGCACGGTCCCCCAGGCGGAAGCGCTGGACCGGCTGCTGAAGGAGAAAGAACTAAAGCTCGATAAGGTGGTCGAAGTGGCGGTGCCCGACGAACGCCTCATGGAGCGGATTACCGGTAGGTTCACCTGCGCCAAATGCGGCGAGGGGTACCACGACACGTTTAAGCAGCCCAAAAAGCCGGGGGTCTGCGATGTTTGCGGCAGCACCGAATTCACCCGCAGGGCGGATGACAGTGCGGCCACGGTCGGGGCTAGGCTGAAGGCCTACCACGACCAAACGGCACCCCTGATGCCCTACTACAAGGCTCAGGGGCTACTGGAAGTGATTAATGGGGACCGCGATATCGATGTGGTCTCCAAGGACTTGGAGCGTGTTTTAGGAACCTGAGCGGCGTGTTGACACCCGAGGCTAACTGCCTATAATGGCGCGCTTTTCGGGTTGCGCGCGGCGCTCTCAGACAACTTTTATTTGTACATAGAGGAGTACGGGCTTTGGCACGTATTGCTGGCGTCAACCTACCGACTAATAAGCGCGTTGTGATCGCACTGCGCTACATCTATGGCATTGGCCCGACCAACGCCGTGGAGATATGCGAGCGTGTGGGCATTGCCCCGGCCCGCCGTGTCAATCAGCTGACGGAAGACGAAGTCGTCCGCATCCGTGAAACCATCGACCGCGATTACACGGTCGAAGGCGATCTGCGCCGCGAAGTGGCCATGAACATCAAGCGTCTCATGGACCTTGGTTGCTACAAGGGCCTGCGTCACCGCAAGGGGCTGCCGGTTCACGGTCAGCGCACGCACACCAACGCGCGTACGCGCAAAGGGCCGTCCAAGCCCATCGCCGGCAAGAAGAAAGTCACGAAGTAATATTTACGTGCGGGGTCGTACCTCGCACTTCAGGGATAAGAGAAGACCATGGCCAAGCCAGAAACTGCTGCTTCCACCGAGAACGCTCCCGCCGCCGGTGGCGGTGGTCGCGCCCGCAAGCGCGAGCGCAAGAACATCAGCTCGGGTGTCGCGCATGTGAATGCCAGCTTCAACAACACGATGATCACCATCTCCGACGTGCAGGGCAATACCATCGCCTGGGCATCGTCCGGAGCGCAGGGCTTCAAGGGTTCGCGCAAATCGACCCCGTACGCTGCCCAGGTGGCTGCCGAAGCCGCTGGCCGCAAGGCCATGGAACACGGCATGAAGGTGATCTCTGTTCTCGTGAAGGGTCCTGGCACGGGCCGTGAGTCCGCGCTGCGCGCTTTGCAGGCTGTCGGCTTCACCGTCACGTCTATCCAGGATGTGACCCCGGTGCCGCACAACGGTTGCCGTCCGCGCAAGCGCCGCCGCGTCTAATTCAAATTTCCGCCGCCGGGCCTCTCCCACCGGCGGCGTTTCCGAGCCCATGACTGGCTCGTTTGAATCATATCGGGACCAACACCTGCAGTTAGGTGGACCGTGATACAGAAAAACTGGCAAGAGCTGATTAAACCCAACAAGCTCAACATCGAAACCGGCGACGATCAGCGCCGCGTCGCCACCATCGTGGCCGAACCGCTGGAGCGCGGCTTTGGCGTGACGCTGGGCAACGCGCTGCGTCGCGTGCTGCTATCCTCGCTGCAAGGCGCTGCGGTGACCAGCTTGCGCATCGATGGCGTGCTGCACGAGTTCTCCTCGGTGCCGGGCGTGCGCGAAGACGTCACCGACCTCATCCTCAACATTAAGCAGCTGGCACTCACCATGCACGGTGATGGCCCGAAGCGCATGACGCTGAAGGCCAAAGGCCCCGGCGAAGTGACCGCCGGCCAGATCCAGGCGCCCGCCGATATCGAGATCATGAATTCCGATCTGATCATCTGCCACCTGGACGAAGGTGCCGATCTTCACATCGAACTCGAAGTGAACACGGGCAAGGGCTACGTGCCCGCGCACTTGAACCGCAAGGAAGATGATCCGATCGGTCTCATCCCGATCGACGCCATCTTCTCGCCGGTGCGCCGCGTCGCCTACAAGGTCGAGAACACCCGCGTCGGCCAGCAGACCGATTACGACAAGCTCTCCATGACCGTGGAGACCAACGGCGCGGTGAAGCCGGAAGACAGCGTGGCACTCGCCGCCCGCATCATCCAGGACCAGTTGAAGCTCTTCATCAACTTCGAAGAGCCGCAAGCCTCCACCGCCGAGCGCGTGGAAGAGGAACTGCCTTTCAACAAGAATCTCCTGCGCAAGGTGGACGAACTGGAACTCTCGGTCCGTTCGGCCAACTGCCTGAAGAACGACAACATTATTTACATCGGCGACTTGGTCCAAAAGACCGAAGCCGAAATGCTCCGCACGCCGAACTTCGGCCGCAAGTCCTTAAACGAGATCAAGGAAGTGCTGGCGCAGATGGGCTTGCACCTGGGCATGGAAATCAGCAACTGGCCGCCAGAGAACATCGAAGACCTGGCCAAGAAGCTGGAAGAGCCGTTCTAAGCGCATTTTCCGGAAAAGTGGTCTTCCGGTTTTCCGTAAGAAAATGCGCCGATAAAGAGAATCTTCCCCGTCGTCCTGGGACTTGTTCCCAGGACCCAGGGTTATGGGCAGGTTGCCCATTGAGCCGTAGTGGCTCATCTCCGTGGTTCACCGATGTGGTCATGGGGTCTAGCAATCGGTTTCGCCCGCCGGCCGAAAGGCCGGGACCATAAAGGGTCCGAAGCCAGGATGATGAAAGGATAACGACATGCGTCACGGTTATGCCGGTCGCCAGCTCAGCCGCACCAAGGGCCATCGCCGCGCCCTCTTTGCGAACCTTGCCAACGCGCTCCTGAAGCACGAGCAGATCAAGACGACCCTGCCGAAGGCCAAGGATCTGCGCCCCTATGTCGAAAAGCTCATCAGCCTGGGCAAGCGCGGCGATTTGCACGCCCGCCGTCAGGCCGCTGCCAAGCTGCGCGACGATAAGGTCGTGGCGAAGCTCTTCAGCGTGCTGGGCGAGCGTTACAAGTCCCGTCCGGGTGGCTACACCCGCATCCTCAAAGCCGGCTTCCGCTACGGCGATGCCGCGCCCATGGCCATCATCGAGTTGGTGGACCGTGACGTTTCCGCCAAGGGCAAGGACTCTGGCCCTGTGGAAGTGAAGGATGACGGCGCCGCCGCTTAAAGCGCCGCTCCTGCGACAAATTCGAAACCCCGGACGCGCACAGCGCTCCGGGGTTTTGCTTTTCGAGGCGCACTATCGTCCCTGACGGCGTTGAAAACCCTGGGTCCTGGGCTTTCGCCCAGGACGACGCAGCATTAACCAAGTCATCCTGGGGCTTGACCCCAGGATCCAGGGTTACGAAATCCAGAGTAACCACAGCACCGCGCTTGCGAGGAACCGTAAGCTCCTCGATGGGACTGGGGCTGCCTTTTAATTCTAGAAATCCAAAGCCAGCGACAGTTCCACGCGCCTGCCGTCGATGGTTGGCAGCTGGCCCGAGGCTTGTATCTCCCAGCCATATGCGTCCGCCAGATTGGTGCCTTGAATGCGCGCCGTCACGTTCTTTCCGAAGAGCAACGTCGTATAGCGCAAGCCGGCGTCCATCTTGGTGAAGGACGGCAAGCGAAGCCCAGTCGTCGTCGCGTAACGCTTGGACATGCGCTCGATCCGCGTATCAAGGCTCAAGCCCTGCACCCAGGGCAGGCGGTACTGAAAGTTCACGCGCCCAAAAGCAGGGATGGGCCCAACCGCCACTGTGGTGATGGGCCCGCCGGCGGCGGCATCGTTTGCCACCTTTGGGTCGATCAGCGTCACGCCTGCCACCACCGTCAAGCGCTCGGTCAGGCTGCCGGCCAGTGAGAACTCGGCGCCCTTATTGCTGGTGGTTCCGATACGGCGATAGAAGTTGACCGCATCCGAATTGAAATAGGGCTTTTGAATCTTAAAGACACCGCCCACGAACTGCAGGCGCGGCAAGATCTGCACTTTGACGCCCGCATCCACCTGCGAGGTCAGTTGCGCTGGAACAGATTCACCGCGGTTGGTCGCGCTTGATGGCGCGCTGCCGACTTCCTCGAAGCCGCGGGTATAGCTGGCGTACACCGCAATCTTGTCCGTGATGTAGCCCGCTCCGGACACGTTATAGAGCCACGGCGAAATGGAACTGCCGACGATGGCCGCATTGGGTGCGGCCGTCGCGCGCCGGTAAAAGGCTTTTTGCACGCCAAGACTGAGCTGACCCACGTCGCGCCAAAGCCCCTCATAGGCAAGTGCCGGCGTGATATGCCGGGCAGAGGCGTGGGTGGTAGGGCCGAACTTGAAGGGCGGGGGTCCTACTTGTGAGATGGAGGTGATCGTCGCCCGGCCGTAGGCAATCCGATCCGATCCGCCAAATTCGTTGTGGGCGTCGCGCGCCTTGACGCTCAGGTAAACGGTGCTGTGGATCGTCTCGCTGTTGAACGCCTTGGTCAGGCGCGTCTCGCCGGATGTCGACGTGTTTTTGGCGCGCGGCGAGCCGAGAATATTGTAGTCGCCTTCGCCCTGGGCGGTGATGTTGTTCAGAAAGGCGACCGTGTTATTGGCGTCGCTGATGTTCGTCGAATGGAACACGCCCGTCGCCCATGTCAGCCCGTCAGCGAGAATCCATTGCGCGGTTGCGCCGATGTTGCTGCCGCCGATGCCAAATGTGATCCGGCCTTGCACCGGCACGTCGACATAACGGTAGTGCGGCAGGCCGCTGGTGGGGCCGACATAGGCCTGGGCTCTTTCGCCCAGCTCGTTGTGTTTGCGAATGCTCCAGAACGGCGTAATGGTCACGGAGTCATTGGGGCGCCAGTGGGCGATGACGCCCCCGTCCCAGTCCCAGGACGTGGGCGAATAATTGACGCTGGATTTGTTGACGTAAGCGAAGCCGCCGCCGACGCTGAACTTCTCGCCGCCGATGGGCGCCTGAACGTCGACCTCGGAATAGGTCTGCCCATAACCCCGGTATCCGATCAGCGCGCTGCCGGCATAGGCTTCTCCCGGGATTCTTAAATGATAGTCCACGACTCCCGTAGGCGCCGGGAAGGGGAAACCCTGGGCGCTGATGCCGACATGAACTGTCGAGCTGCGCACAAGCCGCGTGCCCAATTGAGTTGCTTGGTCAAAATAGAGCCCGTCGATACGCAGGTTTCCGGCCTGCTGCGGACTGAAGCCGCGCGCGCGACTGGCGGTATACAGCCCGATCTCCTCCCGGCCGACGATAGTGCCGAAGGCATCCGTGGCCTCCGTCACGGCGTTTTCCTTGGCGCGTTGGGCAAGGGCCGGAGCGGTGAAAAGGCAGCACGTCACAATACAAAGACAAGCCCGCCACGGTCCGCGGCAGGCGCCGCGCCCAGCTTGTTTGCTAGACTCTCTTGTCAAAGACTCCCCCAGTGACACGCGGATCAGCCGCCGGCCCCGATTTCCCCTCAATTTCGATTCATCATGAGATGAGGATGCTCGGATATCCTATTGATTATGAAATATTATCAACAACATTTACAAGACGGCGTCCTCGCCGGCAGCGGAGCTGCATAAGCTTGTCAGCAACGGCTAAAAATGAAATGAAAAGGGCATGAGTTTGCGTATTTTGAGGTGTGCCGCCGGCCTTGCCATGGGCCTCATTTTGACGAGTGCCCAGGCCGCGCAGCAGGTGGTTCCGGCCTCGCGCGAGCAGGTCACGCTGACCTTCGCGCCGGCGGTGAAGAAGGCCGCCCCGGCGGTGGTCAATATCTATACCCGCAAGGTCGTCCATAACGACGCGCAGGGACTCTTCAACGATCCCTTCTTCCGCCAGTTCTTCGGAAACAACAGCCCCTTCGCCCGCGATCAGGTCCAGAACTCCCTGGGCTCCGGGGTCATCGTCCGCTCCACCGGGGTGGTCATCACCAATAACCACGTGGCCGGCGACGCCGACGAGATCACCGTGGTCCTCAACGACCGCCGGGAATTCCCGGCCAAGCTGGTCGGCAAGGACGCCCGTTCCGACCTCGCCGTGCTTCAGCTCCAGGGGGTGAACGACGCGCTCCCGGCTCTGGATCTCTCGGACTCCGACGCCCTGGAAGTGGGCGACCTGGTGCTGGCCATCGGCAATCCCTTTGGCGTGGGCCAGACAGTCACCTCCGGCATAGTCTCGGCCCTGGCGCGCACCACGGTGGGGGTCACGGACTTCCGCTCCTTCATCCAGACGGACGCCGCCATCAATCCCGGCAACTCGGGCGGCGCGCTCATCACCTCCGACGGGCGGCTCATCGGCATTAATACCGCCATTTACTCCGGCAGTGGCGGCAGCGTCGGGATCGGTTTCGCCATCCCTTCGGACATGGTCCGCACGGTGCTCTCCAGCATTTTGAAGGAGGGTAGGGCCATCCGTCCCTGGCTGGGCGCCAGCGGCAAGGGCATCACCGCCGATCTGGCGAAAAGTTTGAGTCTCAGCCGGCCTACGGGCGTCATCATCGACCGGGTCGTGGGCGGCAGCCCCGTGGCGACCGCCGGCCTTCAGGTCGGCGACATCGTCCGCTCCGTGAACGGCCACGAGGTCAACGACATCGAGGAGCTGCGCTACCTCTTTGCCACCCTGCCGGTCGGCGGCAAGGTCTCACTTGAAGCCGTCCACAACGGGACGGCCCGGACGCTCTCGGTCGCCCTCCAAGCCCCGCCCGAAGTCCCCGCCCGTAAGCTCACGCAGCTCTCTGGCCGCCAGCCATTGGCGGGGACGTCCGTCGCCAATCTGAACCCGGCGCTGGCCGAGGAACTGGGGCGCGAGTACACCGACGCTGGGGTCATCGTCATGGCCGTTTCGCCGCGCACAGTGGCTGCAAGTCTTGGATTCGAAAACGGCGATATCATTCTGACGATCAACAATAAAAAGATCACGAGCGTCGATGACATCGTGAGCGTCACCGCTCAGCCGCAACCGCGCTGGAGCGTATCCCTGAACCGCGGCGGGCAGGTCTACCAGTTCCAGGTGGACGGGTGAGCGACCTCTTCAACAGCGCTGGCCTGCCCGAGCCCTCCGGCCCAAAGGAAGGCCAGCCTCTCGCTGACCGCCTGCGGCCCAAGGACCTGTCCGAAGTTGTCGGCCAGGAGCACCTCTTAGGGCCAGATGGACCCATGGGTCGCATGCTGACCCAGAAGCGTCTCAGCTCCATGATCCTTTGGGGTCCGCCGGGCTGCGGCAAGACCACCATTGCCCGTCTTCTGGCCAAGGGGACCGATCTCCACTTCCAGCCAATCTCGGCGGTGTTCTCCGGGGTCGCCGATCTCCGCAAGATCTTCGACGCCGCCGCCAAGCGCCGCCGCCCGCCGGGCGGGGGCAAAGGGCAGGGCACGCTCCTGTTCGTCGACGAGATTCACCGCTTCAACCGTGCGCAGCAGGACGGCTTCCTGCCCTATGTGGAAGATGGGACTGTTGTGCTTGTCGGGGCCACGACCGAGAACCCATCTTTCGAGCTCAACGCCGCGCTCATGTCCCGCTGCCAGGTCATGGTCCTGCGCCGGCTGGACGATGCGGCCTTGGACAAGCTCCTGTCCCGGGCCGAGGCCGACGCCGGCCACCCACTCCCGCTTACGCCCGATGCGCGGTCTGCTTTGCGCGCCATGGCCGACGGCGACGGGCGCTATCTGCTGGCGCTCACAGACGAAATCTTGGCTCTCAAGAAAGACTCCCAACCTCTTGATCCGGCAGAACTTACCAAAGTCATACAGCGCCGCGCGCCGGTCTACGACAAAGACCGCGAAGGCCACTTCAACCTCATCAGCGCGGTGCATAAATCCCTGCGCGGGTCAGACCCGGACGCGGCCCTGTATTGGGTCAGCCGCATGATCGATGCCGGCGAGGACATTGCCTTCCTGCTCCGGCGCCTCACGGTCTTCGCGGCGGAAGATGTGGGCATGGCCGACCCTCAGGCGCTGCAGATGGCCATCGCCACCTGGCAGGCTTATGACCGGCTGGGATCGCCCGAAGGGCACATCCCAATTGCAGAGCTGACTATCTATTTGGCCACCGCGCCAAAATCCAATGCTGGCTATGTAGCTTTGGGCGAAGCCCTGGATGCTGCCCGGCGGACGGGCTCGCTCATGCCGCCGGCCCACATCCTGAATGCGCCCACCAAGTTCATGAAGGAGATCGGTTACGGCAAGGGCTATGCCTACGACCATGACCAGCCGGACGCCTTCTCGGGCAAGAACTACTTCCCCGACGGCATGCCCAGGGCCCAGTTCTATCGTCCCAACGAGCGGGGTTTTGAACGAGAGGTGGTTAAGCGCCTGGAATACTGGCAGAAGCTCCGCGAGAAGCGGAATGAACCGGGCAAAGGCGAAGCATGAGCGGCGTACAGCAGATCACCGTCGAGGCCGAAGAGTCTGAAACCCGCCTGGACCGCTGGTTCAAGCGCCGGTTTCCCGAGCTCAATCATGGCCGGCTGGAGAAGCTGTTGCGCACAGGCCAGATCCGGGTCGACGGCGGCAGGGCCAAGGCCAACCAGCGCCTGGAGACGGGGCAGGTGGTTCGCGTCCCGCCCTTGGAATCCAAAGCTCCGGCCTCAGGGTTGCCGGCGGTTAAAGTCCCGCGCGGCTTTGCTATTTCTGATCAGGACGCCGCCACCGTGCAGGGCATGGTGATCTTCAAGGACGACGATCTGATTGCCCTCAACAAGCCTCCTGGCCTCGCGGTCCAGGGCGGCACCAAGACCACCAAGCACCTCGACGGCATGCTCGATGCCCTGCGCTTCGGGTTCGATGATCGTCCGCGCCTGGTGCACCGCCTTGACCGCGATACGTCCGGCGTCATCGTGGTGGCCCGCACCGTCAAGTCCGCGGCCGTGCTGGCGAGATCCTTCCAGAGCCGCGACATGCAGAAGACCTACTGGGCTCTCGTCATGGGCTACCCAGAGCATCCGGCTGGAACCATCAACGCCGCCCTCGCCAAGTCCGCCGTTTCGGGCCGCGAGCGCATGGAATGGGACGACGAGGAAGGCAAGTCCGCCGTCACCGATTACCGGGTGATCGATACCGCTGCCCGGCGGTTTACCTGGCTGGAACTCAGCCCCCGAACCGGGCGCACCCACCAGCTCCGCGCCCACTGCGCCCTCATCGGCACGCCCATCGTCGGCGACCATAAGTATGCCATCCGCCAGAAGCACCTGGATCAGAGGGTCGATCTCCATGACGGCCTGCTGTCCGGCGTGGCAGATAACATGTGCCTGCATGCCCGCGCTCTGGTCATCGAGCGCCCTGGCAAGAAGCCACTGAGCCTGAAAGCGCCTTTGCCCAAACACATGAAAGATGCCTTCAAGGATCTGGGTTTCAATGAGAAAGATGCTGATGAATGAAACCGTTACGTCTCGCCATCTTTGATTTAGACGGCACCATCGTGGATAGCCAGGCCAACATCATCCAGGCCGTGGCTGAGGTTTCGCGCTCTCTGGGATTGCCACCGCCGGACCCGGCCAAGGTGCCGGGGGTCATTGGCCTGTCGCTGAAGGAAGCGCTGGTGCGGCTGTTCCCCCATGTGGACACCAGCCGCCACGATGACCTCGACCGCGAGTACCGGGAGATCTTCGTCCGCATGCGGGCGAGCCCCGGCTACGATGAGCCGCTTTTCGCAGGAACTCATGAAGTCCTAGACCAGTTGGAGAAGGCCGGTTTCCTGCTCGGCATCGCCACGGGCAAGGCCACCCGGGGCGTCAATCATGTGCTGAACCGCCATGGCCTGACGGAGCGTTTCGTGACCGTATCCACGCCCGATAATTCTCCTGGAAAACCACATCCTGGCATGGTGTTACGCGCCATGGCTGAGATAGGAGTTGAACCCAAAAACACTGTCGTGATCGGCGATACATCCTTCGATATCCTCATGGCGCGCGCTGCCGGCGCCCATGCCGTCGGTGTATCCTGGGGCAACCATCCTGTGGCTGAACTGCAGGCCGCCGGCGCCCACCGCCTCGTTGATCGCCTGGAAGATCTGCTGCACGCTATCGAAGACCTCACCGCTCCCGTGGAGGACAAACAATGAAGATCGTCAAGATCGCTGCCGGCGTCGTCGTCGCCCTCATCGTGGTCGTGGTCATCGTCCTGATGACCGTCGATGTGAACAAATACAAGGGCGCGGTCCAGGCCCAGGTCAAAAGCGCTACCGGGCGCGACATCGCCATTGGCGACATGAAGCTCGGGATCTCCCTGTCGCCGGCCATCGTCCTCAGCGATGTTGCCTTGTCCAATGCCTCCTGGGGCACCCGGCCTCAGATGTTGACCCTTAAGAAACTCGAGGCTCACACCCAGCTTATCCCGCTGCTGTTCGGGACCGTGAACATCAGCGGCCTGAAGATGACGGACGCCGACGCCTATCTGGAGACCGACGCCAACGGGAAGGGCAATTGGGAGTTCGACACCCCTAAGGGCGCCCAGACCCAGCAGAGCGCCGGCAGTTCCCAGGCTCTGAACGTCAGCGGCGTCGGCTTTGAAGGTCTGAAGCTCACCTACCGCGACGGCAAGACCAAGGAAGCCGCCTCCATCGCCGCCAAGACGATGGACATCGATCTGGAAGGCACCATCACCGATCTCGCCATTTCGTCGCTTTCCGTTACGAGCGCGATTGCCGATTTCAAGCAGGGTGCGAAATCCGGCTCCGGCAGCGTCGGCAAGCTGACCATGGCGGCCAGCGGGCCCATCACCGACTTCAATATTACCAAGGTCTCGGTCAGCGACGCCAAGGGCGCCTATGCCGATGGACCCATGATCTATAACGGCGCCGTTGCGAGCCTCTCGATGGAAGGTGCGGCCACCAAGCGCACGCCCGCGAAACCCGGCCAGCAGCTGGATGTCGTGGGCGCGCTGAAGGCCATGAACGTCACCAAGCTCACGGTCGAGAAGGTCGCAGTCAATTCTAAGGACGGCAAAACCACCACCACTGCCGAGATCGGTAAAATCGCCGTCGATGCCAAGGGCAAGATCGGCGATCTCGGAATCACCAATCTCGCCGTCAGCGATACCAAGATCGCGATGACAGGCGATGGCGCGCCAGTGGATGTGGCTGTCGATAAACTGACGCTGGACGAGAAGGGCGCACTGACCTTCGCCGCCAAGGTCGGTGGTCAGGACGTGAAGGCCAACGGCACGCTTGCGCCTGTTGCGGCGCTGGCCGCCATGAACAAGGGTTTCCCCGCGAAGGTGGTTATTGAAGGCATGGGCCTCAAGGTGAACACCGATATTACCGTCGATGTCTCCACGAAGCGTCCCGTGGCCAAGGGCACCGTGAACATCCCCGAGCTGGACCTTGCGGCCTTCGCCAAGTCTTCAGGTGGCCCCGGGAATAAACAGGGTGCCGCGCCAGCGAAAGGTGCTGCGAGCGGACCCATGTTCTCCAACGATCCGCTGCCATGGGAGAGCCTGGAAGCGGCAGATGCCGATGTGAAGATCACCATCGGCAAGCTCACGCTGCCCAACGGCCTGGTGCTCAGCAATGTCTCGGTGCCGGTGGCGCTGACCGACGGCAAGCTGGCCGTTAAGCCCGCGAGCTTCGGTGTGGCGGGCGGCAGCCTGTCCGCCGACCTCGCCATGGATGCGCGTGAAAAATCCCTGGCGCTGAGCGCGACCGCGAAGGGCATC
Organism: Fidelibacterota bacterium; assembly: GCA_947472795.1. GTDB lineage: Bacteria > Pseudomonadota > Alphaproteobacteria > Rhodospirillales > Rhodospirillaceae > SHVO01. The sequence goes on along the minus strand of CANJBL010000018.1, from coordinate 26,218 downwards.
ACAGCTGAAACCATCGCCAAGGAAATGAAGCGTGGCGATGTCATCACGCAAGGTCCGCTTGATCTCGATGTGAATGTGCGCGGGAGCGGGGCGTCGCCCCATGCCATCGCCACCAGCCTCAACGGCTCGTTCCTGATCGGCATGGGCGAGAGCAAGATCCGCAGCGACGCGCTCAATATCGTCGGCGCCGACGTCATCATGCAGGTCTTGAGCGCGGTGAACCCCGTCGGCAACAAGGACCCCTATACGGTGGCGCGCTGCGGTGTCGCTAATTTTCAGATCACGGGCGGCGTGGCACGGACCAGCAATGGCATCGCGCTGGTCACCGACAAGATGCAGCTGACCTCCAGCGGCGAGATCAATCTCGGCACCGAACGCATCGACCTGAGTGTGAACCCAAAAGCCACCGGCGGATTGGGCATGGGCCTCGGGTCTATCGTATCGGCGGTACGCGTGACCGGGCCGCTGGCGAGCCCCGGTATCGGTATCGATAAGGCTGGCGCCATCAAGTCCATCGGCACTCTGGGTGCCGCTTTTGCGACAGGTGGTCTTTCGGCGCTGGCGCAAGGCGCCAAGAACCGCGTTGAAGGCGGTGGCGATCCATGTCAAACCGCACGCACCTGGACCCAAAAGAAGTAGACACAGTGGAACCACATATCCCAACACCGCAGACGGGCCGCGAACCACCCCGTCCCAAAATCAAGCGCGTCTATAAATCCGTCAGCGTCGGCGAAGAGAGCGGCGACTTCCGCGTGCTACTCGACGGCAAGCCGGTGATGACGCCGATGCGCAAACAGCTCAGCACACGGTCGCGCTCGCTGGCCGATGCGATCGCCGCTGAATGGGATGCGCAAGATCCGCACATCGAGCCGGAGAACATGCCGCTGACGCGCCTGGAGTCCACGCGCCTTGACAAGGTAAAGCCGGAACCGGCGCAGATGATCGCCGCGCTGATGTCTCATGTGCATGCCGATCTGCTTTGCTACCGGGCCGCCGATCAGCCTTCGCTGCGCCAGCGTCAGGATGACACATGGCAACCGATCCTGGATTGGGTCGGCGCTATGTCGGGTTCCGATCTGATTGCATCGGTCGGTGTGATGCCGAAGCTGCAATCCGATGATTCGATTTCCGCCCTGACCGATGCTCTCGATACGCTCGACGATGGGCGTCTCACGGCCGTTCAGGCCACGGCGGCCATCACCAATTCACTGGCGCTGGGCCTGGCCATGGCGCATGGCCAGATCACCTCCGACGAAGCGTTCGCCGCGGCGATGCTGGATGAAACGTTTCAGATGGAGAATTGGGGCCGCGACGAAATCGCCGTTGCGCGTCAGCAGCGTATTGGCGAAGACCTCGCGGCCATCGGACGTTATCTCAAGCTTCTCGTGACCTGATTTTTGTGTCCTGAATTTTTAGCGGGAAAAGCAAAAACCACTTTCCCAAAAATGCTCTAACGCCGTCCCCCGCGGGCCGGCGTGGGACGGCCCGCCTGGACCGGCGAGCGCGCGACTTTCGGCGTGGATTTACGCTTGGCGGTCTTGCTGCTTTTTACTGCAGCCTTTGTTTTGGCTTTGGCCATTGGACGGTCCCCTCATTGTTATGATTGTTCCCGTCGATCATTCGCCGCCGGTGACAAAGCATTACATAGCTAATTGCCGCCACTGTCCACATTGCTTTTCGCTTCCCCTTCTTTGGGCCCCACTTCGGGCTCCACGTCGGGATGAATGGTGTGACGCGTGATCACCGGGAGAAGCATGAAAGAAAACACAAGTGTGAGCGGCATCACGACGAACACTTTGAAATTCACCCATGTGTCGGTAGCGAAGTTGCGCCAGACGAATTCGTTCAGTGCGGCGAGGACGATGAAGAACACGATCCACGCCCGCGTGAGTAAGATCCAACCGCGCTCGGTGAGGTGGAAAGCGGCCTGCAATACGAGTTTGATGAAGAGTTTGTCTGTCATTAGACCGACGAGAAGCACGGCGGCGAACAGCAGATTGACGATGGTGGGCTTCAGCTTGATGAAAGTTTCATCGGCGAGATAGAGCGTCAGCCCGCCGAAGATCACCACGAACCCCGCCGTCACGAGCGGCATGATGGGGATGGTGCGCGACATGGAATAGGAGATGCCCAGCGCAATGACGGTGGCGGCCATGAAGATGGCGGTGCCGGTATAGATGCCAAAATATGCGTTGCCGAGGAAGAACACCCCCAGCGGTCCCATCTCCAAAGCGAGGCGGAGCAGGGGATTGGTATTGGCAGACTGAACCATGAAGGGCTTTCGCAAGGCGGTGTTTGTAGGAGAGAGTGCTTATACCGGCGCAAGGACCATGCGCCAAGGCACTCGCGCGGTTGTTACCCAAGAGAGGTTTTGCAGCGATGGGTTTGCTATGGTTGGGTCATGACTGAGACTGTCACACGTCGCATTCTGATCAGCGGCCGCGTTCAGGGGGTCGGCTACCGGGCCTGGACCGCGCAAACCGCGCGCAAGTTCGCCCTTTCGGGTTGGGTGCGCAATCTGACCGATGGGCGTGTGGAGGCGTTGGTACACGGACCAGACACAGCGGTGGATGCGTTTGTCGGAGCCTGCCAAGCGGGGCCGCCCATCGCGCGTGTGACAAACGTGGACACACGCGCATCATCCGAGACGGTGAACACCGGGAGCTTCGCGCAGCGTCCTACCGCCGATCCTGAAGAGTGACTATCGCGGCAAGACTGCGATCGCTTCCACTTCAGCAACACACTCCGGATGGAATAGAGCCGAGACACCGAGCAGCGTACTGGCCGGCGGGCGCGCGGTATTGACGTAGCGATTACGTACACCACGCACGATGGGCAGCGCCTCGGGCGTGAGGCCGACGATGAAGGTGGTGAGTTTCACAATGTTGTCGAAGGTCGCGCCGGCGGCGGCGAGCGTGATCTTGAGGTTCTCATAGATGGCGACCATCTGCGGCTCCAGTTGCCCGGGTGCGATGAGCTTGCCTTCGGAATCGAGCGGTACATGGCCCGAGAGGAACAGCAGGCGGCCATCAGCCAACACGCCTTGCGACAAACCCGGGATGATATAACCGGGCGGTGTGACGATTTCGAGGAGAGGCATGGGCTATCCTTTGTGCAAGAGGATGATGTCAGGCGAACGTGAGGCCGAAAACCTTCTTGAAAGCTTGCGTCAGGGCCGCATCCAGATCGGCCATGGAGGCTGTGAGTCCGAGATCGCGCAGAGAGGTGACGCCATGCTGGGCGATACCGCAAGGCACGATGCCCGAAAAATGAGTGAGGTCGGGTGCCACGTTGATGGAGATGCCGTGATAGCTGACCCAGTGGCGCACGCGCACGCCGATAGCGCCGATTTTATCCTCCCTCCCATTTTTATGATCAACCCAGATCCCGATACGTCCGTCGCGGCGCTCGCCTGTGACACCAAAAGTCCCGAGGGTTTGGATGATGCAGTTCTCCAGGTCGCAGACGAAACGCCGCACGTCCTCGCCGCGCTGTTTCAGATCGAACAGCACGTAGGCCACGCGCTGGCCGGGGCCGTGATAGGTGTACTGGCCGCCGCGCCCGGTCTTGAAGACGGGTAGAAGATCGGGCTGGAGCAGGTCCTGGGCCTGGGCACTGGTGCCCGCCGTATAAAGGGCAGGGTGCTCCAGGAACCAGAGCAGTTCCGGGGCTTCTCCCGCATGAATGGCAGCCACACGGGCCTCCATGGCGGCCTCGGCCTCGCGGTAAGGCACAAGACCGGGAGAAACGCGTAATTCGACAGGAGCTTGGCTCATCGCGGGGTTTTTTCCGCTGGAGCGCGATCGCTTTGATCGCGCTCTAGGTTCTTGATTGGTCGCATTTTAGCGCGCGCCAGGACGCGCGCATTAAAAGGTTGCCGGCCTTCCGCCGGCCGAAAACCGGAATCCACTTTTCCCTAAAATGCTTTACGCGGGTGTTCCTTGCCAACCCATACCCGATTTGCTATTTGACCGCACCCCAAGAGGCCTTCGGGCGGTTTGGGGTTCTACCTAATATCGTGCGGTCGTGGCGGAATTGGTAGACGCGCAGCGTTGAGGTCGCTGTGGGGCAACCCGTGAAAGTTCGAGTCTTTTCGACCGCACCACTCTTTTCCAGCATAGCTGCCATTTTTTGGTGCGCCCGTAGCCTTCGGCTCGGTCGCTGGGCCGTGAAAGTTCGAGTCTTTTCGACTGCACCATTCCTTCCAGTATAGCTGCCTGTTTTGTGCCGGACGTCGCCTGCGGCGCGTCCGGTGGGCTCCCCGGCTGGGCAGCTCGCCCGCTGGGCGCACCATTCCTCCCTTTTTACCTTCACAAATTGTCATCCCGGACGAGCCCCCGGGCCGCGCGAAGCGCGCGCCCGAGGACAGGCTCCGCGAGATCCGGGATCCATTGAACCTTTAATCTCCGCCCGTGCGGATGAGGAATGGATCCCCGCTTTCGCGGGGATGACAGTGGGGAATGTCCGGCGGCGGCTCGGTCGCTGGGCGCCCCACTCTCTTCCAGCATAGCTGTGATTCATCAGTGCCGGGATCGGCCTGCAGCCTCCCCGGCTGGCGACTGTGGCAGAGCGCTTTTTGTTCCCAGCAAAACCAGAATCTTTCATCATTTTCGTACGTTACAGGACTGTACGTCCGTAAAAGCCAAGCTAAACTGGTGGTTATATTAACCAGTGACAATTCATCTCAATGCATTCGTGGTCGCCGTCTGGCCTTCAAACTGTCCCCCATCTCCAGTGGGGGGCCCATGTGGCGCACTTTTTCAGCGCCGGGCATGAGCTGCGCGATGTGCTGGTTCCCTATTTCAAGGCGGGATTAGAGAATAACGAGCGCTGCCTGTGGGTGACGGGGCAGGCTTTCACAGCCGAGCAAGCCCGTTCGGCCCTGCGCGCGGCGGTCCCCGATCTGGACCAGCGTGAGCGCGACAAGCAAATCGAAATCGCGGACAGCGGTCAGTGGTATGCCGCTGGTGCAAAGCTTCAACCCCGCGAGATTGTGCGCGGCCTTCTGCAGCGCGAACAGGATGCGCTGGAGCTTGGTTACGCCGGCGTGCGCACCAACGGCAACTGCGCCTGGGTGTCGCCCAATCAATGGGCGGATTTCCTGAACTACGAAAGTCTGGTGCAAGAGGCTGTACGAGGCAGGCGGATGATCTGCATGTGCAGCTATTGTGTGGACCAGTTGCAGGACGGCGCGCAGATGGATGTGCTGGGGCGCCACGACATGGCTGTGTCGAGCGCCGTTCCGGCCTCGCGGCCCATGAGCGGTGTCGCCCGGGAGGTCTCGACTGAGCAAGACATGCTCCAAACCCTTGCGCGCCAGAAACGCACCTTCGATCTCGCCATGACGGCCTCGCAGATGGGGACATGGCGCTACACATTCGCCGACAACATCTGCATCTATGACGAAAACGCCCAGCGCCTGTATGGATTGACCGAGGCGCGCTTCTTGCACGATGAGGCGGGCGCGAAGTCCAAAATTCACCGCGATGACCTTGCCCTGATGTGGGAGCGGGTCAAGAAGGCCATGGATCCAGACGGAGATGGCCGATACGAAGTGGAATACCGCGTGAAGCAGCTGGACGGCAGCTGGCGGTGGCTGAGCGCCTGGGGTCTCATTGAGTTCGACGGCGAGGGCACCGAGCGCAAGCCCGTGGCGATTTCCGGCGCGAGCAAGGACCTGACCGAACGCAAACAGGCCGAAGACCTGCAGCGGTTACTGCTGAATGAGCTGAGCCACCGCGTTAAAAACACGCTGACCACCATTCAAGCGCTCTCGGCGCAGACTTTCCGCTCCGCTCGCGACCTGCCATCGGCGAGAGAGGCCTTGGACCGCCGCATCCGTTCCATGGCCCAAGCCCATGACGTGTTGACCTTGCGTGCGTGGAGCGGCGCAAATTTGACGGACATCGTCATGCGTGCGCTTGATGCCTTCGCGCCAACCCAAGTGAAGATGTCCGGCGATCCCATCGACATCTCACCGAAGCACGCACTGGCCTTGTCGCTGGCGTTGCACGAACTGGCCACGAACGCGACCAAGTACGGCGCCTTGTCGTGCCTGGAAGGCCGTGTGAACGTCGCGTGGGGCGTACAGGAAGGCAAGCTGGAGCTGCAGTGGGAAGAAAGCGGCGGACCGCCAGTCGCACCTCCCAAGCAGAAGGGGTTCGGAAGCCGGCTGCTGGAGGACCTGGTTGTGCGCGATTTGGGCGGCGACTCACGGCTCCATTATGAACCGGCCGGCGTGCGCTTCAGCCTTACGGCACGGCTTTAATCTTAAATCACGTCACACGTTCATGCGTGATTGACGGTGGCAGTATATTTCTATATTTCTAGAAATATGGAATCGTATGAAGCCGTTCACACCCTGTCCGCTCTTGCGCAAGAGGCCAGGCTCGCCATTTTCCGGCTTCTGGTGGAAGCGGGGCCGGAGGGTCTGTCGGTTGGCAAGATTGGCGCGACCCTCTCTATCCCGCCTGCAACGCTATCGTTCCATCTCGTTCAGCTGAAGCATGCCGATCTTGTGAGCTGCGAGCGCAGAGGGCGAGAGTTGATTCATGTCGCCGACTTTCGGCGCATGAATGCTTTGCTCGGGTATCTGACCGAGAATTGCTGCGGCGGAGATGCGGCGCAATGTCTGCCGTCGCAAGCCAAGTGCAAGCCCAAGAAAACGCGCAAATCGAAGTGATGCGATGAAAAGTGATGCGATGACTGGCAAGATCACGAACGTTCTCTTCCTCTGCACCGGAAATTCCGCGCGCAGCATTCTGGCTGAAGCGTTGCTCACGCATCTCGGGAAGGGTCGCGTGCGCGGCCATAGCGCGGGAAGTTTTCCAAAGGGAGAGGTGCATCCCTTGTCGATCGCGCTCTTGAAACAGCTCAATCTGCCTACCGACGGCCTGCGTAGTAAAAGCTGGAATGAATTCGCTGGGCCAGGTGCGCCGGTCATGGATTATGTTTTCACGGTCTGCGATCAGGCGGCCGGCGAGGTGTGCCCGATCTGGCCGGGCCAGCCCATTACCGCCCATTGGGGGTTGCCGGATCCTGCCGCCCTGGATGGAACATTCGAGCAGCAAATGGAGGCCTTCAGGGTAGCCTATCTCACCATTGAATCCCGCATCCGGTATTTTCTGTCGTGCGGACTTGATGAGTTTGGATCGAAACCCTCGTGAGCGATTCCATTCCCCGCCAACTTCGGACCGATGCTGTTCTGGCGGAATTTCTTGCCACGACCTTCCTGCTGATCGCTGTGATCGGTTCGGGCATCGCCGCTGAACGGTTATGTAGTGGCAATGTGGGCTTGGCGCTCTTGGCCAATAGCATTGCCACGGGGGCCGCGCTCTTTGTTCTGATTCTGGTAGTGGGGCCGGTGTCGGGCGCGCATATGAATCCGGTTGTGACCGTAAGCGCCGCCCTGGTTGGGGAATTCCCATGGAGGCGTGCGCCGCTTTATGTCATCGCCCAAATCGCCGGTGCCATTGTCGGGGCTTGGGTGGCCCACCTTATGTTTGATCTGCCGGTCTTGCAGGTATCTCAGCACATGAGGTCGGGCACGGGTCAGTGGGTGGCTGAGATCGTCGCGACCATTGGATTGCTCATGGTGATCTGGGGCACGACGGCCTATCGAACCCCGATTGGGGCAGGGGCCGTGGCCGCTTACATCACCGGCGCCTATTGGTTCACGGCTTCCACGTCCTTCGCCAATCCTGCGGCGACCATCGGACGCGCTTTCACGGACACATTCGCGGGCATTCGGCCCTTGGATGTGCCCATGTTCGTCGTCGCGCAATTGGCTGCGCTGGTGATGGTTCTGCCGGTGATACGCGCCTTGAAGCGCGCGGCCGCGTCATAGTGCGGCTCAGCCCGAAACACTTACAGCGCTGTAACGGAACAGTCCCCGACTGACGGGGGAATGAACCGTTCTTTCGCTTGATCTCTGCATATCCGTGGGGCACAAGGGCCTCAGAGGCGCGCGCAAAGGTCCGGGACGGGCCATTTGCCCCGCGCCCCTCCGAACAAATATCCCGCAAGCCCGTCAAAGGGTGCTGCCATGGCTGAAACACCGCCACCGCCTCAGCAGGCCACGCCTCCTGTTGCGCCACATGTGGCGTCGCAGACTGCGCCCTTGTATGCGGCGCAGGGCGATGAGGCTCTGGACGAGCACTTCGAGCTAGCCCCCAGCTACATCGAGCAGGTGGCCGCGGCCTTGCGTGCCGACGATAAGGCGCAAGTACGCGGTTTGGTGGGTGATTTGCACTACGCCGACATGGCCGACTTGCTCGAGCGCCTGGATAGCGAGGACCGCAAGCTGCTGGTGGAGGCGATCCGCGACGAGTTCAACGCCGATGTCCTGCCGGAACTGGCCGCCGAAGTGCGCGACGAGGTCATGGATGCGCTGGGCTTCGAGGATATCGCCGTCGCCTTGACGGAACTGGACTCGGACGACGCGGTTTACATCGCCGGCAAACTGGACCCCGACGAACGCACCGCCGTTCTGGCGCGCACGCCGCATGAGCTGCGCAGCTTGATCGAAAACGGCCTGGCCTACGGCGAGCATTCCGCCGGGCGCCTGATGCAGCGCGAGTTGGTGGCCGTGCCCAGTTACTGGACCGTGGGCGAGAGCATCGATTACCTGCGCACGGCGCGCCAGATTCCGGAAAGATTCTACGTGGTCTTTGTGGTCGATCCGCGTAACCGCCCGCAAGGCGTGGTGGAACTGCACCGCGTGCTGAAGTCCAAGCGCCCCGAGCGCATGAAGGACCTGATCGATCCGGAGATCGACGTGATCCCGGTCGATATGGACCGCGAGGAAGTGGCCTTCCTGTTTCGCCAGCGCAACCTGACCGCGGCGCCCGTGGTGGATAAGTCGGGACGCCTCGTGGGCCAGATCACCATCGATGACGTGGTCGATGTCATCGACGAAGAAGCGGGGCAGGACATCTTGAAGATGGCCGGTGTGCGCGCGGCGGACGATTCCAGCCTCTATCGCACCGTCATGGCCACAGCGCAGTCGCGCTTTGTGTGGCTGGTGGTGAACCTTGGCACCGCGTTCCTGGCGTCTTCGGTGATCGGTGTCTTTGAGAAATCCATCGAGAAACTGTCGGCGCTGGCGGTGTTGATGCCGATCTGCGCTTCGATGGGCGGTAACGCCGGCACGCAGACCCTGGCGACCGTGGTACGCTCGCTGGCGACACGCGAACTCAATTCCAGCAATGCCGGGCGCGTGGCGTGGAAGGAGCTGTTTGTCGGTTCCATCAACGGGGTGCTGTTTGCGGCCATCACCGGCCTGATTGCTTATCTATGGTTCCATGATCCGCTGCTGGGCGTGGTCATTGGCACGGCTATGATCTGCAACATGGTCGCGGCGGGCATTGCCGGAATGGCCATCCCGCTTATTCTCGACAAATTCGGCGCCGATCCAGCCGATTCCGCCGTGGTGTTTCTCACAACCGTGACGGATTGCGTGGGGTTTTTTACCTTCCTGGGTCTTGCGACCTGGATCCTTCTTTAGCCTTTTTCCGCCCGAACCGGCTGTAGTCAGCCTCGGGGAGAGGAGCTACACTCTTTGTCCCAGGGCTGAAGGTGAACGATGGCCGAGAAAGAAGTCGAGTATATTACCCCGCCTAACAATCTTCGCCAAAAACAGAAGCTTGCGGGTGTATCCGGGAATATCGATCCCGTCTGGATGGAAGCAGCCGAGCGCTCGATCCTCACCGCGAAATTCGACTATCTCGAAGCCGCCCAAGAGGACATGGCCCGCTTGGCCCAGGCCTACGACAAGGCCATGAAGGACCCGGCCAACCGCGTGACGCACATGCAGGAACTCTATGGAGTGGTGCAGTCCATCAAAGGGCAGGGCACCAGTTTTGGATATCCGCTGATGACGGCCGTGGGCAGCCAGCTCGCCCGTTTCATCGAAGACTGCGGCGAGGATTTGAGCGACGCGCAGATGGATGCGGTGAAGGTGCATCAGGAAGCCTTGCGCCTGGTCATGCAGCAGAAGATGGAAGGCGACGGCGGCCCGGTGGGTCAGAAGCTCGTCGCCGGTCTTGGCATGGTGATCAAGAAGATCAAGGGCGAGTAGGGCACCAGCCCGACCGCATTGACACCACCCGCGCCGGGTGATGCGCGCGTTGTGCGGCGCTGGTGCCAATGGGGCACTGCCGCTGCCACGGTAAGCTCCACACGCTTTCGTCGATCACCTTGACGCCTGGCGAACACGCCACGGATAATCGCCCGTTAGCGCTCAATCAGCTTCTAGAAGACCTTTAGGGGAGGAATTATGAAACTGGATCGCGTGTGCATGTTCGCTGTGTTCGCAGCGGGACTTGCAACATTGCCGGGAAGCTCCGGCGTGAGTCATGCCGCTGCGGCGGCTGCCAAGGTGGAAAAGGGCGGAGATTCCCGGAACGGCGATTACGCCGCGCCGGCGAACTGGTGGAAGCCCGCTGTGAACCATAAGGATGGTTTGACGTGGGGTGAGGTTTCCGGCCTCGTGGCCGACACGCCCGACCGCATCATCGTCGGCGTCTGGGGCGACCGCGACGCAAAGACCCATGAGAAGAAGCAAGACAACACCAACTACCTCGTGATCGTGAACCGCAACGGCGACATCGTCGAAACGGTGAAGCAGTGGGACAATGTCCTCAACAAACCGCACCAACTGTACATCAGCCCGTATGACCCCGAGCGGCACGTCTGGATCGTCGAGCGTGGCGGCGGGCGCGGCATGCACATGGAAGTGCTGAAGTTCTCAAACGATCTGAAGAAACTCGAGATGCGCATCGGTGATCACAAAGATCCAAAGACCCGCGATGAAGCGCGCGCCAACCCGCACCCGGGCCCGTACCACTACGGCGATCCGGCATGCTTGGCGTTTTTCCCGAACGGCGACTTCCTGCTGGCCGACGGCTATTGGAATAGCCGCATCGTGCGTTACAACGCCAAGGGCGAATTCATGTATGAGTTCGGCTCGCTGGGCAAAGGCCCAGGGCAGTTCGATCTTGTGCACGGTGTTGCGATCGATCAGCAGCACCGCATCTACGTCGCCGACCGCACCAACAACCGCATCCAGGTGTTCACCGAGAAGGGTCAGTTTATCGAAGAGTGGCCGAACATCGCGGACCCGGTCGGCGTCTACATCGACGAGCGTAACGCAGTGTGGGTGATCTCGGCGTCGCTCAACCGCCTGCTCAAGTACAATATGAACGGCGAGCTTCAATATTATTGGGGTGCCTACGGCGGCACACGCGGCGGCTTCGCGGGCGGCATGTCACGCCCGCACCAGTTCAGCGTGGACACCGAAGGCAATGTCTATGTCGCGAGCTGGGACGGCGGCTGGGCCAACAAATACACGCCGAAGCCCGGCGCGAACCCCGATCATCTTATTGGCAGAGAGCTGAAGCTGAAGAACTAGCTTCGTCGAAGAGATCAGAGTGATACCCGAACCCCGTCACACTTGGCGGGGTTCATTTTTATGGAGTGCTCCGTAACCCTGGATCCTGGGGACAAGCCTCAGGATGACATTTGAGTAAGAAGGGAGATGTCGTCCTACACGCCGTCGTCATCCTGGGACCCGCGCCGGAAGGCGCGATTTATTGTTCGCGCGCGTTTTAGCGCGCGACCCCAGGATCCAGAGCAGCGACGCGAGATTACGAGATGACGACCAGAGTTGAACTGACTGCTCGGTGACGGGACTTACTTCGGCTGCGCGGGTGCGGCTGCGGTGGAGGCCCGAGGTTTTGTCGCACGGGCGGCGTCGGCCTGGCCGGGGTCCAGCGGCGTGCGAAATTCCCAGCGGCGATAAGCTTCGACACCGTCGAACACGACACCATCAAAGCCTAAGTCCATGAGGCCGGTAAAGTATTTGCCGACGATGGCTTTCCACGCTGGGTTCCAGAATTCGACAACGTATTGACCAGGATGGTCGGGCACAAAAGCCTGAATCCAGCTGGGTTCGCCGATGCGCCATTCGCGTTTCCAGTAGTAGCGCTGGTCCTCGGCGAAACCGACGTCCATACGCGCGAGCACGAGGCGGCGGGCACCCATCTGCTTGAACTTCAAGCCGTGCACTTCGGCTTTCGTGAGGTTCTGTTTGCCTTTGTAGAAGGCGTCGGTGATGAGCACGTCGTAGTTGGTGCTCTGAAGGGCGGCGAGCCATTCCTCGCGTGAGGCGTAGTTGGCGCTGTCCAGCATCACCAGCATGTTCCGCGCATCGCCCAGCACCTGCACATTGCGCGGGTTCTCGGGCTGCGGCTTGGCCTTGGGCACGGCGGTGAAGATGTCGGCGCGGTCGATGTCGGTGTGCGAGACGACGCTGGTTTTGATGGAGGCTTGCAGCGCGGACTGGGCGCCGGCGGCGTCCTTGCAGTGATCGATGGAGAGGAACTTGAGGCCCAGCTTCTTCATATCGTCGAGGTCATCGTGCGGCACGCGCAGCGGCGCACAGAACTGACCATTGAGGACGAGGCCATTGAGGCCCTGGATATAAAGGCGGAGCGGCGTGCCCACGCGCAGGATGGTATCCGCCGGTTCTTTGGCGAGGGGATCGCGCTTCACTTCGGCGAGCTCGTACTCACGCTGGCTCCAGGCCAGCATGTCGAAGCCGCCGCGCGTGGTGACAATGAACTTCTGATCGCGGGCATGGGCGTAGGTGGCAAGGTCCGTGACGATGCCGCGCATGATCTCGCGGTAGTTGGGGATCTGGTCGAGCGGGATATCGAGGATCTCGACTTCACCGAGCAGCATCTTGGTGCGGTCGGTGCTGGTGTCGGGCGCGCGGGACGGGCGCGCCTGCGGCGGCGCCACGGGGATGATGGGCTTTTCTTCCACCGGCGCCGGAGGTGCGTTGTTGACGTCATCTTCGAGCAGATTGCCCGCACCCGGCGGCGGGCCGAGCTGGCGGCCCGGAGGTGTGGGCGCGGCAGGCGCAGCAGATTGCGCAGCCATCAACAGGCCGCCGGAGCAAAGGCTCACGGCCGCGACGGCGGCATATAGAGAGGCACGTGTCAGCGTCATTTACGGCAACCGATCCGCCACGTAGTCGGCAATGGCAAGGCTGGAGGTCAAACCCGGTGATTCTATGCCGTAAAGGGCAACGAAACCGTTAACGCCGGTGTCCTCGGGCATTTGGATCACAAAGTCCTTGGAAGGCTCGCCAGGTCCTTGAATTTTCGGGCGAATTCCAGCGTAACCGGGACGGAGTACGCCGTCCGGCATCTCCGGCCAATATTTACGAATTTCAGCGGCGAACAGTGGCTCGCGGCTTTCATCCACATGGTAGTCGATCTTGTCCACCCATTGGATGTCGGGCCCGAAGCGGCCCTGGCCGGCGAGATCGAGGGTGTAGTGCAGGCCGAGGCTGGCCTTGCCGGGCAAGGGATAGATGAGGCGGGTGAAGGGCGGTTTGCCGGAGAGATAGAAGTAGTTGCCCTTGGCGTAATGCTGCGGCGGAACGGTGCCCGGTTTCACGCCCGCGATGACGCGCCCGATGGCCTGCGCGCCAAGGCCGGCGCAATTGATGACCGTGCGCGCGTGCAAGGTCATGGCCGAAGACCCACCGGTATCGATCTCGACGCCATCCTCGCGCCCACGTCCGCCAATGACAGGCGTGTTGTAGGCGATGGCGCCGCCCTTCTCCTCGGCCTCGCCCAAAAGCGCCAGCATGAAGGCATGGCTATCGAGGATGCCGGTAAGGGGCGAGTGCAGGGCGGCAGCGCAGTGCAGGTTAGGCTCGATGCGTTTGGCGTCGGCGCTGGTCATCCAGGTCATATGCACGCCGCTGTTGGCGGCGTGTTTCTGGAGGGCCTTCAGGCCGTCGATCTGGCCGTCCTCGGCATAAACGATCTTGGTGGTGCGCTTGTAAGTGATGCCATAGGCGTCGCAGAAGGCGTAGAGCTTGTCGCGGCCCTCGATGCAGAGGCGTTCTTTCAGGCTGCCGTGGGTGTAGAAGATGCCGGCGTGAATGACTTCGCTGTTGCGCGAGCTGGTGGCCGTGCCAAAGGCGTCTTCGGACTCAAGGATGAGCACCTCGCGCCCTTTGCGCGCCATGGCGCGCGCCATCGCAAGACCCACGATGCCGGCACCGATCACAACGCAGTCTGCTGTCTCCATGGCGATCTCCTCAGGGCGTTCGCGAGTGTGAGGGTACGATAGGTGCGGGTCAAGTTGCGCGCTGATGGGCGTGGGGATAATGTCCGCTCATGACAGCCGCATCGCCGCAGATCAACGCACCCCGCATCATTGTTTTTGGTAACGAGAAAGGCGGCACGGGCAAATCGACGCTGGCCATGCATCTGGCCGTGGCCTTGCTCAATCGCGGGATGAGTGTCGCCACCCTCGACCTCGATGCACGCCAGGGCACCATTTCCCGCTATGTGGCCAACCGCCGCCAATACGCGCAGAGGACGGGTGTTGCCGTGCCCATGCCCGAGCACATCGCCCTCGATCTTGCCCCGCATCAGGTGCTGGAGACGGCGGTGGAAAGCGCGCTCAGCCACGTCAGCAAGTGCCAGGCCGTCATCATCGACACGCCGGGTCACGACAGCGCCTTGTCGCAGGTGGGCCATGCGTACGCCGACGTATTGGTGTCGCCGATCAATGACAGCCTTATCGATCTGGATGTGCTGGCGCATGTGGACCCGCAGAAGCAGACGATCCAGCGGCCCAGCCATTATGCCGAGCGGGTGTGGAAAGCAAAGCAAGTGCGCGCCAAACGCGACGGCGGGTCCATGGATTGGGTTGTGGTGCGCAACCGCCTGGGTCAGCTGGACGCGCGCAACAAGAAATTGATGGCGCGCCTGGTGAGCGACCTTGCCAAGCGCATCGGCTTTCGCGTGGCGGAAGGTATCCACGAGCGCGTGATCTACCGCGAGCTGTTTCTCGATGGCCTGACGGCAGAGGATCTGGCGGTGCTTTCAAGCGGCCAAGTGGCCATGTCGCATGTGGCCGCGCGGCAGGAAATCCGCAATCTCATCACGGCGCTGGGTTTGGACGCGCGGGCAGTAAGTCATGCTTAAAAACTGCAACACTTGGCGAAACTTAGACCACTAAACTGCGACATAAATTCTGCGTCGTCCTGGGATTCATTCCCAGGACCCAGGGCGACAAACATCGCACTGAGTAACCCTGGATCCTGGGGTCAAGCCCCAGGATGACGTATGAGGATGTTGTCGGCATGCGGGCTAAGCGGGACGAAAAGCGAGTTTTGATCTCATGACCCTTCTTCTTCTTGGGCTCCTGATCCTGGTGATTGCGGTGCAGGTGTTGCGCTGGTTCGCGCACACGGACATCAAGACCGTGCGCAAGACCATCAACTGGAGCGGAATCCTGCTCATTCTTCTGGTGATCGCCGGGCTTGGCATCACCGGGCGTTTTGGCGCGGCCATGGCCGCCTTGATCGCGTTGGTCGGCTGGATCTGGCGCATCCTGAGCATGGTGCAGATGGGCCGCCAGTTCCGCGACATGTTCAGGGGCAAGGCCGAGGCGGGAAGCGGCGAGGGCGCAAGCGCCCCCGGTGCGCCGTCGGCAACCGGAAGCATGACCGTGGAGGAGGCGGCGCGCATCCTGGGTGTGGAGATGGGGGCTTCGGAAGACGACGTGAAGGCCGCCTATAAAAGGCTCATGAGCCAGATCCACCCGGACAAGGGCGGCACCGACTACCTGGCCGCCAAAGTGAACCAAGCTAAAGACGTGATGCTGAAGAAACTTCGGCGCTGATCGGACGTTATTTCTGGCCCGGGTTTTCCGCCCGGCTGGGGTGCGCGGTCAGCGGTTGCAAGCCTCGCCGGGGCATGGCACAAAAGCGCCAAGACCGTTCCAAGCGGCAATATTTCTGTTTGATTTCAACTGCTTAAATTCAGCTTCTTTCTAAAGGTCTCCCATGGTTCAACGCGTGCGTAAGGCGGTGCTACCCGTCGCTGGTCTCGGCACCCGCTTCCTTCCCGCAACCAAAGTTATCCCGAAGGAAATGATCCCGGTCATCGACAAGCCGGTGGTCCAGTACGCCATAGAGGAAGCCCGTGCGGCGGGCATCGAAGAGTTCATTTTCGTCTCCGCCGAGGGCAAGGAATCCATCGCCGCGCATTTCTCGCCGCATCCGGAGCTGGAGCGGGCGCTGGAGGAAAAAGGCAAGACGGCGGAACTAAAATTGGTACGCGATGCGAGCCTACCCGCGGGCGCAATGCATATCGTGAAGCAGGGCAATCCGCTGGGCCTTGGCCACGCCGTGTGGTGTGCCTGGGAGCTGGTGGGCAACGAACCCTTCGCCGTGATCCTGCCCGACGACATGGTGCTGTCCAACACGCCGTGCCTGAAGCAGCTGATCGACGCGCACGCGCAGGTCGGCGGGCACGTGGTGGCGGTGGAAGACGTGCCGCGCGACCAGACGAACCGCTACGGCATCCTCGATGTGCTGACCGACGACGGCAAACTCGCCAAGGCCAAAGGCCTGGTGGAGAAGCCGGCGCCGGACAAAGCGCCATCGACGCTCGCCATCATCGGGCGCTATGTGCTCGACCCGTCCGTTTTCACGGAACTGGACAAGAAGACGCGCGGCGCGGGAAATGAAATCCAGTTGACCGACGGCCTTAACCGCACGCTGGATAAAGTGCCGTTCCATGGTTTGCGCTTCGAAGGCGTGCGCTACGACTGCGGCACGCGCGTGGGCTTTGTGGAAGCGAACGTGGCCTTCGGCCTCGCGCACCCGGAGATGGCCGACCGTTTGCGCCCGCTCCTCCAGAAACTGCTGAAGTAGGACACGCTCCATGCGCATTGCTGTCATCGGCACCGGCTATGTGGGACTGGTCTCCGGCGCATGCTTCTCGGAATTCGGCGTCGATGTGGTGTGCGTGGACCGCGACGAGAGCAAGATCGAACGCCTGAAGCGCGGCGAAATCCCCATCTTCGAACCAGGCCTCGATGTGCTGGTGAAGAAGAATGCCGAAGCAGGCCGCTTGTCTTTCACTACCGATATCAAGAGCGCCATCGCCGGAGCTTCGGCCGTGTTCATCGCGGTGGGCACGCCCAGCCGGCGCGGGGACGGTCATGCGGATTTGTCTTATGTTTACGGCGCGGCCATGGATATCGCCGGGCATCTCACCGGTTATGCGGTGGTGGTGACAAAATCTACGGTGCCGGTGGGCACGGGACGCGAGGTGGAACGCATTATCCGCGCGGCGCGGCCCGAGTTGGAATTCGACGTGGCGTCGAACCCGGAGTTCCTGCGCGAAGGGTCGGCCATCAACGACTTCATGCGGCCCGACCGCGTTGTCATCGGCGCGGAAACCGAACGCGCGCAGCAGGTCATGCGCCAGCTCTACCGTCCGCTGTTCCTGATCGAGACGCCGATCCTGTTCACAAAACTCGAGACGTCCGAGATCATCAAGTACGCGGCGAACACGTTCCTGGCCACCAAGATCACCTTCATCAACGAGATCGCGGACCTGTGCGAGAAGGTGGGGGCCGACGTGCACGACGTGGCACGGGGTATTGGTTTGGATGGACGTATCGGCAAGAAGTTCCTGCACCCGGGCCCTGGTTACGGCGGCTCGTGCTTCCCCAAGGACACGCTGGCGCTGGTGAAGACCGCGCAGGATTACGGCGCGCCATTGCGCATTATTGAGACCGTGGTGGACGTGAACGAGAAGCGCAAACGCGCCATGGCCGACCGTATCGCCACGGCCTGCGGGGGCAGTGTGAAGGGCAAGACAGTTGCCATACTGGGCCTGACCTTCAAGCCCAACACCGACGATATGCGCGATGCGCCGAGCCTGGTCATCGTGCCGGCCCTGAAGGAAATGGGCGCGACGGTGCGGGCCTATGACCCGGAAGGTACGCATGAAGCCAAGAAGATGCTGGCGGATATCACCTATTGCGAGGACGCCTACGACGCCATGCAGGGTGCGCATGCAGCTGTTGTGCTGACGGAATGGAACCAGTTCCGCAATCTGGACGTTAAGCGCATGAAATCTCTCCTCGCCGAGCCCGTGATCGTCGATTTGCGCAATATCTATGCGCCGGCGGACATGGAAGCGGCGGGTTTCCGATATACGTGCGTCGGGCGTCCCGCCCCCAAATAACTCCAAACTTCACGAGCTAGCTCCATGACCCATACGTTCCATCCCTCGATCCTGCGCGAGTACGATATCCGTGGCATCACCGAGGAAACGCTGTTTCCCGCTGATGCGCGCGCGGTGGGCGAGACGTTCGGAACCGTCGTGAAGCGCAGCGGCGGCACCCGCGTGCGCGTGGGCTATGACGGACGTTTGAGCTCGCCCGCGATGGAAGCGGCGCTGGTGGAGGGATTGAAGTCCACGGGTCTCACGGTAGAACGGGTGGGACGTGGACCGACGCCGATGCTGTATTTCGCGACCTTCGACGGCAAGGCCGATGGCGGCATTATGGTGACGGGCTCGCACAATCCGCCGACGCACAACGGCTTCAAGATGATGCTCGGTAAGAAGCCGTTCTTCGGCGACGATATCAAGAAGCTGGGCAAGATGGCCGCGGCCGGTGATGTGGAAAAGGCCCAGGGAGAGAAGAGCGGCAAAGTCATCGAGACGCCGGCGTTCGATGCTTATCTCGAACGCCTTTTGAAAGATTTCGCGGGCGCACGTGAGCTGACCGTCGTGTGGGACCCGGGCAATGGTGCAGGCGCCGAAGTGGTGACGCACCTGGTGAAGCGCCTGCCGGGGAAACACATCGTGCTGAACGGCACCATCGACGGCACATTTCCGGCGCATCATCCGGACCCGACAGTGCCGAAAAATCTGGAGCAGCTGATCGACGCGGTGAAACGCGAGAAGGCAGCGGTTGGGTTTGCCTTCGACGGCGATGCGGACCGCATCGGTGTTGTGGACGGCAAGGGCCGCATCCTCTGGGGCGATCAGATTATGCAAATTTTGGCCGAGGATGTTTTGAAAAGCCATCCTGGTGCGCCGATCATCGCTGATGTGAAAGCGAGCCAGGCGCTGTTCGACGAAGTGGCGCGCATGGGCGGCAAGCCCATCATCTGGAAGACAGGCCATTCGCTCATCAAGAACAAGATGGCCGAAACGAATGCGCCGCTGGCAGGTGAGATGAGCGGGCACATCTTCTTCGCCGACAAGTACTACGGTTTCGACGATGCGATTTATTCCGCCGTGCGCTTCCTCAGCATCATGGCGCGCGACGAGAGCTACGACCTCGCCAAGCGCTACGACAAGATGCCAGTGCTGGTGAATACGCCTGAATTGAGATTCCCGTGCGCCGACGAACGCAAGTTCGCGGTGATCGACGAAGTAAAAGCGCGCCTCGCCAAATCCGGCGCCAAAGTGTCCGACATTGATGGTGTTCGCGTGACGGGCAAGGGTGGCTGGTGGCTGCTGCGCGCGTCAAACACGCAAGCCGTGCTGGTGGCCCGCGCCGAAGCCGATACCGAGGAGCATCTCGAAGGGTTGAAGCACGAGTTGGCCGCGCAATTGAAAGCCAGCGGGCTCGATCTGCCGACGGAAAGCGTGGGGCACTGATACCAGACTCACCGCGAGAGTTTTTGCGGCGGTGAACGGGGGATGACTTCTCGTGCCGACTGATAAGTCAGTAGCGGTCGATCCGGACACTGCGCGCGGTAAGCCGGCGCTGCGTGTCGGCATCGTCACGCCGTATTACAAGGAAAGTCCCGGCGTTTTAAAGGCCTGTCACGACAGTGTCGTCGCGCAGACATATGCGTGCACGCACTACATGGTCGCCGACGGTCATCCGCAGCCGCATGTCGATGGCTGGAACGTTGTTCACATCCCACTTGCGAACAGCCACGGCGACAATGGCAATCATGCGCGCTGGGTAGGTGCGCTGGCCGCGCTCGCGGATGGATGCAACGCTATTGCGTTCCTCGATGCCGACAACTGGTTCGCGCCCGAGCACATCGCGGGCATGATTGAGCTTCATGCGGCCACGGGTGCGGCGATTTGCACATCGGGCAGAGCCATCCACCATCTGGATGGCTCGTTCCTCATCACGTGCAAGGAGAACGATGGTGAGACGTTTGTCGATACCAGTTGCTTCTTCTTTACGGCGGCCGCCTTTTCGCTGCTCAGTCTCTGGGGCACGATGCCCAAGACATTCAGCCCCATCAACGACCGCGTGCTCTGGGCCGCGGCGCGGGTGCGGGGAATATCGACGGCGCATGATGGCCGCGCGACGGTCATGTTTCGCAGCAAGTATTCCTTCCATTACAAGTGGGCAGGCGTAGCGGTGCCTGAAGGGACGGGAAAACCAGCCGACGCCGAGCCGGCTTTTCAAGCCTGGAAGACTCTGAATGAGGACCGCAAGCGCTTCATTTACAGCGGTCATACCGACGCGGCAGGGCGCTTCTATAACTTTGACGACGAGATTGCAGTCCGCTTTGCGCGTGCGAATGATCTTCTCGCGCAGGGGCGTGTGGTGGAAGCGGCGGAGATTTATCTGGGCGTGCTGAAAGCCGCGCCCTTACATCACGAGGCGTTGCGTGACCTCGCCGGGGCCTGGCGCACGCGGGCCCGCATGCAAGCAGCGGAGCGCATTCTCAGTTTGGTGAATGGCTGAACGTCAGCCGAATAAATGTACCTGGTACATTTAATTAGCGCGCGGCGACCGTGGAGTCCGGGCCGATGGCCTGGCAGGCGCCTTTGATCTGCTTGCCGATGATGCCGCAGGCCTTGATCAGATCAGGCTGGGTGAGGCCGACCACGCGGGCGCGGTAGATCACCTTGTCGCCGGACTTGACCGGAAGGACCGTGGCCGCAGCGGTGGAGAAGGTGCTCTTCAGTTTCATGGCCGCCGTGGTGGCTTGCGCCTCCGCCGTGGCGCGGTTGCTGAAGGCGCCAATCTGTACACCAAAGGTGGTCAGAGCTTGGGCGGCGGCGACAGCGCCGTTCGGTACTGGTGCGCGGGGTGCCGCAGGCGTTAGCGCGGCGAGGGTGGTGGTTCTTGTATTCCCCTGGGTTCTCGCGGCAACGGGCGCTTCGGTCACGGGTGCTGCTGCCATGGGCGGAAGCGCCGACGTGACGATGGGGCCGGTCTTGGTGACGGACTTGAAGGTATCGTCGGCGTCGCCTTCTTCCTTGTCGGCAGGTTCCTTGACCTGCAAGGCGGCAACCTGGGTCTGGTTGATCTGGGCAGCAATGCGGTCGGTGGCGGCGCCGTTCTTGTTGGCATCGGCAATGAGCGTGCCGGGTGTGCCGGAGAGAACCGCGAAGCCGTCATCCATCATGCCCGCCAGCTTCTTGTCGCGCTGACTGGCGGTTTCGCCGCCGAACAATACGCCGATGAGGCGATAGCCGTTGCGGGTGGCGGAGGCGACGAGGTTGAAGCCGGACGCGGCGGTGTAGCCGGTCTTGATGCCGTCCGCGCCTTCATAGAATTCCAGCAGGTGGTTGTGGGTGCGGATGGTCTGGCCCTGGAAGGCGAATTCCATGCGGCTGAACTGCGGGTAGTACTGCGGGAAGTCCTTGATGAGGTGCGAGGCAAGAGTAGCCATGTCGCGGGCCGAGGAAAGCTGGCCGGGATCGGGCAGGCCCGAGGCGTTGCGGAAGGCTGTCTGCTTCATGCCGAGCATGCGCGCCCTGAAGGTCATCATCTCGGCAAATTTGTCTTCGGAGCCGCCGGCCAGGTATTCGCCGGTGACAACGGCCACATCGTTCGCTGATTTGGTGATGAGGGCCTGGATGGCTTGCTCGACGCTGATCTTCATCTTCGGGCGCAGGCCCAGCTTGGAGGGCGCGGCCATGGAGGCATGACGGGACACCGGCATGGGCGTGTCCATGGTCACTTGGCCCTTTTCCAGGGCTTCGAAGAGCATATAGAGCGTCATCATCTTGGTGAGAGACGCAGGATAGCTCTGGGTGTCGGAGTTGATCTCGTTCAGCACCTGACCGGTGTTGGCATCGAGGATGATCGCGGAATAAATGGGACCATGATATTTGGCCACCGGCGTGCGGGGCGCACGGACAGACTTGGTTTTGGCGACCGGCGCCTTAAATGAGCTTTTAGGTTGAGCGGCGGAGGCCAGCGCAGGAGCGCCTGCGAGCAGCGCTAGCGAGCAAAACCCCGCGCAAAAACGAACCAGTCCGACGCGCAATCTCATTCCCTCATCCCTCAACAAAAACCCTCAGACAACGATCTGAGTACGCCCCCGGTAGGCTGGGGATTTTTGGCGCAGTGGATTGTTCGTTCTTCTCTAACCGCATCCGCCAGCTTAAGCGGCCCCCGGTTAACCCGGCGTTATGTGGATAAAAATACGCGGTTGGAGTCGCCCTGTCTAGAAAATCCTGCGCATCCCCTTGAATCGCATGATTTTTCACCCATATTAAGAATGTTACAGCCGATACACGGGGTACGGGTTGCCCTCACACATGCTTGTATCTGGCGTCGTTTCTGATCTCATTTGTGATTGGGTACCAGCAACGAATTTCACGGCACCGCCGTTTCGGGTATAGAGCGCTGGGCCAATTAAATTTTTCCCCCGGGACTGGCGCGCGAGGAATTTTGACACATACTTAGGGGCAGGTTTGGTATTCTACAAAGCATGACGCCGCTATCTACAGATTTAGAACGTACGCCTTGGGTATCTGGGACGATGATCCGCCTTTCTCCGCCTTTAGCTATGGCCGACGAACGTAAGGACGGCAATGACGACGGCCGCACGACCACGGGCGTGGTGGTAAAGCCGCGCGCCAAGGTCAAGAAGCCGTCCATGTACAAAGTGCTGATGCTCAATGACGATTACACGCCCATGGAGTTTGTGGTGCATGTGTTGGAGCGCTACTTCTCGAAAAGCGCGGAAGAGGCCACCCGCATCATGCTGCATGTCCATCAGAAGGGCGTAGGCATCTGCGGGGTGTTCACCTTCGAAGTGGCCGAGACCAAGGTGAACCAGACCATGGAGCTGGCGCGTAAGAACCAGCATCCGCTTCAGTGCACGCTGGAGAAGGAGTGAGCAGAAACCCGGAGACAGCGAGCGAGGGGACCTGAGTCTTCGGAACGCCGACCGGACGCAACGTAAAGAAGCGTGCGGAACACCAGTTGAAAGGACCCTATTTCCCTTGTCGATGTTGTCTCAAAACCTGGAAAAGACCCTTCATCACGCGCTGGCGGCTGCCGCCGAGCGCCGTCACGAATACGCCACGCTCGAACACCTGTTGTTCGCTTTGTGCGACGATGCGGACGCCATCGCCGTCATGCGCGCGTGCAATGTCGAAATCGAACAACTGCGCAACACCGTGCGCGATTTCCTCAACGAGGACTTGCGCGATCTGGTGTCCGTGGCGGGCGAAGACCCGAAACCCACTGCTGGTTTCCAACGCGTGGTGCAGCGCGCCGCCATTCATGTGCAATCCTCGGGCCGCGAGGAAGTGACCGGCGCCAACGTGCTGGTGGCGCTGTTCTCGGAACGCGAAAGCCACTCCGTCTATTTCCTGCAGCTACAGGACATGAGCCGCCTAGACGCGGTCAATTACATTTCCCATGGTATCGCCAAGCGCCCGGCAACGGGCGCTGCGGGCGGCGGTGAGCGCAAAACCGTGCACGGCGCCGACGAGAACGCCAAATCCGAAGAAGTGGTGAAGAAGGGCCGCGAAGCTCTGACCGCCTACTGCGTCGACCTCAACGAGAAGGCCGCCGCCGGCAAGATCGATCCTTTGATCGGGCGCGAGAAGGAGATCGAGCGCACGATCCAGATCCTATGCCGGCGCACCAAGAACAATCCGCTGTATGTGGGTGACGCGGGCGTCGGCAAGACCGCCATCGCCGAAGGTTTGGCGCGGCGCATCATCAACAAAGAAGTGCCGGAAGTGCTGTTCGATGCCACCATCTTCTCGCTCGACATGGGCGCGCTGCTGGCCGGTACGCGTTATCGCGGCGACTTCGAGGAACGCCTGAAAGCCGTGGTCTCCGAGCTGGAGGCCATGAAGGGCGCGGTGCTGTTCATCGACGAGATCCACACGGTGATCGGCGCCGGCGCTACGTCTGGCGGCGCCATGGATGCGAGCAACCTGTTAAAGCCGGCGCTGGCTTCGGGCTCGCTGAAGTGCATCGGCTCGACCACTTATAAGGAATACCGCAATCACTTCGAGAAGGACCGTGCGCTGGTGCGCCGCTTCCAGAAGATCGACGTGGCGGAGCCTTCGGTGGAAGACACCATCAAGATCCTCAAAGGGCTGAAGCCGTACTACGAAGAGCACCACAAAGTGCGCTACACCGCCGAGGCCATCCGCACGGCGGTGGAGTTGGCCGCGCGCTACATCCACGACCGCAAGCTGCCGGACAAGGCGATTGATGTCATCGACGAAGTAGGCGCCTCGCGCATGCTTCTGCCGGAAGGTAAGCGTCGCAAGGTGGTGACGGTGAAGGACGTGGAAGAGGTGGTGGCCAAGATCGCCCGTGTTCCACCCAAGACCGTGTCTCGCGACGACAAGAAGTCGCTGCAGAACCTGGATCGCGACCTGAAGACCATGGTCTTCGGGCAGAGCGAAGCCATCGTCGCGCTGTCCAGCGCCATCAAGCTCAGCCGCGCGGGTTTGCGCGAACCCGAGAAGCCTATCGGCAGCTACCTGTTCTCCGGCCCCACGGGTGTCGGCAAGACGGAGGTGGCGCGCCAGTTGGCTAACTCGCTGGGCATCGAGCTGCATCGCTTCGACATGTCCGAGTACATGGAGCGCCATTCGGTCTCGCGCCTGATCGGCGCACCGCCGGGCTATGTGGGCTTTGACCAAGGTGGCTTGCTCACCGACGCCGTCGATCAGCATCCGCACTGCGTGCTGCTGCTGGACGAAATCGAGAAGGCACACCCGGACCTGTTCAACATCCTGTTGCAAGTGATGGACCACGGCAAGCTGACCGACCACAACGGCAAGAGCGTGAACTTCCGCAACGTCATCCTGATCATGACTACCAACGCTGGAGCGTCCGACATGGCGAAAAACGCCATCGGCTTCGAACGCGACAAGCGGGAAGGGGAGGACAAGGAAGCCATCGAGCGCATGTTTACGCCTGAGTTCCGCAACCGCCTGGATGCGATCATTCCCTTCGCGGCACTTTCGCCGGAGATCGTCGGCAAGGTGGTGGACAAGTTCGTCATGCAGCTGGAGGGCCAACTCTCCGACCGCAACGTCACCATCGAACTCAGCCAGGCTGCGCGCGATTGGCTGGCCAAGCGCGGCTACGATGTCCGTATGGGCGCACGCCCCTTGAGCCGCGTCATCCAGCAGGAGATCAAGAAGCCTTTGGCCGATCACCTGTTGTTCGGCGATCTCATTACCGGTGGCAACGTGAAGGTGGATATCGAGAACGACAAACCCACGTTCGTCATCACGCCGGCCAAGACGGCACCAAAGAAGGAAGCCGAGGAGGAAGACGCCTCCGACGACGGCACCGAGAACAAGACGCCGGAAGCAGTGAAGTAAATCCGGTTTGCGACATTGAACCGCCGCTCTTCAGACCGAAGAGCGGCGGTTTTGTTTTGGCGTGTGGCCATGGGGCTCGCGCGGCACCAGCCCGGAGCGAAAAAGCACACCGCGGTGGATGTCAGGCGCGGTACCCTGTCGGGGGAGATTCAGAAAGGGAGGGTTCATATGTGGCGCACGTTAGCATTGCCGATTGCAGCTTTTTTCATCGCTTGCGGCTTCTTTGATGTAAACGCGTGGGCCGATGACGAGAAGGCCTACAGTGGAACGTGGGTGTTATCGCAGGAGCGTTCCAACACCGGCTCCAGCTACACAGAGACAGTGGTCAGAGGTCACGAGAATGGCTTTGAAAGCTTTGCCGCAGAGATCATGAACGGCGGAAAGCGCTCGGGATATCGCTATGAGGCGAAGAGCGACGGAAAACCATACCCACTTTTTGACGTGGTGACGGGTGGGAAGATCGGCACGGTGACGCTCGACAGCTCCAAGCCGCGCTCCAGCTATATCTCTTTTGTGATGGATGACCCCAAACGCGCGGGCCTGCTGTTTGAGCATTGGCTGAGCAAGGACGGCAAGTCCTACGCCTCATTGCTCAAAAGCAAGGATGGCGCGGTGACCTCGGTGCTGATTTTCGAGAAGGTGAAGTAGCCACCGGCTGCGCTGTAAGCGCCGGAGCAATAATCCCTCACTGAAGCGGCCGGATAATCTGGTTGCGCCGGAGTAAAACTCCGTCAGCAGATAGCCTTTTGCCTGGTTGGCGGAAGGCGGAGGGATGAAGGGCGTGGAGTTATATGGACGAGTTCGCCATG
>CANJBL010000017.1 GCA_947472795.1 Fidelibacterota bacterium | reverse complement strand
GGGCGCATAGCTCAGTTGGTAGAGCAGCTGACTCTTAATCAGCGGGTCCCAGGTTCGAGTCCTGGTGCGCCCACCATTACTTTCTTCAGCCATTGCTGGCCTTAGCTTTTTTCCTAGTTTTGGTCGCACCCGCGTTTGGCGGGTCAAAAGGTGCGACAAAGCCGTTTCTCTTCTGTCCCCCGTTGTCCTCGATCCGTTCCGGGACAAGCAGGTGTATGGCGCGGTCTGCTAACCGCACGCGATTGGCCTTGCGGGTATAGACCGCGGCTTGCTGAGGGCTGGACCAGCCAAAGATCGCCATAAGCTCCATCTCCGTTGCGCCGTTCTCTGCAGCAATCGTTGCGCCAGCTTTCCGCAACCCGTGAGCGGAACACTTTGGAAGTCCTGCGCGCTCACAAGCTTCACTAAACCAGTTTGAGAAGCTTTCCACGACGACGATGGCATTGAGCTTCGGCCCGGCTTTGTCATAAGCCTGGATGCGCGCGAGGTAGCCTTCCACCA
Source organism: Fidelibacterota bacterium (assembly GCA_947472795.1). Taxonomy (GTDB): domain Bacteria; phylum Pseudomonadota; class Alphaproteobacteria; order Rhodospirillales; family Rhodospirillaceae; genus SHVO01. The sequence continues at coordinate 49,332 of CANJBL010000017.1, read as the reverse complement.
GTTGATGCGACGTGACCTCGCCGGAAGCAAGCGCGGCCTGCAGGTCGCCGATGGATTTTTCGAAAACGTCGTAAGCCTGCGCGGCGCTGGAGACTGTGATCCCGGCTGATAGAAAAAGAATCCGTTTGAACGCGGAAATCGACAGTTTCATGGCCGTGCCCCCAACGTTTTTCCGGTCCTGAATTGATACGCGGTAAAAGCCCGTGCGGGAAGACTGACGGTGTTTGTACACATACTGTGCCCATGAGCTGTGCCCATGAGCTGTGCCCATGATCAGATCGAGCCGCCGCCTTGTGAATGAGAGAAAATCAGAAGCCCTGGGCCCACCGGTCCAGGGCTTTTTGCTTAGGTTTCGCGGCGGTTTCGCGGCAGTTGATACCGCCGGGCCCAGGTTTGCTCTGTCGCGCCACCGTCGCAGGATGTAAATCTCGCCCGTCGCGTTCTATGTTAATATTATCTCTAAGACGCTTACGCATCTAACACGCGGGAAATCTTGAGCATGGCAACTTTCTACGAAGAGGCGCTTGTCGCTCTGCACGCGCAGCACCTCGATGAGGCCCAAACCCTCTTTCAACGTACTGTCGTGGCCCAGCAGCGGGCCGGCGAGGCCTCCTTCTATCTCGGTGTTATCGCCCACATCCGCAAAGACAATGAGGCGACCCTCGCACACTTCAAGGAATATGTCCGCATTGGTGTGGTGAGCAACGACTTCTACGCTACACTTGGCAGCGTCGTGCGCGCCCTGGGTCAAATCGGTGAGGAGACGCGGGCATACTTGCAGTATAACCGCCTGCTTCCGAACGCCACAGCTGTAAAGACCGTCGCGGGGCCGAGAGGGCTTGCCGTGGAACCCTGGCATTTCTCGGCCTCAAAGATGAACCTGCATCCGCGCCGGATGGAGGAGTATCAGGATCTTCCCAAGCTTATCGAAACTTATGTGTTGCCCGGCCATCTGCCGGAAAAGCCTCTCTTCGACCGCTCGTCAATCCTTTTGACGGTGGGTTCGTGTTTTGCCGAGGAACTCAATCGCTACATCGCCGAGAGCGGTATGACGACAGGCTGGGTTTGTGTGCCGCCGGGGCTCAACAACACTTTCGCCGTGCGCCAGTTCTTCGAATGGTGCATCACCGGCGAGCAGTCGTCGGATTCCTATTGGTACGACGAACAGGATGGCGGGGCCATTAAGTGGAAGCCCGAGGTTGAGCGTGACACCTATCTCGCCAATGTGAAAGCAGCGGCGGGCTTTGTCTTTACCATCGGCTTGGCGGAGGTGTGGGAGGACACGCAGACCAAGACGACGTTCTGGCGCGGCATCCCAAAATCAATTTACGATCCCGCGCGCCATGTCTGCCGCATGTCCACCGTGGAGGAAAACGCCGCCAATATGCGCCGCCTTGTGGACCTCGTGCATTCCGTCGCGCCCAATGCGCAGATCATTTTCACGCTCTCGCCCGTACCGCTGAAAGCCACATTTGAAGACCGCTCCTGCATCACGGCCGACTGCGTCTCTAAATCCACATTGCGGGTTGCCATTGAACAGGTCACGCGGGCCGGGTTGCCGCGCGTCGCCTATTGGCCGTCATTCGAGATCGTGCGCTGGCTTTCAGGTCATTTACCGTTCCCCATGTACGGCGATGACGGGAACGTGCGTCACGTGAACCGCCAAGCCGTGAAGCTGATCCTGGATGCTTTCATGAAGCACTATTACACCGCTCCGCCGTCCCCTTAGGCCCATCCCTCATAAAGTCATGAACGGAACGTCGTCCGCGTGGGGCGCCTGGCCGGTACTGCCCGCACACAAAAGTCCAGCGCGCTCGGAAAGAAGCGATGCTCGGAGCGATCTGCTAAACCTCGGTCGATATTCGTTTTTGGGAGGGAAAAACATGAATCCCACGTTGGCCCACACGTTTCGACGCGCCCGCGCGCTTTCGTTCGCGCTGACGCCCCTGGTTCTCGCCGCAATGGTGGCAGGTGCGGCCGCCCAGCAGCCGCCGCAAGCCGCCGCCGGAGCAACGGCGCCGCGCGAGAAGGTTGGCACCACCTCGGAAGAGCTTGAGCCGGTCAAAATTCCGGATGATGTGCGCAGCAAGATCTCCGCCACCGATCAGCCTTATGTCGAGAGCGGCCGCGCGACACGTTTCGTCCGCCCCGACGACTTTTTTGGGCGCATCCGCACCAGCACGCCGCAGCAGACGACGTCCTATATCGCCGCGCTGCGGTCGGCCGCCGATGCCGTGGATTTCAAGGAAGGTCGCGACCCCGCCGGCGTGCCGCTCGACAAAACGGCACCGGATTTCAACGCCTGGAAAATGCGCCGGCCCGCCACATTGAATCCGAAACGCACGCCTGGCCCTATCAGTCTCTCGGCCTATATCGGCGGCTTTGGCGGCGGCATTCCGACGTTCGCAGGTGCTCCTGTCGCGCTGAACGTCGAAGATCTGGTCGCAGGCAAGGTGAACGTGGCCATCGTCGGTGCGCCGCTGGACATGGGTTCAGGTTTCCGCGACGCTTTCCACGGCCCGAATGCCGTGCGTACCGCCATGGGTGCCCCGAGCGCCACGGGCCCCGACATCTACACGATGATCAATCCCAGCCGGGAACTGCGCATTGTCGACTACGGCGACATCGCGGTGGATAACTGGAGCACCGACCGCTCCATGGATCATGTGCGTGAAACCATTCGCGACATCGCCAAAGCCGGCGTGATCCCTGTGATCATCGGCGGTGACCACTCGCTGGCCTATCCGGATATCGCCGGTCTCGCAGACGTGTACGGCAAGGGCAAGATTGGTGTGGTGCACTTCGACTCCCACTTCGATGCCTGGCACGACTACAACACGCACCTTATGGACCACGGCCAGCCCGTCTTCCGCGTGATCAACGAAGGCCACGTCTTGGGCAAGCACTATGTGCAGGTGGGGCTGCGCGCCCGCGGGCATACCGAAGTCGAGTTCGCCTACATGCGCGAGCAGCAGATGCACTATCACACCATGGCCGAAGTACAGAAGCACGGCTGGGACGCGGTGATGACGCGTGCCCTGGCCGAAGCCAAAGCCGGTACGGACAAGCTGTTTGTGTCGTTCGACGTGGACGTGCTTGATCCGGCTTTTGTTCCGGGTACGGGAACGCCGGTGCCGGGCGGCCTGACCATGCGCGAGGCTGAGCCCATCGTGCGCCGCCTGTGCGCAGAGAACAACATGGTCGGCATGGATCTGGTCGAGGTAGCACCCTATCTCGACAGCAGTTACAAGACCGCGCTGAATGCCAACTTCATCATGAACGCGTGCCTGACGGGCATCGCCATGCACAAGAAAGGCATTACCCAACCCGACTACCTGAGCCCGATCTCCTCCGAGCATGGTCAGACCGACTATTATAAGGACAAGAAATGAGCCAGAAGTCCTCAAAACTGCTGGCCGCTGCGCTCATCACGGGTGCCGCCGCCATCGCCGTGGCCGTGGGTATCAACGCGTTGCCACACTCGAACGCGGTCTCCAATGCCGCCTCAGCTCAGCCATCGGCCAAACTTGACCGGCTGTCACCCGAGAAGAAAGCTTTCATCAACGATCCGAAACAACTCGCGCGTTTCGAACTCACGCGCGAGAAGGTGGACATCGCGATCGCTGGCTTCGATGACGCAGCGGTGGATACCTACGTCACCGCGCTAATGACGGCGGTGGCGTCGGCTGCCTATAAGGACGGCGATTTCACGGAAACGCCGTTGAACAAGAACTTCGCGCGGTTCAACGCCGGCATGACCTTGCGCCCCGCCATTCTCGATACGTATCCGCGCGATCCGGGGCCCTTTAGCCTGGATCGCTACGTGAACCAGAAGGGCGGCATCCCCACGTTTGCCAAGGCGCCTGTCGCTATCCGCAAGGAAGATCTGGTTGCCGGCAAAGTTGAAGTGGCTTTCGTGGGCATCCCCCTCGATCTCAGTTCCGGCTACCGTGATGCCAAGCATGGCCCCGCTTTCCTACGGGTCATGACTGGTCTCACAGGCACGGATCCCGACACGGGCATCAATCCTAATGTCGCGCTCCGGCTTGCCGATTACGGCAACTTCACCGTCGATAACATGGCCGGCGAGCGCACCATCACGCACGCCCGCGAGCGGCTGGCGGAGATTCAATCCGCGGGCGCCATACCGTTTGTGGTGGGCGGCGATCATTCCGTGATGTACGCCGATGTGGCCGCCGCCGTGGATCAGCACGGCAAAGGGAAGGTCAACCTGGTGCTGGTCGATGCCCACGCTGAAATGGGTTCGGATGCACACACCATCTCCGATCAGCAATCGCTGCGCCGTCTGATCCAGGATGGCATTGTGGCGCCCGGGAATGTGGTGATCGTGGCGGTGCGCGACCCTGACCTCTCGCCCGAAGAACGCCAGCAGTTGGAACGTCAGGGCGTGAAGCTGTATCCCATGAGCGAGATCCGCCGCGTGGGCTGGTCCAAGGCCTTGGACAGCGTCGCCAAGGACGCAAGGCGCGGTTCGGATAAGACGGCCATCTCCTTCGACATCAGCGCTCTCGACCCTGCCTATGCTGGAGCGGCAGGGCGGCCCGTGCCGGGCGGCCTAACCGTGATCGAAGCCAAGGATCTCGCACGCACGCTTTGTGCCGCGACCAACGTTGTGAGTTTCGACATGCTGGACGTGGCGCCGGTGGTGGACCCCACCTACCAGACGACCATGAACGCCAATTCGGTTATGCACTCTTGCCTGACCGGCATCGCCCAGCGCAAAGCGAAGCGCTAAATCCGCACCGACGCTTGACCCGGGCCCGGTTCATTCCAGGCCCGGGTTTTTCTTTACCTATTCCCATCGACGATATCGCCGATTGCGCCCAGCAGCGAACCTTCGCCGCGGTTGGAGCCACCGCCGCGCGCGGCGGCGAGCATGCGGCCCGCGAGGCGCGCGAAGGGGAGGGACTGGATCCAGACTTTGCCGGGGCCGGTGAGGCGGGCGAAGAACATCCCCTCGCCGCCGAAGAACATGCTCTTCACACCGCCCACGCTGATGAGGTCGAAATCGACCGAAGGCGTGAAGGCGGCGATGCAGCCCGTATCCACGTGCAACTCCTGGCCGCGCGCCAATTCACGCTCCACGACCGTGCCGCCCATTTGCACAAAGACCCAGCCGTCGCCGGTGAGGGTTTGCATGATGAAGCCCTCGCCACCGAAAAGCCCCGTCATGATACGCTTTTGAAAATGCACGCCGATGGCCACACCTTTGGCCGCCGCGAGGAAACTGTCTTTCTGGCAAATAAGCTGGCCGCCGTAATCGGCCAGACGCAGGGGCAGGATGGCGCCGGGTGTCGGTGCTGCGAAGGCCACACGCGCTTTGCCGCTGCCGTTGTGGGTGAAGACCGTTGTGAAGAGACTCTCGCCGGTGATGAGGCGCTTGCCGGCGCCCAGTAATTTGTCCGTGAAGCTGGCGTTCGCCCCGCCGCTGCCGTCGCCGAAGACCGTTTCCATGCCGATGCTGGCATCTTTCCAGACCATGGCGCCTGCTTCGGCCACCGCACTCTCACCAGGGTCCAGCTCGATCTCGACGAACTGCAACTCCTCGCCTTTGATTTCAAAATCGATATCGTCGGCGATGCCAGGACGGCGTTGATGGGACCAGGGGCTGGGGTGTGGCATGACGGGTTCCTCATTCCGAGTATTTTTGGAGATATGGGCCCTCAGAATAGTCGAGAGGCCCGTGGTTTGCGCGCGCGATTGTGCCGGGACAGCAGTCGGATTTTTGGTTTACAATGTCGCAAAGCCTGAACCCTGATGAGACGTCACCATGATTCGCCGCCATTCCGAAGTCCCGGATAATATCTTTGAACTCCGCCGGCATGAGTCCATCGGCGATTACGCCCGCACCTACGGCGACGAGATCACGCGCCGTTATGAAGATCTGAATATCATTTATATCCCGTACTTTCCGATGGATCTGGACCTGGAGTTCCTGCGGGCCGTGACCTTCCCGCCCCAGTTCAAGAAGATCGGCGCAGTCAACGGCATCGAGAAAAATTTGTTTGAACGGGAAGGCAGCAACTTTCGCTTCAACGAGCAGCACATTCTGCGCGGCGTGTTTCCGCAACCGCAAGTGCTAGGCTACCTGCAGGAGCAAATCGTCTCAGCCAACTGGCAGCTCCGCCTGGCGTTGCGGCAACTGTTTCCGCACTACCATTCATTGAACGTCGGCAATATCACCTGGCGCATGACCGACACGCTGAATGAAGGCATTCATGTTGACGGTTTCGGAGGCGGCAAGCCGCAAAATCCGCAGGCCAAGAACTATCACCGCGTCAAATTGTTCGTGAACATCGATTCAGAGCCGCGCAAGTGGTGGACGTCGTTCACCATGCCCGAAATCCTGAAAAGACATCGTCATGAATACCCGGAGATGGTTGGCAACGATCTGGACATGCTGACATACCGCACCAGCCGTGAGTTCCTGCAAGCTATCCCGCACCATGAGATCGACATTCCGCCCATGGGCGCGGTGATTGGCGAAGCGTCGTCCATCAGTCATGCCGTTCGGTACGGACGGCGGATGGTCGGTGCGGAATGCCACTGCTTGGTCAGCGACATGCTAGACCCGGGAAAGTCACCGCACGCCCTGCTACCAACGTGGCTGAAGGATGCCGGCATCGGCATCGACCCCAACCCCAAGCCCGTGGAACTCTCCGCCGCGGCACAAGCTTACGAAGCGCAAAACGCCTCGCCGGCGGCCTAGCGGAGGCGCCGGCAATGTCCGACGACGGGGCGCTGCCTTCGGCCGATCTTGCTGCCGACCTTCAACGCGCCCTCGCGTATCACCAGCAGGGAGATTTTGCGGAAGCGGCGGAGCTATATGACAGCGTGCTCGCCGTAGCGCCCGATCATTTCGACGCCTTGCAGTTGCGCGGCGCGCTGGCCCATCAGCTTGGCCAGAATGAAGAAGCGGTTCATCTCCTGACGCGGGCGCTGGTCCTCAATTCCAATCATGCCGTGGCCCAATACAATTGCGGCTTGGCACTGGTCGCGCTGGAGCGGCCGGAGGAAGCGCTGCGCCGCTTCAACCATGCTTTGGCTTTGCGTCCGCATTACGTGAAAGCCCTCAACAATCGCGGCGTAGTGCTGGTCAAATTGAAACGATCGGCCGAAGCCCTGGCAAGTTACGACCGCGCGCTGGCGCTGGACCCCGGCGACGCTGAGATCCTGGCAAATCGCAGCGTTGTATTGGCAAGCCTGGGGCGCCTGGAAGAAGCCGTGCAAAGCGCCAGCGATGCCTTGGCATTGGCGCCGGGAAGCGGGCCCGCGTTCTACAACCGGGCGAATGCGCTGGGCGAAATGCACCGGAGCGATGAGGCGCTGGCTGATTACGCGCGCGCGATCGCCTTGCAGCCGGATTACGCCGGTGCACATCTCAATCAAGCGCTCTGCCGCCTGATTACCGGCGACTACAGCGCTGCCGCCTGGGAAGGGTATGAGTGGCGCTGGCGCACCGCGCAGCAGAACCGCCAGCTGCGTTCCTTCGCGCAGGCACAATGGCTGGGCGAGGACATTACCGGCAAAACAATACTTCTCCATGCTGAGCAGGGTTTCGGGGACAGCATCCAATTTTGCCGCTACGCGCCGCTGCTCGCCGCGCGCGGCGCGCGCGTGGTGCTGGAAGTGCAGCGGCCCTTGATGGCGCTCATGGCAAGCCTTGAGGGCGTATCGCAACTTGTAGCGGAGGGTGAGGCATTGCCGGCTTTCGACGTGCATTGTCCGCTGTTGAGTCTGCCACGCGCTTTTCACACGACGCTGACGACGATTCCGTCGCAAGTGCCTTATCTGCAACCTTCCCCGGAGGCGCTGGCCCACTGGCGAGCCCGGTTGGGCGGTGAGAGTGCTGCGCGGCGGATCGGGGTGGTGTGGGCCGGCAACCGTCATCATGGAAACGATGCTGCGCGGTCCATCGGTCTAGGTGCTTTTGTGCCGCTTCTCACGCAGCGGGCGCTCTGGTTCAGTTTGCAAAAAGATGTGCGCCCCGGCGACGACGATCTGCTGAAATCGATGCCCGGCGTGCAGCATCTGGGCGAGGCCTTGAAGGATTTCGACGATACGGCGGCGGTCGTGAGTTTGATGGATGCCGTCATTACCGTTGATACCTCCATGGCTCACCTGGCCGGTGCGCTCGGCAAAGATGTGCGCATCTTGTTGCCGCGTGCAGGCGCCGACTGGCGATGGATGCTGAAACGGAGTGATAGCCCCTGGTACCCGACGGCCCATCTCTACCGGCAGGAGACGGTGGGTGCGTGGGATGATGTTCTCGCGCAAGTGGCTCACGACCTCACACTGTAATGCCCGTGACCACGCGGGACGTGGTAGGATGAAAACAGTTCTGGTTTCATCGCTGTATCATGAACCGCTTTTTGTTTGCCCTTCTGCTGTTGCTGCCGTTGCCGGCTTTCGCCTGGGGCGATGACGGGCACCGCATCCTTTGCGCCGTGGCGTGGGCAGACCTTCAGCCCCTGGCGCGCGCGCGGGTCCAGGATCTTCTTGCCATCCAGACGCCGGAGGAATTTTCCGAGCTGTGTCTGTGGGCGGACCGTTACCGCGACACGCATCCCGAGACACGCCGCTGGCACGGCGTGAGCGTGGCCGCCGGGCAATTGAAAGTTGACCCACTCCGCGACTGTGATGAGACGTGGAGCTGCGCCATTGTGCAGATCAAGCGCGACCTGGGCCTCATGAACGGCAATGCCGGACGTGAGGAGAAGGCCGACGCTCTTAAGTTTCTGATGCATTTCGTCGGCGACATTCACGAGCCTCTGCATGTGACCAACGCAGGGAGCGGAATCGGGTACGCCATCCACGGCACCTATTTCGGCCGCGAGACTAACATGCACGACCTCTGGGATTCCGACATCATCGCCGCCGAGAACAAGCCGTGGCCGGAGTTGGCGATGGAATTGCACAAGGGGATCACTAACGCACAACGGGCGGCGTGGGTGGTCTCGACGCCGGAGGATTGGGCCAATGAATCTCTGATGCTGACGCAGCGCCCGGAGATGAAATTTGTTGAGGCGAAGGATTTCACCTGGGGTGAAGCTTATCAACGGGCCAATGTGACGGTGGTGCGCGAGCGCCTCCAGCGCGCCGGTGTGCGCCTGAGCTATGCGATCAACGAGACGTTGGGCGCGGCGGGTGAGTTCGCGCCGTGATCTTCACACCGCGTTCAGGCATGAGACCGCTGGCGTCAGAACCGATCAACACCTACATGAAAATCATGGCTCAGAAGACGGTACTTTTATTCGCTCTAGCAATGCTGATGGTAGCAGCACCGGTACGCGCGCAGACACCACCGCCACTGGACAATGCCTGTACGTGTACGTGCATTGATGGCCGGCCACTGCAAGTGTGCACCCAGCCAGGCTCGACGCAGATTTGCGGCCCTTCGATTTGCCCACCGACGCCGCCATCGCCGCTTTTGTCGCCATCACCGACGACGCAGCCGGCACTTCCCACCTGCCATCCAGAACTTGCCTACAACGAGCAAACGCGGAATTACGAGTACCAACAGGTCTGCAAATAGCCGAAGATCGGCTTCAGCGTGCAATGAGAGGGCCTTATGGCGGGCAAGATTTATTGTGGTATCGGCGGCTGGACCTTTGAGCCTTGGCGCGGGACCTTCTATCCAAAGGGCCTTTCGCAGAAGAAAGAGCTTTCCTACGCCGCCGAGAAGCTCACCTCCATAGAGATCAACGGCACGTATTACTCCACCTTTAAGCCCGCAAGCTGGATCAAGTGGCGCGAGGAAACGCCCGACGACTTTGTTTTCGCGGTCAAAGCCTCACGCTATTGCACCAATCGCCGTGTGTTGGCGGAAGCCACAGAGTCCATCGAGCGCTTCGTTGGCCAGGGCCTGAACGAACTGGGCGCCCGGCTCGGCCCCATCAATTGGCAATTCATGGCTACCAAGAAGTTTGATGCCGAGGACTTCGAAGCGTTTCTGAAGGCGCTGCCCAAGAAGGTTGGCAAGGTGGCGCTGCGACATGTGTTGGAAGTGCGCAGCCCCACCTTCAAGGACAAAGCTTTTTTTGCGCTCGCCAAGAAATACAACGCCGCCATTGTGTATGCCGACGATGAGACCTTCCCAGAGATCGACGAGCCCACGGCGGATTTCACCTATGCGCGGCTGATGCGTACCGAAGAAAACCTCAAGACCGGCTACAGCGAGAAGGACCTCGACGCCTGGGTCAAGAAGGCCAAGGGCTGGGCCAAGCGCGGCGATGTCTTTGTCTACTTCATCTCGGGCGCTAAGGTGCGCGCACCGGCGGCCGCGGAAGCGCTGATCGCGCGCCTTTAGCCGGGCACATCACACCCGCAACCCCAGATTGCGCATCCAGATTGCGCGATGGCCTCGCAGACATTTGAAGACAAGCTGATGTAAGTCTTGCGATACGTTGATCGCAAGATTTCGCCAACATTAAATGGCGCTTGGCAGTCTGTTTTGGGGGATTCTTGAAAGCGTACCGTCGTTTATTGGGCGGAACGGCACTCGCCGTTCTGAGCACGTTCAATCTGTCTGCCTTCGCCCAGCGCGCAAGCGAGAATGCCGTCACATCCGCCGAGGATGCTTTCGGCACGAGCACGGGCGGACAGAGCATCGGCCTTTACAGCGCAACGAGTGCCCGCGGCTTCAATCCTATGAATGCTGGCAACGGGCGCATCGAAGGACTCTACTTCGACCAACAGGCTCATATGGGCAGCCGCCTGCAGCGCAGCGTGACCATGCGCGTCGGCTTGGCCGCGCAGTCTTACCCGTTCCCCGCGCCCACGGGTGTGGCCGAGAGCGCGATCTACATGCCGGGCGACAAGCGCGTCTATACCCTCAATCTCGATTACGCGACGCCGAGCGGCCTCAATCTCGTGGGTATCGATTACAAGCAGCCGCTTGTTCCGGGCAAGGTAGGCATGGAATTGGGCGCTGCCCTGTGGGCCCAGATCAATGATCAGCTGGTCAATGGGCGTCACTGGAACACGGCAACCATCTTCCGCCTGACTCCCAGCGACACCCTCGAGGTGATCCCTTTCTTCTATTACGAAGAGACGCGGGACGCCGAAGCAAGTCCCGCTGTCTATACCGGCGGCGCGTATCTGCCGCCGAAGTTCGCGCGCGATCGTTTCTGGGGCCAGAAGTGGGCCGACCAGACCATGAACGAGATCAATGCCGGCGTCATCGTCAAGTCGCGGCCCTTTGAGAACTGGCGCATCCAGGGCGCTGTCTTCCGTTCCGATCTGCTGCGACCCGACAATTTCGTGGTCTCTTACCGCAACACGCAGGCCGACGGCACGGCCAATCTCGACATCCTGCGTTACCCGCATCATCGGCTGGCTTCTTACTCCGGCGAAGCACGCGCGAGCGGCGTTTTCACCGAAGGCGATCTTCGCCACACCGTGCACTTCAATCTACGCGGCCGCGAGACGTCACGTGTCTTTGGCGGCGGCGGCACGGTGCTCTTCGGAAAACACACGGTCGGTGTTGTCGAGGATCTGCCCCAGCCGACATTCACCTTCGGCCGTCGCGACAAGGATCTCGTCGATCAGTTCACGCCGGGCGTTGCTTACGTGGGCCAGTGGGCCAATGTGGGTGAAGCCAGCGTCGGTGTGCAGAAAAGTTTCTACAGCAGGAGTTTCGGCAAGCAAGGCGCGGTGCCGGGCAAAACCAAAAGTGAGCCCTGGCTCTATAACGCCACGCTTGCGGTCTTTGCGACAAAAGACGTGACGTTGTATGCGAGCTATACGCGTGGCATCGAGGAGTTTGGTGCCGCCCCCGACAACGCCACCAATGCCGGCGAACCCATGCCGGCCAGTGTCACCCGGCAAGTGGATGGCGGCATTCGTTATCGCCTTACACCCGGTATCGTTCTTGTGGCCGGCGGCTTCGAGGTCGTGAAACCTTACTTCGGCCTCAGCCCGGTGAACCTCTACACGCATGTTGGCGAGCTGAAGCATCGCGGCATTGAAATGTCGCTGACGGGCAAGCCTATCGAAGGGTTGAATGTTGTGGCCGGCGCGTTGTTCCTACAGGCGCGTGTCTCGGGTCTGCCCGTGGATCAGGGTGTCATCGGCCGCGTGCCGCCCGGTACACCGTCACGGCTCCTGCGTCTCAACCTGCAGTACAGCCATCCGACCTGGCACGGCTTCTCGCTCGAAACCCAGATCGACAGCCAGGGGTCCATGTACGCCAATCGCCTCGACACCTTACGTGTCCCGGCAGAGACCACTGTAAGCATCGGTGCGCGCTATCTTTTCAAGGTCATGGACGTCAACGCCTCGATCCGCGGCCAGGTCTTGAACCTCTTCAACAGCTATGCCTGGAATGTGGACGGCGCTTCGGGACGCTTCTCCCCCAGTGTTTCGCGGGGGTTTGCCGTGCGCATCGTTGCCGATTTATAAAGTAAATCTCGGCCAAAGTTGCTAGGAAGACGCCGGACGCAAAGAACAAGCATGTCGGATAACGTTACAGAATTTCGCGCTAAGACCATCATGGCGCCGCAGGATGCGGCGCTGTGGTTCCTGCGCGACATGGCCGAAGTGTCGGGCTACGCCGTGCCGGAATGGCACGAAGGCAAGCGCCTGTCGGCCTATGCCACGTATCGTCCGATTTTGACCGCGCCCGATCCTTGGTACTACGCCGGCCTGGTCGCGCTGGAAGCGTGCAAAATCTGCGACCTGTTTCCGTCCGACATGGCGCGGGAAACGGTGCGTGAAGTCTTCGCGCGCATGGACAGTGTCATCTACAGAGAGGACGACGACGCCTCGACGCTGGCGTTCCTGATCATGGGCCGCTTGGGCAAGGGTGCGTTGCTCATGCAACGCAAGGTGCCCGACAATCTTCTGGCGAAAGTCATGCTGATCCTGCTGGGGTCGGCCTCGGTGGCTGCTCCTCACATGCCTGATGAAACCGCTCATGAGCAAATCCGCGCGGCCTTGAAGCTAGGCGCTCCGGTATGGTGGATGCTGTTCAAGCGCCGTCATGATTTGAAAAACGTCGCGCCGCAAACACCGAAACTGGTGCCCTCCATCATGGCCAACGACGCAGCGGACGCCACCGACGTCGCCTAGAACGCCGTCGCCTATAGCGCCATCGCGTCCTTCACAGTCTTTTCCAACGATTGCTTCAATGCTGGGACATAGGATGTCCACCACTCCGCGCATGTCTGGCGGAGAGCCTCGACACTGCCGTCTGCTTGCAAGCGCTGGATAAGGGCCGGCACTTCCGACCACGTGGAAACAGTGGGCAGCGGGTGAGGGCCACATAGCCGCGCGAAATAATCAAAGTTCGGGCGCTTCTCGACGATGGGGATGCAGCCGGCTTCCAGCGCTTCATAGACGCGGAAACTGTCGAGGTTCGACCAGCCGCTGGGGCAGGGGATGAAGATGCTCTCGTCCATGAGGGCGCGGTAAGCGGAGACCGGTAGAGCATCGGCGGAATTGAAGTCGCTCGTGAGATGCTTGAAGCCGCCGCCAAGGCTCTCCATGGCTGCCAGCATCTCGGTGCGAGTGGTCTTTTTGGGATCGCCGGCGAAGCTCCACAGATATTTTTGCGCGGGCGCCGATTTGTGCAGAGCGCCTGTGGCAAAGCCGGTCTTGTAGCCCAGGGGAAAAAAATGGACGCGTGCGGCGTCCGCCAGAAGCTCTGAATAGTAGTTGCGGATGACGGCGTCGCAATAGGGATAAGCACTGGTGTCGTCTCTGAAAGCTTCGTCGCTGAGGTGGATCAGCACGATACGGCAGCCGCGCTCGAAGGCAGCGGCGTAGTAGGGCAGCTTGGCTTCGACCAAGCGGTTATCAACCACGATCATGCTCTCGGCCGTTTGCGACCATTGCGTATCGACAATCTCGTTGCCGATGATGCCGCCGAAGAGACGCCTGATCCAATCGCCTTCCCACGTGCCTTCCGGGTTGAACTGCCAAATAAGAGTCGGCGGCGGGCGCTGGACTTTGCGATCCAGGCGCCGCTCCACCAGGCGCAGGAAGAACAATGCCTCCTTGTCGGCGGGGTCCTTGCGCAGAATGGAAAGGAACTGCACCCCTGCGTGTTCGTAGAGGCCCGACTGGAAGCGGCTTAAAGCCGCGTGCATCTCGGCGCTTTTGGGTTTTTCAAGGAAGTGGCGGCGCATGGACTGTTCCCCTGGAGAGGGGCACCATAGCGCAGCGTCCGGTTCCGCACAAAAAAACTGGCGGTCCCGTCAGGAACCGCCAGTATTTTATGCGAAAAGTGATATCGCTTTTAAACTTTTAAGCAGCGCGCCAAGAACCGCCCGGCGCACGGCAGACCGTGCCTTCCTTGCTGACGTTCTCGGCATGGGTATGCACCTGCTCGCGGTAAGACTTGCAAGTGATGCCGTCGGCATTGGTGGTCACGCGCGTGACCGTGGTGCTGCCGTAGTTGCCGGTCTTCTTGTCGCTCCAGCTATCGGTCTGGCCCTGGGCGAGACGATCAAGTGCCGCCGAATTGGTGCGCGCATGACGCTCGGCATCTTCTTTGCCAAGGTGGTCACCGATGAGGCCGCCCGTGACGCCGCCCAAGACGACGCTGGCCGCGATCCAGGCCGGGTTCGCCCCGGCAATGGCCGCGATAATACCGCCGAAAGCCGCGCCGCCTCCGGCGCCGATTTGAGCCTCGCGGCTTAAACCAGTTTCACGGCGGATGGTTTCGCACCCGGCTACCGGCAGAAGGGCGATGCAGGCCGCCAATCCCAGCGCCAATGTGGTGCGGGTGGGGCGGCGGACAACCTTAATATTTTCAATCGCATACTCAGCCATTCGCGTTCTCCATGTAAAAGACAGCGATCGGTAGAGCCAACGTCCTGGGCCCGGATTAGTTGCGGAGGTTTTGCCGGCAAAATTTTGCAACCTTGACCGTGTGCACTTCGAATTTCCTTCGTTGTGCCATAGAGATGAGTACATTTGCCGCCATGATCCGTATCCGTAGCCAGTTTCAGCCTTTGGCGGAATCTGTTCCTCTCAAGCATCTCGGCACCGCCAGCGCTGAGAGCTTCGGCGCGACCCTCAAGATGATCTCGTGGAACATGTTCAAGGCCCGCCGCGCCGGCTGCATGCCCGATCTCACGAGCTTAAGTGCCGGTGTTGAACTGGCGTGTCTGCAAGAAGCCGTGCTGCACGGCGGTCTGGCCCATCCGTTCCATCTCACCAGCGGTCTCGAATGGATCATGGCGGAGAACCTGGGTTCTGAGCAGTCCGTGACCACAGGGCCTAAGACCGGCAGCCGTGTCGCCTCACTGACTAGCCAAGCGGTGCGCTCGCCGGACCGCGAACCTCTCATCGGCACGCCTAAAACTTTTCTGCTGACAACCTACCCGTTCGCCGGAGGCTCGCTTTTGGTGCTGAACGTGCACGCCATCAATCTGGTCTCCACGTCGAAGTTCGCGCGCCAGATTGAGCAAATCGCGGAGCCTGTCGCCGCCCATAAGGGCCCGTGCATCGTGGCGGGAGATTTCAACACCTGGAATCCGGCGCGCTGGCATCTGCTGCTCAAATCCATGGCGGACGTGGGGCTCGCGCGCGTGCCTGCGGCCGCGCCGCAATGGCGCCACTTCAATCAAGTGCTGGATCACGTGTTCTATCGCGGGCTGAAGCTTCTAAATTGCCGCGCGCTGACGCACGTGAAGAGTTCGGATCACGTTCCGATCTGGGCCGAGTTCTGCGGCGAGTGAAAATCAGCCGTCGAGGAAGGCGCGGACGAGGGTGGAAAGCTCTGTGGTCTTGGCGTCGAACATGCCGTGTGTCCACTCCGGCAGGTCTTTCAGGCTTCCGTTCTTCATAATGCCGGCGGCGCGAGGCGTATAGGAAGCGAGATCGTCGGCGGGATTGAGCACCAGCAGAGGTTGGGTGATCTCCTTCATTGTACTTTCGAGATCGTAAGAGATCGCCGCGCGCAGACCCCAGGCCAAGCCGCTGGGATTTTTCTGGTTATCGACGTAGATGTACCAGGAGCGTTCCGCATCTTTCTCCATCTTCCAGAAGTTGGCTTTGAACATCTGCCAGTTCTTCTCGAAATGCTTGGCACGCTCGTCGGGCCCGAAGACAGAGAAGCGCTCGTTGAATTCCTCGCGCTCCTTGGCGGTGAAGATCGGGGCGCCGACCATTATCAGTTTGCGCAGGGCTTCGGGCTGCTGGCGGGCAAGCTCGGCCCCTACAGCACTTCCGGCGTGGTAGCCCATGATGTCGAAGACGCCGAGGCCGAGTTCGGTTTCCAACTCGCGAAGGGCGGCGGCATAGCCTGTAATCCCAGGCGCCATGGCGGGCGCATCGGACATGCCGAAGCCAGGGAAGTCGGGCGCGATGACGGTGCGATCGTTGCCCATCTCGGCCATGAAGGACTCAAAAAGATAACTGGCGCCGGGCAGGGAATGAAGCAGCAGCAAAGGACTGCGTGTGCCTTCGGGGCCGGAGCGCCGATAGTGGATTTGCCCGAAGGAGCCGTTGGCGTAGGCGCGCCGGACGTGAGAAGGCCCGCGAAGGGAGCTCATGGGCTAATCTCTCTGCTTGGGTTCGTTTTCCCCGTGAACACGGAATGTGCCACGGGGAAGGGCCCAAAATCTAATGGAAAACCGATCTAATGGAAAACCACAGTGCCGCCGGAGGTTTCCATAATAAGAGCCGGCCACTGTTTCAAGGCGTCGGCGCGGTCTTCGGCAGCGCCCAGCACCGCAAAGGCCGCCGCTTCCACGCCCGCTGCCGGCTGACACCCCGCTTCGTTACAGATTTGCGATGGATGATGAGCGCGCAAGCTATACCTCTCGCCCGCCAGCAGTGCGGCGCGTTGCAAGGCGCGGCCGGCGGCGGCGAAGCGATGAAAGGCTTCCTCGAGCACAGCGGCGGCGGCGGCTTTGTCGTGGGCAGCGGTGTCGGCGGCGGTACGGGTTTGGGCGTAGGCCGCAACGGCGGCGCTGTCGGTGGTGTTGCGCTGCACGGCCTGATGGGCGGCTTCAGCTTTCAAGCTGGCTTCGCGCGCGCGGGCCTCGGCGTCGTCGCTGGCGCGGCGCAAACCGGCGAGTGAGGCGGACGGCGGCGTGGTGGTGAGGACTGTGATGGGAACAGCTTCGCCGGCTGGTGGCCACTTGGCGGCATCGAAGCTGGAACCGAGCGCACCCATCAGCACCAGAGCCGCATGCTCGGCGGGTGCAATGGCAGCGCAATCAGGTCCGTCGCAGGCGATATGATCGCTGACCGACGGCGCGACCTCGCCACGGGCAGCGCGGAGCGCCGCATTCTCCAGGGCTTTGCCTTGCTCCACATAACCGGCAAGCGCTTCATTCAGCGCCTGACGGGCGCGGCGCAAGGCAGCCTGACTTTGCAGGATGCCGATGACGGCGGCGTTCTCGCGGGAGTCCGCGATGGCAAAGGCTGCTGCGGCACGGTCACGGGCCGACGTGTTGCCAGATATGTTGCCGGGCGTTTTTTCCGCATCTTCAAGGCGCTTTAAAGCCGTGAGTGTGGCTTCATGCAAACGTTCCTGATCTTTGGTGAGCGTGTCGGCGCGCTTCTGAGCGGTGCCCAAGGTGCGCGTGAGGTCGAGCACGGACTCGGCCCGGGCGGGAGAGCTCAGAAGCAGGCCAAAAACAAAGATGAGCAGAGGTGTGCACCGCGAGAACATGGAGCAAGTATGGCCCAAGAGGCATGCGGGAACCATCGCCGCGATGGCGAAAATCGGCTATGAGGGGGAAGAGCTTCCCACGAGGAGAAGAGCACATGATCCGCAAATGGGTTCGGAAATACCTTTGGGTCTCGGCCATGGCCACGAGCGTGATCGGCGTAAGCCTGGTGCCGCATGGCGCGCCGGCGGCGGATAAGGAGAAGGTGCTCAACCTTTATATCTGGTCCGACTACCTGGCGCCGGATACGCTCGCGAACTTCACCAAGAAGACCGGCATCAAGGTCAATATGGATGTGTACGACACGTCCGAGATTCTTCAGGGCAAGATGTTCGCTGGTGCCTCGGGTTATGACGTGGTCGTGGCCGATGGTCCTGTGCTCAAGCGCTTCATCCAGGCAGGCGTGGTGCGCGAGTTGGACAAGAGCAAGCTCGCGCATATCAACACACAAGATCCGGAGATCGTTGCGCACGCCGCCGGCGCGGATCCGGATCACAACCACGGCGTCCTCTATATGTGGGGCACCTCGGGCATTGGCTACAACGTCGAGAAAGTGAAGCAGGTGCTGGGACCCAATGCGCCCGTGGACAGCTGGAAGCTTATCCTTGATCCCGCCAATGCCGAGAAGCTTTCCAAGTGCGGACTCTATGTGTTCGATTCCGCCGCCGATATTTTTGAGATGACGTTGAACACCATGGGCCGCGATCCGCATTCTACGGTACCCAAGGATTACGAAGACGCTGCCGCCGTATGGCAGAAGATACGGCCCTACGTCACCAAGTTCAGCAATTCGGAATTGATCTCGGCCCTGGCCAACGGCGATATCTGCGTGGCCATGGGCTATTCAGGCGACGTTTTTCAGGCACGCGCCCGAGCCGAGGAAGCTAAGAAAGGCGTGAAGATCGCCTACAGCATCCCGAAGGAAGGTGCCGTGATGTGGTTTGACTTCATGGCGATCCCCAAGGACGCGCCGCATGCCGATGCCGCGCACGCGTTTCTCGACTATATCCTGATGCCTGAGGTGATTGGGCCCATCAGCAACGAGGTCTATTACGCCAACGCGAATGGTCAGGCGAAGCCCTTCATCGACAAGAAGCTGTTGGGCGACAAGACGGTTTATCCAGACACCGCGACGATGGGAAAGCTGGTCTCCGAGAGCAACCCACCGCCGGAGATCGAGCGCTTGCGCACGCGCATCTGGAACCGGGTAAAGACCGGCACGTAAAGGCCCACACCTGAGATGTCAGCCCTTGTCCGTATTGAAGCGGTGAGCAAACGCTTCGGCGCCGTCACCGCCGTTGACGACGTGAGTTTGGATGTACGCGAGAACGAGTTCCTGGCGCTTCTGGGCGCCTCGGGCTGCGGCAAGACAACGCTGCTGCGCATGATCGCAGGGCTTGAAACGCCAGACAGCGGAAAAATTCTCATCGGCGATGAAGATATGACGGCAGCGCCGCCCTATGCGCGGCCCGTCAATATGATGTTCCAGTCCTACGCCTTGTTTCCGCATATGAGCGTCGAGGAGAACGTTGCCTTCGGCTTGAAGCAGGACGGTCTGCGTGGGGCGGAGCTTTCGGCGCGTGTGCGTGAGGCTTTGGCGGCGGTGGAGATGGAAGGGCTGGGCCCGCGCAAACCTCACCAATTGTCGGGCGGCCAACGTCAGCGCGTGGCGCTGGCGCGGTGTCTGGCGAAGCGCCCCCGCGTTCTTTTGCTCGATGAGCCGCTGGCGGCTTTGGACAAGCACTTGCGCGAGCGCACGCAGCTAGAGCTGACGGCGTTACGCGCGCGGCTGGGCATCACCTTCATTGTTGTGACCCACGATCAGAGCGAGGCCATGGCCATGGCCGACCGTGTGGCGGTGATGGAGGCGGGGCGCATCCTGCAAGTGGCGGGCCCGCGCGAGGTCTATGAACGCCCGGCCAATCAGGCGGTGGCGCGCTTCTTCGGCGATATCAACCTGTGGCGCATGGAAGGCGGGCGGATTCCTGAACTAGGCGTCGCGGTACCGATGGCGCCGGCGGGGAGCATGGCGGCGGTGCGGCCTGAACGGATCAGCATCGCGCGCGGAAATGGTGCGCTGAGCGGTGTCGTGCGCGATGTGGTTTATCTTGGCACCGCCACGACCTACTTCGTGCAGGTGTCTGCCGGTGAAACAGTGCGTGTGCTGGCGCCGGGCGGCGTGATGTTTCAGCGTGGCGAAGGTGTCTCGCTCTCCTGGCCGCCGGAAGCGTTGGCGGTGTTGCCGCCATGAGTGCAAAGCTTCGCCGCCGCGCGGTATTGGCTCTGCCATGGCTGTGGACGGTGCTGTTCTTTTTTTTGCCGCTGGCGCTGGTGGTGAAGATCAGTCTCGCCACGTCGCAATTGAGCGTGCCGCCCTATTCGGATTTCTTCGCGCGCACGAACGGCGCTGTCACCGGCATCCGGGCGAACCTGGATAACTACGGCCTGCTGTTCAGCGATGCGCTGTATGTGAAGGCGTATCTCAGTTCCGTGAAGATCGCCGCGATCTCGACAGTACTGGCGCTGCTGCTGGGGTATCCCATGGCGTATGGCATTGCGCACGCAGCACCCACGCGCCGCCCCCTGCTGCTGGTGCTGGTGACGCTGCCTTTCTGGACATCCTTTCTGGTGCGCATCTATGCGTGGATGGGAATCCTGCGGCCTGGCGGAACGATCAACACGGCGTTGCAAGCTCTGGGTTTGATCGACGAGCCATTGCGTTTGTTGAACACCCCGGGCGCGGTTTATCTCGGCATCGTCTATGCCTATCTGCCGTTCATGGTGCTGCCGCTCTATGCGCGGCTTGAGAAGCAGGACCCGGCACTGTTGGAAGCTGCGGCGGATCTGGGGGCCAGACCATGGCAGGCGTTTCTGCGCGTGACATTGCCGCTCTCGCTGCCGGGCGTGCTCGCGGGATGTCTGCTGGTCTTCATTCCGGCGGTGGGAGAATTCGTCATCCCCGAGCTTATGGGCGGGCCCGACACGCTCATGATCGGGCGCGTCTTGTGGAATGAGTTCTTCACCAACCACGATTGGCCCTTGAGCGCGGCCGTAACTGTGCTGCTGCTGATTGTATTGGTGGTGCCCGTTGCTCTCTTTCAAACTGTGCAGGCGCGGGCGGAGAAGCGGCTGTGAATAGGCATCGCATCTCTTTCACGACGGCAGCGCTGGGCGCGGGCCTTGCCTTCCTCTACGCGCCCCTGCTGGTGGTGATGGTCAATTCGTTCAATGCGTCGCGGCTGGTGACGGTGTGGACCGGTTTCTCGCCGCGCTGGTACGGTGAACTGTTCGCGGACCGGCAGATCTTGGATGCGGCGCTGAACAGCCTCATCGTTGCCGTGTGCTCGGCCAGTCTTGCGGTGGTGGTGGGGACGACGGCGGGTTATGTGTTCGCACGTTTTGGATATTTTCGCGGACGGGCAGCCTTATCGGGCGCGCTGGCCGCGCCACTGGTTCTGCCCGATGTCATCGCCGGGTTGTCGCTGCTGCTGATGTTCGTGGCGTTGGAGCAGACTTTTACCTGGTTGCCGGGGCGCGGACTGCTGACGATTGTGCTGGCTCATGCCAGCTTCACCACCGCTTATGTGGCCATCATCGTGCAGGCGCGCCTCGCCGGTATGGACCGCGAAGCGGAGGAATCAGCGGCGGATTTGGGGGCGAAGCCCTTTGCGGTCTTCCGTGCGATCACTCTGCCCATGATCCGCCCGGCGGTGGCGGCAGGCTGGCTTCTGGCGTTCGTGCTGTCGTTGGACGATCTCGTGATCGCGAGCTTTGTCTCCGGCCCGCAATCAACGACGCTGCCCATGGTGGTGTTCTCGAGTGTGCGCCTGGGCGTCAGCCCTAAGATCAATGCGCTCGCAACCATCCTGATCGTCGTGACACTGGCGCTTCTGTCGGTGGCAGCCTGGATGGGCCGCGCCACGCTCAAGCAAAAATGAAGGGATTGTTTTTTGGTCGCATTTTCTGAGGCGAACCGGTTTCCACTTCGCCGGAAAATGCTCTAGCGGGAGAGGATGGCGACGTCGCCGCGCTCGATCTTCACCTTAGCTTTGCCGCGTGCCTCGACGGAACTGGTGGGCGTGAGGATGACGCAATCACCGCAGATATTGGTCATCTTGGCGCCGGCTTTGACGGTGATGGTGTCGCTGGAGCCGTCGGCGCTGTTGATGGTGACGTCACGGGGTACGTTGTCGCGGTTCTCGATATCCACGGCGTGCGCGGGCAGGGCCCAGCTCAGCATGGCGGCCAGGGCAAGGACACACAGAAGCAGGTATCGACTTTCATGCGGCGTCATGGTCCGATTCGATAGCAAAATTCGAGGTCCCTTGTCCACGGATCCCCACTAGCCAATGAAAACGCTGCTTTCCCGGCTCTATCGTCTTGTACCCTTGCCGTTGGCGCGGGCCGCCGTGGGTCTATTGCACGCCCGTTTTAATATCACGGTGGTCGGGGTGTTTTTCGCATCCGGCGGGCGGGTTTTGATCCTGCGCCATGTCTATCGCCATAAGTATCCCTGGGGGTTGCCGGCGGGTTTTGTGAATGCCGGCGAGACACCGGCCGAGGCGGCCGTGCGCGAAGTGCGAGAGGAGATCGGCCTTGAAGCGCGCGTTAACCGCATCCTGGATGTGACCGTCCTGCGCAAACGGCACATGGAAGTGGCGGTGATGGGCACGGTGGTGGAGGGGGAGATGCGGCCTAACGCCGAGATCTTCGAGGGTACCTTTGTGCACCCCGAAGCCTTTCCCGCCGATATGATGCCCAGCCAGAAAGCCCTGGTGGCGCGGGCATTGCCACCGGGGCCGGTGTTCTCTGGAGAACATTAGTCTCTAATTTTCAGGAATTTAGAGTGGCCCGGAATAAGGCTTTGCGGGCCTTAACCCGATGCGTTAGCACAGCCTTTCCCAACCCAATTTAGAGGATACGAGCGGCACATGGCTGTGATTCACGTTACCAACCGCGCCGGCCAAAAGCAGACCATCACCGGCAAGCTGGGCCACACCATCATGGAAAACCTGCGCGACAACGACTTGGACGTAGAGGCCATCTGCG
Source organism: Fidelibacterota bacterium (assembly GCA_947472795.1). Classification (GTDB taxonomy): domain Bacteria; phylum Pseudomonadota; class Alphaproteobacteria; order Rhodospirillales; family Rhodospirillaceae; genus SHVO01. The sequence continues at coordinate 26,635 of CANJBL010000017.1, read as the reverse complement.
GCGGCTGTTGTTCCTGCGCCACGTGTCATGTGTTTATCGATGATGCCTGGGCCGGCAAACTCAGCCCGCGCAGCGCAGATGAGCAGGAGCTGGTGGAACAGACCAATTCTTTCAAGCCGCTGAATTCGCGCCTGTCGTGCCAGATCAAGTTCACGGCGCCCTTAGACGGTATCGTGGTGACGGTCGCGCCGGCAGAGTAACCTACGGCTGTCACCCCCGCAAAAGCGGGGGTCCATTTCTCATCCGCATGAGTTGGAGTGACTTGCACCATGAATCCCCGATCTCGCTTCGCTCGTCGGGGATGACAAGCGAGTTAGTCGGGCCAGCGCTTGTGCATCCAGAGCCATTGGTCTGGATGGGCGCGCACCCAATCCTCGACGCGGGCGTTGATGCGCGTCAGTGCGGCGCGCACTTCCTCATCGGTGCCTGAAGCTGGGAATGTCCAGGGCTCCTCGATACTCACTTTGAATTTTCCGCCGGGCAGGCGTTCGGTGCGCACGGGGAACACCGGGCAGTTGTAGCGCATGGCGAAGCGGGCCACGGCGTCGCCCGTGAACGCACCGCGCCCGAAGAAGGGAATCTCCATGCCGGTGTTGATCTTCTGATCCACGACCATGATGACGTGCTCGCCGGTGCTCAGTGCCTTCAGCATCTGGCGTGCGCCGGCAAGGCCCTTCGGTGCCATGCCTGCGGTGTAAGGCGCGCGCACATCCGCAATTAATTTGTCGACCAGCGGATTGTTGGGTGGGCGATAGACAATGGTGAGCGGTTTGGAAAGGCGCGCGAGGGATTGCGGGATCACCTCCCAGTTGCCGAGATGAGCGCAGAACAGCACCACGGCTTTACCTTCCGCCGCCAGCGCGGCGAGAGGCTCAATTCCTTCAACAATAACGCGCGCGGGCTCACGGGCAAGCTGACGCAGAGCCGCATACTCCATCATGGTGCGCCCGAAATTGTCCCAGGCTCCTTTGAGGATGACAGCGCGCTCTTTCTCCGACAGTTTGGGCATGGCACGCGCAAGGTTGCGTTGGGCGGTGCGATGGGCGCCGGTCCAGGGCCCGATGGTCCGCCCCAGCCAGCCGCCGAAGCCCGAAGCGCCGTCGAAAGACAAGCTCCGCAGCACGGCAAACAGCACGCGCGCGACCGCCGCTTCGAAACGGTGGCGGAATTTCACAGGCGGAGCAGTATCATCCATAAGGTCGGGTCAGCGGGCGGTTGAGTAATCCGTCAGTGGCTTATAGCCTGGACCAAGGTTTTAGCGGAAAGAAAGATCGATCAGCGTGCGGGTTCTTCAAGTCATGGCCAGCGGCGTACATGGCGGCGCCGAGGTGTTCTACGAGGACCTCGTGCGCGCTTTGCAGCGATCGGGTGTCGACCAGGCATGTGTCATCAGACCTTATCCCATGCGCGCGGCCTTGTTGTCCGCGGCGGGAGCGCGCGTCAGCACCATGGTCTTTGGCGGGCCGCTCGATCTCGTCACGCCCTGGAAACTGCGCAAGGTGGCGGCAACCGAGAACCCCGACATCATCATGGGCTGGATGAATCGTGCTTGTCGCATTTTGCCCAAGGGACCTTGGGTGAATGTGGGGCGCCTCGGCGGATATTACGGGCTCAAGTATTATCGTCGCTGCAAGACGCTCATCTGCAACACGCCTGATATTGTTGATTACGTCGTCCGCGAAGGCTGGTCTGCGAACGACGTGCACTACATTCCCAATTTCTGTCCCACGGATGCGGAACCGGCCATCGCGCGGGGTGAACTCGATACACCCGCGGACGCCAAGGTGCTGCTGATCCTCGCACGCCTGCACGAAGCCAAGGGAATCGACGTGGCTTTGAAAGCGTTGCCGGCGATTCCGGGTGCGTACTTGTGGATCGCGGGCGAGGGACCCTTGGAGCGGCACCTCAAGAACCTCGCTGCCGACCTCAAGGTGGAAAACCGCGTGCGTTTTCTGGGATGGCGCGATGATCGTGCCGCATTGCTGCGGGCGGCCGACGTGTGCCTGGTACCTTCGCGCCATGAGCCCTTTGGAAACGTGGTGGTCAATGCCTGGACTTATGGTGTCCCGGTCATTGCGGCGGCGGCTCAGGGACCGGATTTCCTCATCGAGGACGGTGTCGATGGCCTGAAGGCGCCCGTGGGTGACGTGGGCGCTTTAGCGGCGGCGGTGAATGCCGTGATTCGGGATGAGGGTTTGGGGAAGCGGTTGATGGCGGGCGGCGAGGTGCGCGTCGCCCGTGAATTTTCGGAAAAAACCGTTGTGAACCGGTACCGCGAAGTTTTTGAGAGCCTCACCCGCTAGCGGTCCGATTCGAACATTTGCCTACCAGTTCTGGGGGCTAGCTGCGAATGTTCGAATCAAAGGACCGCTAGAAATCTATAAATCTAGTGGAGCTTACGATTTGACATTCGCGCCCAGGTTTTGGGGCGCCCCCGTGGCGAATGTCAAATCGGCTCCACTAGGGTTGGGATTTGGGGGCTGGCGGCACACCTAGGAGACAAAAGGGGCCTCGTTGTCCTCCCCTGCCGAGTCAGGGCATAGTGCCCCCATGCCAAGCTCGCAGCCCTCGAAAATAACCGAAACGTCGCCTCAACAAACCGAACTTGTCGTTGAACGGCTTGAAGTAGTCGAAATCGAGATAGGCAAACTGATATGCCGATGACGCATCGGAAACGGCCTCGGCGAGATAATCCTGGATCAGGATGTTGCCGGGAAGCCTGGTCAATGGATTCTGGTCGCGGGCCAGCTGAAGGCTTTTTTCGTTGATGATTTTCAGCAGCGAGCGCGCGTGCAGAAAGCCGCCGTACTGACTTTCACGCACGATCAGCACGCCTTCGGACTCGGGCTGCGCGGAGAATATCTCAAGGATCTTCTCGGGCGACGCATTGACGTTGGCGACGGAGCAGGGCTTTACAAAAGTCGCCAATGTGGTGGACCCCGAGCGGCGAGGGTTGCGCAAGAGTTCGCGCCCATACATGGAATAGATGATGACCTTCAGGTCGCGCTCGTGGATGAGGCCCACGGGAAAGCCCACCTGATCCACCACCGGGAAGAAGGTGCGTTCGCGCTCGATCTTGAAGCGCTCGAAGACTTCCATGATGTCCTGGTTGATGCGGATGGGATCGGTCATGTCGAGCTGCCCCATGATCAGCGTGACATCTGATTCGACCTTGCGGCGGTCCTGACCCCTGAGGCTCGCGATGTTGGCGTAGCTGAGCTCGAGCTCGGTCAAGGCCGTGGTGGGACGCGCCACCGCATAGCCTTGCACCAGATCGCAGCCCAGCTCGCGGCAGACGTAGTATTCCTGCGGCGTTTCTACGCCTTCGGCCACGACGAGGCTGCCCAGGAGGTGCGCCATGCGGACGATGTACTGCAGGAACACGACCTTTTTCGGATCTGAACCGATGGAGGAGATGATGAAGCGGTCGAGTTTCAGTATCGACGGCTCCATATGATAGAAAAGCTGAAGATTGGCGTGGCCTGAGCCGAAGTCATCCAATGTCAAACTGCCGAACTGGCGGCGCAACGCGAGCAGCGCGGGCAAGCCGGCGTTCTCGCTCAGTTCGTGGCGCTCGGAGACTTCTAGAGCGAGGTTGGCGTTGGTGAGTTCGTAACGGTCGCGCAAGGCTGCGATGACGCGCCCGGTCTTTGGTCCCGCCACGATGTTGCGGCTGTCCAGGTTCACGAAGAGCTTTAAGTTCTTATGACCCTCGATGCGGACAAATTTGTCGAAGGCCTGGGTGAGGACATATTCCTCCACCGCTTCCAACTGGCCGTCGTCGTGGCAGCGGTCGAAGAATTCCGTGGGCGAGGTGAAGCCCAGAGACTCCACGTTGCGGGTCAGGGCCTCGAAGCCGAAGACGCGGCCCGTGTGGATATCGACGATGGGCTGAAAGGCGATGTCGAGCGCGCCCGCATAACGCATCCGCCCCATGATGCTGGAGGTGGAGAGGTCTAGGCCACGGCTGCTGGGCGCGATCGGCACGGTGACTTGGTTCATTGTCAGGGTCCCCAACAGGCCCCCTCTCTTGATTGATCCGGGAGGCCTTGTTGCACTGCATCTTCGATGCTGACGGGAAGGTAGCGATACGCGCGGCGGATGTAATGGGATTCGTCACCAGCAACTTAAGATTTCAAAAAAGAGTCGCAAAAGAAGCGGGTTATCCACAGGATTGCTGGACGCCGTGTAAGAAATGGCGGTTTTCCGCGTCTTAACCCGCTGCTGCGCCTGTTGATGCGTGGTGGGGCTGCCGTACTAGTGCCCGGTTTCCGAAATGCATGATTCGCGGCAAATATCCGCACGACGCATTTCGGAAACCAAAGAGCACTAGTAAGTATTTGAATCTAGTACCGCTTTCGGTCAGAAGTTCCTGACGTGCATGTCGAAACATTCAGTGCTGGAACTTCTAATCGGCGGTACTAGTATCCGCCGCCTTCCGACCATTGGCCTCCCGGAGCCTTCGAGTCCCTTGCGTTACATCAGTACCCGCGCCCGCGCCCCACAGTTGGGCTTTGATGATGTCCTGCTTTCAGGCCTGGCCAACGATGGCGGCCTGTATCTGCCCGCCACTTGGCCCCAGTTCTCGGCCACGGAGATCGCGAGCTTCGCTGGGCTGGATTACCCCGCGCTGGCCGCGCGCATCATGGCGCCCTTCGTGGAAGGCTCGGTGCTGGCCAAGGATCTGGAAGGGCTCACCCGCCAAGCTTACGCCGGCTTCACGCACAGCGCCGTGGCGCCGCTGAAGCAGCTGGCGGCCAACGATTGGCTGGTGGAGCTGTTCCATGGGCCGACGCTGGCCTTCAAGGACTACGCCCTCCAGGCTGTGGGCCTGATGTTCGACAGGGTGCTGAAGGCCAGGGGAGCACGCATCACCATCGTCGGCGCGACGTCGGGCGATACGGGCTCGGCGGCCATCGAGGCCACCAAGAACAAAGATGCCGTGGATATTTTCATCCTGCATCCAGAGGGCCGCACCTCGGACGTGCAGCGCCGCCAGATGACGACGGTAGATGCGGCCAACGTGCACAACATTGCCGTACGCGGCACTTTCGATGATTGCCAGGATATGGTGAAAGCCATGTTCGCCGACGAAGCTTTCCGCAACGACATACGTCTGTCGGCCGTGAACTCGATCAACTGGGCGCGCATCATGGCCCAGGTGGTTTATTACTTCTGGGCGGGCGTGCACGTGGGCGCGCCGCAACGGGCTGTCGCCTTCTCGGTGCCCACAGGAAACTTCGGCAATGTGTTCGCCGGTTTCGTGGCGCAACGCATGGGCCTACCGGTGGCGAAGTTTATCGTCGGCTCCAACAGCAACGACATCCTGACACGCTATTTCGAGACCGGGGCCATGACCATGTCCGGCGTGGTGCCGACCTTGAGCCCCTCCATGGACATTCAGGTATCCTCGAACTTTGAGCGGTTGTTATTCGAGAGCATGGGACGCGATGGTGCTGCCGTCAGCCGCCTCATGGATCAGTTCAAGCAGAGCAACGGTTACGCGGTACCCGAAGCGGCGCACCGCGAGATGCTGAAGCATTTCGCCGGGCAGCGCCTGGACGACAAAGGCACGACGCGGGTGATCAGTGAGATTTATCGCGAGACGGGCGAGCTGATCGATCCGCATACGGCCGTCGGCGTTTACGCAGGCCGTCATGCGGGGCTGGACCGCGGCATTCCGCGCCTGACGCTGGCCACCGCGCACCCCGCCAAGTTCCCGGCGGCGGTGGAAGCGGCGACGGGCATTTATCCGCCGTTGCCACAGGCGCTGACGGACCTGTTCGACCGCAAGGAGCGCTTTACAACGCTGAATAACGACCTAAGTGAAGTTAAAGCATTCGTCCGCCAGCACGCCCGTCGTTAAAGGAATATATGTCAGTCCAAGTCACCACACTTGCCAACGGTCTGCGCGTCGTTACCGACACGATGGACTCTGTTGAGACAGTTGCGGTTGGTATTTGGGTGGCGGCCGGCACACGCCACGAGACGGCGGATGTCAACGGCATCTCACACCTTCTCGAGCACATGGCCTTCAAGGGCACCCAGCGGCGTACAGCACAACTGATCGCCGAAGAGATGGATAATGTTGGCGGGCAGCTCAACGCCTACACCAGCCGCGACCACACCGCCTATTACGCCAAGATGTTGAAAGAAGATTTGGGTCTCGCGGTCGATATCCTGGCCGACATCCTGCTCAACTCGACCATGGACGAGGAAGAGCTGGCGCGCGAGCAGCATGTTGTGGTGCAGGAGATCAACCAGGCCGACGACACGCCCGACGACATCATCTTCGATCACTTCCAGGCGGCGGCGTTCCCCGAGCAGCCCATGGGTTGGCCGGTGCTGGGCCGCGAGGATTTGGTGCGCGGCGTGACTTCGCAGCGCCTGCGCACCTACATGTCCAGCAACTACGCCGCCGACAACATGGTGGCGTCCGCTTCGGGGGCGGTGGACCACGGTGCTTTCGTGCGGCTGATCGAGAATGCCTTTGGCAACTTGCCGCGGCGTTCGGCCGTGAGCGAAGTGGCGGGGCGTTATCAGGGTGGTGACTTCCGCCAGGAACGCGATTTGGAACAGATTCACGTGGTGCTGGGCTTCGGCGGCCTGCCGCATGGCGATCCGGATTTCTATAATCTGGGTGCGCTGTCCACACTGCTGGGGGAGGGTATGTCCTCGCGCCTGTTCCAGGAGATCAGGGAGAAGCGCGGACTGGCTTATTCCGTGTTCTCCACCTCACAATCTTTTTCCGATACCGGCCTGTTCTCCATCTACATGGGCACAGGCCAGAGCGATGTGCAGAAACTGGTGCCGGTCTTGCGCGCCGAGATCGAGAAGGTGCAAGCCAAAGTCTCCGAGGACGAAGTGAAGCGGGCCCGCGCGCAGATCAAAGCGGGCCTGCTCATGTCGCTGGAAAGTCCCGGCAGCCGCTGCGCGCAGAGTGCGCGCCAGATCATGGTCTATGGCAGGCCCTTAACAGTGGCCGAGATCATCGCCAAGGTGGACGCCGTGAATGCCGACGGCATCTGCCGCGTGGCGCAACGCATCTTCTCCGGCAAGCCGACGTTGGCGGCGCTGGGCGAAGGCAAAAGCCTCGATGGGCTTCAGAGCCTTTTAAATTAATAAGCAGATCGCGGAATTAGATTCAAATTGGGTCGCATTTTGGCGGTGAAGCGAAGTCGCTTCACCTAAAAATGCTCTAGGCGTGCCCCGCTTCCGAGGACAGCATGTGCGGGCTGATGCCGAGCTTGCCCAGCGCGCGATTCCACTTGGTCTCGTAATCGGTGGAGAAGAGAATATCGGGGTCCGCCGGCACGTTGAGCCAGGCATTGCGCTTGATCTCGTCGTCGAGCTGTTCGTAGTCCCAGCCGGCGTAGCCCAGAGCCATGAGATTGCGCTCGGGTCCCGTGCCCTCGGCGATGGCCTTCAAGACTTCGGTGGTGGTGCTGAGGCTGATCTCGCTGTCGACAACCAGCGTGCCCGGTTGCTGATAATCACCTGAGTGAAGGATGAAGCCGAGTTGCATCTGCACCGGGCCACCGCGATGCACGCGGATCTCGGAGCAAAGTGTGGACTTGGGTTCGATGTTCAAATTCTGCAGGATGTCGCCAAACCGGACGTCGGGCATGGGCTTGTTGACGATGAGGCCCATAACACCCTTCAGCGAATGCACGCACATATAGATAACCGCGCGTTCGAAGCGCGGGTCGGTCATGCTCGGCATGGCGACGAGAAGTTGGCCGGTGAGATAGCCGCCGTCGGTGTCGGAGGAGCGTTTGTAAGAAGCTGACATAGCCTAAGGATGGGCCGTCACTAGTTTGAAAACAAGACTTGAAAACCGCGCGCCGCCACAATCGTGGCTGCTAAATTTGCACTATTTTTTGTGGGCGTCTCGAAACTTTTCGGCTTCCGCGCGGGCCAGCACATCGACGCGCTCATTTTCGACATGCCCGGCGTGGCCCTTCACCCAATGCCACGACACATCATGGGCGAGGCGGGCTTCATCCAGCATTTGCCAGAGGTCTTGATTGCTGACGGGTTTTTTGTCGGCGGTACGCCACCCGCGTTTCTTCCAGCCGTGAATCCACTGGGTGATACCCTTCTGCACATACTGGCTGTCGGTGGTGACGGCAACGCTGCACCCGCGTGTCAGAGCCTTCAGCCCTTCGATGACTGCCATGAGTTCCATGCGGTTATTGGTGGTGTGACCTTCGCCGCCGCTGACTTCTTTCTCGCTGCCTTTGAAACGCAGGAGGGCGGCCCAGCCGCCAGGGCCGGGATTGCCGAGGCAAGCGCCGTCGGCAAAAATCTCCACCACTTCGCCGGTCTGCTCCATGGTTTTAGGACAGCCCGTAGGCGGCGATGCCAGAGACACCGCGGTGGAAGTTCAGCTTGTGCAGGTATTCGCGGGGGTCCTTGGGGCGCACCATGGCGCCAGGCGGCGTGTTCACCCAGTCATAAAGACGCGTCAGGAAGAAGCGCATGGCGGCGCCGCGGGCCAGCAAGGGCAAGCTGTTTTTCTCCGCCGGCGTCAGCGGACGCACGGTCTCGTAACCCGCCAGCAGGCGATTGGCCTTGGTGATGTTGAAATCACCGCCGGGCTCGAAACACCAAGCATTGAGACAAATGGCGATGTCGTAGGCGAGGAAATCATTGCAGGCGAAATAGAAGTCGATGAGGCCCGAGCATTTGCCGTCGAGGAAAAAGACGTTGTCGGGGAAAAGATCGGCATGGATCACACCGGCGGGCAGATCAGACGCGCCATTGGGCCATGCCTTGCCGAGCGCCGTAAGTTCATCGCTGATGAGCACGGAGAGGCCGCGCTCGATGTTCTCGGCGGCCGCACCAGTACGGCTGAAAAGATCGCGCCAGCCAGCAAGTGAAAGATTGTTGGCGCGGGTCATGTTGAACGAGCGCCCGGCAGCGTGCAGGCCGGCGAGTGCGGGTCCAAGCCCCGCGCAGTGATCGATGGTGATGCGGCGCGGCCATATGCCTGTGAGGAAGCTGACGATCGCCGCGGGCCGGCCGCAGAGCGTGCGCAGCGCATTGCCGTCACGGCCTTTCAGCGGCACGGGGCACTGCACGCCCGCCCGGGCCAGATGTTCCATGAGACCAAGGAAGAAGGGCAGTTCATCCGGGTTCACGCGCTTTTCGTAGAGCGTGAGGATGTAGGGGCCTTTTGTCGTCTGGAGCATGTAGTTGGAATTCTCAACACCCTCCGCAATGCCCTTGCAGCTCACGATCTCGCCGAAATCGTAAGCGGAGGCGAGAGCCTTGAGATCGTCATCGGAGACTTCGGTGTAAACGGCCATGCGTGGATCAGGCGTTGAGGATGCGGGGCAGGCTAAACTTCACCGTTTCCGTTGTGACGGGAATCTCTTCCACGGTCACGTCGAAACGGCGGCGGGCGGCCGCAATGACTTCACCGACGAGAATTTCAGGCGCCGAAGCGCCGGCTGTGACGCCGATGGTGCCGCCGCTGATGCTACTCCAGTCGATCTTGCTTTCGTCTTCCACGAGATAGGCGCTGCGACAGCCGGACTTCTGCGCCACTTCCACCAAGCGATTGGAGTTGGAAGAGGACGGCGAGCCCACAACGAGGATGGTGTCGCAGCGCGCGGCGATGGCTTTCACCGCGGCTTGCCTGTTGGTGGTGGCGTAGCAAATGTCTTCCTTGCGCGGGATCGCGATCTTGGGGAAGCGCCGGCGCAGCACCTCGACGATCTCTGCCGTGTCGTCCACGGACAATGTGGTTTGGGTGACGTAAGCGAGGTTGTCGGGGTCGTTCACTTCGAGCTTTTCGGCATCGTCCACGGACTGGACTAGAACCATGGCGCCCGGCGGCAGCTGCCCCATGGTGCCGACCACCTCGGGGTGGTTGGCATGGCCGATGAGCACAATCTGATGGCCTTGGCGAAAATGACGCTCGGCTTCCACATGGACCTTGCTCACCAGCGGGCAGGTGGCATCCACATAAAGAAGCTGGCGGGCCTCGGCGGCGGCGGGCACGGATTTGGGCACGCCATGAGCGGAGAAGACCACCGGCCGGCCGGCGGGCACTTCGTCCAGTTCCTCCACAAAAACAGCACCCTTGCAGCGCAGGGTTTCCACGACGTGGCTGTTATGGACGATCTCGTGGCGCACATAGACCGGGGCGCCATATTTCTCCAGGGCCCGCTCCACCACCAGGATGGCGCGGTCCACCCCGGCGCAGAAGCCGCGCGGCGCGGCGAGAAGGATTTTCAAAGCGGGCTGGGACATGTCTTTCCTTGGGGTCGCCAGATTAAGGCTTCCGGGCAGCTGGGCATAGTAGCGGGCGGGCCTAGTAGCGGAGGGCCTAGTACGCTCCCCGACCAGCCTATACACTGTTATAACTGGCGCCGTTTCGGGCGTTCTGATAGCAAATCCGGCCCGTTAGCTCCACACTGAAAGCCTTCCCCGAAGGACCCCCAAGACCCATGCCGATGTTCCGTTCCCCGCGCGCGCGTTTTTCCCTGCTGGCCTTGCTGCCTGTAGCCACCCTCATGATCCTGAGCGGTTGTGCCGGCAAGATCGTGCCGCCGTGCCCGCCGGTGCGTGTGGATAACGCCACCGCGAGCCTGACCAAATTCAAGGATGGTCCGGGCCGCGAAACGAATGACATCGAGTACCGCGCCGAGATCGCGGGCTATAAGGGCCAGTGCACCTATGACAAAAAGGGCACCGAGGTCGAGGTGACCATGGATGTGGACTTCACCGTGACCGGTGGGCCCGCTGCCAAAGGCGGCACGGCGCCGATCTATTATTTTGTCGCCATTCCGCAGTTCTTCCCGCAGGTGGAAGGCAAGCGCATCACGCAAGTGACGCGTCGTTTGCCAGCGCGCTCGGGGGCTGTGGATAAGTTCACCGAATCGAGTGTGCGCGTGGTGATCCCGTTGAAAAAGGACCAGCCGGGCGCGACGTTCGACGTTTATCTTGGCTTCCAGGTGGACGATGCGCAGCTCGAGTACAATCGCAGTCAGCGGAACTGAAAAAAGATTCCGATAGTGTTGCGTCATTGACCGCGAACGCCGACTCAGGCCACACTCCGCCCCTACCGCATACCCTCGTGGAAGAGTTCAGTCCTAACCGCTAAGGATTGACGCCGAAGGAGCAACCGCCCTCGGAACCTCTCAGGCCCACGGACCGCGAGGGATTGGTACTCTGGAAAGTAGGCGGCTCCGCTTTGCCGCCTCACCGAAGATGTAAGCCGGGACTTTCTTCCCCCGGTGATTCTTTCAGGTTTTCCGACAGAGGAGGGCGTCCAGACACAAGACTCAGATTCCGTGGGGACTCTGAGTCCCATGTGTGGGCGTGCCGAACCCTGTGGGAGAAAACGAGTGCCAGATACCGCTGCGGAAAATCTCAAGTCGACGCCGTTGAACGACCTGCACGTGAGCCTGGGCGCCAAGATGGTGCCCTTCGCGGGCTACAGCATGCCCGTGCAGTATCCCATGGGCGTGCTGAAGGAACATCTGCACACACGCGCGCAAACCGGACTGTTCGATGTCTCGCACATGGGGCAGGCGGAGTTGACGGGCAACGATGTGATCGCCGCGCTGGAGACGTTGGTGCCGGGCGATCTCAAGAGCCTCGCGCCGGGACAGATCCGCTACACGCTGCTGCTGAATGAAGCGGGCGGCATCATCGATGACCTGATGGTCACGCGGCCCGCTGAGGCCGGCAAAGAGAACACGCTTTATCTCGTCGTGAATGCGGCGTGTAAAGACGGCGACTTTGCTCACATCGCTGGCAAGCTCGAAGGCCGCGCGCAGCTCGCGCGTTTTGAAGACGCTGCGCTGCTTGCTCTGCAAGGTCCCATGGCGGCCAAAGTGATGGCGCAATTCATCCCGGACGCAGCCGACATGGAGTTCATGACCAGCCGCACGGCTAAGTTTGAAGGCATTCCGGTTCGCCTGTTCCGTTCGGGTTACACCGGCGAAGACGGCTATGAAATTTCGGTGCCTGGGAAAGAGGCAGCGCGTGTGGCCAAGACTTTGTTGGCACAGCCGGGTGTTGCGCCCATCGGTCTTGGCGCGCGTGATTCGCTGCGCCTGGAAGCGGGCCTGTGCCTTTACGGCAGCGACATCGACACCACCACGACACCGAGCGAAGCCGCGCTCAACTGGGTGATCGGTCCGCGACGCCGTGCCGAAGGGGGATTCCCGGGAGCCGAAAAAATTCTCAATGAGATCAAGAATGGACCCGCGCGCAAGCGCGTGGGCATCAAGGCCTTGGGCCGGACACCTGCGCGCGGTCATACGGAAATCCAGGACGGAAACGGGAAGCGGATTGGTGAGATTACCTCGGGCGGTTTTGGCCCGAGCGCCAACGGACCTGTCGCCATGGGTTATGTGGAGAGCGCGTTCGCCAAGGTGGGTACGCCGATATCGCTGATGGTGCGTGGGAGTGCGTTGCCGGCGGAAGTGGTGTCGCCGACATTCGTAGCGCACCGGTATTTCAAGAAGAAGAACTAGGACAGAAGGGGAGTAGGGATGAGCGACATGCGTTTCACCAAAGATCATGAGTGGATCAAGATCGAAGGCAAGATTGGGACTGTCGGTATTACGCAGTTCGCGCAAGGCCAGCTGGGCGACATCGTGTTCGTGGAAGTGCCGGCAGCGGGCAAACAGGTGAAGGCCGGCGGCGAAGCCGCAGTGGTGGAATCCGTGAAAGCCGCGAGCGAAGTCTATTCGCCCGTGAGCGGCACGGTAAAAGAGGGCAATGCTGGTCTGCCCGACGCGCCTGAGACTGTGAATAGCGACCCCGAAGGGGCGGGCTGGTTTTTCAAGATTGAACTCGCGGATCCGAAAGAGCTGGATCAGCTCATGGACAAGGCGGCTTACGAGAAGTTTGTCGCCGAGCAAAACCACTAAAACACCACACGCATACTCAAAGACGAGGACCGTTTGATGCGCTATCTGCCCCTGAACGACACGCAACGCAAAGAGATGCTGGGCGCTATCGGCGCTGCGTCCGTCGATGAGTTGTTCCGCGATCTACCGAAGGCGGCGCTGGCCACAGCACGCTTCGATCTGCCGAAGACGGCCAGCGAGATCGAGGTGGAACGCACGCTTTCCGCCATGGCGGGCAAGAACCTCAATTGCGGGCAAGGGCCGTCGTTTCTCGGCGCGGGCAACTATCGCCACCACACGCCAGCGTCCATGGATTACATCATCCAGCGCGGCGAGTTCCTGACGGCCTATACGCCGTACCAGCCCGAGATCAGCCAGGGCACGCTGCAGGCGATTTTCGAGTTCCAGACACAAGTGTCGTTGATCACCGGCATGGAGATCGCCAACGCCTCCATGTACGACGGCGCCACCGCCTGCGCCGAAGCCGTCGCCATGGCTGCCCGCGTGACCAAGCGTAACGCCGCCCTGGTGTCGGGCAATGTGCATCCGCACTACCGCGACGTCACCGAGACCACCATGAAGTTCCTGGACGTGAAGGTGGACTGCCTCGCGCCGGATCCATATGGGATGGAAGACCTGATCGGGCGCATCACGCCGGAGCTGGCCTGCGTGGTCGTGCAGACACCGGGTTTCTTTGGCCATCTCAAGAATTACGCTGCCCTCGCCGAGGCGTGCCACAAGGCCGGCGCGCTGCTGGTGGTGGCGGTCACGGAGCCGGTGTCCCTGGGTCTCGTGACACCTCCGGGTCATATCGGCGCGGATATTGTCGTGGGCGAAGGCCAGTCGCTGGCCGGCCCCATGAGCTTCGGAGGACCGGGTGTGGGCCTGTTCGCCACCCGCGAGAAATACCTGCGCCAGATGCCTGGTCGCCTGTGCGGCGAGACCACCGACGAGGACGGCCGCCGCGGCTGGGTGCTGACGCTCTCCACCCGCGAGCAGCACATCCGCCGCGAGAAGGCGACCTCCAATATCTGCACCAACTCGGGCCTGATTGCGCTGGCGTTTTCCATTCACATGACGCTGCTGGGCGAGAAGGGCTTTACCTCGCTCGCACAAAGCAATCACGCCATGGCTGTGACGCTCGCCGAGAAGATCGAGAAGCTGCCCGGCGTGAAGTTGCTGCCCAGTGCCTTCTTCAATGAGTTCGCGGTGATGCTACCGAAGCCTGCAGCGCCCGTCGTCGAAGAGCTGGCCAAGCGCAAAATCCTGGGCGGGGTGCCCGCGTCGCGCTTCTATCCGACCTATCCCGAGCTTGCGAACTTGTTGCTGCTCACGGCCACGGAAACCAACACCACCGGCGATATCGATGCACTTGTGGCTGCGTTGAAGGAGGTGCTGTGATGAGTATTCCGACCACCGCCAGCGGCAACCGAGGCCTTCAGCTCGAACAGAAGCTGATCTTTGAACAGGACACGGCAGGCATGACCGCCGTGGACCTGCCCACCGTTCCCAAAGTCACCTCGCGCTTGGGCGATATGGAGAACAAACAGGCTGTCGGTCTGCCGGGCCTGTCGGAGCCCGATGTGGTGCGCCACTACACGCGCCTGTCGCAGAAGAACTACTCCATCGACAGTGGTTTCTATCCGCTGGGCTCCTGCACCATGAAGCACAATCCGCGCCTGAACGAGAAGATGGCGCGCCTGCCTGGCTTTGCCGACATCCATCCGTTCCAGCCGCTGTCCACCGTGCAGGGTGCGCTGGAGCTGATCGACACCTGCGCCCACTGGTTGAAGACGCTGACCGGCATGAGCGCTGTTGCCATGTCGCCGGCAGCGGGCGCGCACGGCGAACTCTGTGGCCTGATGTGCATCAAGTCGGCGCACGAAGCCAATGGACAAGGTCATCGCAAAATTGTGCTGGTACCGGAATCCGCGCACGGCACAAACCCGGCCACGGCAGCGCTGTGCGGCTACGCGGTCGAAGCCATCCCGGCCAATGCCGAAGGCCGCGTCGATGTGGCGGCTCTGAAGCAGCATCTGCGTCCAGAAATCGCCGCGGTGATGATCACCAACCCCAACACCTGCGGGCTTTTCGAGCGCGATTGCATCGCCATCGCCGAAGCCGTGCATGCGGCGGGCGCGTACTTCTACATGGACGGCGCCAACTACAACGCCATCGTGGCGCGGTTGCGCATCGCCGACCTGGGCGTGGATGCCATGCACATCAACCTGCACAAGACTTTCTCCACGCCGCACGGCGGTGGCGGTCCGGGTGCGGGCCCGACGGTGCTCTCGGAGAAGTTGGCACCCTTCGCGCCAGTGCCGATGGTTATCAAAGCCGGCAAAGGCTTCGACGCCGAGGAGATCGCGGGCCACGGTGCGGCCAAGCAAAGCTATGGCCGTATGAAAGGCTATCACGGTCAGTTCGGTGTGTTTGTGCGCGCCGTGTCCTACATGATGGCCATGGGCGTGGATGGCTTGCGCCAAGCCTCGGGCGATGCCGTGCTGAACGCCAACTATTTGCTCGCGCGCCTCTCGGAAGAGATGACGCCGGCCTTCGAGGGCCCGTGCATGCACGAGGCCGTGTTCGATGACCGCTTCCTGCGCGGCACCAATGTTACAACGCTCGATATCGCCAAGGCCCTCATCGACGAGGGCGTGCATCCGCCCACCATGTACTTCCCTCTAGTGGTGCACGGCGCGCTGTTGATGGAACCCACCGAGACCGAAAGCAAAGCCACCCTGGATCAATTCATCGTCTCCATGCTGCATCTCGCCCGCAAGGCCAAGAGCGGCACGGCGGACGCGGAATTCAAGGCGGCCCCGCTGTTGGCTCCACGCCGGCGCTTGGATGAGACCAAGGCCGCGCGCAAACCCATCTTGCGCTGGTTGCCCGACCCAGCCGACAATGGCCAAAGTAATGGTCAGAGTAGTGGCCAGAGTAATGGCCAGAACAAAGGCGCGCAGCAGGCGGCGGAGTAATCCTCCCCGCCTCGGGCGGGGGTCCAGGAGGCGGATTTGCAGGCGAATAAAAGCGCGCGCGCTCTGAAGTGGCTGTATTTCGCCGTGCTGGCGGGCGCCACAGTATTCGGCGCCTGGAAAGCCACCCCCTGGCTCCAACAGGAACGCATCAACCGCGCGGCCTCGCTGCAGGTCCACGTCTATTCACACCCGCACATATCCATCTTCAAGGATATGACAGGAGGCGGCCGCGCGCTGGGCGATCCTTTCTTTAAGCCCAACGTTTTCAGCGAAGCCACCGCCGAAATCATGCAGCAGCGTGCTGCGCCGCTGGCGAAGGGTACAGATAGCGCGACATGGTCGCAGCAGTTTGCCTCCGACCTCACCATGAGCATGAACAACTACATGTCGCGCAACTATAGCGACCTCTTTAATCGCCTCGAGGTGATTCAAGCGGCCAAAGGCGCGGTCCTGGTGCGGATCGAGAACGTCAGCAGCAAGCCGGTCGAAGAAGTGAAAATCGATGTGAACGGCGGCCAAGTGTTTATGGAAGGCTCCGTCGACGCGTCGCGCTTCCGTAGCCTGGGGACAAAGCTGCTGCGCATCCCGGTCATCAAGCCCGGCGAGAAAAACGATTTTTATGTCCTCACGACGCAGGATATGAGCCTGGGCGGCACGGGGCCGCGCGTGCAAGTCTCGTCGAAAGACCAAACGTTCCCCATCGTGGTGCATGCACAGGATGCGCCGCTACAGCCGACCACCCAGGCGGCTGGCTGGATCGCTTTCGCGACACTTTACGCTACCCTGATCCTGGGGGGATTGAGCGTGAAGATGCTGTCGTTCATGGGCTTGCGCTTTGGAGTTTTGACGCCGGAGAACATGGCTGTGGCGGCCGCGCTGCCGGGGACAGTCACGCCAACGCCAGCTCAAGCCCCACGCAGCGACATGCCGCGCAGCGCCGCAGAACTCAAGGCTTGGCAGGGCCCAAAATCTCTCTGATCTTCTGCGCGACCTGTTCGATGGAATAAGGCTTGGGCAAAAGCTCGACCCCTTCATCCAGCACGCCGTTGTGAATGATGGCATCGCGCGCATAACCGGTAGTGAACAGAACCTTCAAGTTGGGGCGCATGGTGAGGGCGTCGTCCGCAAGCTTGCGGCCGTTACCGTCGGGCATGACGATGTCGGTGAAAAGCAGCACGATTTCCGGATGCGCTTCCAACACACTCAGGGCCGAGAGTGCGCCCGAGGCGTGATAAATCGTGTACCCAAGGTCGCGCAGGGAATCGACAGCCACGCGCCGCACGGTCTCGTCATCCTCTACGACCAGAAGAACTTCTTTCGCATTGCCCATGGGCAGGTTGTGCACGCTGCGCTCCGGCCGCTCGGCTTTCGCCGCGCCGGCATAACGCGGTAGATAAAGTTTCACCGTCGTGCCGCGGCCCACCTCCGACTGGATCTTGATGTGGCCGCGCGACTGCTTGACGAAGCCATAGACCTGCGAGAGGCCAAGACCGGTGCCCTGACCCACAGGTTTTGTGGTGAAGAAGGGATCAAAGGCTTTTGCCAAGACCGCCGGGGTCATGCCACTGCCGTTGTCGGTGACAGAGATCAGAATGTAATCGCCGGAGGAGGTGCCTTGCGCGCCCTCCAGGTCGGCTTCGGTCAAGCGCGCGTTGGTGGTTTCCAGCGTGAGCGTGCCGCCTTCCAGCATGGCGTCACGGGCGTTGACGGCTAGATTGAGGACGGCGGTCTCAAGCTGGGTCTTGTCGGCGTAAATGGTCCAGATGCCGCCGGCAATGACGGTCTCGAAGCGGATATGCTCGCCCAGCGCGCGGCGCAGCAGTTCCGACATACTGGAGACAAGGTGATTGGGATCGAGCGGTACGGGGGCGAGCGGTTGTTGGCGCGAGAAAGCCAGGAGCTGCTGGGTGAGGCGCGCGCCACGGCTGGCCCCTTCCAATGCTCCTTCGGCATAGCGGGTGAGGTTTGTCTCGCCTTGCGCGGCCCGGCGTAAGAGCAGGCTCAGATTGCCGACGATCACCGCCAGCATATTGTTGAAGTCGTGCGCGATACCGCCGGTGAGCTGGCCCACGGCCTCCATCTTCTGCGCCTGACGTAAGGCATCCTCGGCCTTCTCGCGTTCCTTAATCTGCACAAGGAGCAGCCGGTTGCTTTCGGCCAACTGTGCGGCCCGAGCTTCCAACTGGGTGTTGGCGCGGCTGAGCGCGCTATGCGCGGCCATCAGCACGGCGGCCACGAGAGAGGCCATGGTGACGAGCAGGAAGATGCCGCCATAACGCGCAAGGCGGCGGAAAAGCGGTTCGGTGACGGCGCGAATATAGACGGTGCCGAGGCTGCGGGTATCTTGCATGATCGGCAGCACGACCGTGAGGAAGCCATCGGCGAAGACGGACTGTTGGTCCGGCGCCTTCTCGGGCGTCGCGCGCTTGGCGTCGCGGGCGAGCGTGGCCACCAGTACGCCGGCTTTGTCATAGACAGCTGCCGCATCGACTTCCGGATTTACTTGAAGGGCGTTCAGATATTCACGCGTGGCGGATGGGTCGTCGAAGACCAGCGGCGCGGACACGCTGGCAGCAAGGATTTGCACCTGTACCGTGATCTCGCGCAGCTTCTGGGCCTTATAAGTCTGGCTGTCATAGAGTGCTAGAATGAGACCCGCAGTGACCAGCATGAGCGCGGCCATGACCCCGGCGATCAGCGCCGAACGCGAGCGCTCGGACAGAGTCTCGGCCCACGTCCTGTAGCGGCTTTTGCGGAAGGGTGCGTCCGTCATGGCATGTCTCGGCGCACGGCGACGGCCAAACTCAAGAGCTTGGAACTGATTTCCAGCTGGTGGGTAGTGGCGGTCTGTTCGTCGATCTCGAAGCGCACGCGGTTATCGCGGATAGCGAAGTTGATGATGCCGCGCGGGCCCTCGTCAATAGTCTCGGTGATGGTGAGTACCGGCTGGCCCGCGACGGCTTTCAACACGTTCGCGACACTCTGCGCGGCCGAGCCGCGTGTGAAGAGGATGTTGCACCCGGACTCGGTGACTACGGCGGGGCTGCGGCGCACGGTGATGGGATGCATACCGATGTGCTCGCCGTTGGTCGCATCGTCGAGTGTCCGTCCGAAGGGGTCGTCGCCGACGACGCATAGAACAACCGGGGTGGTGTCCGATGGGAACGATGCCAAGGGCCAGCGCACGTAATCGCCAAACTTGTAGAGGAAACTGGCTTTGACCGCGTATTCGAGATTACGACTCTCGGCGGCGCGCATGGGCGCTGGGATCGCGAACAGCAGCGCTACGGCACACCAACGCAAGAGGCGAGGATGATGCAAAGGGCTACATGCTCCAGCGGGCAGTGGCGTAAATTGTACGGCGCATATCACGCCGGGGTGGTGAAGAGGCGACAAATTCGGGATGGTGATCGTCGAGTAAGTTGAAACCGCTGAGAGAAAGTTGAACCCTCTCGCTGATATTCCATCCTATGCGGGCATCGGCGGATGCGTAAGCGGGAACACGCGGATTGGGCAAGCTGCCGACGGCGCGCACCGCGAGGTCCAGCTCCACATCGTTGGCAAGGTTCATCTCGGAGCGCAGAGAGACCTGATTGCTGGGATCATTGCCTTCGGCGGCGATGCCAAAGAAGGAGCGGCTGCTGGGTTTTAAGCGCAGGTCCTCGTGCATGACCATGCCGCCCGCCTTCAGGCGCCACCAGGACAAGGGCTCGTAGGTGGCCCAGGCTTCCACGCCATAGGTTTTGCCCTCCATGAGGTTGGCGATAGTGAGGGGGAAGGGCAGCTCCGCCGTGCGCAGATGGTCGTACACATTATAGAAGAACGAGACCGACAGCGTGGCGTTGCGTGACAGTTGCGAGCGATATCCGGCTTCGTAGGCCGTCAATTTCTCGGACTGGAAATTGGGTCCGCCGCCCACGAGACCGGTGTTGTAGAGATCGCGATCGAAACGCGAGGGTGTGCGCATGGCGCGCGACACGGCGGCCCAGAGGGTCGTCTCGGGGTTCACCTGCCAGGACAGACGGGCATCGGGCATCCATTCGGCCCCGGTGTAGCTGTTGTGCTCCCACTTCAGGCCCATGGCGAGTTTCAGAGATGAGGTGAGCGCGATGGTGTCATTGGCGAAGATGTTAGAGAGCCGTAATGTGCGCTCGCCAGGAACGAGGAAGGACGTGTGCGCGCCGGGGATGAGTTCGTCGCGGGTCATGCGGTAGCCGCCGCCCCAGACGACGCGGTGGCTGCTGCCTATCAGGAAGCTGTGCTGGGCGGCAAGGTCGTAGGTATCCAGTGCATCATGGATGCCGCCATCGACGGCGCGGGCCGCATGATCTTAATAGGCCTGCACCTCCACGGCAGAGTCGGTGTCCAATTGATGTTGCCACCGCCCTAGGACATTACCGCCATTGAGCGCGATGTGGGTTCCAACCGTGGGGCGGTTGTCGCCGCGCTGCAAGTCGCCCTGAAGGGTGATCTTGTCGGCGTCGGCTTTCCAGTCACTGCGAAAGCCCCCCTGATAGAGGTCCCAGGAGTCCTGGCCGCTGAGTTGGGCTGACGTCAGCGTGTGGCCTTGACGCAGGCCGCTGCCGTAGACGCGGTAGGTGAACGCATCACCGATAGCACCGCCGTACTGGGCCACGCCGCTGACGTCGGCATTGCCGCCGGAGAGGCGCAACATCGCACCTTGGGTCGCGCTGGAATCGCGGCTGACGACATTGATGACGCCGTTGACGGCGTTGGAGCCCCAGAGCGTGCCGCCGGGCCCGCTGATGACTTCCACGCGGTCGATGTCGGCGGGCACGACGTTCTGCAAGTCCCAGAAGACGCCGGAATAGAGCGGGGTATAGACCGTGCGTCCGTCGACGAGCACCAAGAGCTTGTTGGACACGGTGTTGCTGAAACCGCGCGCACTGACGACGTAGTCGCCGGCATCGATGCGAGCCACCTGCAGGTTAGGAGCTTGGCGCAAGATCTCGGCGAGGGTGGTGGAGCCCGAGCGGCGCACATCCTCGCCGGTGATAACGTAGATGGCCGCCGCCGCGCCGCTGACGGCCTCGGGCGTGCGCGAGACCGAGGAGACCTCGAGGTTCGAAAGCTCCTCGACCGATAGGCGCTTCAGATCCGGCAGGGCGGCAGCGCCGTCGTCTGCCCATGCTGGGGCCCACGCGAACGCGCAGCAGCCCAAAAGCATCAGGCTCCCGGCGGCCAGGCGGCATTTACGCAATGATGTCCCCATCCCCTACCTTTTAGGCGCCCTCTTCGTGGGGCGGCCGTATTTTTTTTCGGTGATGCGAAGGGGTTAAAACCCCGCGCAATGAGATAACGCTGCAACTTGCAAAATGTGCCCGCTTCGCGCGGAAATTTGGATGCGGGCCCTTCATAACACCCGACCAGTCAGAGTTTTGAATAAATTATCATTATACATCAATATATTGGCGGAGATTTTTCTTCAGCATTATTACCAGGGTGTCAAAGACGGCACATCTCAAAGCTGGAGCGGCCTCGTTCAGGCCGGATCTTCCAGAGCATAAAAAAACCCCGGGGTTGGCCCGGGGTTTTTCAGGAATATGGTGACGTCAGCCTCGTTCAGGCGAACTCAGTTCAAGCGGCCCGGCAGTTCGCTGATCGCCTTATCGGTCAGGGCCTGCTTCTTGGCCGGATCGAGGCTGGATTGGATGAGCTTCTCGGCAGCGGCCAGGGCCACATCGACGGCGGTGTTGCGCACGCTGGCGATGGCTTGAGCTTCGCTCTGCGCGATGCGTTCCAAGGCTTGCTGCTTGCGACGCTCCAGAGCACCAACCAGGTCCTTCTCGGCCTCGACCTTGAGGCGAGCGGCATCCGTACGGGCCTGGGCGATGATCTTCTCGGCTTCCGCCATGGCATCGCGCTGCTTCTTCTGGTACTCGGCCAGAAGAGCTTGCGCATCCTCGCGCAGCTTGCGGGCTTCCTCGATCTGCGTGCGGATCTTGGCGGCGCGCGTATCGAGCGTCGTGGCGAGGGCCTTGGCGACGGGCTTGAAGATGACGGCCACGGCGCAAAGGAACGCTAGCGCCACCCAGAATTCAGGATCCTGGAACATTAGCGGGCATCCTTCAGGGCTGTGGCGACGGCGGCATCGACGGCGCCGCCCTCGGGTGTCAGGCCGGCGAGCTTGCTGACCACATCACGGGCCGTATCGGCCGAGATGGTCTTTAAACCTTCCAGCGCTTTCTGCTTGGCCGCGGCAATGCGCGCTTCAGCATCAGCGATCTGCCTGGTGACGGTGTCGGTCACTTCGGCGGTCTTCTTGTCGCTGACCGCTTTCAGTTCGGCCTGCATCACGCGCATGTGCTCGTAGGCCTGACCGCGCGCGTCCGCCATGGCTTTGTCGTAAGCGGCCACGGCGGCGTCGGTCTCGGCCTTGAGCTGGCTGGCGCGGTCGAGGTCGTCCTGGATAACGCGGGCGCGCTGCTCCAGGACTTCACCGATGCGCGGCACCGCTATTTTGGAGACGATCCAATACAACGCCACGAACATCACGAGCAGCCAGAAGAGCTGCGACGCGAAGCTTGATGGATCGAACTGTGGCATAGCGGCGGGCCTTCTCGTCTGCTGTTAAGCGATTAGCCGAACAAAATGATCAGCGCGATGACGAGCGCGAACAGCGAGGTAGCTTCCGACAGCGCGAAGCCCAGGAACGCCGGGGTACGCAGCTTGGCTTCCATGGACGGGTTGCGGGCAACGGCGTTCATGTACTGGGCCCAGACTTGGCCCACGCCGATACCGCCGCCGAGAACGCCGATGGCCGCGAGGCCTGCGCCGATCATCTTTGCTGCTTCTGTTTCCATGGTTCTTATCCTTCCTTTGAGTGAAGAGTGAGTGTGTGAGTGATGGGATCGTTTAGTGCAGGTGGATCGCGTCGTTGAGATAGATGCAGGTCAACAACGAGAAGACATAGGCCTGAATGGCCGCCACCATCAGTTCGAGGAACGTGACGCCGAAAATCGCGGCGAACGGCACGACACCGAAGACGCCGAGCGTAATGATGAAGCCCGCCAGCACCTTCAGCAGCACGTGACCCGCCAGCATGTTGGCGAAGAGACGCAAGGACAGGCTGACCGGGCGAATGAGGTAGGAGAAGAACTCCAAGGGCGCCAGGATGATCGCAATGCCGAGCGGAGCACCCGGCGGCACAAACAGCGCGAAGAAGTGCAGGCCGTGGCGGGCGAAGCCGATGATGGTAACGGCGGTGAAGATGAACAGCGCCATGGCGGCGGTGACGATGATATGGGACGTGAAGGTGAACCCATACGGCATCAGGCCGAGGAAGTTGCCGAAGAGAATGAACATGAACAGCGTGAAGACGAAGGGGAAATACTTCATCCCTTCGAGACCGGTGTTCTCTTTCACCATGCCGGCCACAAACTCGTAGAGCATCTCGGCGGTGGCCTGCAGGCGGCCCGGCACCATCGTACGGTGACGCGTGGCGCCCCAGAACAAGAGCCCTGTGAGAATGACCGCGAAGGTCATGAACAGAGCCGAGTTGGTATAGGAAATGTCGGTGCCCCCGATGTGGATGGGGATGAGCGGTTCAATCTTGAACTGCTCCATGGGGCTATGGCCCTCGGCATGCGCCATTGTGGTCTCTCGCCTTTTCTTTGCGGGGCCGCTGAGGCCGCCTTTTTAGGTCGTTTTCGCGTCGTCTGTTTTGCGTCGTCTTTTGTGGGGGAACTTAAATCTCAGTTCCGCAAAATCCGCAATTCTCTTTAGAGGCTTAACCTCTACTCGTCGTCATCATCCCATGCGTTTGCAGAGGGAGCCTTGGTTTTGTCCCTGGCCTCTTTCTCGCGTATCGCCCGGCCCAGGCCCACGGCCTCGTCCAGATTCTTCAGGACGCGGATCACGCTCAGCACGCTGGCGGCGAACCCAACAGCGATCAAAGCCAACATAAAGATCGGCTTGGTACCCAGTTTGTCGTCGATGAACCAGCCAAGCCCGGCGCCTACCAGCACCCCTGCGATCAGCTCGATCCCGATCCGAAAACCTACTCCGACCCCTTGCGCCGACTCTTCGCGCGTCTGTTCCGTTTGTTTGGTCTCGGCCTGGGCCGCCTGCATGGCCTTCAGCCGGGCACCGACATCGTCCAGCCTGGCTCTGTCCTGCTCGTCGCTCATGGGTGTGACCCTTCAGAAATGGCCTCAAAAACCCCCAGAGAGCGCAAGAAAAGCCAATAAAACCAGCACTTGCGGCGCAAAATCGCGCGCACCATAGGGGCGGGGACTTAGGGTGTCAAGAAGTAAGGAGTTCTTCTTAATGTGTTGAAAAAAAACAATAATTTGAGACTTTTGGCCTCGCCGGAGGTGCGCTCAAAATATGATGTGCCGAGTGTTTATGTCGTCGTACAATACTAAGTTGAGGTAGATTGAAATAATACTGGGCCCTGCGGAATTTCGAAAATGTCTCAGACTAAAGCAGATAAGCCTGTCAGCTCGGATACGACTGACACATCAAACGCAGAACCGCCCAAATGCGGATTGATTATGCCTATTTCTGCAACTTCAAATCGTAGCGAAAAATACTGGCTTGATGTGCAAACACTCTTACATCGAGTGATAAGAATGGCTGGCTTCAATCCGCAAAATGTCTGGGAGGGCGCGGCAAACGATAGAATTTCCGAGCGAATTGTAGCGAATATTTTTGAGCTTCCTATCGTCGTCGCGGACATAAGCGATCAAAACCCCAACGTAATGCTCGAATTGGGATTGAGGCTGTCCTCTAAAAAGCCAACCATTGTCATAGCAAATGACGACTGCACTATTCCGTTCGACATAAAAGATTTCCATGCCATTTTTTATCCGCCGGACATGAATATGCTGCGTATGGAGGTCTTCTTCGAAAAACTCCAAAAGCTTTTGCAGGAGAAGTTCAGGTTGCATCAAAAGAAAGAGTATCAATCGTTTCTAAGCGGCGTCGTGGTTGACGTTATCTCGCCGAGCCATCGTCAGATGTCTATCGAAGATGCCGTACTGAAGCAGCTCAACGAAATTAGCATTCGACTAAACGCCATGGAAAAGCATGCTGGAACAATTGTAGACAGGCCACAACCTACGGGCACAAGACTCATTTCTTCCAGTCGCACCAAGCACTATTTTACTATTCCCGGCGACGATGACGCCGTTGCAAAAGCTTTTCTTGACCTTGATGGCGTTGTCAGCGTGGAGTTGCTCGAACGTCGAGGGAGTGTTTCCTCTTTCGCGGTAGTGATCGGAAAAAAATCACCGGTGGAAATTGACTCGGTGAAGGTGGAGATGGATAGACTTTGCTTTAAGCTCGGGGGCACGGCGGGAATTGTGCCGAAGGCCTCCTAACCAAGTCACGAGATCGTCGAAGAGATCTCTCACAAAATCATGACGTGCGGAATTTCAGGCGGGGAGCGGACTTTTGAGAAAAATGTCCTGATACGAATTAATTGGCCAGCAGTCCCGCTGGCGGATCGCTCTGCGTGAGCGTCAGGTGATAGCGGCCGTCACCAAATGGGGCGCCAAAGGCATTAGAGAAGACGAAGAAGCGCGAGGTGCCGCCCGCCCTGCTGCGCACATAGACCGACGAGGCGTCATACCCGCCCGACGCCAGCGGTGCGTTGTGATAGTTGTCCACGTTCGTGAACTGCGGATCGCCCAGGCCGACGATGGGGCTCTCGGTCATGGTGGCGCCGGCGCTGACGGTGGCTTTCACTAAATACCAGGTGTTGGGCGCCAGATCGGTTTCGATCCAATCGTGGTCGTCGATGCCGTTTAGTTGCAGGTCGATCCCGCTGCCACTCGCGAGCTTGGGTGCCGTGAGGGCATAGGGTGTGTCGGGCGCGTCGTCGGCGCTTGGAGCAGCGTTGAGGCCGAGCGTGACGGTGTAGCCGCCGGTCTCGTGAAAATCATAAGACGCCACATGCACGATATAGACACCGCTTGTGGGCGGCTGCACCTGGAGCGATGTGGACTGGCCGATGGTGGCCTTGCTCTGCGTCACCAGAGATCCATCGGGCGCTTCGAGGGCGATCCAGAGTTGCTGGACGCCAGTCGTACCCAAAGATGCAGAGGCGGGTGCGGCGGTGACGGTGTAGGTGTTGCCGGTGCTCATGAGCGCGCGGTAGGCGTGAAAGTCCATAGCCGTGCGGATGCTGCCGCCAGTGAGAAGATCGAGCGCAAGAGCAGCTCCGGTGGTGCGCGCGTTGGGGGCGTCGGTAGCGGCGAGCATATTAAGCGCCGTGGGAGCGAGAGAGAGCTCACTGATGGCCAGCGTGTAAGTGCCGGTACTTGCACCGAAGCCCGTGACCTCGAGCCAATCGTCCTCGTCGAAGTTCTGATAAAAAATCAAACTGCTGTCATGAGTGCCGGCGGTGTCGTCGCGCACGGCGTAGACCTGGCCCTCGGGCCCGCGCAAGCGCAGCACAGGATCGGCGAGCGTTCCGCCGGCGCCGTCCACGCCTTTCAACGTGATGAGATAGCGGTGATAGGCGGGCACGCGCAGCTTGATCCAATCGGATGCATCTGTGCCGCCGACGCTGCCTTTGATGACTTGGCCGCTGGCTGTGAGCGCGGCGGGGCTGGACATATCGGCGGCAAGATCGGCGGTCTCGGTGGTGACGTTGGATATCGCCGCCGTGTAAGCGCCGGAGCAATAATCCCTCACTGAAGCGGCCGGATAATCTGGTTGCGCCGGAGTAAAACTCCGTCAGCAGATAGCCTTTTGCCTGGTTGGCGGAAGGCGGAGGGATGAAGGGCGTGGAGTTATATGGACGAGTTCGCCATG
>CANJBL010000016.1 GCA_947472795.1 Fidelibacterota bacterium | reverse complement strand
GGCGAATGTCCTTGAGCACCCGCTCAGCAGGCGCCTTCGTGGTCATGGGTTTTGATCTCATCTTCGTTCCTCCGTCACTGCGATGAGACCAAAACCCTCCTTAACTCACCACCCCAATTCGGTCCCATAGGCGCTGACGCCGTACACTCAAGGATGCCTATACGGTCACGATGTATATCATGGCAGGGCTTTTGGTTGTCGGGTTCCTGTGCAACCTTGCCATGCGGCCCGTCGATGCCCGGTTTCATTTAAAGTCGCAAGAAGTGGCAGCGTAAGGTGCAACCCATGAATGCATCTGTAAAATTGGCATTGGCTTGGGGATTTGTAGGGATACCTTTGCTCTGGGGCCTTCTTCAAACTTTGCAGAATGCGCTGGCGCTTTTCAAATAACTCTGCAGTTTTCCGGCTAACTTCCATTCTACTTTGGCTTTAACTTGGCGTGGAGTGAGGCGTTCATCCCAAGGGAAAATCCGCCCGGCCTATAGGAATGGATGTGCAGGCGAAAAACGCCATCAGGGTGCGCTGCAACATTATGAGTGCGTTGCAGCATGAAGCTGCGAAATCAACCTTTATCGTGCATGTCGGTCACGCAGAGTTGTCGGGACGAAGGGTCGAGCGGCGTAAATATAGAACCGAGTGCCATATAATTAATGTATAGTGCGCCCAAGCAATTAAATTGGCTCTTGATGAATGCTGTTGTCACACTTTAATAGGCTCCGGCTCTACTCCATTGACTAAGAAGGCGCGGCTTAATAGGCCAGACCTGCAGGCGATGATATTTGCTTATTTGATGATGCCCTAGGCGCGGGCTACAGCCCGCACAGTTATACAGAGGACTTCAATGAAATCGATCTACGGTAAAAAGTTGTTCGCTCTGATGATCGGCGCAAGCGCGATTGCGTATGCAGGCCCCTCGGCTATGGCCGCATCGGCACAGGCCGCAGCAGAGCCAGTTAAAACATTTCCGACGTCCCTGCGCTTGAGCCCAAGCCAATATAAACAGTCCATCGCGGACGTTTTCGGTGAGTCGGTTGAGGTCAATGGTCGTTTCGAACCGGAACTGCGCGATGGTGGTCTGCTTGCCATCGGCGCGCGCACGACGAACGTTACGGACGGCGGTTTCCAAGCCTATGACGAAATCGCCCGTGAAGTGTCGGCTGAGATTGTCGATCCACAACACCGCACGCTGATGGGCTGCACGCCAAAGTCAGATAAGAAGCGCGACGATAGCTGCGCCCGCTCTTTCTTTTCGCGCGTCGGTCCGCTGTTGTACCGCCGGCCGTTCAGCCGCAACGAACTCGATGATGTCGTTAAGGCGGCGGGTCAGGGCGCGGACAAGCTGAACGATTTTTACTCGGGTGTTCGCCTGACATTGGCCGGGATGCTGATCTCTCCAGAGTTTTTGCTGCGCTTCAAGAAGATGGAGCCGGATCCCGCGCACCGTGGACAAGATCGTCTCGATGCATACTCTAAAGCCACAGCGCTCAGCTATTTCCTGTGGAATACCACGCCGGACCAAGAGCTCTTGGACGCTGCTAAGAGTGGCGAGTTGAACAGCCGCGAAGGTCTTGAAAAACAAGTCGACCGCTTGCTTGCCTCTCCGCGTGTGGCCGATGGTGTTCGTGGGCTCTTCGCCGACATGATGGGCTTTAGCGAGTTCGAGCACGTCTCAAAAGAAGCGGCGTTTTTCCCGAACTACACCTCGACGATTAAGCAGCAGTCTCAGGAGCAGACGCTGCGCACGATCGTTGATCACGTCGTAAAGCGTCGCGCCGATTACCGCGATCTCTTCACAACACCGAACACTTTCCTCACCATCGATTTGGCAGCGCTTTACGGCGTGCCGCTCGTGGATACGACCGACAACGGCCAGCCGCAGCGCTGGATAAAGTATACGTATCCGGAAAAGGATCCTCGTTCGGGAATTTTGGCGCAGGCAGGCTTTACCACTTTGTGGTCGCCCGCCGGCCGTACGTCGCCGACGGGCCGCGGCAAAGCGCTGCGCGAAATGATCCTCTGCCAGATCGTTCCGCCGCCGCCGGGCAACGTGGCCTTCAACTTTGTTGAAGACACGACCAACCCGAACCTCAAGACGACGCGTGATCGCATCACCGCTCACCGTTCGGAAGCGATGTGCGCTGGCTGCCACAAGTTGACCGATCCGCAAGGACTGGCGCTTGAGAACTTTGATTCCGCCGGACAGCTTCGTCAGCGGGAAAACGGCGTGGTGATTGACGCCAGCGGCGAATTCAATGGCGTCAAGTTCGATGGTCCATACGGACTTGCCCAAGCCGTGCGTAACGACCCAGCCGTCACAAGCTGCGTTGCGCAACGCGCCTTTGAATATGAGACGGGCTATACGCCCCCGAAGAATGACCCGCAGTGGAAGCAGATTCAGGACAGCTTTGCGGCGAGCAAGTACGACGTCGTGGCGTTGCTGCGCCAGATCGCACTCAGCGATTTGTCGTACACGTCGCCGACGAAGACCCTGACCACTGCCAGCAAGTAATTAGAAAAATTTAGTGTGAGGAGGCCTAAGCAATGAACTCCAAAGTAAAATCGATGACTCGCCGCCGCGTCTTAAAGGGCGTCTTGGCTGGCAGTGCTGTTACCGTCGGCTTGCCGCTTCTCGACTGCATGCTCAACGAAAATGGGAATGCGATGGCGGATACCGGGGCCGCGCTCCCGACCCGTTTCGCGGGCTGGTTCTGGCCCTTGGGTCTTGGTGAAGCCGAGTGGCGTCCCACAGCGGCCGGTGCGAACTACGAGATGCCCAAGGTCATGGAGGCACTCGCGCCCTTCAAGCAGCGTATGAACCTTTTCAGCGGTGGTCAGGTCTTCCTGGATGGCGTTGCCAATCAGACCCACTTCACGGGCATGCAAGGCCTGATGACGGGCAAAACCACCGCCTCTGGTGAATACTTCAACAGCGTGGACGGCGTGATCGCCGACAGGATCAGCACGCGCAATCGTTTCAAGTCGCTGACCGTTGCCTGTAACGGCGACGCAAAGGCGTCTTGGACCGCCTTCGCGGGCGGGAAGGTTCCTTCCGAAACGTCGCCGGTGGCACTCTATACGCGCATCTTTGGACCGGAGTTTGCCGATCCGAATGCCGCGACGTTCGTGCCGGATCCCGAAACGATGGTCCGCCGTAGCGTGCTGTCGGGTGTTTCCGACGATCGTAAAGCCCTGGAAAAGTGGGTCGGCGCTGGCGATAAGCAAAAGCTCGACTACTATTTCTCGGCGCTGCGCTCGCTTGAGCAAAAACTTGATATTCAGCTTGAGAAGCCGGCGCCGTTGCCGGCTTGCACGAAGCCGGAAGCGCTCACGGATGATGGACATCCGATCTCCCTGGTGTCCGAAGCCATGGCGCGTCACGACCTGTTCACCGCGCTCTTTGCCCACGCGCTGGCCTGCGATCAGACCCGCGTTGTGAACCTGAACATCTCTCAGGGCATGACCGATCTGCGCCGTGAAGGCGATACGACCTCGCACCACAGCTACACGCACGAAGAGCCCATCGACACGAAGCTCGGCTATCAGGTTAAGTGCGCCGAGTTCCAGAAGATCTACTTCCAAGGCCTGCACGATTTCGCAAAGGTGCTGGATTCCATCAAGGAAGGCGACGGCAGCCTGCTCGACCACATGATGCTGTTTGCCTTTACAGATCATGGCGCCCCGAGAATCCATTCTCTGCGCAACTATCCGATGATCACGATTGGCGGCGCCAATGGGAAGATTAAGACGGGTAGCCACTTTGCGACACCTGGGGAGGCGGCAACACGTGTCACCTTCACGATCCAACAGGCGATGGGCGTGCCCCTTGCCAGCTGGGGCGCGGGTTCGAATCAGGTGACCGTGCCAATTAGCGGCGTGCTTGCGTAAAGTCGCGGGCATATGCCCGTTTGATGAAACGTTATTTCAACGGAATATCTCGGCAAACGCAGTTTTAAGCCGCCGAGAGTAAGGAGCAGAGCATGAACAAGTTTAGAGCGACATTACTAGGGACCCTGGCCACGTCGGCGCTCATCGTGAGCGTCAACGCCAATGCGGCTCAAGTGGATACGTCCTCGATCCCCTACTCCACACCGGCCGGCATCACGCTGGTGAACGTGTCGAAGTTGATGGACGATGCCATTCCGCAGTACCTGTGGCGCCGTCTCGGCGATGCGCAGGGCAAGCCCCTGTACACGTTTGATGCGGACCAGAAGGGCACGTCCACCTGCTACGACGCATGTGCCACAGAATTTACCCCGTTTTCGCCGGAAGCTGACTCCAAGGCCGCGGGCGATTATTCGATCATTACCCGCAAAGACGGGGTGAAACAGTGGGCCTACCAGGGCAAGCCGCTGTATCGCTTCTCCGGTAAGGATCCGGGCGGCGAGCCGCAGGGCCAGCGCTTTGCGCTGAAGGAAGATCCCACCTGGGCCGATCCGGCGAGCACCGTCTACTCACCGAAGCAGGGCTGGCGTCGTGCCTCATTTACGCCTGAGAAGACCACCTTGATGCCGCCCGATGTGGAACTGACCGCGTCGGCTCTGGCGAACGGGTTCACGTTCGTTCAGGCGTCCACCAAAATGACCGTCTATGCGGCCGCGCCCTCGCTCAAGCTTTCGCAGGATTGGGAGCCGCTGCGTGCGTCCGCCCTTGCGCTGCCGGTGGGTGATTTTACCATCGTTAAAGGCTCTGAGGGCGCGCGTCAGTGGGCCTACAAGGGCCAGGTGCTTTACACCTTCGCGGAAGACTATGCGCCGGGCGAAGTCGGCGGCACGGTTGCCGAAAAGGAAGTACACCCCGTGCTGGCCTATCAAAACTTCATGCCGGAAGGTGTGACGGTCGGTCAGTATCTCCGTGGTCCGCTTCTCACGACCAAGGACGGCCTCAGCCTCTATACTCAAGCGCGTTACAAGTTGCTGTACGGTGGCAGTGAGTCGCGCAACAGCTACGGCATCTCTTATAATGAAGGCAAAACGCAGGGCTCCATCGGTTGCTCTGGCGATTGCACCGAAACATGGAAGCCCTTGCTGGCGCCGGCCAATGCGCAAGCCCGCGGCTTCTGGGAAGTGTACACACGTCCCGATGGCGTGAAGCAGTGGAGCTTCAAGGGTAGCCCGCTTTATACCTACGCAGGTGATTCGCAGCCTGGTGACATCACTGGCAACAACCGCCACGTCGTTGTCTACGGCGGCACGAACGGCGAAATCGTTTACCAGAACGCTGGTAACGATCCGCGCAGTCCACAAGCGAAGCTGGGCAGCCTCGCAATGAAGGACGTCGACAACCTCGTTCCGGGCGCTCGTCGCGGCGGAAATGGTGGCGGTCAGGCTAACGCTGCCGCTCCGGCGAACGGCGACGGCGCTCCTGCCGATGTCAATCGCACGGGTATTCAGCCTGTTGCAGTCGGCGGCGCAGGCGGCGGTAACGCCCCTGGCTTCTACTGGCACACCGCCGGCGTGTTTTACTAAACAACGACGTCGTTTTGTCGTCGCGAGATTGTCTTCTTAAGGGAAGCAGAGTTAGGAGTTGTCTATGAAAATTGAACTTAACCGCAAGTCTGCAGGGCGTGCCGTTGCTCGTGCTGCTATTCTTGCCACGGTCGCTTTGCCGTTTGTGCTGAGCGCCAAACCGGCTTCGGCCGAAACGCGTGGCTATGTTATCAGCTGGTTTGCCACGGCCGTTAATACGAAGGACTACAAGACCGATTGCCCCGCCACCGCCAGCGGTACCGAAAAGGCCGATGACGATAGCGGCCCGCGCCGCAATGACGTCGCGCTGGTTGACGGCAAGCCGGTCTCGTCCCGGTCCTACCCGGGCGCAGTGCAGAAAGACCCTGGCCTTGAAATGATCAAGGGGAAATATGCTTACGGCTTTGATCTGGGTGGACCCGCCAAGAACAAATTTATCGACCCGGAAACAGGCCTGAAGGTCGACAATCAGGTCTGGCGTGCGATCGGATGTCACAGCAACTTTGCTCAACGCCCGTATCCCGAAAAGCCCTACACGGAAGCGCTGGGTTGGGATGCGTTGATTGATTCCTCTCCCGGCTGGGCTATGCAGATCTCGGGCGCCGACCTCAGCAAGGACGGCCCGGTGACAATCACCTTGGACCGCACCCTCCGCCATCTGGAGCGTGATGCCAACTTCGGCGTACGCAGCAAAGTCACCTACGCCATCGACCCAGCTAAACGCTCGCACAATGTGCTGCAGGGTGAAATTAAAGAAGGGATCCTGTCGGTTAAAACAGGGGAAATCTTTATGGTCGCCGACTTTCCGTTCTATACGCAGATCGATCTGACCAATACGCACATGCGCATGGGCGCTGACCCCGACGGCAGGATTTCAGGCTTCTGGGGCGGCTACACGGATTGGTACGCATGGGCCTACCTCTATACGGCTCGTCCGGCCGCGGCTGACCCCGTAGCCTATTACTTCAATTTGAAGAAACTAGCGGACGCGGATCCCGATCCGGCAACCGGCCAGAATCGCCGTATTTCGACCACCTGGCGCATGCAGGCGGTGCCTGCATTCCTCGCGGAGACCGATGGCAAAATCATCGCGACAGCGTCGTCGGAGCCGATTGGTGGCATCATTCAGCAGACGCCGGCGTCAGCTGAAATTCGCAAGGCGCAGAAGTAAGATTTCATAACTAACTGGCTCGCTCGTCGAGCCTGCGAAACACCGCCGTCACGCCCTGAATGGGAGTGACGGCGGTTTGCGTTTGTGCCGCGCCTGACAGAGCAGATTGGGAACGTGGTGTTGTCCGCGCACCAGTCGATGTTTGCTTCGCAATCCCGTACTCCGGCATTTTGCTGATAGTGTAAGGAACAAGCGTAACCGCTTTGGGAGATAGGCGATGAAACGCGTAGCAGCATTGGTTTTACTGGCCTCGACAACATTTGCGACCGTATCACTTGGAATCGCTGCGGAAGGTACAGATAGTTTCGACGGAATCTGGGTTCTCCAGCTCGCGCGCTCCAGCGAACGCGCCAATTTCAGCGAGACCGTGACCATCTCCCACAAAAACGGCGTGGAAACATACCAGGCCGACGTGATGAGGGATGGTAAGCGGTCAGGCATGCGCTATGAGGCCAGTTCCGATGGCAAGCCTTATCCCTATTTTGATATTGTTACCGGCGAGAAGCGCGGCACGACGCGTCTGACTCAGACAAAACCCTGGTTGGAAATTTCGGTATTTGTGCCCGATTCCGGCTCCGGCGGTCCGCCCCCCACGATCGAGCACTGGCTGAGCAACGATGGCCGGTCGTTTATTTCGGTCCTCAAAGACAAACAAGGCGACGTGAGAGACGTACTGGTATGGGAAAAGAAATAATTCGCCGGAGCTAATGCACTTCACGCAAGACGGCACGGACAGGTTGACGAATGGGTATGAACTTTTTTCGCAATATGCTGAACTCGATAGTCACGCGTGGCCGCACGCTGAAAATCTCTACTTTTCGCCAGAGTGATGCCTGGACGGGCACAGTCAATGAGATGCTTTCCAGGCTGCTTTCGGTTCGCGGTGAAGT
This sequence comes from Fidelibacterota bacterium, assembly GCA_947472795.1. Classification (GTDB taxonomy): domain Bacteria; phylum Pseudomonadota; class Alphaproteobacteria; order Rhodospirillales; family Rhodospirillaceae; genus SHVO01. The sequence continues at coordinate 43,040 of CANJBL010000016.1, read as the reverse complement.
GTCGGGCGTTACAATCGCAAGTGAGATAATTAAAAACTACAGAACGTTCTCCAAGGAAAGGCGCACAGCGTTTTTCCGTCGTCTAGCCACCGAGTTTGGTCCTGATCATGCGGAGTTGGAAAGGGCGTGGGTGGTTTATGAACAAACGCGCACATCAGACTCTTTTCTAAACCTTGCCCGCGCCGTCGAAGCGCCGCGTCAGGAGCTGTTTCGCCGCCTCAATCGTGCCCCGGGTGGCACTGCTGCGCTGCTTGCAATGCGGTGGGATGTCATGGGGATGGTCGAGGGAAAGCCCGAGCTTGCAGGCGTAGATAACGATCTCGCGCATCTTTTAAACTCCTGGTTCAACCCTGGTTTCCTGGTCCTGCAAAGGATCAGCTGGTCATCGCCGGCGGACATCCTGGAACGTATTATTCGCTACGAGGCGGTGCATACCATCCAAGGCTGGGAAGATTTACGCCGGCGCGTACAGCCGCAAGACCGCCGGTGCTATGCCTTCTTCCATCCTTCTCTGGTGGATGAACCGCTCATATTTGTCGAAGTTGCGCTGACCAATGGCGTTCCACGCTCAATCCAGGATCTTTTGACGGATGACCGTCAAGAGCTGCCGCTCAATACGGCTACGACAGCAACCTTTTACTCAATCAGCAATTGCCAGCCCGGGTTGCGGGGGGTTTCGCTCGGGAATTTTCTGATCAAACAGGTTGTGCAGGAACTGAAGAACGATCTGCCGCACTTGAAGACGTTTATTACATTGTCGCCGTCGCCGGGATTTGGCGTCTGGTTAAGAGAAATCCACGAGCCCCAGAGAAATATTGGTCCAGACGACCTCCAGATTCTGACGTCCCTACAAGCTTCGGGATGGCATCACGACGAGGCCTTCATTAGTCGTGCCCGGCCGGTGATTCTCAAACTGGCGTGCGACTATTACCTCAACGCTAAGACCAAAAGTGGCGCGCCGCTCGACCCGGTCGCGCGCTTCCATCTCGGCAATGGCGCTCGCCTCGAGCAACTTAATTGGATAGGGGATACGTCGCCCAAGGGGCTCATTGAGGGGGCCGGGCTTATGGTGAACTACCTCTACGATCTCGACACTATAGAAGCCAATCACGAAGCCTATGCAAACGAACGCATGGTTATCGCGGCCCCCGCTGTCCTCAAATTTTCTGGGGAGTCTTCGGGTAAATCCACCCAGCGGCCTGCGCTCGTCAATTAACCTCTTACGATAATTCCGCCCCGTTCGTGTGACCCTGGGTTCACCAGGGCCACGCCGTCGGTGTGACTAGAATCCGAATCCGAAATTCAGCGAACCATAGCCTGGGGCATCGTCATAATAGTACGGGTCATAGCTGTAATAGCGCGGCGCGTAATAGCTTGGGGCCGCGTAGTAAGAGTACCGTTGCGGATAGTAACGGGGAGACCAATCGCGGTGGCGGTTCCAGTCTCGGTTCCAATCGCGGTCGCGACGATGATCTCGACCATTGTCATGACGTGACTGTGATTGATGGCTACGGTCACGGTTGTTGTGGTCCCCGTCGCGGGCCGAAGCGATAGATGCAGTGCCCAACGCGAGCGCCGCAGTTGCAGCCACGGCGATGATCCGGGCAGTCTTGGAGAATGTCTTGGTTGAAAGAGTTCCCATGTCACGCCTCCTTTGAACTATGAGAACGATCAATGTGATACCGGTGTGTGGCTTATTTTCAGAAAATATAGGGCGGATTAGAGGCGCCTGATAGTTGATGTAACTGCTTATCGCCACCAGATAGTAGGCAGATTCTTTCACCACCTTATCGTCGGACGGAGCGGTGCCTTTGATTTACTGATAGTTGGTGGTGTTGTTCGCTATCAAGCCTGAGGCGAAGCTGCCTCGTTTGGGCTATCGTCGCATTCTGGAACGTCACTCAGTCAACAGTGTTGAGCATTGCAAGGACATTCATGAAACTCTCATTCGTTCGGCTGCTTCTTCTAGGAAGCCTGATTTCTCTTACATCGCCGGCTATTTCAGCGAGCGCGCCGCCAACCTCTCCGGAAGCGAAAAGCATTGAAGCGCTCGTTGCTAAGGCTGCCGGCGAGATTGAAAAAAAGGGCAAAGCTACTTTCCCCGAGTTCAGGAAGAAGGGCAGCGAGTGGCTTTACGGCGACACGTACATCTTCGTGTATACGCTCGACGGAACGGTCATTCTGAATGCTGCATTCCCGAACGCGGAAGGGGGCAACCCGGCAACATCACCAGCTCCCACGGATCGCGGGCCCATCAACCCGCAGGCCTATTCGAAGGAATTCATCGAGACGGTCAAAACAAAAGGCTCCGGCTGGGTCGGTTACATGTACACCCGTCCAGGATCGACCGAACCCACTCAAAAGTGGTCGTTCGTGAAAAAAGTGACAATTGATGGAACGCAGGGTTTGGTGGGCGCGGGGTTTTATCCCAAGTAAACCCTTGGATAATTCGAGCAATCCTAAGGCAGCTCCGACCCCGGGTCGGAGCTGCCTTTTTTATGGGGGGCCAATAAAGTTAAAGTGGGGACATACATTCCTGGGCCGCGCTTATGGAACGCGCATTTAACGTTGGCGAGCGCAGTACGAGGGCAGGGGGGCGCCTTGCTAACCCATTTCTCATCGTCAATGATGTCGCCGAGGGTCATCTGGAGGTTATGACCTCTAGTTCGCAAAAGCAGACTGACGTCGAGATAAGCACTTACGTCTTTTCGTGTCGCACCGATGCTCTCGAACGCGCTCCACTCCGAAAATTTCGCGAGTGATTGGTGATGCGGGCGCAAGAATTTTTAGATAACGACGCCCAAGCGAGCATAAAAAAGACGAACCGCTTATAAGTCGATTCTGCCTCCATCTCGGCGAGTTAACGACGATCGAGACAAAGACTAGCCCCTTGGCTAGCGCAGCTCGACGACCAAGCTTCCAATCCGGCTGGCAACTCCTTTTCTGGGGACTGTCTGGCGTTGCGAGATAGCCGCCATTTTTAGGCGCTCTTGGCATTCCCGTAGCTCTACTGACGCATCTGGGGCAATATGCCGTCATGTAAGAAGAGGAGGAACGCCTTGTTGATCCGACTGTCTCGCCGCAGGGTGCTTGTGATGGCTGGAGGAGCCATTGGAGCCACGCTTCTGAGTGGATGCGGTAAGGATGATGGTGCGGGAGCCTTGGCCGTGGGATCAACGGCGACCGGCGTTCCCTTTACTTTTCTGGACGTCAAATCCAACAAGCTGGTTGGCGCGATGGTCGATATCGCACAGGCCGTGACACAAGATGCGGGGCTCAAAATCCGCATTGAAACGACCGCGTTTTCCGCGCTTGTACCGTCATTGACGGCCCGGAAGATCGATATCATCGCGGCGGCAATTCTTCGAACGCCAGAGCGCGAACAAGTCGTGGCTTTCACGAACCCGGTCTATACCTACGGCGGCACAGTTTTGCTGCCGGCGAATGATACGCGCTCTTGCCCTAGCCTTAAGGAGTTGGCGAACCTCACAGTCGGCGCGCAAGTTGGCACCCGATTTGTGGATCAGTTGGCTGAAGCTGGCGTAACGTCGGTGAAAACATATGACAGTATTGCCGATATTATGCGTGATCTCGGCAATGAACGGATTCAAGCCGGTTATGGCGATCAACCCATTATTGCTTACCAGCTGCGGACCAATTCCGACACCAAACTGCGCATAGCAGCGGATTTCGTTCCGCCTTCCCGGGAAGAGGTGTGTCTGGTCACGCGCAAGGAAGATGCGGAGTTGATTGAAAAGCTCAATGCGTCCATCGCGCGGCTCAAGATGACGGAGATTCAAAATATTCTTTCGCGTTGGAGCCTGGCTTAAGGATGCTAAATCAGTTTCTGGCCGATGCGGTTGAATTTTTACCGACCTTACTTTCGGGGCTGGGTCTGACTGTCGGCATTACCATTACGGCATTGCTGGTGAGCGTCATCCTCGGTCTGACGTGGGCGTTGATGGGGATGTCGAAATTTGCCGTGGTCAGAGGTATTAGCCGGACGGTCATCAACGTTGTGCGCGGAATACCGATTATCGTGCAGCTTTTCTATATCTACTTCGTACTGCCCGAACTCGGTATTCGCTTGGACGCTTTTCTCGCTGGCGCTTTGGGTCTCGGAATCGCCTATTCGGTCTATCAGGCTGAAAATTTCAGAGCAGGTTTCGCATCCGTCGATCCATCGCTGTTGGAGGCCGCGCAGTCACTTGGCATGAGCGAGCATACGATTTTGCGGCGGGTGATTTTCCCCCTCGCCATTCGTGTTTCGCTGCCGCCCTTTGGGAACACGGCAATCATGCTCCTGAAGGACTCTTCCATAGCATCGACCATTACGGTGGCTGAATTGACGAGGGCTGGTCAATTGTTGGCTGCCTCGACCTTCAAGAATATGTCGATCTATACGTTGATTGCGCTGCTTTACCTCCTCATGAGCTTGCCGTTGACCTTCATGGTCTCGGGTCTCGAAAGGCGGTTTAAGCGGAAATGATCACTTTAAAAAATGTTTCCAAGATTTTTGGCGATCGGACTGTTTTGCGCGATATCACCTTCGAAATCGCAAAGGGTGAGGTGATCTGTCTCATCGGATCTTCCGGATCTGGGAAGTCAACGCTTCTGCGCTGTATCAATGGGCTTGAACGGCACGATGGCGGCGATATCACGGTTGAAGGTATTCCTGTGAGCCCGCAGACGCTTAAAGGCGTGCGATCGAAAATCGCCATGGTATTCCAAAGGTTCAATCTCTTTCCTCACCGTACGGCTTTGCAGAATGTCATCGAGGGACCTGTACATGTGCTTGGGCGCGCGCCCAGAGATGCGGAAAAGGCGGGGCGGTCTCTGTTGGAGCGCGTAGGGTTGGGAGATCGCTGTGACGCCTATCCTAGCGAACTCTCGGGCGGCGAGCAGCAGCGTGTGGGAATTGCGCGCGCGCTTGCGATGAATCCCACGGCCATTCTGTTCGATGAACCGACGTCAGCCTTGGATCCTGAGCGGGTGGGTGAGGTGCTGAAGGTTATGCGTGGCGTGGCCGCCGACGGTATCACCATGATCGTCGTCACCCACGAGATGAGCTTCGCTCGCCAAGTTGCCGACCGTGTGCTTTTCATGGACGATGGATACATCGTGGAAAACGGATCGGCTGAAGAGGTCCTCACGCGACCGCGCGTCGCTAGAACGCGTGAGTTTCTGGACCGTGTTTTGAATCCGGTTTAAGCAGCCTGTTGACTAATAACCCTCTGCGCGGTCGACCACATCCAGCAATGGTTTACCGGCAATTGCCCGCAGGATGTTGTCCACAATTTTAGGTCCCGCCGTGGTGGCATGCGTCAACGCTGAGGCGTGCGGCGTGATAAAAATGCGTGGATCTACCCAAAAGGGGTGATCACTTGGAAGCGGCTCGGTGACAAAGACATCGAGCGTCGCGCCCGCCAGATGACCAGCATCCAGAGCGGGGATAAGATCTTCCTCGACCAAATGCGGTCCGCGGCCAACGCTGATAAGATAGGCCCCGTTTAGGCGGCTGAAGAGTGTGCGATTCAGGATGCCGTGTGTCGCGGCCGTCAACGGCAGGAGACATACGACAATCATGCAGCCGTTCAGAAAAGCGTCCAGTTGGTCGGTTCCGGCAAATGTATCTACGCCATCGACCGGCCTTGCCTGTCGGCTCCAGCCCCGCACTTTAAAGCCCGCACCACGCACCATGCTTGCCGTTGCGCGCCCAAGTTCGCCCATGCCCATGATCCCAACGATCCGTTCGCGGGCCAAAGGAACGCTGACGGGGTGCCATTCCCGCTGCGCTTGGTATTGCTGATAGGTGGGGATGGCGCGGTGATAATGAAGGGCTTGGGTCAGTACAAACTCCGCCATGCCGACAGTAAGACTTTCATCAATCATGCGGGCGACAGGAATATCAGGGAGGGCTGGGTCTAGCAGTAGGCTATCGACCCCGGCACCGATACTGAAGATGGCTTTGAGATTCACAAATTGAGTAAAGAAGCCATGCGGCGGTGCCCAGGTGATGATGTAATCGATTTCGCCGATGTCACCCGCCGCAGGCCATGTGCGCAGCTCAAAAGCCACCGCCAACGGTGTTAAGACATGCAACCAGCGCTCGGCTTTGACCCCAAAACACGCAAAGAGAACGACCGGCTGGCGCTTCATTTTTGCTGGCCAAGGCGGCGCGCAAGGGGTGCGTCGAGAGGAGGAGCGCTATCTCGCCGCACCGCCGTGTCCATGCGCCGAAACGCATTTTGCACGTATCGGACGCCCAACCATCGGAAGGGCTCTGGCTCCCATTTAGGTGATTGGTGTCCGATCATCGGCAGGCTGAGACCCTCCAGGCTTCGCCCCGTGATCATGGCGGCCAGCATGCGTCCGAACAGGTTTGTCGTCGCCACGCCTCTGCCGGTGTACCCAAAAAGCTCTCCGACTTTGTTTTCTGCATCGAATGAAATGCGCGGTGTCCAATCCCGCGGCACGCCCAGGTAACCGCCCCAGCTGTCGGCGATTGCAACGTCCTTCAGTGCGGGGAACCATGCGGCGAGGTTCTGCTTCATGACATCCAATGTCGCTGGGTCGTAGGGATCTTTCATTGCCGATCCCCACTTATAAGGTGCTCCACGGCTGCCATAGGTTATGCGTCCGTCGGGCGTTCGAACCAGATAGTCGACAAGATAGGCTTGCGAATTGAGACACTCTCCACCTTGCCAGCCGATCGCGCTCCATTGTTGCGGCGTCAATGGCTCCGTCATCACCAACATCGAGGATGTGGGCAGCAGCGCCCGATGATAGCGCGGCAATTGGCTAAGATATGCCTCACCGGCCACAACCAGCGCCTTGCGCGCCACAACGGAGCCTTCGTCAGTGACAAGCCGCGGCGAAGTTCCAGGTTCGAATGCAGTCACCCTAGATTGCTCGTAGATGACCCCGCCCATCCGCTCCACGACACGTGCAAGACCGCGCACAAGCTTTCCGGGGTGCAAGGCTGCGCTTGCTGGTGAGTACATAGCGCCTTCAAGATCAGACACATTTATTCTGGCGCGCGCTTCTTCCGCTGTGAGCAGGACATTCCGGTCGCCAAAGCCCAGGCGTACATAAGTATCGTAGGTCTTGCGCACGGACGGCAGTTGCTGTTTTCCGCGCGCGACATTGAGGATGCCTGGGCGGCGAAAATCAGCGTCGATGCCTTCCGACTCACAGACACGCTCAACTTCATCCACGGTAGCGTACATGGTCAGGAGCGCATCGCGCGTGCTCTGAGCGCCGTAACGGGCTTCAAGTACGCTGGCGTCAATGGGGAGCCGGAATGAACACCAGCCGCCATTGCGGCCAGAAGCGCCGTAGCCGCAAATCTCGCCCTCGACTATTGCGACGTCCAGTCCAGGATTGTCGCGCAAGAGATAGTAAGCGGTCCAAAGCCCCGAATACCCACCGCCGATAATGGCAACATCCGCCGTGACATTGCCCTTCAGGGAAGGACGCGGTGACAAATTGTCGCCCGCTGTCTTCAGCCAAAAGCTCACCGAATTATAGGTGCTGGATTGGGCGAGTGATGCCGCTGAGATTTCGGATTGAGTGGCCATAAACTCGATACCGCAAATGCGCGTGAAACACGCCCGTATGCCACCATTGATGGGACATTGCCGCTATCACTAACATTGGCAGCTTTATAGGCCAATGAGGCCCATACAAACGGGCTCCTGATGAATAGAATCTGACCAAAGTCCCGGCGCCGCGAGGCAAAAGGTGCTTTAATTGGTGAATGAATCATGCGACCATTCATAAATCGGTCTAAGTACTGAAAAACGGAACTAGCGGCGATGACAAAAGCAGCCCTCATGAAGCATGCCTTTGGCTCCATGGCGCGCGGCCTTAGCCTCTGCGCGCTCGTAACAGCGTTAGTCCTGCCATCTGACGCCGGAGCCAGCGAAACCAGAGGCTTCGTGGTGAGTTGGTTCTATCCCGCCATGTATGCGACGGACGCGGATTGTCCGGAAGGGCTGAACCCCAAAGTGGAAGGCCTCTTTGAGAGAATTCTCAAGGAAGAGGGAAAGTCGCCCAGCGAAATTGCGAAACTCATGGAAAATATTCCGCGCAATTTCGACGAGATCGCAACCAATCGCGGTCGTATCAATGGCAAGCCTGTCAACGTCTATCTCAATCCGACATCCGTACCCGATCCTCGCATCAAAATTGGGCAAGGAAAGATAGGCCTCGGATTTAATTTGGACGGGAAGATCGGACCTTCAGACTTCACGGATCCGGAGACCCACGAGAAGGGCGTCGACAATCAACTTTCCCGCATTCTCGCGTGTTTCGAGGCCACGCGCGGCACTCCCATTCGTGGCCTATGGCCGGGTATGCAGTGGGATGCGCCGCGCGACACGATGCCGGCTTGGCTCATTCAGATCAGCGGCATCGACGATGTGAAGAACGATGATGACGTTTCCATCAGCTTCTATCGTGCGACGGCCCCGATTTTGCGGAACGCGAAAGGCGACCCGCAGGCCAATATGACGTTTCTTGTCGATACAACGCCGCGCTATCAGAACAAAGTGCACGGGCGTATCAAAGACGGCATGATCCTGTCGGATGTCTTTGAGTTTTTCCTGGCGGCTGATCCCTATATCCAGCCCGACTTCAATTTCAAGAAGGCGCGCGTACGTCTTCGCATTGAGTCCAATGGCACGTTGAATGGCTATATCGGCGGCTATGCCTCCGTGGAAGGCGCGTATCTGGGCGCCGCCGCGGGCGAAGCGGGCGAAGAGGCGTTTAGCGCTGTCGATGTTCCCGGCATTTACTACGCCTTGCAGCGGCTCGCCGACGGCGATGTCGATTCAAAAGCCGGCAAGCGCACGACTATTTCTGCGACCTACCGGATCGACGCGGTCCCTGCTTTTTTTACGACTCCGAAAGACAAGCCTGAACCTCAGACAGCTTCGGCATCACCGCAATAGTGTATGGGGCTGTGGGATATGTTGAACGGCAATCACGGTAAACGGCTTCTCGGGGCGGCATTTATTGGCCTAGCTGCAGTTTTTCTGACTCCGGCGATAAAGGCCCAGACCGCCGTCGCCGACACTGCGCAAGTCGTCGGAGGCCCCGTTGTGATGCGGCGCCTCACGCAACACGAGTATCGCAACATCATTCGCGACGTCTTTGGGCCGTCGATTGCGTTGACCGGCCGTTTTGAGCCTGATACGCGCGCCGATGAATTGATCGCGGTTGGCGCCGGTGAAGCGACCATTACGGCATCCGCTTTTGAAAACTATGACCGCATGGCTAAGGGCATTGCAGCGCAGGTTTTAGATGACGATCACCGTGATCAGTATATTTCCTGCAAACCGGTCGATAAGCGTGCTGCCGATCAGAAATGCGCTAGACAGTTCATTGAGTCCTTCGGCCGGTTTTTATTCCGGCGCCCGCTGAAGGAGAATGAGCTGGCGGCCTATCTTAAGGCCAATGCAGACGCGACGGCGCTTGTGCACGATTTCTACGCCGGCTTAAGGGTTTCTCTGGCTGGTTTGCTGAGTGCCCCGCAATTTCTTTACCGCCAGGAGCAGACGGAGCCCGACAATTCAGGTGCACGGAGATTGACGGGCTATGGAATGGCCTCGCGGCTCAGCTTTCTTCTGTGGAACTCGGTGCCAGACAATCAGTTGTTGAATGCGGCTGCCAAGGGTGAACTCAAAGATCCGCAGATATTGACCCGTCAAATTGACCGCATGCTCGCGTCTCCGCGACTTGAAGAAGGTGTTCGAGCCTTTTTCGAGGATATGTTGGCATTTGATAACTTTGACTCACTTGATAAGGACAGCGAGCTCTATCCCGCTTTCAGTCGCGATGTCGCAAACGATGCGCGTGAGCAGACCTTGCGCACCATTGTCGATCACCTGTTATCGCGCAACGGCGACTATCGCGATCTCTTTACGACCGGAAAGACATTTCTGACGCCGCGTTTGGGAACGATCTATGGCGTCGCCGTGGAAACGCCGAACGGATTGGTAAACGAGTGGACGCCCTACAACATTCCCGCCGGACGCCCGCAGGCAGGCATCCTCACCCAAGCGTCATTCTTGATGCTGTATTCGCACCCCGGGCGCTCGTCGCCGACGTTGCGTGGCAAGGCGCTGCGCGAAAAAATTCTCTGTCAACGTGTGCCAGATCCGCCGGCCAACGTGAATTTCTCTCTACTGGAAGCGCGGGGAAACGAATATCGCACGGCGCGGCAGCGCTTGGATGCGCACACGTCCAACCCCGCTTGCGCTGGGTGCCACAAGATCATGGACCCCATTGGCTTGGCGCTGGAAAACTTCGACACGATCAGTGGCTACCGCGCCGCTGAAAACGGCGCTCCTATCAATGCCAGCGGCCGTCTCGACGGCATCAACTACACCGACGCTGCGGGCCTGGGCGCGGCAGTGCACGACAATCCGCAAGCGCCAACGTGTTTTGTAAGGCGGCTTTATGCCTACGCGGTCGGCCGGCAGGCGACGCAAGGTGAAGGAAAGTGGCTCGACGGCGAATTGCGCGAGCAATTTAGTTCCGACGGATACCGCGTCCGCGGTCTTCTGCGCCGTATTGCGTTGAGCCCCCAGTTTTATCGTGTAACCGCCGAGGCGCGCTAAGCCGTTTATTGCCTTTGTGAGGGACGTTGGACATGAAGATGAGCGAGAAGCTGAGCCGGCGCCGAGTTTTGCGCGGCACAATGGCTGGCGCCGCCGTCTCCGTTGCGTTGCCATTTCTTGACTGCTTCTTGAACGCGAGCGGTACCGCACGTGCGGATGGCGCGCCTCTGCCGGTTCGGTTCGGAACCTGGTTTTATGGGCTGGGGATGAATCCGGGACGGTGGGCTCCTGCCGAAGCGGGACCAATGAAAGCTCTGGGTCCGGAATTGGCGCCGATCGAGCATCTCAAGGACAAGTTCAACATCTATTCTGGAACGCAGGTGTTTCTCGGCGGTAAGCCGCTGCAAGTGCATCGCACAGGCAACATCGCGCAGCTGACGGGCGCGGTGCCTGTTGGACAAATAGCCAATCCGCATCCCAGCATCGACGCGCTTGTTTCTGATGTCATTGGCAAGACCACGCGCTTCCGTTCGCTCGAAGCAACGTGCGACGGAGATGCGCGCAACTGTTTTAGCTATCGCGCGGGGGGTGCCCAGCAAGCATCGGAAATTTCGCCTGCGAAACTCTATGCACGTATTTTTGGGCCCGAATTCGTTGATCCGAATGGCGCCGATTTCAAACCTGATCCAGCCGTCATGGCGCAAAAGAGCGTGTTATCGGCCACAAAGGAACAGCGCGATGCGATTGTGCGCGATATTGGCGTGGCAGATCGCGCGCGTCTGGACGAATACTTTACGTCTCTGAGGCAGCTTGAACACCAAATCGATTTGCAGCTTCAAAAGCCACCACCTCTGGCCGCGTGCGCCATCCCGCAGGCGGTCACTGATCCCATGATTGGAACAGAGGTAGAGGCAACGCTGGCGACAAATGCGCTAATGATGCGCCTCATCGCCTATGCGCTCGCGTGCGACCAGACGCGTGTATTTAATCTTGCTTTGACGAACGCGACCTCTCGTCTTCGGTTTGCGGGAGATTCCACCATCTACCACGGCTATTCGCATGAAGAGGCGGTCGACCCGGTGACCGGGTATCAGGTCAAAGTCTCCAAATTTGCGATGAAATGCATGGAGGGTCTCGCGACCGCCATTGAAACGCTCGCGAATTTCAAGGAGGGGGACGGCACGCTGCTGGATCGCTCGTTGATGTTCGTCTGCACAGATACAGGGCACGCAGCCCTGCATTCAGTGGTGGATATTCCGATCATGACTGTTGGCAAAGCCGGCGGTGCCATGCGCACAGGCTTGCACATCGTCGGGCGCGGTGACCCCTCTACGCGTGTCGGCCTTACCGCGATGCAAGCTCTCAAGGTGCCGCTGAACAGTTGGGGATTTGAGGCAAATCAAACCTCAAAAACCGTAACCGAAGCCCTGGTGTGATGAGCGATATGCACCCCGTTGTCAGGATCGCCGTTAAGTTATCTGTATTGCTTTCACTGACGCAGATGTCCTCGTTGTCAGCTGCAGCGCCCGTGAGTGCGCGCGCTGATATGCCGTTCAGCATTATGCTGGGTCTGGTGAAGTCTGGCTCTCCTGCTGCGCAGCATTTGGTTTTCACCACAGCTTCCAATTTACCACTTTATTATCTTGATAAGTCCGCTGTTACGGCGTGTGACGCCGCGTGTCAGAAGCTGTGGTCTCCTTTCCTTGCGGGCGGCGACGACAGGCCACTTGGCGAATGGACGTTGGTCGCGCGAGGCGACGCGAAGCAATGGGCCTATCGCGGGAAGCCGGTTTACACCTACGCCAAAGATAGTGCGCTTGGCGGAGATAAATATCCGCTGGAGTCCTATCGCTTCATTTCCAATCCAAATGACGCGCTGCCGCTAGCATCAGGTGATGGCGTGGGGAAGAAGTGGCACGTTGCTGGGGCCGTATGGAATGGCGCCTTCAAAAAGCCGACGAGCATTTCGGTCGCCGAGCATCTTCTTGTGCAAGGCCAAATTCTGGTGACGACGCGGGGCACCGCACTCTACGCGTTCAACGGTGATCGGCAGGCCGTCGCAAAATTGTCCGAGGATTGGCAGCCGGCGCAAGCGGGGCTAGCCGAATTACCGGTCGGTGAATTTTCCATCATCGAGCTCGACAACGGAATCCGCCAGTGGGCGTACCGCAAACAGCCTTTGTTCTCATATAAACGGGATATCAACGCTGCGGACCTGAACGGCAGAGATGCCGCCAGAGGAATGGGGCCCGCCATTGCCGTTCAATATTTTATGCCTGCCGACGTGGCAATTGCGATGGATCGCCCAGGGGGGCGGTTAACCCAATCATCTACGGGCAAAGCGCTTTATGCGCGTGATCGCATTGACTGGACTCAAATACGTATGCCGACACGGGGCCTACCGGTGGTTGGTCAAAGTATTGGAATCGCTGGCTGTAACGCCGATTGCGAACGTGAGTGGGCGCCATTTTTGGCCCCTTTGTCAGCTCAGCCAAGTGGGTACTGGAATTTGATCGCCCGCCCAGACGGAAGCAAGCAATGGGCCTATCGCGGCTTCGCTCTTTATACGTACACTAATGAGGCGCCTGGCATTGTTCATCACAGTGAGCTCTATGACGCGGCCTATAGCGAAACCACCCAAGAGCAACGTCCAGCATTTATGGGAATTGGCCTTTATTGGCGCGTTGCCACACCGTGAACCACAATCTGTGCGAGGCAGGACATGAAGAATAGTTTGAACCTTTCAGATGTTACGCGCGCCGTGTGTTTGCCGGCTCTCGTTGGTGGTGTCCTTTTGCTCGCTTCAGGAGTGGCCCAGGCCGAGACCATCGGTCTTGTTCTGACCACGTGGCACAACTCAGGCACCTTTACGGATGACGCAAAGGAATGCGCGCACGGGATCAACCCCGACGCCCGCGAAAATTTCCGGGCTCAGTTCAAAACCAAAGAAGAGCAGGACGAGGCGATGCGCAAATACGCCAGCGCCGGATACGTCCTGCGTGGGCCGAATGGCGAAAGCGTGAATTACAGCCCGTGGCTCGTGAAGGATACGCTCCCCTGGTCAGACGCCGATGCGAAAGTCAGCAAAGGATTGAATCTGAGCGGCACCTTGGATGGCCATGCGACCGCCAATACGTGCACTCACAAGACGTTTGTTTCTCCGGAGGGAGAGCAGGGCATCGATAATCAGATGTATCGGTCCATGGGGTGCATTCGCGGTATGCGGCCGGGCGGCACGCTCGACACCTTCTATCTGGGTGAAATCGCTTCCAAAACCATCAATCGCTGGGTGGTGGAGATCACCGGCGTTGATGACGCTGCCAACGACGACCATGTCGAGGTGACTCTGGCGCAAGGGCAAGACAAGTTGGTGCAAGATTCGACGGGAAAATTTGTTCCGGGTTTGACTCAACGCATGACCACCAACAAGGACTACATCGCGCACACCACAGGCCGGATCGTCGACCACGTCCTCATAACGGATGCGTTTCCTGTCGTTCGCATGCCTACCGAGCAGCTTGATGAGCCGGCGGAATGGGAATTCAAGGATTTTCGTTTAAAGGTAAAACTCACAGATACAGGCGCGACCGGTGTGCTGGGCGGGTATCAAGATATTCAAAAATTCTACCGTCTTTTCGCCAAGGTCGTCGGTCAGCATCACGTCTCCATGGGTGCAAGTCCGCCGTCCGCCTATGAGTCGCTCCTGCGTAATGCCGACGGTTTCAAGGATCCTGCGACAGGCCAGTGCACGGCCCTATCATCGGCCTATGATGTGGATTTTGTGCGGGCCTTTATCGTGCGCGAGCCCGACGAAAAGAACCACATAGCTGCCGCTCCGCAGCCTTCCGTAAAAGGCGCGCCTAATACGCGCCTAGCTTTGAAGAACTAGAGCGAGCGGTGGAAAATTCAAGCGCGCCGAAAAATAGAATGAAAAAGCCAGTTCTCTGGGGGGCAGCTTTCGCGCTTTTACTCGCAGGTGTGGCCCCGCTCGCGGGAAAGACCGTCCCGGAACCGAAACTGGGCGACGTCTCGCCCATGATGCGGCTGATCACCAGCGAGCAATACGTCAACACGCTCCAGTCCATCTTCGGAGCGGGTCTCGAGTACCGGGTTCAGTTCGCGCCAATCCAGCGTGTGGACGGATTGCTGGCCGTCGGCGCGACGTCAACGGTGATGACCAGCGGGGCGTTCGACCAGTTTGATTCGGCAGCGCGCTCCATCGCTGCGCAGGTTGTAGACGCACGACGTCGGGATTTCCTATTGCCATGTAAGCCGGCAAAGCAGAATGCAGCGGACGATACCTGTGCTGGAGCCTTTCTGGGTGGCACGGGAAGATTGCTGTTTCGCCGGTCGCTAACATCCGACGAACTCGGCGCATACGTTCATATCGCGCACGATTCTGCTGAAGCTGCGCACGATTTTTATACAGGGCTCAGCAATGCGCTGACGTCGCTGCTGGTGGCGCCAGAGTTTCTATATGCAACGCAGCCGATCACAAAAGCGGGCAATGAACTAAAGCTGACGTCATACGCCAAAGCCACGCGCGCGAGCTTGCTGCTATGGAACGCTTACCCGGATGAGGACCTGCTCGCCGCCGCCGAAAGCGGAGCGCTTAATACAAGCGCGGATTTGGCTAGGCAAGTTGATCGCATGCTGAACTCGCCCAAACTGGAGCAGGGCGTACGGAATTTCTTCGACGATATGCTGGTGTTTGAAGACTTTGACACACTGAGCAAAGACGGCACTTTCTATCCCGCTTTCACGACGAAGGTGCGTGTTGATGCCAAAGAGCAAACGTTGCGCACCATCATCGATCATGTGGTAAGCCAAAACCGAGACTATCGGGACCTTTTTACAACGCGCAAAACCTTCCTCACGCTTGATTTAGGGTCGATCTACGGCGTGCCCGTTCGCACTGATACAGCGTGGACACCCTACGAGTTTCCGCCGGATAGTCCCCGCGCCGGTATTCTCACGCACGCCAGCTTCCTGGCGCTGCACTCGCACCCTGCGCGCAGCTCCGCGACGCGGCGCGGGAAAGCCCTGCGCGAGTTGTTCCTTTGCCAGAAGGTTCCGCCCCCGCCGCCCAATGTGAATTTCGGAGCGCTTGAAGATCCGAAATCACCCTTTCATACGACACGCGAGCGGGTGAATTTCCACCTCCAGAACCCTGTGTGTGCGGGCTGTCACCGCATCATGGATCCCATTGGTCTGGCGCTCGAAAACTTCGATGGTGCCGGGCAATATCGTACAACGGAGCAGGGCGCGGCCATCGATGCAAGCGGCACCTTGGATGGCGCGAGCTTCAAGGATGTCGCCGGCCTCAGTAAGGCTCTGCACGATCATCCGCAGCTACCGCGTTGCCTCGTGCGGCGTATGACAAGTTACGCTCTGGGGCGCACGCTCAATAAGGATGACGACGGCTGGCTGCAATATGCTGACGGTCAGTTCTCTACCAGCGGCTACCGCGTGAAAGACCTGCTGCGCACAATAGCAACCAGCCCATCGTTCTATGCCGCCTCTGTGAAGGCGGATCAGTAAAGCGAGAGTCTTGTCTCGGTAAAAGGAGGCGAATATGACGAAGAGTAAGTTTACGCGTCGGCGCGTTCTGCGCGGCATGTTCAATGGGTGCGCAACGACAGTAGCCTTGCCGCTGTTGGACTGTTTCCTGGACAACAAGGGAACAGCCTTTGCCTCCGGCGAGCCATTGCCCGCGCGCTTCGGCACATGGTTCTGGGGACTGGGTATGGATCAGCAGATCTTCGTACCGAAGAAAGTCGGCGCCGACTATGACCTGCCCGAACAGATCGCTTCCCTGCGCGATGTCCGTAAACATGTGAACGTCTATACCGGTTTCGACGTCTTGACCGATGGCCGGCCGAACCTTTGCCATTACACGGGATGGGTCGCTGTCCGTACCGGCGAGGCACCCCTGGGGAATGGACGTTATCCGGGAGCCAGCCTGGATGTCCTGGTGTCCGACGTTGTCGGCACGAATTCGCGCTATCGTTCGTTACAGGTTGCTGCTACCGGCAATCCCCGTTCAAGCCAAAGCTTCCGCAGCTCTGAAGCCGTCAATCCCGCTGATGTGTCGGCCGTGGAACTGTATCAACGAATTTTTGGACCTGAGTTCCAGGATCCCAATTCGCCTGTTTTCAAACCAGATCCGCGGATCATGACCCGCAAAAGCGCGCTGTCGACCGTCATGGAGCAAAGTGCGGACTTGCGTAAAACCCTCGGTAAAGCAGACCAGTCGCGGCTGGATGAATACTTCACATCTGTTCGCGCTCTTGAAGACCGTCTGTCACTGCAGCTTCAGAAGCCGCCACCAGCCGAGGCGTGCGTCCTTCCGTCGAAAATCGAAAAAGATCTCCCCCTTGGATTGGCGGCTGAGATGGTGGCAAACCGCCACAATCTTCTGACCGACATTCTCGTCATGGCCTTGGCGTGCAATCAAACCCGGGTCTTTAGCATGATGTATTCCGACGCCCAGGCTTTGACCACAAAGCCCGGTAATCCCCGTCCGCATCATCCCGCAACGCATGAGGATCTAAGAGATCCGGTGTTGGGCTATCAGCTTGACTCAGCATGGCTCATCACGCGCGCCATGGAATCTTGGGCGTATTTTGTCGGCGCTTTGGCAAAGGTCAAAGAAGGCGATGGAACGCTGCTCGATCACAGCCTGGTCTTGGCACATTCCGATTGCCAGCTGGCGCAGGTGCATAGTCTTCAGGCCGTGCCTCTTATGACAGCGGGCTCCGCTGGGGGCCGATTGAAAACCGGCTTGCATGTCACTGGCCAAGGTACGCCGGCAACGCGCGTGTCCTTGACCGCGTTACAGGCCATGGGTGTGAAGGTCGATGCGTGGGGCGCCAATTCGATGAGAACATCGCGCGCAGTGGGCGAAGTCACCATCTAATCTAAACGGACAGGAGTAAGCGATGAGCGGTTTCTCTCTGGCTTCGTTCAAGCTGCAGGTCCGGCATGCAGGTGTTGGCCTTTTGTTGGCAATGACGGCGACCCCCGTCCATGCCCAACTCGCGATGGTGGATGAACCGCGTCCGGCAAACATCCGTCTGCAAACAACAGATGAAGGCGTGGTCTTTGCTGATAGCCGTGGAATGACACTCTATTTCGGGGATGACTCCAAACCCGGTGTTTCAAGCTGTACGTCCAAAGTGTACAGGCAAGGCGTCACCGGCAACGGCGACCTTTACGATCTCGCAAACTACGATCGCGTGCCGAGTTGTATCGAGAAATGGCCACCCGCACAGGCAGGAGATGCCAAGCCAGCTGGACCTTGGACCATTATTGAGCGTCCAGATGGCATCCGCCAGTGGGCCTACCGCAGTAGGCCCATCTATACTTCAATAAAAGACGACAAGCCGGGCGTGGCAAATGCTGGCGCCATCTCTGGTCGCGGCGGACGCACGCGCGGACAAGCCGTATTTGCTCCTGTCATTGTTCCACCAGAAGTGCGCGTAGAGACCCTTGGCGTCTCACGCATTTTGGCATCGAGCGAAGGGCGTACGCTTTATGTGTCGGAAAAGGATGCCGTTGGAAAGTCGGCCTGCGACGCCAAATGTGCCACAGTGTGGCAGCCACTGGCCGCTCCTGCAGCCGCGACGGCAAAAGGCGATTGGTCCATTGTTGTAAGGTCCGACCGGACCAAGCAATGGGCTTTTAAAGGCAAACCACTTTATACTTATAGCGAAGACGACAATGCCGGTGAAGTCCGCGGGGAGGCCAATCCGGGCTGGACTGTCGCGATGGCGTATTCCAAGCCGAAGCTGCCAGCCTTCATGACGGTACAGGCGACGGCACTGGGCAAACGCTATGCCGATGCCAACGGCAAGACGATGTACTACTTCACATGCGGTTCTAAATTGAACACGGATGATGGAATTGAGCGCTCGCTTGCATGCGATGATCCGGGTGACAAGTCTTTGTGGTGGACCACTGATTGCACCAATGAAAAGAACTGCGCGGACACGTGGCGTCCGGTTCTGGCTGATGAGCAAGCCAAACCGGAAGGCAGTACTTGGACGATTGTCGAAATGCCTTTGCCATGGTCGCCCGTGCGCACGCTCAATAGTGACCAGCTCAGCATAAGAGTATGGGCCTACAAGGGCCGTCCGCTTTTCACTTATAAGTTTGAAGATCGCCCCGGCATGATCGAGGGGCAGCGTATTGGTATTTATACTTTGACCGACTGGCTTTCCATCAGCGCCGAAGGCGAGATTGGGCCAACCAAAGTAAAAGCCGGCATCGCTTCTCGGTAATTAGCCGATAGGTCAGTCTAGATATTTCCATGCTGCGAGAACGCGCTTTTTTTGAATGAGCGCTTCCTAGGTTCTCGATAAGCCCACGCGAACGTGTCGCTCAATCATTTGCAGACTGCACCACGCCCGTTGATTTCAACGGCGGGAAGTACGACCATGGGTCGATAGTTGTTGTGTGAAAGCAACGGTCCGCAAGTATCGCCGCGCTGCACCTAAAAATACTTTGACGGCCCCCTAAATCATGCAACCATTCGCAAAACCGACCAAGTACCGAAAATCGGAACTCAGTAATAATCATTTGCATACATATCTAGTTGACTGATTTTGTACGTGTGCATACATTTTATGCGGGATACCTGCGGTCATCTTTTCACAATGGCTGCATTTGCTTTTCACGCCAGGAGGGGGTGACAGGCTCAATCTGAATTGATCGCAAAGAGCGCGGCGCGCAGCTTTTGCCTGCACGCACTGTCGGTCGAATATTTTTTGCTTCGATCTGGGTGATGACACAAGGGGGATTTGAAATGACGAGATCCAAACTTCTAGCCGGCACAGCACTGCTTCTCACTGCTTCCGGTATTCTTGCGGCGCCGACGTTTGCCGCTCAATCAAATGCGCAAAATGCAGCTGCCGAAAACGCGGATGTTGAATCCGTCACGGTCACCGGCTCTCGCATTCAAGTCCAAGGTTACGAAGCTCCTACGCCCGTAACTGTTGTCGACCTCGCGGCCCTCGAACGCGAAGCTAAACCCGACATCGGTGATGCGATCCGAGCCATGCCCTCGTTTGGTGCATCTTCATCGCCCAGCAATAGCGTACGCAGTACGTTCGTTTCGGACGGCTCTGCCGGTTTGAACGTCGTCTCGTTGAGAAACCTCGGACAGCGCCGCACGCTGGTTCTCTTCGATGGCCAGCGCGTTATGGATGCCAACCTCGCCAACGGCGGTACCGACCTCAGCACGATCCCCTCGACCCTCGTCGAGCGCGTAGACGTGGTGACAGGTGGTGCCTCCGCTGCGTGGGGCTCCAACGCCGTGGCCGGCGTGGTTAACATCGTCATTAACAAGAAGTTGGAAGGCACCAAGATCAATCTTGAAGCCCAGAACAACTTCGATCTGCGCCGTCAGCAGTATAAAGTCGAAGCGTCTTTCGGAACAAAATTCGCAGGTGACCGCGGCCACTTCATCATCAGCGGCAGCTACCTCGACTCACCTGACACGTTCTTCAACGACTATATTAAGAACAACCGTCAGACGCGTTTGGTAGCCAATCCAAACACGGCGGCGGGCCAGCCCAAACTGATTCATGCCGATTATGTGGGCTATTCTCAGGCGACGCCGGGCGGGATCATCACTGGCGGACCCCTGAAGGGCACTTACTTCGTTGGCCCCAATGCCACGCCGCTGACCTTCAACTTTGGCAACGTGACGGGCGGCTTTACCAACAACGGCACACCGAACACGGGGCTGAGCCAGCACTCCTTCGGTGTGATCGCCAATCCACTGTGGACGGGCACGGTGCTGGGCTACGCCAGCTATGAGCTCTCCGATAGTGTTAAAGCCTCGCTTCAGCTGAACTATGGCCACATCGACACCTTGGGCAATAGCTGGACATCTGCTCAATACGGTACTCTGACGATCACTAACGACAATCCGTTCATTCCGGCGTCGATCCTGACGCAGATGAACACGCTGGGAATCACCAGCTTCCCCTTGGGCACGACGATGACCGGGGATGTGAGTGGAAATGGTGGCAGCATCCGTGCCGAAGCTAAAAACATCGGCATGCCGGTGGTCTCGCTGACTCACGCGATGAAGCGCGCCGTCTTCACGCTTGAAGGTAAGACAACGCTGTTTGATAAGGCATGGTCGTGGAACGCCTACGTTCAACATGGCGAATCGCGTGCCTACAGCCTTTTGCTCAACAACCCCTATACGCCAGCCATCAGAGCGGCTGCCGACGCCGTGCGTGTCACCACGGCAAACGTTGGAACTTCTGGTCTGCAGATCGGCAGCGTCGCCTGCCGCTCCACCTTGACCGCCCCCACGAACGGTTGCGTACCCTGGGACGTCTTTGGGACCGGAAAAGATTCGTCTGCCGCGGCCGCTTACATCAACGGCCTCGCTCGCGCCGGTCTCAACTACTTCCGTGACTTGAGCCAGATGGATACAGTCGCGGCGTCCGCTTCCGGTGAATTGCCGTTTGGTTTGCCGGCGGGAAATGTCTCGGCAGCTACAGGTCTTGAATATCGCGCTGAGTTGGGTCGGATTAGAGCCTCGGCGGCGTCTAATGCCGGCGGTTTCAACATCGGTGGTAACACCAAGGACTTCCACGGCAAGTACAACACCAAGGAAGGCTTTGCTGAATTCAACGTACCGCTCCTGAAGAACCAGGGCGTTCAGACCTTGGATGTCGATGTCGCCGGCCGCGTGACCAACTATTCAGTCAGCGGCACTGTTGAAACATATAAAGTGGGTCTGCTCAGCCAGGTGAATGATGCGATCCGGCTGCGCGGATCGTATTCGCACGATATTCGGGCGCCTGACCTTTATGCCTTGTTCACCACAGGCCAGCCTATCGGTAGCGTTGCGGTTGATCCGAAGAGAAACGCGCAGGCGGCCATCTTCACCATCACGCAGGGCAATATGAACTTGGTGCCTGAAATCGGCAACACTCTGACCATGGGTGCTGTTCTGACGCCGTCGGACTGGATCGAGGGCTTGAGAATTTCTGCCGATTGGTGGCGGATCAAGATGAACAAAGTTATCACCACCACAAACCAGGCGACGACCATCGCCCAGTGCGTGGCCGGTGTGCAGGCTTTCTGCAATAACCTCGTCTACGCTGGTCCGAGCGATTCTCTGGGACCAACTCTCTCAGCAATCCTTTTGCAGCCGACAAACGCTGCGCTCCAGCAAACGTCAGGGATCGATATTCAGAGCGATTACCGCACGCCATTCTTGGCGGGTGAGATGAACTTCCACTACGTCGGCACCTATATGTACGAGGATAAGCTGAACTCCCTCGGCGTGATTTATGACGCAGCTGGAGCCATCAGCGAAGGTCGCCGCACCAGCATACCGAAGTTCAAAAGCACGCTTTCTGCAACGTACTCCGAAGGCACCTGGGATGCGACAATCCAGGGCCGCTTGATCGGCAAGGCGAAGCTTAACAACGCCTGGGTCACTGGTGTGGACGTCGATAAAAACGAAGTCGCCGCCATCGTCTATATGGACCTGCGCGGTTCGTATCAGGTCAATGACTACATGCAGCTCTACGCGACACTTGATAATGCGTTGGATAAAGCTCCGCCGGTCGTGTCGAGCAGCAACGCCGGCAGTACCTCTCTGTGGTACGCGCCGTTCAGAGACAGCGTTTATGACGTGTTCGGTCGGACATGGCGTATTGGCCTCCGCGCCAAGTTCTAATCGCTATAGCCACCTTTGATAAATAGAGCCGGCCACCTGGTTCCCTCCAGGTGGCCGGTTCTTTTTTGTGGGAATTGTGTGGCGCAAATCGCCTTTTAGCCCCAGCCACTTGGCCAGCTCGGCGCATTGCCTATTGCAATCGTCTGCCGGTCTATTTATTTCAAAGTGTTAAGGCCCTGAGCTATCAGGGTATTTTAGGCTCCAGACGATGAGGGTCGGGGTGACGAAGACGCGGCAGTCGAAGCCACTGGAACGATACGTTCGGATTCTGGAACTCCTCACGGCGTATTCAGATGGCCTGCTGGCGGCCGAAATCGAGCAAATCCTCCATCTTCCAAAGACGACCGTGAACCGATTGCTCCATGCGCTTGAAGCGTCGGAATTGATTAACGCCGACCGCAAACGGGGCGGGCGCTATTTCACCGGCACGCGCCTGAACCGCGTCCTTTATTCCGAGACCGGATGGATTGAAATCGCCACGCGGAGGCGATTGAAGGAGCTTGCCGCGAAGGTACACGAAACGTGTTTCATCGCGCGGCGTTTCCAAGGCCAGATTGAGTCCGTCGCCATGGAATCCCCGGATGCAAGCGTTGGGATCTATGTGACGCCAGGTCACGCCTTGCCGTGGCATGCCACGGCCTCCGGAAAGCTGCTCACCGCACTTTCCGGCGATATGCCGGCGATGAAAGACTTGAAGCGCTACACGGATAAGACGATCACCGATCGGAAGGCGCTGAAAGCGGCCTTGGCCGAAGTTCGTACAAATGGTTACGCCACCGAACGCGGCGAACACATCGTGGGGCTGGGCACAATCATTGTCCCGATCTCATCGGAATCAGAACCGGAAATACTTTACGGGCTTGGATTAACTGGGCCCGAGCAACGTGTGATCGCTCATTTTGAAGAGAATGTCGCGGTTCTCAAAACCGCAGCGGAACATTTATCCGCTATATTCACCATCAAGCGGCCTCTGCGAAAACCCGAATAGCGCGTCACGCTTCTCAAATGCCGTGTCGTGCAGCAGTCCGTTAGGTGCTGACGGCTGATCGCACGCATGCGGATCGCTCCGTTTCCTTAAAATACTTTAACTACCGTTAGAATCATGCGACCATTCATAAAGCGGTCTGAATTCTGAAAAATGGAACTGGGGGCAGCGTGACGGAAGCGACCACACATCACGTCGATAGCTCCACAGACGCGGGCACTTCTCTCGGCGGACTGCGCCGCACCCTCAAAGCACGCCACGTGGTGATGATATCGCTGGGCGGTATCATCGGCGCAGGACTGTTCGTCGGCAGCAGCGCTGCAATCGCCGCGACCGGCCCCGCTGTCGTGATCAGCTACGGGATCGCTGGCGCGTTGGTGTTCCTCGTCATGAGGATGCTGGGTGAATTGGTTGTCTCCCAGTCGGGGGTTTCTTCATTCACCGAATACACGCGCCAGCCCCTGGGCAACTTCGCCGCCTTCCTGACCGGGTGGCTGTACGCTTATTTCTGGGTCATCGTGGTGGCATTTGAAGCTCTTGTCGGCGCGCAAATGCTGACTGGAATTCTGGGCCTGCCAGTGTGGGCCATAGCTCTCCTTCTCCTTGTGATCCTCACAGGCGTGAACTTGTTCTCTGTTCGAGGATACGGCGAATTTGAGTTTTGGTTTGCCTCAATCAAGGTCGCGGCCGTTATTCTTTTTATCCTTGCCGGGCTTTGCTGGTTGGCTGGTATCGGACGCGTGGATCCTGCGCCGGCTTTATCATTATTCAGCTATGATGCTTTCGTACCTAAAGGCGCTGCCAGTATCCTGGGGGCCGTTCCTGCGGTCATCTTCAGCATTTGCGGTGCGGAGATTGCCGCCATCGCTGCCGCGGAATCGACCGAACCGGGACGGAACGTCTCACGCCTCGCCATTTCCGTGATTTTCCGGGTCCTCTTTTTCTATCTGGGCTCGGTGCTCATCATTGTTTCTATCATGTCTTGGACCGACGTTGTTCCGGGCCAGTCGCCCTTCGTCGCGGCCCTCGATAGAATGCAGGTGCCATTCGCCTCAGAGGCGATGAATTTTATTATTCTAACAGCCGTCCTTTCGTGCCTCAATTCGGGCATCTACGTTACCTCCCGCATTCTGCTGGGTTTGTCCCTTCAAGGCGATGCGCCGAGGCGAGCTCTCCGCACCAATAGCGCGGGCGTTCCGGTAGGCGGCGTGTTGTTCACGGCTGTCGCTGCGTATGCGCTGCTGCTCATTTCTTCCTTGTCTTATGAGGCGGTGTTTACGTTCCTGCTGAATGCCTCCGGGGCCATCATGCTCTTGGTGTACTTCATGATTGCGTGGGCACAGATCAAAAGCCGTTACGCGATGAGCCCGGAAGCGCGCGCTGCGCTGCCGGTCCAGATGTGGTGGTTTCCAGGTCTTAGCATTGCCGTCATGCTGGCGATCGCGGCGGTGCTGGTGGTGATGACGTTAAGTTCTTCGACACAAAGTCAGGTCTATGCGACGGCGGTCGCGGTCGCGGTTGTGGCTGTGGCCTATCTCCTCCGCCGCGCAGGCACGCCTCTCGGCGGTTCGCGCGAAACCGCGCGCGCTGGTTCCTAGAGCGCCATTCCTAAAGCGCGATTTACATCACCCGAGCGGAACTTTTCGCCAGAGCACGATCTTGCCAGGCGAAGAAGCGCATCGCGAGCGGCAGGAACCAGGGATTGCCGTTGTAGAGAGGAATCGATTTAAACGGCATTCGCGCAAAGACACTCGCCGGCGGCGCGTTCTTCAAAATTCCCTCTGCTATCTTCATTCCAAAATGGCCTGACATTGGCACGCCGGCAAAGTTAAATCCCAGCCCGTACCAAAGCCCATTGTCCACTCCGATGTGAGGCATCATGTCAAAGGTGCCGGCGCATTGCCCCGACCAGACAGCGCTGAGGCGTGTCTTGTGCAGTTGGGGGAATATCCGGACAAGAATGGCATGCATGCTCTTGGCTAAATCGTTGGTGTCGGTGAAATGGCTGCCGGCCGAGCCGCCAAACAAAAGGCGGGATGAATCCGGGGCAGGGCGGAAGAAGTCGATATTTATATTGCTGTCGATAATCGTACGGCGATTGGGGATCAGTTCCGCCAGAAGGTCTGCGGGCAATTCTTCTGTTGCGGCCATGTACCCCTTAAATGGCACAAGGCGCCGCGCGTACCATTTCAGATGTTTTGGTGTATAGCCGTTTGTAGCAATAACGACGTTCGTGGCCGTGAGTTTTCCCACCGACGTATTCACCGCAAACCCTGCCGGCTTGATACGCTCAATGGACAAAACGTCCGTGTGATCTGCAATGCTCACTCCAGCTGACAAGGCACGGTCGAGTAAGGCGCTGTGATAAAGGCCCGGATGAAGGGAGCCCAAGTCCGGAATCACGATACCGCCGCAGTAGCAGTCCGTTCCCATCTCGGATCGCACGGCATGCGCAGGTATAACGCTGTAGTCGAAACCCACGCCCTGCTTCATCTTCTCGGCGTCTTTGACCATCCAATCAAGGTGTGCTTGAGAGGTCGCGGCGATGAAGCGGCCGCAGCGGGTCGCAAAGCAATCGATTCCTTCTTTGCCGATGAAACCCAGCGTGCCCTGATACGCGGCATTCAACTCCGCATAGACCTCATGGGCATAGGCAGAGCCGCTGTGCTTTTCCAGTTCTGAATATGTTTTTTTGAGAGTACGGCCAAGATAACCCGCGTTGCGTCGCGCGGCCCCAAACCCAACATCTTCACGTTCAAGAACAACGACGTTCAGACCGGCGCGCGCAAGCTCTATGGCTGTCCGAAGCCCTGTAAGCCCAGAGCCCACAATCGCGACGTCGTACGAACCCTTCAAGGATTGC
Source organism: Fidelibacterota bacterium (assembly GCA_947472795.1). Lineage (GTDB taxonomy): Bacteria > Pseudomonadota > Alphaproteobacteria > Rhodospirillales > Rhodospirillaceae > SHVO01. The sequence goes on along the minus strand of CANJBL010000016.1, from coordinate 16,917 downwards.
TGCGGCAATCTCTTAGGCGGCGTGAGATTCCACCAGTAAGGCGTGGGGCGGAAATCCGGAGCGAATACAGAAGAAATATCTGACACTTTAACGGCTCAATTTTTTAATGACTTCAAAGAACGCTCGACAGCCGCAACCACAGAAGCGACATCGTCTTGCGTCATGGGTGTTGAAAGCGCGACCAGTCCGTAACTCGCCATCAGCACGCCGTCGTTGAGAAGGCTTTCCATCAAAGCCTCCATCTTACGCGTCGCTTTTGCATCCGGCCTGGCGCTGCGGTAGTCCTGTATATCGACTTCGGTGAAGTGGATCTTGAGCAGGGACCCTCTGCCCGTTGTGCATCCAACGACGTCCGCGCGGCGAAATGCTTCGTCGATCCCGTCCCGGGCTTGCGCGCCGATAGCATCGAGATGTTTAAACGCCGCGGCGTCGAGTAATTCCATCGCTGCAAATCCGCATTTCATCGACATAGGATTTGCAGAAAAGGTGCCGCCTTGCGGCAATGCCGGTTTGCCATGAGACGGATCGAATACCGCCATAAATTTGCGGAGTCCGCCAACCGCGCCGACGGGAAATCCGCCGCCGATGATCTTACCGAAGACTGTCAGGTCGGCGTCAACGCCCCAGATATGCTGGGCCCCGTGAAAACCGAGGCGGAAGCTGATGACTTCATCAAATATCAGAAGCGCTCCAATCTCTGAGGCCACTTCGCGGAGCATCCTCAGATACTCCTTGCTTGCCGGCACCAGCCCCGCCCGATTGGGCATGGGATCGACCATGATGGCGGCAAGCTCGCCGGCATGCGCCCTCAGAATTTCAGCGGACGTGTCGATGTTGTTGAAAGGGATAACGACAACGTCGTCGGTCACCCCTTTAGGCGTGCCTTTTGCATAGGGAATTGATTGTGGCGCGTTACTACCCCACGCGTCCGGCGCGGAATCCAGGCTGACTTCGGCATAGTCATAGGTGCCGTGATAGGCTCCTTCGCATTTCGCGATTTTCGGCCGGCCGGTATAAGCCCGCGCCGCTTTCAGGGCGTTCATCACCGCCTCTGTACCCGAATTCGCAAACCGACACTCTTCGACGGAAGCAACGCGCGTTGCCAGCAATTCGGCGAGATCAATTTCAGAAGACGTCGGCATGCCGAACGCTGTGCCGAGCTTTAACTGCTCCGTAGCGGCCTGCGTTAAAACCGGATGCGCATACCCGTGAATGGCCGCCGTGAAGTTATTGATGCAGTCTATCCGCTCCGTTCCGTCCACGTCCCACACGCGGCATCCCGCACCATGTGAAGCATAAATGGGATACGGCTTCATAAAGACGGTGGTGCGTGTATTGCCTCCCGGCAGGACGTTCTTCGCGCGTTCATAGAGATCGTGGGAACGGGAGTTGGAACTCGGAAACCGCAACTTAGCCTCACTATAAAAGGGTGATAACCCTAGCCGGCGATGATCGTGCGGCTTTGTTCTCGCATGAACTGGGGCAGGAAGTGAGGCCCCAATCCGCCTTTATGACTCACGCCGGACCCTTTCCAGCCGCAGAAACTTTGAATACCCGGCCAAGCGCCGGTGGTAGCGCCGCTTGCACGGTTTGCATAAACAACCCCGGCTTGAACAGTGTTCAGGAAATAGTCGAGGTCTTTCTGGTCCGTGGCATATACGCCCGCCGACAAGCCATATCTTACGGCATTGCCTTCTTTAAGCGCCGCCGCAAGCGACGAGACGCGCCGGACAGCGACAAAGGGCATGAAGAGTTCTTCTCGTGTGAGTGAGCTTTCGCGCGGCAGGGATACGATCGTCGGCTCCACGAAAAATCCCTTGCCATAGAAATCCTGTGTCAGCTGCCGCCCACCGTGGAGGACTTCTCCTTCTTTTCGCGCTACCTCGACCGACGATTTGAACCGATCGATGGTTGCCTGCTCCTGAACTGAGCCCATGAATGTGTCGGCCTTGCGCGGATCGCCGATTTTCAGGCTCGCCGTGAAAGTGCGGAGTTTATCGAGAAACTTGTCCGCCACGATCTCGTCCACATAGGCCACTGAACAGGCGCTGCATTTCTGACCCTGAAGGCCAAAGGCGGAACGTGCAACACCTTGGGCTGCTGTATCGAGATCGGCACTTGCCGTTACGTATGCCGGGTTCTTGCCGCCCATCTCTGCAATCACCGGTTTCGCATAGTCGCCCGCCATGGCAGAGCGCGCGATCTCCATGCCCACACGATGGGAACCCGTGAACGCAACGCCCGCGACCAGCGGATGCCGCACAAGCGCGCTGCCGACATCCGTGCTGCCAAGGACCAGGTTGATCACGCCCGTCGGCATTCCGGCATCCAACGCAGCCTGCACGATCATGCGGCCGCTAAGGCCACAGCCAACCGCAGGCTTGAGAACGACCGTATTGCCGGTTACGAGCGCTCCGCTGATCATATTGACCACCAGCGCGATGGGAAAATTGAAAGGCGCGATCACTGCGAAAACGCCGAAGGGAAGCAACCTGCTCTCGGTGGATTCCTCTTTGCGCACACGCGCCAGCGGGTGGAAGTAGCCACCTGTGCGCTCCATCTCGGCGGCGTAATATTCCGGCAGATCGACAGATTCCTCCGCCTCACCGATGGCTTCAATTCTCGACTTGCCTACTTCAAAGAGGCTCGCGAAAGCGAGGTCGAAGCGCCGCTCCGACATGACCCGGGCGAATTTGTTCAGCAGTGCAACGCGGTCCTGCAGAGAGCAAGCGGCCCATGCAGGAGCCGCGGCTGCCGCCGTATTCACAGCTTTGTCGATCACCGCAGGCGATGCCGACGAGAAGGTGCCGATAAGCAGGTCTCTGTCGATGGGGCTGGCAACGGAGAGGGGCGTGCCGTCCATGAGATTGCGGTCATCGCCGACGATCGCGCCGTGCCGACCGCCCAGCACTTGCCGCTCAAATTCGGGCAGCCGGGCATCGAATTCTGCATGAATAGGGGCAAGATCGATCTGGAGATTCGAGTACGTGACCCGAGGCAATGCGGCCGTCATTTTTGTCCTCATCAGAAAAACCGAAAAGCAGTCCCAAGTCCACAAAACGGTATTTTAAAAGGCTTGTCAATCTTCGCCTACGCTCAAGAGTTCCGATCTTTCTACGGGGCTTTTGAGGAGAGTAAATCTACATCATCATTGACAAAAATCAGGGATATTGAAAAAATCAATAAACGGTATAATTACCGAAAAATGGACCTATAGACGACCTATATCTCGCCCTTCCATTTGGACGAGGACCCTATCCCCGCATATGGCGCGGCGGAACAGCCGAAATTGGCGCATGCATAAAAAGACGTGCATCCTCATCATGGTTGCGCCGTCCCCTAGAAACGTGGATAGACGATCTGTGACGAAAATTTACAAGAACCCGGCAAGTGCTCTCGAAGGACTGCTCTTTGACGGCATGACCATCATGTCAGGAGGGTTTGGCCTTTCCGGCAATCCTGAATATCTGATTCAGGAAATTCGGAATCACGGCGTCAAAGACCTGACGGTTATTTCGAACAACTGTGGTGCCGATGGCTTTGGCCTTTGGGCTTTGCTCAACAATGGCCAGATCAAAAAAATGATCAGTTCATATCTGGGCGAGAACAAGCTTTTCGAACAGCTATATCTCTCCGGCAAATTAGAACTCGAACTCAATCCTCAGGGCACGCTGGCCGAGCGTATCAGGGCAGGGGGAGCAGGAATCCCCGCGTTCTATACCCGAACCGGTGTAGGAACCATCGTGGCCGAGGGCAAACCCGTCGAGGAATTCGAGGGGAAACTCTATGTCCGTGAACGTTGGTTGCGGGCTGATCTGTCGATCGTGAAAGCGTGGCGGGCCGATCCCGAAGGCAATCTCGTGTACCGAAAGACCGCGCGCAATTTCAATCCGGTGATGGCCACCGCTGGTAAAGTCACGGTGGCGGAAGTCGAGGAACTGGTTCCGGCCGGCACCTTCAATGGCGATGATGTGCATACACCGGGAATATATGTGAACCGGGTCATTGTCGGCGAACGATATGAGAAGCGGATAGAGCGGCGGACGACGCGCAAGAGAGATGCAGGTTCTCAGAGTGGTTTCGATGGCACGCACGCGTGAACAAATAGCGGCGCGTGCCGCTCAGGAGTTGCGTGACGGCGACTATGTCAATCTGGGAATTGGCATACCCACGCTTGTGGCAAACTATATTCCGCGCGATGTGCACGTCACTCTGCAAAGCGAGAACGGCATGTTGGGAATGGGCCCCTATCCATTCGACGATGAAGTGGACCCTGATCTCATCAATGCGGGCAAAGAAACAATTACGCAGTTGCCTACCACAAGCTTCTTCAGTTCTGCCGACAGCTTCGCCATGATTCGTGGCGGCCACATCGATGTGGCGATCCTCGGCGCCATGGAAGTTGCTGAGAACGGCGATATCGCCAACTGGATGATCCCCGGCAAGATGCTCAAGGGCATGGGCGGTGCCATGGATCTCGTGGCCGGGGTCCGCAAAGTCGTGGTCGTTATGGATCATGCCAACAAGCACGGTCAGTCCAAGGTGCTGCGGCGCTGCACATTGCCCCTCACGGGAGCGAACTGCGTCGACTTGATCGTCACCGACCTTGCGACCTTTGCTTGCGACAAGGTACAGGGTGGTTTGCGCCTCGTGGAACTGGCGCCCGGCGTGCAACTCGCCGAGGTCAAAGCTCTTACGGAAGCGCCGTTTGACATGGCAGCGGCTGACGAGACGTAATCAAAACCGGCGAGTAAAAATATGACTGACGTATTCATCTGCGACTACATCCGCACACCGATCGGTCGGTATGCGGGAAGCCTGTCTACCGTGCGCGCCGATGATCTGGCGGCGATACCGATCTCCGCGCTGATGAAGCGTTCGCCGCACGTCGAATGGGCAGACGTTGATGATGTCATCATGGGGTGCGCCAATCAGGCGGGCGAGGACAACCGCAACATCGCGCGCATGGCGTTGTTGTTAGCAGGTTTGCCCGACGTCGTTACGGGAGTCACCGTCAATCGCCTCTGTGGGTCTGGCATGCAGGCTATCATTGATGGTGTTCGCTCGATTAAGGCCGGCGAGGCTCACTTCATCATTGCGGGCGGTGTTGAAAGCATGTCGCGCGCTCCGTTTGTCATGCCTAAGGCGGACACGGCATTCTCGCGTGATGCTCAAATTTACGACACCACGCTCGGTTGGCGGTTCGTCAATCCGCTCATGCAAGCACAGTATGGCGTGGATTCCATGCCTGAGACGGCGGAGAACGTGGCAGAAGAATTCAATATCAACCGGCAAGATCAGGACGCGTTTGCCGTCCGATCACAGCAGCGGGCCGGAGCGGCGCAGGCCGCCGGACGGTTCGACCTGGAAATCACGCCGGTTTCAATCGCTGGAAAGAAGGGCGTAACACTGACGGTGAATACCGACGAGCACATCCGCGCCTCGACTGATCTCGCCGCTTTGAGCAAACTTCCAACGCCATTTCGTGCGGGTGGCACGGTCACAGCCGGTAACGCCAGTGGCATCAACGATGGCGCCGCGGCCCTGATCCTCGCCTCGGAAGAGGCGGTCAAACGCCATCAATTGAAGCCCATTGCTAGGGTTGTTGGCGGTACCACGGCTGGTGTTCCGCCGCGGATCATGGGCTTTGGACCGTCGCTGGCGACACGTAAGTTATGTGCCCGTCTCAACCTTCGGATCAAAGACTTCGACGTTATCGAATTCAATGAGGCTTTCGCCGCTCAAGTTTTAGCCGTCAGCCGAAGCCTCGGCCTGCCCGACGATGCTCCTCATATGAACCCCAACGGCGGCGCTATTGCGCTGGGGCATCCTCTGGGGGCTTCAGGGTGTCGGGTGACGGGCACTGCGGCTTTGGAGCTGCGAGAAAGAAAGGGCAAATACGCTCTTGCCGCAATGTGTATTGGGGTTGGCCAAGGCATAGCCATTGCGTTGGAAGCCGCCTAACGCACGACAGAGGCGATGATGGCAATATCACCAGCATTTGGATCAGTCCCACGTCCTGACAAAGGCCGAATCATCGCCATATACGTCGGCCTGCTCATTGCTAATGCAGCGGCGTGGCTATGGGCATGGCGCGTATGCCAAGACCATCCCACGCTCCTCGGCATGGCTGTGTTGGCCTACACGCTCGGTCTGCGCCATGCAGTTGATGCGGATCACATCGCTGCAATCGATAATGTCACCCGCAAATTTCTGCAGCATGGCAAAGAGGTCTCTACGATCGGCCTCCATTTTTCTCTTGGCCATTCAACCGTGGTGGGGCTCGCCTGCCTGTTGACCGCCAGCTCGTCCGTTGCCCTTCGGTCGCACCTTTCGTTCCTGGAGAATTTTGGCGGCTCGTTCGGCAGTATTGTTTCCGCAACTTTTCTCTTTGCAGTCGCCCTCGTCAATGCCGTCACGTTGTACAGCCTTTACAATTCGCTTCGCGCCAGGCGGTTTACGAACGGCGATAATGAGGCATTGCCGCGTGGCATCCTTCATCGTTTTCTCCGGCCGGTAATCGCCGTGGTCGCCAGACCCTGGCATATGTTTCCGCTCGGTTTCATGTTCGGGCTGGGGTTCGACACGGCCACCGAAATCAGCGTGCTGGGTCTGTCCGCCAGCCAGGCCGCGCAGGGCATTTCATTCTGGTCGATCATGGTGTTTCCCGCGTTGTTTACCGCAGCCATGGCGCTTATCGACACCACCGATGGCATCGTGATGACGGAAGTTTACGGCTGGGCCGCGGATAAGCCCGAGCGCCGCATCATCTATAACGTCATCGTCACATCACTTTCGGTGGCGGTCGCCTTCTTTGTGGGCGGCCTCCAACTTCTTCATCTCGTCGCGGATCAGTTCACACTGAAAAGCAGGTTTTGGAGTTGGGTCGGCGACATCAACGAGAGCTTCAGTGCTCTTGGATGTTTCATCGCGGCTTTGTTCATCGCGTGTTGGACGCTTTCGGCGGCGGCGTCCCGCCATTGGGTCCGAAAGAACCGCGAAGGGTCCGGCACTCCAAAGTTTTAGGCCATGATCGCCAAAAAATACGGGCTCCGTCTGCAATGCAAATGAGCCCGATGCTTTGGCCGGCGCGCTGGTTACTTCTGTTCAACCGACTTTCGCGAAGCGAACTCTCTTTTTGGCGAAATCTATTGATACGCGGTCGAAGAGCTTCAGGGCATCCATGCCGAGCAGCAACGACGGCTCGCGCCGCAAGCCGAGTTTCTGGAAGAGATGGGCCTCGGTAAATGCGACCGGCAGATTGTTGATATTCAGGCCGCCAATACGCACACCCTTTACGATGGTGCCTGAGACGTCTGTTAAGTCGCCAGTCACGCTGCGCAAGGAAAAGCGGTCCAAGCTCACTGCGATCTTCGAGCGTTGAAGCAGGCGCCGCAATGCTTCATTGCCGACACTGATCTGCGCACCGGTATCGACAATCACGTTGATAGGCACGTCGCCGACGCTGGCATCGACCAGAACAAGCTGGCCGAGCATCTTACGGGCCCGCACGATGACGGACTCTCCCTCAAAGTCTTCTTTGTCGCGCGGCGATGGGGTCACAGCCATCGTTTCGGCTTTGAAATCGATCAGCACGCGCTGAGACTGCAGCACATCGATGCCCACGATACCGGAAGCGCCCAAGTTCTGGCGTTCGAGCAAGGGCGTCTCAAGACGCTGAGCGCTCACTTGACTGAGTTGCATATTCGGTACGAGCGCACTTTCGGCAATCCGTACGCCGTCGAACCCATGGATCTGCACAGTCTTTCCCGGTCGGAGGTCCAACTCCTGCGCAAGCTCGTGAGTCAGGATGGTGCGTTCAGCGCCGCTATCGACGATGAAGAAATAGGGGCCTTTGCCCCCAATCGTCACTTCCACAGTCATGCGCGCGCTCAAGTCAGGGCTTAGTTGCACGACATCAGGGTCGGGTTCTGTCGGATTGATGGCTTGCGCGGGATTGGACACAACAGGCGTAAAGCCCGTTGCCGGTATGTCTGCGGCCCGGGTTGTCGAAGCGAAGCCGGCAATGAGTGCGGTCATAAGCAGCGGAGCCAGGGCAACCTTTGCTATAACTGATCTCAGGACTTGCATTCTGCACCTTCAGGACGAACGGAGTTCATACGCATGCAAAGAATTACATCTTGTCATTCTATGTGATTTACCGTCCTAGAGCTAGCGTCGGGACTTGGGGCGCATTAAACTAAGCTCGGTAAACAGGCTCTTTTTGTAACACCAGGGTGACCTCATGAGTGTCAAAGGCTTTGTCATTGCGGCGGGTATCGTGGCTCTTTCAACAACCGCGGCGCACGCTGCATCGCCGGTGGAGAAGGGGGGTACTCAGATGTGTATCGATACCGCTCAGATGGCGGAATCTCCTGTGATTGACAACAAAACCATCCTCGTCCGGATGCGGGGTGGTGGGTATAAGCGCATAGATCTGCTCAATAATTGTAGCCAGCTCGCCACAAACGGCTTTGCTTACGAAACCTCGATTAATCGCTTGTGCGTGCAGGATACGTTGAGACCGCTCGATTCAGGCGGTGTCTGCATGATCGATAAGATCGTGACGATTGATAACGCCGAAGCGAAGACGCTTTTAAGCAAAAAGCACTAGGCCAAAAGCACCCGGCATTGGTTTAGCAATTCATGTTTTTCTGTTACGAGTGAGACACAAACCAACCAGCTTGTGAGCGATCGCACGCTCTGAAGAAAGTACGCTTCGCTGTGGGTAAATCCTTTTGCCCGCCATGCCGGTAGTATCCGAAGTCACACAGCGTGCTCCTCACCCTCGCAAGGCTACAGCACGCCGGACCGGCCACTCTCTGCCCCCCAGCGGGTGGCCGGTCCACCCATCACGCACTGCGTTAAAATCAAAGTTCTATAAACATTGGGAGGATCATTCCGTGAAAGATAACATCACGAAGGTGTTCGGATATTTGGCGGCATGCGTTTGTGCCGCGCTGATGGGTTTGGTGCTGGCCAATCCCACGTCCGCGCAAACACCGTCAGCTGAAGAGAAGCGCAAGCTCATCGAGCAGGCCTGGGGCCGCGGCAACCCGTCCGACGAACTCTTCGGTGCACAGTTACAGGCGGCTTCGAAAGCCGGCGTCAAAGTGACCAAGGACCAAGCCTACGGCAAACACGAGCGCCAAAAGGTCGATGTCTATCAGCCGGAAGGTAAGTCAAACTTGCCGGTGATGGTTTACTTCCATGGTGGCGGTTATATCGCGAGCGCTCGCGATACAAGTCCGCTGATCCACGCCAACATCATGTATTACTTCGCCAAGAACGGCTTTCTTGCCATCAACGCCGATTACCGTCTTGCGCCTGAGTTCAAATGGCCCTCTGGCGGCCAAGATGTGCGCGATGCTGTGGCATGGGTGAAGGAAAACGCCAAGAAGTATGGCGGCGATCCCAACCGCATCTATCTCTTCGGCCACTCTGCGGGCGCGAGCCACGTGGCCCAGTACACTTTCGATCGGCGCTTTCAGCCTGATACGGGCCCCGGCATTGCCGGCTCGATCTTGCTTAGCGGCCGTTACGTGCTGCACGCCGATAAAGACGATCCAAGCTTGGCCGGAGGCGTGACGCAGTACTTTGGTGACGACCTGTCTAAGTGGCCCTCACGCTCAATCACGGCGCGTGTGAACGACAGCCACGTGCCGGTCATGCTGGTCATCTCGGAATTCGACCAGCTCAACTTGGTCGGAACAACTGGCGAGCTGTTCACAGCGCTCTGTGAACGTGACGGCGGGCGCTGCCCGCGTCTTCTTCAGCTCAAGTACCACAACCACCTGAGCGAATTCGGTCACTTCAATACGGCCGACGACTACTTCGGGAAGGAAGTTATTGAGTGGGTCAAAGAAGGCTTCGGCGGCACACGCCGCAAGCCGGGTCGCGAGTAAGACTAGAGACCCTTCAACGCTCAGAGAAATTACCGCCGCCGGTGCAATCCCGGCGGCGGTTTTCTTTTAGGTTGTCACGCTCGATAGGACCGGCAGCTTGCGGATGCGCCGTCCGGTGGCGGCAAACATCGCGTTCGCCAGAGCCGGCATCAAACCAGCGCACGGTGGTTCGCCCATGCCGCCCGGCTTCTCATTGCTGGGCATGATGTAGGTCTCGATCTTTGGGCAGTTATCCATCCGGATCATGCGGTAGTCATGGAAGTTCGACTGCTGCACACGACCGTTGTTGATGGTGATCTCGCTGAACAGCCCGGCAGTAAGGCCGAAGATGACTCCGCCCATCAATTGGGCTTCAACGCCGGACGGATTGACGACTTGGCCACAATCCACCACTGCGACAACGCGTTTCACAATCGGAGTTCCGTTCTTCAGCTCCAGTTCGACTACTTCCGCGAGGTAGGTATCCCAGGCATTGAGCAGTGCGATGCCGCGATGCAGACCCTGGACCGGGTTACCCCAGTCGGACATTTCGGCGGCTTTTTGCAGCACAGCTTTCGCACGGGCGTCTTTGATGAGGCTAAGGCGGTAGGCGACGGGATCAATCTTAGCCGCGGCAGCGAGTTCGTCGATGAAGCTTTCCACCACGAAGATGCTGCGGAGCGGACCCACGCCGCGCCACCAGCTGGTGATCACCGGGCTATCTTGGCGGACGTATTCAACCCGCGTGTTCGGAATGTCGTAGGGCGTGCTCACCGCTCCATCGACGGCATCCTCGTCCACGCCTTTGAAACCCTTAGGATAAAGACGAGCCATGATCGACGAGCCAACAATACGGTGTGACCAGGCGACAGGCTTACCCGACTCATCCACGGCTGCGGAGATTTTGTCGTAATAGTATGGACGGTAGAGGTCATGCTGGATGTCCTCTTCACGGCTCCAGACCACCTTCACCGGCATGCCAGCGGCTTTGGAGATTTGCGCGGCGCGCTCGGCCATATCGCCTTCAAGACGACGTCCGAAGCCGCCGCCGACCAGGTAATTGTGCACTGTGACCGATGCCGGCGGCAGGCCCGATCCTGCCGCGGCTCTTGCGCGCGTCTCGCCGGGGTCCTGCGTGCCGACCCAGATCTCGCATCTATCTGCCGTCACATGTGCGGTGCAGTTCGACGGCTCCATGGGAGCATGGGCTAGAAAGGGCTGCTGATAGGTGGCGCTGATAATCTTTGCGCCGGGCTTGCCCATGACATCGGCGACTTTGCCGGTTTCACCGGCCACTGCGCCTTCCTTCTCACCTGCTGCCAGGAGCTGATTGACGATATCAGCCTGACTGAGTTTGGCGTTCTCGCCTTCGTCCCAAGTCACGTTCAGGGCCGCAAGGCCCTGTTTAGCTGTCCACATGTCATCCGCCACAACAGCGACCGCATCGCCCAGATTGACGACCTTGACCACGCCTTCGATCTTCAAGGCAGCGGCTTCGTTCAGGTCCTTTACCTTGCCGCCGATGACTGGCGACTGGGCGAGAGAGGCAATCTTCAATCCGTCAAAGCGCACGTCGATGCCATAGACCGTGCTGCCATTCACTTTGCCGGCGGCATCCAAGCGCAACGTCGGCTTGCCGATGATCTTGAACTTGCTCGGATCTTTCAGATTGACCTTTTCAGGTGCTTTCAGCTTCGCGGCCGCGCCAACAAGGCTACCGTAAGCGGCGCTCTTGCCACTTGCGTCATGAATCACTTTGCCGTCCTCGGCGTGAAGGGTGGAAGCGTCCACCTTCCAATCCTGCGCGGCGGCATCGATCAGCATGGACCGCGCAACGGCGCCGGCAGTGCGCATTGGCTCCCAGGTCGTACGCACAGCATCGGAACCGCCAGTGCTTTGACTGACAGGAGCGAACTTTTTGCCCGAGGCGTCGGGGATTTCCACGACGATGTCTTTAGGGCTCACTTCCAGCTCTTCGGCCACCATCATGACGATGGCGGTGTAAGTGCCCTGACCCATTTCCGACTTCGGCAGCTGCAGCGTAACGACGCCCTTATCATCGATCTTGAGGAACGCGTTCGGTGTGAATGCTGCTGACTGCGTTTGCGCAGCGCGGGCCGGGAAATCAAACCCGATCACCAGGCCAGCGGCGGAGGCGACTTTCAGGAAGCCGCGACGACTGATGTGTGCCTGTTTCATGCCGTCTTTCCTTTCAAACCTTGGGAAATGGAATGAATGGCAGCCCGGATACGCGGATAAGTGCCGCACCGGCAGACGTTGCCGCTCAGGTGCGTGTCGATATCGGCATCGGTGATGTCAGCCTTCGATTTGACGAGCGCCAAGGCGGCGAGGATTTGACCCGATTGGCAATAACCACACTGCACGACGTCGGTCTTCAGCCACTGGTCTTGGACGAAACGCCCCACCTCAGTCTGGCTTACACCCTCGATGGTGGTGATGGGCTTTGAGCCGATGCTACCGACCGGTGTGACGCAAGATCTGCGCACTTCATTGTCGACATGGACCGTGCAGGCGCCGCATTGGGCGATACCGCAACCGAATTTCGTTCCTGTCAGTCCCACCATATCTCGCAGGACCCAGAGGAGGGGGGTGTCTGGCGTAGCCCGCACGCTGTGCTGCTCGCCGTTGATCTGCAATTGATACGTTTCTCGCGTGGCCATGAGTCCACTCCATTTCGCCGCGGGCAGGGTGCGCACGTGCCGGCGCGCACCGCTTTATTCGATAAAATAAGGTGTAATGCGCGGGGCGCTATAGGCGATTGGGCCGGGTGCTCAAATCATACGCACCCAGTAAAGGAGTCGGCACTTACAATAAAATAGCAGCCCGAACGGCAATAAAGTCGCCGTTCTCAAGGGCTTTCCGGCGCGAAAACCTTTAGGGAGCAGCTGGGTAACTGGTGAGCACAGGCCCCAGGGTGTCTACCAGCGGCTTCAGCCACGGCTCGAACCGCTTCCAGTGGTCGACCGCGTCCGTGAAGATAGGTTTGCGGACCTGCTCTGAACTTGCGGTACGAACCGCGCGGTCGTTACGATAGAACTCGAGGCAGCCTTCCTCGAAGGGCAACCCCACGTAGTCCAGCAGGCGGCGCACCTCATTTTCGGTGTCGCTTACCATCTGCTCATAGATCACACGGTGAATACGGCCCGGCGCAACCGTATCGAAATGTTTCATCAGTGAAACGTAGTCTCTGTAGTAGCGGCCTACATCCACCAAGTCATAGGAGAAGCCTTGGCCGCGCGCGAAATGCTGTTTCCAGGCCGACAGGCAGCAGCCGAGGGGATGACGCCGCGCATCAATGATCTTTGCATTGGGCAGAATGAGCTGGATGACGCCCGCATGCAGCCAGTTGTTCGGCATTTTATCAATAAAGAACGGTCGGTCGGTTTGGCGCACAGCGCACGTACGCTCCATATATTCCTGACCGAGCGCTTTCAGCGCATCCGCATCCAGGTCCGCGAGCAGTTCGGGATATTTTTTGGCGCCGTCCTTTACCTCGGCTTTGCGCATGCGCGAAACCATACTCATCATGTCGGGCAATTCCATCGTGCCTTCGACCTGACTGTGACTGGAAAGGATCTGCTCGATCAGCGTCGAGCCCGCGCGCGGCAGCCCGACGATGAAAATGGGATCGCGTGCGGGAAATCCTTGCCCGGCACGCGCCGCCAGGAAGTCGGGCGTGAACACGGCAGCAATACGCTTGCACTGGTCTTCGGTATCGTCTGCTGAATACTCGATTTGAGTCCGCCGCAGGCGATTGCCTTCCGTGTAATATCGGAACGCGTCCTCGTCCTTGTGTTCATCCTCCATAGCTTTGCCCAGCGAAAAGTGCAGGTGAAGCAAGTCCTCTTTGTCTTCAGTCCGCCGCAACGCCGTCCGCATGGCGTTCACATCCTGCTCCGAGAAGCGGACCGTCTTAAGGTTGGCGAGGCTCCACCAAGACTCACCCAATGTTGGCTGTTGATCCAAAGCCTTGCGATACGCCGCGACGGCTTCCGCCTGCTTGCCCGTTGTCTTGAGTACATGTCCAAGGCCCATCCACATTTTCGGATGTGCGGGATTGCGGGCAAGAACCTCTTTATAGATATCTCCAGCTTGATCCTGCTTGCCGAGGCGGACCAAAAGCGATGCTTTGAACATCGCCATGGAAACATTCTTTGTGGATCCCTGAAGCAGAATGTCGGCTTCATCTATGGCTTCCTGCAAGCGGTGCCCACGGCCAATGGTGCGCGCCAGAAGTTCTCGCGCGGTGTCAAAACCGGGTGAGAGTTCAAGAACGCGCCGCAACAACAAAATGCCGTCTTCTTCGCGACCGAGACGCAACGCAAGTTCGCCAAGCATGCGAAGCGCCGCGACGTCGGTCGGCTGATTCTTCAAACGTTGACGCAGCAAAGGCTCGGCAACTCCTAACTTGCCGTCGACCATGGCAAGCGCGGCTTCCGAAAGGAAAGGATCGCGCGTGGACGCGCGCACGCTTTGAAGATAGGCGCTGTCGGCTTCTTTCTCGTCACCGGCGAGGCGAAGTGCATCGGCCAGCGCAACCCAAGCTTCGGCATAGTCGGTTTTTAATTTGACGGCGCGGCGCAGTTCTTTGACCGCTGTGTCGCTGTCACCGAGTTCCAGTGCTGCGCGTCCCAGCTCAAGCGCCGTAACAGGCGAGCGTGGTTCTGCTTTCGCGAGCGCTTCCAGAACGGCACGCGCTTCTTCGAAGCGCCCCAAGCGACGATAAGCGGAGCCCGCAACCAATTTTGCTTGCGGATGATTCGGAACAGTTTTCAGAATCTCTTCAGCTTGCGCCAGCGCGACATCTGGATTCTGTGGAAGAAGTTGAACAGCAGTGTTCAACGCATCTTCGACTGAAGTTGTTCGTTCGAGTTTTGAGTCTGAAGTCATGTTCACAACACTTCCAAATCATGTTTGTGCTCGATTATGCAGCACGCACAAATTTTACACATCACTTTGAATTCATATACGCGTTGTTGTCGTTGAAGTGCGACTAAACTGTCACAGCATCGCACAAATCCGACGTGACGCGCTTACAAGATAATTGAATGCGCTCTCAAAAAAGAGAACTTTCTTCAATCCGGTAGCTTGCCGGCCCGACGCTTCCACTTCCTTCGGAGTGTCGCGATACGGACGTAGTGGCTTTTCATAGCGTCCAACATAATAACGACCAACATCACTTTTTGGGGTGAATATAATGAAATTGAAAACGTACTTGCTGGGTGGAAGCATTCTCGCTCTGCCATTATTAGCAGCTGCTGCTCAGGCCGCCCAGACCGCGGCGACCTCTGAAGAGAGCATCGGCGAGATCGTCGTGACCGCTCAGCGTCGCGAAGAAAACATCCAGAAAGTTCCGCTGACCATCCAGGCCATCTCGACTGAGGCGATGCAAGAGAAGCAGATCGTCGCTCTCGACGATTACATCAAGCTGGTGCCCAGCGTGACCATCACGTCGCTCGGACCTGGCCGTTCGAACGTCTACTTCCGCGGTATCGCAACCGGCGCCGGCGCCCCGACCTCGGGCATGTACGTTGACGAAACGTCGGTCACCAACGGCCGTACGCTGGATATGCACCTTTACGACATTGCGCGTATCGAAGCGCTGTCCGGTCCGCAAGGCACGCTGTTCGGCGCCAGCGCTGAAGCCGGCGTGGTGCGCGTCATCACGAACAAGCCGGATACGAAGAAGTTCTTTGGCGGCCTCGACGTCTAGGCCAACAAATTCGGCCCCGGCGCTCCTGGCGCCATGTTCGAAGGCTTCACCAACGTTCCCATCAATGAAAACGCGGCGGTCCGCGTGGTGGGCTACTACTCCAAGCTCGGCGGCTATATCGATAACACACCGGGTACCGTGACCTTCCAGCTCGGCGACAACAATCCGAACACCAAGTACGTCGCCAGCAACGAAGATTTCGTCGAAAAGAACGGCAACTGGAACGAACAATACGGCGCGCGCGTCGCCGGCTTGCTCAAAATCGATGACGACTGGACCGTGAACTCGATGCTCGCCTACCAGACGACGGACAGCCGCGGTAACGCCCTGTTCGTTCCGAAGGACGGCGATCTGAACGTCCATGAGTGGTCGAAGCCTTACAACCGCGACAAGTGGGTGCTCGGCTCGCTGACCATCGACGGCAAACTCGGCATCTTCGACGTGACCGCCAATGGCAGCTACCTGGCTCGCCAGACCTCGACGGCCAACGACTACACGTATTACAGCCTCTTCTATGACAGCACACCGGGCTACACGAACTTCCCGCTCGCAGATGGTACGTTCCTGAACCCGATTCAGCACTACCGTCAGCCGTCTCGCAGCAAGCAGGAAAGCTTGGAACTGCGCTTCGCGACGCCGCAGGAAAATCGCTGGCGCGTTCAGTTCGGTGGCTTCTTTGAAAATCAGCCGCAGGACAACAAGGGCGAGTACTACAATCCTGGCCTTTCCAAGATCGTGAACGTCTCCACCCACGTGCCGCGCCCGATTGCCGAAGACACGATGTATCTGACGTTCGCGCACATCCGGAACTCTGACTACGCCGGGTTTGTCGAAGGCAGCTACGAGATCACCGACCAGATCACGCTCACGGGCGGCATCCGCTACTACAACTATCTGCGCAAGCAGACGGGCACGAATGGCATCTTCCGTGGTGCAATCCGCGCTGGCTGCACGATCCCCTTGGCTTATGCCAACATCGACAGCTGCGTTACACAGAACTTCCGTGTGACGGGCAGTGGTGAAACGCACAAGGTCAACCTGCAGTATCAGGTTACGTCCGATAAGATGCTCTATGCGACCTACTCGACGGGTTACCGCCCCGGCGGTTTCAACACCAACGCGGCCATCAAGCCGTATGGTGCGGATACCCTCGACAACTTCGAGATTGGTTACAAAACCACGTGGGCTGGCGTCTTGCGTCTGAACGGCGCGTTCTACTATGAAAAGTGGAACGGCATGCAGTTCGCCGTCACAGTTCCAAACAACAATGGTCAGCGCGGTACGTACAACGCCGGTCAG
>CANJBL010000015.1 GCA_947472795.1 Fidelibacterota bacterium | reverse complement strand
CCGAGGAGGCATCGAGGATTAATCGATGGCTTTATGCGCAGTCATCTGCGCATGCCCGAGGCTGCGCAAATTCGCGAAGGATGACTTCTGGATTGACGCGCTTGGCGTGCTGTCGATTGACGTATTATGGTTTTGTGATAGAATCATTTGTCATTTCCTCACAGGAAAATGGCGACAAAAAAGAAGAGCCGCCTGGGTGCACACGGGCGGTTTTTTTTATGTGTCGTGATTGGATGCTACTGGCAGACTTTGAAGCCAGCGCCTGAGTTCATCGGCCAGGATTAGGCTGCGCGCGCCGCGTTTGCGCAGGGTCAGATCGCCGCGTTTGACGGCGCGGTAGATGGCGCTGCGTGAAGCGGCTCCGGCCTTACAGGCCTCGGGGATGGTGTACGCGAGGGTGTCGGACATTGGTTGCCTCCTTGCATGTGACCCTTGGTATCGCAGGGCATGTTCGGAAGGTGCCACACGGTCTAAAGGCCGTCAGGCTCACAAGGTCGAGGGCTTTTGATCCTGGCCGGGGCGTCGCTTTTTAGGCGCTAATAGATCGATTAATCCTCACGTCTGATCATATCAGCCTCTGCCACGGCTTTCTTATTTTTCACATAGTATCGTTTGGCTGTTGATTCGCCGATACCTTCCTCCTTGGCGATTTTTTCGACGGCTTCTTCCACATTCATGCCGCCGTGTTTTCGTCTTCCGACGAGACAATATATTTGGTATGCGACCCATGCCGGGTCCGCTTTCATACGCCGATTTGATGCTTTCAGGCGCAATTTACGCCCGAGTGCTGCCGTTGCTTCCTTTCCGCTTTTTTTGGCGGCGGCGACCTCAAATGCTTCAGCAATCCATTGGCGAAGCGGATCTATCAGAACCTTCCCCTCTTTAATCTGCTTGGCGGCATAAGCTAGGGCTTCTCGTGCCGCTTTCGGGTCACGTTCCGCTCGGTGAGTCAGGTCCCATGCGGTGAAATCATAACCTGTGATTTTTGCCACGCTTCCTCCATCGGCGATATTGGAGCCATTATCGCCAAAGGCGACGACATGGAACTAGCACGCGACAGCACCCCACTGCAGTAACGGGGGTTCGGGGATGCTCCTAGCCGTGCCCAGACATTCTACAGCGTCCCCCGGCGGTTCGCACTGACGTGTAACGGGGCGAGGGATGGAGGGGCGTGGTGACGACGCGTTAGCGGCCCTTGAAGTTCATCGCTATGCCGTTCCCGGCCCTGGCGACCGGCTCGACGGGCGACGGCTCTAATCCAGCCCAGAGCTTGGACGCAACGTCCTCGGGCCGGAGGTGGGTATAACGCGCCAGCATCCGGTAATCTTTGTGGCCGCTGATAAGCGCCACCTCCGGTACGCTGAGACCCATCTCAAAGAACCGGGTGATTGCTTCGTGCCGAAGGTCATGAAAATGAAGATCGGCAATCCCAGCTATACGCAATAGCTTATTCCAATGAAATCTGCACCACGGTTCATTAAAAGGGAAAAGTCGACCTTCTATGTCTTTGGCTCTTCGGCGCAGAATCTCCAGAGATTGTGTGCTGAGAGGAATTGTTCGTGGGTGCCCATTCTTAGTCTCAGGTATACTGAGCAAGCGCTTCGCTGAATTAATATGGAGCGGTTGAATTCGTAGAATTTCCCCCTTCCGCATGGCCGTTCCTAGGGCGATCAGGACCATGTCCTTAAAGTCCGGATTGCAGCTCCCGATCAAGCAGTCTGCAATCGCGGTTGCGTCGCCTTCACTTAGGCGTCTTCGGCGAGCGAGCGATGGCGGTGGCTTTCTCACTCGCTCAACAGGGTTGCCATTTAATGCAATTCCCCATTCATCAATTGCCGTAGAAAACACCTGGGATAATGCGTTTAGATCGTGCCTGACGGCCTGCGAGCTGACCTCGGATAGTCGCTGATCGCGGAAGCGTGCAATGTCCTCTGTGGTTACGTTCGCCACGCAAGTATTCGAAAAGCTAAGCTTGCCAAGCTTACGCAATCGATTTGTTTCTTGAATGCGGCTCTTTTTTTTCGGCGTGACTGAGGCGATATAACGCTCTATCAACTCCGAAAGCGTTACCGAGGTCGATTGGCGAAAGTTGGGGCCTATCAAACCTCGCTCAATCTCAGATTCGACCTTTCGTGCCCATGCGAGTGCGTTAGCCCTAATCTTAAATGACTCTGTGACCGAGCGATGCCCCTGCTTTCGTACTTGAACCTGCCACGCATCCCCTCGTTTGCGTATCGATGCCATGTTAAATTGCCTTCCACTGTGCCCATACTGTGGCAAGGCTCGTTTCCCCAGTTGTCCCTACGTCGCGGAAAGGCTAATTTCCGGGACTTCTGCGGGTGTAGTTCAATGGTAGAACGAAAGCTTCCCAAGCTTTAGGCGAGGGTTCGATTCCCTCTACCCGCTCCATTTCCAGATCGAAGTTGCACGCGCGCCCGGGTCCGATGTCGCCATTGTCTTGCCCGTGCTTCATAAATGCCTGGCGGTTGACACGACGCGGAACCGATGACCGACGAGACACAACCTCCTAAGCCCAGCGGACCGCGCAATACGCATTTCGATTTTCAGGCTCGCGTTTTTCAGGCACCTGGCGCGCACTTCGAGCTGCGGGGGCACCCCAAGAAGCCAATGTTCGCCGTCGATATGGGCGCTGGCCAGGGTTACATCTCGCTCTCGGATTTACGCCGCACATTCCTTATCGCGCCCGAGAGCCACGATGACCGGCTCATCACGCGCGCGGAAGCAGGGTTGCATTTCGTACCTGACATCCGCCCCGGTGACGAAATCCCCAACGAAATCCTCGACGGTACGGCCTCCTGGACCGTGGCGCGCAAGCACAAACAGATCGCGCGCGACCGTTTACAGGTACAGCTGCTCTCGTGGATGTCGGGCAAGCCTCTCAGTTATGCGAGTCAGGATGATTTGAAGAAAATCATCTCCGATGACAGCAACAAGAAGGCTTTGAAAGATGCCTTCACCAAGGCGGCTATCGCGCTTGGCATCGATCCCAAGGAATCCGAAAAGGTATTGGAGCGTATCGAAACGCTGGCGCGCGAAATCTGCTATATCGAAGCCTTGCGGGATCGCGCGCGTGAACTGCTGCGCATCCGCGCCAATGTCGAACTCTTGATCAAAGTCTATTCTGCCGATCAGCGCGCTTCCGCCGATCTGGGGCGCATCAAATTGCTGATGGTCAAAGCTACCGCGGAGACAGACGACATCTTCAACAATATTGATTCCGAAACGGCGGATGTGCTCAATGCGCTCATGTCCATCGAAGACATCATTCGCGCCGTACGGAAAGCGCGCGATGACATGCACTTTATCTTGATGGAATGGGATCCTGTTATTGCCAAGTGGCAGAACCTACAAATGATCCGTAGCCAGGAGATTGATCGCGCTGTGGCTGCGACCTATCAGTTCCTGGCCAAGCGGTTCTCTACCGGCAAGAGCCTCATGAAAAGCCGCGCCAAAAGTGACGCGCCCAAATCTGAAGCGTCGGAAAGCTAGGACAGCCCGGAGATCGCGAGGCGTAGAGCCTCGGCGGTGAAGGGCTTTGTCAAAATCACCTGTGCGCCCGCCGCCATCGCCTTGTCGCGGGAATTCGCCGCCGGGTCGGCGGTGATGAGAATAAAGGGCAGATCGCGCAGGCGATGATCGGCACGTATGGCTTCGAGAAGCGCCATGCCGTCCACTGGTTCCATATTCCAGTCCGAGATAATCAGCGCGGTATCAAGATTGTGCTCGAGAATGGCGAGGGCTTCCTTACCGTTGGTGGCCTCGAGAATATGACTGAAGCCCAGTTTCGTGAGCGTGCGCCGCAGGGCGATCAGCATGTGGACCGCATCATCGACAATCACGATCTTGGCGGATGGGTCGATCTTCATGGTTATCGCGAGAGGTGTGCCACGAGGTCGTGCAAGAAGCGCGTGCCTGCTTCCACTTGCGCGACCGAAATGAACTCGTTGGGTTGATGGGCTTGCGTGATGGAGCCGGGCCCGCAGATGACCACCGATAAGCCGCTTTGCTGGAATTGACCGGCCTCGGCCGCGAAGGCAACGGCCCGCGTGACGTTGTCGCCCGTCAGCATGCGGCAGAGCCGCTCGGCTTCTGATCCCGGCTCGGCGCGAAGTGCTGGGGTGGGCTCGCGTGGTACGGTTTCGATGGCGCAGGCCGGCGAAATGGCCCGCATGCGCGGCAACACCGACTCCTCGCAATAGGCCTTGAAGCGGGAAAGATACCGCGCTGGGTCATCCTCCGGCAGCACGCGGATGTCCCAATGAAAAGTACAATGCCGCGCCATGATATTCAGCGCTGTTCCGCCTTCGATCATGTTCACAGTGATAGTGCTATGCGGCGGTTCAAAGAGGCCGTTGTGCGGGCCTTTTGTAGCCGCTTCGGTAGAGAGAGATTGAAGAAACTGAATGAGGTCGGCGGCGACCATCACGGCGCTGACACCCCGATGCGTCTGAGACGAATGCGACTCATGACCAGTCACCGTGGTCCGCACGCCGGTGATGCCTTTATGCGCGCTGACAACCTTCATCTCAGTCGGCTCACCGACGATAACGGCGCGAGGTTTGGGGAGTTCCCGGTTCAACAGGCGAATAAGCGATGGTGCGCCCAGGCAGCCCACTTCCTCGTCATACGAGAAGGCGAGATGGATCGGTGATTTGAGCGGCGCTGCCGTCAGTGTGTCCAGTGCGCCGAGAATGATGGCGAGGAAGCATTTCATATCGGCGGTGCCGCGGCCAAACAGCAGGCCGTCGCGCTCGATAACGTCGAAGGGATTGGTGCGCCAGTCCTGACCATCCACCGGCACAACATCTGTATGACCGGAGAGCACGACGCCGCCTTCCACACGCGGGCCAATGGTGGCGAGCAGGTTGGCTTTGGTGTGGCTGTCGTTATGCACCAGCCGGCTTTCAATGCCGTGGGCTTTGAGCAAGTCCGTGACAAACTCGATGAAAGCGAGATTGGAGTTGCGCGAGACTGTGTCGAAGCTGACCAGCTTCTCCAGCATGGCGATGGATTTTGCGGCCGCAGGAGAAATGGTGCTCATGTTATTTCGCCGCCCATGTTGTCGTGCCGTCGGGGTTATCTTTTATCTCGATACCCGCCGCGGCGATCTCTCCGCGAATGCGGTCGGCTTCCTTGAAGTCGCGCGCCTTGCGAGCACTTGCACGCGCTTCGATCATTTGGATAATCCAAGCCTCGTCAATGTCGAGGTCTTTGGCCAGCCATTTTTCAGGGTCCTGCTGTAAGACACCCAGTAATGTACCCGCTGCCAAAAGCTCGCCTTTCAGACGGGCCTTCTCATCGGCGTCTTTTGCGCTGTTCAGGGCTTTCACGAGAGCCGCAATTTCCGCCATCGCTTTGGGAGTGTTGAGATCGTCCTCCAAAGCTTCGGTTAACGCCGTGGGTGCGGTATTCGATTTTGCCTCGATATCCCATACTTCTCCCAGCGCACGATAGGCACGGTCGAGCGTGGCCTTCGCTTGCGCCACGGTTTCATCAGACCAATCGAGCGGTTGACGATAGTGGGCGCCGAGAAGGGCCCAACGCAACGCTTCGCCTGGCGCATTCTTCAGCAGCTCGTGCACCGTGACAATGTTGCCCAAGGACTTGGACATCTTCTCCTTGTCCATGGTCAGGAAGCCGTTGTGCATCCAGACCTGAGCATAGGTCTTGCCGCCGTGCGCGCAGGTCCCTTGGGCCAGTTCGTTCTCGTGGTGCGGGAAGATCAGATCGTGGCCACCGCCGTGAATGTCGATGGTGGGCCCGAGATGAGCTTCGATCATAGCCGAGCATTCGATGTGCCAACCCGGACGGCCGCGGCCCCAGGGGCTATCCCAGCCGGGAAGGTCGGGCGTCGAGGGTTTCCAGAGCACGAAGTCCGCCGGGTCTTTCTTGAAAGGCGCCACTTCCACACGGGCACCGGCGATCATGTCGTCGCGATTGCGTCCGGAGAGTTGGCCATACCCCGTGAAGGAGGGCACATGAAACATCACATGACCTTCGGCGGCGTAAGCATGGCCTTTCGCCATGAGCACTTCGATCATGGCGATCATCTGCGGGATGTGTTCGGTCGCGCTGGGTTCCAGCGTTGGCGGCAGCACGCCGAGCGCGCTCATGTCGGCGCGGTAGATGGCCGTGAATTTGTCGGTGATGGTCCTGATGGGAACGCCTTGGGCCTTCGCCGCCGCGTTGATCTTGTCGTCAACGTCCGTGGTATTGCGCGCGTAGAGCACCTGCGGATAGCGGGCCTTCAAGAGGCGGAAGAGAACATCAAAGACCACCGCCGGGCGGGCGTTACCGATATGGGCGTAGTTGTAGACCGTGGGCCCGCACACATACATGGTCACCCGGCCCGGGTCCAAGGGCGTGAACAGCTCTTTGCGCCGTGTCAAAGTATTGTATAAAATCAATGACATACGCTGGTTTCCGGGTCCCGCTCGCGGCCAATGTCAGAGGCGGGTGATAGCGCATCGGGCGGGGGATTGCAAAACCGGGCATTAACAGCGATATCTCCGCCCAACAGCGCTTCCTTTCAGGAGTTGGGATATGAGTGGCCAAGAGACGCCGTCTTTCGGACGCCGTGTCAGCATCGAGCAGGTCGAAGAGGGCAAGACCCTTGCCCCCAAGTTCGACCAGAACGGTTTGATTCCGGTAGTGACGACCGCTGCCCAAACAGGCGAGCTGTTGATGCACGGCTATATGAATGCTGAAGCCCTGGCCAAGACCATCGAAACCGCCGAAGCCCACTATTATAGCCGCAGCCGTAAGGCCATCTGGCACAAGGGTGCCACCAGTGGCCTGGTGCAGAAGGTTGTCGAGATGCGGATCGACGATGATCAAGACGCCGTGTGGTTGCGCGTGGAAGTGTCAGGCTCTGGCGCGAGCTGTCACGTCGGTTACCGCTCGTGCTTCTACCGCTCTGTGCCGCTGGGCGATGTGGGGGCTGCGGTTGAAAACCTGCACTTCGAAGAGACCGAGAAGACCTTCGATCCGAAGGCGGTCTATGGCGATGCGCCTAATCCGACCCAGCTTTAATCTGACGCCGCTTTAGCCCGGCGTTTTCTTCGTCTTGGCAACGATGCGCGCGGCGATGGGCTCATAGACTCCATCGAAGTGGTGATCACCCTTGAGCGTCATGATCTCAAGACCGGTATTGGTGACTAGCGGGCAGGGCTTGTCTTCCTGCTCGGTTCCTTGAACGCACAGCATCGGTACCTTCAGCTTGTCCATGGTGGGCGCCAGTTCCGGGCCGTCGTGATTCTCGACACCCACCCAGCCCCCGACGCTGATTTCGAAAGAGGCGTGCGGGCTTGGCGACAGTAGCGCCATGAGAGATGTGCGTTCTTGCAGATCTGCTGGCAGGCGCTCGAAGAGGCTGGGCAGCACGTCGGCGCCGAAGGAGAAGCCGACCAACAGCACACGCTGACGACCCCAAGCTGACATGTAGTAGCGAATGACGCGGTCTAGGTCGGCAGCGGATTTGTCAGGCGATTGGCGTTCCCAGAAGTACTTCAGCGAATTGAAGCCGACGACAGCGATGCCTTCTTTGGCGAGGCGCTCGCCGATGTCCTTGTCGATATCAGACCAGCCGCCGTCACCCGTGAGAACAATGGCCAGACGGTCGTCGCTCTTCCGCTCTATGGGCACCTCGACTACCGGAATCCCCCGCAAGTCTTCAACATCGGTTGTCGCGCCTACTGATGTGCGTGCATTGGTCTGGATGATGACCGAATTCATCAGATCGACGGCTTGCGTCGGCTCCGGTGGCACGATGCGTCCGTCGGGCAAAGCATCCGTGAACGCGGTGAGATCGCTCTTGCACGATGCGGGATCGGCAATGGTGATGAAAGGGGCTTTCAACGCGGCGGAAGGTTTGAGCGAAAGAGCGTCGGGCGCACCCTCCGCGATAGGGCCCGTTGGGCCGTCGCAGGGAGGTGGCGCCGCCAGGACAGGACAGAAGTCCTGGGTGATAACAGCTTGAACACTGGTGGGGCCCTGGACTGCGGCAACGTAGGCAAGCATGCCGCCGTCACCTTCGCCTACCAACATGGGTTGTTCGTCGACAGGCGCTTTCACTTCGCGTGCGATGGCCGCGCTCAAGGTTTTCAAGGCGCCGGCGTAGTCGACGCACCTGCCGGATACGGCGAGGTTTTTAGTCAGGCGCGGCAGATCAATGCCCGCCACCACACGGTCGGGCCACGCCGCGCCTGAAGCTGCGCCGTCAAAATCCTGGCGCCATCCGGCCCTGTCGGAAAAGTAAATGATGAGATTGTGCGGTGTGCCGGGGTAGCGATAGAGGGCCACCTTCCCAAAGGGGCCTACATCAATGTCAGAACGTATCAGTGAATCATCGTCGCCGCAGGACGATAGGACGCCGAGCAATGCCAGCGCCGCGAAGATGTTGCGAGCTACCGCTTGACCGTGCCGCCGATACCGCCCGAGATGAGCGACGTCACATCCAACAGGATGCGGCCGAGGGCTAGACCGCCGGGCGAAGCGAGGAATCTGGGGCGCCATTCCGGATTGAACTTTTCTTTATACCGACGCAATCCTTGGAAGTTATAGAATTGGTCGCCAAAACGGTAGGCCAATGAACCGATGCGGTACCACACGGGGGAGAGTTTGCGAGCCTCCAGCCCGGAAAGGGGCGCCATCCCTAAGTTAAACCAGTGGTATCCCTGCTTCTGGCCCCAGTAGATCAACTCGACGAACATGAAGTCCATCACCCCGTAAATCTGTTGCGGGATATAGCGCATCAAATCCACCGACAGTTCTTGAAGGCCGGCGCCGAGCCACAAATTGGTAAAGGCAACGATGCGGCCACCCTGGCGAACGACGGCACAGGGGAAGCGCGAAAGGTAGGCGTCATCAAAATGGCCGACGGAGAAGCCTTTTTCCCGGGTTTTGTGGGCGTCCAGCCAGTGATCTGAGATTTTCCGCAATTCTGGAAGTACGGCGGAGACTTGCACGGGCGACAGCACCTCGAACGTGGCGCCTTCTTTTACCGATCGCCTGTGTCCGTAACGCAGATCCCTGAAGCTAGGCTGATCGAGGGAGAAAGAAGGGAGATCGACACGGGCTTCGTCGCCGAGCTTCAGCATGGAAAGCCCGAGGTCCACGTACATGGCCAGGTAGTCGGCATCTACCTGATAGAAGACAGGGACACCGTTATAGCGGTCGCAAAGCTCACGGAACTTCCAGGCCAACTCCGCTCGGGCTTCCGCCGGACCGATGGGATCTCCCATGGCGATCCAGCTGCGACCGCGCACGCCGTACATGATGAAAGCATCGCCGCGATCGCTGAAAAGCACATTTTTGTCGCCCAGCATGGCGAGTGCCGATTTTGTATCACGTGAGCCCGCCACGATTTCGGCCATACGAACCAAGTCCTCGGACGTCGGCAGGGACGGCGGCGGTGGTTGCGGGCGGAGGAGTTGCGTGAGCGCCACGCCCATACCGATGAGCGCGACCAACAGGCTTGCGCGCAGGAACCGCGGGGCATCGCCCGAGAACTCGAACTGCCACCAGAGGTCGTTGGAATATTCCACGTGGCGGTAGGAGAAGAAGCCGATCCAGATGGTACCGAGAACGATGACGGTGACCAGGGCCATCCATTCGCTGGAGAAACGTTGCGCCCACAAGACCGTATGACGGTCGAAGGCCTTGCGGGTGGGAATCAGCGCAAGAACGAGGAAGGCCAGAAACAACGCTTCCTCATAGTCGAGGCCCTTCAGCAAGGACGCAAGCGCGCCGACGCCGAGCAACGTGAGTGTCAGGACATAGGCGGCGTCAAGCCGTTGCAAAAGAGCGCGCGATAACACCATGAGGCCGATCCCCGCCAGGCTGCCGATCAGGTGCGAAGCTTCCAGGACCGAGAGCGGGAGTATTTTTTCGATGAATGCCAGACGATCGTCCATGGAGGGTGTTGCGCCCGAGACCAAAAGCACAACGCCGGCGAAGAAGGCCGCACTCGCGGCAACCTGCGGCGCGACACGGGCAGCTTGACCGCCCAAGAGGCGCGCGACCTTAGCCACGCTGCGCCACTGGGTATAGATCTCGTTTCCCGCCAGGAGTGCTGTGGCAATGGCCAACGGCAGAAAGTAATAGACCATGCGATAGGCCAGCAGCGCGCCGGCGGCCTCCGCCATGTCGACATTCGGCAGCAGCAGGAGCAGAACGCCCTCAAAGACGCCGAGTCCGCCAGGCACATGGCTCACCACGCCAGCGATCAGCGCGACAATGAACATGGTCAGGAAGCTGATAAACCCGAAGCCCGCATCCAACGGCATGAGCGTGTAAAGAACCGCGCAGGTCATCACAATATCGACGCTGGAGATCGTGACTTGAGCGAGAGCGAGCTCGAACGTCGGAATTTTCAGACGCCATTTGCCGATGACGAGCGCGCGCCGGCGCAGGAGGCTACACACAAGATATGCGATGATCGTTGCGGTCATCACAAAGCCGATGGCCTGCACAAGTTGCGGCGGAAGAGCCTGTAGCTCGGCGAGGGCATTGGGCCGCAACAGCAGCGTGATTCCGCCGGTCAGAACGATGCCGACGATGAATGTGGCCAGGCAGAAGGCGATGACGGCCGTGATCTCCAGCCCGCTCAAGCCAGCGGCGGCATATAGGCGGTAACGCACCGAGCCGCCGGTGAGAGTGCCGAGGCCGCCAAACCCGATGTTGTTGGTGAAGGCGTAAGAAATGAACGACGTCAGCGCGACAGCGCGCAGAGGCACGTTTTTGCCGACGTAACGCAGCGCCAGCAGGTCGTAACCGATCAGCATGGCGTAGCTGGCGGCGGAAAATGCGATGGCGGACGTAATCTGGCCGAACGAGAGCGCCGAAACATAATCGCGGATTTCAAAGAAGCGATCATCGGCCAGCGTTGTGCTGAGAAGCCAGATGGCTAACCCGAAGACCGCCACCATGGCGAGGGGGCCGATCTTTTTAATTGCGGCGACAAATCGACCCGCTCCGACCTCCGCCGTATCCTCCAGCCGAGGTTCAGGGGGACGCGCCGCAGGTGAGGAAGACGGCTGCGTGTTCATGGGTGCTAGTTGGGACGGCCCTGCCCACGCTGCTGCCGTCCGCCGCGTGGTCCGCGTTCACTATCAATGCCGGGCGCCGGTTGTGCCGGCGGCAGCCAGACTTTGCGTTGCCATTGGGCGGCACGTTTGGCGCCGGTTTCTTTTTCGCCAGCTGTTAAAGCCTTCTCCACAGCAGCGATATCTCCTGCCGGCAAGGGTGTGAACCCAATGCGCATCCGCGACGGATTGCTCTCGTACAGTGTCAGCCAATAAGCCGCTTCGTCGCCATTGTGAATGACCAGCGGACCCATGCTGTGGGCAATGGCAAGGGTACCTTGCGCTTCTGGCCAGCCGGCGTCGGCGGCGCGGCGCAACCATGTCAAACCTTCCAGATAATCGGATGACAAATTCTTGCTGTCTTCCTGGAGCAGGCAGCCACCCAATGCGGTTTGTGCGTTCTCGTAACCGGGCCCCAGATTGGCCACCGGGCGCAGTTTGAGAATGGCGCCCGCACAGTTTCCTTGCGCTCTCATATCCAGCGCCTGGCTATAGGCCGCATTCGCATCCATGCCTGGTCGCAAGATGGTGTTGCGTCCGTCGAGACCTTGAATGATCAGCCCGGTCTCACGTTCACGTCTGCCTTCAGGCGCGCCGCCGCAAGCCGCGAGCGCCAGCAGGAGGGCTATCGCCGCCGG
Source organism: Fidelibacterota bacterium (assembly GCA_947472795.1). Classification (GTDB taxonomy): domain Bacteria; phylum Pseudomonadota; class Alphaproteobacteria; order Rhodospirillales; family Rhodospirillaceae; genus SHVO01. Next base: position 45,992 of record CANJBL010000015.1, on the reverse strand, counting down.
GGTTGATGCGCCGCGCCTCAAAAGCGGAACCTCGCCGTAATCGACATCATGTGCGAGAGATAGCCTTTGCTGATCTCGGCGTCGTAGTCAACGCTCACCGACGAGTAGCTATCCTTGTGCGCAACGCCAAAGCCGACATTGGCGCGGTTTGGACTGCGCGGATCACTGAAGTTGGTGAACGCAGGGCCGACGGCATAGCGTGCGGTGACACCGAAAGGATCGTTCTTGAATTCGCGCGTATAGTTGGCGCGGAGTTCGGCCTCGACATAAGAGTCGTAATAGATCGGGAAATCGCGGGTGAGCGTGAAGCCGCTCGAGGCGCGGGCGTTGTCCACATCGCGCGCGTTCACGGTCAGGTCGATCCCGGTTCCGCCGGAATTTTCTGCGTAGCCATTCTCGTGGTGCTTCAGGTACGAGGCGCGCACGTAAGGCGTCAGCTGATAAGCATCAATGCGCATGGCGTAACCGGTCTCCACAGTCGCGCCGTACTCGTAGCCCTTCCACTTTCCGTCGGCGATGCGGGTCAAGCCGCCAAAGTCAACGTGGCGCATCTGGTTGTAGCTGTTGTAACCGCCACCGGCGATGGCTTGCACGTAAAGAGCTTCGCCATTGTAGCGCGCATAGAGATCGGCTTGAGAGTTGTAGAACTCGAGCGGGGAATGGCGCGCAACCTGGAGGTTGATGGAATGCCATGTTTCGGTGAGGGCGAAGCCGATGTTGGTCGTATTATCGAACGCCGGGAGATCGGCGCCGAAAGCAACGCCCAGGCCCCAGATGTCGAAGCCCGCTTGTTCGCCGTGGGCGCGCTGGTCGCCGTAATCGCCGAGCGCTTGTGCCCAGAAGCTGGCAACGTCACCGGCGGCGTGATCGGGCATGCCGTTCTTGGCGACGCCGACAAGGCGTCGGCGGATGGCGCCGGCGGCCATGTCTTGGTTATTCAGCGCACCCTGCAACGTGGCGCCGCTGGTATCGGGCATCAGCTGGCGCACCGCTTTGGTGAAATCATCCTTGTTTTGCAAGGCCGAAACCGCGGTAACGACCGGCGTGTCCTGGTTCAAGGCGCCGGTAAAGGCGTTGTAGATCGCCGTTGTGTTCGCGCCCAATCCCAATTCAGTGGCGGACTTGCGACGCACAGTGAGCAGCAGCGTGTTTGCATCGGTAGGGCTCAGGCTAAAGGTCGACGCATTGATATAGGAATTGGGCGAGGTCGCGATCTGGCTCAACGGCGCGCCAAGCACCAATTGGTTCGCCTTTACGACGGTAATAACCTTCTGGCCGTCGATGAGGCTGGTGTAGGCAGCGGTCAATTTCGCGTTGGCGCCGAAGGTCACGGTGCCGGATGACTGCAGGATGCCGTTGGTCGGAGAGGCAGTTGTATCATTCACGTCGAAGGTGACAACCGATGTGCCGGTGAACGACGCGCTCGTGGTTATCAGCGGATGTGCATTGAAGATCGCGAGTTGCGACGAATCCACCGATAACGTCAGCGTGCCGGTGCCTTGCGCGAGGCCGCCCGTAGCTTTGGCGCCGTTGGTCAAAGTCACCGTATGATTGCCGTTGCCCAAATTGACCAAGCCGAAGGTCGTGCCGGCATCCATTGTGAAGATGTTGTTGCCGCTCTTGGTGGCACCGGATTGGAACGTCACCGCACCGGTAATGCTGGCACCTGTGCCGGTCAGGGTCAGCGTTGAATTGCCGGAACCAATGAGAACATTGCCGATGATCGTGCCAGTGTTGTTGATGTTCACGCCGGTGGTGTTGGCGCTTACGTCGATGGCGAAGAGTTTGCCGGCGTTGCCGTCCTGAAGGACCGTATTGATGAGGCCGCTGTTGGTAATGGACGTCAGCGTGCCCGAGCGGTCAACGATACCGTAGGCATTGTTGTTTGGCCCCTGAGCCGTGACGATGATATTGCCCGTATTGGTGATGGAAGGCAGCGACCCAAAAGTGTCGATGAACACGCCGTAGGCGGGACCACCTTTCGTGCCGGCAACGTTCGTGAGCGAATTGCTCGATGAGTCGAGCGCGGTCACCAGCACATCGCCGTCGTTCTGGAAGCGCGTCACGGAGCCATAGTTGCCGACGTTGATGCCGATGGCCGTGGCATCCGTTGATTGGGTCTGGAAGTTGCCTTTATCGTTCCAAATCCCGCCGTTGAGCGTAGAGGTGTAGTTAACGCCGTTGCTGCTGGTGCCCGCGACACTGATCACGGATGTGGCGAGACCGCTGATGGAGCCGGTGACAATCAGGTTGCCCTGATTCTTGATGGAGTAGTTGCCGTTATCAGCGGTTGAGCCGACAGTGATATTGGCGAGCGTCGTGTTCAATCCGCCCTGCGTGATGAGGATGGCCGGGCCGCCGCCGGTGACGTTGATGCTGGCATCGGGCGGTATAACAGCTGCCGCCGTTGTCGGATCTTTGGCTTCGTCGGCGAGCGTGAGGCGGTTGCCGGTAAGAATAATGCCCTTGGTGACGTCCGAGGCAATCCAGAGACCAGCCTTGCTGGGCAGAGCCGGAATGGTGATGAGATTGATGCCGTTGGTCGTCGTGAGCTGGGGACCCGTGCCGGTGACGATGGCGCCGCTGATAAAGACGTTGCCGTCGACGCCGCCGCCGATATAGGCGCCCACATCATCCGTATCGCTTGCGGTGATCGAGCCAAGGTTGGTGAAATTGCCAGTGATGTGCCCCGTCGTGGCGATGGCGTAACTGCCGATGCCATTGACCGCGATCGATCCCCTGTTGGTCAAGTTCCCGATCATATTGCTTTCGATCTTCACGCCAACGGACTTGTTGCCGCTGGTAACGATCGAACCGGCCTGCGAGACAGTGTCGGTATTTGTGGTGGTGTCGTGAACAACGACATTGTCGTTGACAATATCGCCCGTGAAGGTCCCGAGCCCGGTAACGATGATGCCGTTGTTGAAGACGTCGGTCTTCGCCGCTGCGCTCGTTATCGCCGGACCCACAACTCCAATAGTGCCGAGGTTCGTGACGGAGCCGGTGATATTGTTAGCAACGCCGTTCTTGGTTGTCAGCACGACCACGCCGTTGGAATTGCTCTCGCCGTTATTGGTGATGGAGCCCTGGTTGTTCAGCGTGTTGCTGCTGTTGACAGTAACCGCGGTGCCATTGGGCACGGTGACAGAGCCGGCCGATTGAATGATGATGTTGCCAGGGCCCGTGCCGTCGCCTGTTGTCGTATCGACAGCGGCGCTGCGCGCGTCGGTTATTGTGAGATCGGCCGCGACGGAGATCGAAGCATTGAGTGCGGAAGTGGCGGTGGCCAAAAGCAGCAGCGATCTCACCGTCCCAACCCGTTTACGCCCGCCCATTCAACGATCCCCTTAATAAAAAAGCCAACAATCGCCCCGCCGGCTTTACCGTGCGGCAAAGCCGTCAAAACGCCGCGCTGTTATAGCAATAACCGCTCCCAGTGCAGCAATCTTGATTGGGGGTAAAACCGCAGGCAATTTCCGGCGAAAAACGCAGGAAAGCGCACTTTTCCACGTCTGGAAGCCGCCGGGGCTCAACCCGCCCCTTCCGGGCTGCCGACGGCAAAGCCATTGCAATATTTGATAGTTTTAGGTCCCTAGCGACTCAATCTGTGGTTTCAATGAAGGGATGTGACCCCCAATCGGCCTGCAATTGACCAATTCTTCAGGTATCGTCCTGTATCAAATACAAGAGTTCGTCCGCAAAAAGGACGGACCGGCGTGGGGGTGTCAACGCCGGAGGCGGCTGTGCTCCGAACTGCGCCAATGTTGGCGCAAGAGCCGCGACCCACGCTGCTTCCCGTGTGGGATTCCGCAGTGGCGGCTCGTGGCAAAAGACGTTGACGTTGAAAGGACGGTTGGTGGCTGCGCGCAGCGCGCCAATCATACCGCGCGCTTTCTCGGCATCGACGGCGCCGACGCCTAGTGAGCCCAGGCCGCCAGCGTTACAGACGGCTGCCGCCATGGCCGGCGTCGAGGTGCCCGCCATGGGCGCCTGAATAATCGGCAGGCTAATGCCCAGCTTTTTCAGCAGAGCATTCATGTTCGCGCCGCCTTAGGCGCCCGGGTCCACATAGCCTGTGTTGTGTGCCGGGAATTTCTCGCGGCCTTTCAGCATGTAGTCCCAATAAAGGCGCGGCAGGAACGAGGTTTTGACCCACCAATTGATATGCCCGTCCTTGCGCGGATCGAGCGGAAGCGTGGGTGTCGGCTTTCCCCCGTAGATGAACTCGGCCATGAGGACTTTGCCGTAGCCGGTCGTGAGCGGGCAGGCGGCATAGCCATCATACGTTTCCTCGATGGCCCCGCCCTTCAAGAGATGCAGCACGTTGCGGACAACCACGGGAGCTTGCTTGCGCACAGCGGCGGCCGTCTTGGAATTAGCGGTGCCGGCAGCATCACCCAAGCTAAAGACGTTCTTGTATTTGACGTGCTGTAGACTGTTGGCATGCACATCAACGAAGCCGGTGGCATTGGCCAGCGGGCTGTTCTTGATAAAGTCCGGTGCACTTTGCGGCGGCGTCACATGCAGCATGTCGTAATCCAAGGTGACGGTCTGTCCTTGCTGATCGCCGGCGGTAATGGCGAATATCGCTTTGCGTTTGCGCGCATCGATCTCCACAAGGTTATGGCTGGTGTTGAGGATGATGTCGTGGCGCGCGACAACTTTCATCAATTCCTTGGCATAGAACGGCACGCCGAAGATGGCGGGTGCCGCCGTCAGGAAGCGCACTTCGCAATGGGAGCGGATGCCGCTCTTTGAAAGATAATCCGCTGCGAGATAGGCGGCCTTCTGCGGCGCACCGGGGCACTTGATCGGCATAGGCGGTTGCGTGAACAGGGCTTTCGCGCCGGGCTTCAAACTTTTCAGAAGCTCGAACGTGTACTCGACAGTGTTGGGCGAGTAGTTGCTGCAGACGCCGTAACGGCCGATGTATTCCTTGAGACCTTTGACGGCACTCCAGTTGACCTGCAAGCCTGGGCAGACGACGAGACACTTGTAAGTAATGGTCGTGCCATCGGCGAGCGTGACGGCATTGGTGTCGGGCGAGAAGGTGCTGACGGCATCCTTGATCCACGTGACGTCTTCGGGGATCAGGTCGGCCTCGTTGCGGCGCGTCTCCTCCAACGTGTAGGCTCCGCCGCCGACCAGTGTGAACGCTGGCTGGTAATAATGGCTTTCAGCAGGATCGATGATGGCGATATCCAGCGGTAGGTCGTGTTCGACCTTGCGCAGCCGCGCTGCCACGGTGATGCCGGCGGCGCCGCCTCCGACGATCAGAATTTGATGGTGCCTGGTCGCCATGTGCTCTCCGTCTGCTTGCGTAAGGTGGCGGTATCTCAGCATCTTGGCAAAGGCCTCACAAGGCCCGAATTGCCGGTCCGGCGCGGTTAAGTCAGCCCTGGGAAAGTTTCATTCGAGCGCGGTGGCTGGCGGATAGGAATGTTCGGTTCCGTGACGGTCCCTGACGATGAATGTTCCGTCGCCTTCGGGGGATAAGGATGAAGTCTCCGCGCGCACCTTGCCGGCGCCGCCTGGGATATCGACGACGAAGGTGGGGATAGCGAGACCCGAAAGACGTCCACGAAGGGCGGCTACAAGGGCCTGCCCCTGATCCAAGGGTACACGGAAGTGGCTGGTGCCGGGCGCGTAGTCCAAGTGATGCAGGTAGTAAGGCTTCACGCGCGCCGCGGTGAGCGTGCGGAACAACGCCTCTAACTCTTCAACCGTATCGTTGACCCCTTTGAGCAGCACACTCTGAGAAAGAAGGGGGATGCCGGCAGTGGACAGCCGCGCGCAGGCAGCGGCGACGTGCGGGGTCAGCTCCGCGGCGTGGTTGCAGTGGATTGCCATATAGAGCGTTTTATTTGTTAGCTGGAGCGTCTCGATCAGTTCGCCGTCGATGCGCTCCGGGTCGGCAACGGGAACGCGCGTGTGGATGCGCACGATCTTGACGTGCGGGATGGCGTCGAGGGCCGCAAAAAGATCCTTCAGGCGCCGAACCGAGAGCACCAGCGGATCGCCGCCCGTGAGAATGACTTCCCAGATTTCAGGATGGGCGCGGATGTAGCCGAGCGCTGCATCCAATTCCGCCGGAGATAAGTTGCCCGCACTGCCGACGGTCTCGCGCCGAAAGCAGAAGCGGCAATAAACCGCGCACGTCAACGTCGGCATGAGCAGAACGCGGTCAGGATAGCGGTGCACGATGCCTTTCACGGGCGAATGTGTTTCGTCGCCGATGGGATCGCTGCGTTCTTGGGGCGTCGTTTCAAGTTCGCGCATATCCGGCACGAACTGGCGCGCAAGGCGTGGACCTGCAGCCCGAATGACATCGACGAGCGCCGGAGAAATAGCCGTGGCATAGCGGGCGGCCACGGCTTCCATCTGCTGTATCACCTCAGCGGCAATCAATCCTGCAGATGCAAGATCGGCAGGCGAGCGCAGGGTTTTGGCACTGGAAGATGAAGTATCCATAGGCGCGTGGTCGGCTGATTCTGGCCGCAAGTCAAGGGCGCGGCACGGCACCTAGGGCATTACCGACAATGCGGCCCACTTTATCTATGACAGGCCCGGCGGCGGCGATCTGCTTACTCATGGGAAGGAAACCATGGACCTGCCCGGCCACGCGCCAAAGGGTGACCGGCACATTGGCTTCAGCCGCCAAACGCTGAGCATAACACTCACCCTCATCCCGCAGGGGATCGAAGCCTGCCGTCAGCACGAGAGCCGGTGGTAAGCCCGCCAGGCTTTGCGCCGCTAGTGGGGAAAGTCGGAAGTCGGTGCGGTCAATGTCCTGTGGAGCGTAACAATCGTAGAACCAGGCCATGCTTTCGCGCGTCAACAGATAGCCGGCGCCGAACCGTTCGTACGATGGGCATCCCATGGAGGCGTCGGTGACGGGATAGAGCAGAATCTGATAGGCGATGGCTGGCCCGCCCTTGTCGCGCGCGAGCAGGCACACAACCGCCGCGAGGTTGCCACCGGCGCTGTCACCAGCCACCGCCAGGCGTGTGGCGTCAATGTTGAGGTCCGTGGCGCGCGCCCCAATCCATTGGACCGCGGCATAGGCATCGTCTACGGCCTTGGGAAATTTGTGCTCGGGCGCCAGCCTGTAGTCCACCGATGCCACGGCACATACTGAAGCATTGGCGAGACGGCAGCAGAGAGACTCGAAAACATCGAGGTCGCCCAGGACCCATCCGCCGCCGTGGAAATAAACGATGACAGGTAAGGGGCCTGCCGAGACGCCGTGGGGGCGGTAGAGACGCAGAGGGATTAGGCCGTGAGGGCCTTCAGCGTTCAGGCTCTGGCGCTCGGCGACCGCCGGGGCTGGTAAACCCGCCGCCAGACGCGATGTGCGATAGAGCGCGCGCGCTTCAGCAACCGGCATCTCGTCGTAGCCCGGTTGGCTGGAGGTACGGCTTGCCTCGATCAACCGCGCGACATCCGGATCAAGTGTCATTGGAAATGCCGCTCCAGACGGGCGAGAGCTTCATCAAGGACATGGTCGCTTTTGCAAAAGGCAAAGCGGACGAAGGACTGAGGCGGCTCGCTTTCATAAAAGGCGCTGACGGGAATGGCTGCGACGCCGGCGTCCGTCGTCAGGTGATGGCAGAAGGCCATATCGTCGCCGGCAAACGGCTTGGCCAATGTGGCGTAACCGGCAGTGACGAAATAGGTGCCTTTAGACGGAAGGACTTCAAAACCGATGCGGGCGAGCCCTTTGGCCAGTTTATCCCGCTTGCGCTGAAGTGAAGCGGCAAGCGCCTTAAAGTAGGCGGCGTCCTTGCAAAGCCCATAGGCAACGGCGCGCTGCAGATTGGGCGGCGTGGTGAAGGTGAGGAATTGGTGGGCTTTGCTTATAGGCCCCAGAAGCCCGGGCGCGCCGGTCACGTAGCCCACTTTCCAGCCGGTGAGCGAGAAGGTCTTGCCGGCTGAGCCGATCCGCAAGCAACGCTCGCGCATGTCGGGCAGCGTCATGAGGGGAACGTGCTTGCTGCCGTCAAAGACGAGGTGCTCATAGACCTCATCGCAGATTGCATAAGCATCGTGTTGCTTTAACAGCCCCGCGATGAATGCCAGCTCATCGCCTGTAAAAACCTTGCCGCTGGGGTTCATGGGTGAATTGAGGACAATCGCTTTTGTTTTGGCGCTGAAAGCGGCGGCGAGGGCTTCGCGCGGAAGCTCCCAATAGGGCGGGGAGAGTCTCACCAGCTTGGGCACGCCACCCGCCAGACGCACCATAGGCAGATAGCTGTCGTATAACGGTTCAAGCAAAACCACTTCGTCGCCCGTATTGATGAGGCCGAGCAGGCAAGCTGACAAAGCTTCCGTCGCGCCTGAGGTCACCATCACTTCTTTTCGCCAATCCACATCGAGCCCATAGAACCGATGCGCATGCTGGGCCACGGCCTCGCGTAAATCGGGCACGCCCATCATGGGCGGATATTGGTTGGGCTGATCTTCCAAGAACTGTGCTGCTTTCGCGCGCACATCGTCGGGGCCGTTGTCGTCCGGGAAACCCTGACCGAGATTGATAGCGCTATGCTCGGTGGCCAACTGCGACATCACGGTGAACACCGTGGTGCCCAGGTTCGAGAAAATGCGGTTGCCGGCTTTCATGGCGGCACCTTAGCGTAAGGGCCCTACAACTTCACCGCGTTTTGCAAAGGTATTTATAGGGACCTTCTGTTGCGCAACGCCGTTTAAAGACAGAGATTCAATACGTGAAGGAGGCTGTTATGACCAAGTATCTGGTGGCGGGTGCCGCGTCGCTTGTGCTGTTAACGGGGGTGGCTGCCGCACAGAACGATGCTCTGCACAACGATCCCAATAACACCACATCTCAGGCCGCCTCGCAGACTGTGACGAGATCCATTGCACGGCCCGATGGAACCATTGAGACAACGACGGACACCGCGGCGAAGCCGGTGAACACGGACGGCGACTTTCATGCCATCACCACCGTCAAACGCAAAAAGGCCAATGGTATGGTGACGGAAGAAACCAGGAGTTTTACCGCCGGAGCCGACGGCACAAGAGATGACCTGACGTTCGGCGCCACAACGGCGGCCGGCACTCAAGTTGACAGGAAGCGCGAGAAAAAGACCGACCTCACGGGCCAATCCCGGACAGACGCCACGACGACGGTAAGGGCGCCCGAATAGGTCGCGCGCGCGTCTGGAGGAATAGTCTCAGAAATTTCAGGAATGGTGCTGCCGCGCAGGATTGAACTGCGGACCTCCCCCTTACCAAGGGGGTGCTCTACCACTGAGCTACGGCAGCGCCATGACGGGCGAAACACCGGACTTTAGCGTCGGGTTCCCCGCGAAGGCGCGGAACATGCCATATCACCCTATGGGGTGCAAGCAACCCCCAAGCAATCTCTGCGCCCCCGGTTTTTGGCGGTCCAGAGCCTTTTTTCCGGGTTTCCAGCAGGGCGGCAGATGTGAGACAACGCCGCTATGATAACCTCCAACCCACCACCACCAAAACGCCATGGCCCGAAACTATCCTCGGCGGAGGCTCAAGCGCGGCTGTCGGATGCGTTGCGTGAAAATCTTCAGCGCCGGAAGGCCCAGCGGCGGGCGCGAGGTGCGGAAACATCCGATGGCGCAGCAGCCAAGCCGGACGGCGACAAAGCAGATAGCTAAAGGATAGCTAAAGCCCGCCGGCCTGCGCTAAAAGAACCAGACGATTTTTCACCCATCGCCGTTCCCGTGCGATGGAGAAGGGGACGACCGCACGCCATGTCCGTGATGCCCGATACTTGGATCCGTAAGATGGCGGTTGAGCACGGCATGATTGCGCCGTTCACCGAAGCCCAGCGGCGCGACGGTGTGATCTCTTACGGCGTCTCGTCCTATGGGTACGATGCCCGGGTCTCCGACGAGTTCAAGATTTTCACGAATGTGGACTCCGCCGTCGTTGATCCAAAAAACTTCTCCGATGCCGGTTTTGTTGACCGCAAAACCGACATTTGCGTCATCCCGCCCAACAGCTTCGCGCTCGCGCGCACCGTTGAACGCTTCAAGATTCCGCGCGACGTGCTCGTGATCTGCCTTGGTAAATCGACCTATGCGCGCTGCGGCATCATCGTCAACGTCACGCCGCTGGAGCCCGAGTGGGAAGGCCATGTGACGCTGGAGTTCTCCAACACCACGCCCATGCCCGCCCGCATCTATGCCAATGAAGGCGCGGCGCAGTTCGTCTTCCTCAAGGCCGACAGCATCTGCGAGACGTCCTACGCCGATCGTAAGGGCAAATATCAGGGCCAGCTCGGCGTGACCCTGCCCCGGCTTTAAAATACAAAGGATCGTTCAACGTGGATGCCATCAGGATTTTGGGCGGCGTTCCGCTCACCGGCGAAATCGTCATCGGTGGCGCGAAGAATGCGGCTCTGCCGTTGATGGCCTGCACGCTGCTGACCGATAAGCCGCTGACGCTCATCAACATGCCGGAACTGGTGGACATCTCCACCATGAGTAATCTTTTGCGCCAGCATGGTGCCCGCATCGACCAGTCAGCCTTGGCGCCGGGCGCCGGCGGGGAGGCGGGTGCGACGGGGCGTTCCATGACGATGACGTCGGAGCGCATCACCAGCATCACCGCGCCTTATGACCTGGTGCGGCGCATGCGGGCATCGGTCCTTGTACTGGGCCCTCTGCTTGCGCGCATGGGCGAGGCCAAGGTCTCGCTGCCGGGCGGTTGCGCTATCGGTACGCGTCCTGTCGATCTTCACCTGAAGGCGCTCGAGGCTCTCGGCGCCAAAATTGACGTGAAGGGCGGCTATATCCATGCCACCGCGCCGGGCGGACTCAAGGGCGCCAATGTGGTTTTCCCGAAAGTCACCGTGGGCGGCACCGAGAATCTGCTCATGGCGGCCTCGCTCGCGAAGGGTGACACGGTTCTGGAGAACGCAGCGCGCGAGCCGGAGATCGGTAACCTTGCGGAATGCCTCAATGCCATGGGGGCGAAGATCAGCGGTATTGGCTCGGGCACCTTGAAGATCACCGGCGTCCCGTTACTGCATGGCGCGCGCGTGGCCGTTATCCCCGACCGCATCGAGACGGGCACCTATGCCATCGCCGGCGCCATCACGCGCGGAGACGTTGTACTGAAAGGCACGCGCTTCGACCTGCTGGAATCCGTGTTCAGCGCCATGCGCCAGGCGGGCGTGACGGTGGAACCTGTAGAAGGTGGCGTGCGTGTGGCGGCCGAGAATGGACTGGTGGGCGTGGACGTGATGACTGAACCGTTCCCCGGCTTTCCGACGGACATGCAGGCTCAATGGATGGCGCTCATGGCCACAGCCAACGGCGCCTCCATGATCACCGAAACCATCTTTGAGAACCGTTTCATGCACGTACCGGAGCTGACGCGCTTTGGCGCTGATGTAAACGTGCACGGCGCCTCGGCCATTATCCGGGGACGTAAGGCGCTTTCGGGCGCACCGGTCATGGCCACGGACTTGCGCGCTTCCTCGTCGTTGATCCTGGCAGGCTTGGCCGCCGAGGGCGAAACCCTGGTGAACCGCATCTATCACTTGGACCGCGGTTATGAGCGCCTAGAGGAAAAGCTGGGCGCTTGCGGTGCGCGGATCGAACGCATCGGCGGCGGCTGAGCCTTCTGAATACGTTAATAATATCAATGAGATAATGGTGTAGTCGGTCGGCTTTATCGCGGCGCAAAGGATGGTGGCGGCGCATAAAAACGTGTACAACGCCGCGCCACCCATTGATTTCATGGCCGGTGATTTCATATCCGGTCATTTTTTCGTTGAGCCTTCCATGAGCCAAGACCCTCTCGTCATTGCCCTCCCAAAGGGCCGGATTCTTGAAGAGGCCCTGCCGATCATTCGCGCGGCGGGGATCGAGCCGGAAGCTGCCTTCAGCGACGACAGCTCGCGCAAGCTCATGTTCGCCACGAACCAACCCAACATCAGTCTCATTCGCGTGCGCTCTTTCGATGTGGCGACATTCGTCGCTTTCGGCGGCGCGCAGCTCGGCATTGCCGGCAATGACGTGCTGATGGAATTCGATTACTCCGAAATTTACGCGCCCCTGGATCTTGGCATCGGGAAATGCCGGCTGTCCATCGCGCAGCCAAAAGACTTGGATGAGAGCTTGGCACTTGATCGCCTGAGCCACGTGCGCATTGCCACCAAGTATCCGCATATCACCAGCAAGTGGTTCGCCGACCGCGGCATTCAAGCGGAATGCGTGAAGCTGAACGGCGCCATGGAACTGGCGCCTGTATTGGGGCTGTGTCCGCGCATCGTCGATCTTGTTTCCACGGGCAGCACGCTCAAAGCCAATGGTCTGGTGGAAGTGGATACACTTGCGCACGTTACCTCGCGCCTCATCGTCAACCGCACGGCATTGAAGGTCCGCTCGCAGGAGATCAGCGCGTGGATCGAGAAGTTCCGCGCGGCCGTGAGGGGATGACGGCCATGGCGTTGAAGCTTTCCGCCCGAGACGCAAATTTTCAGGCTGCTTTCGCCGCCCTCGTTGCCAAAGGCCGCGAGACGAAGGCCAATGTTGATGATGTGGTTGCATCGGTATTGGCCGACGTGAAGGCGCGCGGTGATGCTGCGGTGATCGACAGTACGCGCAAATTTGACCGGTTTTCGCTGACGCCAGAAACCTTTGCCTTCACCAAGGCCGAGATTGCAGGTGCCGCTTCGCAATGCGATGCGACAACATTAAAGGCGCTCAACGAAGCTGCCGAACGCATCCGCGATTACCATGTGCGCCAACTGCCGAAAGATGAATTCTATAGGGATAAGGCGGGTATCGGCTTGGGATGGCGCTGGACGGCCGTATCTTCAGCCGGCCTTTATGTGCCGGGCGGTACAGCAGCCCTCTTCTCCTCGGTATTGATGAATGCCGTTCCGGCGAAAGTGGCGGGCGTGGAGCGGCTTGTGGTTACGATGCCAACGCCCGACGGCAAGACCAATCCGTTAACGCTGGCCGCCTGCGCTGTCGCGGGCGTCGATGAGGTCTATCGCGTGGGCGGGGCTCAGGCGATTGCCATGTTGGCTTACGGTACGAAGTCGGTGAGGGCGGTGGACAAAATCGTCGGTCCCGGAAATGCCTATGTAGCTTCGGCCAAGAAGCAGGTGTTTGGGACCGTGGGTATCGACATGGTGGCTGGCCCTTCGGAAGTCACTGTGGTGTCGGACGCTTTGAGCGATCCAGCGTGGATTGCTGCCGACCTCATGGCCCAGGCAGAACATGATGCATCTTCGCAGTCGATCCTGATCACCGATGATGATGGTTTCGCCGGCCGCGTTATAGAAGCGGTAGAGGTATTGCTGAAGACTCTGCCGCGTCGCGAGACGGCGGCGCAGAGTTGGCGCGACCACGGGGCTGTCATCGTGGTGCGGTCGTTGCTCGATGCCCCGGACTTGATCAACCAGATCGCACCCGAGCACTTGGAGCTTGCCGTTGCTGACCCGCAGACGTTGCTGCCCCGCATCCGCCATGCGGGCGCGATTTTTCTGGGACGCCACACCCCGGAAGCGCTGGGCGACTACAATGCCGGGCCCAGCCACGTCTTGCCGACATCAGGCGCGGCGCGGTTCTCCTCGGGGCTGGGTGTCATGGATTTTCTCAAGCGCACGTCGCTCATCGATTGTACGGGAGCGGGCCTCGCCGCCATCGGACCGGGTGCGGTCGCCATGGCCCAGGCTGAAGTGCTTGATGCTCATGCCCAATCGGTGGCGCTGCGGATGAAGTCCCCAAATTCATGATGATTGACCCGGGCAAGCCAGAGCCCGGGCAGGGCGAAAGCGACGCCGCGGCGGGCGACGGGCGCCCTCGTTCCATCGTCAAAATCCAATTGGACGAGAAATCCTTCCTGCGCCGGCGCCCCGAGGTGGAGCACGAACGCGAAGTCGCGCTTTTCGATTTGTTGGAGGAAAATGTTTTTGAGTTGAAGGGGGAGAGTGGTGGTCAAAAGGGGCCGTTCCACCTCAGCTTGTCCCTTGTCGAGGACCGGCTGATCTTCGATGTCTGCGATACGCGAGATGCGCCCTGTGCGCAGATTGTTCTGACGGTGCGGCCCTTCCGCATGATCATCAAGGACTATTTCCTGGTTTGCGAGAGCTACTTTGATGCCATCAAATCATCGTCTCCGTCGCAGATCGAAGCCATCGACATGGGGCGGCGCGGGTTGCACAACGAAGGTGCGCTGATGCTCAAGGAGCGACTGGCAGAACGTGTCCAGCTCGATCAGAACACCTCACGGCGGCTTTTTACGTTGCTGTGTATTCTTCACATGCGCGGGTGACGCTGTCATGCTCGTCTTGCCATCCTCCGTGCTCTTCTGTTGCACTATGAACGAAATCCGCTCGCCCATGGCCGAGGGGATCATGAAGCGTTTCCATGGCGGCCAAGTCTTTGTAGACTCCGCCGGCCTGCGTCAGGGAGCGCTCGACCCGCTGATGGCGGAAGTGATGGGGGAAATCGGGATCGATATGTCGCGTCATAAGCCTAAGACCTTTGACAATCTGACGGACGATTCCTTCGATATGGTCATTGCGCTTTCTCCCGAAGGGCAGGGCGCGGCCGTCGAACATGCCCGCTATGTTCATTGCGATGTGCGCCTGTGGAATATCACCGATCCCTCGCTCGCCGAGGGCGCCCGCGAGGCGCGCCTCGCCGCTTATCGTCTTACGCGCGATCAGCTGCAGCAGAAGATTCTCGACCTCTTTCCGCGCGATTACTAGGCCAGGCCGCCCGTGACCAAAACCTTTTTCGTTCTTGCTTCAGCATCTCCGCGCCGGTTGGCGCTTTTGCAGCAGATTGGCTTGGTTCCCGATGTTGTGGCGCCGGTGGATTTGGATGAGACGCCCAAGGCGAATGAAGTGCCGTCGCAGCTTGCTGCCCGGTTGGCCCTGGAGAAGGCGGCGGCGGCGGCCAAACTGCATCCATCGGCAGTGATTCTTGCCGCGGATACGGTTGTTGCGTGTGGAACACGTATCTTGCCCAAAGCCGAAACCGAGGCGGAAGCGCGGACATGCCTGCGCATGCTCTCCGGGCGTCGTCATCGGGTGTATGGCGGTATCGCAATTCGCAAGCCCGATGGAACGGTGCATCAAAGAACCGTTATCACCATGGTGAAGTTCGCCCAGCTTACGGAACGAGATATGAATGAGTACATTGCGTCCGAAGAATGGCGCGGAAAAGCTGGCGGCTACGCAATACAGGGTCGCGCAGCGACGTTCGTGTCGAGCATAAACGGTTCCTATACCAATATTGTCGGATTGTGCGTCCATGTGACGCAAAGGCTTTTGACGGCTGCGGGTGTCCGGTCGTCATGAAGGCCTGGGACAAGGCGGAGGGATCTTGGCAATAGACGATGGTCAGCAGGGCGAGCGATACGGGGCGATGTTCCGGGGCGCCACGATCCTGTTTCTCCACGCGCCAAAAGCCGATCCCTATTTGACACACCGCACGTCCATCGCGACCTACGCAGCAGCTTATCGTCGGCAGGGGATTGAGGCCGTTGTGTTGGATCTCTCGGTGCCGGATTTCATGACGCGGTTTGCCGAGATTACATCTCGCCCCGACGTTATTGCTGTTCACTGCGAGCAAAGCTGGGGTCTTGATCTCGCCATTGAGCAAGCGGGTAAAGCCGTTGATGTGTTTGAATATTTCAACAAGCCCGCCATCGCGCATATCCGCGATTACCCATTTTATCCGTGGCTGCGTGGGCGCACGCTCGTGCCGCGCGGCAATCGCATCCTCTGCTTTACCGAGCGTTCGGCGGTTGATTTTGCTGGTCCTTTTCAAGGGAGCGGCGTAAGGAGCCAAATTCACTTCGCGCCCCACATCTACCTCGACAGCGAAGATCACGCCGCGCCGGTGCCGTGGCGCGCGCGGCCCATCGATTTGCTGTATGTGGGTTCCTATGCCGACCCCATGGCCGAGCGCGCAAAATTTGCCACGGCGAGGCCCGAACTCGCCCCACTTCTCGACGCGATCATTGATCAAGCGCTTCCCGACTATCATACGCCCTTTTGGGTTACGGCTGCCAAAGTGACGAAGGCGCAGGGTCTTGCGCCGGATCATGGCTCGGCCATCTATTTGGACTTGCTGGTGGCGGCCAACCAGTTCATCCGTAACGAGCGGCGACGGCGCATGCTTCTGGGTCTGGCGTCTATACCCATGCACCTCATCTGGTCAGGGCCCAAGCCCGATATAAGTCTGCATCCCGATACTGTGGTGATGAGCGCCAATACGCTTCCAGACACTTTGGCTTTGTGCGGGCAAGCCAAAGCCATGGCCATGTGCCTCAACAACTTTGCCACTTCGCTGAGCGAGCGCCTCTTATCAGCGATGCAGCGCGGTGCGGCTGTGCTCTGTGCGGCCAACGCCATGATTGATGGCGTCTTTGAAGATGGCAAAGACATCATAACGCTGGGCGCGGACTATCGGGACGTCGGTGAGAGATTTGCGGCATTGCGCGACCCGCATAAAGGCGAAGCATTGACCTCCGCGGCGCGCGCCAAGGTTGAAGCGGAATACTCGCCTGATGCTCGCATCGCTCAATTTCTGGCGGCCTTGACGCAGTTTTATGGGGTAAACCCGTGAGCGCATCACAAGGGAACATGGCCAGCGGTGTGCATGAGCTGATCGAGGTGGAGAAGCGGGCCGACGTCAACGCCATGACATTTGGCGATACCTGTGTCTGGCCAATCGTGCGGCGTATTCGTCACTTCGGCAACATCGATAAAGACAGAAAACAGCCCACAACGCTGGCGGAGATTGAGGATACGGCCTTCAAGGATTTTGCAATTCAGATGAAGGATAACGGTTTAGACCGCACTGCCGATTTGGCGAGACAAAAGGCGGCGCTGGCGGGCGAGGCACCTTGCGATGCTTTATTTATTTCGCGCCTACTGGATCACACCGACCGCGTAAACGGCCTTCATTACAATCGCCTGACCGATCCCTATATCGCCTTGCTGCGCGAAAGCGGCATTCGCCATCTGAAGGTGGAGCTGAACGATAAATCTGGAGATGATCTAGCCGGGCGCTACGAGCCGACGGTCGCTTTGCAGACGCCGCCCTGGCAGAGCGAGCAATACCTCGCAGGCATGCCAGAAGGCGTTATGAATTCTAGCGCTGTGTTTGAAGCCTTTGCACAGGTATCGCAACGCCCGCCCACGTTCGATCAGCTCGCGTCCTATTTGCCCCGCCTTTGGTCGCGGCGGAATTATTTCCGTCAATTGCTGCGCCGTATCAATCCGCGCGTGGTGTTTGTCATCTGTTACTACTCGGCAGACATGTTGGCGTTGATGTGGGCGTGCCGAACTCTGGGCATCCCCACCGTCGATATCCAGCATGGCCAGAAGGGCAGCAGCCATGCCCTGTACAGCCAATGGACCAGAATGCCCGAAGCGGGCTACGCACTGCTGCCCGACCATTTCTTTTGCTGGGGCATGCCGGAGAAGCGGATCCAAGAAGCGACGTGGCCCGCAATGCGGCTGCGGCCGTTCTGCGAGATCTCGGGAAATCCCTGGATCGGCCTATGGCGTGAACCGGGTGTCATCGGTCTGTCGGACAAGCTGACGGCATTTTGCGCCGACTTGAAAAGCCGTAAAACGGTTCTGATGGGACTTCAGCCGCTCAAAGCCCTGATGCCCGAAGCGTTGCCGGGCGCTATGCGCCGCACACCGGACTGGTTGTGGTTGCTCCGGCTACACCCGCACCAGCGCTACCGGATTGCAGAGATCACGGCCTACCTAGAGGCTGGCCGGATTAGTAATTTCGAGATCGAAATGGCGACGAACGCGCCGCTCTACGCGCTCTGCCGCTCGACGAAGCGTCTGTTGACCCAGTTCTCGACGGTTGCATCCGAAGCGCTGGCATTCGATCTGCCCGTCACAATCATCGATCAGGACGGGTACGATATCTATAAGCCGGAAATAGATGAGGGTGTGATGAGCTACGCGCTCACGGCGGACGAGATTGCGCGCGTGGTTTTGGAGAACAAACCACCGCAGCCGCAGCGTGAGGCTCGCGTTGAGGGATCCCTCGACGTCGCGCGACGCGCGCTTGCCAAGGTTATGGGCTAGGCCCCTCGGGCTTTACCTGCCCGCTATCGATCATGTACTGGGCGTATTCGAAGTCTTCGCCATAATCGATATCGACCGAATTGGCGCGCGGCATCAGCATGCCCTTGGTTTTGCCGACGTAGAAGCTGCGCGTGTTGCGGAAAAAATCCGCCCAGGCGAAATAGACGCCGCCGTTGGGGCGGTAAGACGGCAGCTGATCCTGCGTGCGGAAGTTTCCGCTAATGAGGGGCGATGTCCCGAAGATGGATTTCATCATCAAGCTATCGTCGAACGTGATCGCTAATTGCGCGGGAAACTCGTACGGCGTGAAGCTGACGACAGCATCGATACTTTTGTCGAGAGTATCAAAAGCCGTGCGAACCTGGGCGGATGTGCGCAATGGGCATGTGGGAAGCAGTTTTCCGACGACGTCGAAGTCCTGATAGGTAGGGCGGTCCAGCAGTTCGCCCAGCACGTCCTCGGTTTTTGTTGCATCCACCGCGAGCTCGGGCGGGCGGTCGTCAACGACGATGCCCGGGCGTTGCAACGCCACGGCCTTAATTTGAGCGTCGTCGGTCGAGACTACAACGCGTGCCCATGGCGCTGCTGCCAATGCCACATCGATGGCATGGTGGATCAGCGGTTTGCCGCCCAAGAGTCGTATGTTTTTTCCAGGCAGGCGTTTTGAACCGCCCCGCGCCGGGATAATGATGACGGTGCGTTTTGGATCAGGCATAGGAACTCCAGGCGCGCTTATACATGCAAGGCACCAATCTTCCGGCGGTGGATGTCAACCTTGATCAGGTCCTCCGCAAGCCTTGCGACGCTACGCGAGCCCTTGAAGCCGGTGGCCTGCTTCAGTCGGTCGGGGTTGCCGATCAATGGAGGGGTGTCGAAAGGCCGGAAGTACTGGGGTGAGACGGTAGCCAGCGTCCGCTTCGACTTTGTGTCGCGGCAAATCATGTCGACACCTTCGCCGTCAAAGGCCGGCGAAAACCCAGCGGCCTCGGCGGCAAGGCGCAAGAACTCTTGCACGGACGTTTTTGTGCCGGTCGCAAAAACGTAGTCCTGCGGCGGCACCTTATCCAGGAGCGTCGGCAATACAGACATATAGTCTTCTGCAGCGCCCCAATCGCGGCAAGAGTCCATCGCGCCTAATTGCATGGGAGGGCCGCTCTCCGCAGCCAAACGCGCGAGATTATAGGTGATCTTGCGGGTGACGAAGTTGTGCGCGCGCAAGGGGCCTTCGTGATTAAACATCATGCCGCTCACGGTATGGAGCTTGTGCTGCTCGCGGTATATCCCAACGAGCTGCTGAGCAGTGAGCTTTGAAATGCCGTAGGGATTGATGGGTTGGCGCGGGCTGCTCTCATCGAGCAACTGGCCGCGTTGCGGTGTCCCAAAGACTTCAGCGGTGGAGGCAAAGAACAATTTGGCTTCCGGTGCGGCGATGCGCATGGATTCCAGCACGTTCAGCGTTCCAAGCACGTTGGTCTCGAGTACGGAGCGCGGTTGTTGATAGGAGTCCGCGACGAAGCTCTCGCCCGCGAGATGATAGATGTGGTGCGGCTTCACTTTCGAGACGGCTTCAATAACTTGGAAAGGCTCGTGCAGATTGATGTTGTTTAGCTCGATCTTGCCAAGGATACCCAATTCGTCGAGACGCCACAGCTTGCTGGCGTGGCCGCGCCGGAATCCCCCGCACACGCGCCATCCTTGCCGCAAGAGGTCAGCTGCCAACAAGGCGCCATCCTGGCCGGTAACGCCCAGGATCAACGCCGTGCGTTGCGTGTTTGTCATGAGAATTGCTCCTTCAGTGCCATAACAGCCTTGGCGAAACCAGCGCCGCCGTGAAGGTGGCCTTGCCACACCTCGATCACCTTGATGCAGTCGAGGGCCATGGCCGCGGCAATGGCCGCGTGGTTTTCAGGATCACCTTCGCCGAAGGGCATGCCTTCGCCGTCGTATCCGCTGGCATCGGCGATATGCACATGGCGTGTATATGGCGCCAGTTCGTTCACGACATCGACGGCTTTGAAATCGAAAACTTTGTCGCCCATGCACAGGTGGCAAACGTCCATGCAGATGGGCAGGCGGCGCTTCTTGATGTGGACAACGTCCGCGACGTTATTCATGGCATCCAACCGCGCTGCCCCGCCAAAGTACCAGGCAATGGGAGGCAGCCATTGCGGCAGCAAGGAGAGACCCTCGTCGCGATAGATTTCCGCCAACTCCGCATGCTGGTCGAAGAAAGTGTCGAGAGAGCCGTGCACCACCGAGAAGCTGCCGACGATGGGCACGTTCCTGCCCGTGCGGTTCTGCAGGGCTTTCGCAAATGCGATGGTGCGCTCCAGCACATGTTGACTGGCCTTGCGCTGCCCTTCGTCGGGCGCAAAAGGATCCATGAGCAGTGTTGGGCTCACATAGTCCGGCAAATGCACGCTGTAGCGATTGGCTTTGTCGAAAGCGTTGATATCGATAGAACGTTCCACATCACCGAAAGTCAGGTGGAACTCATAGCTGCCGAGGGGAATGCGGGTCGAGAGAGCCTCAAAATCGTGAAAACGTACCGGCAGGGACAATTTCTTGCGGCGCGCGAAATCGATGGCATCGGGCGATACAGTCACAGGTTTCTCAAACACTGAGCGATCGATCACGGAGCCACTCTGTACGGGACGCAGGGCGCGTTGACCCAAGACGAGATCACTTTCCTCCTGGCCCAGGCCGGTACGTGGCGCGCGCAAAACAACTTTGTCGGCGGTCACGACGTCGCCTGCGGCGATTTCGCCGGCGGCATAGAACGAGCGGCCAAGGTTTTGCAGGTTCAGCAGTTCGCCCTGATTGGGTACGCGGGGGCCGTTGCCGGCCAAGATGAGGCCCAGATTCTCGGCGAACCGCGCGAGCTTCATAAACTCGTCGGGTGTGGAACTGGATGAGTGATCGAGCCCATTGGCGGCTTTGTCGAACGTGATATGGCGCTCGATGATGGAAACACCTTGCTGTAACGCCAGCAGGCAGGTTTCCCAATATTCATCGTGGCTGGAGTAACCAACCGCACCGCCCCACAACTCGCGGAGGTGCGTGATGTACCCTAGCTTGGCGTTAGCGACGTTGACGGGATAGTTCGAGATGCAATGCAGCGGGGTCCATATGGCACGATCGAGCGTCTTCAGCATTCGCGTGACGGTCGCCTCGGTATAGGTTCCCGTCGAAATCAGGCTAGGTTTGCCGAGTGCTTCGATATGCTTGATCAAGGGCAGATTGGTAAATTCCACCGACGGCACTTTGAAAAAACCAAAACGGGCGATGTCGGTGCCGAAATCCGCAACATCTTCCGGTATGAAAAAACTGATGCCCGGAGTAATTCCCAGGCTATCCGCGTAGTGCGTCAGATTCAGGATCTGATCGGGGGAGAGATAGTTGCGCCGAATTTCCTTCTGCAAAATCTCGTCGCCGATCTGCCGTGCATCGTTGGCGTAGGCATTGGCGAGGTTGCGGTATTGGAATTTGACGCCCCAGGCGCCGGCGGCGGCAGCGCTAGCAATGAGCTTGCGCGCGACCTCTTCCGAGCCCTCGTGATTGATGCCGATTTCCGCGATGATACGAACGTTGCTCAACTATGCCTCGTGACGATCTGAATTTGGGCGCAAGGTCTTGAAAAAATTGCTATTCCCCCGAGCGTGCCTGAAGGTAAGGGGGAGCGGTTAACAACTGGCAAAACAGCTGCTATCTGGCGCCCCAAAATGACTGAAACGTTAATAAAGAATTGGCGGAGCGCTACCGCCAGGCGAAGACCGTGAAGATGTACTTGTCGGTGGGAATGGCCGAGAAGGGTGGGTGTTGGCCCTTGGGAATCCAAACCGCTGCGTGCAGGTCGGCCAGGGTGTAGCGAAAACCCAGGTTTTCCAGATGTGCAAGCATTTTGCCGACAGGGGCGCGATCCATGTGCATGGCATGCACTTCGATCACCATGCGCCGGACCTGTTTGAGTGCATCGCCGCAGCTTGCCAGGACCTCGAACTCTGCCCCCTCGACGTCGAGCTTGAGCAGATCAACAGGTTCAGCCAGGAGGTCCTTCAAAGCAACCGAGGGAACATCTTGTCCGGTCTCGGATACGTGTCCGGCGTCGTCGCGGTCGCCCGCAAAACGCACGCCGCCGCCGTGCGTCCAGACCGCCTTGGCCTCGACAGCAATATCGGGAACGCCAAACGCCGCGAAGTTGGCGCGGCAGAGTTCGGCTAGAACGGCGTCTGCTTCAAATGCATGGATGCGTGCCGCCGGATAGCATTCTTTGAAGAATAGCGACGCCAGACCAATGTGCGCACCGCAATCCAAGATCCGGGGCGCTGGGTCGTCCGACCGAAAACCATAGAGGCGCTCACCGAAAATCTGCTTCACCTGATAGAAGAAGCTGTGCATATCGGCATAACGCAGGACTTTACCGCCCACCATCAGCAGGCCGGGCTGACGCCGCGGCCAGTCCTTGACGCCGGGTGCGATCTGAGCGGCGATCTCAAGAATATTCTGCGTGAGCATGTCCATCGGCAAGGCGAAGAGATTGTTGTGGTAGCTTTTGTTAACGGACCGGCCCTAAGAAAGTGATAAGATTGACTATATGATGGCGCGGCTCAAATCGGTCGCCGCGACGCGAGGGAATGCTGCGTGAAAGAGCTGCCTGCCAATATCTTCGTCGCTTCGCACCGGCGGTCGGGTACGCACCTTGCGATCGATACCATCCGAAACAACATTCTGGGCGTCAGTGACAGCTTCCTGACCCTGGAAACCATCCTTCCGCGCCACAAAGAGCATATATCGCAAGAGATTTTTGAGACGCGGCGGACAGCGGGTCCCGCAACTGTGATTAAGACCCACGACCTGCCGGACATGCAGCAGTTTCCCGCCGAGGATGGTTTGCATGACTACGTCGCGAACCTTCTGGAGACCGCCAAAATCGTCTATGCCTTGCGCGATGGCCGCGATGTCATGGTTTCGCTGTTCGAATACCGTAAGCGCACTAAACACCTTCCCGAGGACGCCGTATTTTCCACTTTTCTCCGCAGTCCTCTTGGGGGGGGCGGTCAATCCCGCCGTCTATTGGGCGGACCATGTGAAAGCTTGGCTATCGCGTCCGGGCGTGCTGCCAATCTTCTACGAAGACATGCATGAGAACTTTGAGAACGTCGTGACGCGCCTGTCTGATTTTCTTGGCTTGCCGCGCAAAGCAAAAGTTTTTGACGCTGTCATCTCGCGGAATGCGGCTGCTGCAAGCGCCTCTACCGCCGTGCTTTTCCGCAAGGGCAAGGTCGGTGATCACGTCGCGTATTTCGCCGGCGACGACGCATCGTTTTTTGAGCATGAGGCTGGCGAAGGTATGGCGCTCTATCGCGCGCATAGAGCTTCGCCGTCCACCCCTATCAAGGCACCGGCCGCTGCGCGTCAGCTTCGTTTCCTTCAGATCAATACTTTCTATCCTGCCTATCTGATGGACTTCTATGCTGCCCATCCACAGTTGGCCTCTGCACCTTATGATACGCAAATCAATGCATTGCTCGATGACGGTTTTGCGGAATCGCACATCTTCACACGCGCGCTCTGCACGCGCGGTTTTGAAACCATGCAGGTGATTGCAAATAACGGCGTGGCACAGGAAGCGTGGGCGAAAAAGCAGGGCGGCGCAGCGGGAACCGATGGAGCTGCGACCACACTGCAACAGATCGAACATTTCGCGCCGGATGTCGTTTACACCACGGACGTTGAAACGCTGCACAGCGGGTTCTTCCGCCGCTTGAAAACAAAGCCCAGAATTCTTGCTGGTTGGCGCGGCTTTCCCTTGCCGCCGCAAACGGACCTGTCCGCCTACGATCTCATTTTGACCAGTTTCGACCGCATCTTCGAGGAAGCAAAGGCTCGCGGCGCAAGGCACGTAGAGCGCTTTCATCCGGGCTTCCCCGAGACCCTGCCACTTTTGCAGGAGCCGCGTCAGTTCGAGTGGGATGTGGTGATTTCCGGCACTGTGACCCATCAGCATCAAAGGCGCGTTCAGATCATCAATATGCTTGCGGAGATGAGCCGTGATCCGGCGGCCCCATTCTCGCTAGGCTTGTTCATGCCGAATGCTTCGGCTCTGTCACCGCTGGCGCAATCCATGAACCGCGGCGCGAAGTGGGCGCATGAGATGCTGCGCCTGCTGCGCAACGCACGCATCGTTGTGAACATCGACGTGGATGCGTTCGGCGGTCAGCCGCCGAATATGCGCCTTATCGAGGCAACCGGCGCGGGCGCCTTCCTGCTGACATCTCATCATCCTGAACTTGCTGGCTTTTTCGAGCCGAGCGAGGAACTGGAAACCTTCCGCACGCCTCAGGAACTGGCAGCCAAAATCCTTTATTATCTCGCCGAGCCAGATCTATGCGCCGAGATTGCGCGCCGCGGGCAGGAGCGGTGTCTTAAAGACCACGGCCTTAGCAAGAGAGCCGATTGGTTTGCCGACATCCTGCGCCGGGCGGTCGCGCAGAGAAGTTAGCGCGGCTGTTTCTGAACCCAGCGCCAAGCGTCGCCGATTTGCTCCGGCAGGCCAGAGCGCATGGGTTTCCACTGCAAGTCATTTTGGATGCGCGTTGAATCCGCCACCAAAATGGCGGGATCGCCGTCGCGCCGCGGTTCGACCGAAAAGGCAATATCGCGGCCCGTCACAGCGCGTGCCGTATCGATGACCTGCCGTACGGAGAACCCTGTACCGCTGCCGAGATTGAACACATGGCCTTTCGGCGGTCCATTGAGATGAGAAAGTGCTGCGACGTGCGCGGCGGCGATGTCGCACACGTGGATATAGTCGCGGATGCAAGTGCCATCAGGCGTGGGATAGTCCGTTCCAAAAAGCCGAAGCGGCTCACCAATGCCAGCGGCCGCGCGCAGAACATTGGGGATGAGATGTGTCTCCGGCTCATGCCATTCGCCGGTCTCCCCCTCAGGATCCGCACCCGCAGCATTGAAATACCTCAAGACGACGGATGACAGTTCGCCCTTTGTGGCGGCTGCGTGAACGTGATTTTCCATGGCCAGTTTTGAATGACCATAAGGATTAATAGGTCCAATCGGCGTGTTTTCATCGATCGGCATTTTTTGCGGAATGCCATAGACCGCGCAGGTGCCCGAGACGACGATACGGTTGACGCCGCAGCGCTGCATGGCCGTCAGCAGACTTTGGGTGCCGTCACCGTTGTTATGATGATAAAGCCCGGGCTGCGCTACAGACTCGCCCACTAGAGTCAGGGCGGCAAAGTGCATCACAGCGCTAGGCTTGTGACGTGTTATGACTGCTTGAAGCTTCTCGGTATCGCAGACATCGCCGACTTCCAGCGGGCCCCATTTAACCAGTTCTTTGTGCCCGCGAAAGAGATTGTCGTAGGTGACGGGTTTGAAGCCGGCAACAGCGAGCGCTTTGCAGACGTGGCTTCCAACGTATCCGGCGCCGCCGGTTACAAGAATTGTTTCGGTCATTTACGAGCTTCCGAACCGTGCGGCGTCGGCCAAGGTTTCGGCGTAGAACGCACCGTATGCTTTAGCTTGTACCTCCAGTGAGTAGTCGCGCTGCATGAGGGCGCGCCCGCGTTCGCCGCAGGCGCGTAGGTGATCGCGATCTGCGAGAGCCTTCATGAAGGCCACACTTAAGCCCGGAACATTGCCGCCCGGCGCAAGAAATCCGGTTTCATCTTCACACACGACATCAGGGATGCCGCCGATATTGAAGCCGACCACGGGCGTTCCGCAGCTTAAAGATTCAAGAATGGTGTTCGGCAAATTGTCCTGACGCGACGGGATGGCCATGACATCGGCCGCCGCATAGATCATCGCTGTTGTTGCATCGTCATTGACGTGTTCAATCTGCGTGACTTTGAACGGCGTTTCCACGGAGAGAATATGACTATCGCCGACGCCCACCAGCAAGAGATTGTTGAGATCGGGTAGAAGCGAAAGGGCGTGAACGAGTTCGCGGAAGCCCTTACGCGCGAGCCGCAAATGGTTCGAGACAAAGAGGACAATGGTCGCATCCTGCGGCAACTTTAGCGCTGCCCGGGCCGCGCTTTTGTCCATAGGTTTGAAAACGTCGGTTTCCAGACCATTGGGTATGACAGTGGCTTCGAATTTGCCGAAGAGAGCGCTGGCTTTTGCTTCTTTCGCCAGCCATCGGCTGGGTGTAACAATCTTCAGGCGGCGTGCGGGCCACTTCTGAAATATGTCGGCCTTGGAGGCAAAAACCTTGTGCGATAAATCATCGGTCTGCTCTGTGCCAAGCAAAGGGCAGGCTGCACAGCTGGTTTTGTATTTTCCGCATTCTTGGTCGTAGTGACAGCCGCCCGTGAATGGGTTCATGTCGTGCAGAGTCCAGACAACCGGCTGGCGCACGCGGGCGCTAAAGAATGTCGGATAGTCCACGAAACCCGCGACCCAATGCAGGTTGATGATGTCGGCGCGTGGCATCTGGACGAAAAAATTCTCGTCGCCGTCTACCCATTCCTGGCTGAAGAGTTCGATATCCGCGCTGCGCGTCGTGGCATAGGCATTGTAGGCCGCGTCGCGAGCGCCCTTGCTTGCATCACGATGGGCTTTTGCCGCCGGCGCGGGGTCGGGGACAAACCGGCGGATAGTGAGATCGTTCCGGGTCTGATCGCGCACATAGTAGGTGCTGTCCACGCCGTTCGCCCGCAAACCCTTGTGCAGGCGATAGGCAGCGCGTGCCGCGCCGCCTTTTAAGTCCATCGTGTTGATAAGGGCGACCCGCATAATGGCCTATCGCGTCGGAGAAAGCGGGTCAGCGAGGTGAGAAGGGCGGCAAGGTTGATGCGCTCGCCGCCCCATGATCAAAAGGTCTAGTTCAGGCCGCAGGTGGCTTCGGCGCCCGTAAGCTCATACTTGCCGTCGTCGATATTGAGCTTCTGGACGACGCCGTCCTTCACGATCATCGAAAAGCGCTTGCCGCGTACGCCAAGGCCCTTGTCGCGCAAATCGAGTTCGAGGCCCAGCTTCGTGACATAGTCGCCGCTGCCGTCGGCCAGCATCTTGACCTTGTCGCCGACGCCCTGGTCCTTGCCCCAAGCGCCCATGACAAAGACGTCGTTCACGGCCGTGCAGGCAATGGTATCGATGCCCTGTGCGCGCACCTTGTCGTAATTCTTCACATAGCTCGGCAAATGCTGGTTGGAGCATGTTGGCGTGAATGCGCCCGGGACAGAGAAAAATGCAACCGTCTTGCCCTTGAAAAGCTCGTCCGCGGTGATTTCTTTGACGCCCTCGGCCGTCATCGTCTTGAAGGTGCCGGCAGGCATTGTGTCGCCTTGTTTGATTGTCATTGCGTCTTCGTCCCTTGAGGTTGATATCGAAACGTCGCCTATCCGGCGAGGTGCTGTAAGGTAAGCACTCGCCGCACAATTTCCAAATGATTTGCTGAAGAAGTGAACGCTAGGATGCGCCTACGCTCAATGGGCGTTGGAACGCCGAACCACGTAATGACCGCCGCGAAATTCCGTGAAATAGGATGTGATCTCGGGATGTTGTACAGGCTCACCCGATTCGTCGGCCAACAGGTTCTGTTGTGACACGTATGCGACGTAGTGGGTTTGGGCGTTTTCCGCGAACAAATGATAAAAGGGCTGGTCCTTGCGCGGACGTTTCTCCTCAGGGATTGCCATCCACCACTCCTCGGTATTGGCAAACTCGGGGTCGACATCAAAAATCACGCCGCGGAATGGGAAAGACCGGTGCTTAACCACCTGCCCAATGCTGAATTTTGCACTTCTGGATTCCATACATTCCTGCTCGGCCAGATAGCCGTGTTGCAGCCGTTCTAGGATAAGAATCCGGCGCATAAAGGTCCAGATCAATCAGCTAGTACCTTGAGAAATAATCACTATTAGCCGCGCGGCGGTGGCAGGTCCGTTGCATGGCTTCGCCCCCGGCATTGGTATAAGGTCTGCAACGTGGGGTCGAGTGGAGGAGGGTTAAATGGCTGTTCGCGCCAACCCAAACTTGAAACAACGAGCTCTGATTGTCGCGGGCATGACCATCCTGGTGATTGCAGGGGTCGTCATCAACCAGGTGCGCCAGACCTATAATCAAACAGTGGTTACGGCGCGGCGCAATATCCAGCAATACAGCCAGGTTTTCGAAGCCAATACCGATATGACGTTCCAGGCGATGGAACTCGTTCTCGATCATGCCGTCGAGGAAGTTCTCGAGAAAAAGGAAACCGCAAGCGCAGAAGGCATAAATGCGCGGTTCATTGAGATCGCCAACCATTGGCCTTTCATTCATTCGACCGCCATGGCCGGGCCCGACGGAATCATTCGCACCGCCGTCCTGCGTCAGGCTGATGGGAAGTTGCATCCGGTCGAGATCAATCTTGATGTCTCGAACCGATCCCTTTTTCAGGTACATCGGCAAGCATCCCCAGCGGATCAACGGCTTTTCTATATCTCCAAGCCAGCCGCGGACGTGGTCTCGAATGATCGGATTGTCGCCGTCACAAAAGCGATCCGCGACGATACCGGCAAGTTTTTAGGGATCTGCGTCGTGACGGTCACGGTTGACACCTTCACGCGTGCTTTTTCTTTTCTCGTTCCTCGCTATAAGGCACTGGAACTCTTCCGCACCGATGGCGTTCTCCTGGCCAGTTCCGCCGGTGCCGCCCGCTCCATGAGCGACAATTTGGGGCGCCGTCTGTTCAATGAATTCTTGCCGGCCGAACGCAGTGGGGTGCATCGCGTTTTCTCGCCCGACCGTGAGGGCGATGATCTGCTGGCATACCGGATGATGCAGCATTATCCAGTCGTCATCGCCATAACCGCGAGTTGGTCACAGTTGACGGGGCGATGGAAGGAAACAACTTTAACTCTGGTGATATCGGCAGTGCTGGGCATTTTGATGATCGGTGCACTGGCATGGTGGCTGGTACGTCGTATCGGTGCCGAACAGGGCGTGAAGTCCGCGCTGCTTCAAAGTCAAAGCAGCATGTCGGAATCACAGCGACTGAGCGGCATTGGGTATTTTGAGCGTACGCTACCCGACGGCGAGATAAAGTGGTCGTCGAATATGTACGAAATTCACGGCCTAAAGGCGGAAGTTTTCTCGCCATCCAATGATACCTTCATCAATCTCGTCGCGCCCGATGACCGTGCTCACGTTCTGGCGACGTGGACGGCTTGCGAAAATCCCTCGCCGCCGACCAACATGGAATGCCGCATCGTTCTTTCCGACGGGTCACTGCGTCATATGCGGTATAGCTGGAAAATTCTTGAAGATGGCTTGGCGGGGCGCGTGCGTATTTTTGGAGTGGCGCAAGATGTCAGCGATATCCGCACCGCGGAAGACATCATACGGGATGATGAGCAGCGCCTGCATGACATCGTCGAATGTTCCAGCGATTACATTTGGGAGCTTGATGTCAAAGGCGCGATCACGCTTTTCAATGGCGCAACATTTAATAGCCTCGCCGGCAGCGCCGAGCATCAAGTTCTCGCGCGTGGCAGCATCGACCGGGGAGGTGGCGATATCGTCACTCTCGATAGAAACATCCAGAATCGCGTGAAATTCCGCGGCCTGCTGCTCTCGGTTCGCAATGCGGAGGGTAAATCGCGGTGGGTTCGTATCAGCGGCAACCCGAGGTTTGACGGTCAAGGCCGATTCTTAGGTTATCGTGGCGCGGGTACGGACGTGACCGAAGTGCTTCACCAGCAAGAGCAGGACGAGGCACGCCGCAAGGCTGAGGCTCTCGGACGTCTAGCCGGAGGTATGGCCCATGAAATCAATAATCTCCTGCAGCCAATTATGATCTATGCAAACTTGGGGATATCGCAATCCGACAATGCCGGCGCGGTGCGCCAGTACTTCACGCGTGTTGGATTGGCCGCGGAGCGTTCCATGATGATTGTGCGCAACGTCCTGGCCTTCGCCCGCCAAAGCCCGCCAAAGCGCGAAAATGTCGACGTCATGCATTTGGTGCGTGAAACGGCCGACCTGATTGGTGGAACCCTTGAAGCCGGCACCGTCCTAGCCGTGCAGGAAAGCATCGGCGATCTCCAGGTGTATGTGGACCGTACCGGGCTGGCGCAGGTACTCACCAACCTTCTTACGAACGCCATCGAAGCCCTTCCTTCTGGCGGGCGGGTCACTATAAGGGCAGATCGCGCCGACGTGGCCCACGCGGCGGCCAAACATCTTTCATTGTCCCCGGGCGTCTATTGCTTGTTATCGGTGGAGGACAATGGAATGGGTATTCCCGACGATCAGCTTGGAAAGGTGTTTGATCCCTTCTATACGACCAAGCCGCAAGGGAAGGGGACCGGGCTGGGCCTGTCGGTGGCCGTCGGTTTGGCCAGAAGCTGGGGCGGTACGGTCGTGGGTGAGAGCGTTGCGGGCCAGAAAACCTGCTTCACGGTATATTTGCCCATAGCTGAATCCCTGTTGCAGGCCGCCCAGTAGTTGGTGAGAGACGTCACGCACGTGACAAAATGTCCGTGCCGAAGATATGATCCCCTCCCCTTTTAGCTGACACGCCAATCATGTTCGGAGCGTTGCCATGCTTGAATCATTGCCCGTGAGCCAAGGCAATATTGTCTGTTTTCGTGCCGTCGGGACATTGACGGAAGAGGACTATGCTGACGTCTTCATTCCCGCCATGACCGAAGTGCTGACGCAGTTCCCCATGTTTAGGCTGTATGCCGATCTCAGCCGGTTGCTCGGCTGGGATGAAGCGTCCAGCTGGGAAACCGGCGAAACGCTGCATTCCAATCTGCACAAGTTCGAGCGCGCGGCTATTGTCGGCGGACCGTCCTGGGCTGGGTTGGCCCTGGTCTTGCGTGAATCGTTGCCTCCTAACGCCTACGAGTTTTTTACGGATGGCAATCAGAAAAGGGCTCTCGACTGGGTTAAAGGATGACGGCCCGCACATGCAGCGTTTCGCCGTCGAGCCGCAGGAATTTCTAAAAGAGCTATTTGCCGCAGCCGTCGCCGCTGTCCAAGCAGACCGCGTGATGGCGTCGTTCCTTCCCCCACCTCCGCCTGCGGGAAATCTCGTTGTCGTCGGTGCCGGTAAAGCTGCTGCCGCCATGGCGCGAGCTGTGGAGACCCACTACGCAAACGACGTCGCACTCAGCGGTCTCGTACTCGTGCCGGACGGCTATGCGCTGCCCTGTGGGCGAATTGCAGTGATGGAAGCGGCACATCCTGTTCCTGACTCGCGCGGCGTAGTGGGTGCGCGCCGCATTCTCGCAATGGCTTCGGCGGCAAAGGCGGAAGATCTTGTGCTCTGTCTTCTTTCCGGGGGAGCTTCCGCCCTGATGGTTCTGCCGGCAGCGGGCATAGTGCTGGAAGAAAAGCAGTCGATCACGCGTGAGCTGCTCGCCAGTGGCGCAGGGATCCAGGAGATGAACTGCGTCCGTAAACATCTCTCGGACATAAAGGGCGGAAAATTGGCGGCCGCGGTGAGCGAGGCTCACACCGCCACTATTCTGATCTCTGACGTCGTCGGTGACGATCCCGCCGTGATCGGCTCGGGCCCAACGGTTCCAGACCCTTTCACATGTGCTGAGGCGCTCGCTGTTCTCCAAAAATACGAAATCAAGGTGCCCCCTCATATTGTGGCGCTGCTTCGCGATGGCGGACTGGAAACACCAAAACATCTGCCAAAGAACGCGTCGCTTAAAATCGCCGCTCGACCAAAGGATGCGTTAGCCGCAGCCGAGGAGAAAGTCCGGGCGGCCGGACTTCATGTCATCAATCTGGGTGACGCTTGCGAAGGCGAAGCAAAGACTGTGGCCCTTGAGCACGCGCGCCTAGCCCTTGCGGTTCGTGAAGGACGCAACACGGTAAAGCCGCCGTGTGTCATCCTATCGGGTGGCGAACTTGTTGTGACGCATCGGGACGGCGGGCGTGGCGGACCGAATACGGAATATGCCTTGGCTTTGGCTGCAGCATTAGACGGCAGACCGGGCGTATGGGGACTGGCTGCGGATACCGATGGGCGGGACGGCAATTCCGGAGCGGCCGGCGCGATGTTCGGCCCGAGCACACTTCACAAAGCCACTGCGCGCGGTTTGGATCAGGCCAATGCCCTTTCCCGGCATGATTCTGCACGGTTTTTCGAAGGTGTTGATGGTCTGCTGCAGACAGGCCCAACCTATACGAATGTGAACGATTTTCGCGCTATCCTCATTTTGCCCCAGGACTGATTGTTTGAGCGGCTTCAAGAGCTTATAACTAGGGCATGGGCGAAAAGGAAAAAAAGGCCGAGGTTTTGGTCATGAAAGCCGCCGCCGAGTTGCGCAAGGCCGCAACTCTGGACAGGAAGCGCTATGCCGAGCTTTCGAGCGTGGCGGACTACTTGGAAAGTATCATTCACGAGGCCGAGCTAGGCTACGGCGAACCGCTATTTCCGGACGCGCCGCCTGGCAGAGCGCCGACAGCGGAAGATGAAATCAAAAAGATGATCAAGCCTTTCAAGGTGCGTTTCAGCCGCTGAAGCAGGTTTCCATGCGCCTTTTCACGTTCAGCGCGCTGACCCTTGGTGGCTTGTCATGACCGTGGCGCCGGTATCTTCAATGCGCTCTCAAATTTCGGAATTCGATCGTCTGTCTGCGCATGCGCATCTCGAAGCGATGCCCACGCCTGCCGTGGTTCTCGATGGGGCCGGTATGCTCGTAGCTCACAATTCGTCCGCGCAAGAGCTTTTGCAAAGCGAGGTGACGGCGGGTGTTGGACATCCTGTGGGTGGATTATTCCGCGTGATGGCGGAACGCGCCAATCGCACGGATGGTGTTGAGAAGCCGGCATCCTTCGAGCAGGCTATCGGGCAAGTCTGGTATCACGTCAGTGCTTATCCTGTGTGGACAAGTCTTGAAGGGCCGCCGTTGCAGATTATTATCGCGGAAGACATCACGCGTCGCAAACGCGCGGAATTCGAAATTCGCGAGAGCGAAGCCCGGCTTGAAGAAGCAACGCGCATCGCTCAGCTTGGCACATATAAAGTCTATTGGGACACGGAGAAGGTGCAATGGTCTCCGCACATGTACGTCATTCATGGACTGTCACCTGATTCCTTCAAACACACTCCTGAAAAATATCGCGAGATTATCCATCCCGAAGATCGCGAACTCTTCGAGCGGTATGGTCAAATGCAGTCCCAGGGTAAGGCGTTGCACGGTGCGGAATACAGGATTGTTCGGAAGGGGACGACGCGATGGCTGCGCCTCGATGGCCGCGTGCTGTTCGATGTGAAAGGCGAGCCTTATGCGTCATTCGGCACATGCCAGGATGTGACCGAGAGTAAACAGCGCGAACAAGAGCTGAAGAATCTTCTGCGGCGTAACGCCATTCTTTATGAAGCGCTTGATGCGTCGCCCATCGGAGTCGCGGTGGTGACGACCGATAGCATTCGACCGGAAGTTTTTTATATCAATGCCGAGTTCGAACGCTTGACCGGATACAAGACCTCTTCGCTCGCCAAGCGGTCCATTAACGCGCTGCGTCCTAAGGATGGGGGAGGCGAATGGGACGGCGTTATGCTGGCTTTGCAGATGTCAGACGGTGGATCGTTTGAACTTTCTTGTGCACGCAGTGATGGCACGAATCTTTTGGCACAATTACAGGTAGCTCCCGTACGGGATTTGCCCGGTCGCGAGGCTACGGTCTTCGTGCTCAACCTTCGCGACATCACGATAGACCGTCAACGCGCCGAAGCGCTCCTGCAGTCCCAGAAGATGGAAGCCTTGGGGCAACTGTCTGGTGGTGTGGCACATGAGATCAATAACCTGCTTCAACCCGTTTTGGCCTTATCGGATCTCGGCCAGGACATCGCGGATACGGACCCCGTCAAGGTCCGCAAATATTTCGAGGTTATCTCTTCCAGCGGCCGCAAGGCCCGGGACGTCGTGCGTCAGGTGCTAACTTTTGCACGCCGTGACGTTGCGCAATTGGCAGCTTATCCTATCGGCACGCTGGTGTCGGATGCGCTGCATTTGCTGCACTCAGGCCTGCCGCCGGGCATCAAGCTGGAGTACGAGGCCAATGCCAGCGACGCACAGGCCATGGTCAACCCCACGCAGGTCTCGCAAGTCGTGCTGAACCTCGTCAAAAACGCCGCCGACGCCATGAACGGAGAAGGCATGGTCATGGTGCAGTTGGGGCTGGTTGATCTGGAGCAGGGTGCGGCCGACGCTCTGACCCTGGCTCCGGGTCGTTGGATCAAGTTGCAGGTCGCAGACAGCGGTTGCGGTATGGACGCCTATACGCTGTCGCGCGTCTTCGAGCCCTTCTTTACAACCAAGGAGGCGGGGAAAGGAACAGGGCTTGGGCTGTCGGTGGTGTATAGTATCGTCACCGGCTGGGGCGGAGCTCTTAAGCTAGAGAGCGAAGTTGATCAGGGAACGACCGCAGTGATATATCTGCCTGCGGCTTTAGTAGTAGCGCCTTAGTTGGGGTTCGAGGAGTTCATGGCGCATATTCTGCTCGTTGAAGATTCTCCCGAGGTAAGCCTGTCTGTAAGCGAGATTCTTGCATCCGCGGGCCATACCACTGTGGAGGCGGCGTCCGGCAAGGAGGCCATCAAGAAGCTGCGCGGCGCGCAGTTCGATGCGATTGTCAGCGACATCTGGATGCCTGAAATGGATGGCATAGAACTTCTGAAGGAAATCCGGGGATCCGGTAACAACATTCCGGTCGTCGTGATCTCTGGCGGTGCGCCCAATGCGCCGCTTACATATACGGCGCCGCTCGCAGCTACATTCGGAGCGAACGTGGTTGTCTATAAGCCCTTTGAGAAAGCTGAATTACTCAAAGCATTAGAAACGGTGCTTGCCGACTGATAGCGTTTTACGTCTTCTCAGACGTGAATGAGCTGCCGCAGAACCTTTTCCATACTCACCGCCAGGGCCCAGCGTTCCTCCTGAGTCAAAGACTCGAGAGCGTTGCTCAGCTGCTGTAGCGGGTCGCCCCGCAGAAGGGCGATGCTTTCATCTGTCAAGACGAGGCGATGGACGCGCCGGTCCTGCTTGTCTCCAACGCGCCGCAGGTGGCCCTTGCGCACAAGGGCTGCAACCGTCTGCGATGCGGTGCCTTTCGTTGTACCTTGAAATTGGGCGAACCCCGTCACGGTTCGCCGTTCGAGGGTCGCCTCGTCGAAATAGCGCAAAGCAGCCCACTGCGCCGGATTGAGTCCCGGCGTGAAGCCGAGGTTATACGCAGCCTTGCCCACCTGCTCTATCAGGCGCGCTAAGCCTCTTGTCGAAAGTTTTGGATTGCTACGCACGGACAACTACAAGGCTTTCTCGGAAGGTCCCCGAACGGCAATATAACCTCTTGCCCCCTCAAAAAAAAGAGGCTTGGTACACATCTCTGAATTGACCACTATGAAGCAGGCGAAAAGCCCAGGTGACTTTTCGCGCTCATGCTGCGTATTCACGGTTGAATGTGTCAAAGGTCCCTTGAGTATTACTGGGCACGGCAATGACGGCTTCCGTAAGGCGGGGGCCTAGGTTACAGAAAAAAGCATGACTGACTTCTATCGCTTGTTTTGGCCGCTTCTTCGACGGCTGGATCCTGAAAAAGCACACCGGTTTGCACTTTGGAGTTTGAAGTCGGGACTTGCCGGCGCGCTCTATAAGCCTGCCGCGGACGATCCCGTGCTCAGCACCCATGCCTGGGGGCGCTCGTTCGGACATCCCCTGGGTCTGGCGGCGGGTTTCGACAAAAATGCCGAAGTTCCCGATGCCGCGCTTAAACTTGGCTTTAGCTTCGTGGAAGTGGGGGGCGTGACACCACAGCCGCAGGCCGGCAATCCCACACCCCGACTCTTCCGCCTCGACGCGGACCGGGCCGTGATTAATCGGATGGGTTTCAATAACGACGGCTTGAGTGCTGTTCTGGACCGTCTTGCACACCGGCCAAGAAATTCGGGTTGGGTTGGCGTCAACCTGGGCAAAAACAAGACCTCGACGGATGCCATTGCCGACTATACGGCCCTCGTCAGCCGCCTCGCCCTTCATGCTGACTTCCTTGTTATTAACGTGTCCTCTCCCAATACCCCCGGCTTGCGCGGACTTCAGCAGGCCGAGTCCCTGGCCGGCATTCTGAAGGCCGCACGTGCGGCACGCGACAGCACGGTTATCGGTGCGCGCCCCCCGCTTCTCTTCAAAATCGCGCCTGATCTCGATACCGGCGAATTGGCGGATATCACACGGGTAGCCCTTGCGGAAAAAGTCGATGGCATTGTCGTGTCCAATACCACTGTGGCGCGTCCACCTTCGCTATTGTCGCCCCTCGCAAGCGAATCCGGCGGGTTGAGTGGTGCGCCGCTTTTGGAGTCTTCAACGCGCGTCTTGCGGCTTGTCTATGAAATGACTGGCGGGCAAATCCCGCTGATTGGCGTGGGTGGAATCGGTGGCGGCGCCGATGCGTATGCCAAGATCAAAGCGGGTGCCTGTTTGATCCAAGTCTATTCCGCGCTGGTCTTCGAAGGACCAGCTTTGATCAATCGTATTAAACACGAGCTGGCGATCCTTCTGAAACGTGACGGATTTACTTCGGTATCCGCGGCGGTAGGCGCCGATGTCCGGGCTGGATTGCGTTCATGATCCTGCCGTCAATCCAGGGTTTGCGTGACGTGACCGCACAGTTTGACGGGTTCATTCTAGATCTGTGGGGCGTGGTCCATGACGGCGTTGAGGCCTATCCGCCATCGGCCGATACCTTGCGGGCGCTCGCCGCCGCGGGCAAAAAAACGTTGCTTCTCTCGAACGCGCCACGACGCGCATACGTGCTGGTCGACGCCATGACTCGCATGGGGATTCCGCGCGAGCTGTATGGTGAAGTGCTTTCCTCGGGCGAGGCAACACGCGAAGCGCTCATTGCGCGTACAGATCCCTTTTTTGCGCAGCTCGGACAACGCGCATACCATCTGGGGCCGGACCGCGACCGCAGCATTTTTGACGACACGGGACTGAACGTCACAACCGACGTGAGTGAAGCTGACTTCGTTGTGAACACGGGTCCCGACGGTCTCGATGACGAAGTGGAGGATTACGAGCGCATTCTCATCGCAGCGCGGGCTGCTGATCTGCCGATGGTCTGCTCCAATCCTGATCTTGTTGTTATCCGTTCAGGCAAACCCCTCGTCTGCGCCGGTGCTATCGCCAAGCGATATGAAGCCCTCGGTGGCAACGTGGCGTATCGCGGCAAGCCCGATCCCGCTGTCTATCATCTCGCTGTCGAGAAGCTGGGAATTGCGGATCGTGCCCGCATAGCCGTAGTAGGCGATGCGCTTGAAACCGACATTAAAGGGGCTAAGGCGGCAAACCTTGCTTCCATCTGGTGCACGGGAGGCGTTCACGCGGAAGCGTTAGGCGTGAAATACGGGATTGCCGCCGACCCGGTGCGTGCCGCCGCCCTTGCTACGAAAGAAGGCTATATGCCCGAAGCAATTATTCCGGGGTTCTTCTGGTAGCGATCAGGGCTCGAATTGTTCGGTAACAATTCGCTCCTCAAGATTGTGCTCGGGATCGAAAAGGATGTGCATAGAAAGTGAGCGATCCTCGCGGACGGTCACTTCTATGACATCGCGCACTTCATCGCGGTCAGCCACGGCGCTAACGGGCCGCTTCTCCGGCTCCAGCATCACAAAGCGTACCACGGATGTATGAGGCAGGATGGCGCCGCGCCAGCGGCGAGGCCGGAAAGCACTGATAGGAGTAAGTGCCAGGATGTTGGAGCCCAGAGGAAGCACGGGGCCATGCACCGAGAGATTGTAGGCACTTGAGCCGGCGGGCGTGCACACCAGAGCGCCATCGCACACCAGTTCGCTCATGCGCTCTTTGCCGTCGATGAATATGCGTATCTTCGCGGCCTGACGAGTCTGGCGCAGCATCGATACTTCGTTGATGGCGAGAGCTTCATGAGTCTTCCCGTCGCTGGTCGTGGCGACCATGCGCAGAGGATGAAGGATAACGGCCGTGGTGCGTTGCAGGCGCGCCAGGAGATCACCCTCTTCATAGCGGTTCATCAGGAATCCAACGGTGCCGCGGTGCATGCCGAAAATCGGGGCTTGCAGGTGCATGTAGCTATGAACGGCTTCCAGCATGAATCCATCACCGCCCAGAGCAACGATGGCATCGGCTTCATCCGGGCGATATTGACCGTACCGCTGCGTCAGGTCCTTCAACGCTTCGCGTGCTGGGTCTGTATCGGCGGCAACAAAGGCCACGCGTGAATAGGCCATGATCGGCAATCCTTATTAGCCGCCGGTAACGCTCATGTGGCGATGAACGGCAGGCCGATTGTGGCGGCGATCAATAACAAAATCGTGCCCTTTGGGTTTGCGGCCAATGGCTTCGCGAATGGCCGCCGTTACAAGAGCGTCGTTGGCGCTGGCGCGCAAAGGTGCCCGCAGGTCCGCGGCATCATCTTGACCAAGGCACATGTAAAGCGTGCCCGTACACGTCAGACGCACGCGATTGCAAGCTTCGCAGAAATTGTGCGTCATAGGTGTGATGAAACCCACGCGCCCGCCGGTCTCGGAGCATCGCGTGTACCGCGCCGGGCCTCCCGTCACGTCGGAAATGGGTTGCAACGTCCAGCGCTGTTCCAAGCCGGCGCGTACCATGGACAGCGGGAGGTATTGTGCTGTGCGGTCGCCGTCGATGTCGCCTAAGGGCATGGTCTCGATGAAGACCAAATCGAACCCTTCTTTGCCGCACCAGGCGACAAGCTGATCGAACTCGTCGTCATTGACGCCGCGCAAGGCGACGGTATTGATCTTGATTTTCATGCCGGCTGCTTGTGCGGCCCGGATCCCGTCCATAACCCGTGCAAGGTCGCCCCAGCGGGTGATTTTGCGGAAGCGCGCCGGGTCCAGCGTATCCAGCGAGATATTGATGCGGCGCACGCCAGCTTTTTTAAGGTCTTCTGCCGAGGCGGCCAGGTGATTGCCGTTCGTCGTCAGGGTGAGTTCTTCCAGGGCGCCAGTCTCTAAGTGCCGGCCAAGACTCTGGAACAGGCTGACGACATTCTTGCGCACGAGTGGCTCGCCGCCCGTGATGCGCAATTTTTTTACCCCCTCAGCGACAAAGGCCGAGCACAGCCGGTCCAACTCCTCCAGCGACAGAAGATCGGCCTTGGGAAGGAAGGTCATGTCTTCCGACATGCAATAGACGCAGCGCAAGTCGCACCGATCCGTGACGGATACCCGCAAATAGCGGATAGCGCGTCCGTAGGGATCGATGAGAGCAGGTGTGTTCATCACAAGCATGGATCCGTTGCGTCGTTCAACTCACGGAATATAAGGTCTCGGAGCGGGTATCCAAGCAGATTAGGAGCGCTTTGGCTCGGCATCATCTTCCGGCTCCAGCCGCACGCCGCGCAAATCCATAGTGACTTTGCCGGCATGCTCAAAATTCACCGTCACCCTGGTGCCCACCGCTGATTGGACCTGCCCAAGACCCCAATCCGGGCGGTCCGGGTTTTTTACCAGCATTCCGGGGGTGAAATCGAGGTTCATTGCACGCTGCGCTCTGCTATCTTACTGTTTGTCCAGCATTTTCCCTTTTTAGTGGGTTTTGATCCCGGCGTCTCCCCTGGTAAGGTTTCGCCGGATTGGGGTCCGGGACGGCGGGGATGAACGATCGCGAGTTGGAACTGGCGCAGCTTCTGTGCACGCGGCTTTGCCATGACTTGGCAGGGCCTGTGGGTGCTGTGGCTGCCGGCGTGGAACTGATCGGGGGCGATCCCGCCCAGGCCGATGCTGAGACCTTGAGTCTTATCGGCAATAGCTCCGCCGCTGCTTCTCTCAAGCTGAAATTCATGCGCGTCGCGCTGGGCGCTTCAGGTTCCGCAACCGGTGATCCGCGTGCGCTGCTCGATGGTTATCTGGACGCCGTCGCCGGTCCAGGCGGCAAGACGGCCGTCACATGGCCCAGCGCCGATATGCTTGCTGCTGGCGTTGCGAAGCTGGGGCCGTTGTGGGTGCAACTCCTTCTCAACCTTTTCCTCCTTGCGTTGGAAGTGCAGCCCAGCTGCAAGTCGCTTTCGCTCCACCTCGATGCAAGTAACGGTCTTACAGTCACCATCGAAGCGCGTACCACTGCTGACCGCACCATGGCGTTGCGCGAGGAGATTCTGGCGGCTGTCGACGGCCGAAGTGGCATCTCTTTAAGCGCTAGAACTGTGCACAGCCATCTCGTCGGGCGGCTTGTCCGCGCAGCCGGCGGGCAGATCGGTATCAGCGCCAATGGGCCTGTGGCGAGCGTGAAGGTGCGCCTTTCATGAAGCGGTGCCTCATCGTCGATGACTCCCGCGTCATTCGCCGGGTGGCGTCCAAGATCATCCAAGATTTAGGCTTCGAACCGGAAGAGGCGGAAAACGGGCGTAAGGCTTTGTCTCTTGTTTCTGCACGCATGCCTGATCTTGTCGTTGTCGATTGGGATATGCCGATCATGGGTGGCTTGGAATTCACCGGAAAATTTCGCGCATTGCCCGATGGCAGCAAAGTGCCGGTGATTTTTTGTGCGCCCGAAAACGACGCTGATCATATGCGAAAGGCCCTGGAAGCAGGTGCAGACGAATACATCATGAAGCCCTTCGACGGGGAAATCGTCCGCTCCAAGCTTGTCCTTTTAGGGCTTCTGGACTGATGTCACCCGAAGAATTTGAGTCTGCTGCGCGATTCATAAAAGAACGCTCTGGTCTCGTGCTGACACGGGACAAGGCGTATCTGCTGGAAAATCGCCTTCTCCCAGTTGTGCGCGAGCATCATCTCAAATCGGTTTCTGATCTCATGGCAGCCGCCCAAGGTGGTAACCCTGCTCTGCAAACGGCCGTCATCGATGCGATGATGACCAAAGAAACGGCTTTCTTCCGCGATTGGAAGCCGTTTGAACATTTCCGTGAAATTGTGTTGCCCAATATTCGTGTGTCGCGCGGCATGAAGACCGGATTTCGTGTTTTATGTGCGGGTGTCTCGACAGGGCAAGAGGCTTATTCCGCCGCGATGACAATTCGCGACGTGGCGGCGGCATTTTCGGGATGGCAGGCGGACGTAGTTGGAATCGATGTCTCGTCCAGCGCCATCGAGGCGGCCAACAAGGGCATCTACAGCCAGTTCGATGTCCAGCGCGGGTTGCCCGTGCGCGCATTGCTGCGGCACTTCACCAAGCAGGATGATGCCTGGGTTATCCATGACGATGTGCGTAGCTTTGTGAAGTTCCAGACTTGGAATCTGCTTGAAGATCTTTTTCAGCTCGGGCGTTTCGACGTTATTTTCTGCCGCAACGTATTGGTCCATCTGGACCTCAAGGCCAAATTCGATGTGGTGCAGAAAATATCGCGTCTGCTGGTTGATGATGGCGTGCTCTATCTCGGTCTGAACGAGACATTGACCGGTATTTCAAAGAGCTTCCGCGCGGTTGACCCAGCAACCGGAATCTATGCCATGCACCGCGCTGATCGGCCCACGGCACTGTCGCTGGCGACCAAGATCGACCGTTAGTTCAATCGGGTTCGAAATCCTGGGAATAGTCCTGCTTCAAGGACATGTCCTGCTCCGTTTTGCGCAGGAAACAGTTACCCACGACAAGGACGTCTAATTCTGTCGCCATGAAGCACCGGAAAGCATCTTCCGGCGTGCAGACGATGGGCTCGCTACGCACGTTGAAACTGGTATTGACCAGAACGGGAATGCCGGTGAGTGCGGCAAAGCGCGTGAGCAAGGCGTGGAAGCGGGGGTTGGTATCCGATGTCACGGTCTGTACCCGTGCCGAATAATCCACGTGCGTCACCGCCGGAATTTGCGAACGCACCATATTCAACTTATCCAGGCCGAACTTTCCCGCATCGTCTGCCCACACCCGTTTTTCATCGCGAACATTGGCGACGAGCAGCATGTAGGGGCTGTCGCTATTAAGCTCGAACCAGTCGGCCACATTCTCGTGCCGCACGGCGGGTGCGAAGGGCCGGAAGCTTTCTCGGAATTTCACTTTAAGATTCAAGGTGCGTTGCATATCCGCCGATGCGGGATTGCCCAAGATTGAACGCGCGCCCAGGGCTCGGGGTCCGAACTCCATGCGACCTTGGAACCACCCTACAGCGGCGTTTTCCGCGAGGCTCGTCGCCGTGGCATCAATGACGCCGTCTTCCGTGAGGACCTCATAGCGAGCGCCGGCCGCTTTAAGGCGTGCTTCGATCTCGGTTTGTGCGAATGAAGGACCCAGCAGCGCGCCCTTCATCCCATCGCCCTGTATGGATGCGCGTGGTCCCCCGTGATGCAGATGATACGTCGCAAGGGCGGCACCCAAGGCGCCGCCCGCATCGCCCGCTGCCGGCTGGACCCATAGACCCTCGAACAAATTCTCACGTAATACTTTGCCGTTGGCGACGCAGTTCAGTGCGACACCGCCCGCAAGGCAAAGATTCTTTGCGCCGGTGTCCTTCTTGATTCCGCGCGCCAGGCGCAAGACGGCTTCTTCTGTCACGGCTTGCACGGATGCGGCGATATCCATGTGAAACTGCGTCAGAGGTTCGCTGGCTTTGCGCGGCGGTGCACCAAAGAGCGCATGGAAGCGCTCGTTGGTCATGGTCAGGCCTGTGCAGTAGTCAAAGTAGCTCTGATCGAGGCGGAAGGTGCCGTCGTCCTTCAGATCGATCAAATGCTCCAAAATCAAGTTCGCAAAGCGCGGCTGGCCGTAAGGTGCCAAGCCCATGAGCTTGTATTCGCCAGAATTGACCTTGAAGCCGGTGTAGTAGGTGAAAGCCGAGTAGAGCAGCCCCAGGGAATGTGGAAAGTGGATTTCCTTCAGGATCTCCAGGCAATTTCCGGAGCCCAAAGCGAGAGAGGTTGTCGTCCATTCACCGACGCCATCCATGGTGAGTACGGCAGCGTCTTGAAACGGTGACGGGAAGAATGCCGAGGCGGCATGACTCAAATGGTGCTCGGAGAAGACCAGTTTCTCCATCCAATTAACGTCCGGTGCGAAGGCTTTCAGTTCGCGGATCAACATGTCTTTTTGGAAAAGCTTTTCCTTGATCCAGAGTGGAAGCGCCTGGCGGAAGGAGGAAAAGCCGCGCGGTGCGAAGACCGCATAGGTCTCGAGCAGACGCTCGAATTTCACAAACGGCTTTTCGTAGAACGCAACGAGGTCAACGTCGCCAAGGGTGATGCCGCCGATCTCGAGGCACGACGCTATGGCATTGCGGGGAATGCGGGCGTCATGCTTCTTGCGGGTGAACCGTTCTTCCTGTGCGGCGGCGACGATGCGGCCGTCCTCGATCAACGCCGCGGCGCTATCGTGATAGAGAGCCGAGAGGCCGAGGACGCGCAAAGCGACCTAGAACAGCGTGTAAATGAACGGGGCGATGGCGGAGCCCTGGGCCAGCACAATCAAGCCGCCGAACAGTACCAGCATGATCAGCATGGGCAGTAGCCAGAATTTCTTCCGCACTTTGAGGAAGTTCCAGAATTCGCTGAGAAAGGCCATGGATGCTGCTCGTGTTGTTAGAACTGGTTCTTGAAGGAGGTCATGCCACTGTCGCGCTTCAGCCAATAGGTCGGCGCGGTCTTGTCGAACTTGAGGCGCAACGGGTCAGACCCCTTAAGACGAAGGATAAGGGCAGTTGGCACCACGGCCAACACAAACAGGGCTCCCAGCACGACCGGGCTCACGACGCGGTGAAGAATCTTGCCGAAAGCCATCCAGAGTCGGTTCAGGGGCGCGAGTAGGCGCGGAGCTGCAAAGGCGAGAATAAGAAAGAGCGCCGCGAGGCCCAAGCCCCACCAGCGCGGTTCGTGCGCCTTCAGCAGCGGCAGCAAGCCCACGAGCGCGAAGACACCCGTGAACACCAGGCCGAAAGAACGCTCGGTCGGGCGGGCATCGTCACTATCGCGGCGAAAGTCTTCGTGAAAGGGCTGGTTCATGTCCGCCCGATATAGCACGGCCAGGGCTTTAATGAAAAAGGGGCTAATGAAAAAGGCCGGAGTGTGAACCCCGGCCTTGTATCAGTGACGTAACGGAGCGATCAGCCGTTGGCGGCTTTCTTGCTGACACCGCCGCCCGTGCCTTCGGCGTGTTCGGTTTCGCGCAGCACGTAACCACGGCCCCAAACTGTTTCGATATAGCTTTCGCCGCCGGTGGCAGTGGCTAGCTTCTTACGCAGTTTGCAGATGAAGACGTCGATGATCTTGAGCTGGGGTTCGTCCATGCCGCCGTAAAGGTGGTTGAGGAACTGTTCCTTCGTCAGGGTCGTGCCCTTGCGCAAGGCGAGCAGTTCGAGAATGCCGTATTCCTTGCCTGTCAGATGCAGCGGCTGGTTATCCACTTCCGCCGTGCGTGCTTCCAGATGCACGCTCAGGCGGCCCACTTGCACCTTCGGCTGGGCATGTCCCTTTGAGCGGCGCACAATGGCTTGGATGCGCGCTACCAGTTCTTCGCGGTTAAAGGGTTTGGTGAGGTAATCATCGGCGCCGACGCCGAAGCCCTGTACCTTCTTGTCGGCTTCTTGCAGGCCGGAAAGGATCAGCACGGGCGTTGCGACCTTGGCGCTGCGCAACTGGCGGATCACATCCATGCCATCCATATCGGGAAGCATGAGGTCGAGAATGATCAGGTCGTAATCATAGATCTTGCCGAGATCGAGGCCGTCCTCGCCGAGGTCAGTTGAGTCGATGACCCATTCCTCTTTTCGCAGCATGGTGGTGATGGCTTGCGCTGTTGAGGGATCATCCTCAACTAAAAGGATACGCATGATATTGTGCCCCGTTAGGTTGCAGCCCACTATATTCGGGTTAATAAGTTAACACAGGTTATCA
This sequence comes from Fidelibacterota bacterium, assembly GCA_947472795.1. Lineage (GTDB taxonomy): Bacteria > Pseudomonadota > Alphaproteobacteria > Rhodospirillales > Rhodospirillaceae > SHVO01. The sequence goes on along the minus strand of CANJBL010000015.1, from coordinate 1,092 downwards.
AGACTTCCTAATAAAACATCAGCGCCCCACAAGCTCCAGGCGTCGGCCTAGGACATTGTTAAATTTGAAAAAAGGTCGATTTTACGCGCTATTAACACTGCCGGGTTATGGAGAAGCTTAAAGCGGCATGGGATCAGAAGACCCCGGTGCCTCAGAATAATTTAGGAGCGTTCGTGGTCAATATCCCGTCCTTGCTCAGCGAGTTGGAGCGTCTGCCGACTCACCAGGTCTATGGCAAAGTTGCCGCCGTGCAGGGGCTTCTGGTCGAAGTCTCGGGTGTTCAGAACAATCTCTCTGTTGGTGATCGCTGCAATGTCGTGGCGCGCGATGGGCGCATCGTTCCGTGCGAGGTCGTGGGATTTCGCAGCGGCCGCGCACTGGTCATGCCGTTTGGCGCGTTGGAGGGCATCGGTCTTGGCTGCCGGGCGGAAATCGCCGAAGCGGCGCCCGCTATTTATCCCGATGACACCTGGCTGGGGCGCGTCGTCAGCAGCATGGGTAAACCTATCGATGGCGGCGGCCCTTTGAGTGTTGGGCCATTGGCCTACCCGATCAAGGCGGCGCCGCCACCGGCGCATACGCGCAAACGCATCGGCGGAAAGCTCGATCTCGGTGTGCGGGCTCTGAATACTTTTACGACAAGCTGCCATGGGCAGCGCATGGGGATTTTCGCCGGCTCGGGCGTGGGCAAATCGACGATCCTTTCGATGATGGCGCGTTATACAAACGCCGACGTCACGGTTGTCGGGCTCGTCGGCGAGCGTGGCCGCGAAGCGCGTGAATTCATCGAAGACGATCTTGGGCCGGAAGGCCTGGCGCGTAGCGTAGTGGTGGTGTCGACCTCGGACGAGCCGCCGCTCATGCGCCGTCAGGCAGCCTACGTCACGATGGCGGTGACCGGCCCCCACTGAGTGGTCCGATTGGAATGTTAGTTTAGAGCACAGGTTTGATCCACCGGTATTGCCGTTGGCCAGACGATGGCCTCGGGTGCCGGAGGACGGTACCCCAACGATGAATGCGGACGGATCGTATTGTAATGTCGCCGCCAGTTTTCGATCACGATCTTCGCCTCCTTCAATGTATAGAAGATTT
>CANJBL010000014.1 GCA_947472795.1 Fidelibacterota bacterium | reverse complement strand
GCAGGAACGACACCGCATCAAACGGAAAACCATCGAACATCGTCGCTTGCTTCACCGCAAGCTCGCCGCCTAAGATCGATCAACCATATGAGGCTAACACTCCGCTAAATCACGCCCGCATCTGTCCCAAATGATCTGACGACGCACAATGGTCCCAACCGTGCAGCGGATGATTGAAGCCGTCGGACCACCCGGCGAAAGGGCTCGTTCCGGTATGAGCGTGCGCGATCGTGGGCAGGCAAACTGCGGCAAACAGGAACGCGATGCGAGGCATAGAAAAGCTGTACGGCACCGAACCCTCTCCTTCGTACATACATACCGTCGCGGGAGCCCAAGGCCGACAGCCAAGCGCAGAGAAGTTCGAAATCGCGCTAAAATAAAAAGGGCCGGATCACTCCGGCCCTTTTGCTTGAAACTCTGGATCTTTGTTTAGCCGGCGACCGCTGCGGGCTTCGGCATGCCGCCAATGCGCGATGCACCGATGGGCGCGCGCTCGACGGCGCGCGGCACTTCCACCACCGGCGCCGGAGCGACCTCAGTGATGCGCTTGCAGTGGCCTTCCATATAGGCGCCCGGCTCGATGGCGAGGCTTTCGTGCTCCACATCGCCCGACATACGCGCGGTGGATGCCAGGAACACGCTCTTCGCGCGGATCATGCCCTTCACGGCACCATGCATGCGCACGGTCTGGGCGATCACTTCACCGACCACGGAACCCTTCACGCCGACAATCAGCGCCTTGCACTTGATGTCGCCATTGACGACGCCATCCACCTGGATCTCGCCGCCGGAATTCAGGTTCCCGTCGATGGACAGGTCGGCGCTGATGATCGATGGAACGGCCTTCACGGCCATTTCGGCGCGCACGTCTTGCGCCTGAGCATTCCCGTTGGTGGCTTTATTGGTTTTTGAAAACATCACTACCGGCCTTCAAGAACTTTAGTGGATTAACGTGCTGCCCGTTGTTGAGCACTTCGTAATGGACGTGGGGCCCCGTGCAACGGCCGCTGCAACCCACCTGTCCGATGATGGTGCCGCGGACGACCTTATCGCCTTCTTCGACGTTGACGCGCGACATATGGCCGTAACGCGTCACGACGCCCATGCCGTGATCAATTTCAACCATACGACCATAGCTTCCATCCCAACCTGCGTGAACCACTTTTCCCTCGCCGGGGCTGAAGATCGAAGCCTTGTATTCCGCGTCCAAATCCAACCCAAGATGTTGAGAGACCTGGCCGCTGAAGGGATCCTGACGCACGCCGAATCCACTGTTGAGCTGGAATTTACGCACCGGCGCGTCCAGGGGCAGGCGCATGATCAAACCCTGCAAATCCGTCAGGTGATCGACGTCGGCATTGAGCAGGTTGAGCGACTCCTGCAGCGGGCCTGATTGTTCAGCCGCTTTGTCGAGCGGAATAAAAGGACCACCCTGCCCGCCCTTCCTGTTCTGGCGTTTGGCCAGAAGATCGATGTCGAGGCCGGTAACGCTGAGTGAAGACTCAATGTCCGAGATCTTTGTTTCGGTCACTTCCGAGAAACGGTGATAGAGCAGCAGCTGATTGCTTTCCATATCGCGGATCTGGTTCTCGAGCGAGCTGACGCGCTGCGAGAGCGTCTCGCGTTCGGTCAGCGCCATATCACGCTGAAGCACAACTTGGCGCAGCTCCAAGCTATCGGTGGCGATGAACGGCGTCTTCTGATGATGGCCGACCACATCGACCATGGAATCTTCCAGGTCGGCGAGTTCGGCGAGCAGCTCCTTGCGCTGTTCGTCGGCATGGCCGCGATAGAGCTTGGTCTTGCTCAGTACCAGATCGACGTCGCCGCTTTCACCTGTCAGAGCGCCGGCTGGATCGATCAGCGCATCCTTGGCGCGGGTCTTCAGCTTGGCCACAAGGCTGGTTTTCTTGTCGGCGCCGCCATTCAGTTCGGCGGCCTTGTTCTTCAACAACTCGGACTCACGGTCCACCAGGGACAGCGAGTGTTTATAGTTGCTTTCAAGGTCTTTCGTGAGATCGGCGACGCGCTCTTTATAGATCGACACCTGGGCGAGCAATTGCTCGTAGCCCATGCGCGCGTCCTTGATTTCCGTATTCTTCGCACGGATGCGCTCGCCATGGTTCATGGCAAGGCCCGAACTGAACAGCGTCCATGTGCCTATGGCCAAGCCGACGGTGATAATCACCGCCTGACGGTTGGTCGATAGGCGCAGCGTGCGCATGCGCTCGCCGGACCGGACGATGAGCTGACGCTCCGGAAAGAAGCGCTGCAATAATTTTTGTACTCGGCTTAACCCGCGATCCTGCGGGTCAAACTTCGAGTGTTGTTTACCTGAGAACACGCCGTCCCCTCTTACTGATGACACCCGTTCAGTAATTGCCCAGGAGCTTTTTTTAAGCTGGCTTTTTTTTAAGCCGCCCCTTGGGTTGTGAGTTCTTGCTTCCCTTGAAACCTGTTGCCAGGTTCCACGTTCTTTAGAAAACGCCGTCCTTTAGAAAACGTATGGCCGCCGCAACATCAGCCGAAACACCCGCTGATGGTACAAAAAGCCGCACCCCCGACGCTTGGAAAACCGCAAGCACTCAACCTCATCCTGCCGATTTCACCCTAGAAATTCAAAGAGAAAGTAAAAATCTGAAAGATTGTTTTAAATCAATAAGATAGAGAGCGATGGAAAGTTCTTTTTACGCTCTGGTTCCAATCCTTTAAGCTACCCTCATCTTCAAGACCGGAACATCTCCAGAACACCCGCAAGAACATCTAAGGTGCCAATGTCTCTTGAATCCGACCGATCCGAGGATAGCACTCAGCCTCCTTACGAACCTTTGGTGATGGAAAACGGTTGGCGGATTGGCGGACCCGATTGGCGCAAGCCTTGGCCGCAAGGGCTCGTGTTCCTCACCTGGTTCGGCGCCGGCTTCTCCTACCATGCGCCGGGCACAGTCGGCTCCCTCAACGCGCTGCCCATCGCCGCGGTCATTGCCTGGCTCGCCGGCAGTCACGCCCTTATCCCCGCCGCGATCGTCCCTTTCGTCCTGGGAATGGTCTACACGGCCCGCTATTTGCGCACCGAACCCAACGCATCCGATCCCCAATGGATTGTCATCGATGAAGTCGTGGGCCTTTGGATCACTCTGGCTGCAGTACCCTTCAACATCATCTGGTACGCCATCGGCTTCGGGCTTTTCCGCTTCTTCGACATTTTCAAACCCTGGCCCATCAGTTGGGCCGACCAGAAAGTACCCGGGGCACTCGGCATCATGCTGGATGACGTCATCGCCGGGCTCTATGCTGCCGCTGTGCTCATCGCACTCCAGCACTTATGGGCAAACTACTTCTAGAGCATCTTCCGGAAAAGTGTGGGCGGTTTTCCGATCAGAACATGCTCAAATAAAAATGTCCCGCACACAGCCTGATTTAATTGGACTCAATAAACTCTAATAGCACCCGGTTTACGCCATGCAAGACTTGCCCGCAGATCTCATCGAACTGGCGAAGGAAGTTCTCGCCCTCGCCAAAGAGAGCGAGACACGCATCATCACGGCGGAATCCTGCACCGGTGGATTGCTGGGCGCATGCCTCACCGCCAACGCTGGGTCGTCCGAAGTGGTTGATGGCGGGTTCATCACCTATTCCAATGAATCAAAGAGCCGCCTGCTCGGCGTACCGCGCGATGCCATTGATGAGTTTGGCGCGGTCAGCGACATCGTCGCCTCCGCCATGGCCGAAGGTGCGCTGGCGCAAAGCAGCGCCGGCATGGCCGTCTCCATCACCGGCATCGCCGGTCCCGGCGGTGGTACGAAGGAAAAGCCCGTGGGACTGGTCTATATGGCCATCGCCCAGACCGGTTGCGATGCCATGGTAAAACGCTATGTCTTCGCCGGCACACGCAGCGATATCCGCCGCGCTGCTGCCGGTGCAGCCATGGAACTGCTCATCGGCGCGTTGAAGGAAGTCGGAACCGACGCCAGCGTTTAGCTCGCTGCGGCCAGATGCACGGCCTTCGCGCAATGGCTGCAGCAGAACATCCTGTCGTTGGCTTCTACGCCGTGACCGATGATCTTGCAGCCGCAATGGGCACACGACGGCGCAACTGCTGCGATAGCGCACTCAAAACTATCGAAAGTGTGGCTCTCGCCATTGATGACGACGTCGAAGGTCCGCTTATAGTCGTTGCCGCACTTCTCGCATTTAGCCATGGGAGTCTCCTGGGGTTACAGGAGCTAACGGCGCAAAACCTTGCGGGTTCCCTTAAAACTCGAACTTCGCCGAACCATAAAGCTTCTCCGCCCGCACCTCGAAGGCCGCCACCATGCGGTGCACGGCTTCTTCGAACAGCACGCCGATGAGGCTTTGCAGCAGCTTCGATTTGAATTCGAAGGCGAGATAAAAGGATACGGACGTTCCTTCCGGCGCGGGCGTGAAAGTCCATTCGTTGGTGAGATAAGCAAAGGGCCCATCGAGGTATTCGACTTTGATCGCGGTGATGGGCGTCAGCGTCACGCGGCTGGTGAACTTCTCGCGTACCATTTTGAAACCCACCGCGAGATCGGCGATGAATTCCGTGGGCGAAATGCGCCGGCTGATGCGGCAGGCCACGCACCACGGCAGGAATTCCGGATAGCGTTCCACGTCGGCCACCAGCGCATACACCTGCTCCGGCGTGTAGGGCAGAACGCGTGTTTCGCGGTGCTCGGGCATCTCCTGCCCTAAGCGCCTGCGAGTTGCTTTTCGCGCGCCGCCCGCAACTGCGCGAAGTCGGCATCCGCGTGATAAGATGAGCGCGTCAGCGGCGTGGCCGAGACCATCAGGAAACCCTTGGCGCGCGCGATGCGCTCGTAATCGGCGAATTCATCCGGCAAAACAAAACGCTCCACCGCCGCATGGCGCGGTGTGGGTTGCAGGTACTGGCCGATGGTCAGGAAGTCCACATTGGCCGCGCGCATGTCGTCCATGACCTGCAGCACTTCTTCCTTCATCTCGCCCAGGCCCACCATGATGCCGGACTTGGTGAACATGGAAGGATCGAGTTCCTTCACGCGTTCCAGCAAGCGCAGGGATGTAAAGTAACGCGCGCTGGCGCGGACCTTGCGGTAGAGGCGCGGAACGGTTTCAAGGTTGTGGTTGTAAACGTCGGGCTTGGCAGCGGCCACAAGGTCCACCATGCCGAGTTTCTTGCGGAAATCCGGTGTCAGCACTTCGATGGTCGTTTCGGGATTGGCCGCACGCACGGCCTTGATCACTTCGACCCAATGATACGCACCGCCGTCGTCGAGATCGTCGCGGTCCACGGATGTGATCACCACATGCCGCAGGCCCAACTGCCGCACGGCTTCGGCCACGTGCGCGGGTTCATCGGCGTCTACAGCGCCCGGCTTGCCGGTTTTGACATTGCAGAAGGCGCAGGCCCGCGTGCAGATATCGCCCAGGATCATCATGGTGGCGTGCTTCTGGGACCAGCATTCCCCGATGTTGGGGCATGCCGCCTCCTCGCAAACCGTGTGCAGCTTGAGCCCGCGCATCAGCTTGCGCGTCTCGTGATACTCGGGAGACGTCGGTGCCTTCACCCGCAGCCAAGGCGGCTTCGGGAGGCGTTGTTTATTCTCGGCAATGGATTCGACGTTGCTCATGGGCTTAAGTCTAGCACAACTCACATATTGATGGCGCGGCCGTAAGCATCGAGCACGCTCTCGTGCATCATTTCCGACAACGTCGGATGCGGGAACACCGTGTGCATCAATTCCTGCTCGGTGGTCTCCAGGGTCTTGGCGATGGCATAGCCCTGAATCAGTTCGGTCACTTCCGCACCAACCATATGGGCGCCAAGCAATTCACCTGTCTTAGCGTCAAACACGGTTTTCACGAGACCGGTCGTATCGCCCAAGGCGATGGCTTTGCCGTTCGCGATAAAGGGATAGCGGCCCACCTTCACCTGATAGCCTTTGTCCTTCGCCGCCTGCTCCGTGAGGCCCACGCTGGCGATCTGCGGATGGCAGTAGGTGCAGCCGGGAATGCCAAGCACGTTCAGAGGATGTGGATGCTGGCCCGCGATCTTCTCGACGCATATGACGGCTTCATGGCCAGCCTTATGCGCGAGCCACGGTGGCCCCGTCAGATCGCCGATGGCGTAGATACCGGGCTCTCCGGTTTCGCAATAGGGGCCGGCAACGATATGGGTCTTCTCGACTTTGATCTTTGTGCCTTCGAGCCCGATATTCTCGACGTTGCCGACAATGCCCACGGCAGAGATGACACGCTCGAAGGTGATGTCTTCGCTCTTGCCGCCTTGCTCAATCGTGGCCGTCACATCATTGGCGTTGCGTTTCAGCGCCTTTACGACAGCCTTGGTCTTGATGACCATGCCCTGCTTCTCGAACTGCTTGTGGGCGATGGCGGAAATCTCGGCATCTTCCACAGGTACGATGCGATCGAGGACCTCAACCACGGTCACCTTCGCGCCCATGGTTTGGTAGAAACTGGCAAACTCGATCCCAATCGCGCCGGAGCCAATGACCAGCAGCGTCTTCGGGAACATTTTCGGTACCATGGCGTGGCGATAGTTCCACACCAGATTGCCGTCTGCTTCCAGACCCGGTAGTTCGCGTGCGCGCGCGCCGGTCGCCAGGATGATATTCTTGCCGGTGAGATCGGCAACCGTCTTGCCGTCTTTGGTGACGTTGAGCTTGCGGCCCGGCATCAATTTGGCGTGGCCGTCGAACACCGTGACCTTGTTCTTTTTCATCAAGTGTTTGACGCCGGAGTTGAGCTGGCTGGCCACGCCGCGCGAGCGCTTGATCACCGCTTCGATGTCGAAAGCGATGTTATCGGCCTTAAGCCCAAACTCCTTAGCACGATGCATCAAATGATAGACCTCGGCCGAGCGCAGCAGCGCTTTGGTCGGGATACAACCCCAGTTAAGACAGATACCACCGAGATTCTCCTTCTCGACGATCGCCGTCTTCATGCCAAGCTGAGATGCGCGGATGGCAGCCGTGTAGCCGCCTGGACCGCCGCCAACAACGATGAGGTCGAATTGCGTATCGGACATGGTCACGCGTCCTACAACAACATGCGCAGCGGATTTTCGATGAGCGCCTGGAAGGCCTGTAGGAATTCCGCGCCCACGGCCCCGTCAACAACACGATGATCGCACGACAGCGTACAGGTCATGACATTGGCAATCGCAAGCTGACCGTTCTTCACCACGGGGCGTTCATCGCCCTTGCCTACCGCCAGGATGCACACCTGCGGCGGGTTGATGATGGCCGAGAACTCCTTCACGCCGTACATGCCAAGATTGGAGATGGAGAAGCCACCGCCCTGGAACTCTTCCAGCTTCAGCTTCTTCGCCTTGGCGCGCGTCGCCAAATCCTTCACTTCGGCGGAAATCGCTGCGAGGCCCTTCTTATCGGCATCGCGCACAATCGGGGTAATGAGCCCGTCCGGTGTGGCAACGGCGACCGAGATATCGACGTTGTCGTAGAGACGCACGGCTTCATCGGTCCAACTGGCGTTGGCTTGCGGCACTTTGCGCAAAGCGAGCGCGCTCGCCTTGATGACAAAGTCGTTCACCGACACCTTGATGCCGTCGTCGGCCAATTGTTTACGCACCTTCACGATTTCGTCGATCACGCAATCGATGGTGAGGTAGAAGTGCGGGATGGTTGTCTTGGCCTCTAGCAGACGCTGCGCGATGATTTTGCGCACGCCGCTGTTGGGTACTTCTTTGTAGGGCTGGCCGTAATCGGGAACCGGACCGGATGCGCGCGGCGCTGCGGCCTTGCGCTGACCACCGGCGGCAACCTTGTCCACATCGGCTTTGACGATGCGCCCGTTCGGGCCCGTACCTTGCACGGTGGCGAGATCGACGCCGGCATTGGCGGCAACGCGCTTGGCGAGCGGGCTCGCAAACACGCGGGCACCACCATGCGCGGGCGCGGCGGGCTTTGTCGCCGGCGCTGCCGGCGCAATCGCTTTCTGCGCGGGAACTGCGGGCGCGGGAGCCGGCGGCGCAACCTTCGGCGCCGCAGGTGCGGCTTTCACCGCGTCCTTGCTCTCGCCTTCCTGCAACAGCACGGCGATGGGCTGATTGACGGCCACCTTCTCGGTACCTTCCGGCACAAGAATTTTACCGAGAGTCCCTTCATCGACGGCTTCCATTTCCATGGTCGCCTTGTCGGTCTCGATCTCGGCGATGACATCGCCGCTGGCAATTTTGTCGCCTTCTTTCTTGAGCCACTTGGCGAGTTTGCCCTCCGTCATCGTTGGCGACAGGGCGGGCATCAGGAGTTCGATGGGCATGCCTGGCTCCTACCGGTAACAAACGGCTTTAGCCGAGGCGACGATATCTTCCACCTGCGGTAAAGCCAGCGCTTCAAGGTTGGCGGCATAGGGCATAGGCACATCTTTGCCCGCGACGCGCATCACCGGCGCATCCAAATAGTCGAAAGCCTGCTCCACGATCACAGCAGCGATTTCCGAACCGATGCCCGCATAGGCCCAACCTTCTTCGCACGTGACGCAGCGATTGGTCTTCTGGATCGAGGTGATGATGGTGGCGGTGTCGAGCGGGCGCAGCGTGCGCAGATTGATGACCTCTGCGTCGATCCCCTCTTCCGCCAACTTCTCGGCGGCCTTCATGGCTTTGCCGACCATGATGGAGAACGCCACGAGCGTTACGTCCTTGCCGACACGCTCCACTTTCGCCTGACCGATGGGCAGCGTGAAGTCGGCTGCGTCGGGTACGGGGAAGCTCTGGCCGTAAAGGATTTCATGTTCGAGGAAGATGACTGGGTTGGGATCGCGGATCGCGGCCTTCAACAGGCCCTTTGCATCCGCCGCACTCCAGGGCGCTACCACCTTCAGGCCAGGAACGTGCGCGTACCAACTAGCGTAGCATTGCGAGTGTTGGGCGGCGACGCGCGCCGCAGCGCCGTTGGGGCCGCGGAACACGATGGGACAGCCCATCTGACCGCCGGACATATACAGTGTCTTGGCCGCCGAGTTGATGATCTGGTCCATGGCCTGCATGGCAAAGTTGAAGGTCATGAACTCGACAATAGGCACGAGACCGCCGAAGGCAGCACCAACGCCAAGACCGGCAAAGCCATGCTCGGTGATGGGTGTGTCGACCACGCGTTTCGCGCCAAACTCATCCAGCAAACCCTGGCTCACTTTATAGGCCCCCTGGTACTGGGCCACTTCTTCGCCCATCAGGAAGACGTTGGGATTGCGGCGCATCTCTTCGGCCATGGCGTCGCGCAAGGCTTCGCGCACGGTCTGGGTTTTCCACGAGGAGTTCTGGCCTTCAGCGGCAGGTGGCGGTGCCGCCGGAGCAGCTGGAGCTTTCGTTTGCGGTGCCGGCGCGGCAGGAGCCGTAGGCTTTGTCACGGACTGCGCGGGTGCCGCCGAAGCGCTCTCGCCTTCCGCAAGCAACGTCGCGATGGGCGTGTTCACGGCAACACCTTCGCTGCCTTCCGGCACCAGAATTTTGCCGATGCGTCCTTCATCCACCGCTTCGAATTCCATGGTGGCTTTATCGGTTTCGATCTCGGCGAGGATCGTGCCGCTCGCAACCGTATCGCCTTCCTTCACCAGCCATTTGGAGAGCTTGCCTTCGGTCATTGTCGGCGACAGCGCCGGCATGAGAATTTGCGTAGCCATATCCGTCGCCCCCGTTAAGCCGCGATGATGATGTCAGTCCAAAGCTCCGCAGGATCGGGCTCTGGGCTGGTCTGGGCGAATTCGGCGGCCGCCACGACGACATCCTTGATGTCCTTGTCGATAGCCTTGAAGGCATCGTCGTCGAGGACCTTCTGGTCGATCAGCAATTGGCGCAGATGATCGATGGGATCATGCTCGGTGCGCATCTTCTGCAGTTCTTCTTTGGTACGGTACTTGGCGGGATCAGACATCGAGTGCCCGCGGTAGCGGTAGGTCTTGGCTTCCATCAGCACCGGGCCTTTGCCGGCGCGAATGTGCTCGGTGGCTTCGATGCCGGCTTCGCGTACTGCCATTACATCCATGCCGTCGATGGACATGGTCTTGACGTTGTAAGCTTCACCACGGCTGGCGAGATCGGTGCTGGCCGAGGAGCGTTCGACCGACGTGCCCATGCCGTACTTGTTGTTCTCGACGATGAAGAGCACCGGCAACTGCCAGAGCGAGGCCATGTTCAGGGACTCATAAACCTGACCCTGGTTGAAGGCGCCGTCGCCCATGTAGGCCATCGAGAGGCCGCCGTCGCCTTTGTACTTGTGCGCGAAAGCCAGACCCGTGCCGATGGGCACTTGCGCAGCGACAATGCCGTGGCCGCCGAAGAAGCCCTTCTCGCGGCTGAACATGTGCATCGAACCGCCTTTGCCGCGCGAATAGCCCGTGGAGCGGCCCGTTAGCTCCGCCATGACGCCCTTGGGGTCCATGGCGCAGGCGAGCATGTGGCCGTGGTCGCGGTAGCTGGTGACGATGGAATCGCCCGGGCGGCAACACGCCTGCAAACCGACAACGACCGCTTCCTGACCGATATAAAGATGGCAGAAGCCGCCGATGAGCCCCATGCCGTAAAGCTGGCCGGCGCGCTCCTCGAAGCGGCGGATCAGCAGCATATCCTTGTAGTATTTGACCAATTCGTCCGTCGTCGGCGCCAAGTTATTGCCGGCTGCCGGCCCCTTCTTCGGGGCCCCCTTTTTGACTGACATACGCGCCCCTCCAAGAGCCGTGGAATGAGCTGGGCATCACGGCTGGACACCCTTTTGGTTTGCTCTCCACTTACACGAAAGAATATTGCCGCCATTTCGGGGATGGCAAGAGGGCGGACGGTTAAGGTGTTGCCGTTGAACACAAATTGGCGTGTTTTGTGGGAAATGCGGGAGTTAATTGCGCAAATAGTCCAAAACGGGTTTGTTTTGAACCTGCGAGAAAAATGTTGCGCTGCAACCGCTTGCGATAATTACATTGCAAGCTATCTAACTGCGCCGAATCGGATCGGCAACAGCGCCGCAAACAACATATCAAGCTATCTATCTGTGATTATTGGGCGGAAGGATCGGCCATGGGGACAATGAGATCATCAGCCCCTACCGCGCCCAGCATCATGCGGGCGCGCTCTTCGAGCATGTCGCGGTCGAGGCTGGCGGGGCGCAGGAGCGAGACGCGGTGTTCGAGCGCCTGCTTCTCGGCGGTGACGGCAGTGACCTCGATATCGGTAGCTTCAATCTCGTGACGCAAGTTCCACCACGCCAGAAGCCCACGGTCACCCTGCACGAAGTGATACCCGAAATAGGACATGACGGCGGCCCACATCAGGGGCACGAAGATCTGATGCGTCTTGCGGGTGATTTCCTGTCGCAGAACTCTGACCACAGCCCTCTCCTTGATCGTCGCGGTGCAAGAAGGGAATCACGGGCGAGTCACGCGGTCAAGATTCCACGATTCATCGGATTCATTTTTTTGCCTCCGAGTCAAAAAGTGTGGCCGAAATGACTCACTTCGGTCCGATTGATTCGGCAGCAAACAATCTCTGCGGGACTACTTGATCTTGCGACGCTTCTTGAAGGCCGCAGCGCCGTACACCGCCGCCGGGCCAAGCTCCTGCTCGATGCGGATGAGCTGGTTGTACTTGGCAAGACGGTCCGAGCGCGACAGCGAGCCGGTCTTGATCTGGCCGCAGTTGGTGGCGACGGCAATATCGGCGATGGTGGAATCTTCCGTCTCACCGGAGCGGTGCGAAAGCACGGCGGTGTAGCCGGCCTTGTGCGCCATCTCGACAGCCGCGAGTGTCTCGGTGAGCGTGCCGATCTGGTTAACCTTCACCAGGATGGAGTTGGCCAAACCCTTCTCGATGCCTTCGGCCAAGCGGGCCGGGTTGGTGACGAACAGGTCGTCGCCCACGAGCTGCACCTTGCCGCCCAGTTCCTTGGTGAGCGCCGCCCAGCCGTCGAAGTCGTCTTCGGCCATACCGTCTTCGATGGAGACGATGGGGTAACGCTTCACGAGATCGGCGTAGAACTTCACCATGCCATTGGCGTCAAGGGTCTTGCCCTCGCCTTCCATGGCGTACTTGCCCTTCTTGAAGAACTCGGTGGAGGCGGCATCCAGCGCCAACACCACATCCTGGCCTTCCTTGTAGCCGGCGGCTTTCACCGCCTTCATGATGAAGGCGCAGGCTTCGTCGGCACTCTTGAGGTTGGGCGCGAAGCCGCCTTCGTCGCCGACGTTGGTGTTATGGCCCGCATCCTTCAGCTGCTTCTTCAGCGCATGGAACACTTCGGCGCCCACGCGGATGGCGTCGGCACAGGTCGGTGCGTTCACCGGCATGATCATGAATTCTTGAATATCGATGGGATTGTCGGCGTGCGCGCCGCCATTGACGATGTTCATCATCGGCACGGGCAGCACATGCGCCGCAGCACCCCCGATGTAGCGGTAAAGGGGCAAGCCGGCGTTGATGGCGGCGGCCTTCGCCACGGCCAGCGACACACCGAGGATGGCATTGGCGCCGAGGCGCTTCTTGTTGGGCGTGCCGTCGAGCTTGATCATGGCGTTGTCGATCTTGACCTGATCGTTGGCATCGAGGCCCGCGAGCGCTGCGTGCAGTTCGCCGTTCACAGCGGCCACGGCCTTCTTCACGCCCTTGCCGCCGTAGCGCTTCTTGTCGCCGTCGCGCAATTCCGAAGCTTCGTGGGCGCCCGTGGAAGCCCCTGACGGCACAGCCGCGCGGCCGAAGGCGCCGCTTTCCAGAGTGACATCCACCTCGACGGTGGGATTGCCGCGCGAGTCCAGGATTTCGCGGCCGACGATGTCGATGATGGCGCTCATAGAAGGTCCTTTATCTGAATTGGTTTAGTCGAGGCTAACCGGATTGGCTTTGGCCACCTGATCGAATGCTTTCAGAGTGGCGAGGATGCCGGCCATGTTCTCGAGTTTGATCATGTTAGGGCCATCGGAGGGCGCATGATCGGGATCGGGATGCGTTTCCATGAACACCGCTGCGACGCCGACAGCCACTGCGGCACGCGCAATGACAGGTGCAAAGGCGCGATCACCGCCGGAGCTGGTGCCCTGCCCGCCCGGCTGTTGCACGGCATGGGTCGCATCCATCACGACGGGGTAGCCGCTCTTGGCCATGATGGGCAGGCTGCGCATGTCGGTGACGAGCGTGTTGTAGCCGAAGGACACACCGCGCTCCGTCACAAGAATACGTTTGTTGCCAGTGGATTCCACTTTGCTGACGACGTTGGCCATATCCCACGGCGCGAGGAATTGGCCCTTTTTCACGTTGATGCAGGCTTTTGTTTGTCCCGCCGCGAGCAGCAGGTCGGTCTGACGACAGAGGAACGCCGGGATCTGCATGACATCGACCACTTCGGCAACAGGCGCGCAGTGTTCGATCTCGTGAATGTCGGTGAGCGTGACCAGACCCAGCTTCTCTTTGATCTCGGCAAATACGGGGAGTGAGTCGTGCAAGCCCATGCCCCGTTTGCCTGAAACACTCGTGCGGTTCGCCTTGTCGAAGGAGCTCTTGTAGATGAGCCCGATGCCGGCCTTGGCCGCGATTTCTTTCAAAGCACCGGCGACTTCCAGCGCGTGCGCCCGGCTTTCCATCTGACACGGCCCAGCGATGAGCACGAAGGGCAGATCATTGCCGATCGTCAGACTGCCGACTTTGACGTGATGGGCTTTCATGAATTGATCCTAGCTGAATTGAACGCGAAATCTACCGTCCAACTTCCGGCTTCCACTGTTTTGCAAGGCCTTCAGCCTTGGCAATCTCCTCAGCCGACATGTGCTCACGCATTTGCGCCAGAGTGGGTCCAACGGCATCAACCAGTCGCGAGCGTATTTCGGGGTGAACAGCGGCATTTTGCTGAGCAAGAAGGTTCCACATGTAGGCCTGAATAAAGTCCTGAGGCACATCCGTCCCAAGAACGTAGATCATGCCGAGGGCGGCTTGAGCAGGTGGGAAGGCTTGACCGGCACTGCGCTGGTACCATTTCACAGCTTCGGCACCGTTCTTTTCAACCCCACGGCCGAAATAATAAGCATCACCTATACTTGACTGCGCTTCCATGAGGCCATGATCGGCGGCGCGCTTTGTCCATTTGAATCCATCAGCGACATTCGCAGACTTGTAACCAAAACCACCGCCATAAATGGTGCCAAGCATCATTTCAGCCGTAGGATTCCCTGCCTCTGCAAGCGGCGTGATCATATCGATCGCTTGGCGATAATTGTGATCTCGCAATTGCGTGAGCGCGGGCGCAAGCGTCTCCATATCGTCCGCCCAAGCGGGCGTTATGCAACCCAGTGCGATAGACATCGCTAAAAGAGATCCGCAACGCATGACCTCTCCTTATTGGTGCGGCTTCCAGCCGTCCGCCATCTGATGGGCGAGCTGGATTTCCGCCCCCGACATCTGCTTGCCGAGATTATCCAGGATGACCGCAAAGCCCGTGGGCAGCGGCGTCGCAGGATTCTTGAGGTCGGCATTCTTCTGAGCAATGAGTGTCCACATATAAGCGATGGTGAAATCCTTCTTCACGCCAGCACCCATTTCATAGGCCGACGACATCCAAATCTCCGCCGACACGTTGCTCTGGTCCGCCGCCATACGGAAATATTTCACCGCCATTACGGCATCCTGCGGCACGCCAACCCCGCGCGCATAGACACGGCCCACATCCACTTGCGCAACCGCATGCCCTTGCGCGGCAGCCGCGAGATAGAGCTTCAAGGCTTCAGCGGGATCCGGCGCCATGCCCTTTCCCAGTTCCGTCATCTGTCCGAGAAGGCTTTGAGCGCGCGCGTAACCTTGATCGGCGCTCTTGCGGTACCACTTGGCGGCCGTGGGAAAATCCTGTTTCACCCAGAGGCCGTCGAGGTAACGGTCGCCCAGTTCCGCTTGCGCTTCCTTCATGCCGCGCTCGGCGGCGGCGGTCAGCCACTTCAACGCCAACGCGGTGTCGGTCGGCTCGGGGCCATAAGCGCCGCCATAGATCATGGAAAGATAGAAAGCCGCCTGGTCGTCGCCCTTTTCGGCGATGGGCGTCACGATCTGAATGGCCGTCGCATAATCGCGGCGCTGGATCGCTTCGTTGGCCGCGGTGGTTGCGTCCTGCGCAAAGACGTGCGGCGACGTGAACAGAAGGAGCGCGAAGAAGAAAATGGAAAAGAGGCGCATCATACCAACCGGCTTTGAGCCACAGCGGCTTCGATGAAAGAAGTGAACAGCGGGTGCGGCTGGAAAGGCTTCGACTTCAATTCGGGATGGAACTGCACACCGATGAACCACGGATGTTCGGGATACTCGACCATCTCGGGCAGCACGCCATCCGGTGACATACCGCAGAATTTGAGGCCGGTCTTTTCGAGGCGGTCCTTGTAGTTGATGTTCACTTCGTAGCGGTGGCGGTGGCGTTCCTGGATGCTAGGCGTGTCATATATCTGCGACACGCGGCTGCCTGGCGTCAGCACACACGGATAAGCACCGAGGCGCATGGTGCCGCCCTTGTCGCTGGTCTGTGTGCGGCGCTGCACCTCGTTGCCGCGTACCCACTCTGTCATGAGGCCGACGACGGGATGCGGTGTTTCGCCGAATTCCGTGGTGCTGGCGCCCTTGAGGCCGGCGATATTGCGCGCCGCTTCGATGACGGCCATCTGCATGCCGAAGCAAATCCCGAAGTACGGCACACTGCGCTCGCGCGCGAACTGGGCCGCTTTGATTTTGCCTTCGGCACCGCGCTCGCCGAAGCCGCCTGGCACCAGAATACCGTGTACATGCTCCAGGTGGTGCACAACGTCTTCGCGCTCGAAGATCTCGGAATCGATCCAGTCGAGCTTCACGTGCACGTTGTTGGCGATACCGCCGTGTTCAAGCGCTTCCGAGAGCGACTTGTAAGCGTCTTTCAGTTGCACGTACTTGCCGACGATGGCGATGGTCACTTCGCCTTCGGGCTTGCGGACCTTCTCGACGATGCTCTTCCAGCGCGAGAGATCGGGCGTCTTGTCCGTGGGCAGCTTGAAGTGCAGCAGCACTTGTTCGTCGAGGCCCTGCTCGTGATAGGAAACCGGCACTTGATAGATGGTGTCGACATCCAGCGCCGGAATAACGGCGGCTTCGCGCACGTTGCAGAACAGCGCGATCTTGCGGCGGTCGGACGCCGGCAGCGGCCGATCGATGCGGCACATGAGAATGTCGGGCTGGATGCCCAGGCCGAGCAGCTCCTTCACGGAGTGCTGCGTCGGCTTGGTCTTGAGTTCACCGGCAGCCGAGATGTACGGCACGAGCGTGAGATGCATGAACAAGGCGCGCTCGGGCCCCAGCTCGTTGCCAAGCTGGCGGATGGCTTCCAGGAACGGCAGGCTTTCGATATCGCCGACCGTGCCGCCGATTTCGCAGAGGATGAAATCCTCAGCCGAAATATCAGCTTGGATGAATTCCTTGATGGCGTCGGTGACGTGCGGGATGACCTGCACCGTGCCGCCCAGGTAATCGCCACGGCGTTCCTTGGCAATGACGTTCGAATAGATGCGCCCCGTGGTGACGCTGTCGGTGAAACGCGAAGCCACGCCGGTGTAGCGCTCGTAGTGGCCGAGATCGAGATCGGTCTCGGCGCCGTCGTCGGTGACATAGACTTCGCCGTGCTGATACGGGCTCATGGTGCCCGGATCGACATTGAGATACGGGTCGAGCTTGCGCAGACGTACCGTGTAGCCGCGTGCTTGCAGCAGCGCGCCGAGCGAGGCGGAGCAAAGACCTTTGCCGAGGGAGGAAACCACGCCGCCGGTGATAAAGATAAAACGCGTCATGGGCGGCTAATGTACCTCATGTAAAACGCGCGGCAAGCGCCGCAAATATGAAGAAAAGCAGCCCACTGTGTGGGGCTGAAGATGGTGTCGGGAGCAGCGGGTTTTCGAGAAGGTCCGCCGCGGGGTCATCGCCGTCAGTTGACCGGAACTTGAGGAGCGGCAGGCGGCGTGGCTGGAGCCGCCGCGGGTGGCGTCGCGCCCGTGGACGTGGGAGCGGGCGTGCTGGCTGGTGCGCCAGCGGCGGGTTCCGCTGCTGCCGGTTCGCGAAGATCGTTGACCTTGGGCGCGGGGCCGGTGCTCACCGGTGTCGCGGTGGAGGCGTCGGGAGCCAAGAGTGTGGGCGCCGGCGCGGTCTGCTTGGACAGCAGCGAAAGGCCAATGCTGGTCGCAAAGAACGCGATGCCGAAGAAAACCGTGGCGCGGCTCAAAGGATTGGGCCGGGCGCGCGGCTGCATCATGCTGCTGATATTGCCCGAACCGGAGAAACCCGCGCCTGCGGAGTTGCCTTCACTCTTCTGGAGAAGAATGAGACCAATCATCGCCATGGCGACGAGCAAATGGATGACAACGACGACAGTGATCATGATGCCTCGGCAGCGGGAGCCAAATCCCCAGGTTCCACAAAATCTCGGTTTTTCAAAATCTTGACCGGGATCCCAGGGAACGGCGGAATGGGCGGTCTTTTAGTCCTTCGGGCGCCTCAAGGCTAGGGGCAATTTGCTCACCCAACTGGCCACCCTCGGGTGATTTGGGGCGGTTTTTCGCCCCGTCAAGGTAGGGTGCCGCTAAGGACAGGCCAGAATAATGCGGGCAAAGTCCTCGAGATCGAGGCTGGCCCCGCCCACCAAGGCGCCGTTCACCCCGGCTGTGGCGAGAATGGAGGCCGCATTGGCGCCTTTGACGGACCCGCCATAAAGGATGCGGAGCGCCCCAGCATTGCCGCGCGCGGCGGCGAAGAGGTCGCGGACCTGAGCATGGACGGCAGCAATGTCATCCGTGGTGGCGGTCTTGCCGGTGCCAATGGCCCAGACGGGTTCATAGGCAATAACAGTGTTTGCGGCGGTACTGGCTTCCGGCAGCGAACCCGCCATCTGACGGGAAATAACAGCGGACGTCTTGCCGCCTTCACGCTCGGCTTCCGTTTCGCCGACACAGACGATGGGTGTTAACCCGGCCTTCAACGCCGCCGAGGCCTTGGCTTTGACGATGGCATCGGTCTCAAAGTGATCGGCGCGGCGTTCGGAATGCCCGACAATGACAAAGCTGCATCCCAGGTCCTTCAGCAACCAGGCGCTGATATCCCCGGTGTGGGCCCCCTTCTCCGCCGCGTGACAATCCTGTCCCCCGAAGGCAACGGCACTTCCCGCCACGGCAGCGGCGATAGCCGGCAGCAGCGGCGCCGGTGGACACAATGCAATGTCGGCCTTGGCCGTCAGTTCCCGCCGGTCGGCGAGACCTTGCGCCAAGGTCCGGGCCGAGGCCAGGGAGCCGTTCATTTTCCAATTGCCCGCAATCAGGTAGCGCATTCCGCCTCCGAGACGCCTTGTCACACCCACCGCCCATCAGCCTTGCTAACCTGCTTTTATCGCCCCTGCAATGTTGGAAAACGCCAAGGAAATCCTATATCTAGAGCCGGTTTCGGAATACTTGCCGGGGTTCCGGGTGGCCCCTATGATGCCGCCCAATTGCCATACCTTATTAGATAGAGCGAACAGCCATGCTTGAATTCTTCCGCACGCGCATCAAAGACAGCATCATCTTCAAAGCATTCCTGGGAATGCTTGCCCTGAGCTTCGGCATCTGGGGCGTGGGCGACTTCGTCGGCGGCAGTTCACTTGCCCCGGGCGTGGCCTTGAAGGCCGGCGACGCCGAAGTGCGTGTCGACACGGTGCAACGCTATTTCACGCGCGAGCTTGAGCAATTCCGCCAGGCCATGGGTGGACAGGTTTCGGTCCTCTCCGATCCGGCGACGCGCAACACGGTCATGACAACGCTGCTGCAGGACCTGACCCGCCAAGCCACCATCCGCGCCGCGACGAACAACTTGGGTGTCACCGTGACGCGCGAAGAACTGCGCGATCAGATCATGCGGACCCCGACTTTCCAGCGCGACGGCAAATTCAGCGAAGCGTTGTTTCAAGAGATCCTCTCGCAGAATCAGATGACGGAAGCCAATGCGGCGGCCCTGTATGACGGTGAAGTCCGTGAAGGCATCCTCGTACAGCCCGCTGCCCAGAATGCCAGCGCGCCGCAGACCCTTGTCGATGCCCTGTTCAAGTATCGCGGCGAGACGCGCGTGGCCGACACTCTGCTGGTGCCCGCAAGCGCGATGGACTTGAAGAAGACACCGACAGAGGAAGAGCTGAAGGCTGTCTACGATAAGAACATCGCGGCCTTCACAGCGCCGGAATACCGCAAGCTGTCGGTGCTGACGCTGACCTCAGGTGATCTCGTGAAGACCGAAAGCATCGATGATGCCGCCGTCAAAGCCTATTACGACGAAAACCAGGGTCGCTACAAAACCGCCGAGACGCGCCACCTCGTACAGTTGGTTTTCAAGAGCAAAGAAGAAGCCGACGCCGCCCGCGCCAAGGCCGCCCCCGGCGATAGCCTGGAAACGGTAGCCGCGAAAGCAAAGGCCGGCGCTGTGGTGGATCTCGGCGAGGTAAACGCCGCCGCCCCACTTATGAAAATGCTGGATGGTGCCTTTGCGACGCCCCTGCACGAGATCAGCCAACCGATCCAGTCGCCGCTGGGCTGGCATCTGATCGAAGTAAAATCCTCGACACCAGAAGCGGTGCAGACGTTGGAGGCTACCAAGGAAACCATCCGCAAGGCGATTGCCCAGGAAAAAGGTATCGATGCGGTCTATGACGCCTCGACGCATCTCGAAGACGGACTTGCCAGCGGCGCGCCTCTCGCCGATGTCGCCAAGACTGTCGGCGCGCGCATCGTGGAAATTCCCGCTATCGATAAGGACGGCAAAGACCCCGCGGGTTTGACCGTGCCAAATCTGGTGGACCCCACCAACCTTCTGAACACTGCTTTCGATACCGGCGCCGGCAAAGAGAGCAAGATGCTCGATCTGCCAACGAAGGATGGTTACTACGTCGTGCATGTGGATACGGTGACGCCGCCGGCGCCACATCCGTTGGACGAAGTACGCCCGAAGGTCGTCACACTCTGGCAGGCTCAGGAACGCACGGCTCTGGCGCAAGCCACCGCCGACAAGATCGCCAAGGATCTCGGCCCCTCTTCGTCTCTGGCGGCCGTGGAAACCCAAGACAAGCGGATCTCATACGCGCCATTGGGTCCGATAACGCGCAGCGGTACCGGACTGGAACGCCAACATGTGATCGATTCCAAGCGCATCAGCCCTGATCTGCTGTCGCGCCTCTTCACCGCCAAGGTCGGCGATGTTGTGGTGGCGCCGGTGGAGGATGGCATTCTGGTGGCGCGGCTGAAGGACATCACCGTGCCGACGCCGACCGGTGCATTAGCGCCCGTGAGAGAGCAGATGTCGCAGGCGCTGAAGGCCCAGATCGGTACCACACTCTCGGAAGAACTGATCCGCGCCTATACCGCGCGCTTCCCGGTGACGGTGGATCAGAAGATCATCGGCGACATCACGAACCAACGCCAATCGCAATAGTCGCACACGAGTGACCGCTATGGACGTCTTTCCGGCACGCGGCGCTTTCGCGGCGGCCTATGAGGCCGGCAAGGCGCAAGTGCTGTGGGCGGAGTTGCCCGCCGATCTGCATACGCCGGTTTCGGTCATGCTCAAGCTGGGCCAGGAGCGGCCCTTCACCGCGCTTCTGGAATCCGTTCAAGGTGGCGCGGTGCGTGAGCGCTATTCCTTCATCGCCCTGGAACCGGACCTGGTGTGGCGCTGCAAGGGCCAACGCGCCGAGGTCTGCCGCGACGTCGGCGCCGAAGCGCTCACATTTACACCCGATGACAAACCGACGCTGACCTCGCTGCGGGCTCTGATGGCGGCCTCGCGCATGGATATCCCTGAGCACCTGCCGCCCATGGCGGCGGGCCTGATCGGCTACATGGGTTATGACTCCATCCGTTTGGTGGAGAACATACCCGATGCCAACCCGGACAAGCTTGGCATTCCGGACGGATTGTTCATGCGGCCAACGGTGACAGTGATCTTTGACACCGTCAAAGACATCATGACGATTGTCGCCTCGGTGTATCCAAAAGCGGATGTGTCGGCGGAAGCGGCTTTCGAAGCCGCGCAAGCGCGCATCGCTGCTATCACCGTGGCGCTGGACAAAGCTGTTCCAGCGCATGTGCCGGCGACGTCGCCGCGCTTCGAGGCGGCTGCATCAAACACCAGCCGCGACGGCTATCATGCGATGGTGGCCAAGGCGAAGGAGTACATCCGCGCCGGTGACATCTTCCAGGTGGTGCCGTCGCAACGCTTCCGCGTGCCATTCACACTGCCGTCCTTTGCGCTGTATCGGGCCTTACGTCGCCTGAACCCCTCGCCGTTCCTGTTCCATCTCAATCTCGATGGTTTTGCCATCGTCGGCTCGAGCCCCGAAATTCTGGTGCGCCTGCGCGACGGCAAAGTGACGATCCGGCCCATCGCCGGTACAAGACCGCGCGGCAAGACCAAGGCCGAGGACGAAGCCCTGGCGAAGGATTTGCTGTCCGATCCAAAGGAACTGGCCGAGCACTTGATGCTGCTGGACCTGGGCCGCAACGACGTGGGCCGCGTGTGCAAACCCGGCACCGTGCGCGTGACTGAGCAGAACATCATCGAGTACTACAGCCACGTCATGCACATCGTCTCCAACGTCGAGGGCGAGATCAGCCCCGAGCGCGACGCCATGGATGCGCTCATGGCGGGTTTCCCGGCGGGCACAGTTTCCGGCGCGCCAAAAATCCGGGCCATGGAAATCATCGACGAGCTGGAGAGCGAACGGCGCAGCTTCTACGGCGGCGCCATCGGGTATCTCTCGGCCAACGGTGACATGGATACCTGCATCGCGCTGCGTACGGCGCTGGTAAAGGACGGCCAGATGGTGGCGCAAGCGGGCGGCGGCGTGGTCGCCGACAGCGATCCTGAAATGGAATATCAGGAGAGCAACAATAAAGCGCGGGCGCTTATTCGGGCGGCGGAAGAAGCCGTGCGGTTCTTCGCGGGCGGGAATAGATAGAATTCCTCGTCATTCCGGACAAGCGGCGAAGCCGCGCGATCCGGAATCCAACGTGCAAAAAACTCCAGCCCAAGCGTGTCGATGAATGGATCCCCGACCGCGCTCTGCGCGTCGGGGATGACAGGTGGTGTTTAAGGCGCACTCCGCCGTTTCAAGACTTCCGTGACGGGCACGAGATCAATCCCCCGCGCTTGCAAAGTCGGCAACCATTTCTGCAACGCAGCGAAGGTCGCATCATGCGGGTGACCAATGGCGATGGCGCTGCCATTCTTCTTGGCCGCCGCCGCCAGCAATTCCAGTTGAGTCGTGACAGCTTCGACGGTCTCGGTGTTGTCGAGGAACACATCGCGTTCCACATAAGGCACGCCGGCGGCTTTTGCGGTCACGGGACCAACGGTGTCGCCGATGGTTTTTGAATCGAGCCACAAAAGCCCGCGCGCCTTCAGCTCGCTCATGACGACGCCCATGCGCACCTTGTCCTTGGTGAACTTGCTGCCCATATGGTTGTTGACGCCCACATACCCACTCCAGCCATCAAGATCCTGCGCGAGCGTGCGCCGGATGGCGGCTTCATCCATGTTGGCGCGCAAAGCACCCGGACCCGGGTTCTCCTTGGCGTTGATGGGTTCCATGGGCAGATGCGCCAAGATTTCATGTCCCGCCTTATGCCCCTGCTCCACCAGCGCCGGCAGACCATCGGCATAAGTCATGAGCGATAGCGTGAGCGGTCCCGGCAGTTGGATCATTTTCACGGAGTGCGTGTGATCGAGGCCCATGTCGTCGATGACAATCGCGACCACCGGCTGGCGGGCATCCGCCGTGCTGGGCACGGTGTTGGCAGCGAGAGCGTTATCGGGGACCGCAGTGGTAACGACGGCGGGCGCCTTGACGACAGACGGAGTGACGGGCGGCGGTGTGGCTGTTGCCGGCTGCGGCGGTGGCGCATCAAGAATGCTATTTGTGGCAGGGGCTGCGCGCTCGTCCGGCGTCTCGAACTTGGGCGCCACGTACCCCCGTGAGGGCTTCGGCGGCCCGGCTGGCGTTTTTGCAACCGGACGCGGCGCCGGGCGGGTTGCAAGATCGAGCCCCACACCCGAAATAACCCCAAAGCCCAGAAGCGCGATGCCGGCAGCAATCAAGAAGACTGGCCGGACGCCAAAAGGATTCTGGGATTTGCCGCTTTTCTGCTCTTCAGACATGACCCGTTCTCTAGACCATCCCCCGTTAAACGTCCATGAACGGCTACCCTTTTCCAGAGATCCCGCGTGCCTTGACGCACCCAAGGTCCGGGGGCATGTTGACCCCGGTTTTCCTTAAG
Source organism: Fidelibacterota bacterium (assembly GCA_947472795.1). Classification (GTDB taxonomy): domain Bacteria; phylum Pseudomonadota; class Alphaproteobacteria; order Rhodospirillales; family Rhodospirillaceae; genus SHVO01. The sequence goes on along the minus strand of CANJBL010000014.1, from coordinate 35,685 downwards.
GTTCCGCCATGACTCCGCCATCCGCCGCCGCCACACCGCAATACGTGCTGATCGATAATTACGACAGCTTCACGTATAACCTGTGGCACTTCCTCTCCGAGTTGGGCGCTGACGTGTCCGTACACCGCAACGACAAGGTGACGGTGGAGGAAGTCCTACACCTGAAGCCCGCCGGCATCATCCTGTCACCGGGCCCTTGCGATCCGGACCGGGCCGGAATTTGTCTGCCGCTTATCGCCGCTGCCGCCGGGAAGATTCCCGTGTTCGGCGTATGCCTGGGGTTGCAGTCCATCGGCCAGGCGTTTGGCGGCAAAGTGGTACGCGCCCCTGAACCCATGCACGGCAAAGTAAGCAGCATCACGCATACCGGTCACCCGATGTTCGCCGAGGTGCCCTCGCCCTTCACGGCCACGCGCTATCACTCGCTGGTGGTGGACCGCGCGAGCTTGCCGAAAGATTTGGAAGTGACGGCGGAGAGCAGCGACGGACTCATCATGGGTCTTGCCCACCGCAAGCACGCCATCACATCCGTGCAGTTCCACCCCGAGAGCATCGCTTCGGAGTATGGGCATCGAATCTTACGCAACTTCCTGGTCTCGACAGGATTGAAAGCGAAGGCAGAGCCCGTGTTCAACGGCGGCGCCAAGATCGCGGCTGCATAAGACATGAGCGACCTCAAACCCACACTCGCCAAGATCGCCGACGGCTCTATCCTCAGCGAAGCAGACGCCGAGAGTGCCTTCGACGTCATCATGAGCGGTGCGGCAACACCGGCGCAGATCGGCGCCTTCCTCATGGGCCTACGCGTGCGCGGCGAGCACGTGAACGAAATCACCGCTGCGGCGCGTGTCATGCGGGCAAAAGCGCTGAAAGTGGACGCGCCCGCCGACTGCATCGATGTCTGCGGTACCGGCGGCGACGGCATGAGCACCTTCAATATCTCGACTGCCGTGGCGTTGGTGGTGGCGGCGTGCGGTGTGCCCGTGGCGAAACACGGCAACCGCGCCATGTCGTCCAAGTCCGGCGGGGCGGATGTGCTGGCCGAGCTGGGTGTGAATATCGATGTGACGCCAGATGTTGTGGCGCGCGCGTTGCGCGAAGCCCGCATCGGCTTCATCTTTGCGCAGAAGCATCACGACGCCATGAAGTTCGTGGGACCTGTGCGCCAGGAACTTAGCCAGCGCACCATCTTCAATCTGTTGGGGCCCCTCTCCAACCCTGCGGGCGCCAAGCGCCAGGTGGTGGGTGTGTTCGCGCGCAAGTGGGTGACGCCCATGGCCGAAACTTTAGGGCGGCTGGGTTCGACCCGCGCCTGGGTCGTGCACGGCAGCGACGGCCTGGACGAGATCACGACGACCGGCGCAACATTCGTGAGCGAGCTCAAAGACGGCGCGGTGCGCTCTTTTGAAGTGACACCCGAAGATGCCGGCCTGAAGCGTGCCAAACCGGAAGAGTTGACGGGCGGCGATGCCAAGACCAATGCCGCAGCCATGCGCACCCTGCTGCACGGGCGCGGCGGTGCTTACCGCGATATCGTGGTGCTGAACGCGGCGGCGGCTTTGGTCGTCGCGGACAAAGCGAGCGATTTGAAGGAAGGTGCCGCCATCGCGCTGGACGCCATTATGAGCGGCAAGGCCAACAAGACCCTCGCCGGACTTGTGGCCATTACGCAGAATACAACGGTGCCCGCATGAACGATGTGCTCGCCGAAATCTGCGCCGACAAGCGCATTGCCGTTGCTGAACGCAAGACACGCGCGCCATTGGCGGACGTGGAACGCGCGGCCAAGGCGGCTTCGCCCGTACGCGGATTTGCAGCGGCGTTATCGGCGAAGGCTGATAAAGGCCAGTACGGACTCATTGCAGAGATCAAGAAGGCTTCGCCCTCGGCGGGTCTGATCCGCCCGGACTTCGCGCCGGCGGACCTTGCGCGCGCCTATTCAAATGCCGGTGCCGCGTGCCTCTCGGTTCTCACCGAAGAAAAGCATTTCCAAGGTTCCGACGACTATTTGAAAACCGCGCGCGCGGCTGTGAATTTGCCCGTGATCCGGAAGGACTTCATGCTGGAGCCCTATCAGGTGGCGGAAGCGCGGGCCATCGGCGCCGATTGCATTCTCTTGATCCTTGCGGCGCTGGACGATGCCCAGGCTGCTGAGTTGGAAGCCACCGCTGAGCAGTTCAATCTTGAAGTTCTGATCGAAGTGCATGACGAAGCCGAATTCGCGCGCGCCATGAAACTGAAGTCACCGCTGATCGGCGTGAACAACCGCAACCTTAAGACACTGAAGACCGACCTGGCCGTGACCGAGCGGCTTGCCGCCATGCTGCCGAAAGACCGCGTGCTGGTGTCCGAGAGCGGCCTAAAAACCGCCGCCGACCTCGCGCGCATGGCGCGGTGCGGCGCGCGGCGGTTCCTGATCGGTGAATCGCTTATGCGCCAACAGGATGTGGAAGCGGCCACGCGCGCGCTGCTCACACCGGAGCGCGCCCATGCCTAAGAAGACTCAAAAGAAGGCGGCCAAGAAGTTCACGCACTTTGATGATGCGGGCAATGCCGTCATGGTGGATGTTTCCGACAAAGCCAGCACGGCGCGTGAAGCCGTCGCCAAGGGCACTGTTTATATGGAAGCGTCCACACTGAAGCTCATCAAAAGTCGCAAGGTGAAGAAGGGCGACGTATTGGCCGTGGCGCAGCTGGCGGGCATCACAGCAGCCAAACGCACGCCGGATTTCATACCATTGTGTCATCCCATTGGTTTGACGTCGGTGAAGGTGGACCTTTCCTGCGACAGCAAAGCCAAAGCCGTGCACATCACCGCCACGTGCAAAGTCACCGGCCAGACCGGCGTGGAGATGGAGGCTCTCACAGCAGTCTCCGCCGCAGCACTTACGGTCTATGACATGTGCAAGGCCGTGGACCGCTCCATGCGCATTTCCGACATCCGTCTGGTCAAGAAGACCGGGGGCAAGTCGGGTACATTTAAGCAGGACTGACATGAGCCCTTCTCTGCTCTCCGTCGCCGAGGCCAGAGCGCAGATTGTGGACGACCTCGCCCCTGTTTCCACGGAGCACGTAAAACTCGCTGAAGCTTTGGGCCGCGTGCTGCGCGAAGCGGCGGTGGCGCAGGTGTCGCATCCGCCGGCCGATGTTTCGGCCATGGACGGTTATGCGGTGCGCGCGGGCGACGTTGAAGACGTGCCGAAGAATCTGCGCGTGGTGGGCGAGTCCGCTGCCGGACATCCTTGGCCGGGACACCTTGGAGAAGGCGAAGCGATACGCATCTTCACAGGCGCTATGGTTCCCATGAGCGCGGATACTGTGGTCATTCAGGAAAATACCGAGGCCGTCGGAGTCACCGTGACGGTGAAGAACGTGCCGCGCCTTGCCGAGCACATCCGTATCATGGGCAGCGACTTTCGCACGGGCGACAGTATCCTTGCCGCACCGCGCCACCTGACGGCGCGCGACGTGGCGTTGCTGGCCGCCATGAACCTGCCGCGCATCACCGTGTCGCGCAAACCTCGCATCGGCGTGCTGTCCACCGGCGATGAAGTGGTGATGGCGGGCGATGTTATAGGGCCTGGGCAAATTCCCTCGTCCAATGGACCGGGATTGTGCGCTTTCATCACGGCCCATGGCGGTGAAGTCACCGATCTTGGAAACTGCAAGGACGATCCGGCATCGCTGCTGCGCATGGCCGAGCAAGCCAGACACCTCGATCTTTTGGTGACCAGCGGCGGCGTGTCCGTCGGCGATCATGATGTTGTCAAAGGCGCATTGACCGACGCGGGCTTCAAAGCCGGGTTCCATAAAGTCGCCATGCGCCCCGGCAAGCCGCTGCTGTATGGCCGCCTGCATGATCTGCCGGTATTGGGGCTGCCAGGTAATCCTGTATCCACCATGGTGTGCGCGACGCTGTTCCTGGGCTCTGCTCTGGAAAAACTGCTGGGCCTGGCGGGCAGCGCACCCAGAACCATTGCCGCGCGCCTGGCCGCGCCGCTGAAAGCCAACGATAGCCGCACCGATCATCTGCGCGCCACTTTGCACGATGATGGCGACGACCTCCTCACCGTGCGCCTTGCCGGTGTGCAGGATAGCGCCATGATCGCCAATCTCGCCCGCGCCGATGGTCTGCTCATCCGCGAGCCCTTTACGCGCGCAGCCGCCGCCGGCGACGTCGTGCGCGTCATTCCTCTGAATTAGCAGGCCGCTGAATTAACTAAAAAATCCGCGCGTGCATAAAATCCTTGCCGGCCTAAACGGCCCATGATACTTAAGTATTTACTTAAGTATTAAAGAAGGGAATAGGCCATGTCGCTGACGCTTTATCTCCACCCGTTATCGTCTTACTGCCACAAGGTGCTGATTGCGCTGTACGAAACGGGCGTGCCTTTCACGCCGCACATGGTGAACCTGGGCGACCCGGAGTCCCGCGCGGCCTTTGCAAAAGTGTGGTCCATGGCCAAGTTCCCGGTGATCCGGGATGAGGTGCGCAATGAGACCGTGCCGGAGTCCACCATCATCATCGAGTACTTGGCGCAGTACTATCCGGGAAAGACACAGCTTCTCGGCAGCGATGCCGAAACCGCACGCAACGTGCGCTTCTGGGACCGGTTCTATGATCTTTATGTACATGAAAATATGGGACGCATCGTGGCTGACCGCCTGCGGCCGGCCGATAAGAAAGATGCATTCGGCGTCGAACAATACCGCGCTAAACTGAAACACGGCCTCGATATGGTCGATGCCGAGATGAAAGACAAAACCTGGGCCATCGGCGAGCACTTCACCATGGCCGATTGCGCTGCCGCCCCTGCTCTCTTCTACGCGGATAAAGTGTTGCCCTTTGCCGACACTCACAAGAATGCCGCCGCCTACCTCGCGCGCCTGAAGCAACGCCCTTCGTATGCACGCACGCTGAAAGAGGCTGAGCCCTTCTTCCATATGTTCCCGACAGCGTAGCGATGCAGACTCACAGCGCTGCACTTGATCGTACCTTTCACGCGCTGGCGGACCCGGCGCGCCGGGTGATGATCGAGCGGCTCCTGCGCGGGCCGGCGACGGTGAGCGATCTTGCCGCCCCTCTGGCTATGTCGCTGCCCGCCGTTGTGCAGCACCTGGCCGTCCTGGAAGTGAGCGGGCTGGTGAGTTCCGAGAAAGTGGGCCGCGTGCGCACGTGCAAGCTGGAGAGCAAAGCTTTGCGCACCGCCGAGCAGTGGATCAGCGAGCGGCGCAGCTTTTGGGAAAGCCAATTCGATCGGCTGGGCAACATGCTCGCCGCGGAAACCTTCGCATTGAAAAAGCGCAAACGGAGAAAGTCATGAGCAAAGCAAAATCCGCACCTAAAGCCATTCACGGATCCTTCACCATCGAACGCGTTTTTGATGCCCCGCCCGCTCGCGTGTTCAAAGCCTTCGCCGATCCTAAGAGCAAAGCGAAGTGGTTTGCTGGCCCGCCTGGCTGGGTTGAGCTTCAGCGCGAGATGGACTTCCGCGTCGGCGGCACCGAGATCGCGCATGGCCGCTTCCCCGACGGCCACGAAAGCAAATTCGTCGCGCGCTACCACGAGATCGTGCCGGGCGAGCGCATCATTTATGACTACGACATGTATGCGCGCGGTCACTTCATGTCGATCTCGCTGGCCACCATCGAACTCACGCCGCAAGGTAATAAGACCGCCATGCGGTTCACGGAACAGGCGGTATTCATTGACGGCGAGGACGGATTAGCCTCGCGAAAGGAAGGCACGGAGTTTATCCTCGGCCAATTGGCGGCTAATCTGCCTGACTAAATCAATTTGGGAGAATACCGATGTCGTACGTAGATGGATTTATTGTGCCGGTGGCAAAGAAGCGCTTGGCCGAGTACCTGAAACTCGCGAAGAAGGCCGGAAAGGTCTGGCGCGAACACGGCGCCGTCGATTACCGCGAATGCGTGGCCGAGGATGTAAAAGTGGGTAAGCTCACCTCCTTCCCGCGCAGCGTGAAGCTGAAAAAGGATGAAGTCGTGGTCTTCTCATACATCGAATACAAGTCGCGCAAGCACCGCGACGCGGTGAATAAGAAGGTCATGAACGACAAGCGCCTGATGGAGATGTGCGACCCCAAGAACCCACCCTTCGATGGCAAGCGTCTCATCTACGGCGGCTTCAAGACGATTGTGAAAGTCTAGGTACCTGCGATGACCTTGAGACGATACTGAGCCCAGCATAGGCGATAGGTGCGTTCCTCCGGCGAGAGTTGCACGCCGTTGGGCGCTCTGTCGCTAGAACGCAGTGCTGTTACCGTTTCCTCCCAATAGGACTTCTCGCCCCCGGCACCCGTTCCGGGCATTCGGTTGCGGTAGGAATAGAAGCGGTCGAACTCATCGAGCAAGACGTGGGCGCGTCCGGCGGGACTGGTTTCACTCTTCAGCACGCTCTCGTTGGCATCGCCACAGGCGAAGAGCCAGCCTTCGTATTCTTTATCTTTCGCGGCAGCGGCCGCAGCTTCCGGCCCCGTCGAGAGCTGGCGCAAACGCAGATCATTGATGCAATCGTTATAGGCGGCGATAGCAGCGTCCGCCTCTCGCGACTGGTCTTGAATATCGCGCAGGACCTTGGAGACCATGTCGACGCTGTCCACATAAGACGCGGCCATGACCCCACCGCCAGGCGGCGCGCATTGGGCATTGAGTTCGGCCAGCGCGGCGGCACGGGCAGCACTGAGGACCGGCGCTGGCGCAGGGGCCGACGGTGCAGGAGGCTGCCGTGACGCAGGCGCCGCGAAGGCGGGCGGCGTTATCAGAACAGCAAAAATGAGAGCCGATGGGAGGCGCATGACCTGGCGTATTTCGAATGGGGCGGCAGTGTCGTGGCGAATGCCGCCCAGGTCGATAAAAACTTCGTCGATTCAACTTTGCGGGCATGCCGTTCGAAAAATGGGGACAACCCGCTGCCTGGCGCCATAATCGTCAACGCCTGCCCGCCACGGGCCTCCAAAGGCTTGACGATCCATGAGAACCAAAGTAGAACATTAAACGTTTCTGGTTTTGTTCTATACCAGGGTCCTGAAACGATCCATCTGTGGGAGGCTGCTATCATGCTCACCAAGAAGCAACATGAACTGCTTTTGTTCATCCGCGACCGGCTGGACCGGGATGGCGTTGCCCCCTCCTTCGACGAGATGAAAGAGGCGCTCAGCCTTCAATCCAAATCGGGGATTCACCGCCTGATCATGGCCCTGGAGGAACGCGGTTTCCTGCGCCGCCTGCCTCACCGGGCCCGCGCCCTGGAAGTCATCAAGGTGCCCGAGAGCATGGAGCGTTCCCCGGCCGCCCGCTCTGCGGCAGGCGAACGGCCTGCAGCCGGGTTTACCCCCAATGTCATTACGGGCAATTTCTCGGGCGCCATGCCCGGCGCTTCGGTGAAAAGTGCCGCACCCCAGGAAAGCATCGATCTGCCGCTGTACGGCAAGATTGCCGCCGGCACACCCATCGAGGCCCTGCGTAATCCTACGGAGCACATCGGCGTGCCCGGCGCCCTGCTCGGCGCCGGTGAGCATTACGCGCTGACGGTGGAAGGCGATTCCATGGTGGACGCGGGCATCATCGACGGCGATACGATCATCATCAAACGCTGCACCAGCGCCGACAACGGTGCCATTGTGGTAGCGCTGGTGGACAATGAAGAGGCAACGCTGAAGCGCCTGCGCCGCAAAGGCGAGAGCATCGCGCTTGAGCCCGCCAACAAGGCCTATGAGACGCGTATCTTTGGCCCCGACCGCGTACGTGTGCAGGGCAAACTGGTGGGGTTGCTGAGACGGTATTGAGAACCACCCGTTAACACCGGCAAAGGAAGGATGTGATGCGCACGTCTGTTATCGCAGCTGGCATGGCCGCTGGTTTTTTCGCAGCGATGCTATTCTCATCCGGCGCGGAAGCCGCCTGCCCCATCGGGTCCTTCCCGTCGGTGGACAATTTCGGCAACCAGATCTGCAAGGGTTTCGGCTCAGGCGACACGCGCACACTGCAGGGCACCACCAATCAATGCCCGCCGGGCACGCATTTCGATGTCGATACTTACGGCAATAAAGTCTGCAAAAGCTTTTCCAACGGCCAGGAATTTCACGACACCTCGAAGGGCTGCCCTATCGGCAGTTTCCCCAGCGTCGATAATTACGGCAACAAGGTGTGTAAGCGGTTTTAGGTCGTTACGGCGGCGGCGCGCAACGCCGCGCTAACGCACATTCCGCAAAGTGAGAATATTGATCTTGCCCTCAGGCGTCAGTGGCGCCGCAGCCCATTCCATTTTGCCACGCGCGAAGGTGACGAGATAAACATCGTAGCCTTCGCTATTGATTTCCTTGAACGTGAACGTCTTCAACGGACCCAGGGCTTGCAATTGAATTAAGAAGGTTGATTGATTGCGTTCGATCTGCACGCGAAGGCTTGGCGCCAGATCTTCCAAATTCGGCGTCGCACTCGCGAGCTCGAAGATTGTACGCCGCAGAGCGGCTTCCAGTTCAGGCGTGGGCGTATTTGCTCTGATGCGATTCGCTAAATTCGCTTCCGCCGTTTGCAGAACCGCATCATCAACTTTCTTTGCCGGCCGTACGGCCCCGTTCTGCAACAATGTCAATCCGACGACGCCCTGTGGACCGAACGCGAAACTGATCTCAGCGGCAATGTCCGCAGCGAAGAACTTCGTAGGCGTTTCCGCCACCAGTTCATGATCTTCCTGGCCTGTTCTGCGGACAAGAAAACGCTCCTCTTCTCTACTGATCTTGACGAAAGACTCGGCGCCCACCTGATACGCGCCTACAAACTTATCGAAGTCGGCGGCAGCAAGCTGGATCGTCTGCGACGGCTTTTGGGGCATTGAAGCAAGCGGCAGCACGGGCGAGATCGACGCCTTAGAGTCGGGTGATGCTCCATAACGCACAGCAAACACGACCTTCATGACCTGGGGCTGGCCGTCAACCGTGCCGGGGATAAACGTCCAATCATTCATCGCTTCCCGCACAACAGTAGTGTCAATCGCTGTGGAGCCGCTGCTGGAAATGACCGCGGCGTTGAGGACATTGCCCTTCGTATCCACCGTGACCTCGAGACCGACGGCCTTGGTCTCGCTTTGGATGAGAATTTCCGGTGGAATGCGGGGAAGACGCAGAGGATGATTTGGGTCCTGATGGGGAAGAGCACGAACACTTTTATCCGTGTTTGGCTTGGGAATTTGCGCCACAGGTGGCTCCGCGCCAGAATCAGCGGCAGTTGTCGTGGCACTCGGCGGAGAAGCCGCCGGCGCCGCAGCCGCGCTCATGTAGATATTTTTTTGCTTATAGTCGATATAGACGTGCATCTTCGAAAGCATATCCATACCGATAAGAAGCTCCGGACCGTCGGTGACCCGGCCGAGATCCATAGTGTGAATTTTTGAATTGTTCCGGGAGAGCGCTTTTTCCATCGCGTTGTCGCGGACATAAATCAAGGGGTTATTGAAATTCAGCCCTTCAAAGCCCAGCATCTTAAAGCGCTTACGGAATTTCAAAATAGATTGAGACGACCATTGCTCGCCCGGCGATTCGGCTCCTTCTGAGTTTTCTGTGAGGTCGAACTTACGTTTGGCCACACCGATCTCCAGCATCGATGAGGACGCGCCGGTATCCAGCTGGGCTTTGAGCTTTATGCCATCAAGCGTGACAGGAATTTCGATACTATCGAAGCCCTCCAAGCGAAATGGAATCTGCGCCACGTCACCTGCCCAATAGACCACGTGATTTTTGCAGTGGTCAGGCGCAAAAAAATTAAGCTTCCGCCCGGCAAAATCAAAATCGAGATCAAAATTTCTGAGATAGTCGTACCCGATAATGCCATCGACATTCGACCCAGCAACATCGTCTGGAAGAACCAAAAGCTCGGCGTTCCGCGCTATATTTCTGCCGAAAATCAAAGTGGCTCTTACGCGATTCACGTCGCGCGCGCCGCGCAGAGTATAGACGCGTGCGTTGCCCGGGCTATACGTTGACAGGCCTAACTGTTGCACCGCGCGCGTACTGAGAGAGCTTCGCGTCGCACCCGTATCGACTATAAATCGTAGCCGCTGATCATTGACGAGAATGGGGATGGCAGCATGGCCACCGCTGAGACTGAGATCAAAGTCCGCGACTTTATTGAGCTGACAATTCTCAGCGGCGTATGCAGGCAAAAACGACACGCACGTGAGCAGCGCCAGGCTCAGAACCACCAAACTCAGCGCAATGAAAAGGCGACGTTGCATATTAACCTTCCCGATTAAGGTGGTCAGCATACAACTTTATCGCGCGTAAAATAAACGCGCGCGATGTTAAAAATCGCGATTTCTAGAAATTGAAATGGTTAGCGCCGCGGCCCTTTTCCCGAGGCCGCGGCGCTGCTCTTCAAGACCTACAATCTGTAGGTTTACTTTACTGGAACGGTCGTCGGCTTCGACTGGTCGGCCACCAGGAACACCACGATCTTCATCGGCTTGTCCTTGCTGGCGTTGCGCGAGGCGCTGTGAATGGCGCCCGGCGGCTCATAGAACGTGTCGCCGGCGTGCAGGATTTTGGTCGGCCCATTGTTGACGCCGAACTCATACTCGCCGTCGACCACATATCCAAATGTGTGGTGGCCGGGATGGGAGTGGGGCGCGCCCGCGTCCTGCGGCGGACGGTTGAGTTCAAGCATGCGCACTTCACGGCCCGGAAGGTCGGAGAGCGCCTGGGTCATAAGCTGGCGCGTCGCGTTCGGGTTCGGGGCTTGCGCTTCCGCCGCGCCCACGATCTTCACGGCGCCCATGGTGACGGCGGATGACAGAGCGGCGGCAATGGCGGCGACAGCAACGGTATTGAGCTTCGGCATGATCTATTCCTCCCTGAGTTGGCGATGAAGCAATGGTAGCAGCGCCATGGACGGCTCGGTAGTCACTCTCTCGTGACGCGGAGGCCCAAACACCTTTCATCCCAGGGGTGTCTTTTCCGCCCGCGTCTTCTATATTGCGGGACGCGCACTATTGTTTTGGCGCGGCGCACTCTTTATTTGGCGCGACGCGCGCTCACCGGACACTTGAATGCCTGACTTCTCCACTATGACTTATCTCATTTGGGCACTCGTGGTCGGCTATCTGGTGATCGGCCTGATCCTCACCCGTAACGTTTTGCGCGCGCCGTCGAAGCGCATGCGTTTCTGGGACTTCGGCCTCGGCGCTGTCGTGATGCCGGTGCTTTTTGTCTTTCTGCTGCTCTGCATCCTGTTCCAGGATTTGTGGAAACGCCTTTTGCTCGCGCTCGATTTCAAACCGCCCGAAGACATGCACGCGGGGCCACAAGATCCGCCTGAGCCCGATCCGAAGGATTTGATCTAGGGCGCCTCTTCTTCCGCGTCTTCGGCGTTGAGCACACCGCGCATCCAGACGCGATTGCCTGTAGCATCGGCGACAGAGCGTTTGCGTATACCCTTCTCCGTCAGCCAAAATAGTGCGGCACCCTCGCGTTTGAGATCAATAATATCGGTGACATTCTCCTGACGGCAAAGATCGCGCGCCGCCACGGTGCTGACGGCGGCTTGTACATCTTCGCAGTCCTCCGCAAGGCCCACAGCCGTGAAGGCCATCAGGAGTTTTTGTCCGCGCCGCTTTAAAATACAGCCAGCACCATCACAAGCGACCCCGAGGATAGCAGCGCTCTCGCCGTTCTTTGGCCACAGCGCTTCGGATGCGCCGTAGCGGTCCGTCCACGCTTCACGCACAAAAGCGCCGGCCCGTCCGGGCTTGATGACGAGGCGCCCGCGTGAGTCGCTGACGGCGAATACACGCGCGGTATCGTCCACCAGAAAATCGGGCGGCGCGGTGAGCAATGGCTGCACGATGGCCGGGACGAGTGCGGCGAACCCAACCCAACGCCAACGTCCCTTCCACAAGCACACAAAGATGATGCCGAGCGTGCCTGTCACCAGTGCCCAGGTTTCCATGGGCGGTACGTGAACTTGCGCCCCGGGCCACCCGGCGACAGTGCGCGCGAGATTATCGAGCAATGTTACGCCCTCGCCCATCACGCGCAATGGAATGGCATCGCCGCCGAAGGGCATCAGGATGAGACCGAGGATCGCTGACGGCATGATCCACAAACCCGTGAGCGGTACGGCGGCGAGATTGGTGACGGCGGAGTATGTCGGCAGACGGTTGAAGTGATAAGCCGCGAACAGCGACGTCGCGCCACCGGCAACGATATCCGTGACCACAAGACCCGCCATGTAAACGGCCGCCGCATGGAAAATGAGGAAGCGTCCGTCGGGCGCACGCCACCTAACCCGCAGCCATGTCTGCTCATAGAGCGAGACCAGCGCGAGCACCGCGACAAAAGACATCTGAAAACTGGCGCCAAAGACCGCATCGGGATAAAGCGCCATAAGCACAACGGCAGCCCAGGCGATGGTGCGTACCGAAAGCGCCGTGCGGTCGAGCAGGATAGCCACCATCACCACGCCGATCATGAGGAACGAACGCACGGCAGGTACGCTCATGCCCGAGATGACGACATAGAAAGTGATGACGGCGAGCGAGACCACGGCAGCCACCTTCTTTGTGTCTATGCGTAAAGCGAGTGACGGTGCCAACGCCAGGAGACGCCGCATGACAAAGAACACCACGCCAGCCAGCAAACTCATGTGCACGCCGGAGATGGATAGCAAGTGCGCGATGCCAGAGACGCGGTAAGCTTCCTGCAGATCATCGGGGATGGCGTTCTGCTCGCCGTTGATGAGGGCCGCCGCCACGGCGCCATCGCCGCCAGGCACAACCGCATTGATATGCGCGCCGATGGTCCGGCGCAGTGCGTCTGTCCAGACGTGAAAGCGCTCCATCAGCGTAAGATCTTGTGGCGGATCTTCGCGTTGCCATTTGCCCAACGTGTATCCACCGCCGCCGATGCTCTCAAAATAGAGAAAGCGCTGAAACTGAAAGCCATCGGGCAGCACGGGCCCGCTCACCGGCCGCAACACGGCTCGCATGGAGATGCGCGCGCCCACCGGTGGAAGCTCGTAGGACGCCGGCATGGTGATGCGCAGATGTCTGGGCGTGGCTTTCGGTTCAATGCCGGGAATAGAAAAATCCGAGAGCACCACGCGATTGCTGTCGGGGCGTTTCTCGGCATCGGTGACCCATGCGTGCAACGTGACGGCGCGAGTCTCGCGCTCGAGCACCGGCGTGCGCACTAGCCATGTCCGCAGTTCCGCCGCGCCGTGGCCAAGGCCAGCGGCGAGCAGTAAAAGACATAAAAAGCGCAGCGCGGGAAAACGCCGTCCACGCAGAATCAAACTCAGGGCGGATGCACTCAACGCAAGAGTGAACCACGGCGGCGGATCGTTGCGCCAACTGAAGAACAGCGCGATGCCCATGCCGAAGGCCACCACGCACCAGAGGAAAGCGCGGTCGGCCTGCGGCGCAAAGACGGCTTTGAGCTTCTCCCTGGCTGCGTCCACTTTCCCCATCCCCGGCAGCGGAGCCCTATGCTAAACCATGCCTCGCTTTCCGAAAACACACACAAACAGCAGCTTTTCCCGATGACCGTTGTCACCCGTTTCGCCCCCTCGCCCACCGGCTATCTGCATATCGGCGGCGCCCGCACGGCGCTGTACAACTACCTTTATGCCAAGCACATGGGTGGCAAATACCTGCTGCGTATCGAGGACACGGACCGCGCGCGCTCGACCGAAGGCGCCATTGCCGCCATCTTCGACGGTCTTTCGTGGCTTGGCTTGGGATGGGACGGAGAGCCCGTATTCCAGTTCGCGCGCGCCGATAAACATCGTGCGGCAGCGGAACGTTTGCTGTCCGAAGGCAAAGCTTATTATTGCTATGCCTCGCCGGAAGAACTCACCGCCATGCGCGAAGAGCAAAAGGCGAAGGGCTTGCCGATCAAATACAACGGCCTCTGGCGCGACCGCAATGCGAAGGATGCGCCGGCAGGCGTGAAGCCCGTCATTCGCCTACGCGCGCCGCAAGACGGCGAGACCATGCTGCATGATCTGGTGCAAGGCCCCGTTACCGTCGCCAACAGCCAGCTCGACGATATGATCCTGCTGCGCAGCGACGGCACGCCGACCTATATGCTGGCGGTGGTTGTCGATGACATCGACATGGGCATCACGCATGTGATCCGCGGCGACGATCACCTGAACAACGCCTTCCGCCAATACCAATTGATCCTGGCCCTGGGTCATGAAGCGCCGCAGTACGGGCACATCCCGCTGATCCACGGCGCCGACGGCGCAAAGCTATCCAAGCGTCATGGCGCGTTGGGTGTCGATGCCTATCGCGACATGGGCTTCCTGCCGGAGACCTTGCGCAATTACCTGCTACGCCTCGGTTGGGGCCATGGCGATGACGAGATTATCTCCGACGAACAAGCCATCGCATGGTTTGACATTGCCGATGTGGGCCGCGCGCCCGCGCGCCTCGACTTTGATAAACTCGCCAACCTCAACGCCCATTACATCCGCACCGCCGACGATGCGCGGCTGATGAACCTGTTGCGTCCGCTGGTAGAGAGCACCGGCCCAGTCGATGCCGGCGGGCTCAAACGTCTGGAACGTGGGCTGGCGGGCCTGAAGCCTCGCGCCAAAACCTTGAAAGAGCTGGCCGAAAGTGGGGCTTTTTACCTCCACCCCCGTCCGCTGCCGCTCGATGACAAAGCTAAAACCACCCTGGCCGACGGGGGAAAGGCCACCCTGCAAGCCATGATCCCCGCCCTGGAAGCCCTCACCGACTGGACCCAGGGCAGTCTGGACGCCTGGACCAAAGCCTATGCCGAGCAAACTGGCCAAAAGTTGGGGAAAATCATGCCTCCTTTGCGGGCTGGGGCCTGCGGAAGCATGAATTCGCCCTCTATCACCGAGGTCATGGCGGTATTGGGCAAGGACGAGACTTTGGCGCGCCTGAAGGATGCCGTGGGTTGAAAAACCCCCACCACCCCTGGTGCCATTGATTTGAAAGCATTTTCCGCGCTATAAACAACTATAAGCAGCGCAGCATAATAGCGCGGCAAAGATTCCCACGCGCCCATTCGGATGGGGACGGACGCGAACAGGAAAGGGACCACCGTGGCCAAAACAGTCACCCTGAAAGACGATCAGAGCGGCAAGAGCTGGAAATTCCCCGTGCTGACCGGAACGACCGGACCAGACGTTGTGGATATCCGAAAGTTCTATGGCGAAACCGGTATGTTCACGTACGACCCGGGTTACACCTCGACCGGCTCCTGCGAATCCAAGATCACTTATATCGACGGCGATAAAGGCATTCTGCTTCATCGCGGCTACCCGATCGAAGACCTGGCCGAGAAGTGCACCTTCGAGGAAGTGTGTTACCTGCTGCTGAACGGCGAGCTGCCGAACGCCAAGACCAAAAAAACGTTCGAGCGCGACATCACCATGCACACGATGCTGCATGAGCAGTTTCATAACTTCTACTCAGGCTTCCGCCGCGATGCGCACCCCATGGCCGTGATGTGCGGTGTGGTCGGAGCACTTTCGGCCTTCTATCACGACAGCCTGGACATCAATAACCCCGAGCACCGCAAGATCTCGTCTTATCGCCTGATCGCGAAAATGCCGACGATCGCCGCCTGGGCTTACAAGTATTCCCTCGGCCAGCCCTTCATCTATCCGCGCAACGATCTGGGCTATGCCGAAAACTTCCTCTACATGATGTTCGCAACACCGTGCGAAAACTACGAGGTCAATCCGATCCTGGCGAAAGCCATGGACCGCATTCTCATCCTGCACGCCGATCACGAGCAGAACGCTTCCACATCGACGGTCCGCCTCGCGGGCTCGTCGGGCGCCAACCCCTTCGCCTGCATCGCGGCCGGCATCGCTTCGCTGTGGGGCCCTGCCCACGGCGGCGCCAACGAAGCCGTGCTGACCATGCTGAAAGAAATCAAGGACCCGAAGCGCATCCCCGAATACGTCAAGCGCGCGAAGGACAAAAACGACAACTTCCGCCTGATGGGCTTCGGCCATCGCGTGTACAAGAACTATGATCCGCGCGCGCGCATCATGGCCCGTACCTGCAGCGAAGTTCTGAAAGAGCTGAAGATCAAGGACAACCCCTTGCTCGACATCGCCATGGAACTGGAGCGCATCGCGCTGGAAGACGACTACTTCATCGAGAAGAAGCTCTACCCGAACGTGGACTTCTACTCGGGCATCATCTTCCAGGCCATGGGCATCCCCGTATCGATGTTCACGGCGCTCTTCGCCCTCGCCCGCACCACCGGCTGGATCAGCCAGTGGCGCGAGATGATCGAAGACCCGCAGCAGAAGATCGGCCGTCCGCGCCAGCTGTACACCGGCGAAACCAAGCGCAAGTTTGTGCCGCTGGCCAGCCGGAAATAACACCCGCAACATTGCGGAACGACAAAACGGCGCGGGGAACACCTCGCGCCGTTTTTCGTTGGAGATCACATGAGATTACCCAACATTTGTGGCGTGCTTTTGGTGATGCTGACCGCCGCAGGCTGCGATGCGCCGACTGACCCTGCACTCACTCCGGAAGGATTGAGCGCAGTGAAATTTGGCATGAGCCCGACAGAAGCCGCGAAAGCTCTCGGTGTGCCATTCACCGCGCGGCAGGCACGGGAAGACGAGGCCTGCTGGTACAGCCGTCCCCAGGAAGAAACGGGCCCCGGCGTTACGTATATGGTGGTGAACGGCAAGATCGCCCGTATCGACGTTCGCGCGCCCAGCAATGTTAAGAGTGCACAGGGCATCGGTGTCGGCGCTTCGTCTGAAGATATTAAGAAAACCTACGGCGACAAAGTCAGCGTGACTCCGCACAAATACGCGGAAAATGGCAGTTATCTTGAGATTGTCGCGCCCGGCGCCAACGCCGGCCTCTTATTCGAAGCCGTCGACGGCAAGATCATTAGCTTCCGCGCCGGCGCACTAGAGCCGTTAAGATATGTCGAGAGCTGCGCCTAGCGCGCTTTGTCTTTGCAACCATCCGACATATGCTTGCGTTCGTGGTAACGGGAAGCGCGGGCGAGAACCATGGATATCCTGAACGTCGCATCGACAAACCTGGTGTCCGCAGGACGGGCAGTCCAGACGCGCGCCGAGAATCTGGTCAACCACGCCGCGGGCAATTACTTCCAACCGGCCTCGCTGTTTTCACCGTTGCTCACGGGCGGTAGCGCTGCGCGCCTGACTCAGAATGTCGAACAGCCCACCGGCCTTCTCAGCGATGCCATCGGCCTTCTCACTGCTTCGCGGCACTATGAAATTGCCGCAAGTCTCGTCAAAAGCGCTGACAATATGAACAAGACCCTTCTGCGCACATGGGGCTAAGCCAGCGCGCCATCAACGCCTGAAGCGTCTGCTTCTCCCTTATGAAGCGACGATGGTCTTTATCTGACGTTCCATTCAGATATGCACAGCATTTTTCAAAGATATGCAACGGCCCGCTTAAGAAGGCGTTGTCTTAGAATTGCTCCTCATTCAAAGTCTCTCTGAGACCGATGGGGGAAGACAACCACGGCCCCGGTGAGTGTTATGATTCGTGGATATCTGGACTACGCGCAGTCTTTCCGCATTTATGGATGGGCTTTCGACGAGACCAACCCGCATCGGCGCGTCACTGTAGAAATCAAACTCGGCGATGACGTCCTTGGTACAGCCGTTGCCGACACCTATCGCCAGGACCTGCGTGACAGCGGTGTCGGTGACGGACGTCACGGTTTTTCATTCGATTTCATCAGCAGCTTGGATGACAACGCGCTGGCTCGTGTTGTCGTGCATGCGCTCGACCCCAACGGCGCGCGCATTCCGCTCGCGCGTATTCTGTGCACGCCGCGCGTGGAGGACATGGACGTTACCCCTTCTCTAGCTGCACCCGTGGCCAACAGCCCTGCTCAGCAGCCGCTCTTCATTCTCGGTGGCGCACGGTCGGGCACCAGCGCTCTCGCCCAGGCCTTCCTGAAAACGGGTCTTTTCTGGGGTCAGGCAGAAGGCCATCTGCTCGACCTGCATGCGCACCTGATGGAATCGGTGCGCGCGTTCTACGGTGACAGCGATAAGCGCCAAGCCTTGGCGAACGACACATTGCTGGCGGCCGTCCCCAGGGACTTTTTGCATGCCGGCATCAACCGTCTCTTCGCCGATGTCATGCGCGCCGTTTGCCCCGGCGCGCGATGGCTCGACAAGACTCCCAACCACCTCATGATCCAGATTGCGCCGCGACTGAAGGCGATCTGGCCCGAGGCGCAATTCATCTTCGTCAAGCGGCGCGCATATGAATTCGTGGAATCGCGGCGACGGAAGTTTCCGCACGCCTCTTTCGAGCAGAACTGCCGCGCCTGGGCAGCAGCCATGCTGGCGTGGCGCGATGTGCGCGATAGTCTGAATGGCGCCGCCATCGAAGTGGACCAGATGTTCCTGGCACGCCGGCCCCAGGCATTTGCAGCTTTGATAAGCCCATTTCTCGGCCTGCGGGCCGTCGACCGCCAGAATCTGGAGCTCTCTTTCCGGCTCGACCAACCCGAGCGGACAGGATCTTCTACGCATACGGTGATCCAACCACGCTCGTTGAATTGGTCCCAAGCCGACTGGAAATGTTTTGAACGGATTTGCGGCCCGCTGATGGACCACTTCGGCTATGGGCGCGACGACGCATACCACGTAAATACACGGTATAGCTGGCTGGAATTTGTCGGCGATTCGCGCGGGCGGCGCGCTGCCTAGCGGCCGATCAGCGACAACACGACTTTCGCAGCGCGGCGGCTGGGGCGCTCCTCGCCGGGCGACAGCTTGCCAAGCGCCGCCGAAAAGTCCGCGCGTTGAGCGACGCGGCGCGTATCGTCGCGCAACAGCAAGCCAAGGTCCTCGGCCAGCACATCGGCGCGGCATCGGCCTTGCAGCCGTTCCGGCACGGCTTCGTGGCCCACCAGGATATTGACGAGGTTCACGAAGCGCGTGCGCCGGAACAGGCGGAAAATCAGTGCAGATAAAGGGTGCACGCGGTAGGCGATGATGTGCGGTACGCCGGCCATGGCCAGTTCCAGGGACACCGTGCCCGAGGCTGCAAGGGCAGCGTCACTGGCCGCGACTGCATCGCGGCGCTGGGCAGCGCCCATCACCACAGTGATGGACACGGGCCAATGGGCGGCCACGGCACGCACATCGTGCGCTACGGTATCCACTGTTGGCATGACGACGTGCAGGTCGGGATAGCGCTCTTTCAACAGGATCACTGCTTCACGGAATACCGGCAGCAGGCGCCCAACTTCACTGCGGCGGCTGCCTGGCAAAATACAAAGCAGTTTCTTGTCTGCGGCAATGCCGTGTTGTCCGCGGAAAGCGGCGCCGTCGCCCAGATTGAACCCGCCTTCGAGCACGGGATGCCCAACCCACGTCGTCGCGAGCCCGTGCTTCTGAAAGTACGGCGGCTCAAAGGGCAGCAGAGCCATGAGATGGTGAATCCAGCGCGCGAGCTGCTTGGCCCTGCCCGGCCGCCACGCCCACACTTGGGGCGCCACATAGCGCACGCGCGGGATGGGGCTCTTCTTGCGCGCGAGACGCTGGTGCACGCGGCCGGTGAAACCCCACGAGTCGATAGTGACGAGGATATCGGGAGCCGTGGCTTCGATATCCGCCACGGTTTTCTTGACGCGGTCGAGCACGAGGAAGGTTTTGGGCAGAACCTCGAAGATGCCCAACAGCGCCAATGCGCGAATGTCGAACAGGCTTTGCAGGCCGGCGGCTTTCATGAGCGGACCGCCAACCCCGGCGAAGCGCACAGCGCCGGCACTCTCCTCTCGCAGAGCGTTCATCAAGGCGGCGCCGAGTTGATCACCCGAGGGCTCGCAGGCGATGAGGTAAACCAGCGGGCCCACGCTGTTCGAGCTCATGGGCGTCACGATTTTATGCCGATAAGGAATATTCCGGCCGCGTCGGCGGCGGCAATGGTCTCACTGCGTGCGATGATGAGCGTATGTCCCGCTTCCACGGCGATGCCGCGCAGACCAGCGTCCACCGCGCGATGTACCGTAAGCGGACCGATGGTGGGCAGATCGGCCCGGCGCTCTTGATTGGGCTTCCTGGCTTTGACGAGCACGCCGCCCGGCGCATCCAGCCGCAGATCCTTGCAACGATTGATCAGCGCGTCCGTGCCTTCGGCTGCTTCGACGCCCAGCACGATCCCCTGCTGCACGACGACCGCCTGCCCCACATCGACCGTGCCCAGGGCGCGCACGACGTCGAAGCCATAAGCGATATCGACATTGGCGGCATCATCGGGGCGATGCTTGCCCAATACGCCTTCGGGCGCCAGCAGGTCGGCGAGAATAGAGTCCGCGCCGACAACACGAAAACCATTTTGTTCGGTTTCAGCGATCACCGCGGAAAGCAGCCCGTCGTCACCCAAGGCACGCCCGGCGACGCGCGCCAGAAACGCGGCCCCTTTCATGTCGAGCTTTAGGGATGCGAGAGATGGCCTGCGCACGGCGCCTGCCATGACTACATCGGCGACGCCCGCTTCCTTGAGAAGCGCAAAGCCTTTGCCAATTTCGCCCAATTGAATCCAGCCATCGATCCAGGCACCGACCTTGCTCAAGGCTTCGGCGTCGGCAAAACCGGATAGACCCAGCACATAATAGGGCCTGCCTGTATTTTCGCAGGCGGCGGCGAGAAGTGGAGGAAGCGCGCCAGCGCCGGCAATAATGCCGAGCTTGGGCAGCGCCGCACCGGCGGTCACGGGGATATCAGTGGCCATTGCCGTTGCCGTTTCCGGCAGCGGGCGTGCAGATGGGCCGCGAGGAATCCACGCGGATGAAATTGACAATATCCATGACCCCGGCGTTAGCGCCGTACAACTCGGTCACTTCGTTCAAGCGTTCGGCCATCGTGCCGCCTTGCGAGAACAGAAGGCCGTATGCGGTGCGTAAGGAGCGGACATCCTCACGGGAAAAACCGCGCCGGCGCAGGCCGACGAGATTGAGGCCAGTCATGCGCGCGCGGTTACCCATAACCAGGGCATAGGGGATCACATCCTTATCGACGCCGGTGACACCGCCGATCATGGCGTGCTTGCCAATGCGTACATACTGATGCACGCCCGAAAGCCCACCGATGTTGGCGTACTCACCCACATGCACGTGACCGCCCAGCGCGACATTGTTGGTGAGGATGACGTGATCTTCGATGATGCAATCGTGGGCCACATGGCAACCGGCCATGAAGAAACACTCGCTACCCACGCGGGTCTCGCCAGATCCCTGCGCCGTGCCGACGTGCATGGTCACGTGCTCGCGGATCATATTGTGATGGCCGATGATGAGGCGCGTGGCCTCGCCCTTATAACTGAGATGCTGCGGCGACAGCCCGAGCGAAGCGAACGGGTGAATGGTCGTGTGTTCACCGACGGTGGTGTGGCCATCCACGACAACGTGGGACAACAGTTGCACATGATCGCCCAGCGTGACATTGCCGCCGACCACGCAAAAAGGACCGATGACGACGCCGTGACCCAGCTTCGCGGCCTTGTCGACCACGGCGGTGGGATGGATTTTTGTTATTGAGGGCGTTGTGTCCAAGGGAAATGTGTCCTGCGGGCCCGTCAGGAGTCCACGATCATGGCCGTATAGACGGCTTCAGCCACCACAGCGTCGCCGACTTTGGCTTCGCCGCTGAACTTCCAGACGTTGCCGCGCTGACGTTCCTTGCGACAATACAGCCGGAGCTGATCGCCCGGCACCACGGGCTTGCGGAAGCGGGCGTTATCGATGGACATGAAATAAACCAACTTGCCTTCAGCTTCCTTGCCGAGGAACGCCACGACGATCACGGCGGCGGTCTGGGCCATGGCTTCCACAATCAACACGCCAGGCATAACCGGATGATCGGGGAAGTGACCTTGGAAATGCGGTTCGTTGGCCGAGACATTCTTGAGCCCGACAGCGGACTCGCCCGGAACGACATCGATCAGGCGATCAATGAGCAGCAGCGGATAGCGATGAGGAATCATCCCCATGATCCGCTGGATGTCGATGGTGAGACCCGATTGTATTGGCTGTCCGTCCATGGCCGCCGTCCCTGATAAGGGTGCCGCCGCGCTGTGCAGCACGGACAAGCTTCGCCCCTTCATCTTCTAGGGGATGGTTTTACGGTTACTTGTCGCGCTTGGTCAACCGCGACAAGGCGGCAAAATCCCGCCAAAACTCGCGGATTGGCTTGGCCGGATAGCCCATAACCACCTCGCCAGGGCCAATATCGCGCATAACCCCCGTTTTTCCGGCGATTTGAGCGCCTTCGCCCACACGTACGTGGGCGGTTACACCCACCTGCCCGCCTATGATGACGCCGTCACCGATCTTGCAGCTGCCCGCTAGTCCGGCCTGGGAGACGATCAGGCAGTGAGCGCCGACGACCACATTGTGGGCGATCTGCACAAGGTTATCGATCTTTGTGCCGGTGCCGATGACCGTATCGCCGATGGCGCCGCGATCGATTGTGGTATTGGCGCCAATTTCGACATTGTCGTGAATGATGACACGCCCGAGCTGCGGCACTTTCTTGTGGCCGGCTTTCCCCGGCACGAAGCCGAAGCCATCCTGACCAATCTGCACACCAGGGTGGACGACAACATTGTTGCCGACGAGGCAAAAGGCGAGCGTGGTATTGGCGCCGATATGGCAATTGTCGCCAATGATGACACTGGGTCCAATCACCGCATTGGCGCCGATACGCGTGCCGGGCCCAATGACAGCGCCGGCACCGACAACCGCACCGGGCGCGATGCAGACATCCTTGCCAAGCTTGGCATCGAGGGCAATGCGTTCGCTCTGCCCCTGCGCGGAGCTATAGGGTGCGGGATAGAACAGCGTCGCGATCTCGGCGAAAGCCGCACGCGGATCATCCACCAACAGCACCGAACATTTGGGCACATGCGTGGAAAGCTGCTCGGTGGTGACGCACGCACCGCAGTTGCTGTTGGCCAGCGCGATCCCAAAAGCGGGGTCGGAGAAATAGACGATCTCGTGCTTGGAGGCGCCGTCGATATTGCCGATGTCGCGAATATCAAGCGCGGCATCTGCGGAGGGCGCTAGCCGGGCGCCAATGCGCCCGGCGAGGTCAGCCAGTTTGAAAGGCCCGGCGCGGGTGTAGAACCGTGGGTCGGGCATCCGCGTTAGTGCGGCTTACTTCGGACGCGCAGGTGCCGGCGGTTTAGCCGCGGCGCCCGGAGCAGCCGCAGGAGCACCAGGAGCGCCCGCGCCGACCGAGCCATCCGGGTTCACTTGGATGGTTTCCGGGTTGGTGAAACCCACCGTGGCGAGACGCTGGTTCAGCTTATCGAGCACCGGCTTGGTGATATCCATGCCGGGATCGAAGAACATGAGCTGGTTGCGCGTCATGACGACGTTGAAGCCCCGTTCCTTGGAGACTTCCTGCGAGACGGTCATGATGGTCTGACCGATCTGCTGCATGGCTTGCTGGAAGGCGTAGTCGAGACGTTCTTGCTTATCCTTCACCTGGCCCTGGAATTCCTGCAGCTTCTGCTGGAAGTCGGTGGCGCGCTTCTGGAACACATCCGGCGCCAACACACCGCGCTGTTGCGACAGTTCGTTGTCTTCCGTGCGCAGCTTGGTTTCCATGTCTTTGACCTGGTTCTGATAGGTCTGCGCGTACTTCTCGCGCTCCAGGCGCACGCCCTTGGCGGCGAGCGATTCCTGGATCAGCAGGTCGGTGTCGACAACACCCAGCACAGGGGCCGGATGTTTTTCGGCCTGCGCGAAGGCCACGGTCGGAGCGCTGAGCAAAGCCAAGCCGCTAAATATCACGGCGGCAGCGAAAGTCGTTTTCATGGGAGTCCTCTGGATCATTGAAAGCGGTTACCAAAATTGACGCGGAAACGTGATGTCCTGTCAAAAGTCTGAGCGTTGAAGATGAAGGGCGAATAGTCGAGCGCAATGACTCCCACCGGGGACTGCCATTCCACCCCTATGCCGGCTGAGCCACGGATAGCCCGGGAATACAGAACCTGCAACCCAGGGCGGTCGAGCAGGTCCTTGGGCGAGCCAATGGTTGCCCAGTCATTAAACAGCTTGGTTTTAATGCCGGCCTCTTTGGGCAGGCCGAGCGGGATGCGCAGCTCGAAGCTGGCCCCGGCCGTCCAGTCGCCGCCCAAGGCATCCAGGGTCAAAGCATCGCGGGGGCTGGCGCCGAAGTCCTTGAAACCGCGTAGATTATAGCCGCCGAGCTGAGAGCGCTGGTAGATTTTGACGTCCTTGCCGAGACCCACGACGTAGGTGCCGTTCAGCGTGGTGGAGAAGATAAAGCCCGTCAGCGGCTGGGTATAGAAAGCAGCCCCTGCCCCACCGCGCACAAAACGTTCGGTGCCGCCCAAGCCTGCCAGGTCCGACGACAACGTCATGTAATAACCGCGAGTCGGATCGATGGCGTTGTTGCGCCGGTCGTAGGTCAGCGACTGGCTGAGCATCGAGGTGAGCGCCGTTCCCGCCTGCTCGCGGATGAACTGCGAGATATTGGAATTGAGGCCTGTCAGGTTCGTGGCGGTGAACTGGTAGGTGAACCGCTGGAACATGTATTCGTTATAGGCAAAGCCCAAGCGCAGCGTGCCGCCGTAGGTGTTGGAGGTAAAGCCGCTTTGAGTCTGGTAATCCTGTTTTGAGGCGATCAGATCCGCACCCGCCACGAGGCGGCGGTTCAGGAAGTAAGGTTCGGTGAAGGAGAGGTTCACCTGTGTCTGCTGCTGCGCGATGCTGAAGTTGGCGCGCAGATCCTGGCCCTTACCGAGCAAGTTGCGCTCGCTGATGCCGACGTCGAACAAAGCACCCGTGGCACTCGAATAACCGACACCGAAGGAAAGCTCGCCCGTGGGCTGCTCTTCGACCTTCGCTGTCAGGATCGTGCGGTCGGGATAGATTTCCGAGGGCGTGTTATCGATCTTGACGGTGTCTTCCTTGAAGTAGCCAAGATTCTCCAGACGCTCCTTGGAGCGGCGAACCTTCGCTGTATTGAAGGCATCGCCTTCCACAAGACGCATTTCGCGGCGAATGACGCGATCAAGCGTGCGGTTATTGCCTTGAATGTCGACGCGCTCGATGAAGACGCGCGGACCTTCACGCACCTGGAAGACAACCTTGATGGTCTTATCGGTGGCGTTGCGGTCCAGTTGCGGGCGCACATCGACGAAGGCGTAACCGGCGTTACCGGCCGCATTGGTGATGGCGTCGATGGTGTCTTCGATCAGTTTGCCATTGAAGGTATCGCCGGCGCGCGGCGCAACGGCGGACTGCAGCGTCTCTTTCGGCAGATCCTTCACGTTGACGTCGAGATCGACGGTGGAGAGCTTGTAGCGCGGACCTTCCTTCACGGTGAAGGTCATGTAGAAATTCTCGCGGTTAGGCGCGAGCTCGGCCACGGCCGAGACGACTTCAAAGTCGGCGTAGCCTTCCTGCACGTAATAACGCCGCAACAGTTCGCGGTCGTAGTTCATGCGGTCGGGATCGTAGGTGTCGTTGGACGTGAAGATGCGCCACCAACGTTCCTCGCGTGTCAGGATGACACCACGCAGATCCCCGTCATCGACAGCGGAGTTGCCGACGAAGTTGATGGTGCGCACATAGGTGGGTTTGCCTTCGGTGATCTCGAACACCACGTCGACGCGGTTCTGCGGCAGTTCGATGACCTTCGGCTCGACGCGGGCCGCAAAGCGGCCCTTACGGCGATAAAGCTCGAGGATCTTGTCCACATCCTGCTGCACCTTGGTGCGCGTATAGACGATGCGCGCGCGGAGCTGCATTTCTTTGGTGAGATCTTCTTCCTTGAGCTTGTTGTTACCCTCGAGCGAGATACGGTTGATGATCGGGTTCTCGACGACCCGGATCAGCAGCGTATTGGCTTGGCGGGTAATATTGACGTCGGCGAAGAGGCCGGTGGCAAAAAGATTCTTCAGCGAACGGTCGATGCGCACCGGATCGAACGGGTCGCCTTCGCGCACGGTGAGATACGTGCGGATGGTAGCGGGCTCGATACGCTGGCTGCCCTGGACGGCAATGATGTCGATGTTGCCGCCGGCTTCGATGTTGACGCTGGGCGCCGGAGGCACGGGCGCACCGGCCCCGGCCAACTGCGCAAACGCTGGGGGCGTGAAAGCAAGCACGCCCGCGATCAGCGCAAGACACAGGACCGCCGCGGCGGTCAGCTTTTGCAAAGAGAAAGGCTCGCGCGCTTCACAGCGTGCAGCCGACCGGGCAATCAACCTCATCAAAACCTTCCAAGCTTCTCGATCTGCCCGATATCTACCGCGGTGTGCGGCGCCCCAAAATCGCTAAAGATGAGCGATATCGTTCCAGGTGACGAAGATCATCAAAGCGCCCACAAGCGCCAAACCAACACGTAACCCCCACTCCTGGGCCCGCTCCGAAAGGGGCCTGCCGCGAACGGCCTCGATGGCGTAAAACAAGAGGTGTCCGCCGTCAAGCATAGGCACCGGGAAAAGGTTGATAAGACCCAAATTAATCGAAAGAATTGCCATGAAGGCAATGAATTGCACGCCGCCGTTCTTGGCAGCCTGACCCGAATATTTGGCAATCTTGATGGGCCCGCCCAGGTCTTCGGTTCCACGTGTGCCGGCGATGATCTGGCCCATGGCCACAAAAGTGCCTTCGACCACGTCATAGGTCTGCCTCACCGAGATCCGAAGCGCCTCAATGGGATTGCTGGTGACAATACGGCTGGTCTCGCCCGATGAGGCGATGCCCAGGAGATAGCGCTTCGAGGGATTGCCGAAAGCGTCTTCCTGCGCGCTCATGCGCGGCGTGATGCTGAGGTTCTGATCGCGGCCGTCGCGATTGATGACCACGGCCATGGCGCTGCCGTCGTTGAGCTGCACAATGCCCTGGATGTCTTCGAAGCGGCCAATGGCATTGCCGTTGACCGAGATGATGCGGTCATGAGCCAAAACGCCGGCGGCGGCGGCGGCACTGCCCTCGACCACCTGACCAACGACGGGCTCGGTCACGGGCCGGCCAACGGTCATGAACATGATCCAGAAGACGCCGATGGCGAAGAGGAAGTTAATGGCTGGGCCGGCAAAGACGATGGCCGCACGCTGGGCGATGGTCTTGTGCTTGAAGGAAATCTTCTGTTCTTCCGGGGTTAGTTCGCGTTCTTGGCGCGCGACGGCCTTCTTATCTTTGTTCCCTTCGCTTTTTGTCCCATCGGGCGAACCCTCGATGGCCGTGGGCTCCGCCCCACCTTCGATGGCCTGCATGGTCTCGGCTTCGCCGAACATCTTCACGTAACCGCCGAGAGGGATCAGGCTGAACTTCCAGCGCGTGCCGTGCTTATCCGTATAGCCAAAGAGTTCCGGCCCGAACCCGATGGAGAAGGCCGAGCAGTGCACCCCATTGCGCCGAGCGATAATGAAATGGCCGAACTCGTGGACAAAGACCACGACGGTCAGGGTCAGGACGAAGCTGAGCAAGGTAAACGGAACGCCGAATAACTGTTCAAGCACGAGGGGGTCTCTCCTTATGGGCAACAAAACCGCTGTAGATCACTCTGCAGCGGCTGCACTTACATTCTTAGCCGCGGCAACGCGGCGGGCTTCACCGTCCACAGCCAGCACATCGTCCAAAGTGGCGACGGACTTCAGCGGGACAGAAGCCAGAGTGTGTTCAACAATTGCGGCGATATCGAGGAAGCCCACTTCTCCGGCCAGGAAGCGCGCCACGGCGACTTCATTGGCCGCGTTGAGGATAGTAGGTGCCGCCCCGCCGGTTTGCAACGCGGCCCGTGCTAAAC
Organism: Fidelibacterota bacterium; assembly: GCA_947472795.1. Lineage (GTDB taxonomy): Bacteria > Pseudomonadota > Alphaproteobacteria > Rhodospirillales > Rhodospirillaceae > SHVO01. The sequence continues at coordinate 7,869 of CANJBL010000014.1, read as the reverse complement.
GTAAGGCAGGAAACCGTGTCAAATCAGGGGCTTCGAAGGTGAGTGCGCCCAGCTTTGCCAGATCAAGTTGTCCTGTCGGCGCCGCCATGCGGCAAGGCCAGCCCAGCGCATAAGCGATGGGGGTGCGCATATCGGGCGTACCCAGCTGCGCGAGCGTAGAGCCGTCGGCGTATTCCACCATGCTGTGCACCACGGACTGCGGGTGCACCAGAATATCTATACAGTCATTATTGAGGCCAAAAAGGTGATGAGCCTCAATTACTTCCAAGCCTTTGTTCATCATGGATGCTGAGTCCACGGAGATCTTGGCGCCCATGGACCAGTTCGGGTGCGCCACAGCCTGGGCCGGTGTCACGCCAGCCATGTCCTTCAGGGCCCAGGTGCGGAAAGGTCCGCCCGAGGCCGTCAGAATGATTTTGTTGATCTTGTCTTTTTGCGCAAAATCAAAGACTTGGAAGATGGCGTTATGTTCTGAGTCGACCGGCAGTAATGTGGCTTTATGAGCCCTGACGGCCGCCATGAAGAGATCACCGGCGCAGACGAGGCATTCTTTATTAGCCAGCGCGACCACGGCCCCCCGCTCGACGGCAGCCAGGGTGGGCTTTAGTCCAGCGGCGCCCACGATGGCCGCCATAACCCAATCCGAAGGTAGGCTGGCCGCCATGCAGACGGCCTCGGGCCCCGCCGCGACATGGGTTGCGGTGCCGGCCAGAGCGGCTTTCAGATCGCCATAGCCGGCGGGGTCCGCCAGGGCCACAAACTCCGGGTTCAGACGCTTGGCCTGGGCAGCCAGTTTTTGCCAGTTGCCATTGGCCGTGAGGGCCACGACCCGGTAGGCCTGGGGATTGCGCTCTATAAGGTCGATGGTGCTGTCGCCGATGGACCCCGTGGAGCCCAGGATAGCGATGCGTTTTGGAGCTTGGGCAGGCGAACTCACCATGCGGACACCCCGCTGCCGCCGACCCAGCAGAACAAGGCTCCTACAGGCGCTGCTGCCCAAAGTCCGTCAAAACGATCCATAACGCCCCCGTGCCCGGGGATGATGCCCCCAGAATCCTTCACCTGATAGCGCCGCTTCAGGGCCGACTCAAACAGGTCCCCCGCCTGACTTACGATGGAGAGACTTGCCGCCGCCCCCACCAGGGCGGCGGTCACAGGTAGACCGGTCGCCCAAATAAGGAGGCCAAGGCTCGCCAGGACGGCGCAGACCAGACCGCCGAGGGCACCGGACCAGGTTTTGTTAGGGCTGACCTTGGGGGCAAGCTTCGGCCCGCCCAAAGTGCGGCCAAAGGCATACGCCCCGATATCCGTCGCCCAAACCACTGCCAACATCCAAAAGACCGAAAGTGAGCCCCCAACGTCCATCACGTAGAGCAGAGAAACGGCGGGTACCGCCACATACAGGATTGCAATCTGCAACGTATGGCGCCCTTTCCGCCCCCCGATCTGATCGGCCACAACCAGGGCTATGGTGCCGGCAGCCGTCACGAGAAGGGCTGGTAGCGGTCCGTGCAGGGAGGCCACCGCCACAGCCGCCAGGACGGCGACAGTGATGAGCGCGCGGCGCTTTATGCCGGCCTTGCCGTCCATGCGCATGAACTCCCAGGCCATGACACCCGAGATCGCCGCAATGAGCAGATTGAAATATGGCGCCTCGAAATAGACCAGCGCCAGGAAGAGCGGCGCCAGAATCACGCCGGAGATCACACGGGTTTTGAGCACGGTGCGCGCCGTTAGTTTGTGACTGCGCCGTAGCGGCGCTCGCGGCTGCGGTACGTAGCGATGGCGGATTCCAGTTCCGCCTGGCCGAAATCGGGCCACAGGGTATCGGTGAACACCAGTTCGCTATAGGCCAACTGCCAGAGCAGGAAGTTGCTGATGCGCTGCTCACCCGAAGTGCGGATGAGAAGGTCGGGGTCGGGTGTGCCCGCCGTGAACAGACAGCGCGCGAACGCCTCTTCGTCGATGGCGGCGGGATCGAGTTTGCCGGCGGCCGCGTCCTCGGCCAGCGCGCGAGCGGCGGCGACAATCTCCTGACGGCCGCCGTAGCTGAGCGCGATGGTGAGCGTCATTTTGGTATTGGACGCCGTGCGCGCTTCGGCATTCTCAATGAGCTTCACGGTCTCGGGTGGAAAGCGCTTGCGGTCGCCGATGACATTGAGCCGAATGCCGCCTTCCGCCAGTTCGGCCAACTCGCTCTCGAGATAGAAGCGCAAGAGACCCAGTAGGTCGCGCACTTCATCCTGAGGCCGCGACCAATTTTCGGAGGAGAAACCAAAGAGCGTGAGATAGGAGATACCGAGATTACCGGCTCCTTTGATCACACGCTTGACCGCATCGGCGCCGCGCTTGTGACCTGCCGTGCGCGGCAGGCCGCGCGCCTTCGCCCAGCGCCCGTTGCCGTCCATGATAATAGCGACATGGACGGGGACGTCTGGAGCGGGAGCAGCCGACGGAAGGTCGGCAGCTTTTGGATCGCGCGCGTTTACCGCGCGCGGAGGTTGAAGAGGATTGGCGCGCATCAGACTTGCGTGATCTCCCCTTCCTTGTGCTTCAAGGATTCATCGACCTTGGCAATGTACTGGTCGGTCATTTTCTGGACTTCATCGCTGTGCTTGCGATGATCGTCCTGCGAGATGACGCCGTCTTTCTCCATCTTCTTCAGCGCTTCGTTGCCGTCGCGGCGTACGTTGCGGATGGAGATGCGGGCGTTCTCGGCGTACTTATGCGCGACCTTGGTGAGTTCCACGCGGCGCTCGGCGGTGAGCGGCGGGATAGGAACGCGAATGAGCGTGCCGTCGGCCATGGGATTGAGCCCGAGGTTGGCGTCGCGAATGGCCTTCTCGACGGCTTTGGCAAGGCTCTTGTCCCACACCGATACCGACAGCAGGCGCGGCTCGGGCACCGAAACGCTGCCCACCTGATTGAGCGGTGTCTTCGCGCCGTAGGCATCGACCACAACATTCTCCAGAAGTGCTGTGCTGGCGCGGCCGGTGCGCAAACCGCCGAATTCCTTTTTGACGTGGTCGAGGCTGACCGCCATCTTGTGGTCGAGATCTTTCTTCAGTGCCGCATAGTTCTGGGTCATGACACTCCCGTCCCCTTCTCACTCACGTTCGCGAGGCCTTAACGCGGCCCGCGCGGTTTCGATTTAGGCCGCTTCGCCGATGACCGTGAAGAGGCCCTTGCCTTCCAGCACACGCACCAGCGCGTTTTCTTCATGCATATTAAAGACGACGATCGGCAGCTTGTTCTCGCGCGCGAGCGCGATGGCCGAGGTATCCATCACCTTGAGATCGTCGGCGATAACTTTGTCAAAACCCAGGCGGTCATAGCGCTGGGCCTTGGCATTCTTTTTGGGGTCGGAGTCATAGACACCGTCCACTTGGGTGGCCTTCAACAGCGCGTCGCAGTTCATCTCGACAGCACGCAAGGCCGCAGCCGTGTCGGTGGTGAAGAACGGATTGCCGGTGCCAGCCGCGAAAATCACCACACGCCCCTTCTCCATATGGCGCATGGCGCGGCGGCGGATATAGGGCTCGCAAATCTGCGACATGGCGATGGCGGACTGCACGCGGGTGGGCACACCTGCGTTCTCCAGCGCACTCTGGACCGCCAGCGCGTTAATGACTGTGGCAAGCATACCCATGTAATCGGCGGAGGTGCGGTCCATGTCCTTGGCGGCCGTGGAGACGCCGCGGAAGATGTTGCCGCCGCCGATGACCAGGCAGACCTGGCGCCCCGATGCCAGGACCGACTTCACGTCGTGGGCCAGCTTCAGGACCGTTTCACCGTGAAGGCCGTAGTCGCCGGGGCCCATGAGACCCTCGCCGGAGATCTTCACCAGCACGCGTTTGTAGGGAAGGCCTGTGGACATCGCATCCTCATGGACGAAAGGGTAACCGACGGCTCAGCGCCGGGCCGGTATGGACCATGGAGGTTAGCCATAAGTCCATGAAAAAAGGCGGGTTTGGCGCCCGCCTTTAAAAACCTTGGGCGCGGCTGGCATCTTATACCAAACCGCGCCCAAGTGAACGCTCAAGTGAATGCTCCGATGCGCGCGGGAGCGCGCCCACCGGATTGTAAAAGAATGGTAATTACAGCCTAGGCCTTGACCCCAGAGACGGCGGCCACCTCTGCGGCGAAGTCCTTCTCTTCCTTCTGGATGCCCTCGCCCAGACCGTAGCGGACAAAGCCAGCCAGTTTCACCGGCACGCCGATATCCTTGGCGGCCTTTTCGACGACGGCGCCGACCTTCATCTTGTCATCCATGATGTAGTTCTGCTCGAGCAGCACCACTTCCTCGTAGTACTTGCGTACGCGGCCCGTCACCATCTTCTCGACGATATCGGCCGGCTTGCCCGCGGCAGCCGCCTGATCGCGGTAGATGGCCTTCTCGCGTTCCAGGCTGGCATTGTCCACGTCGGCAATACTGAGGAACTGCGGATTGGCGGCAGCCACGTGCATGGCGATCTGCTTGCCCAGAGCCGTGAGCTTTTCCGTGTCGCCGGCGGACTCAAGAGCCACCAGCACGCCGATGCGACCCAAACCCGGGCGCGTGGCGGTGTGGACGTAGGACGTGACCACGCCGGGATCGACCGCGACAACGGCGGCGCGGCGGATGGCCATGTTCTCACCGATGGTGGCGACGAGATGCGTGAGCTGCTCGCCAATGGTACGGCTTTCGCCCGGGTGCGGCTTGCCCTTCAGCGCCTCGATGTCGCCCTTTACTTCGAGCGCGAGCTTGGCGGCATGGTCGACGAAATCCTGGAAGAGCACGTTGCGCGCGACGAAGTCGGTTTCGGCGTTGATCTCGACGACCGCGCCGGCGTTGCCTTTCGTGGCCACGCCAACGAGACCTTCCGCCGCAACGCGGCCCGACTTCTTGGCGGCAGCCGAGAGGCCTTTCTTGCGCAGCCAGTCGATGGCCGCTTCCATGTCGCCGCTGGTTTCGGCGAGCGCCTTCTTGCAATCCATCATGCCCGCGCCGGTCTTCTCGCGCAGGTCCTTCACCATTTGAGAGGTTACTTCAGCCATGGGAATCCTCGTGCTTCTTGAAAACGGAAGGCGCTGCTCTCTAAGAGAACAGCGCCACCGTAAATGAGATATTAGTCGGGAACGGCGACGCTTTTATGAAGCGCTCGCCTCTTCAGCGGGAGCAGCGTCATCCGCTTTTTTCGCGCGGGTTTTGCTGCGAGACTTCTTCACGACAACTTCGGTCTTGCCATCACCGGCAGCAGCTTCGGCTTCGCCAGCTTCTTCGGCAGGCACAGCTTCGACCGGCGCGTTCGTGCGCGAGCCGATATCGACACCCGAGGACTTCATTTCGTCCTTGATGCCGGTGAGCACGGTGTTGGCGACCAATTCGCAATAGAGCTTGATGGCGCGGATGGCGTCATCATTGCCCGGGATCGGATAGGTGATGCCGGCGGGATCGGAGTTGCTGTCGAGCACCGCCACAACGGGGATGTTCAGCACCTTCGCTTCGGCAACGGCGATGGCTTCTTTGTTCGTGTCGATGACGAACAGGATATCGGGCAAGCCGCCCATGTCCTTGATGCCGCCCAGCGAACGGTTCAGCTTTTCCTGGTCGCGGGCGACCATCAGCTGTTCCTTCTTGGTGAGGCCCATGAGCTGCTGCTCGTTGGCGAGACGCTCTTCCAGATCCTTCAAGCGCTTGATGGACTGAGAAACGGTCTTCCAGTTCGTGAGCGTGCCGCCGAGCCAACGGTGGTTGACGTAATACTGGCCGCAACGTTCGGCGTATTCCTTCACGAGATCCTGCGCCTGGCGCTTGGTGCCCACGAAGAGCACGCGACCGCCGCCGGCGGTGACGTCGTGAATGGCCTGCATGGCGCGCTGAAGCAGAGGCACGCTCTGCTGCAAGTCGATGATGTGCACCCCATCGCGTACCCCGAAGAGGTACTGCTTCATCTTGGGGTTCCAGCGGCGGGTGTTATGTCCGAAGTGAGCGCCCGCTTCGATGAGCTGACGCATGGAAAAAGACGGCAATTCAGCCATGTGATCCTCTTTTTTTCCGGTTGTGCCTCCGCAGGTGGTGGAATCAGGACACCCAGTCTTTTGGAAAGGGCCCCAACACCGGAATGGACCTTTGGAATACCCAAAGCGCCCGCACCTACGTGTGGAATGCGGCGGGTTATAGGGGGTTGTGCATAAAGTGGCAAGGCGGGAAATCGGTGGGGGTTTCAGGGGTTTAAAGGCGAGATTCGGGTCCTTTCTGCGGTTTGGAGCAAAAAGCGCCCTGCCCGCGTTGACGACCATACGCCCTGACCGCACATAATAAGGAGGAAGGAGCCCTCACCCATGGCTATTAACCTGGACCGCGAGACCGTCGAACGCCTGCTGAGAGACAGCATCAGCCGCCTGAAGAAGGCCGACGTCGCCAAAACCGTGCGCGGTATTGTTGCGCGTTCGCCGGCTTTGCGCCGCCTTTTACGCGGGCCGCTGGCCGATCTGGCCGACGACGCCATGACCTTGGTAGCCATGATCAAGGATTACGTTTCAGGTGAGTACCGCGAGGTGCCGCAGAAGAGCATTCTCGCCGCCACGGCCGCCCTCATCTACATCCTCAATCCCTTCGACCTCATTCCCGACATGATACCGGGCATCGGCCTGATGGATGACGCCGCCGTGCTGGCGCTAGTGGTGAAGGCCATCCAGAGCGACGTGCAGAACTATCGCAGTTGGAGCCAGAAGCTAAAACGCCGCGCACGCCAAATGCTGGCACGGATTTAAGGCGCGCTAGGGCATCTGCTGCCACAGCGTCACAAACTCCGTCAGTTCACCCTTCTCCAAATCAGAGACGACCCATCCGCTCATCCCGCCGTGGGTGAAGTGAATGGCATTGTAGCCATTGCGCTCGGCAACTTGCATGGCGCTGTCAGCTCTATCCACCGGCCAGAGGAACAGATTGATCTGGTGTTTCGCGCGGCTGTAGACCAAAGCCGCCACCGGCCTTCCATTCAGATAATCAAGGCGCGCGCCTTCAAGCGGGAAACCATGTTCGCCGAGATCCTTGACGGGCGGCGCGAAATCCAACCGGCCATCGAACCAAGGCTTCACCGTGTGGCGGTCCGTGGAGATCACATCCATCAGGTGCCCCGGTTGGAGCGAGCGCACGTGATCTGAAACCACTTCGTCAATCAATCCCGTCGGCGCGGGCCGGATGACGAGAAATGCGATCATCGCGGCTGCCGCGGCCCCCACGCCGAAACTCGCAGCGTTGCGACCCCAGGGCGTGGCGCGCGGGCCCAGGCTCGCCGGGCGCGCAGAGGCGACGCGCGCCGTGACCGCATGACGCAAAGTATCCGGTGCGGGAGAATAGAGATCGCCTTCGCGCAAGTTTTCGCGGACGCGCTGAAAATCCTCGTAGGCAGCGCGGCAAACAGGGCACGCGTGCCGATGCGCCTCGACGGTCGCGGCCTGGCTGGCATCAAGCTCGCCGTCAAAGTCGGCCTGAACCAGCAGTGTCATTTCACAAGGTGTCTGCGCACTCATGCTTTTTTCAATTCATTCTGTGCCGAGGCCGCGAGAAACTGGCGGGCGCGCCAAAGCCTGGACATGACGGTTCCGACCGGCGCGTCGGTGATGCGAGCGATGTCCTTGTAAGAAAGCTCTTCCAGTTCACGCAGAACCACAACTTCACGCAACTCCAAGGGCAATCTCTCGAGCATCTTGGACATTGTCTGCCGGTCCCGCTCGCGTGACCTGACGGCTTTTTTTGTACCGGTTGATTTGAGAGAATTGACCCCAACAGGAGGAGCTGAACATGGCGAGACGTGGATTAGGCGCGGAGCAGATTGTTTCCAAGTTAAGGCAGATCGAGGTGCTGATGGCGCAGGGCAAGTC
>CANJBL010000013.1 GCA_947472795.1 Fidelibacterota bacterium | reverse complement strand
CGCCTTGTACTGATCGCCGAATGCATGCCGTGTGATCACGATCGGCTTTTTCCAATGCGGCACGTAATGCGGCACGTTATGGATCAGGATCGGCTCGCGGAAAACGGTGCCGTTCAGGATGTTGCGGATCGTCCCGTTGGGCGACTTCCACATCTTCTTGAGATTGAATTCCTTCACCCGCGCTTCGTCCGGGGTGATGGTGGCGCACTTCACGCCCACGCCGTATTGCTTGATGGCATTGGCGGCATCGATCGTGACCTTATCCTCGGTCTTGTCGCGGTATTCGACGCCCAGGTCGAAGTATTTCAGGTCGAGATCAAGGTAGGGCAGGATCAGCTTGTCTTTGATGAACTGCCAGATAATGCGCGTCATCTCGTCGCCGTCGAGATCGACAACGGGGGTTTTAACCTTGATTTTGGCCATAAGCGTTCCCTTGATGCGGGGCGCGGGCGGTATGCCTCGCGCCTCGTCGGTTGACGTCCCGGAGTGCGGTGGAGAAAGCCTCGGGTGATGCGCGAAAGTAGTGCATCCCGGCGCGGGGATGCAAGCGGGCAGCACCTGCCTTACGGGGATGCCCCTAAACCTTGAATAACACAGGCGGTTTCGGGGTTTGCAGCTCGTTTTCCGCCGCTGCCAGAACCTCTTCCGGACGGCTGACGACAGTCAGAAGGGCCTCATGGCCCTTATGGGCAAAACCCTCGCCGATCATACGGTCAAAAAGATGCACCAGATCCGTCCAATAATTAGCCACATTCAAAACGATAATGGGCTTGTTATGAAGATGCAGCTGTCGCCACGTGACGATCTCGAACATCTCCTCCAGGGTGCCTACCCCGCCCGGCAAGATGCAGAAGGCGTCGCTGCGCTCGAACATGGTTTTCTTGCGGGTGTGCATGTCGGGCACGACCACCATCTCGGTCGCTTTCGGGTGTGCCAGTTCCTTGTCTTTCAGGAAGGTTGGGATCACGCCGACGATGTTCCCACCCGCGCTCAACACCCCATCGGCCGTGGCGCCCATCAACCCCACGCGCCCACCCCCAAATACCAGGGTAACGCCCTTTTCGGCCATAAGCCGGCCCAAGGTGGCGGCCGCCTCGGCATACACGGCATTGGTTCCCGATTGGGAACCACAGAAGACACAAAGGGATGTTAGCATGTGACGCATCAATTCTTGTTGTTAACAGGCAAAATGCCCTGGGGCAGCCCTACGGCGCAACCCGACGCTCTTGCCACTTTGCCTGCTTCTTTGTAAAGGTTTGCCCCGGTGAGATCAGCTTTGAACCAATTTAGTGGAGGGATTCCTATGACCCGTTTGTTGCAGTTTGCTGGTGCGCTGGCCATCGCCGTCATGGCGCTGTCGCCGGTTGCCCGCGCGGCCGATCCTAGCGACGTCATCGATTACCGCCAGCACGCCATGAAGAGCCTGGCCGAACAGCTGGCCTCTCTCAACATGACCCTGCAGGGCAAGGCCCCCGCGGAAAACATGGTGCTGCATGCGCAGACCCTAGCCGTTGTGGCCAGCACGGCTCTGAAGGCCTTTGAAGACAAGGTGCCGGGCGGCGAGGCGAAGCCGGATGTTTGGGCGAAGTGGGATGACTTCTCCAAGAAGATGAACGAGCTTGCCGCCAATACTGCCGAGCTCGCGAAGGTCGCTCAGTCCGGTGGCGCCGCCGCTGTGCAAGAGAAGCTCAAGGCCGGCGCCATGACCTGCAAAGGCTGTCACGACGTCTATCGCGACGCAGCCAAAAAGTAACAGACCGAAACACAAACCGCCCCGGAGTGCCGGGGCGGTTTGCTGTTTCTGGGTTGTAACTGAGATAACGGGCCAGATAACAGGAACGTGAGGCTTTTGGCGGGCATTAATGGCCAAAAGCCTTGCTACCGCGGGGCCTGTTTAGTAAACGTCTGGACCAACCGGGTCCAATAATCGACATATTTTCCCTAGCATAATTGGTTGTTCAGGCGCGCTTGTCGCTGCAATTCAGGAGGCTTCCAGATGATTCGAGCTGCTAAGTTTATTGGTGGGTTTGCTGTTGCGGCGACGTTGGCTTTGACCGCTCTGTCGTCCGGCGCCATGGCCGACGATAAGGACGTGATCGATTATCGCGAGCACATCATGAAGACCCTAGACGAACAGACGGCCGCCATCGGCCAGATCGTCTCCGGTGCGATTCCCGATGCGCAGATCGTCGCCCACGTGGAAGCCATCGCTCTGGCCGCCAAACAGGCGCAGAAAAGCTTTGAAGCCAAAGTCGTCGGCGGCGAGGCGAAGCCGGAAGTCTGGTCCAACGCGGCTGACTTCAACGCCAAGATGACGGATTTCGTGGTTCGTACCGAAAAGCTGGCCAAGGATGCCAAGACCGGCGGCGCCACTGTCGTGATGGAAGAGATGGTCGATGCGCTGACGTGCAAAGGCTGCCACGACGTCTATCGCAATAAGAAGTAAGCCTTCGCGAAATATGCTAAACCAACGCCCGTCCCGCTTAAGACGGGCGTTGCGCTTTTAAAGACCCGCAACTTTATCTGAAACTGAAACGCCGACGGTCCGCCATGTCCCACCGCACCACGCTTCGCACCCTTGGTTTTTCCGCCGCCCTCGGCACGCTGCTGACCTGTGCTGCCATTACGCTGGCACCGGCCCAGGACACCCCGACGGCGCCCGCTCCGGCAGCACCGGCAGCCGAACCAGCCGCCGCGCCCGCAGCTGATGCCAGCGCCGCGCCGGCCGATGCGACACCCCCGGTTGATCCGGTGGTGGAGAAGGGTAAATATCTGGCTCTGGCAGGTAACTGCGTCAGCTGCCATACCCGCGAAGGCGGCGAGCCCTTTGCCGGCGGTCTCGGCTTCAAGACGCCCTACAGCTTCCTTGGAACCATCTATTCCACCAACATCACGCCCGATGCCGAAACCGGCATCGGCAGCTGGACCGAAGACCAGTTCAAGCGCGCCATGCATGAGGGCAAGGCCGCCGACGGGTCTTATCTCTTCCCCGCGTTCCCCTATACATCCTTCACGCTCGTCACCGATGACGACATCCATGCCATCTATACCTACCTGAAGACCCTGGCGCCCGTGCGCACCGCGCCGCCTTCCAACGGCATTGCGTTTGCCATGCGCTGGCCCATGGCTGTCTGGAACGCGATGTTCTTCAAGGAAGGGCGCTACAAACCCAACGCCGCGCAAACCGATGAGTGGAACCGTGGTGCCTATCTGGTGGAAGGCCTCGGCCACTGCAGCGCCTGCCACACGCCGCGCAATCTGCTGCTCGCCGAGCGCAACGACGCGCATCTCTCCGGCGGCATCCAGCCTGACCTTGTCGCGGAAGGGAAATATCGCATGTGGTCGGCCGTGAACCTCACCTCTGCGCCGTCTGGCCTCGGGGCTTGGTCTGCCGATCAGATCGCGCGTTACTTGAAGACAGGTCACAGCGCCAAAGCAGGCATCTTTGGGCCCATGAACGATGTGATCATCAACAGCCTGCAGCATCTCTCCGCCGAGGACACCAAGGCCATGGCGATCTACATCAAGAGCCTGCCGCCCATCGGCGACAGTCCCAAGCAGACGCTGACCGACGCGCAAAAGACCGCAGGCGGAGATCTCTATAAGAAATATTGCGAAGAGTGCCATCTGGCGTCCGGCAAAGGCGCTTTCTTGAAGGCGCCACCCATCGTGGGAAGCGCTATCCTGCAGACCGCCAATCCGGCCTCGCTTATCAACGTCATCTTGTATGGCGCCAAAGTGGGCAAGGGCAGCCCAACGCCTGGCGGCGCTTGGGAAGACATGAAGTCTTTCGGCGACAAGATGACCGACGAGGAAGTCGCGACGCTCGCCACTTATGTGCGCGGCAGCTACGACAACCACGGCGGTCCCGTCACCACCTCTCAGGTCGGCGCGCAGCGCTGACGCTGCATCCGTATTCGCATTTTTCGCAGGCGTTCATTCCGCCGTGGATTTTGCGCGTCATATGCATGATGCTGGCGCCGGGGCGGGACCTCTCTTGGGTGCCGCAGGGGCGAACGATCCATGCTGAAATCTGCGCTGATGTATCTGGTGCCGTGCGGGCTCGCGCTGGTTCTTGCCGTCGCAATCCGACTCCTTGGCGGGCCTGAGCGCGGTACGCGCGCGGCGGGCATTGCCGTCATCATCGGCTTCCTCGCGGCCTGGGGCTATTTCCTGCGGCCCGGCTGGATTCCTACAGATGACTTCAGCCGCATAGGGCACATCGCCTTTGGCGCGGGTCTTATGGGCCTGGCGCTCGACTATCTCGCAGGCAGGCGATTGTGGGCTGTGGCAAGTATCGCGCTGGTGGTTGCGGTGTCCACATGGCTCAGCATCAACGGCATGTTGCGTCCGGCGGAGCCAGTTACGCTTTCCCTCGGCGTTGTGGTCCTTGCGCTCGTCGTGCTCGGCACGCTCGCCATTCTGCGCCTTGAAGCGATCAGCAGGCAGGAAGAAGCGGGGGGCCTGACCGCCGGCCTTTTGCTGATGATTGCCGTGGGCGCCCTTGCATTCGTGGCGCGCATCGGCGGCGAAGGACGCCTCTTCACCAGCGGCCTCATCTTGGTGGCAGCGCTCGCGCCATATGTACTGCTGCAAAGGCTTCTTCGCGTCGCGGTGGGTGAGAGCATCATCCTTGGTGCGAGCGCCATTGCCCTGGCCCTTGCCTGGGCCGTGTTCCAGGCGCTGCCGCATCTCCGGCCTGCGCTCCTCCTGGTTCCCCTAATCCTTTTCGCCGATGGCACGGCCAAGCGCGTGCCTCTGCCGGCAGCCCGCATCAGCACGATCCTGTATCCGTTTCTCTTGGCCGGAATAGCAGCCCTGCCGGCGGTTCTTGCCGTCCTTGCCGCATATGTTTTGGCCCCGGGCGTGGCCAGCCCATAAGGCTCCGCAGGAAAAGGGCCTTAATTCTGCCACGGTCATTGCATCACTATCCTCAATTGCTTAAACACTTGTTCATGCTGTTTTGGCAGGATTATTACAGTCCCATTCAACAACGCCGATAAATGCCGTGAACCGTCCGCTCCTCGTTGCCATTGCTGGGGTTTTGATTGTTGCCGCTGCCCTGGTCCTCAACTTCACCCTGCAGCGTCCAGGCGGGCTGGGGAACAACCCTGCGCAGGTTCTGACGGGGCCTGATTCCCCCAGCTTTGACGTCGTCCGTATCGATCCCAAAGGCAACATGGTCATGGCCGGCAAGGCCAAGCCTGGCGCGGTCGTGGTCATCATGGATGGCGACAAGGAACTCGGCCGTGTCACGGCTGATGCGCACGGCGAGTGGGTTTATCTGCCCAATACGGCGGTTTCACCCGGCACACGACAGTTCTCCCTGAAAACCCCCGGCGCCGGCCCCGGCGGCAAGGACCTGTTCTCGCAGAACGTCGTGGTCATGTCGGTGCCCGAGCGCGATGGCGAAATCCTCGTGGTCGAGCAGTCGCGCGATGGCGGCAAGAGCCGCGTGCTGCAAGGCCCCAACGCACCCAGCACGGGTTCCTTGAAAGTTGAGTCCATCGATTACGCCTCCGACGGCACCTTTGCGGTCGCTGGCAAGGCCGATGCCGGCAGCACCGTTCAAGTCTATCTCGACAACAATTTCGCCGGCCGCGCCGTAGCCACCGAGAAGGGTGAATGGGAAGTCACCCCCAAGGTCAAAGCCACCGCCGGCAAGCACAACGTGCGTGTGGACCAGATCGGTGCCAACAATAACGTGATTGCGCGCCTTGAAGTGCCCTTCAACCTCGATCCCGCTCAGGCCAACATGCCCCCAGGGTCCGTGACGGTGGTCAAGGGCAACAGCCTTTGGCGTATTGCCCGCCGCACCTATGGCGAAGGTGTCAAATACACGGTGATCTTCGAAGCCAACCAGGACGTCATTAAGAACGCGGACTTCATCTACCCCGGCCAGGTCTTCAACCTGCCGCAGAAGAATCGCCCTTAGACCCTTTCATCACGCCCCGCTGATTTTTCCCCCAACCGGTGTTATGACTCTTTCCTAAGCCTCTGGGCTAAAAGGGAAGGACGCAACGTGTCGGACGCCAAAAGCAGCGAATTGAAATCGATCCAGATCGGCTGGCGGGATTACCTGCTGCCGCCGCTGCATCCAGAAGGCCCCGGCTTTGTCGCCGTCTTTGCCCTCGTCACCCTCGTGCTGTGGTGGCTCTGGCATTTCCTTGGCCTTATTGGCCTCGCGCTCACCGTCTGGTGCTTCTATTTCTTCCGCGATCCCGACCGCATGACGCCTACGCGTAGCGGTCTCGTTGTCAGCCCAGCCGATGGTGCCGTGCAGATGATCGGTCCCGCTGTGCCGCCCGCTGAACTCGGCATGGGACCAACACCGCTGACGCGCGTTAGTGTCTTCATGAGCGTTTTCGATTGCCATGTGAACCGCGCGCCCATCGGCGGCGCGATCATCAAGGAAGAGTATTCGCCTGGCAAATTCATCAATGCGACGCTCGACAAGGCGAGTGAGGACAATGAGCGCCAATCCATCGTCATCCGCACTGAGGCCGGCAAGGACTTCGCCGTGGTCCAGATCGCCGGGCTCGTGGCCCGGCGCATCCGGTGCGATGTGCGCGAAGGCCAGCGCCTCGTCACCGGCCAGCGTTTCGGCATGATCCGCTTCGGCAGCCGCCTCGATGTCTATCTGCCGCAGGGTGTGGTGCCGTTGGTGGCTGTGGGCCAGAAAGCCGTGGCCGGTGAGACGGTTCTCGCCGACATCAACGCCACGGAAGGCCCTCGTGAAGGCGAGGTTCGCTAATGGCTGACCCCAACGATATCGACGACGACGAGGACGAAGGCTCGCGTCCCGGCCGTCGCCGGCCCTTTGGCGGTGTCATGGGCAGCGCCGCGCGGCGGCGTCTGCAAAGCCTGTCTTTCAACCGCATTTTCCCCAATATGCTGACGCTGCTGGCGCTTTGCGCCGGCCTCACCGCGATTCGCTACGGTCTCAATAGCCAGTGGGACAGGGCCGCGGCTGCGCTGGTAATCGCCGCCACGCTGGATGGTGTCGATGGGCGCATCGCCCGCCTTTTGCGTGGCACTACAAAGTTCGGCGCCGAGCTGGATTCCCTGGCCGACGCCGTCAGCTTCGGCGTAGCGCCGGCTCTGCTTATGTACCTTTGGGTGATGCACGACGCTGGCAGCATCGGTTGGGCCTTGTGCCTTCTGCATGCGGTCTGTGCCGTGCTGCGCCTCGCACGTTTCAACACCATGATCGGCAAACCAGATATTCCGGCTTGGGCGCACAACTATTTCACCGGCGTGCCGTCGCCGGGCGGTGCGGGCATCGCCATTTTGCCGCTCATTCTCTGGCTCTCCACGGAAGCGGACGTCTTCGCCCAGCCCAAAGTGGCAGGCCTATTCCTGCTGATGTCCTCGATCCTGATGGTAAGCGCGGTACCGGTCTATTCCGGCAAGCACATGCGCTTGAAGCCACACTGGGTGGTCCCGCTTATGATCCTCATCGGCGCTTTCGCGGCCTTCCTTGTGACGGACCCCTGGGCCACCTTGAGCGTCGTCGGCGTGCTCTATCTCGCCAGCGTCCCCTTCAGCGCCTGGTCCTTCCGCCGCCGGAAGCTGCGCGGCGGGCAAGAGCCGCCGCCGGTAAAGCCAGCTTAAATCAACTTCCGCACAGTCAGCTTAGGCAAGACGCTCAATGCAGGTGTGACGACGTCGGTACGGCTTCGGCCAGGTCCTGCGCGACTTTACGGCTGTGGTCCGTCGCCAACACCATGTACACCGCCGGCACCACAAAGATTGTGAACAACGTGCCGATGGAGATCCCGCTCGCGATCACCAGACCCATGGCAAAGCGTGAGGCAGCGCCGGCGCCTGTGGCGATGATCAACGGGAACACACCGAACACCATGGCGAAAGTGGTCATCAGAATGGGACGCAAGCGGATGCTGGCGGCTTCTTCGATGGCTTCCAGCTTGCTCTTGCCGGCCTTCTGCAGTTCGTTGGCAAACTCCACGATCAGAATGCCGTGTTTGCTGATGAGGCCCATCAGCGTCACCAGACCCACCTCGGTATAGATGTTGAGGGTCGCGCCCCCGACGCCGAGATTGATGAAAATCAATGCGCCAGCGATCGACATCGGCACCGAGATCAGGATGATGATCGGATCGCGGAAGCTTTCAAACAGCGCGGCGAGGGCCAAGTAAATGATGATCAG
Source organism: Fidelibacterota bacterium (assembly GCA_947472795.1). Taxonomy (GTDB): domain Bacteria; phylum Pseudomonadota; class Alphaproteobacteria; order Rhodospirillales; family Rhodospirillaceae; genus SHVO01. The sequence continues at coordinate 73,172 of CANJBL010000013.1, read as the reverse complement.
CGCAAATCCGAAGGTCACCACGAAGCCGCTGGATTCCTTCACGTACTGGCGCGTCGGCCCACCGTAATCGACGAAATAGCCCGTGGGCAGAGTTTTGGAGAGTTCCTGCAGTTTTTCAATTGCAGCACCCAAAGTCACGCCGGGCATCGGCACGCCTTGAACAGTCGCCGCCGACAGTTGTTGGAAATGGTTGATGGAATCCGGCACCGTTGCGTTGGAAATCGTGGCGACCGTCGACAATGGCACCGATGCGCCGCTGGGCGTGCGGATGTGATAGTCCAGCATCTGGTCCACGTTCAAACGCTGGTCCTGCGCCACTTGCGGCATCACTTTGTAGGAACGGCCAGACAAGCTGAAGTAGTTGACGTAGCCGCCTCCCACCATCGAGGCCATCGCATTACCCACATCGCTCATGGTCAGGCCGAGTTGAGCGGCCTTGTCGCGATCGATATCTATGGTCGATTGCGGTTTGTTGATCTTTAGATCCGAGTTCAGGAAAATGAACATGCCCGACTTGAGCGCGTCCTGCAGGAAGGTGTTCGCCACGTCATTGAGTTGTCCGTAAGGCTGCGTCGTGCTAATCACGAACTGCACCGGCAAGCCTTGTGTCCCTGGCAGCGACGGCGGCGGAAACACCGCGATTTGCGCGCCCGCGATCTCGGCGTATTCCTGTTGCAGGAGAGGCATCAGCTTCTGGGCCGACATGGCCCGATCATCCCAGGGCTTCAGCACGTGGCCGGCAATGGACTGACCAGGCATCTCGATCTGGAAGGTATGTGTGATTTCCTCGTGCTTTTTCGCCAGATCACGCAATTGAGCGGAATAGAGCAGGCGCTGCTGCAGGGTTGAATTGGTGGCGGCAGTGGAGAAGCCGAGCACAAAGCCCTGATCTTCCACGGGCGCCAGTTCGCTGCCCGAGGTGGTGTACAGGTAATAGATGCTGCCCAGCACGATGAGGGCGAAGGTCATGGCTACGGACACCGTGCGCAGGCTTTCGTGCAGCACGCGTTGATAGCGGTGACGGAGCTGATCGAATTTGTGGTCGATGTAGGTCACCACACGCTTTTCCCAGCCGCTCGTATTCGGTGCGTTGTGGGGGCGCAGCAGGCGTGAACCCATCATGGGCGACAGGGTCAGCGCCACGATGGCCGAGATGGTGACGGCGCCGACCAAGGTCAGTGCGAATTCCTTGAACAACGTCCCGGTCAGGCCGCCTTGAAAGCCCACGGGCACATACACCGCCACCAGCACGATAGTCATGGCGACAATCGGTCCGCCAAGTTCACGGGCTGCGGTGATGGCCGCGTCCATGGGCGTCATGCCCTCTTCGAGATGGCGGCTGATGTTCTCCACCACAATGATGGCATCGTCCACCACAAGGCCAATGGCGAGCACGAGAGCCAAGAGGGTGAGCAGATTAATAGAGAAGCCGAACAGCAGCATCATCGCCAGGCAACCCACCAGCGATAGCGGCATGGCGATAATGGGGATGAACACCGCGCGCGGCGAACCCATGAACGCGAAAATCACCAGCGTGACGATGACGAGCGCTTCCGCCAGAGTGCGTATCACCTCGCGGATGGAGGCGTTCACGAAGTCGGTGGTGTCATAGACGATTTCGCCGTTCAGGCCCGCCGGCAGCTGAGCATGGATCTCGGGGAACACCTTGCGCACGCCGCTAATCACGTCCAGCAGGTTGGCCGAAGGCGCGATATTGATGCCGATAACGACGCTGTCCTTGCCGTCGAACGCGAAGTTCGTTTCATAGTCTTCAGCGCCCAGCGAGACTTTGGCGATGTCTCTCAGGCGTACAAAGGCGTCGCCATCTTGCTTGATGACCAATTTCTCGAACTCTTCCACGGTGTGCACACCTGTGGACGCGGTCAGCGTGGTTTCCGTCATCTGGCCCTTGGTGGACCCAATCCCGGAGATATAGTCGTTCGCCGCCATGCGCGCGGTCACGTCACTGGCGGTAAGGCCATAGGCGGCAAGCTTCTGAGGATCCAACCAGGCGCGCAAAGCAAAGTTCTGACCGCCGAGGATTTCAGCCTTCTGCACACCTTCAACGGCCTGCAGCTTCGGCTGCACGACGCGCACCAGGTAGTCGGTGATCTTGTTGCGCGGCAGCACGTCGCTGGAGAAGCCAATGTACAAAGCGGCGGTGGCCATGCCGGCGCTCACCGCCAGCACCGGCTGCTGGCTTTGTGGCGGCAGGCTGTTGAGCACCGAGCTGACTTTGGTGCTGATTTCCGTCAACGCTTTGTTGGAATCATAATTGAGGCGAAGATTGATGGTGATAATCGAAAGGCCGCTGCGGCTCGTGGACGTGATGTAGTCGATGCCGTTGGCCTGAGCGACCGCGTTCTCCAAAGGCGTGGTGATGAAGCCGGCCACCACGTCCGGATCGGCGCCGTAATAGGAGGTGGTCACGGTGACCACGCCGCTTTCGGTGTGCGGATATTGTTGCACGGGCAGGGCCGCCAGCGCGCGCAGACCCAGCACCAGGATCACCAAGCTGACGACCGAGGCGAGAACGGGACGCGTAATAAAGATGTCGGTGAATTTCATGGCTTATCTCCAGGCCGGGTTCAATTGTCGATCGGCTTGGGATTGGGATTGTTGGTCGGTTGCACCGTGTTGTTGATGGTCAGCGGCGTATCGTTCTGCAACTTCTGCTGACCGGCGGTGATCACTTGGTCGCCTTCCTTCACGCCTTCGAACACGGCGATCTGGTCGCCGCGCTTGGGTCCGGTGACGACAAAGGTCTGTTGCGCCTTTAGCTTGGGCTTGCCTTGTTCATCCTTGCCGTTGTCTTTGGCAAGGTAGACCGTGTCGCCGTAAGGATTAAAGGTAATGGCCGTCTGCGGCAGCGTGACGTAGCGCTGGGGTTTACCGGTATCGACCGAGATCGAAACCGAAGTGCCCGGCAGCAGCTTGCCGCTGGGGTTACGCAAAGTCGCGCGTACAAGCACGTTGCGGGTGCTGGCATCCACCTTTGGATTGACGGCGGTGATTTTGCCCTCAAGGGCCTCGGGCGCGTCGCTGTCGACCTTCACAATGGTTTTCTGGCCCACTTCGATGCGCGCGGCCTGCTGCTGCGGCAGGTAGAAGTCGGCATAGATCGGATCGAGAGACTGTAGCGTGACGATAGCCGTGCCTGGGTTCAAGTATTGGCCGACATCGACGCTGCGCACGCCCACACGGCCACCGAAAGGCGCCTTCAGCACTTTCTTGGCAACCGTGGCGCGTTGTTCTTCCGCAGCGGCGCGTGCGCTTTTCAGGTTCGCTGCGTCCACGTCCAAAGCAGCCTGGCTGATGGCCTTGGCTTCGAACTGCTTGCGGTTGCGCTCAAAAGTTGTGGCTGCCAACTCTGCCGAGGCTTCCAGGGAGCGCAGGCGCGCTGTGTCGCTGTCGGCGCGCAGGCGCATGAGCACGGTACCGGCCTTCACATCCTGGCCGGAGGTGAAGGTGATTTCATCGACGATGCCTGCCACTTCCAGCGACAGATCAGCCCCTTCAACAGCGCGCAAGCTGCCCACAGCAGAGATCGAGGGCTGCCATTCTTCCGTCTTGGCGACTGTGGTCGATACCGTCTGCGGCGGTGAGGCGGCCGAGGCGAAGTACTTCTTGATCATGATCCCCTTGAAAGTCTGGAAACCTACGATCAGTCCAATCACCACGCCTGCAATGACCAGCATGATGATCATGCGCTTGGTTGTTTGGCTCATTTCGCGCCCCATGAAGTACATTGGAATACCCGGCTCGTGCTTGACGTTGTTAGTTCAGGAAATCGAAAACGCTGCTGGTGTCTTTCGCCTCGGTTTGATCCGGACGGTTCCACCAGCCGCCACCCAAGGCGACGAACAGCGCAGCGGTATCGGAGAAGCGCGCGGCCTGCGCCTGCACAAGGGCGACGCGGGCCTGCTGATAGGTGCGCTGTGCATCCAGCAGCACGAGAAAGCTGACGGCGCCGCTCTGATAACTGTTTTGCGCGATGGAGAGGCTCTGCGCGGCCGAGCGCTCGGCATCCAATTGCGCTTTGACGGCATCGGCATCCACCTGCAGGGCTTGCAGAACGTCGGCGACATTCTGGAAAGCGCCGATGACCGTGCCGCGGTACTGGGCGGCGGCGGCGTCGAAGGCGGCCACGGTGGCGCGGCGTTGATGTAGCAGCTGACCGCCATGGAACAACGGCTGCGTCAGGCCCGCGCTCAAGCTCCAGATGCCGCTGCCCGCGCCGAAAAGAGAATCGAAAGACGAAGCCGAGCTGCCGTAGCTCGCATTCAGCGATATCTTAGGCAGCATCTCGGCGGTTGCTACACCGATCTCGGCGCTGGCGGAATGCAAGGCGGCCTCGGCGGCACGGATGTCGGGGCGTTGCTCGACAAGCTGTGACGGCAGGCTCACGGGCAGTTCTTCCGGCAGATGCAGGCTGGCGAGATCGAATTCCGTCGGCAGTGCGTCGTCAGGGAAGCGTCCCGCCAGGGCCAACAGCTGATTGCCAGTCTGCGCCACTTGCTTCTGTAGAGCCGGCAATTGCGCTCTGGTCTGCGCGACAGCCGTTTGCTGCGTCAGCACGTCGGCCTCGGCCACGCCGCCCAGTTCCAGCTGCCGGCGCAGGACGCCAAGCTGCTGCTCCTGCACATCGAGGATGGCCTGAAGCGCGGCCAATTGCGCGCGCAAAGCAGCTTGCTGAACCGCAGCCACGACGACATTGGATGTCAGCGTCAGGTACGCCGCTTCCATCTGGAAGTGCGTCTGCTCGGTGCGCGCGCGCGTGCTTTCCAAAACGCGCCGGGACTCCCCGAAGAAGTCTAAGGCATACGACACCTGCAAGGATGCCGTCGTCACGGTATACGCCGGGATCGACTGCGCGCCGCCACCGCCAAAGGAGCCGTAGCTCTTCTGACGCAGGTAATTCACTTTGCCGTCTACGGCTGGGAACAGGATGGACTGCTGCGATTTCAGCGTTTCTTGCGCTTGGCGCAATGAAGCCTGCGCGGCTTGTAGGTTGGGATTGTTCTTCACCGCCTCGTCGAGCAGCGTGTTCAGCGCCGGCGATTGAAATAGTGTCCACCAGGTCTCGGTGACGTCTCCACCGGCCTTGAAGCTTTGCGCAGCTCCGCCGCTGGTGTTGGACGACGCCGTGGCATTCAGGGGTGCGCGGTTGAAGCCATTCGGTGGTGCATCCGGACGCTTGAAGTCCGGGCCCACGGCGCAGCCCGCGAGCAGCAGGCAGCTGGCCGAGACGGCAGCTTTCAGGATCGATTTGGAGAAAGGCGCTTTGAAGTGAGACACGGCGGCAAGCTCTTCCTTTAAAGCATCGATTTCGGTGGCGGCGAGAGCAGTTCGGCAGCTTCCCAAGGTTCCATGGTGATCCATGGCGCCGGAAGACGACGGGTGAAGGGGAGGCAAGGCTGTCGAAGGCGGAGCCGGACGACTAACCCTTTCCAAGCGAAGTTGTTCTCTACCAACTTGGAAAACGCTTCACGACCGTGGGACACCGCCTATGTAAGCGAAATTACAGGTGGTGGTTTCTATAGGATGCGCGGGCGGGGGGTCAAGTTCGATTGCTGCATTGCATCCAAATACACGTAGTTGTTACAAAAAATAAATAAACGCAGAGGTTAATGACTGCGACGGGAGCGTGAACGCGAGGACTTAGCCGCAGGTTTCCAGAAGGAGCGCGCCGGTGCCGACGACCCCGTATTAGAGGTCGGCTGCGCCACGTCCCGGTCCACGTCGTCAGAAGCGCCGTTGCCGCCGTATTCCAGGTCGAGCATCTCCAGGCGCTTGATCTCGTCGCGCAAGCGGGCGGCCTCCTCGAACTCCAGGTCAGCGGCCGCGGCCCGCATTTTTTTATCCAGCCCATCGATGGTGGCGCGCAGATTATGGCCGATCATATGCGGCTCTTCCGCCAGGCCGGTATCGACCGTCACGCGATCCTTTTCATAAACGCTGTCGAGCACGTCGGAGATGCGCGAGCGCACGGACTCCGGCGTGATGCCATTGGCGATATTGAAGGCCTGCTGCTTCTCGCGGCGACGGTTGGTCTCGGCGATCGCGGTTTCCAGTGAGCCCGTCATCTTGTCGGCGTACAGAATCACGCGGCCGTCCACATTGCGCGCAGCGCGGCCAATGGTCTGGACCAGCGACGTTTGTGAGCGCAGGAATCCTTCCTTATCGGCATCGAGAATGGCCACCAGCCCGCATTCGGGAATATCCAAGCCTTCACGCAACAGGTTGATCCCCACCAGAACGTCGAAGGCGCCCAGCCTCAGATCCCGGATGATCTCGATGCGCTCCAGCGTCTCGATGTCCGAATGCATGTAGCGCACGCGAATGCCGTGCTCGTTGAAGTATTCGGTCAGGTCTTCGGCCATGCGCTTGGTCAGTGTCGTCACCAGAACGCGCAGGCCTTTGGCGGCCATGGCTTTACATTCGCCGAGAAGGTCGTCGACCTGCTTGTCGGCGGGGCGGATGATGCACACTGGGTCAATAAGGCCCGTGGGGCGAATCAGCTGTTCGACGAAGGCTCCGCCCGTGCGGTTCATCTCCCAATTCCCGGGCGTCGCAGAAACATAGACCGTGTCGGGACGCATATTGTCCCACTCTTCGAATTTCAGCGGCCGGTTATCGGTGCAAGACGGCAGACGGAAGCCGTATTCCGACAGCGTTGATTTACGGGCCCAGTCGCCCTTGAACATGCCGCCGATCTGCGACACGGCCACGTGGCTTTCATCGACAAACAGCAGCGCGTCTTCGGGCAGGTATTCAAACAATGTTGGCGGCGGCTCGCCGGCTTTGCGGCCCGTCAGGAAGCGCGAGTAATTCTCGATGCTCTTGCAGTGGCCCGTGGTTTCCATCATCTCGAGATCGAACATGGTGCGCTGCTCGAGGCGTTGCGCTTCCAACAGTTTGCCTTGCGCGTGGAATTCTTCGAGGCGCTGCTTCAGCTCGATCTTGATTCCCTTCATGGCCTGCGACAGGGCAGGGCGCGGCGTCACATAGTGGCTGCCCGGATAGACCACCTCCTCTTTCAGGGCGGCGGTCTTCTCGCCCGTGAGCGGATCGAACTCGTGGATGAACTCCACATCGTCGCCGAACAGCGATACGCGCCAGGCGCGGTCCTCGTAGTGCGCCGGGAAAATCTCCACCACGTCACCGCGCACGCGGAATGTACCGCGATGGAAATCCAGATCGTTGCGCTTGTACTGCAAGGCGACCAGTTGCTTGACCAGGTCAGCTCGAGGAAAAACCATTCCCTCTTTGAGCGCGATGGTCATGCGCGCATAAGATTCTACCGAGCCGATACCGTAAATGCAGCTCACCGAGGCGACGATGATGGTGTCGCGCCGCTCCAGGATCGAGCGCGTCGCCGCGTGGCGCATGCGGTCGATCTGCTCATTGATGCTGGAGTCTTTCTCGATATAGGTGTCCGTGCGCGGCACATAGGCTTCCGGCTGGTAGTAATCGTAATAGGAGACGAAATACTCCACCGCGTTCTCGGGGAAGAAGGCTTTCATTTCCTGATAAAGCTGCGCGGCCAATGTTTTATTGGGCGCGAGGATCAGCGCCGGCCGGCCCATATGCTGGATCACCTGGGCCATGGTGAAAGTCTTGCCCGACCCTGTGACGCCCAGCAGGACTTGGTCGCGTTCTTTCTCCTCCAGACCTTTGACCAATGCGGCGATGGCCGTCGGTTGGTCTCCCGCAGGCGTGAAGGTGCTGGTCAACTTGAAGTTGGCGCGCGGGCCGGCGGGCGGCTTGGCGTACAGCGGGTGGGGAGTAGGGGCGCTCATGCGGCGGACATTCTGGAATTCCCGGGGGAAGCTGTACATAGGGCGCGAAAGCCGCTCGCGCCAGCGCGATGAAAGCGTGATTTTTCCAGGATTTTGGCCCTCTTCGATGGTTGCGGCAGAGCCGGCGCGGCAGTATTGTCCGCCCGCTTTTTCCCGTCCTTTTCCAGGAGTTCAACCCGTGTCGATTCTCGCCAACCGCCTCAACGCCGTAAAGCCCTCGCCGACCATCGCGGTCACGACCAAGGCCGCGGAATTGAAAGCGAAAGGCCTCGATGTCATCGGCCTCGGCGCGGGCGAACCCGACTTCGACACTCCGGACCACATCAAGGCCGCCGGCAAGGCCGCCATCGACCGTGGCGAGACCAAATACACGCCCACCAATGGCACGCCCGCTCTACGCAAGGCCATCGTCGATAAGTTCAAGCGCGAGAACGGCCTCTCCTATATGCCCGAGCAAGTCACGGTTGGCGTTGGCGGCAAGCAGGTGATCTTCAACGCCGTCCTCGCCACCGTGCAGGAAGGCGATGAAGTGGTCATCCCGACGCCGTTCTGGGTCAGCTATTCCGATATCGTGCTGATGTTCGGCGGCAAGCCCGTGTTCGTGGAATGCGGCGAGAACAGCCGGTTCAAATTGAGTGCGGAAGCACTGGAAGCAGCCATCACGCCCAAGACCAAGTGGCTCATCCTGAACTCGCCCAACAATCCGACCGGCGCCGCCTATACCGAGAAGGAACTGCGCGCCATTGCTGACGTGCTGCTGAAGCATCCACACGTCTGGGTCATGACCGACGACATCTACGAGCATCTCACCTATGACGGCTTCACGTTCAAGACCATCGCCCAGGTCGAGCCAAAGCTTATCGACCGCACGCTCACCATCAACGGCCTCTCCAAGGCTTTCGCCATGACCGGCTGGCGCCTGGGCTATGCCTGTGGCCCGGTACAGCTCATCAAGGCCATGAACATGGTGCAGAGCCAATCAGCCTCGCACCCCACGTCCATCACCCAGTCGGCGGGCGTCACCGCGCTCAACGAGCCGCTGGATTTCATCGCACCGCGCAACGAAGCCTTCAAGCGCCGCCGCGATCTCGTCGTGAAGATGCTGAATGAAGCCACTGGTATCACCTGCCAGACGCCGGAAGGCGCGTTCTACGTGTATCCTTCGTGCGCAGGCGCCATCGGCAAGACCACGCCCAAGGGCCGCAAGCTCAACACCGACACCGACTTTGTCGAAGCGCTGCTCGACGAAGCCCTGGTGGCTGTGGTGCAGGGTGCGGCCTTCGGTCTCTCACCTTATTTCCGCATCTCCTATGCCACCTCGGACGAAGCGCTGAAGGAAGCCTGCACGCGCATCCAGAAGTTCTGCGCCGAGCTGAAATAGTTCGGCCACAAGCTCCAACGCAAAACGGCGCTCCCTGAAGGAGCGCCGTTTTTGTTTGCATATTTGGGAGATGGGCTAGGCCCATAAATATTTCGCCCCGAGGGGGGAGGACCCTCGGGGCGATAAGTTCTGCAGGGAGGTTTAGCACCTATTAGACGTGGGTTGAGGCTTATGCGCCTCTGAACCCTTGGCGACCATCGGGGGGAGGACCCTAGATCACCCGTCTACCCTTTAGACCAAGTGATGTCCGGGGGAGGACCGTTCATCACAAGTTTCTTGCCGGGCTTCGCTACACCACCGGGGGAGGACCGGTTGTTGGCGTTTGCTGCGCCGCAACATCTGCCAAGACAATAGGTGTCAAAATCTCTGATTTCCAATGCGATATAGGAATGCCGCTATGCAGCAAACGCATGTCTATGACGCGGAAGGTTCACACAGTTCTAATCTGCGAATGGCCGAAAAACGGCTCTAACCCGCGGTCCGCAGGACGTCGGCGGCTTGGGCAACGACCGTGAGCTGGGTCCGGGCCTTGGCGATTTCACGCACCAGAAAGTCACGGAACACGGTTACGCGGGCCGAATTGCGCAGCTCCTCGGGGTAGACGAAGTAGGCCTCGATGGGCGGGCCTTCCAATTCCGGCAGCACCTGCACGATGCCGCGTCCTTCTTGCAGGAAATACTCAGGCAGGGGGCCGATGCCGATGCCGGCCTTCACGGCGCGGTAGATGCCATAAATGTTGTTCACGCGCAGGGTCGAGCGGGTGGCCATGTTGTTCTTGGCCAACAGGTCAGCGAACCAGTGCACGGTCGAGACTGGGAGCACGCCTTCGCCGAACAGCACAAAATCGTGGTTGCGCAGTTCTTCCAGCGAGCGCGGCAGGCCACGCTCCTTCAGGTACTCCGGCGAGGCGTACAGATTGGCGTGCAGCGAGACCAGATGGCGTTGGATCAGATCCGGTTGCGTCGGCTCGTTAAAGCGGATGGCAACGTCGGCCTCGCGCATGGCGAGATCCAGCTCCTGATCATCGAGGCGCAGGGTCACCTGGATATCCGGGTACGTGCGGATGAATTCCTTCAGGCGGCCCGTCAACCACACCGATCCAAAGGCAACGGTGGTCGTGACACGAAGCACGCCTTCGGCGTTCTCCTTGGTCTCCGTCAACAGGCTTTCAACGTTGTTCAGCTTGGCAAAGACGTCGTGCACAGTCTTGTAGAGCAGATCGCCCTGCTCGGTCAGGATCAGGCCACGGGCGTGGCGGTGGAACAGGCTGACACCCAGCGCGTCTTCCAGCGCGCTGATCTGGCGGCTCACCGCCGATTGGCTGAGATTCAGGGTCTCGCTTGCGTGTGTGAAGCTGCCCGCTTCAGCCACCGCGTGAAACACGCGGAGTTTGTCCCAATCCAGACGGCCGTTGCTACGTATCACCATGGCGCGGTCTCCCCTCAGGTCGTCGCATCTCGCAACGAACGCACGTCACTTTAAGCGCAGCAGCGGCCCTTTAACCGTGAGCCGCGCCGCCCGCGGCGAGGAAGCGGTCTGCTTCCAAAGCCGCCATGCACCCCGTTCCCGCGGCCGTTACGGCCTGACGGTACACGTGGTCCTGCACATCGCCCGCGGCAAAGACGCCGGGAATATTCGTCCGCGTCGAATCTGGCGCGGTGATCAGATAGCCGTTCTCATCCATGTCGAGGATACCTTTGAACAGCTCGGTGTTCGGCGTATGGCCGATGGCGACGAACAGGCCGTGGGTTTCGATGTGCTCCACAGCGCCCGTCTTCACGTTCTTCAGCTTCACGCCGGTGACGCTCAAAGGGCCTTCCTTGCCGACGACTTCATCAACAGCGCTGTCCCACACCACCTTGATCTTGGGATGCTCGAACAGACGCTTCTGCAGAATCTTTTCGGCGCGCAGGAAATCGCGGCGATGCACCAGCGTCACTTTGGTGGCGTGATTGGTGAGATAGAGCGCTTCCTCGACGGCGGTGTTGCCGCCGCCCACGACCACCACTTCCTTGCCGCGGAAGAAGAAGCCGTCGCATGTGGCACACGCAGATACGCCAAAACCCTGGAATTTCTTTTCCGAGTCCAGGCCCAGCCAGCGCGCCGAGGCGCCGGTCGTCACGATGAGTGTGTCGCTGGTATAGACGTCGCCGGAATCGCCCACGCACGTGAACGGGCGTTTGGTGAGATCGATTTTGACGATCAGGTCGTGGATCATCCGCGTGCCGACGTTCTCCGCCTGCTTCTGCATCTGCTCCATGAGCCACGGACCCTGGATGACATCCGGGAATCCCGGATAATTCTCCACGTCCGTGGTGATGGTCATCTGACCGCCCGGCTGCATGCCGGCGACAACGATGGGCGAAAGATTGGCGCGGGCCGTATAAATGGCGGCCGTCAGGCCGGCGGGACCCGACCCGAGTATCAGAACCTTGGTGTGTATGGTGGACATGAGCCGAAACAAAGGGTTGCGATGCAATATTGGGGGGTAACATACGGTCGCTATGCACCCCGCGCAAGGCAACGAGCTGGGGGCTGAAGGCACCGGACTTCATCTTTTCTATTGCGTGAAGGAAGAGGGAATTTGTAATAATATTTCGCGTGCGGTGGGAAAGACACCGTTTCGATTCTCGGGGGACTCAAAATGAACGCGTGTGGCCCATGCAACGGGTGAAGCTGGATCGTATCGACCGGCAGATCCTGTCGGACCTTCAGAGCGATGGCCGGATGACCAACGTCGATCTGGCTCAGCGGGCCGGCATCTCGGCGCCGCCGTGCCTGCGGCGTGTCCGCGCTCTGGAGCAGGCCGGTTACATCAAGGGCTACCATGCCCAGCTGGACCCGGCGTCTCTCGGATATACCGTGACGGTGTTCGCCCATGTTGGCCTCAACAGCCAGGCCGAAGCCGATCTCTCAGCCTTTGAGAATTTGGTGAAGGAATGGCCCGAGGTGCGCGAGTGTCACATGCTGGCCGGCGAGACCGACTTTCTCTTGAAGATCGTCGCCAAGGATTGGGACGCCTACCAGCGGTTCGTCACCGAAAAACTGACGGCGGCCCCCAAGGTCGCCAACGTCAAGTCGGCGCTCGGCATTCGCAGCGCCAAGAGCCTGCCCGGCGTGCCCATCGCCGTGGACGGCGACAAGCCAGCGCAGCCGCCGCTTACTGTCCCCGCCGAATAGCGTGCTTGATGGCGCGCACGGCGTGCCACGAGAGTATCTCGGCAATGGCAATGACGGCGGCGAAGGTGATGTCTTTCGTTATGGCGAAGACCAACACCATCGCAATGATGCCGAGAATAATGGGAGCTTTTGCGTTCAAGAGCGCCTTCGTTATTTAAACTTCACCTTCAGCACTTCGTAGCCCTTCGAACCACCGGGAGCGCTCACTTCCGCCGTGTCGCCTTCGGTCTTGCCGATGAGCGCGCGGCCCAAGGGCGATTGCACCGAAATCTTGTTCTTCTTCAGGTCGGCCTCGTAAGGACCTACGAGTTGATAGGTGATCTCCTCGTCGCTATCCACATCGGCCACGGTCACTGTCGCGCCAAAGCGTATGGTTTTGCCGGACAGCTTCGAGAGATCGATGACGTCGGCGCGGCTGACGACATCTTCCAGCTCGATGATACGGCCTTCGATGAAGCTCTGCTTTTCGCGGGCAGCGTGATACTCGGCGTTCTCCGAGAGATCGCCGTGTTCGCGCGCCTCGGCGATCTGCTTGATCACCGCATATCGCTCAATGGTCTTCAGCTGATGCAGCTCTTCTTTGAGCGGCGCCAAGCCTTCAGCCGTCATTGGGATTTTTTCAATCACGCGCGAGTCTCTCCCGGGACATAAAAGAAAAGAAAGACCGGCGCCATTTCCGGCCCCGGTCTCTCAGCTTAACGCTTGCTTCGAACTATTACCGAGTAAAATAGGATTGCAGGGGGGCAACATCAAGGGCCCCGTCCTTAAGGGCCCCAATAGCGGCCACGGCGGCCTCCGCCCCGGCCAGAGTCGTGTAATGGCAGATATTGCGTGTGAGTGCAGTGCGGCGGATCGTAAAGCTGTCCTTCAGGGACTGGGCGCCTTCCGTGGTGTTAACCACCAGTTGGATGTTGCCCGAAATCATGGCATCGACGCAGTGCGGTCGGCCCTCGGCCACTTTATTCACAGGTTCCACGGCAATGCCCAGGTCAGAAAGGACCTTCTGTGTCCCGCGGGTTGCGATGACCTTGAAGCCCAGATCGATCAGCTTTTGGGCCAGTTTCGCCGCCGCCGGCTTGTCGCCGGAGCGTAAGGACAGGAACGCCGTACCCTTCAGGGGCAGCGTGATGCCGGCGCCCAGCTGCGATTTGGCATAAGCGCGCGGGAAGTCGCTATCAAGGCCCATGACCTCGCCGGTGGATTTCATTTCCGGTCCCAGCACAATGTCCACGCCCGGGAAACGGTTGAAGGGGAACACGGCTTCTTTCACCGCCACATGACCCGCAGGGCCTTTGCTTTCGTAGTCGGCGCCGAGATTGAATTCCTTCAGCTTCGCGCCCGCCATCACGCGCGCTGCGATCTTAGCCACCACAACGCCGGTGGCCTTGGCCACAAAGGGCACCGTGCGGCTCGCGCGCGGGTTCACTTCCAGAATATAGACCACGCCGCCTTTGACGGCGTACTGCACGTTCATCAGCCCCACGACCTTCAGCGAGGTGGCCAGTGCGATCGTCTGGCGCTTGATCTCGGCGACGATTTCCTTGGGCAGCGAATACGGCGGCAGCGAGCAGGCAGAATCGCCTGAATGAATGCCGGCTTCCTCGATGTGCTCCATGATGCCGGCGATATAAACGTCTTTGCCGTCGGCGATGGCGTCCACATCCACTTCGATGGCGCCGGAGAGATAGCTATCGATCAGCACCGGGTTGTCGCCCGTGACCTTCACGGCTTGATGGATGTAGTTCCGAAGACCTGCGTCATCATGCACGATCTGCATGGCGCGTCCCCCCAGCACGTAGGACGGGCGGATAACGACCGGGTAGCCGATGCGGTTCGCAGCCGCCAAGGCTTCATCCACATTACGCGCGGTACCGTTGGCGGGTTGGTGCAACTTCAAATCTTCCAGCAGGCGCTGGAAGCGCTCGCGGTCTTCGGCCAGATCAATGGCATCCGGCGAGGTGCCAAGGATGGGAATGCCGGCGGCTTCCAGATCATGGGCCAGCTTCAGCGGTGTCTGGCCGCCCAACTGCACGATGACGCCGGCCAGCTTGCCGTTCTTGCGTTCGGTGGTGATCAGCTCGATCACGTCTTCGGCGGTCAGTGGCTCAAAGTAGAGGCGATTCGACGTATCGTAATCCGTCGAGACTGTTTCGGGGTTGCAGTTGACCATGATGGTCTCGAACCCCGCGTCGCGCAGCGCAAAGGCGGCGTGCACACAGCAGTAATCAAACTCGATGCCCTGGCCGATGCGGTTCGGACCGCCGCCCAGGATGATGACCTTGGTTTTGTCGGACGGCTCGGCTTCGCATTCGGCTGGATTGACGCCGTCGCCTTCGTAGCAGGAATACATATACGGCGTGGGCGAGCGGAATTCGGCGGCGCAGGTGTCGATGCGCTTATAGACCGGGTGCACATCCAGAGCGTTGCGCAAGGCAGAGACTTCCGCGCCCTTCTTGCCGACGAGTTGAGCGAGGCGCTTATCCGAAAAGCCCATCTTCTTCAGGCGCAGCATGTCCTGGCGGGTCGTCGGCAGGCCTTTGGCGCGCACGTTTTCTTCCGCATCCACCAGCATTTTTATCTGAGCCAGGAACCACGGATCGAACTTGGTGATGGCGTGAATCTCGTCCTGCGTCAGGCCGGCGCGGAAAGCCTGCGCCGTCAGCACGTAACGCTCGGGCAATGGCTTGGCCAAGGCGATCTTTAGCGCCTCCTTGTCCATGGTCGGTATGCCGTTGTCGTCCAGCGACACTTCGTTCAGGCCCGTGAGCCCGATCTCCATGGAGCGCAGACCTTTCTGCAAGCTCTCGGCAAAAGTGCGGCCCACGGCCATGGCTTCGCCCACCGACTTCATCGCTGTGCCCAGCGTCGGGTTGGCATCGGGGAACTTCTCGAAGGTAAAGCGCGGGATTTTAGTCACCACGTAATCGATGGTCGGCTCGAAGGAGGCCGGCGTCGCCTTGGTGATGTCGTTGATCAGTTCGTCCAGCGTGTAGCCGACGGCCAGCTTGGCGGCGATTTTCGCAATCGGGAAACCCGTCGCTTTTGAAGCCAGCGCCGACGAGCGCGACACACGCGGGTTCATCTCGATGATGACCATGCGCCCATCTGCCGGATTGATGGCGAATTGAACGTTCGAGCCGCCGGTATCGACGCCGATCTCGCGCAAACACGCCAACGAGGCGTTGCGCATAATCTGGTATTCTTTGTCCGTCAGCGTGAGAGCCGGCGCCACGGTGATCGAGTCACCCGTATGGATGCCCATGGGATCTACGTTTTCGATCGAGCAGATGATGATGCAGTTGTCCGCTTTGTCGCGGACCACTTCCATCTCATACTCTTTCCAACCGACAATCGACTCTTCGACCAGCACGGTGCCCACTGGCGACGCGGCGATGCCGGTGCCGACGATGTGCTCAAATTCCTCGGTGTTGTAGGCGATGCCGCCGCCTTCGCCGCCGAGCGTGAACGACGGCCGGATGATGGCCGGCAGGCCGATGTGCTGAATGGCTTCGCGGGCTTCCTCGACCGACTTCACCATCTGGCTGCGCGGGCTCTCAAGACCGATCTTGGTCATGGCGTCGCGGAACAGTTCGCGGTCTTCGGCTTTGGCGATGACGTCACGCTTGGCCGCGATCATCTCGACGCCGTATTTCGCGAGCACGCCGGTGTCCGCGAGCTTCATGGCGGTGTTCAGCGCCGTCTGGCCGCCCATGGTGGGCAGCAGGGCGTCGGGGCGTTCCTTGGCGATGATCTTCTCGACGATGGCCGGCGTGATGGGCTCGATATAGGTCGCATCCGCCGTGTCCGGGTCGGTCATGATCGTGGCGGGGTTCGAGTTCACCAGAATCACGCGGTAACCTTCCTCGCGCAGAGCCTTACAGGCTTGCGCGCCGGAGTAGTCGAATTCGCAGGCCTGGCCGATGACAATGGGCCCGGCGCCGATGATCAGAATGCTTTTGATATCTGTACGTTTCGGCATGGCTCTATTTCGCCTTCTGATCAGAGGCTTTTTGGTCTTCCATCAGTTTCGTGAAGCGGTGGAAGAGATAGTGGCTATCCTGAGGACCGGGCGAAGCCTCAGGGTGATATTGCACGCTGAACACGGGTTTGTCGGTGGCGCGCATGCCTTCGACGATGCCGTCGAACAACGACGTGTGTGTCTCGACGATATTCTTGGGAAGTGACTCGCGATCCACGCAGAAGCCGTGGTTCTGCGAGGTGATCTCTACCTTGCCCGTCTCCAGGTCCTTCACCGGCTGATTGGCACCGCGGTGACCCATCGGCAGCTTGTAGGTCTTGGCGCCAAAAGCCAGCGACAGCAATTGATGTCCGAGGCAGATGCCGAACACCGGCTTGCCGCTCTTGATGACTTCCTGAATCACCGGCACGGCATAAACGCCCGTGGCCGCCGGATCGCCGGGACCATTCGAGAGGAACACACCATCGGGCTTGTGGCGCAGGATGTCGTCGCTGGTGGCGGTTGCGGGCACCACGGTCACCTTGCAGCCGGCACCGGCGAGGCAGCGCAGGATGTTGCGCTTAGCACCGTAATCGACGGCAACGACGTGGAACTGGGCCTTTGCCGGATCGAGATCGCCATAGCCATGCTCGCGATCCCAACGGGCTTGCGTCCAGCTATAGGTCTGGCGGCAGGTCACATCCTTGGCGAGGTCCATGCCGTCGAGGCCGGGCCATGCCTTGGCCATGGCATGCAGCTTCGCGAGATCAAACGTGCCGGAAGAGTTATGGCAGATGACGCCGTTCGGCGGGCCTTTGTCGCGGATCAGGCGCGTCAGCCGGCGTGTATCGAGACCTGCGAGGCCAACGATGTTGTGCGACTTCAACCAAGCATCCAGGTGCTGGACCGAGCGGTAGTTGGAAGGTTCGGTGATGTCGTCGCGGATGATGCAGCCGCGCGCCGCCGGCGTGATGCTTTCGATGTCTTCTTGGTTCGTGCCGACATTGCCGACGTGCGGGAAGGTGAAGGTGATGATCTGGCCGGCATAGGACAGGTCCGTCAGGACTTCCTGGTAGCCGGTGATGCTGGTGTTGAAACAGACTTCGCCGACGTTCTCGCCCGTGGCGCCGATGCCCTTGCCCCAAAACACCGTCCCATCGCCCAAAACCAAAACGGCGGTCGCCCCGCTGGGTTTTTGTGTGGAGAGGGCGGCGGTGGTGTTCATCGTCGAGTCTGACCTCTGCTTGATTTCGGCTTGCGCCATCCCGGACCGTCCCTCCAGCGACTAAGCCCTGGATTTGACAGCCTGAAACGATGCTTTTGTTTCGTGACTCTTGGCCCGTCGTGATGCCGGCACCACGAACGGACGCGGGTGAGGCGCAGGCAAAACTCGGCGGTGTTTAAGCAATCGACGGCGCCCTGTCAAATGTCATTTAGGCTCAATAATTCAAGCGTTTGTTGATGGTGTCGCGCGGTTTGCCAACACGGGGTGAATCAGTTACTTTCGCTCTTTCCGACAGTCAAAAGTGAGAGCCCCGCCATGCTGCGCACCCGCCTCAGCGATGCGTTGAAAGACTCGTTGCGCGCGAAGAACGAGCGCGTCACCCATACCGTGCGCCTCATGCTGGCTGCCCTGAAGGACCGCGATATCGCGGCCCGGCCCAAGGGCATTACGGCCATCCCCGATGACGAAATCCTGCAGATGTTCAACTCGATGGTCAAACAGCGTCGCGAGAGCATCGATATGTTCACCAAGGGCGGGCGCCCCGAACTCGCCAAGCTGGAACAGGAAGAGATCGACATCATTCAGACCTTCATGCCCGAGCAAATGGATGAGGCCGCAACCGTCGCGGCGGTGAAGGAAGCCGTGCAACAGGCGGGCGCCACGTCCGTGAAGGACATGGGCAAAGTCATGGCCATCCTGAAAGAAAAATACACCGGACGCCTGGATTTCAGCCGCGTTTCCGGGGTCGTGAAGCAGACGCTGGGCTAAAGCCGCGGTGTCGTCCTAAGGCTTGTCCCCAGGCCTCAGGGTTACGATACGTGAGTGAACTCGTGGTGCTTTGAATGGCGTTCCCGCCGCAATTTCTCGACGAAATCCGCACGCGCCTCTCGGTATCCTCCGTGGTCGGGCGGCGCGTGAAGTTGATTCGCCGTGGCCGGGAGTTTGTCGGCCTCAGCCCCTTCACCAACGAGAAGAGCCCCTCCTTCACCATCAATGACGACAAGGGTTTTTATCACTGCTTCTCCAGCGGTGAGCACGGCGACGTCTTCACCTTCGTGATGAAGACCCAGAACCTGACGTTTCCCGAAGCGGTAGAGCGGTTGGCGGAAGAAGCTGGTCTTGAGATGCCGCAACAGACGCCACAGGACATTGAGCAGGCGGCCCAGGGCACGCGCGCCCGCGAGGCGGTGGAAGCCGCGTGCGCTTTATATGAGCAAACGCTTACCGCTCCCGAAGGTCGCAAGGCACTTGAATACCTCCAAGGCCGTGGCCTCAGCGCTGAAACCATCAAGCGCTTTCGTCTGGGGTATGCACCTGGCGGCAACGTTTTGAAGAGCAAGATGATGGCGCGCGGCATGAAGGAAGACGTGCTGCTCGAAACGCGCCTTTTGTCACCGGGTAAGGACGGCCGCGAGTCCTTCGATTTTTTCCGCGACCGCGTGCTGTTTCCAATTTTCGATCTGCGCGGACGGCCCGTAGCGTTCGGGGGCCGCGTCATGGCCGCGGACGAACAGCCCAAATATCTGAACTCACCTGACACGCCGCTCTTCCATAAAGGGCAGCTGCTCTACGGTCTTGCGCTGGCCCGTGAAGCTGTGGCGCAAAAGAAAGAGATCATTGTCGCCGAAGGCTACATGGATGTGATTGGCCTCGCGCAAGCAGGCTTTCAAAACGCCGTGGCGCCGCTCGGCACGGCCATGACCGAGAACCAGATCGAATTGTTATGGCGCATGTCACCCGAACCGATCCTCTGTTTCGATGGTGATAAAGCCGGCCGTGCTGCCGCACTTCGCGCTGCTGAACGTGCATTGCCCCTGCTAAAACCGGGTCTTTCTTTGCGTTTCGCCATGATGCCTCAGGGCAAAGACCCAGATGACATCTGCCGCCGTGAGGGACCCGAAGCCATGGCGCAGGTCTTAACCGCTGCTCTGCCCCTGTCCGATATCATGTGGCGCCAGCTTCTCGCCGAACATCAAACCGATACACCCGAGCGGCGGGCTGGGCTTAAAACTGCCGCCCTCGCAAAAGCCGAGGTCATTTCCGACGGCACCGTGCGCGACCAGTACCGCTACCTTTTCCAGGAGCGACTTTCCGAGCTTTTCCGCCCGCCCAAGGCGGCGTGGGGAACGGGACGTTCAACAGGACCCCGGCGGGGCGGTCGTGAAGCCTATGGCCGGCCGCCAGCCCCCTTGCCGCCAGCGCCAGCGCGGCGAATCGTTAGCGATACAACCTTAGCGCGGCGAACCCGGGAGCGGATTTTATTGGCGACCCTGCTCAACCATCCCGGCCTCACGGACCGGGTCGAGGAGCGTCTTGGTAGCCTGACTTTAGCCGATTCGCGCCTTGACTCACTGCGCCAAAACGCCTTAATGCACATCGCTCAAAATCCCGAGCTTGATTTTGCGGCTCTGCGAGCCCATTTAGCGAGGCTAGGGTTTGCAGAAGAGCTCGAGAATCTTTTAAATTCAGATGTCTACGTCCATGCGGCTTTTGCCCGGGAAGGGGCGCCTTTGGACCAGGCACTGGCCGGCTGGGAACACACTTTTGTCCTCTGTCAGCGGGCGGATTTAGAGGCAGATCTGAGGCGGGCGGAGTTGGAACTGGCGGAGAATCCGTCGGAACAAGCGTTTGCGGCGTTTAAGGCATTGCAAGATCAGGTTCGACCGGTGGGGGAAGAGGACGGTGAGGACCTTGGCTTCAGTGAAGCAAAATCATAAGTGATAAGAAGGGCCGGGCTCGGGATCCGGGTGGGAAAACCGGGCGGGGCTCTCGCGTCCGTTATTTGAGCGTCCATTATTCGAGCGTCCTTTATGTGACGCGGTTTTTGAGATTTTAAGTTGGAGAACAGGGGCTAGCATGGCGACAAAACCAGCCCAAAAGGGCGGGAAAACCCCTTCGGCAAAGACACCGGCTAAAGCCGGCGCGTCAAAGGCCGCCCCCGTGAAAGCCGGGGCGAAACCCGCTGCCAAACCAGCCGTGAAACCGGCCGCCAAGACGGCTGCGCCGGCCAAAGCCGCGCCCGCGGCGAAAGCGCCTGCCACCAAGCTCCCGGTCAATAAATTTGCGCCCGGTGCAAAAACAACAACAAAAATCGAGCAGGGAAAAAAGACACCGATGGCGAGGCTCCCGGTCAATAAATTTGCGCCCGGTGCAAAAACAACAACAAAAATCGAGCAGGGAAAAAAGACACCGATGGCGAGCAAGGCTGCTGCGGCGAAGGACGAGACACGTGACGATGCCGCTCCGGCCCCAGCTACGCCTGGCGATAGCCCGCTTCTGGATTCCACCAATGCATCGGTGAAGAAGCTCATCGCGAAAGCGAAAGAGCGCGGTTACATCACCTATGACGAACTCAATGCCGCTCTGCCCTCGGAGGAGATGACCTCCGAGCAAATCGAAGACACTATGTCGATGCTCTCCGAAATGGGCATCAACGTCGTCGAAGGCGAAGAGCAGGAAGAGCCGGAAGCGGCTGCCGAGACCGAAGGCGAAGGTAAGCCCGAAGCCTATAGCGGCGGCAATATCGACGAAGACGATGTCGGGCGTACCGATGATCCCGTGCGCATGTATCTGCGTGAAATGGGCTCGGTGGAACTGCTCTCCCGCGAAGGCGAAATCGCTATCGCCAAGCGCATCGAAGCCAGCCGCGAGATGATGATCGGCGGCATCTGCGAAAGCCCCATCACCATCCGTTCTTTGCTGTCCTGGCACGATGCCTTGCAGGACGGCAAAATGTTGCTGCGCGACATCATCGATCTCGACGCCACTTATGGCGCAGGCGCCAGCGACACGGCCTCCGATCAGGAACTGGAGATCGACGTGGTCTCCGAGCCTGCTGATGGAGGCGACGAAGAAGCCGCTGAGAAGCCGGCCAATGGCCGCGCTGCCCCGGAAGCCAAAGCACCTCCGGGCGTGCCAGGCGCGCCTGCCGGAATTCCTGGAATTCCTGGCGCTCCGCAGCCCAGCAATGGCGATGAAAGCGACGAAGCCGCCGTTTCATTGGCAGCTATGGAAGCATCCTTGATGCCCCAGGTGTTGGAGGCTTTCGAGAAGATCGCCGCCACCTACAGCCGCCTTAAGAAGTCACAGGAAGCGCGCCTGACAACCCTGCAGGCGGGTGAGGAAATCGACAAGAGCGTCGAGCGCCGGTTCCAGAAGCTGAAGGCCGAACTGGTCGAGCTGATGGAGGCCGTGCACCTCAATAACGCGCGCATCGAAGGGCTTGTCGAGCAGCTCAACGACCTCAATCGCAAGCTATTGGGTTTGGAAGGTCAGCTCCTGCGCTATGCCCTCAAGGCTAAAGTGAAGCGCGAAGAATTCCTCGAGAATTACTACGGCAGCGAACTTGATCCCAACTGGCTGAAGCGCGTCCAGAAGCTGACCACCAAGGGCTGGAAGGACTTCACGGTCCGCTACACCAAGGAGATCGAGACCCTGCGCGCGCAGATCTCGACTATCGCCGATGAGGCTGGAGTGTCCATCGCCGAGTTCCGCCGCATCGTGAACACGGTGCAGAAGGGCGAGCGCGAAGCCAGCCGCGCCAAGAAGGAAATGATCGAAGCCAACCTGCGCCTCGTTATCTCCATCGCCAAGAAATACACGAATAGAGGTCTTCAGTTCCTCGATCTCATTCAGGAAGGCAACATCGGTCTCATGAAGGCGGTGGATAAGTTCGAATACCGCCGTGGATACAAGTTCTCGACCTACGCCACGTGGTGGATCCGTCAGGCCATTACGCGCTCTATCGCCGACCAGGCCCGCACCATCCGTATTCCTGTGCACATGATCGAGACGATCAACAAGCTGGTGCGCACCAGCCGCCAGATGCTGCACGAGATCGGCCGCGAGCCGACGCCGGAAGAGTTGGCGGAAAAGCTGCAGATGCCGCTGGAGAAAGTGCGCAAGGTCTTGAAGATCGCCAAGGAGCCTATTTCCCTCGAAACGCCGATCGGCGACGAGGAAGACAGCCACTTGGGCGATTTCATCGAAGACAAAAATGCCGTGCAGCCTTTGGATGCCGCTATTCACGGCAACCTGCGCGAAACCACGACCCGCGTGCTGGCGAGCCTCACCGCCCGCGAGGAGCGCGTGCTGCGCATGCGCTTCGGCATCGGCATGAACACCGATCACACGCTGGAAGAAGTCGGCCAGCAGTTCTCGGTCACGCGCGAGCGAATACGTCAGATCGAAGCCAAGGCCTTGCGCAAGCTCAAGCACCCCAGCCGGTCGCGAAAGCTGCGCAGCTTCCTCGACAACTGATGTGTGTGTTGATGTGAAGTTCAAAGGCCGGCGTTCAGATGCCGGCCTTTTCTTTTGTTACGATTGCGACGGTGGGGCCTGTAGCTCAATTGGTTAGAGCCGACCGCTCATAACGGCCTGGTTGCAGGTTCAAGTCCTGCCGGGCCCACCAACCTTCTCCCGAGAATGCCAGCGCTTTTCGCCGCGCTTGTTAAACCCGTTTGAAAATAGAATTCGCGGCGCAGGTGGCGTTGCGGCCGAAGAAGTCCGTATAACGTGCATCGACGCGATAAGATGCCCCATATTTGCTCATAAAGCCGTCGAGCGTTTCTTGCTTGGGTTGACTATCCTCGACAATGAGGTAGTCGCCGGAGCGCATGTGTGGATGTAGATACGTAAGCACACCCAGCACGTTGACGTGCGCGTCTTCGATGACAAGAAGTGGATGGGGCATGGCCTTCAACGCCTCGACGCCGATCAGCGTTTCCGGATGGCGGCAATCGCCGGCGCTAAAGCGAACGCCAGGATAGGTTTTCTGCAAAGGGGTGATGTCCACGGAATAGATCGTCGCCTCGATCTTCAGGACGCCGAGCATATCGGCCAGCCAAATCGCACTCGTGCCAAGACCCGAGCCTATTTCAATGATTGCTGCGGGCCTGATTTCCCACAGCATCATTGGATAGAGGGTGAAATCGTAAACGGTCTTGAAGAGTGGATCACTCTTCCAATTCAAACATGTGTCCGTACCCTGGCTCATCACGAGATCAAGTTCAGCAATGTCGCTGACAATGCCATTGCGCGCTCGGTCCAGAGCGCGGCGTGCAGCGTATTTTACAAACCGTCCCTCATCGTGGCTTTTCAGGTAAATGTCGACGAATTGCAGATCCATTTGTAGTGCGTGGCGTTCGCTGCCCGGCTGTGTCTTGTGAGCGAGGTTCCAATCATGAATCTCTTCACGGGCGAGTAGATTGGCAGTGAGTTTCAGAATAAAATTGTCGAAAAATGTTGGAACGCCTGCCTGAATGCCTTCCACGCGTGCAGCGACGTTAATGCGGAGCGAAGCAACGGCACGTTTAAGTTTTGACGAAAAAAGCACCGTGACACCTAAAAGCTCAGGCCGGGCCAATGGCGGCGTTGAGCATACGTTGCAGAAGCGATCCTCGCGCTTCAGGCGGCTTTTCTTCTGCGGTCGGATAGACAAAGGATAAAGAAAAAATCGAAACCCGTTGAGGTCTATTGAGCTCTATTACGGTCGTCGGGGTCGTAAGAGGCTAAGGGGCGACGCAGGAATCGGCGCTTGGTCAACAAGAAGTAGGGAGGTTGGAGGTGAAGAAAATTCGTCGCTACCAAAAGAGGTCGAAATTGACCGAGCCGCCAGAATTTATGAAGCAGCAAGCCGGCCATGGATTGGAAGGAATAGGGCCAGATGATGTTGTGTGGGTCGGTGAGGATGGAACACTTGCCGAAAAGAAAGTTCAAATGATCATCAAGTCCGTCTTTGGCCAAAAGGCGGCGTTGCGGTTTATAGTCCGCGCAGTCATCAATAGGCATCCCGTCAAAAATGGCAGCACAACAAAAGACGAACGTATCGACAGTGCGATGCGAGCTCTCTTGGGGCTTTCTGCGCGCCGTGGACCAAAATTGCTCGATGGCGACGAAGAAATTCTTAGCTTAATCGGTGACGAATATTACCTGGACTTTTTTACCGCCGGCCGAAAGAAGCGTTCGTTAAGCGAAATATGTCGAGCAATTCTGCAAAAGAAATTGCCTGACTACCAAAATCTAAATTCGAGCGAGCAAGATCATAAAGTTCGCCGACTGCGCCGAAAATTTAACTACTCGAAAGATCAGATTTTGGTGGCTCGCTCTTATGAGAATGAATTGCCCGAGGGGCGCGCTTTTAGGAAGAATATGACGCAAACTCTGCGTAGCATGGCAGCGCTCGGTATTGTGAAAAAGAATCTAGCCCGATAGTCGGACAAAATTCTGGCAAATATGTTCCTACAAAGTGCAACACGGTGAGTGTACGCCTCCTGAATTGCAGGAGGTGCATATGAACAGTGATCGAATAGAGCCCCGTGAAGGTGTCGCGACGAATCGGTCGCAGCTGGCTGAGCAATTGTTTGTCGTCAAAGAAGCGGCGCGCATTCTCAATATCAAAACATGGAAACTTGCTCGAGCGGTGCGAAATGGCTCGGTGCCAAGTTACACGTTCTTCAACTCTCGCCGTTTGGTGAAGCTAAGCGAAATACAAGAAATTATCGAGCGCACTCGCCGTGGAGCGCCGCTATGAGCGCCACGACCATGATGGATGCGGCGCTAGCGTAGCCTTTGCGCTACGTTTTGCACTTCAAGTGCTATCGAATTCGAAGGGCTCCGTAACCCGCAAGTAACCCGCACCCTCTTGAACTGGTTTCGGCGCTCCGAAGCGGTCCCCCGGTTCACGGCTCAAAACGCTAAGGGCCGCGGATTTCGCGACTCTTGAGACTGTGACGGAAATGGTGGGCGGTGCAGGGATTGAACCTGCGACCCCACGCGTGTGAAGCGTGTGCTCTACCGCTGAGCTAACCGCCCGTTCGGGTCCGGCCAAAAGGCTTTGAAGGTCCCAAAAAGAGAGCCCGGTTCTTAAAGTCCGACCCTTGGCCTGTCAACCATAGGCAGAGGCCGGCACCTATCGCACCCGATTCCCGTTGTTAACGGTCCAAGGAGCGTTTTGGCGGGGTTTTCGGGGGATTTTTTTATGCATGCCCCGCCGGGGCGGTTTTTCCACGATATCCTCCGGCTTATCCCCCGCATTTTGCTGGTTTTTGGGGAACTTTTCCCGCTCCCGGCGTTTTGCTGCGATGCAGGCTTCACACGTTTCGGTACGCTTTTCTCACACCGTGGCTGTGGCACCGGCCTTACTCCCGCCATAGGGGCATGCCATCTTCGTGCTACCGTGAAAAAAGCTATAATAATCAAAGCCGACCTTCCACCCATCCACTCTGCCCCCAGCCCAAACCCGAAATTCCGCAGCCCATGACGCCCCCCGGCTCCCCGTCTCCCGCAATCGCCACGGCTGCCGTTATTCTGGCCGCCGGCATGGGCACCCGCATGCGCTCCATCCTGCCCAAAGTCATGCACGCCATTGGCGGGCGGCCCATGGTCCAGCATGTGCTCGCGACGCTCATGGAGGAGAAGATTTCTCCCGTGGTTGCGGTCATCGGGCCCGATATGGACGGCGTCGCCAAAGCTGTGTCGCCGCACCAGACCGTGCGGCAGAAGGACAGGCTCGGCACCGGTCACGCCGTGCTGCAAGCCAAAGACGCGCTGGCCGGCTTCAAGGGCGACGTGCTCATCGTCTACGGCGACACGCCTTTCGTCGCTGCCGAGACCATTCAACACATGCGCGCGGCGCGCACTGCAGAACAGAAGCCTTCCATCGTCGTGCTCGGCTTCCGGCCGAAGGATCCTGGCGCCTATGGCCGCCTCATCACCAGCGATAGCGGTCTTGAGCGCATCGTCGAAGCCAAAGACGCAAAGCCGGAAGAATTGAAGGTTGGGCTCTGCAACTCGGGCATCATGCTCGCTGATGCCAACGTGTTGTGGGATCTGCTGGCTGGTGTGAAACCCAACAATGCCAAGGGCGAGTACTATCTCACGGACGTCGTCGGCCTCGCGCGTTCCAAGAGCTTGGCGTGTGCCGTGGTCGAAGGCCCCGAGGACGAGATGCTCGGCATCAACAGCCGCGTCGAACTGGCGGAAGCTGAAGCCATCTTCCAACGCGCGCGGCGCCTGCGCGCCATGGAGAACGGCGCTACGCTAACGGCGCCTGACACGGTCTATTTCTCTGCCGACACCAAGATCGGCAAGGATGTGGAGATCGGCCCCTTCGTGCACTTCGGTCCAGGTGTAACTGTCGAGGACGGCGTCGTCATTAAGGGCTTCTGTCACTTTGAAGGGGCCCATCTCTCGACAGGTGCCATCGTCGGTCCTTATTCGCGGCTGCGCCCTGGCGCCTCCATCGGCAAGGATGCGCACGTCGGCAATTTCGTCGAGATTAAGAACGCACACCTGGACGAGGGCGCGAAGGTGAACCATCTCTCCTACGTGGGCGATGCCGATGTCGGCGCCAAAGCCAACGTCGGCGCAGGCACCATTACCGCCAACTATGACGGCTTCAACAAGTCGCGCACCCAGATCGGCGCTGGCGCCTCTATCGGCTCCAACACGGTGCTTGTCGCGCCCGTGAAAGTGGGCGAGGGCGGCATGACCGGGGCCGGTGCCGTCGTGAGGAAAGATGTGCCCAAGGATGGCCTCGCGCTGAATTCCTCGCGGCAGGAAACCCGCGAAGGCTTTGCCGCCAAATACCGCGAGATGAAGAAAGCGGCGAAATCCCAAAGCATCAATAAGAAATCAGAGTCGTGAACAGGTAGACAAACGGCATGTGCGGCATCATTGGTGTGATCGGGCGGGCCGAAGCGGCGGCATGTCTGCTGGAAGGCTTAAAGCGTTTGGAGTACCGCGGCTATGATTCCGCGGGCATTGCTACGCTGATGAATGGCACCATCGCGCGGCGCCGCGCGCCTGGGAAAATCGCTAACCTCGCTGAGCGTGTGAAGGCCGAGCCTATCGGCGGCTCCACCGGTATCGGTCACACACGGTGGGCCACACACGGCATCCCCAATGAATCCAATGCGCACCCGCATTCCAACGGCAAGGTCGCTGTGGTGCACAATGGCATTATCGAGAACTTCCAGGAGCTGCGCAGCGAACTGGAGAAAAAGGGCCACACGTTCGACAGCGACACCGATACGGAAGTCGTCGTCCATCTCATCACCGAGTATTTGAACCAGGGCCAAAAGGCTGAAGACGCCGTGCGCGCATCGCTGAAGCGCCTGCAAGGTGCTTTCGCACTCGCCATTCTCATAGCGGGCCGCGACGATGTTCTTTTCGGCGCCCGGAAAGGCAGCCCGTTGGCTGTGGGTTACGGCGATGGCGAGATGTATCTGGGCTCCGACGCCATGGCGCTGGCACCCATGACTCAGCGCATCACCTATCTCGAGGATGACGATTGGGCGGTCCTCTCGAAAGACGGCATCACGGTCTATGATGCCGACGGTAACAAAGTGGCCCGCGCCATTGTGCAAACGGCACTGTCTGGCGCGCTGATAGGCAAAGGCGAATATCGCCACTACATGCTGAAGGAGATTTATGAGCAGCCGCAGGTGCTCGGCGACACTTTGCGTGTGCTGTTCAACCCGGTGGCGCGTTCCATCACGCTGCCGGCCATGCCTTTTGATCTCGCGAAAGTCGAGCGCATTACGGCGGTGGCCTGTGGCACGGCTTATTATGCCTGCCTTGTCGCCAAGTATTGGATCGAGATGTGGGCGCGCGTGCCTGTAGAAGCGGACATCGGCTCCGAATACCGCTATCGCTCGCCGCCTTTGGTGCCCGGTGGTCTCGGTATCTTCGTTTCGCAATCGGGCGAGACGGCGGATACCCTTGCGCCGTTGCGCTACTGCAAAGCCCACGGGCAAAACATCCTGTCCGTCGTGAATGTCCCGGAGAGTTCCGTCGCGCGCGAATCTCACGTCGTGTTGCCGACCCTGGCCGGGCCCGAGATCGGGGTGGCTTCCACCAAAGCGTTCACAACACAGCTGATGGCGCTGGCCTCCTTTGCCATCGCGCTCGCCAAAGCCAAGGGTGCTATCGACTCCATCACGGAAGCCAAACTCTCGACCGCGCTCGTGGAAGTGCCCAGCCGTGCCGCCGATGTCCTGAACCTGGACGAGTCTATCCGCGCGATCGCTGAAGAGTTGGCTGAAGCCCGGGACGTGCTCTATCTGGGCCGCGGACCGCTCTTTCCCATAGCCATGGAAGGGGCCTTAAAGCTCAAGGAAATCTCCTACATTCATGCCGAGGGCTATGCGGCCGGCGAGCTGAAACACGGCCCCATCGCCCTCATCGACGAGCACACACCCGTTGTGGTCATCGCACCCAGCGACGCGCTGTTCGACAAGTCGTTGTCCAATATCGAGCAGGTTGTGGCGCGCGGCGGGCGCGTCGTGCTCATCAGCGACGAAGAGGGCATCCGCCGCGCGGGCAAGAACGCCAAGCATTCCATCTGCATCCCCAGGCTCGACCCCTTTGTCATGCCGATCATCGCGACCATTCCCGTGCAGCTTCTGGCCTATCATATTGCCGTTTTGAAAGGCACCGACGTGGACCAGCCGCGCAATCTGGCCAAGAGCGTCACGGTGGAGTAAACCAGCCCGACGCCCCGGCTGGGGTGGAACGAGGGTGGCACCATGGCGCGTTTCGACTACGACCTCATCACCATTGGCGCGGGTTCCGGCGGCGTTCGGGCCTCACGGCTCGCGGGCCGTTACGGGGCCAAGGTCGCCGTGATCGAGGAAAGTCGCTACGGCGGCACCTGCGTTATGCGCGGCTGTGTGCCGAAGAAACTCCTTGTCATCGGGTCCCACTTCGCTCAGCACTTTGAGGATGCCGTCGGGTTCGGTTGGACCATCCAAGGGGCCACCCACGACTGGGGCGCCATGATCTCCGCGAAAAACAAAGAACTAGATAGGCTCGAGGGCATCTATAAACGCCTGCTGCGCGATGCCAACGTATCGCTCATCGATGGCCGCGGCGTCATCGCCGATCCGCATACGGTTGAAGTGAACGGCCAGCGCATGACCGCCGAGAAGATCCTGGTCGCTGTCGGCGGATGGCCGGTGGTCCCCGAATTTCCCGGGCACGAACACGTCATCTCGTCGAACGAAGCCCTGGATTTGCCCACGCGTCCCAAGCGTATCGTTATCATCGGCGGCGGCTATATCGCTGTTGAGTTCGCGGGCGTCTTTGCCGCGCTGGGGTCCGTGGTAACTCTCATCATCCGTTCTGGTCAGATCCTGCGCGGCTTTGACCAGGACGTACGATCCACGCTTGCCGAAGAAATCGAGAAAGACGGCATCAAGATCCGTCGCGATTGCCGTATCCGTTCGGTGGAGAAAGCAGGTGCCGGGTATTCCGTGATGTTCGATCTGGGCGATGAGATCATCGCCGATTGCGTCATGGTGGCGACGGGCCGTGCGCCCAATACCGCCACCCTCGGCCTCAAAGAAGCCGGCGTCACGCTCAACACCAAAGGAGCCGTGAAAGTCGATGAATGGAACCGCTCGTCGGTGGAAAGCATCTTTGCCGTCGGCGATGTCACCGACCGAATCAACCTCACGCCCGTCGCCATCAATGAAGGTCGCGTCTTTGCCGAGACCTTCTTCAACAAGAATCCGCTCACGCTCGATTACACCAATGTCGCCTCTGCGGTGTTCAGCCAGCCGCCTGTGGGGGTTGTGGGCTTCACAGAGGAAGAAGCGCGTGCCAAGCACAAGGTGCGGCTCTTCATTTCGCGCTTCAAACCCATGAAGCACACGCTCTCGGGGCGCGACGAGCGCACCATGATGAAGCTCATTGTCGATAGGGCCACCGACAAGGTGCTGGGGTGCCACATGGTCGGCGACGATGCGCCCGAGATCATTCAGGGCCTTGCCGTCGCTTTGAAGTGTGGGGCCACCAAGGCCCAATTCGACGCCACTGTTGGTATCCATCCCACGGCCGCGGAAGAATTCGTCACCATGCGCGATCCAGTCCCTGAGAAAGAAGCGCCGGAGGCGTGATGTCGTCGTCAGACGTCGCCGTTTTAGCTGAACAAGCGCGGGTGTTTGCCAAGGCTGGTCAGCGTGAGCAGGCCATTGTTGCTTATCAACGGCTTCTGACTACCGCGCCAACAGATGTCGTCGCTTTGACCTATTTGGGTACCACGCTCTTCGACCTGCAGCGCTATGACGAGGGGCGCGATTACTTTCAGAGATTGCTGGCCTGCAAGATCGAACGCGCGCGGTTACTGCAGGTGGTAAAGCTGCTGGGCCGCGTGGGTCAAATGTACGCCATGCCGCTGCGCGTGATGCGCGCGGAAAATTCCTTGAACGTTCTGCCACTCGAA
This sequence comes from Fidelibacterota bacterium, assembly GCA_947472795.1. Lineage (GTDB taxonomy): Bacteria > Pseudomonadota > Alphaproteobacteria > Rhodospirillales > Rhodospirillaceae > SHVO01. Next base: position 42,401 of record CANJBL010000013.1, on the reverse strand, counting down.
AGCTTTACCAAGGCTGGCAAGAGCGTCCATGACTGCGCGCCAACTGTCATTCCAGGCGGGACCACGCTCACTGTCCTTCCTGGCGGCGAACATCACGTGACCGCGAAATTTTCCGGTATAGGCGCGGTCCTTTTAAAAGTAGACGGCGAGGCGCTGTGGCCAGACGTTCTATTATCGGGCGGGGCCTTGATCGATATCAACTGCGGCTACAAGACACTCGAGCTGGCGGGTCATCTTGATGGCAATTTTCCGGTAAAGGCATCAGCCGCAGCCGGCGCGTTGCAGTTCGATGTGCAGGAAACGAAAGCCGTGACTATCGACGAGCCAATTGGCGTTCTCACGGCCGTCTCGAATTATTCGTCGTGGATTTTGGGCCAAATCCCCAGGCTTCATTTATATAAGATGGCGTCGCCGCGCCTGAAAATTGCATTGCATGGAGATGCCCGTCCATTTCATCTGCAGTCCTTGGCCAGCCTCGGCATTGGCGAAGACCAGATTATCCGCATCGATCCGTCGTCAAGCCTGCGCGCGCGCGAGATGTATTACGCAACACCCACGTTCCTAAATCAAAACATCGCTTTCGCGTGTCTGGAGCCTCTACGCGACACCGCCGAGCAATACGCAGAACCAGGCGAGGGACGATCCCTCTACATTGCAAGGTCGGCCTTGGGCCCTGACCATGATCGACTTATCCGGAATGAAACGGAGATCGAAGCCATCCTTCAGTCTCGGGGTTTTGAGATCATTCATCCCCAGCATCTGAGTTTCGCGGAGCAGGCGCGTCTCTTTGCCTCCGCGCGGCGGATCGTGGCGCCTTTTGGCGCAGCTTGGGCCAATGCCGTTTTCTGCAAACCGGGCGTAAAGGCCTGCATGATTCGCACAAAACAGACACCGGAGTTCGACCGGCTTCTGCAATGGGTGCGCGCCGACAGCTATTACGTGACACCCGAGCGCACCAAAGCGCGAGAAGGGAACATTGAAAGCCGTGCTTTCGAATTCACGGTCAATCCCCAACATATCGCTGCTTTTGTAGCGGCGACGGAGTGAGGCACATGTTTTACGGCGAAGATCTTGCTTACATCCAGACCGAAGCCTACGGCGGCTTTGCGGAGAAAGTGGCCCCGGTCTTGCGCATCATGTTGCGTGAAGCGGGCATCACCCGTACCAACAAAGACCGCGCAAAGGTCGTTGATGTCGGCTGCGGCGATGGCCGCTGGCTAAAAGCACTCACCGATGCTGGTTACGACGCTTTAGGTGTCGACAGCTCAAAAACTTTAGTGACTATCGCGCGTCGTACAGCGCCGCTGGCAAAGGTCGTGCGCGCGTCCATTGCCGACTTCAAACTTCCGCCTTGCGATGCGGTGACGGCTTTGGGCGAGGTGCTGGCCTACCTTCCGCCCAAAGGGAAGGGACCGGCGCTCGCGACGACCTTCAAACGCATTGCCCGCGCGCTGGCGCCGGGTGGGCTGTTCATTTTCGACCTGATTGTCGAAGGCAAACCCATGTCCTATCGCCGCAAGCGCAAGGGAAAGGATTGGGCTCTGACCACAAAGGTGCAGGAAGAGGACGCAGTCCTTACCCGTGAGATTGCCTCCCAGCGTCAGGTCGATGGAGATCGCTGGCGGGAAAGCTTTGAGACTCATCGCCTGCGGATCTACCCTCGGGCCGACGTCGTGGCCGCGCTCAGGGCTGCCGGGTTCACGGTCCGAACGGCTCCAGCCTATGGCCGGCACAAGCTGCTGCCTCGCCGGCTCGCATTTTTTGCGAGGCTCGCGAAGTAATTTCGCACGCCCGTTCGTGGCACTCATCTTGCATCGCATTGTCGCGGAACCTGTCGACAAGGAGCGTTCACGTGAGCATTTCTTCCATTAGCGGCTCAAATTGGCCGTCCGCCGTCTATAACAAGGACAAGACCCGGCAAAATGTGCAGGGCAGTTCTGATCCATCAAACGATCCGGTGTTGGGTCTCATGGGCTCCTCCGCTGCCATCACGCCCAGCGCGTCGCAGCCGGTGGATGACAACGATCCGGTGAAGCAGTTCACCGACTATATGAAAAAGACGCCTGAGCAGCGCTATCAGGAATCTTGGTTGAAGCAGCACGGCGTCTCGCCGGAGCAATTCGCCGCCATGAGCCCGGCTGAGCAGAAAAAGCTCATCGACGAGATGCAGCATGAGCTGGAAGAAAAGATGAAGGCCCAAGCCGGCAGCACGGCAAAAGGGTCTGCCGCCGACCTCCTCGTCTAGGACCCGGCGCGTTCCTCACTTGCTTTTTTGCCGCCGCGCCCGAACTAAGGGTAGGGGTGTCGTGCCGCCGGGCAGGCCGGAATCGGCAGATTTCCTAGTGTTTTCGACCCATCTGGGGCTTTTACACTGGAAAAAGGCTCCTCAAGTTATTATAGGGTTCGTTCCTTTTAAGAGGTTTGAGTAGCCATGGCTGCAAGCGGCAACGTCCCCGGCAAATGGAGCCGGGAAAGCTGGCGGACAAAGCCCATCGTCCAGGTTCCGGAATATCCGGACCAGGCGGAGCTGACGGCTGTCGAAAAGCAACTCCGCAGCTATCCGCCGCTGGTGTTCGCGGGCGAAGCGCGCCGGCTCAAGGCGAGTTTGGCCAAGGTCTCCGAAGGCAGCGCTTTCCTGCTCCAGGGCGGCGACTGTGCGGAAAGCTTCGCCGAATTCCACCCGGACAACATCCGCGATACATTCCGCGTCATGCTGCAGATGGCGGTGGTGCTCACCTATGGCGCGGCACTTCCCATCGTGAAGGTGGGCCGCATGGCTGGCCAATTCGCCAAACCGCGCTCCGAATCCATGGAGACCATCAACGGTGTCTCGCTGCCGTCCTATCGCGGCGACAACATCAACGGCACCGAGTTCACGCCGGAAGCGCGTATCCCCGATCCGAAGCGCATGGTGCAGGCCTTCAACCAGTCGGCTGCCACGCTCAACCTTCTGCGCGCCTTCGCGCAAGGCGGCTACGCCGATCTGCATAAGGTTCATCAGTGGACGCTGGGCTTCCTCGGCAACACCGCCACCGCCGAGAAGTACAGCCGTTTCGCCGACCGCATCCAGGAAACACTCGAGTTCATGGAAGCCTGCGGCCTGACGGGCGACACCGTTCCCCAGATGCGCGAGACCGAGTTCTATACCTCGCACGAAGCGCTGCTGCTGCCTTATGAGGAAGCGCTGACCCGCAATGATTCAACAACGGGCCAGTGGTACGGATGCTCGGCGCATATGTTGTGGCTCGGTGAGCGCACGCGTCAGCCCGATCATGCGCACGTCGAGTTCATGCGTGGCATTCAAAATCCCGTGGGTGTGAAAGTCGGACCCAAGACCACGCCCGACGATCTGCTCGCGCTCTGCGATGCGCTCAATCCGCAGAACGAAGCGGGACGCCTCACCATCATCAGCCGCATGGGTGCCGAACGCCTGACCGAGCACTACCCGAACCTCCTGCGCGCCGTCAGCCGTGAAGGCCGCAAGGTCGTGTGGGTGTGCGATCCCATGCATGCCAATACGGTGAAGAGTTCCACGGGCTACAAAACCCGCCAGTTCGACCGCATCCTTGCCGAAGTGCGTGCGTTCTTTGCCGTGCACCGCGCCGAGGGTACGCACCCGGGCGGCGTGCATTTCGAGATGACGGGCCAGGATGTGACCGAATGCGTCGGCGGTTCTTCGGCTGTGACCGAAGCAGGCCTTGCTGACCGCTACCATACGCACTGCGATCCGCGCCTCAACGCATCGCAGGCCCTCGAGCTCGCGTTCCTCATCGCCGAAGCGTTGAAGGACGAGCGCGTGCAGCACGGCAAGACCACGCGCATCGCCGCCGCCCAGTAGGGCGTCAGTCATGATTGACGCCCTCTCGATCGCTCTCGCGCAAATCAATCCCACGGTTGGCGACGTCGCCGGCAACGTCGGCCTCATCAAGGCCGCCCGCGCCGAAGCCGCGCAGAAGAAGGCCAATCTCGTGGTCTTCTCCGAACTTTGCGTCTCCGGCTATCCGCCGGAGGACTTGGTCTTCCGGCCCGCCTTTCTCGATGCTGTCGCTACGGGCGTAAATGAACTGGCTGCGCTCACGGCCGATGGCGGACCGGGCCTCATCGTCGGCGCGCCCTGGCGCGATAAGGATCAGACCTATAACGCTGTGCTTCTGCTCGATGGCGGTAAAATCACCGGCGTGCGTTTTAAGCACCATCTGCCCAACTACGGCGTCTTCGATGAATACCGGGTCTTCGCCGCCGGCCCAGCGCCGGGCCCCATGGTCTTCCGCGGGGTACGGCTCGGTGTGATGGTCTGCGAAGATATGTGGTTCGAAGACGTGGCCGAGACGCTGCTGGAGTCCGGCGCCGAACTGCTGATCGTGCCCAATGGCTCGCCCTTTGAATTGGACAAAGCCGACGTGCGTATCACCCGCGCCGTGGCGCGCGTCACCGAAACCAAACTGCCGCTCATCTATGTCAATCAGGTGGGCGGTCAGGATGACTTGGTCTTTGACGGCGGCTCCTTCGTTCTCAATACCGACCGCTCGCTGGCGATCCAGATGCCGTGGTGGAAAAGCGACGTGCTCATCACCAAGTGGACGCGTGGCAAAGGCGCCAAAGATGGAGCAGGGTGGACTTGTGCATTCCAGCCTCCTGCTGCTCCCGCCGACCGGCTAGAGAATGTCTATCAGGCCATGGTCACGGGCTTGCGCGACTACGTGACCAAGAACAAGTTCCCCGGCGTAGTGCTGGGTCTTTCGGGCGGCATCGACAGTGCGCTTGCTGCTGCCGTGGCCGCCGACGCTTTGGGTCCGTCACGCGTCCATTGCGTCATGATGCCTTCGCCCTATACCTCGCAGGAAAGTTTGGATGATGCCGCCGCCGTCGCCAAAATGTTGGGCGTTCGGCTGGACGAGATCGATATCGGGCCGGCCATGCAGGCCTACACCAATATGCTGATGCCGCTGTTCGTCGGAACCAACGCCGACATCACAGAAGAGAATCTTCAGTCCCGGGCGCGCGGCATGACGCTGATGGCCCTCTCCAACAAGTTCGGCAAGATGGTGCTGTCCACCGGCAACAAGAGCGAGATGAGCACGGGCTATGCCACGCTCTACGGCGACATGTGCGGCGGCTACGCTGTGCTGAAAGACGTCTATAAAACGACGGTGTTCGCCGTCTCGCGCTGGCGCAATGAACACAAGCCCGTTGGCGGGCTGGGACCCGCTGGTCCGGTGATGCCCGAGAATGTCATCACCAAACCGCCCACGGCGGAGTTGAAGCCGAACCAGAAAGACCAGGACACACTGCCGCCCTATGACGTGCTCGATGGTATTCTCAAAGGTCTCATCGAAGGCCAGATGGGCATTTCAGCCGTGGCTGCCAAGGGATATGACCCCGCCACTGTGCGCCGGATCTACCGCATGCTCAAAACGGCCGAATACAAACGCCGCCAGGCGCCGCCTGGCGTGAAAATCACCCATATCGCCTTCGGGCGAGACTATCGCTACCCCATCACCAATGGTTTTCAGGATGACGGCGTGTGATAAAACGCCGCTCGTCACCCTCGGGCTTGACCCGAGAGTTCAGAGCAGTATTGAAGAAAGGCTGCAGAGACACGCGCTGTTTGCTGCGAAACGGGTTTCCCCAAGCAGCTGTTTGCATCCATTACCCTGGATCCTCGGGACAAGCTCGAGGATGACGGTCTGAGTTTTTATTAGTCGAGCATTTCCATGTCTGAACCCGCCGTTCCCGCACCCACCGGAAATTTCCTCTGGACCCTGATCCAGGACGACCTTGCCTCGGGCAAGCACAAGAGCCCGGTGACGCGTTTTCCGCCGGAGCCCAACGGCTATCTGCACATCGGTCACGCCAAAGCCATCTGCATCAACTTCGGCATTGCCGAGGAGTTCGGCGGTCGTTGCCATCTGCGCTTCGATGACACCAACCCGGTGAAGGAGGAGCAGGAGTTCATCGATTCAATCCAGAACGATGTGCGCTGGTTGGGGTTCGATTGGGGGCAGCACCTCTATTATGCGTCCGATTATTTCGAGACGCTTTACACGTGGGCCGAACATCTTATCAAGAACGGCCACGCCTATATCGACGACCAGACCGCCGAGCAGATCAGCGCCAATCGCGGCACGCTGACGTCCCCCGGCACGCCGAGCCCCTTCCGCGAGCGCAGCGTCGAGGAAAACCTCGATCTCTTCCGACGCATGCGCGCGGGCGAGTTCCCCAACGGTACGCGCGTGCTGCGCGCCAAGATCGACATGGCCTCCGGCAACATCAATCTGCGCGACCCGGTGCTCTATCGCATTCTGCACGCGCACCATCCGCGCACCGGCGACAAGTGGTTCATCTATCCCAATTACGACTTCGCCCATGGCCAGTCGGATGCCTTGGAGCATGTCACCCATTCGCTGTGCTCGCTGGAGTTCGAGGATCACAAGCCGCTCTACAATTGGTTTCTGGATAAGCTGCCTGTGCCCGCGCGCCCCGAGCAGACGGAATTCGCCCGCCTCAACATTACCTACACCATCCTCTCCAAGCGCCATCTCACGCAATTCGTGCGCGATAAACATGTGCGCGGCTGGGACGATCCGCGTATGCCGACGCTGGCGGGGTTGCGCCGCCGTGGCGTACCTCCGGCGGCCGTGCGCGATTTTATCAAGCGCGCGGGCATCGCCCGGGCCAACAGTGTTGTCGATATCGCCATGTTCGACGCTTGCGTGCGCGAATATCTCAACAAGGCCGCATCCCGTTATCTTGGTGTGCTGAGGCCGTTGAAGGTGGTCATCGAGAACTACCCCGAAGGCCAGTCCGAAGAACTAGAGGCCGTCAACAATCCGGAAGACCCGTCCGCCGGCTCGCGCAAGGTACCCTTTGGTCGCGAACTCTATATCGAGCAGGACGACTTCATGGAGAACCCACCCAAGAAGTTCTTCCGTCTCTCACCCGGCATGGAAGTGCGCTTGCGCTATGCCTACTTCATCACCTGCCGTGAAGCGGTGAAGGACGCAGCCGGCAACGTCATCGAATTGCGCTGCACCTATGATCCCGCTACCAAAGGCGGCAACGCGCCCGACGGCCGCAAGGTCAAAGCGACAATGCATTGGGTCTCGGCGGCCCATGCCGTCAAAGCCGAAGTGCGTCTCTATAATCCGCTCTTCATGCGGCCCGATCCGGGCGCCGACGGCGATCCTGTGAAGGACCTCAACCCCAATTCCTTGGAAATTATCGAAGCACGTCTTGAGCCCGCGCTCGCCAACGCCAAAGTGGGTGAAACCGTTCAGTTCGAACGCCTGGGTTATTTCTGCCGCGATGCCGATACCGGGCTGGTTTTCAACCGCACCGTGGGTCTCAAAGACGCCTACGCAAAAGCGCAATAAGCCAAGGCGCAATAGCTCCCACAACGTCAGCGTGCGCGTTCACAATCGCGCGTGAATTTCACCAATTTCTTGTGGGGGTTAGTTGCAACCGCGCGCTCACGCATGCGTTTATGCCTTACCGGGGAAGGATGTGGCTGCATTTGCGGGAAGAGCAATGACCCACGAGTTACAGGATGTTTCTCTCAGCACGGCGAAAGCCCTGCGTTCTGAGTCCGAAAAAGAAGCGCTCTACTTCAACACCGCGACCTTGTCGCGCTTCATGAAAGCTTGCTACGGCGCCGACGCCATGCAGCAGGCGCAGCGCCATGTGAAGAGCTACATGGAAATCAAGGAGCCCGAGATCGCGGCTATCTGGAAGCGCGTCGTCGCGCACTTGCAAGGCGTTGAAATCAAGGAAGACCCGCGGCGCATCGTCAAGCCGCCCAAACCCCTCAGCGTAAAGACCACCACCCCCTAAGAGTCTTGCTCTTTCCTTTGGGGTTTGCGACACACGGGCGGAGCCCTTCCGGAAAGGTCCGCCCATGGCCACTCTCTATGTCGCTTTCAGCCCAACCATGCAGGATTGGGGGGCCGATGTAGGTGTCAGCAAACAGCTGTACAAAACGGGCCTCACCGACGGTGATCCTGGCGAAGCGATCGCTGCGTTGAATGCCGATGGTTACGCCGGCCAGAAGGATTGGGCGCTCGCCGGGTCCCGCGAGACGGACCTAGACGCGGGCACCTTCGCCATGCGCCTGACCGAGCGCCAGAAGCTGCTCGATCCGCTCTACTATCCCAAGATCAAAGGCGCCAAGGACATCGCCAAGCTCGACCAGCGCAAGGTCGAGGCCAACATTGTCATCAAGCGCACCATGGAGGGGCGGGACTCCAAGGTTCCCAAGCTTAAGCCCGAGCACATGGCGGATTTCATCTTCGACAGTCTGGCTTAGACCCGGCTGCCCAGCCGTCCGGCCAGGCCGGGGCGGGATCACGACTCCATTTTCGCGCGTTGGTGGGTTATAAGCCCCTTCGGGGGCGCGCCAATGGAACCGCCGCCATGACCTATTGTGTGGGACTGCTGCTGAAGGAAGGCTTGGTGATGATCTGCGATACCCGCACCAATGCGGGCGTTGATAACATCGCGAGCTTCCGCAAGTTGCACTATGTGGAGGAGCCCGGCGAACGTGTCGTCGCTCTGGCCAGCTCCGGCAATCTCTCCATCACTCAGTCGGTGGTCAGCCTCCTCAATGAGGGCGTGCCCGACCCCGAGACCGGCGAAGTGGAAACGCTTTCCAACACACCCACGATGTTCAAGGCGGCCCAGCTTGTGGGCCGTGCGGTGCGTGAAATCTATCGCATCGACGGCCCCAGTCTCGAGCAGCATAACGCGCGCTTCGACGTGGCCTTGCTGCTTGGCGGCCAAATCAAGGACCGGCGCTTGCGCCTGTTCATGATCTACGCGGCTGGCAATTTCATCGAGGCCACGCCCGACACGCCGTTCCTGCAGATTGGCGAGCATAAGTACGGCAAGCCCATTCTCGACCGCGCCGTCAAATACAACTCCGACATTTATGACGCGCTGAAAGTTGGGTTGATCTCGGTGGATTCCACCATGCGCTCGAACCTCGCCGTCGGTCTGCCGCTGGATCTCCTGGTCCTGCGCCGCGATGCGCTGCACGCCGAACTCATCTACCGCATCGAGCCCGGCGAGCCTTACTTCGAGGATTTGCGTCAACGCTGGTCCGAGGCCTTACGCGCCACCCATCAGGCTATTCCCAAGCCGCCCTACACAAAGAGGATGCAGTAAGCATGACCGCAGGGCAGGGGGGAGCCGGGGACAATAAAGCCCATCCTAACTCTTATGCCGACAAGGCCCGCCTTGTCGCCACACCCGCCAGCAATCCGCCGGCCGTGATTTTGGTCGAACCGCAGCTCGGCGAGAATATCGGCACCGCCGCGCGCGCCATGATGAACTGCGGCCTTACCGACCTGCGCCTTGTCGATCCCAGGGAAGATTGGCTCAGCGAGAAGGCTGTGGGGGCGTCCTCGGGCGCCGGCAAAATCCTTCAGGACGCCCGCCGCTTCGCCACCACCGAGGAAGCCATCAACGATCTCGAATTGGTTTATGCCACCACCGCCCGCCGGCGCGAGATGACCAAGACCGTCATGACCGCCCGCGCCGCCGCCGCCGACATGCACATCCGCGCTGCCGAGGGCTTGCGCCTCGGCCTGCTGTTCGGGCGCGAGCGCATTGGCCTCACCAATCACGAGGTTGGCCTCGCCAACACCGTCATCGAGGTCCCGCTGAACCCCGAGCACTCCTCGCTCAATCTGGCTCAGGCCGTCCTGGTGGTGGGCTACGAGTGGTTCCAGGCGGGCTACGACGGGCCCGAGAGCGTCACCACCTACAACCGCACCCGCCCCGTCGAGAAAGAGCTGCTGCAGGAGCTTTTCGACCACCTGGAGAAGGAACTCACCCTCTGCGGCTTCCTGCGCAACGACGACAAGCGCCCCAGCATGGTCATTAATATCCGCAACATGCTCCAGCGGGCCGAGCTGACCGTCCAGGAAGTGCGCACCCTGCATGGCATCATTAAGGAGCTGCGCTATGGCCGGCGGGAAGATCGGCCCCAAAGGCAGCCCGGCTTCAAGATCGATAAGCGCTAACTATTTGATTTGATTATCTTCTATCCCGCGCCTCGGTCCCTGGTTCGGGTTGACTTCCCCCCATCCCCCCCTATGATGCGCCGGCTTATTTCCGGGAACGTATGTGGCGGCACCGACTGGCTCAAGCCAGAGGGTCTCCTCATCGCCCCCCGCAATCTCGCGGGACGGCCTACCGGGACAAAAAACATAGGACTGAAAAATGACCAAGCGTACTGAGTCAAAGTACAAGATCGACCGCCGCCTCAACGTCAACCTTTGGGGCCGCGCCAAAAGCCCGATCAACAAGCGTGAATACGGTCCCGGCCAGCACGGTCAGAAGCGCAAGAAGCCGTCCGATTACGGCGTGCAGCTCATGGCCAAGCAGAAGTTGAAGGGCTACTACGGCAACATCTCCGAGCGTCAGTTCCGCAAGTATTACGCCGAAGCCATGCGCCGCAAGGGCGACAGCGGCGAAAACCTCATCGGCATTCTCGAAAGCCGTCTGGACGCCATCGTCTATCGCATGAAGTTCGTGCCGACCGTGTTCGCCGCGCGCCAGTTCGTCAGCCACGGCCACGTCAGCGTCAACGGCAAGCGCGTCACCATCCCGTCCTACATGGTCAAGGTGGGCGATGCCCTGGAAGTGCGCCGCAAGTCCAAGGACCTCGCCACCCTGAAGGAAGCTTCTGAATCCGCCGAGCGCGATGTGCCCGATTACATCGACGTCGATCACTCCAAGTTCGCCGGCGCTCTGAAGCGCGTGCCCGGCCTGAAGGACGTGCCGTACCCCGTCCAGATGGAACCGAACCTCGTCATCGAATTCTACTCGCGCTAATCAGCGCGGCACATACCGAGACACGAACGGGGCCCTTTTGGGCCCCGTTTGCTTTTCAAACACGGCGTCGTCCTGGGACTTGGTCCCAGGACCCAGAGCCAAGAAACGCGACGAGTGCGTGATGCACCTGTGCGTCCCAAGACTAAACCCTGTGCTCTTCGGGCATAGCGGGAGGAACAGCGGCCGCACGGATTGGCGGCAGGGCGCGATAATTCTATGACGGAAGCTGCTTTTGTTTTTAGAAAAGGAGCACGCTTCCCATGACCGAACTCTTCCGCAACAACAGCCCCGGTGCCCTGACGCGCGAGCAAGCCGTGGAGCTTGAGAAGAAACGCGCGAAGGAGCGCGCCCGCCAAGCCAAGGCGCTCGCTGCTCAAGGCAGGGGCGGCGATACTGAACTCGCGCACCTGACGCCTGGCGAGATCATCCTCCCCGAGTTTCTGCAAACCCCGGAACTTCTCTCCCTTCTGCACCAGGCAGCCGCGGCCAACAACATACCTTTCGACTCTTTGCGCATCGGCAGCCGCAAGAACCGCATTAACCCCAATACAGGCCTGCCGGAGTTCGACTACTACACCGACTACGATCGCGAGTCTTTTTACATCCCCACGTTCGACGACCTTCCGGGCCTCAGTAATCTCCCGGATATCAGCAGCTTCCTGGACCCTGGACAACTCAACATTGCTCCACCGTTCGCCAGCAACGGGGCGGGCATGGACGGCGTGACGGTAACGGGTTCGCCCTTCCAGAACGGCGGCTCATTTTCTGGGAACGGCTTTAATCTGATTGGCGCGCCACAGGCTGACAACGGCGGTGGTGGTGGGCCGCCCCTTGTCATCGATGGCCCACCGACAGAAGGGATTACGGTGAAAGCGACGCCGCTTCCGGGTTTCATGCAGCTGCCTCAGGGCACGCCGGCTAGCGGATATTATAATTACGGAACACCAGGCCCTGGCCGTAGAGGTGGACCTAGACAGGCTCAATATGGCGTGCCGGCCGCAGTCAATCTTATCAATGAAGCGGGTAAACAATGGAGTGCAACGGGCGCAAAGCCATTCGGCGCGGGAAATATGAGTTTAGAAGACGGATCCCCGTACGGTCATACCGGCCATCAAGCGAACGGTACGAGCATCGACATCAGGCCGGTCAGGAGTGACGGTCAACAAGTCCCGGGCACCACATGGAAAGACCCCAACTATGACCGAAACGCAACGCAAGCGCTGATTGATATTCTGCGCGCAACGGGAGGAGTAAGAAATATATTCTTCAATGATCCTAACATTGCAGGAGTTACGCCGTTGGGCGGCCACGATGACCATATCCATGTCGAAGTCGATCCCTACTGGCACCCGTGATATATAGAGGCATCGCTAGGTAGCGAAAGGGATTGCAGTGCCATGTTAAGCACATCGATCAAGGTTCTCGCGGCTGCTTCTCTCGCGTGTTGCGCGCTATCGCATGCCGCTTTGGAGGCCGAGAACACGCCGGACCAAATCCTAACCTTCGACGGGTTAGGGCCGGTGCGCATCGGGATGACGCCCAGTCAAGCAGAGGAAGCACTTGGCGCGAAGTTTAGCCCCAAGCTCGACTTTGAAGAAGATAGTTGTTGGTACGCCCATCGTGCAGATGGTGTTGATCCTCAGGTCTATTACATGGTCCAAGACAATGAGATTGTGCGGATCGATATCGAGGAGCGTGAACTCGGAAAGACCGAGACTGTCGATCCATACATTTCTACAGAGAAGGGTATTCGGGTTGGATCGACGGAAGAGCAGATTAAGGAAGGCTATGGCGCCAAAGTGGAGATATCTCCTCACCCCTATCTCGAAGAAGCGGGCCACTATTTGGAAGTGCTTCGGAGCGACATGCAACGTGGTCTCCTGTTTGAGACAAACGACAATAAAGTAACAACTTTCCGCTCTGGAACGCCGGATGCTATTCGCCTTATCGAGGGCTGTTCATAGCCAAACACTATGCTGTCGCAATTATTGACCTTTTTCTTGAAACAAAGAACGGGGCTCTCAACAGAGCGCCGTTTTGTTTTTGGATAACTTGAAAAGCGGGCGGAACAGCGGCCGCACGGATTGGCGGCGAGGCGCGATAATTCTATGACGGAAGCTGCTTTTGTTTTTAGAAAAGGAGCACGCTTCCCATGACCGAACTCTTCCGCAACAACAGCCCCGGCGCGTTGACGCGCGAGCAGGCCGTAGCCCTCGAGAAAAAGCGCCAGAAGGAACGCGCCCGTCAGGCCAAGGCCCTCGCTGCCCAGGGCCGTGGTGGCGACACCGAGATGGCGCATCTGACGCCCGGCGAGATCATCCTCCCGGAGTTTCTGCAAACCCCAGAACTTCTCTCCCTTCTGCGCCAGGCAGCTGCGGCCAACAACATACCTTTCGACTCTTTGCGCATCGGCAGCCGCAAGAACCGCATTAACCCGAACGCTGGACTGCCGGAGTTCGAGGGCTCTTACGACGGTTTCACCGACAACGGGGAATCCGTTGCGACCATTGGTTCGCCCTACGTGGACTCCGGTTCATTTTCCTCACCCGGCTTTGATTTGGTCAGCGGCGGGCAAGTGGACACGGGCGGCGGCGGTGGGCAACCATATGTCGTTCCTGGCCCGCCGACAGAGGGGATTACGGTAACCCCAAAAAGCTTAAATCCGCCACACGTGAATGCGTTCTTCAGGTCATATACTGGTCCTCTCACCGCGCTAGCAAATGAGATGAAGGTACCTCCAAATTTCATTCTTGGCCTCGCCGCTCATGAAAGCGCTTGGGGTCAGTCTAAGAAAAATAATTTATTTGGACTGAGTGATGCGAATGAGAAGCCCTATAGCTATCCGACGAATCAGGCTTCAATTGACGCGTTTAGAGGTACTCAATTTTTCAACCGCTTACAGGGCAAGAGCAACCTAGATGATTTTATGAGAGAGTTGGGGGAGGACCCCAATAATATGTATAATAATCATAGCGGCTACACGGACCTAATCAGAGGCGCGATCGATACAGTTAATAACCGTTTGCCCATATGGGAGCAGGGACATTGAGGCTTGCTGTTCTTCTTGGTTTGTTCGTGGTGATTTGGATATCACAAACTATTGCAGCTGATTTGGGTGGCAAAGAGCCACGTCCGCATTGGGCCCCCGTTGAGCTGCCATATGACTTCGACAGAAATAATATTCGAATAGAGAAACTTCCGGATGGGTTTCGTGTCTGCAGCATTGCAAACAGTTATTCGAGCGATCTTTGGTTCTATGTGTTGCTGGACAGAGAAATCGGGTGTGAGAATCTTAAAATGGGTACGAGCGATGACGACAAACCCGACTTTGTCGTCATCGCCCCATATCTTGATACGCCGCTCGTCGTTGAAACCCTGGATGACTACATTGACTACGTAGGCAAGCCGTACTGCAAAAGCCCGCGTCCGGCGTCTAAAGATGGCGGTCTAGGTCCATCAACTGCCCCGGTGTCAATTGCGTCCGCAGGAACACGCATCATGGGTTTAAATACCGTCGCCTGCACGCGTGAGGATGTGGCCTATGACAGATACTCGAAGGCTTTTCTCGCATACCGTCCTGATCCTGCTTACAAAAATGGTGGGCGTGGATATACGGTCGCATCGTACGTGCATATCAAGAACAAGAATGCCGCCGATGAATTGCTTGAGAAGGTAACGTCGGCGCTTAAACCACTTAATTAGTCTGCGTACGAAGCCAAATAAAAACGGCGCTCTCTTGGAGCGCCGTTTTGTTTTATCCGAAGGTGTCTCGGGCTTTACGCCGTCGCGACCTGCTTTTCCTTCATGAGCGTCTGAAGCTCGCCGGCTTCGGCCATCTCGCGCACCTGACGCCCGGCGAGATCATCCTCCCAGAGTTTCTGCAAACCCCGGAACTTCTTTCCCTTCTCCGCCAGGCCGCCGCAGCCAACAACATACCTTTCGACTCTTTGCGCATCGGCAGCCGCAAGAACCGCATTAACCCGAACACTGGACTGCCGGAGTTCGAGGGCTCTTACGACGGTTTCACCGACAACGGGGAATCCGTTACGACCATTGGTTCCCCCTACGTGGACTCCGGCTCATTTTCCTCACCCGGCTATGATGAGGTCGGCGCAGGGCGGGTGGACACTGGGGGTGGTGGCGGGTCGCCCGTTGTCATTGATGGCCCACCGACAGAAGGGATTACTGTCACAGGTAAGCCATTGCCTAAAAGCCGCACACAGGCGAAGTTTTATCCGACGATAAATGGTGCGATAATTGGCGGCGACGATTTCGGCAGTACTGAAAATAGGCCGGTTCCTCACAACGGCGTGGACCTTTGTTCTCGTCCCAATCAACCCATTCGAAGCGTTGTTGGTGGTAAGGTGGTGGAGATTGGAAAAGATTCTAAAAGCGGCAACTACATTACGATTAGAGACGCGTCTGGCAATCTGTATGGCTACGCCCACACTAGGGCGGTCGGTGGACTGAAAGTAGGTCAGGATGTCGCGGCTGGAAGCCAGATTGGATTCACAAACGGCTCGGGTGAAGGGACTGGCCCGCATCTTCACTTTACATATCGCCCGGGAACGCCCGATGCGCCGGCAACACGCGGTAGCCGCGTTGAAGATCCCAACCTTATATTTGAAGATCTCGGCTGGCTAGGAAGGCCATGAAATTTTGCATCCTCATCATTGCGGTACTTTTCTGTTCGAATGTATCGTATGCGAAAGACGATCTCGATGGTACGCCGCTTGCGTCGTGTCCAGGCTATGTGCCCAATAATTTGGTCACGTCGCAGGTCGGTTGGGCGATCGGGTGCTTCCTAAAGGCCATCGAGACCAAAGACAAAGCTCTCGCTCTCGCCATATCGCCACGTTCGAAATGTCTTCCCACGGATCCAGACCATTGTGTTGATGGGCTGATGGATGAAGAAGCTGTCGATATATTCTTTGGCCCGCTCAACGGACATTCATACTACGACTTGGTGACGGCGGCGGAGATCGTGCAGGTAAATACCTACGTACACGATGGCTCAATCGAGGCGGTATTTTCGTTGGCGCCTGAGAAGGGCAACGTGAAAGTCGCAGAAGCTTGGGCAAAAGATTATTTTGATTGCGACTTTGTTTTTGAGAGAAAGCGAGGCATTTGGCTTCTAGACGAATGCCAAGCTGACATCGACGACATTGAAGACGGCGATGATGCTCCGCACATCGATCTCAGTGGAGCGGACTCCGATTTGCCGCCGATGCTATGGAAGCCGAAAAACAACGGTGCTAAATGATCCCGTTCACACGCATCGCTTTTGCCGCACTTTTTGCATTTCTGCCGCAGTACGTCCTTGCGGCAGAAATGGAGAACCTGCCTGACGCGGTGTTGGACCTGATGGAAAATCTCAGCCCCGTTGGTGAGTCCGGTAAGGGTATTGGATATGCAGCAGCTATTGATAATCCCACGGACTTTCCCATTCGCGCATTTCACTATCAAAACGGTTTGATCGATTGCATCGAATCCAACGTGGCTGACAAATGTAAAGGAGAGGCGATCTATATTGCTGTATTTAATCCCGATTTTCTCCTCAGGTTCGGTTTCAAGACACACAACGGCTTCGGGTGGCGATTGCTCCGTATCGAGCAGGTAGAAAGCACAAATGGGGAGCCGTGCGCTCTCTTTACGATGCGCGAGCACGTGCATGAGATAGTGAAAGACGAATTCAAAGAGAGCGAGAGAAGAGCAGGTCTGCGCGACCCCGCAAGGATTTGCAGAGCCAAAGCGATAAGGACCGCAGAAACTTAATCCTTCAATTTGACCGAGATGCTAGCAATGAACCGCTTTCTACCCAGTCTTTGCGCACTCAGCCTACTCTGCGCGACGACGTCATTTGCCGCTGACCAGATCGGTTGCCGACCTAGCGACTATGCGCTCCAGGAGTGCCGGGAAGTTCACGCGCGAGTAACCGTGTATGCAGATAGCCACATTATATTATGGCCCGTGGGCACCAAGCGACACTTATGCCTCTATTGGCGAGATGTGGAGGATCAATTCCCGGACCTTTACCAGAAAATAGAGAAGCAGGATTATACGGTTTTTGCAGACTTCGAAGTCTGCCAGCATGGCCCAGACGAGCCTGGCCACATGATGGGCGCGTGCATTGCGGATATGAAGAACGCAAAATACTTTACGGATGAGGAGGCGAAAAAGCTTCATCTGTACAACGAATAAGAAGAATGATTTGGGTCTCAAAGACCACAAACAAAAAACGGCGCTCTCTCATGAGCGCCGTTTTGTTTTATCGAGCTTGTCTCTAAGGCTTACGCCGTCGCGACCTGCTTTTCCTTCATGAGCGTCTGAAGCTCGCCGGCTTCGGCCATCTCGCGCACGATG
The DNA here is from genome assembly GCA_947472795.1 of Fidelibacterota bacterium. Lineage (GTDB taxonomy): Bacteria > Pseudomonadota > Alphaproteobacteria > Rhodospirillales > Rhodospirillaceae > SHVO01. Next base: position 25,205 of record CANJBL010000013.1, on the reverse strand, counting down.
TCGCAGCCGCCGACGAATTCGCCCTTCACATACAGCTGGGGGATCGTCGGCCAGTTGGAGAAGTCCTTGATGCCCTGGCGCACGTCGTTGTCGGCCAGCACATTCACGCCTTTGAACTTCACGCCGATGTGCGACAGCACCTGTACCACCGCCGCCGAGAAGCCGCACATGGGGGCCGCCGGAGTGCCCTTCATGAACAGCACCACGTCGTTCTCGCTCAGGTCTTTCTTGATTTGGTCAATAGCCGGAGTCGTCATAGGGAAAACCCTCGAGGTTGTTCGTCCGATGGGCGGAATATAGGCTGCCTGCTTAAAACTACAAGCACCCGAAAGGACAAGCCGCGCCGTAAGCTGTACTAGCGGACCTGGGTTGTCAGGGCCAAGGCGTGCAATTCCCCGCCCATTTTGCCCTTCAGGGCCGCATAGACCATCTGATGCTGCTGCACGCGGCTTTTGCCCGCAAAGGCCCCGGAGGTCACCGTGGCGGCGTAATGATTGCCGTCGCCGGCCAAGTCCTGAATGGACACATCGGCGTCAGGAAAGGCGTCTTTGATCATCGTTTCGATGTCAGCAGCGGCCATGGCCATAGCGGGTCTCCTTATTTGGGTGCGGCCATATAGGCCGGGAACCATTCTTCGTGCATGCGGCGTAGCTCGGCCAATTCAACGCTTTGACCGGCGAAGCTTAAGGCTTTACCCGTTGTCGCGCCGATGCGGCTCACGCTGACGCCAGCCTGTTTGGCGGCGGCTTCCACCGTGCCTGCATCCTTGGTGGTGACGAGATAACGCCCCTGGTCTTCACCGAAAAGCACGCCCGGTTTCGCCACGAGGTTTTCCAGGCGGCAGCCGATATTGCCGGCCAGCGCCATCTCGGTGACAGCGACCAATAAGCCGCCGTCGGCGAGGTCATGGCATGCGGTGACTTTGCCACCGCGAATAAGGCTGCGCACCACGTCGCCGCTTTTGCGCTCGTGCACCAAGTCCACCGGCGGCGGCGCGCCTTTCTCCTGACCGGCGATTTCACGCAAGTACAGCGATTGGCCTAGCCAGCCATCCTTCTCGTTCGTCTGGCCGATGAGCAGCAGCGTTTCGCCTTCGGCTTTGAAGGCAACTGTCGCCATGGTGTCGAGATCATCGAGAATGCCCACACCACCAATGGCCGGTGTCGGCAGAATAGGGCTGCCGTCGGTCTCGTTGTAGAGCGAGACGTTGCCTGAGATGACCGGGTAATCGAGCGCCTTGCAGGCTTCGCCGATGCCTTTGATGGCTTCCACGATCTGGCCCATGATCTCGGGCTTCTGCGGGTTGCCGAAGTTGAGGTTGTCGGTGATGGCCAGCGGACGCGCGCCCACGGCGGTCAGGTTGCGCCAGGTCTCGGCGACGGCCTGCTTGCCGCCCTCGAAGGGATCGGCCTTCACATAGCGCGGCGTGCAGTCGGTGGTGATGGCGAGCGCGCGGTTGGACCGGTGAATGCGCACCACAGCCGCATCCCCACCGGGGCGCTGCGCCGTATCCATCATGACCATGTGGTCGTACTGCTCCCACACCCAGCGGCGGCTGGCGATGTCGGGGCAGCCCATCAGTGTCTTCAGAGCTTCCGGCCACGGAACATCCTTCACGGAGGCGGAGGCCAGCGCGGCCTGCTTCACAGTCGGCACCCAGGGGCGGTCATATTCCGGCGAAGCCTGGGCGAGGGGATCGATAGGCAGATCGCACACCGTCTCGCCGTTGAACTTCAGCACCATGCGGCCCGTGTCGGTCAGGTGGCCGATGACGGCGAAATCCAGTTCCCACTTCTCGAAAATCTTGCGCGCGACGTCTTCCTTGCCCGGCTTGAGAATGATCAACATTCTTTCCTGGCTCTCGGAGAGCATCATCTCGTAGGGCGTCATGCCTTCTTCGCGGCAGGGCACGGCGTTCATATCTAGTTCCACGCCCATGCCGCCCTTTGAGGCCATTTCGAAGGATGAACTGGTCAGGCCGGCGGCGCCCATGTCCTGAATCGACTGGATGACGTCGGTTTGCATCAGCTCCATGCAGGCTTCGATGAGCAGCTTCTCCGTGAACGGGTCGCCCACTTGCACTGTCGGGCGCTTCTCTTCGGAGTTCGCATCGAACTCCGCGCTCGCCATCGTCGCGCCGTGGATGCCATCGCGGCCCGTCTTCGAGCCGACGTACACCACCGGGTTTCCAGCACCCGCGGCGGCGGAATAGAAAATCTTATCCTGCTGCGCCAAGCCAACCGTCATGGCGTTGACCAGGATGTTGCCGTTGTAGCTCGCGTGGAAGTTCACTTCCCCGCCCACGGTCGGCACGCCGACGCAATTGCCGTACCCGCCGATGCCCGCCACCACGCCCGCCACCAAGTGCCGGGTCTTGGGGTGCTTAGGGTCGCCGAAGCGCAGCGCGTTCATATTGGCGATGGGGCGCGCACCCATGGTGAACACGTCGCGCAGGATGCCGCCCACGCCCGTCGCCGCACCCTGGTAGGGCTCGATGAACGAGGGATGGTTGTGGCTTTCCATCTTGAAGATGGCAGCCAGACCTTCACCAATATCGATGACGCCCGCGTTCTCGCCGGGGCCGCAGATGACCCAAGGCGCTGTGGTTGGCAGTGTCTTCAGCCACTTCTTCGAGGACTTGTAGGAGCAATGCTCCGACCACATCACCGAGAAGATGCCCAGCTCCACAAGGTTGGGCTCGCGGCCCAGCACTTCAAGAACACGCTTATATTCATCATCCGAAAGGCCATGCGTCTTGATGACCTCGGGTGTAATTGCGGAAACCTTGTTCATGCGAGCGTTTCCACCAGGGCGTCGAACATGGCGCGGCCGTCGGTGCCGCCCAGGTGCTTGTCCGCTAAACGTTCTGGGTGCGGCATCATGCCCAGCACCGTGCGTGCCTTGTTGAAGACGCCGGCAATGTTGTGTTGCGAGCCGTTGGGGTTGGCCGCATCGGTGATCTCGCCGGTCGGCGTGCAATACCGGAACGCCACGCGGCCCTGGTCTTCCAGTTCTTTCAGGGTGGCTTCGTCGGCGAAATAATTGCCCTCGGCATGGCCGATGGGAATGCGCAGCACGTCGCCCACTTTGTATTTGGCGGTGAAGGCACTCTGCGAGTCTTCCACCTTCACAAGGACGTCCTTGCACACGTACTTCAGGTCTTTGTTGCGCATCAGCACGCCGGGCAGAAGGCCCGCTTCGGTGATGATCTGGAAACCGTTGCAGATGCCCAGTACGCGCGTGCCTTTGTCGGCGCGGCGCTTCACTTCGCGCATGATGGGCGAATGGGCCGCCATGGCGCCGCAGCGTAAGTAATCGCCGTAGGAGAAGCCGCCGGGCACCACGATCAAATCCACATCGGGCACGTTGGTGTCCTGGTGCCAGAGCATTGTCGTGGGTTTGCCGATGCTTTGCTCGAGGGCGAGTGCGATGTCGCGATCGCAGTTGGAGCCCGGGAAAACGATGACCGCGGCTTTCATCGTTAGTCCACCACCTCGACGCTGTAGTTCTCGATGACGGTGTTGGCCAGCAATGCCTTGCACATGTCCTCGACCTGACTCTTGGCTTTGGCTTTGTCGCTCTGCTGCGGCAGGTCCACTTCGATGTACTTGCCCTGGCGTACGCCGCCAACGCCACCGAAGCCTAAGCCGTGCAGGGCATGTTCAACGGCTTTGCCTTGCGGGTCGAGCACGCCATTCTTCAGCGTGATGTGTACTTTCGCTTTCACATTCTTCTCCGAACTCTCGCTCACTCTATTCGTCACCCTCGGGCTTGTCCCGAGGGTCCAGGGTTACGAAGTCAAACCGTGCCGAGGGATATGTGATCGCCGCAGAGTACGGCTTTTTGTAACCCTGGGTCCTCGGATCAGGTCCGAGGACGACATGTATATTTTACTGCAGCGTTGATGGCCCCTTAACATCCGTGGGGCCGCTTTCCGGCAGGATGCCCAGGCGGCGCGCGACTTCCTGATAGGCCTCTTCGATGCGGCCCAGGTCGCGGCGGAAACGGTCCTTGTCCATCTTCTCGTTGGTCTTGGTGTCCCACAGGCGCATGTTGTCGGGCGACAACTCATCGGCCAGCACGATCTGCACGTCGCCGTTCTCATGATACAGGCGGCCGAACTCCACTTTGAAATCGACCAATTTGATTCCAATGCCGAGGAACAGCCCGCCCAGGTAGTCGTTGACGCGCAAGCTCATATTCAGCATCTCGTCGATCTCGTGGATCGCCGCCCAACCGAAACCGGTGATGTGCTCTTCCGACACCATGGGGTCGTTGAACTCGTCGTTCTTGTAATAGTACTCGACGATGGAGCGCGGCAGGCGCGTGCCTTCAGGGATCGCGAAGCGCGTCGAGATCGAGCCGGCGGCGATATTGCGCACCACGACTTCAATCGGAATGATCTCTACTTCCTTCACCAGCTGTTCGCGCATGTTCAGGCGGCGCACGAAGTGGGTGGGGATGCCGATCTCCTCCAGGCGCATCATCAGGTATTCCGAGATGCGGTTGTTGAGCACGCCCTTACCGGTAATCGTGCCCTTCTTCTTGTTGTTGAAGGCGGTGGCGTCGTCCTTGAAGTATTGCACCAGGGTACCGGGCTCAGGTCCCTCGAACAGGACTTTGGCTTTCCCCTCGTAGATCTGTTTGCGGCGCGCCATGAACGTTCCCACATTGGTTAACGGCGATGCTCGCGCCGGCCCCGCCTGGACTAGGCTTTTAGGGCTACATATTGGGGTCGATATAGCAGGAGAGGGCAAGCCCTACAACGCACCCGCGCGCATACCTGGGAATCGCAGAAAACAGGCCCAAGATAAGGTCCTGTGCGGCTTTCCAAGATATCCACAGGCTCGAAAACGACAGACTCGGGGGGGCGGACAAATGGGGAATAAAGCGGGGTGGGCCAGCGTCTTGGGGTGCAGGTGTTACCGGCGGAAGGATGCAACCGCCATAAAATAGCCGTATCCTTCGCGCAACTTCACTTTGCATCCGGTTTGACGGCAGAACTTCACGCATTCGCTACCGTTGTCTTTGCCTCCCATGTCGCCGCTCATATGCCCAAGGAGATATCGTATGACCAAGAAATCCCTCCTCATCACCTTCGCAGCAACCGCTTTGGCTGCGATCTCCGTTTCGGCCGCCAGCGCTGCTGATACCCCACGCCAAACCTGCGTACGTCTGAACCAGATCGACCAGTCACCGGCGGTGGATGACCGCACCGTGCTTCTGGAAATGAAGAACGGCAGTTTCAAGCGTGTCGATCTCATGGGCCCCTGCCTCGGCATCACCATGAGCGGCTTTATCCATCAGACGCATTCCGATGACCTTTGCAGCAGCGACACGCTGCAGGTGAAAGAGGCTGGCGGCGGAATCTGCAAGATTAGCCAGATCGTCGACGTCAACGCCGCCGACGCAAAACTGCTGAAGACGAAGCACTAGGAGTTCCGAGGGGACCGTCACGGCGGTCCCCTCTATAAGTGCGCGCGACAGCCGGCGGGTTATGTGAGATCGACCGGCGCGTAAGACGTATGATCCGGAGCCCCCGCGGCGAACAGCCAGATGGGGGCTTTTTTGTCGGCGTTGAATGCTGCTTCGACCGACGGCACTGCCAGCAGCGACGAAGACGACGTGCCAAAGCCATTGGCCATTCGGAAGCTCATGGCCGTCGTCGCAGTTCCGCCAGCGTCGTCGGTCGACGCCAGCAGCGCGCGCCAGCCTTCCCAATTCTGCGCATCTGGGTCCGGCACTGGTGCAGCGCGGAAACGCGGCAAGTAAGCCGCGATGCGCGCATCGCTCTCGTCGTTGCGTTCCTGGGCCGTGAACATCGAAAGCCCTTCAGGGATACGCTCGAGACGCACGGGCCGTTTGTTGTCGGCCATAGACAGCCACCACGCATCACGGTTGTCGGCAATGATCATATTGAAAGAGCGGTAGGAGGCGGGGTCGAGGTCGCTCAGCGCATAGGCCGCGTCGGAGGCATCGGCATGGTCTAAAGCTTCCAGCACCAACTCGCCGCGGCTGCGCTTGCCGGGCAAAGGGCCAAGAGAGCCATGACGGTTCAGGATGCAAGCCACAACGCCTGTGTCGTTCAACCCCATCCACGTGCCGCCCCCGACCTCGTCCAGGCCCGCCACCATGTCGGTGCGCTCCGGCCAGTGGCGGGCCGGCGGCTTCCAGGCGCGGTTCAACATTTCGTCGCGGTTGGCGCCCAGGATTAGTGGCCAAGCTTGGCCGGGGCGGCGGAGAAGGACAACGGTGCACATGTCTGTAACCTAATCGTTGCCAACGTGTTCCGCCAGTTACACGAACCTAGGTTGCGAGCGCCCGGCAGTGTCTCCATATGCGAAAGAGGCACACAACGGAGGACCACTATGGCCGGCGCATTCGATGATCGCGAGAAGGGTTTTGAACGCAAGTATCAGCTCGATGAGGAGCAGCGCTTTCGCGCCCAGGCCCGCCGCGACAAGCTCTTTGGCCAGTGGGCTGCCGGCAAGCTTGGTTATGCGGGCGCAGTATCCGAGGAGTATGCCAAGACAGTCGTCGATGCGAATTTCGAGAAGCCCGGCGATGACGACATGCTGGAAAAGGTCGAGCGCGATTTCAAAGCCGCCGGTCTTTCCGTCAATCGCACCGAGACTTCGCGCGCTCTTCAGGAAAGCTTTGCTGCTGCCGTGACACAGATCGCCGAAGCCAAATAACCGGTCAACTCTTGTATGACTTCAGCCGCGGTGTTTTGCCGCTGTCGGTATATTTCTTCTGCATGAAGGCCGCGCCGTCTGGAATTTCGAAGCGATTGAACTCGAACCAGTGGCGCAGGTCGTCGGCCATTTTTATGGCACAGACCAGCCCGCCGACCCGGCGGCAGACATAGTGCCGGTTGGCCGCGACGTAATTGATGACCGCTTCCACGGCCGGCGTCTTGATATCGTCGAAGGCAATCACGCCTCCGACCGGCACCATGCGGTCGAGGTAGAAGAACTCCAGCAGCGTGTGATCGAAGTGGTGCGAAGCATCGATGAACGCGAAGTCGAATGTCGGCGAAGCGTTGATGATCAGGTAGGGCAGCCCGTAGCAACTCTCGATCTCGAGAAAAGTGAACAGCGGCTTTAGGCCCGCCTCCACAATGTTCTCGAGGCCGGCACCCTTCGCGTGTGTGTTCTGCGCGGGGTCCATGGCGAAGTGACCGAGATAGCCTTCACGCTGAGCCGCCGCCATGATGACCATGGCCGAAGCGCCCAACAACAGGCCGATCTCGATGGTTCGGCTGGGTTGAAACGCGGTCACTAAATTATGTAGGACGGCGGATTTTATGCGCGTCAGGTGCCCGCCTTTGCGCGGCTGCGGGTTGGTGGGGTCTGTGCGGTCCATCCACAGTCCGTCGAGCACGCGCAGCGCTTGCGGATTCAAAGTATCGAGGCGGTCTTCCTCCAGGCCCAGGCGGTCAAGAATAGCGATGCTGGCGTCCGGGGAGGGCATGATGCGTGTCAGCTTTTGCCGAATACGCGCGTGAAGATCGTGTCGATATGCTTGGTGTGGTAGCCCATATCGAACAGCTTCTCCAATTCCGGCACTGGCAGCTTGGCGGTCACGTCCGTATCGCCCTTCAGGCGGTCGAGCAGCTGGCCGCCGTCGTTCCACACCTTCATGGCATTGCGCTGAACATAGACATAGGAGTCTTCGCGGCTCACGCCGGCTTGCGTCAACGCCAGCATCACACGCTGCGAGAAGACCAGGCCGCCCATCATGTTGAGGTTGCGCGCGATGGCATCCGGATACACCACCAGCTTATCGATGACGTTGGTGGCGCGCGCCAGCGCGAAGTCCAGCGTGATGGTGGCATCAGGGCCGATGTAGCGCTCGACCGATGAATGCGAGATATCGCGCTCATGCCACAGCGCCACGTTCTCCATGGCCGGGATGACAGCGCTGCGCACCACGCGCGCCAATCCTGTGAGATTCTCCGTCAGCACCGGGTTGCGCTTGTGCGGCATGGCCGACGAGCCCTTCTGCCCGGGCGAGAAATATTCTTCCACCTCGCGTACTTCCGTACGTTGCAGATGGCGGATTTCGGTAGCCAAACGCTCGATGGAACTGGCGATGACGCCCAGCACCGAGAAGTACATGGCGTGCCGGTCGCGCGGGATCACCTGCGTCGAGACGGGCTCCGCATGCAGGCCCATCTTCTCGGCGACATAGGTTTCCACGAAGGGATCGATATTGGCGAAGGTGCCAACCGCACCCGAGATGGCGCAGCTTGCGATGTCTTCGCGCGCGGCCACCAACCGCTGACGGTTGCGCTGGAACTCCGCATAGAAGCCCGCGAATTTCAGGCCCAGCGTCACGGGCTCGGCGTGGATGCCATGGCTACGGCCCATGGCCACTGTCATTTTATGTTCCAGCGCGCGGCGCTTCAGGGCGGCGAGCAGTTCGTCGATGTCGGTCAGCAGAATGTCCGCGGCCTGCACGAGTTGCATGGAAAGACAGGTGTCCAGCACATCCGACGAGGTCATTCCCTGGTGCACAAAGCGCGCATCGGGCCCAACGTATTCCGCCAGGTTGGTCAGGAAGGCGATGACGTCGTGCTTGGTCTCTCTCTCGATCTCGTCGATGCGCTCGATGTTCCACTTGCCGCGCTGCCAGACGGCTTTCGCGGCTTCTGCGGGAATGACGCCCAGCTTCACCTGGGCATCGCAGGCATGGGCTTCGATCTCGAACCAGATACGGAATTTGTTGTCCGGCTCCCAGATCTTGGTCATGGCGGGCCGGGCATAGCGCGGGATCATGGATGGAATCCTAGCTCGTGGCGGATGTCTCGGGGATGTATAGAAAACCCCCTCGGCTTTGACAACTCCGGACCCACTATAGGCCGGATGGCCGGCGCAATTCCTGCCAAAGATAGCGCAAAAGCGCCTTGCCCGTGGGCCATGCCTTGAAGTGTGTCTCGCCGCTGGGGCGGGGCTTTTCAATGACCGGGAATTCAACCTGCTTCAGGCCCAGGCGGTAGGCGCGCACCACCATTTCCAGGTCGATGGACAATCCTCGTGGCAAGGCATCGATCCGGTCAAAAGCATCTTTCCGCATACCGCGCAGGCCATGAAGCACGTCCCACGTCATGGCGCCCCGCCGGTTCCAAAGAACCGTCGCGACCAGCGCCAACGCGCGCACGAACCATTTACGCGGACGGAAGAGTTTGCCGTCCTCTTCATTGACCGAACCGGCGATCATGCGGCTGCCGACAACAAGGTCGTAGCCCCGTTCGAAATAGGGGCGGAATTTTTGAACAACGGAAGGATCGATCGAGCCCTTCGGATGAAACAACACCAGGGCATCGGTGGTGCAGCGGCGAAACGCGCAAATATAGGCGCCATTGTATCCACGCAGTTCCTGTTGGTGCACGGCGATGCCTTGCGCGGTGAGGAACTCCACGGTGCCGTCTTTCGAGCCGCCGTCGAGGGCGAAGACCTCGTCAAACCCTTCGAATGAGAGACGCGGTACGTCCTTGCGGCAACCTTCGATTTCGTTCCACGTCAAAAGGCAAAGAGACAGGCGCAAGCAGGGGGATGTCCAACGGGCAGCGCCAGAGTCGAAAGAAGCGCCGTGTTAAAGGATATGCGTCAGATCGTGCAGCCACGCTTCGAGTAACGGCAGCTCTTCCGCTCCCACGACGCCCAGCTCCACCAGAGCCCTATAGCATCGGCGCAGGTTTTCCGGAATATGCTGCACGCCCGGCGCCACATCCACGGCTTCCAAGGTCTCCCGGATGCGGGCGTTGTTGAGATAACCGGAAATTTCATCAGCAAAGTCGCGCATGAGGCTGTGTTCATTGCGCTCCTGCCAGACCGTGGCCTCGTGGAACAGGATGTGCCAGCCGTTAGCTCCTGCGATGCGCTCGGCGACAAAGCTGCGCCAGATATCGGTCATGCGGAATGAGCAATACGCCGGCAGGTACAGAAGCGGAAAGGCTTCCGGCCACCAGGCGGTGTTCTGGCTGTTGAAGGGGCACCAGGCACCGGGCGCCAGCGCCAGGCGCCGGTCGTTGCGGAAGTCCTGCGGCAGCGGGAAGAGCAGGCGGTAAATCGCATCCACATCTGGGTTGGCGTCGGCCAGACCCTGCTGGATGGGGCACTCCACTGTCGCTGTCGCAAGCTGCGCAAAGTCCTCCAGCGGACTGTGCACTTCATCCAAGGGCAGGCCGCGCGGCCAGATCACGGCACCGGTGAAATAACGATAGAGGTTCGCCCATCCAGGCCGCGCCACCACGGGCACTTTGTGGCTGCATGTGCGCGCGCCGAAGAAGGGCGGGCGCGGGAAGTTATCGTCGTCGGTCTCCAGAATCAGCCGCGCACCTTCGCGAATGGCCACGAGATAGCCGATATTTTTGCGGGCATAATGGCGTGTGGGGCAAAGGCCAGCGAACTTCAGCCCTGTGGCATGCTGCTGGGCTATGCTGAAGAAATCGCAGTCCTCCAGCGCGAAGTCGGCGGGGCTCTTGGTGTCGCCCACCACAATGAAACGTATGCCTTGCGCGCGTGCGCCATCGCGCAAGGCGGCCATGACCGCATTGGGCGCGTTGATGGATGTGACGATAAGGGCCGTGTCGCTCATGCTAGTGGTCCGATTCTAACATTCGCATCCCAGTTCTGGTGATTCGTTTGCGAATGTTAGAATCAAAGGACCACTAGAAATATATGAATCTAGTGGAGCTTACGATTTGACATTCGCCGCTCAGTTTTTTCCGCTAACTAGGTAGCGAATGTCAAATCTGCTCCACTAGCTGACGCTCGCGATCTTCGGCGGCAACCTTCTTGCCGGCCCAGAGGAAAATGCCGCCTGGCAGGCTGGTCAGCAGCAGCACAAGGCCGAAGGTGATGGAAAGCGTGGTCGCCGTTTGTGCGCCGATACCGAACAATCCATATCCCACAACCGCAGCGCCCTCGCGCACGCCCCACCCCGCCAAGGCAATCGGCATCAAGGCCATCAGCATGACAGGCAGCGCCACGATCACTGTATTGGCCATGCTCAGGTTCACATCCGCAGCCAAACCCAGAATGTAGAAAACCAACGCATTACAGAGATGCATGATGACGTTGATAAGGATGACCGCGATGGTTAGCTTCCATGAGCTCGCGAGGTGCCGCGCGGCCGAGGTGATGTCGGTAATGGCGGAGGCGATGCGCTGAGCGTGCAGGCGCGGTGCTACACGGGCAATGATCCGGTTCACGAATGCGGACGCAACGAAGCCCAGAATGCCTACGCCACACAGTCCGCCGAGCGTCCACAGACCCGCGCGCACCGCCGCATCCATATCCCGCGCCAGAAGAAAGGGCAGAGACACAAGCACCATAGCCATCAGCACCGCAAATCCCAGGGCGCGTTCCAGAAAAATCGCGCCGGCCGACAGCCTGCGGCCGTGACCGCGCTGGACAAGTTGCCAGATGCGCGTGGCGTCGCCGGCGATGAAGGTCGCCTGGCTCACCAGTAATCCGCTCATCCATGTCGAGAAGCCGGTGCTCAACGGAAGGTGCGTGCCCATGAGCCGCATGATCCAGCGCAGGCGAAGTGCCGCCATGAACGCCTGGCCAATGAGTACGCCGACGCAAAGGATCATGGCTGCCGTCGCGCGGCTGGACGTAATGAAGCTGCCCACCGGCGCGAGATCAACACGCTCCAGGATGATCCAGGCCAGGGCGAGGGTAATGGCGACCTTCGCGATAATGAGGGCTACCTTCACGGACGGCCTTCGTTTGTGTGGCTTTCGTCACTCTCGGGCGCGCTGCTGGGTTCAGGAAGGCGCCGGTAGATTTTGAAGCGGTGGCTGGATGAAGGCATCAGTTCAAAACGGGCATCGGCGGCCAGTGCCTCGGCGATCGGCTTCGCGCTCACATTGACGAAGTTGGGCGGGTCCTGCTGTTCCGGCGCTACGGTGACAGCATAGGCGATACGGGTTGTGTCGAGCCAGGTGAACGCCGTTTTGACGTCATCCTGCGGCATCGAGAAATACGTACAGCTGAAATGCGTATCTAGACGCTGCTTTTGCGCGAAGAAATTGGCGGTGTTGGAATTGGTCCAGGGATAGGACACGCCGATAGCATTGATCTGCGTCCCGTCCTGGCAAGTCGCGTCGATGATGCGGGTCAAAGCGGTTCTCTCCGTCAGGCTTTTGTCCACCGGCCAGAGCCAGATGTAGTAAAGCGACGGAAAGAAGTGAAGCGCGATGGCGTTCGCCATGACCGCGTTGGCTATGCCCGTGAGGATCACGAGAGCACTCAAGACGGGCCGCCGCAAAACCGTCAGCGTCCAAGCGACAAGGCCCGCTATTAAAGGAACGACCGCCGCCAGATAGCGTGGGTCCTCATTGATCTGCAGAGCGAAGGAAAAAATGATCGCGATCACCATGCCGGCGAGATAAAGGCCGTAAAGTGCACCCGTTGTGACGGACTCGCGCAGCAGGGTCGCGAAGCCCGCTGAAAAGCGTGCGCGCAGTTTCGCCATCGCAACTGCAATGGCCGCCACGATCATGAGACAGAGTGCGGCAAGGCCCCAGCGGCTCAGGAACACCGCGTCCGCCAGTGTGCCGATCCAATATTTCAGTTTGACCGCAAAAGACAGCGTCGTCGGATAGTAATTCTGGACTTCTTCACCGGTTGTGGCCTGAACAAAGTGTTTGGCCATGACGGTCCAATTGGTGTTGTACCAAATGAAGGTGAGGATAAGTCCAACCACGCCCACCGCCAGCAATACCTTGTCGATACGCGTTGCGCGCGCGCGCGCATCGCCGCGGGTGGCAAACAGCGCGACCGCCATATACGCCAGCGCGGGCGCAATAAACGTCAGGCTCGATGCCTTCGCCAGGAAAGCCACATCGATCAGCAACAGCACGAGGGCCAGATTGCGCAGGCCGGAACGCCGCTCCACGTGCAATGCGACGAGCATCGATAGGGCTGCGGCGAAGGACTGAAGCGGCTCGGTGAAATAGTGGTGCATCAATCCGATGAAGAGATCAGCGCCGCCGCACACCGTCGTTGCCGCCAGGCTGGCCAGCAGGCCGGCGCCAAGGTTGCGGGCCAGGCGATAGATCAATGCCAAGGTGGCAGCACCCGTGCAGATATTGAGGAGCATCAGGGCTGATTCCACGTCACCCGTCACGTGGCGCAGCGGCACGAAAAACTGCCCCAGCCAGACGATCAAGGGCGGCATCAACTGCAGGGCATGCATATTGAAGTCGTACCACTCATGCAGCATCCCCCGCGCGAGCAGGTCAGCCGCGCGCAACGTCCAGTCGCCGTAATATCCCGGGTCCCAAGGCCACACCCGCTCGTCGATCAAAATCCAGGCAAGGCTCGGCAGGATCAGGATCGTGATCCACGCCGCGGGAAGTACCCGGGCAACAGGGCCCTTCAAAGACTGCATATGAGACAGGCACAAATAAAAAGTGGAAATGTCATTCGTCGCGCGCAGTTCGATGTACAGGGCGGCGAAAGCAATAACAACCTTGCGTTTCCCGCCGTTGTTGCCGGGCGCGTGCTCAAAATTGCGCCCCTTGGAGCAGAAGCATTTCGACAGCCGCGCACATCTGTCCGGTCAGTTGGCCGTTTTGCTTCCCTTTTTTCACATTCCTGCGAGCACCGGATCGCTGCCGAACAATTTCGCGGACAAACCATGAAAATCTATGCGGATACAATGCTCTAAGCCGGAATCGCACGAGGGAAAGAAATCGCACTTTGTGTGTGCCTTATGTTACATTTGGTTACGGATATTGACGCGCGGCCGGGGGTGACGGCTGCACGCCAAACGTCAGAATTTGCGATAGTTTTGATAACCGCGCAGCGCGAACGCGCGACGAAGACAGGGAGGGTTCATATGAACTTGCGCAAGTATCTTGGGCTGAGCGCGGCGTCGCTGGCGTTTGCCATTCCTTTAAGTGTGTCGTCCGTGGCGCGCGCCGAGACCCATGGCTACGTCATCAGCTGGTTCGCCACCGCCACCTACAATCTCGATAGGAAGGCGAGTTGCCCCGAGAACCGCAATGGCGGCCGCACGGAGAACTATCACCGCCAGCTCACGCAGATCGGCTACACCGAGGCGGAAGCCGATGAAATTATGAAGACGCAAGGCGGCACCCTCGAGGCTAAATACGAAACGCGCGTCGCCACACGCGGCTCCGTCAACGGCAAGCCGGCCATCATCTACAACTATCCTGAGTCCGTCGCAGACCCGAACATCGAGACCGTCGTCGGCAAAATCGCCTACGGTTTCGATCTTGGCGTGAAGAACGACAAGATGAAGTTCGAGGATCCGGACACGCACCAGAAGATCGACAATCAGCTCTGGCGCGCGGTTGGTTGCACCCATTCTTTCGACACCAACCCGCCGGACCGCCCCTATTTCGAAGACCTGACCTGGCACTTGATGATCGATTCCGCGCCGGCTTGGTCGGTCATGCTCACGGGCGACGATCTTTCCAAGGACGGCAAGGTCACCATCACCATGGACCTGCTCACCCAGCACCTGAAGCGCGATGCTGCGGGCAACGTGCTTACCGGTGCGACATATGTGATTGATTCCGGTCCGCGCTCGCACAACGTGCTGCAGGGCGAGATCAAGAATGGTGTGCTGTCCATCACGCCGAAGGATATCTACCTCGAAGGCGAGATGCCGTTCTATGCCGAGATCGCCATGCACGACACGCACATGCGTATTAACATGAAGTCGCCCGACGGCACGCTCTCAGGTTACTGGGGTGGTTTCCTCGATTGGCAGCGCTACGCCTATATGTATACCGCCCGTCCGGTGAACGGTCAGGACGTGGTGGGCATGTGGCACGCGCTGAAGAAGTTCGCCGATGCCGATCCCGATCCCAAAACCGGACAGAACCGCATGATCTCGGCCACGTGGCGCATGGAGGCAGTACCTGCGTTCCTTGCGACGGAAGAGGGCAAGCTGGTTGCTTCGCCGGTGCCGGTGAGCACTGCGCCGCAGCCGGAAAAGGTCGCGGCCGCGCCCACCAACTAGGCAGCGTTGCGCCGAGTGTTGCGACCATCGATTTGCGAGGGCAATTTGCCAAGGGCAATTTGCGAGAGAGAATGGGAGTTCGTATCGTATGAAGACGTCTAACCGCGCGCGCCGCCTGCTGTTGCTGGGGGCAGGGCTTCTGCCGCTGGCTTTAGCAAGTTCCGACCATCGCGTGCGCGCAGCCGATGACGCGGCCACGGCAGCGGAACCCGCTCAATCGATCCGTTTGAGCCCCAGCCAGTACAAGCAGTCCATCGCGGATATCTTTGGCGGCCATATCGCCATCGCAGGGCGCTTCGAGCCGGAAGAGCGCACGGAGGGACTGCTCGCCATCGGAGCCCGCCAAGTCAGCGTTTCCTCCACCGGCGTCGAGCGCTACGACGATCTCGCCCGCGGTGTTGCCGCGCAGGTCGTGGACAAAGACCATCGCGATACGCTTCTGCCGTGCAAACCCAAAGCCGAGAATGCGGCCGATGAGGCTTGCGCGCGCGATTTCATCACCGCCATCGGCGAGTTGATGTACCGCCGTCCCATGTCGTCGGCGGAAGTCGAAAGCAAAGTGAAGGCCAGCAGCGAAGCAGCGAATACGCTGCACAATTTCTACGCCGGCCAGGCGGCAATCCTCTCGGATATGCTGATCTCGCCCAAGTTCTTGTTCCGCTATCGCGTACTCGAGCCCGATCCCAATCACCCCGGCCAGCAACGCCTTGATGCCTACTCCAAGGCCTCTGCGCTCAGCTTCTTCCTCTGGAACTCCACACCCGACAAGATGCTGTTGAAGGCCGCCGAGACCGGTGAAATCAATACGAAGGAAGGCCTGAAGCGTCAGGTGGATCGCATGGTCTCGAGCCCGCGCGTCGAAGGGGCTGTACGCGCTTTCTTCGCCGACATGCTGGGCTTTTCCGAATTCGAGACGGTCGCCAAGGACCCGCAGTTTTTCCCGCGCTATACGTT
The DNA here is from genome assembly GCA_947472795.1 of Fidelibacterota bacterium. Classification (GTDB taxonomy): domain Bacteria; phylum Pseudomonadota; class Alphaproteobacteria; order Rhodospirillales; family Rhodospirillaceae; genus SHVO01. The sequence continues at coordinate 9,242 of CANJBL010000013.1, read as the reverse complement.
GACCGTGAAAGACCAGTCGCAGGAGCAAACCCTGCGCACCGTCGTCGATCACCTCATCGCGCGGCAAGGCGACTACCGTGATCTTTTCACAACACCGCACACCTTCCTGACCTCGTCGCTGGCCCCCATCTACGGCGTGCCGCTCATCGACAAGACCGACAACGGCCAACCTGAACACTGGATGCCTTACAGCTTCCAGCCGGGCGATCCGCGCGCGGGCATCCTGGCCCAAGCCAGCTTCGTCGCGTTGCATTCGCCCGCCGGCCGAACATCACCGACGGGTCGCGGCAAAGCTTTGCGCGAGAATATTCTCTGCCAAGCGGTTCCGCCGCCGCCGGGGAACGTCGATTTCAAGTTTGTGCAGGACACATCCAACCCCGTCTACAAAACCACGCGTGATCGCCTCACGGCACATCGCTCGGAAGCCATGTGTGCCGGCTGCCACAAGATCACCGATCCGATTGGTCTGGCGCTGGAGAACTTCGATTCAGCCGGCGGCTATCGCACCACCGAGAATGGCGTGCAGATCGATACTTCGGGCGAACTTTCGGGCGTGAAGTTCGACGGACCCGCCGGTTTGGCCAAGGTCTTGCACGACGATCCCGCCGTGACGAGTTGCGTGGCCAAGAAGGCGTTTGCCTTTGGCGCTGGCCAGCTGCCCGCCGCCAACGACGCTGAATGGGTTGGGATCCAGAAGAAGTTCACCGATAGCCACTACAATTTCGTCGAGTTGTTGCGCCAGATCGCTCTGAGCGACCTGCTCTACAAACTACCGCCCAGCAAGGTCGCCGCTGCGGCCGGTCAAAGCGTGCAATAGGGAGAACGACCATGGCTGCAACATCCGTTCTGGAAAGAATGTTGAACCGCCGGCGCGTGCTGAAAGGCATGATGGCGGGGAGCGCCATAACAGTGGGGCTTCCAACCTTCGACTGCCTGCTGAACGACAACGGCAATGCCTATGCCGCCACCGGCGCACCGCTGCAGCCGCGCTTTGCCACATGGTTCTGGGCTCTAGGTCTTGGGGAAGCCGATTGGCGTCCCAAGGATGCCGGTACCAACTACGAACTGCCAATCCAGTTACAGGCTCTGAAGCCGATCCAAAAGAAGATGAACCTCTTCTCCGGCGGCCAGGTGTTCCTCGACGGTCAGAGCAACAGCACGCACTACACAGGTGTGCAAGGCATGATGACCGGCAAGGTCTCCAGCACGGGTGGTTACTTCGGCAGCTTTGATACGGTGATCACCGACCTCATCGCGCAAGGCACCCGCTTCCGCTCCATCGAATGCACGGCTTCGGGCGATCCCAAGGCCACGTGGAGCAGCCGTCTGGATACCGGTCTTCAACCTTCTGAAGTCTCGCCGCTGGCGCTCTACACCCGCATCTTTGGGCCTGAATATAAGGACCCCAACGCGGCCGAGTTCACGCCCGATCCGGACGTCATGGTCCGCCACAGCGTGCTGTCGGCCGTGAAGGACGAACGCGAGGAGCTGATGCGTTTGCTCGGCGCCTCCGACCGCGCCAAGCTCGACAACTACTTCACCTCGCTGCGCACGCTGGAACAGAAACTGGCCTTCCAGCTCCAGAAGCCGGAGCCTTTGGCTGCTTGCACAAAGCCCGGCGTGCCCGAGAAGGAAAAAGAACAGGCCCTGACGCTGGCGACCGACGCCATGGAACGTCACAACCAGTTCGCCGTGCTTCTCGCGCACGCGCTCGCCTGCGGCCAGACCCGCTCGGTGAACTACGCCATGACCGTCGGCATGTCGGGCCTGCGCATGGAGGGCGATCCCACCAATCACCACACCTACACGCACGAAGAGCCTATCGATCCCGTGCTCGGATACCAGGTGAAGAGTGCCTGGTTCCAGAGCCTCTACATGAAGGCGCTGTACGATTTTGCCATGACCATGGACAACATCCAGGAAGGCGACCGCACGCTGCTCGACCGCATGGTCATCTTCGCTTACACCGATCACGGCGCGCCGCGTTTGCACTCCATCCGCAACTATCCGGTCATCACCATCGGCAGCGGCAACGGGCGTATGAAGACCGGCATGCACATTCCGAAGTCGGGCGATGCGGTGACGCGCGTCGGCCTCACGGTGCAGCAGGCTATGGGTGTGCCCATCAGCGAATGGGGCTTTGGCTCCAATCGCGTCACCAGTTCCATCTCCGAAGTCTTGGCCTAGGTGGGGGACAGCATGCTCATGAAAACCACACTTCTCCATGCGGCCGGGTTCACGGCGATAAGCCTCGCGCTGGCCACAGGGGCTGCGGCAGCTGACAAGAACGCAGCGCCCGCCTCAACGCCTGTGGGCATCACGCTTGTCGATGTGACCAACGCCGGCGACAAATTCTTGTGGCGCCGTCTTGGCGACGCTACGGGCAACCCGCTCTATTTCTATGACAAGGACGAGACCACGGGAAAATCCAGCTGCAACGATGAATGCGCCAAGGAATTTCCGCCGCTGCTCGCCTCCGCCACTGCAGTTGCCTCCGGCGACTGGAGCGTGGTGGCGCGCGCCGATGGCGCCAAGCAGTGGGCCTATCAGGGCCGCCCGCTTTATCGCTACTCCGGCAAAGATCCCACCGCGGAGCCGCCCGGACGCCGCGGCGGACGTGCCGGCGGTCCTGAGGCGCTTTCCGATCCCGCGAGTTCTGTGAACACGCCGAAGCAGGGCTGGCGCCGCGCGGCCTTTACGCCTGAGTCGACGACCCCGACCCCGTCCGGTATCGAGTTGCAGAGCCTCGCCGTTGCGAATGGGTATGGCTTCATCTCATCCACCAACCACATGGTCACCTACGTCCTGAAGACGCCGCCGAAGGATACGGCGCGCTGGGCGCCGGTCTACGCGCCGGCCGTTGCGCGTCCCATCGGTGATTTTACGCTGGCCACGCGGGAAGACGGCACCACACAGTGGGCCTACAAAGGTCAGCGTCTTTACACGTTCAGCGGTGATTATTCCGATACGGACTTGAACGGCATCCTTGCCGAGAAAGACGCGAAGCCGGCGTTGGCTTTCGAGCACTACACCCCGCCGTCGGTGGCGGTGGATATCCTGCCCTATCGCGGGCCGGTGATGACCAACGCTAAGGGCCTCTCGCTCTACACGGTCTCGCGCTACAAGCTGCAGTACGGTGGCCGTCACGCGCGCGATGGCTATCATGCCTCCTACGCCGTTGCGAAGCTGGTGGGCACGCGTGGCTGCACGGCCGACTGTCTCAAGGACTACCGCCCTCTCGTGGCGCCCGCCAACGCGCAGCCCTCCGGGTTCTGGGAAGTGGTGGCGCGCGCCGACGGCAGCAAGCAGTGGGCCTATAAAGGCAGCGCGCTCTATACCTTTGCTGGCGACAAGAAGCCCGGCGACATTCAGGGCAACAATCGCCACGAAGTCATGTACGGCGATAAGGAAGGCAAACGCGACCTTTCCGTGACCGGTGGCGACAATGCCGCCGCGGCCAGGGAAATGGCCGGGTCTGGCCTTTACTGGCATCTGGTGACGTTCTTTAACTAAATTGGTGACGCTGGCGCAGCCATCAAAGCGCCGAGGTCAGGGAGAGGACATATGACGTTCATGAAAATCCTGAGCCGAACTGCGCTTGTCGCCGTTCCGCTGTGCTTCGCGGCTGCGCCAGCTTCGGCAGCCGAGACCCGGGGCTATGTCATCAGCTGGCTGGCCACGGCCACCAACGTGACCGACTTCAAAGCCAACTGTCCGCAGAATAAAAACGGCGGCCGCACCGAATGGACGATCCGCGATCTGGTGGCCGTCGGTTACACCCGCAAGGAAGCGGAAGACATCGTCACCAATGCGCCCAATTCCACTGAACTTCCCGCCGACATAACGCGCAAAACCGACACCCGCGCCGTGCTTGCCAACGGCCAGCATGTCAGCATTTACAACTATCCTGAAGCCGTCACTGATCCGAACATCGAGACGGTGAGCGGCAAGTTTGCCTATGGGTTCGACCTTGGCGGTAAAACCGAGGCCAATAAATTCGAAGACCCCGACACCCACAGCAAAGTTGATAACCAGATGTGGCGCGCCGTCGGCTGCACGGAATCCTTCCGCGCTGTTCCGCCGGTAATGCCCTTCCCGGAAGAAGTGGCCTGGAACGTCATGGTGGATACTTCGCCGGCGTGGTCGCTGATGATCACGGGCGACGACCTCTCGAAGGACGGCAAGGTCACGCTGACATTCGACCGTGTCACGCAGCACCTCGAGCGCGATTCCGCCGGTAATGTCATGAGTAACGCGAGCTACGTCATCGACGGCAGCCCGAAATCGCACAACGTCCTGCACGGCGAAATCAAAGACGGCATGCTGACCATCACTCCGTCCAACCTCTACCTGCAAGGCGAGATGCCCTATTACGCGGAAATTGCTATCCGCAATGCGCACATGCGCATCACGCAACAGCCCGAAGGCAAGCTGCTTGGATATTGGGGCGGTTACGTCAACTGGATGCGCTTCATCTATATGTATACGGCGCGCCCGGGAAATGGCTCTGATTCGGTTGGTCTTTATCACGCCATCAAGAAGCTGGCCGATGCCAACCCTGATCCCAAAACCGGCCAAAACCAGGAAATCTCCACGACCTTCCGCATGGAGGCCGTGCCCGCCTACATCGCCACGGCCGACGGCAAGGTCCTCGGCATGGCCTCGGCGGGAGACGTGGTGGCGCCGGCGAAGGTCGCGGGCCAATAAATAAGCGGCATCAAGAATTCCGTTTGGTGAGGAAAAGATGAAGAACAGTTGTTTTGCGATTTCACGCGCACTAACCGTTGCGGTGAGCATGTTGCCATTTATGGCGGGGGCATCGCTTTCGCCCGCGTCCGCGGCGGAGAACGAAGTGCCGTTGTCGCTGCGCTTGAGCCCCAGTCAGTATAAACAATCAGTGCTGGAGATTTTCGGGCCGTCCATTTCCATCACCGGACGGTTTGAGCCTGAGCTGCGCGATGAAGGTCTGCTGGCCATCGGCGCCCGCAGTGCTTCGATTTCGGCTTCGGGCGTGGAGCGCTATGACGATCTCGCGCGCAACGTCGCCATGCAAGTGGTCGATGCGCAACACCGCAATACGCTGATCCCGTGCAAGCCGGTATCGGCCACGGCTGCGGATGACGCCTGCGCGCGCACCTTCTTCGGTGCCGTGGGCCGCTTGATGTACCGCCGGCCCATGACCGACAAAGAACTCGCCACGAAGGTCAGGCTGGCCGGCGAGGCGGCTAACGCACGTCACGACTTCTATATCGGTATGCAAGCCGTTCTCTCCGACATGCTGCTGTCACCCAACTTCCTCTATCGCTACAAAACAGTCGAAACCGATCCGGCCGTTGCGGGAAAACAGCGCCTGGACGGGTATTCAAAAGCCACCGCGCTCAGCTTCTTCCTCTGGAACGCGCCGCCGGATGATGTGCTCTTGAAAGCCGCCGCCAGCGGCGATCTTCACACCAAGGAAGGCTTGAAGCGCCAAGTAGACCGCATGGTGTCCTCGCCCAGCATTGAGGGCGGCGTACGCGCCTTCTTCTCCGACATGCTGGGCTTCAGCGATTTCGAAACCTTGGCTAAAGATCCCGCGTTCTTCCCGCGTTTCACACCCAAGGTCATCGACGAGGCCCAGGAACAAACCCTGCGCACCATTGTCGATCTGCTGATTACCCGTCAGGGCGATTACCGCGATCTGTTCACAACGCCCAATACCTTCCTGACGCGTCCGTTGGCCGCGGTTTACAACGTACCGATTGTTGAGACCGCGGATAACGGCCAGCCGGACCATTGGGTACCTTACACTTACAAACCCAACGATCCGCGCGCGGGTATCCTAGCGCAGGTGAGTTTTGTCGCGCTGCATTCGCCCGCTGGCCGCACCTCGCCGACGGATCGCGGCAAGGCCTTGCGCGAGTTCATCCTCTGCCAGGCCGTACCGCCGCCGCCGGGCAATGTCGATTTCAAGTTCGTTCAAGACACCACGAACCCAGTCTACAAAACGACACGCGACCGCCTGACGGCGCACCGCTCGGAAGCCATGTGCGCCGGCTGCCACAAGATCACCGACCCGATTGGCCTAGCGCTCGAAAACTTCGATTCCGCCGGCGGCTTCCGTACCAAGGAAAACGGCGTCAACATCGACACGTCGGGCGAGCTGAGCGGTGCGAAGTTTGATGGTCCCGTCGGGCTGGCCAAAGTGCTGCACGATGAACCTGCCGTGACCGCCTGCGTCGCCAAGAAGGCATTCTCGTTCGGGGCCGGCCGCGCGCCGTCGGCGACGGATGCCGAATGGCAGCAGATTCAAGCGAAGTTCGCCTCCAGTAAGTACAACTTCATCGAGCTCCTACGGCAGATCGCGCTCAGCGACGCGCTGTACAGCTTGCCCTCGTCACAAGTCGCTTCGGTTCAGTAAGCGTCATAGGAGAAGCATCATGAAAACCTGGATGACAAAAAACACTGCCGTCTTGAACCGCCGCCGCGTCCTGCGCGGCATGCTGGCCGGAAGCGCCGTGACCGTCGGTCTGCCGCTGCTCGATTGTGCGTTGAGCGAAAACGGCAACGCCTTCGCCGCAACCGGCGCGTCGATCCCGCCGCGCTTTGCCACCTGGTTCTGGGCCCTAGGCCTGGGCGAGGGTGACTGGGTGCCGAAAACCTCCGGCACTGAATACGAACTGCCGCCGCAACTTGAACCGCTGAAGCCGTTGCAGAAGAAACTCAACCTTTTCTCAGGCGGCCAGGTTTTCCTCGACGGTCAGGCCAACAATACGCACTTCACGGGCGTGCAGGGCCTGATGACCGGCAAAGTCGCCGGTACCAAAGATTACTTTGGCAGCCTGGATACGCTGGTGGGCGATGTGATCGGCGGCGGCACGCGCTTCCGCTCTCTCGAAGTCGCTTGCGCCGGCGATCCGAAAGCCTGCTGGAGCGCGCGCCAGGACAGCGGCATTCAGCCGGCGGAAGTTTCGCCGACCGCGCTTTATACCCGCATCTTTGGCCCAGAGTTCAAAGACCCCAACGCCGCCGAGTTCACGCCCGATCCGGACGTGATGCTGCGCAAGAGCGTGTTGTCGGGCATCACCGACGAGCGCCAGGATCTGATGAGCCGTCTTGGCGCTACCGATAAGGCCAAGCTCGACAACTACTTCACTTCGCTGCGTGCGCTGGAACAGAAGCTGGAAATTCAGCTGGAAAAGCCGGCTCCGCTTGCCGCGTGCAAGAAGCCCGGCGCGCCCAGGGCCGATGATCGTCAGGCTCTGACGCTCGCCAAGGACGCCATGGAGCGTCACAACCTGTTTGCCAGCCTGTTCGCCAATGCCTTGGCCTGCGGTCAGACGCGCGTTGTCAATCTCGCCATCACCGCCGGCATGTCGGGTTTGCGCCGCGAAGGTGATTCCACCAGCCATCACACCTATACGCATGAAGAGCCGGTGGACCCGAAGCTTGGCTATCAGGTCACATGCGCCTGGTTCCAAAGCCTTTACATGCAAGCGCTGCACGATTTTGCCATGACGCTCGACGGCATCCAGGAAGGCGACAAGACCTTGCTCGACCGCATGGTGGTGTTCGCCTTCACAGACCACGGTGCGCCGCGCCTGCACTCGGTGCGTAACTATCCTGTCGTAACGATCGGCAACGGCAATGGCCGTATGAAAACCGGCATGCATCTTGCGCGCCCGGGTGATCAGGTCACGCGCGTCGGCCTCACGGTTCAGCAGGCCATGGGCGTTCCCGTCAGCAGCTGGGGTGCGGGCACCAACCGTGTCACCAGCCCGATTTCAGAAGTCCTGGTGTAGGGACCATGAAAATGTCGAAGACGCTTAACGGTTCAACCGCTCTTGCCGCTGTTCTCGGCGCAGCGGCAGCGCTTACTGTCGGTACCGCGAGTGCGGCTGAAAAGGGCGTACCCTTTTCAACACCGGCAAGCATCACCTTCATCGATGTCACCAATGCCTCGGACCAGTTCCTCTGGCGGCGTCTTGGCGATGCCACGGGCAAGCCGCTTTACACCTACGGCAAGGACGAGACGACCGGCAAATCGAACTGTGTCGATGAATGCGCCAAAGAGTTTCCGCCGTTCCTGGCCTCGGCCAAGGATACGGGCTCAGGCGACTGGTCGATCATCGCGCGCCCCGACGGCGGTAAGCAGTGGGCTTATCAAGGCCAGCCACTTTACCGTTATTCTGGCAAGGATCCCGCCGAAGGGACATCGAACCGACGTGCCCGCACGACCGATGCCGCGCTCTCCGATCCGGGTGCGCCGATGTATGCGCCCAAGGAAGGCTGGAAGCGCGCCGCTTTCACGCCGAGCAATACGACGCCCGTGCCGGCCGGCATCACATTGAAGAGCATTGCGGTCGCCAATGGCTACGGCTTCACGACGGCCAATACCGGCATGGCGATGTATGTCTTCAAAGCGGCGCCGAAAAATGCTTTGCCGTGGATCCCGGTGTATGCACCGGGCCTTGCGGTGCCCATGGGCGATTTCACCATTGTCTCGCGTGAAGACGGTAAGCGGCAATGGGCCTTCAGAGGTCAGATGCTTTACACGTTCAAGGGCGACTATTCGGGAATGGATCTTAACGGCCTGACCGCTGACAAAGACGCGCGCCCGGCATTGGCCTACCAGAACTTTATGCCCGACGCGTTCCATATTGAATTCGTCCCGACCAAAGGCCCCATCATGATGACCGACAAGGGCCTGACGCTGTATACGCAGTCGCGTTACCGGCTGCAGTACGGCGGCCGCGAAACCCGCGACGGATATCGATATTCCTACGCCGATGCCAAGGCCGTGAACTGGCGCGCTTGCGTCGATGCCTGCACGAAAACCTGGCGCCCGTATGTCGCGCCGGCCAATGCGCAGCCGTCGGGGTTCTGGGAAATCGAGACCCGCGCCGACGGCGCGCGCCAGTGGTCCTATAAAGGCAGCCCGCTTTACACCTATGCCGGCGACAAAAAAGCTGGCGACGTGGAAGGCAACAACCAGCACGACATTCTCTACGGCGATACGGAAGGCAAAACCGACCTGTCACTGGCCGGTGGCGATCGTCCTGATATCCGGAGTGTCGCGGGCTCGGGTTTCTATTGGCACACCGCCGGGTTGTTCTGACCTGACCGATTTTCTGTACCAGTCGTGATGTTAGTCTACTGCATGATTTGGCTCTGTTCGAGTGGTACTGGAATCGGGCTATAGGTCACCGGCGCCGGCGGCCTATAGCCGAGCGCCGAATGGGGCCGCTTGGTGTTGTAGTGCT
>CANJBL010000012.1 GCA_947472795.1 Fidelibacterota bacterium | reverse complement strand
GACCTGGATGGTTTGGCCGCCCTCATTAGTGCTTGTGATCTGGTCATCACCGTCTCCAACACCACCGCGCATCTCGCTGGCGCTCTAGGTGTGCCGGTCTGGGTCATGGTCCCGGCTGGTAACGGCAAACTGTGGTATTGGGGCGAGACTGGCTCCTCCTGGTACCCCTCCGCCCACGTCTTCAGGCAAAATACCCCCGGCGCCTGGGATACCCTCATCGCCGATATCGCCAAAAAACTCGCAAAACCATGACACCTCTGCCCCGCCATCAGAATTTGACGATCGGCGATGCACTCCAGGAAGCTTTGCGTCTGGATCAATTGGGACGCTACGACGAGGCGCAAAAACTCTGCCAACAGGTGTTGAAAGCCAAGCCCGATCTGATGGACGCCCATCACGTGCTGGGCGTGGTGGCTTTGCACGCCGGCAAACCTGTCGAGGCCGTACGCCACCTGAAGCAAGCCCTCAAACTTCAGCCGAGCGCCGTCGAGGTCGCGTTCAATCTCTCCAAAGCTTATTTCGCACAAGCCAAATGGATAGAAATGGCCGCGACCCTTGAGACGGTTCACAGTCTCTGGCCGGACCGCGCCTCCATTCTCATCGACATGGGCTATGCGCTCGAAAAAGCCGGCAACGAGAATGCTGCCATTGACGCATACCAACGTGCGTTACAGCTCGATCCTGGTGCCGCGCAAGCGCACTCAAATCTCGGCGCTGTCTTCACACGCATTGGCCATCTCGCCGAGGCACAAGCGCATCTCAACCATGCGCTCACAACACATCCGACCATGGCAACGGCGCTGATGAACCTTGCCATGCTGCATGAATCAGCCAACCGTCCCGCCGATGCTCTCGCAGCGTATGATCGGCTCCTCGAGAAAGAGCCGGAACATGTCTACGCACATTTCCAGCGGGCGCTGGCGCTCATGGCGCAGGGCCGGCTGCGGGATGGGTGGGATGAATATATCTGGCGCTTCCAACGCCCACATAGCGCGACCTTGCACAATGCATTTCCCTATCCCATTTGGAACGGCGAAGCTTTGGAAGGCCGCCGCATTCTTATTTGGACTGAACAAGGTCCCGGCGACGAAATCCTGCTGGCCTCCATGCTGCCTGACGTTTTGGAACTGTGTGAAGACGTGAGCCTTGTATGCTCCGCGCGTTTGGCGCCCGTGTTCCGCAGATCGTTCCCGGACATCGATGTTATTTCCGCCGATCGTTTGGGACAGGTCGAGAAAAAGGGCAAGCCCGACGTCCAAGCCTCTTTTTCTCATCTGGGTGCGATACTGCGCCCCACTTTGGAGAGTTTCCCGCCTCGCGAAAAATACCTTGTGGCCGACCCGGTGAAACGCCAGAAATTGCGCGCCACGTATCAAGGCAATACCGGCACCAAATTGGTTGGCATTGCATGGCACAGCGCCAATGCCATTGCCGAACGCAACAAGAGCATCGCTCTCGACGCATGGATACCGCTTTTGAAAAGCATCGACGCTACTTTTATCAGTCTGCAATATGGCGAGCACATCCATGACGCCAAGCGTATTTCGCAGGACCTGGATCGTCCCATCATCATCGACCGTTCGGTCAATCCTCTGCAGGATATGGATGCGTTCGTTGCGCAAGTCGGAGCTATGGACGCCGTTGTTTCCGTCAGCAACACGACCGTGCATGTTGCAGGCGCGCTCGGCGTTCCAACCGTGACCATGATTCCAGCGGGCTTTGGCCGCATCTGGTACTGGTTCCGCGACCGTGATGACAGCCCGTGGTATCCCTCTGCGCGGCTTTTCCAGCAGCAATCCGCGACGGATTGGGGGCACACGCTCAACGCCGCCACCGGCGCCCTAAAGCAAATTCTCGGAGCCTAGGGTGAATCCGGCAAAGCTAGCGCGCCAGCTTCACGAAGCGGCCACGCTCCATCAACGGGGAGATCTCGCCAACGCCGAGAAGCTTTATCGTGGGGTGCTAAAGCACGCGCCGCAGCAACCGGACGCCCTGCACCTGCTAGGCGTTTTGCTCAATCAGCGCGGCGAACGCAGTAACGGCATTTCCTTCGTTCGGCGCGCTCTGTCCATTCAAGGCGCCATGCCGGACGCACATTCCAATCTGGCAGGCATGCTTGCTGCCGACGGCAGTCTAGACGACGCCGAGGCACACTACCGTAAGGCGCTTTTGTTTAAACCCGGGCACCCCGCTGCGCAGAACGGCCTCGGGACTATTTACCGCGCACGCAGAAATTATGCCGAGGCATGTGCGGCGTTCGAAAAGGCCATCCGTTTCGAGCCTCGCCTGCTGGATGCCTATATCAACCTTTGCAACACCTATAGGGATACATGCCGCGAGCAGGAGATCCCGCGTGTTGCGGATCAAGGCCTGACCGTTGACCCGCAGAATGCTCAGTTACACCTCTTACGTTCCGAGGCGGCTTTTGCCAGTGGGCGACTTTCCGAAGGCTGGCGGGATTACGATTGGCGGTTTCGGACTCATCAAAATCCCGTCATCGCGCAGAGATACCCTTTGCCGGTGTGGCAGGGCGAAAATCTTTCTTCTAAAAGCATTTTGCTTTGGGGGGAGCAGGGTGCCGGAGATGAAATCATCTTTGCCAGCATGGTGAAGGGTATTGCCGCAGCTGCAAAGCGCTGCGTCCTGCAGACGATGCCCCGCCTGGTTCCCCTGTTCCGGCGGTCGTTTCCAAACGTTGAGATTTACGGAGAGCCGGTTCCGGCAGATGTCGTCCGTACACTCGACGTGCAAAGTGCGCTGGTCAGCACCGGGCGGTGGCGCCGCACCTCTTTCGCTGGGTATCCCGCGGAAGGCTCATATCTCGTTGCCAATCCCGAGAAGACCACGCACCTGCGCCAACGCTATACAAAGGGTGAAAAGCGCCTCCTCGTGGGCCTTGCTTGGCAAAGTGCGAATGTCTCGGACGCCGCTGAAAAAACAGTCAGCCTCGCGCATTGGGGCCCTGTACTGACTGTTCCTGGAATCACATTTGTGAACCTGCAGTATGGCGATCACGGCGCCCTTCTTGCTGCCGCCCGCAAAGAGTTCGGCGCCGATATCATCGAAGACCAGGAGATCGACTCGCTGACCGACCTTGATGCCTTTGCGGCACAGACGGCGGCAATGGATATCGTTCTGTCCTCGAGCAATACCGCTGCGCACATGGCGGGCGCATTGGGCGTCCCAACGTTCTGCATGATTCCGCGCGCGCTGGGCGGCGGCCGCCGCTGGTATTGGTTTGGACATGGGAAATATTCACCCTGGTATCGCGCCATGACGCTTTTCCGCCAGACGCAGCCTTCCACCTGGACCGATGTGATTGCGGATATGGCGCTCGCGCTTGTCGATGTTGCCGTAACGAACGGCGCTCTGACGGAACATGACGCCTATCTCGAACGGCTCGCGCGTGGATACGCTTCCGCAAATATGCTGGCCGAGGCGGGCAAGGTCTATCGGCATGCCCAGCATCACACGCCCACAACCGCGTTGCTTCGGGATGCCGCGAAGCACGAATTGAAGAATGGCGATCCATCAACCGCGCGCGTCCTCGTTGAGCGCGCGCTGGGCCGTGAACCTGAAGCTGCCGATCTCCATAATTTGCATGGTATGATCCTGGCCAAGAACGGCCAGTTTGAAGACGCCGTGATGGCTTATAACCGCGCGATCGCTCGCGATGACCAAGCCGAGTTTTACAACAATCGCGGCACAGCCCTTCGCCGTATGGGACGAGATACAGCGGCCGTCGAAAGCTATCTCAAAGCTCACACGCTGAACCCTGGCTTGCGTTCGATCGCCTTGAACTATGCCCTGGCACTCGGCGAGGCCGGGCGCCTCGAAGAGTCCATTGCAGCCCTTCGCGGTCTTGTTGCGCGGGAACCCGACTATATCGATGCGCACTACAATCTTTCCATCGTTCTGCTTTCGGCTGGGCATCTGGAAGAGGGATGGCGCGAATTCAAATGGCGTTTGAAACGCCCGGATGCCCATGTCCGTCACGAAGACTTTCCACAAGCGGTGTGGGCAGGACAGAATCTCTCTGACAAGCATGTGCTTGTCTGGACCGATTTGGGTCTGGGCGAAGAAGTGCTCACCGCCAGCCTTATTCCTGATATCGCCGCGAAGGCCCGGCGCGTGACGCTCCTCTGTTCATCGCGAATGGTCGGCTTGTGTACAGACTCATTTCCCAATGTCACGGTGCAAGCGCGTCAAACACCCCTTCCCGCCGCGGCGCAGTCCAGCGATATCGATCTTCAGATGTCGTTGGCGGAATTGGGGACCGCTTTCCGTCCCAGCTTTCAGTCGTTCCCTGCGCGCAGCTCCTTCTTGCAAGCCGATCCATCGCGAATGGAAAAATTGCGGGAAAAGTATCTCGCGGCGGGAAACGGAAAGCGCTTGATTGGCATTTCATGGCGCAGCGTCAACCCTGAAATCGGCATGCAGAAAAGCGTGACTCTCATAGACTGGCTGCCCATTTTGCGCACTCCCGGCGTCATGTTTGTGAACTTGCAGTACGGAGACTGCGCGGACGACATCGCGGCTCTTCAGCGCGATCATGGAATTACAATCTTGACCGACCCGGATGTCGATCACGCCGGGGACATGCGCGATGTTGCCGCGCAGATAGCGGCCCTCGACGAGGTTATTTCCATCAGCAACACTACGGCGCATCTGGCGGGCGCTCTGGGCATTCCCACGCGCGCTCTCCTCCCTCGCGGTCATGCACGTTTGTGGTACTGGTTCCGTGGCGCAGACCGGTGTCTTTGGTATCCCAACGTACGTCTCATGGAGGTGCCTCCGAATGGGGGCTGGCCGGCGCTGATCGAACACTGCGCACAGGAGCTGCAAGCGCAGACCTGACACATGGAAAAAGATAACATTTCGGCAGAAGACTGGAATCAACAGGGCGATGCCCATCTCCAGAGTGGTGACATTTCTGGAGCGATTGGCGCCTACGCGCGGGCTGTCGCCCGCGCGCCTGAGCGCGCGGGCTATCTGCACGACTTGGGCAGGGCCCTTCTCCAAGATAAGCAGTATGCGAAGGCGACCGATATTCTCCTGCGTGCTCAATCCGCCGCGCCCGATGCCTGGGATATTCTGTGTGACCTTGGCACGGCTCAGTTGCAGTCTGGCCAGTCCGCGGCTGCGCTTGAGAGCTTTACCGCCTCTATCGATTTGAAGCCTGACGCGGTCATGGCCCATTTCAACTTGGGGAATGCGCTTCATGGCGTCGGCCAAAACGACGGCGCCGAAGCGGCCTTTCGACGCGTGGTGGAACTTGCCCCCGGTTTCGTGCCGGCACTCATTTCCTTAGGTGCACTCCTCAGCGACGCGGGGCAGCCCGAAGAAGCATTGCACCTCTTCGGCAGAGCCAAAGTCCTTGATCCCAAAAACGTGGCGCTGCTGCAAAACTATGCGCTTATGCAACTCCGATATGGAAATTTGCGGAAGGGCTTCGCGGCTTTTGAGTCCCGGCTTTTCCCCTCTCCTATTGGCTTTGTGCCGCGGCCCTTTATTTATCCGCATTGGCGCGGCAGAAGTCTGAAGGGACGAAGTATTCTGATCTGGACAGAACAGGGCTTGGGCGACGAAATCTTGACCGCCGGTATGTTCCAAGATGTGATAGGTCCCGCTGGGTCTTGCACGATCGAATGCTCGGCGCGAATTGAACCGCTTCTGCGCCGCTCATTCCCGCGCGCCAACGTTGTACGACGCGAGGACCCTCCTGTCGCGGCGACAGGACCTTGGTTCGACTTTCAAGCGGGGGCTTTCAGCCTTGGCCAGTTCCTCCGTCGGGACTTCAGCGCCTTCCCAAAACACCATGGCTATCTGCGCGCGGATGCCGCTCTGACCGCGAAGCTGCGGGAGCGATATCTCAAGGTGGCGCCAGGAACGAAGCTTGTCGGCATTTCCTGGGAGAGTTTGGCGCGCCATGGCCTTCGCAAGCGCCTGCCTCTCGACCTTTGGCATCCCATACTTTCCACGCCGGGCGTGACCTTTATAAGCCTGCAATACGGCGCTTCAATGCCCGGGGACCAACCGCCGCAGAGTCGCCTTTACTTTGACCATGAAATTGATGCCCTGAATGATTTCGATGCATCGGCGGCCCAGGTCGGTGCCATGGACCTTGTCATAACGGTCAGCAACACCACCGCGCATCTTGCCGGGGCCCAGAATATTCCCGTTTGGACCATGATCCCCAACGGCCCAGGGGCTTTCTGGTACTGGTTCCGCGACCGCGATGATTCGCCTTGGTATCCCTCCATGCGGTTATTCCGACAAGGTCAAGCGGGAGACTGGCAGCCCGTTATCGAGAGTGTAGCTTCTGCCCTCATGGAGCAGATTGAGTTACCCACTTAAGGTCGGCTATAGATTGTTTGTGAAATTGTTGGGCCCCGCGCGTAAGGGAAATACATGATTCGAGTCTTCATCGGTTACGACTCCCATGAAACTGTGGCTTTCCACGTGTTGGCCCATAGCATTCACGCGCGCGCATCCGAGCCGGTCGTGATAGCTCCCCTCATGCTGACACAGTTGCGCACGCTTTTTTACCGCGAGCGCAACGCGCTGCAATCGACCGAATTTTCCTTTTCACGATTCCTCGTGCCGCATCTCTCGAACTACGAAGGCTGGAGCTTGTTTTGCGACTGCGACATGCTCATGCTGGATGACATCGTGAAACTATGGGCCCTGCGCGACGACCGCTTTGCCGTTCAGGTGGTGAAGCACAATCACGTGCCGCCAGAAGACATCAAGTTTCTCGACCAGCCGCAAAGCAAATATGCGAAGAAAAACTGGTCCAGCGTCATGCTTTTCAACAACGCCAAGTGCCGCGCCCTGACTGTCGACTACGCGAACAAGGCCTCGGGGCTTGAGCTGCACCAATTCAAGTGGTTGGGCGACGACAATTTGATCGGCGAAATTCCACATCGCTGGAATCATCTTGTGGATTACGATCCACCCGCGCCCGTTTCGGACCTGTCGCTGATTCACTACACCGAAGGTGGCCCCTACTTCGAGGCTTACAGGAACTGCGGATACGCCGACTTGTGGTTTCGCGAGCGCGACTACATGCTCGCTGCTGGCTAACTCCCGGCACGTTCGGCAATAAAAGCCTTCAAGCGCTCCTGTACCGTCTGCAATACATCTGACCAGTCTCCGGGTGACGATTGCCGGAATATTCTGGCCGTCTCGTACCACGGCGTCCTTTCGCCATCGCGCATCCAGTACCAAATATTTCCGACGGATGCCGGTACCAGTATCCACGTGGGCATGCCGAGCGCCGAGGCCAGATGCACGGTTGTGTTGCTCACTGAAATAATCAAATCGCACGCCGTCGCCAACGCGGCAACGCCATCCACATCCACGCGTAAATCGAGATCGGGAACATGCACGAGGCTCACGCCCATTTCCGCTTCGGCCGCTGCGCGCTCTTCCGTTGTGTCACCGTATTGCAGATCGACGAAACGCACGCCTGGCGCCTTCAGGATACTCTGCCATTCCCTCAAATTTAGGGTTTTACTGGGCCCCAATTTTGTATTCATGCTGCGCCAGGAAATGCCGACAATCATATCCCCGCGCGCTTCACGTTCCAATATGGCTCGGTAGGTGTTGCGGCGCGTTTCGTCTGCTTTCAAATAAGATCGACGCTGTGGAAAGCTTTCCAAGCTCGGGCGCAGACGTCCCCCCAAATTGCCGATGGGGATATGCCAACGGATATCGCGATTCAGGGTCGCTGGATCCGGAGGATTGTTCTTCATCACAGCCTTAACGCCGAATGACCTCTCAAAGAGAGGAATAAGCCGCCGTTTCGATTCCATGATCACGGTGTGACCTTGCGCGAGCAGATCCGGAACCATACTGGCATAGAGAATGGCGTCGCCCAGACCTTGCTCGCCCCACACGAGAATGGTGCCCTTCTCGGTCTCACCTTGCCACTCAGGATAGGGAAATGCGCGCCAATGCGGGCTTGCCCCTTCGCAGCGAAAGCGCCATTCGTACGACTTCCAGCCCGCCTCAAACTGACCGCGCATCAGCAAGGCCAATCCAGCATTGCGATGGGCGTCGGGGAGTTCCGGGTCAAGCCGCAACGCCTCAAGATAACATTCGAGCGCTTCATCTTCGCGCTTCAACGCTTGAAGCACTTTGCCCTGTGCATTGGCCAGTTCGGCCGATGCAGGCTCTATTTCTCGTGCTGCTTCGAGGACCTTCAGGGCAACATCGTAGCGTTCAAGCCGATAGAGGGCACTGCTCAGATTAACACTGGCCTTGGTGAAGGTAGGGCGAAGACGTAGTGCTTCCTTATATGCGGCCACCGCTTCTTCAAACTTTTCCCGCGCCTTGAGCGCGTTTCCCAAATGATAGTGACTTTCTGGAAAAGCCGGGTTCGCGGCTATGGCAATCTGGAGGTGGCGCTCCGCGTCGGCAAATCTTTCGGCTTCAATCAAAGTGTTTGCGAGGTTATTGCGGAACACGGCGCTGTTTGGCTTCTGCTCGACGGCATTCTCCAGCAAAGCGATGGCTTCGGGCAGACGCTTCTGACGTCTGTGCAGAACGCCCAGCTCATTGAGGGCTTCTGGCATCTGCGGCACGATAGCCATGGCAGTTTGAAAACTAGCCATCGCATCATCAACCGCTCCCAACTCCCTCAATGACACGCCCAAATTGTAATGTGCGCGATGGTGATTTGGCTGGAGCAGGATGGTTTGTCGATAGTGATGGGCCGCTCTCTCGAAAGAACCGCTGGCCTTCAGCACATTGCCAATATTGTTGTGCACCGATGGGTTCTGAGGCTGAATCGCGAGCGCCTTTTCCAAATGCGCCGTGGCGTCGGGCAAGCGCCGAAGACGAAGAAAAACATTTCCGAGCGTCAAATGAGCGAGAAAGGAAGAAGGATCGAAGCTTATTACTTTCTCAAGCACGGGGACCGCTTCTACAAGCCGGCCGGCCGCTTCCAACGATACGCCAAGGTTGACGACAAACACGGGGCGCTCACCACCGATCTCGATCGCGCGTTCGATGTATTGAACAGCCAGCTCGGGATGTCCGCGGTGCTGAGAAACGACCCCCAACAGATGCCAAGCGTCGATATTTTCCGGCTCCGTCGTCAGAACGGTCCTATAGCCTTGCTCGGCTTCTTCGAGGCGGCCAGATTTATGCGCTTCAACAGCCAGCTCGAAAACCGTCTGTGTCATGTTGCACGATCTCGCAGGAACGTCTGGAGATCATCTGCTATGTCCCGCATGGTTGAGCTTCCACCATGTCGATAAAGCCGCATGGAGGGATACCAGGGACTTGCATTTTCTCGCGAGAACCAGTGCCACATGCCGGACGATGTGCGGCTGGGAATGATATTCCATACGGGAATGTTAAGCGCTCCTGCGACGTGCACTATGGTATTGCTGGCAGAGATCACAAGATCCATGGCAGCCACCTGTGCCGCGACATTATCCATGTCTCCGGAATGGTCAATGTGCGGATCGAACAAAATCTCGATACCAAGAGCGTCACCAACCGCTTTTACGTCTTCGGCGGAGGCCTCGTACTGCAAACTTACAAACGTCGCTCCCGGCACTTGGAGAATAGGGGAGAATTCGGAAAGCGGTAGAGACTTCTGTGTTGCCAAGGGCGAGCGCGGACTTGCCCACGCAACGCCTATAATGGGCCCGGCACGGCCATTGGTATAGCGTCGGCGTATCGTTTCAGTGTTGATCGCATCGGCCCTGAGATACCCTTGGTGCGGGGTGAAATCCTCCAATTTATTTCGCACCGCAGCACCTAGATTACCGCCGGCGATCTGCACATTAGCCTCGACGGGCGCTCTACTTGCCCGGGACGCATTCAGCCTGGGAATAAATACGATGTCCGGAAACGACCGTTGAAACAACCTGACTAGTCGCGGCGAACATTCAACAGTCAGATGACGGGCGCGCTGCACGACATCATTGAACATCCCGGCTTGTAGGATTTCCTCACCCAACCCGAACTCTGTCCAAATCAGAACTGCTTCGCCTTTAAGATCCTGCCCCTGCCATTCGGGTATGGCAAAGCGGCCGTGTGGGTCATGCTTGACTCCTGCCAGGGCGAAACGCTGCCGGTGCAGTTTCCAGGCTTCAGGAAAACGCTGAAGCACAAACAAGGCACTGGTTTTGTGGGATGTCGCGCGTTTGAAAGCTGGGTTCACTTGCAAGGCGCGGTCAAACATCTCTAGGGCGTCATTGGCCCGGTCCTGAAAGAATCGGATGATTCCCAAGTTGTCGAGGGCCTCGGCGTAACTGGGACGTAAGTTGAGCGCTTTCATAAACGAGGCTTCGGCGCTCTCTAGATCGGTCTCCATCAGTATTTCGCCGAGGAGATTGAAAGCCTCTGGAAAATCGGCGTTCAGTACAACAGCTTTGCGCGCCGCTGCTTCGGCATCGGCAACTTTTCCCTGCTTCCTCAGCAAGAGCGCAAGGTTGCAAAACCCCGTGGCCCATTCCGGCGCTATTTGTATCGCTTGGGTGATATGGGTCTCGGCCATACCGAAGTCCCCCAAAGCGAGAGAAGCAACCGCAAGGTCGTTATGCAGTTCTGCTGATTGGGGATTGGCTTCGAGACCCGCGCGCAAGCAATCGCTCGCTTTCTGAAAAAGCCCATGCTTCTGCAAAAGCCCTGACCATTGCAACCACGCCTCAATCAAAGGCGGTTGCAACCTTATCAACTCTCGAAATTCAGTTTCGGCCGCTTCGGCGTTCCCTGCGGCAGCTAAGGCCTTTCCCAGCAATAGCCGCGCCGCCGGGTCGCCGGGCGCCGCAACCAGATGTGCACGACACAACCGAACTGTTTCCGGGAAATCCGGTATTTTAAAACACTGCACCGCTTGGGCCAATGTATCGGTCATGTGCTGTTGCCGGCGATCTATCGCGAAAACGGCGATTTAGGATTCGCAAAAGGCGAATCCTGCAAACGCGTCACGCGGTCGTGCGGCCCCGCCACCGATGCGAGAAGAGGCGCCGAAGACGCGCCCGCGTCTATCCATATCAACCAGGGTGTTTGAGACGTGCTTTTAGGCGGCGGCCAAACCGATTCCCATTGCCCTGCGAGGTCACGGTACTTGAATGCGGCCGAGTTCCCGCGCCAACGGGCAAGTTCAACGGACTTTCTGCCGGTCTCTTCATACAGAAGGATTGTCAGATCGCGACCCGAATCGTAGTCCAGGGTCATCTTGAACGGTGTCGGCGTCCCGGCCGGTGACAGAAGCGGGCGCAAGGTTTGGCCGCTGAGTGTGCGCGATTGGCCACGAAACTGGTTGGGATTGTTCTTGTAGTCAGGAACTATTCCACGCAGCGGATCCACAGGTATGTTCTGCGCCAGAATGGCTTCCTGCAAATTAGCGATATTGTTACTGACCGATACGCGAGCCGCGAGTACGCCGCTGAAGCCCTGCATCAGTACTGCGCCCATCAGCGTGGTGATGACCAGCACCACAAGCGTCTCAAAAAGCGTGAACCCCGCCTCCGATGAAACACGCTCTGTCATGGTATTGCTCCCGGAAGTCGCGAGGATCCGAGAAGTTGGTATCCAACCTTGCGCATCTCAAACGTGAACCAAGGCCCTTTATTGAGACGCTCGACCGAGACGCTTACGGTATAGAATCCGATACCGTAACCAGCGAGACCAACGCCAACATGGATGTCTTTATTGGCGGGGATTATGGTCGCACTCTCCCAATGAACAAGAAGGTCCCCGATTTGATCGTCTCCAATGGGCCGCTCGGATGGATTGAGCGGATCCAGCAGTTCGATAATCGATTGTTCAGCCAGACTGCGCGCATTGGCATCACCGGCCCTAACGAGCCCGGTGATCATTTGCGAAATGAAAGTAATGATTGGCACCAGCGCGATACCAACCACCGCGACGGCAACGATAGCCTCTAAAAGGGTGAAGCCGCGGCCGGTATTCCTGCGCAAGGACATTCCAATGCCCCTCATTGCCCTAGCGCGGGCTGACACGTCGGCGCTTTCAAATCATAGTCATATCTTTGCTGGCCGATGAGCAGAGTTACTTTGCCGCCGTCACAAAAGCCTGAAGGCTGATAGATGATGGGCGCCTCGACCGTCACGCGCCACGTGTCGGGCAAGGGGAAGGTCGCGGGCTGCGCATTGATGGGAATAACGGCGCGCACCTCTCCGGGCGGAAGAAAAGCGTAATCCAACTCGTCTTTTTTGCCGTTATCCAATTTATCGACCTCATTGGCGGATTTTGGATATTCCCCAGATAGCACAATGGGCCGGCCATCCTTGAAGGCTTGATAGGCGAAACCGCCGAGCGTCTGCTCGAAAGTATCCCGATCTAGGCGAAATGCGAGACGGTCGTGAATCACGTTGAATTCGGGCATCGAAAAGGCCGTGATCAGGCCAACCAGTGTCAACACGACCAGAATTTCGAGAAGCGTAAAGCCCCTCGCGACGGCCTTATGGCTGGGCTTGCGCCTGGGTCTTGGGTAAGAAGCCAACGTCTGCATTTGTTCCATCGCCGCCGGGTTTGCCGTCGGCACCCAGACTGTAGAGCTCGACATACATGTCGGTTTCCGGGACATAGACATACGAATTGCCCCAGGGGTCCAACGGAACGTCCTCGCTGAGATAAGGTCCATGCCACCGGCGCGCCAGTCGTTCGTCGCGCGGGGTTTTATTAAGGAGATCGAGGCCTTCCTCCTTGGTGGGATAGCGTCCGATGTCGAGACGCATAGTGTCCAAAGAGGTTTTCAACATACGTGTCTGTGTCGATGCGGCCGCCACTTTCCCGGTATCTACACGCGAAAGGAGCTGAGGCCCCACGAGGCCAGCCAAAAGGCCCATGATCACCAGAACAACGAGCATTTCAAGCAGGGTGAACCCTGCCTCTGCTTCGCTAGAACGCAACACGTGAGGTCCCCTTGTTTTCATGCCTAGAGTGCAACCTGATTGATACTGGTGATGGCTAACATAATGGCTGCAACGATACCACCGACCACCACACCGATCAGTAGGATCGCTGCCGGCTCGAGCAGGATCAAGAATTGCTTCATACGCTGGCGGCCGGAGTCGTCGTACAGCTTGGCAAGCGAGCGAAGCATTTCGTCGAGTTTGCCAGATTCTTCACCGACTTGCACGAGGCTGACCGCGGTATCGTTAAAAGCGCGTTGTTCCGCCATAGCGGCCGAGAGCGATTTTCCCGCTCTCACCATCTTACTGACCTGATCCAACCTCACCCTCAAACTCGCTAGCGAAACGCTATCTCGTGCGAGATCGAGAGACCGCGTCAACTCGACGCCGTTGGCGAACATTGTCCCCAGCATGAAGGCCCATCTGGCCAGATCGGATTCCATAAGCCAGCTACCGAGGATCGGCACTTTTGCGGCCCGTTCACGCAGCGCGGCCATGAATTTCTTATTGCGGAGCGCGGACACGGCCGCGAAGGCAAGTCCCACGGCGCTCATGAAAAGGAGCAGCCGATGCGCGTTTAAGAATATGCCGGTGTTCAGGACCAAAGCAGAAATCCAGGGCAAGGGCGCCTTGGCTTGAGTCAGCATGGTTTGGAATCGCGGAACGACGACAATGAAAATGAACAGGACCGCCGTGAGGCCAGCGGTGATAAGAACCGCCGGGTAAGTCAACGCATTGCGGATGTCCTGGCGGATCTGATGCTCATAGGACATCTGCGTGACCGCGTCGGCAAGAGCTTCGCCTAAGCGGCCAATGGCTTCACCGGCCGCGGCCAATTGGGTGACGTAGGGCGGCAGCATGGGCAGAGACACCGGCAGCGACGTTGTGAAAGCCTGCCCCGTTCTCAATCGCCGTTCCAGATCGGCAAAACCTTTGGAAATTTCAGGATGGAGATTTTGCTGCTTCAGCGTTTCCACGGCGCGGATCATCGGCACGCCCGAGGTGAGAAGAAGCGACAACTGCTTTAAAGCGAGCGTAATTTCCTGTGTTTGAGGACGGCGCTGGAAAATAACCCTCGAAGGACCAGCCGCTTTGGAGGGTAAGAGTGAAAGGGGCGAAAGCCCTTGTGCCTCGATGGCCCGAAATGCGTGCCGCTCGCTGCCGGCAACGACATTGCCTTTGACGACATGCCCGCCACCGTCGAGCGCCTGATAGTCAAAACTGATCGTCATGGCTGTGAGCATTTCGCCGACATGGGATTGCCGCCTGTAAATAGGCTCGGCCGGACGGCATCACGACTTAAGAATGTGTCATTCGGTACAAGGCGAAGGGCCAGCGCCCATTGAGTCGTGCAGCGAGACAAACAAAGAAAGCCCAATACAGTAAAGCCCGTAAACAAAGAAAAAGAGGGGGATGGAAACCATCCCCCTCTTCTCTATCGACTTAGATTAAGCCGTTAGGCTTATGGGTCGAGCGTCAAGCTGCCATTACGGAAGCCCGAGATATCCGAGAAGATACCCGTGACGCTGTTCCAGATCATGTTCTGGACATAGCCGTTGAAGCTGCCCGAAACGACGACCTTGTAGTTAGCGCCAGCAGCAGCCGCGCCGGACACGTTCGCTTCGAGGTCCGCCGAGGTGAGTTGCAGAGTGCCACCAGCCTTAATCGTGGTGGTGGTGTACGTGCCGATCGCAACGCCGGTGCTGTCGTTCTTCACCGTGATGATCGCAACGCTGTCAACCGAGCTGATGTTGGCAATACGGATCACCGAGCGATACTTGGTGCTGCCTTCGCCAGCCGTCGGCATGACGGTGTTGAGTTCGACACTCAGGCCGCCGCGCGACAGAGACGCGAGGTTGCCGGAGAACGGCGCAATGGCGGTAATGATGCCAGTGGTCGTTGTCGGGGTGACGATCGCGGTGCTGGTGCCGGTTGTAGCCAAGATGCCCGTGGTACCATCGAACGCGACGTTGATGATCGAAGCAGCCAAGCTGGCCGCGGGAACTTGGAACGAGACGGTGCCGGAGACGAACTGAGCGGCGGTCGCGAAACCAGAGGTCGAAATCCAGATGCTGGTCAGAGCCGGATCGCTGAGGAGGCTAGAAGTGACCTTCACTTCCGCAGTGCCGGTGATGGAACCGACCGTGCTGAACGTGGAGGCCAAGTCGGTGCCAACCGAACCCGTCACGGAGAAGTGGATCGAGCCCAGAGCGGCCGAGCGAGCGCCACTCGAGAACTTCGAGAACACGGGGGTCGCCGTATTGTCGATGTTGAGGGCAGTCGCCGCCTGAACGCTGGCTTCAGCAGCATTCTTGCTGGTGACGACGTTGGCAGAGGTGATCGTTTCGAAGGTGACGTTGCCGCCGCCGTTCTGCGTGACCCAGCCATCCAACTTGATCGAGGTGCCGGCCGTGGCCAAAGCACCAGCGCCGCTGTAGCTGAGGCCATAAACGATCGCCGCATCAGCCGAGCTGGCCGCACCGGTGGCCGCCGTGCAAGCGGTGAGCAGGAGCTTATCGGACAGGGGCTGCACGCCGCAGGTCGCGCCCGCAACCATGCTGGTCAACGTGCCGTTGGTCGACTGGTGATAGAAGACCACGGACGGCGTACCGGTGAAGGCCGCGTTGGTAACGTTGATCTGGACGTTGAAGGACGCGGTCAGCGCCGACCCAAAGTCGATCAGGATCGAGCCAGCCGCCGACGAGGTAGCGCCGGGAGTAATGGTCACCTGGCTTGCGGTCGAAGCGTTCGAGCTGAACACCTGCGAGGCCAACACGGAAGCGGTATACGAAGTGGCGGTCTGACTGCCGCCAACGAGAGTAGCCGGGGCGTTCTTAATCACCGCAGCCTGTGCTCCGGTCGTGAGCGCTGTCGAAGCCAGCAGCGCGCCGCCGAGCAAATAGTAATTCTGTTTGTTCATAATTCTAGGATCCCCTTGAAGGTTACAGATATCTGTTAACTAAGCCGTGTATGCGCACAGGCAAGCACAGCTGCGCCCGTCAGCGCGCTAGCATAACACCCTGCCGGACCATCAAAGTCAAGCCCATCTTTGGCCGGGTTTTACGTCGATAAGCCCTTGAAGAAGGTTCATTTTAAAAGATTGTTAACACACAAATCGGTGGCCCGATGGCGCGCCCGCGGTCGCATCTATCGTTTCTTCGGCACGCCCGCCGAAAAAGGGTATTAACTTTGAAACTTCTCTCGTTGGTTGAATTGACGCAGGTCCTGCGCCGCCTTGACCATGGCCGCTTTCCAGGAAAATTTATGTTTGGAATCAGTGATATAATCGGATCCACGTATTATTCTTACCGAGCTGTACCATGGACTCATGTCCCCCTGCTGGAACCAATACCATAGCCCCCCAGCGCGGCCCGAAAGCAGCAGCCATGTCGGTATACCCAAGCTGCCAGCGACATGGATGGCGGTATTGGATGTGCCGATGACCAGATCCATCGCCATAACCTGGGAAAAGAAGCCGTCCATATCCTGCAAAGCATCGATTTCCGGATCTTGAAAAATGTCGATACCGGTCAACTTTCGAACCGCGGCAATTTCCTCGCCGCAATCCCCGTACTGCAAATTCACGAATGTAATGCCCGGCACGCCCAGAATTTCAGCCCACGAGTCCAGCGTCGTGTTTTTCAGCACGCCGATCTCGGCATTCCGGCTCCGCCACAAAATCCCTACGACAAGATTACCGGCCTTGAGGCTTTTATAACGCTCACGCAGAACTGCTGTCCGCGTGGGGTCCGCGCGCAAATATGCATCACGTTGCCCAAAACTCTGTAGATCAGGGCGTAAGGAACGCCCAAGACTGGCCAGAGGAATCTGATAGTCCGCGGACATAGTCAGCCCCGGCGCATGTGCAATTACATCGGTTGCAGGAAAGGACCGTGCAAAAATCGGGGCGAGGCGCGGCGCGCATTCAAATATGCAACGAGCTGCCCGCGCCGAGATTTCATCCACCATGCGGCTATACAGGATTTCATCGCCAACGCCTTGCTCGCCCCAGATCCAAATTGTCTTGCCGGTGAGGTCTTCGCCAGTCCAATAGGGCGGCGGCTCAGGACGCTTTGCGATCACAAGCTCGGGGCGCAAAAATCGGTATTCGTAGTTCTCCCATCCGGGCTTGAAGTTCCCCAGGGTCAATTGCCGCAAGGCCAGCCGGTACTTGAGGCTTGCTGAGCTAGGTTCATGAACGAGCCCCTGCTCCAGCGCGGCCACTGCTCGATCAATACGCCCTTGCTGCTCAAAGGTCTTCGCCAACCCGATGTGGGCGTCAACCAGATGCGGATTGATACCAACGGCCTTGGAAAACATATCGGCAGCTTCATCGTAGCGCTCCGCTCCGTGCAGGGCGCTGGCATAGTTGTGCAAGATAATGGGTTCTTGCGGCTTACGCGTGTAAGCCGTCTGGTGGATATCCACGGACTCATCGATGCGTCCCGCGCGCAACAGAAGATCGCCCAGATTGCTGTAGAATTCGGCAAGCGGCTGCAGGGCAATGAGACGCTGCGTTTCGGCAATGGCCTCGTCGAACCTGTTCATCATCCCATACAGCGATGCCAATGATGCGCGCGCATCGGCATAGGACGGCTGCAACGTAATCGCCTTTATGAGCGCTTTCTCTTCTTCGAGATGCTGCTGTCGATCATGATAGCATCGGGAAAGGTTGTAGTGGGCGCGCGCGTCCGCCGGCATAAGCTCAACAACTTTTTCGAAAGCGGCCACGGCTGCGTCGAGCCGGCCCGTGCGATGCAGCACGACGCCGAAGTTCAAATGCGCGTCCGCAAAGTCCGGCTTGAGGGCTACGGCATGAGAATATTCGGCCAGGCTGTCTTCAAGGCGACCCTGTTGAGAAAGAGCGTTTCCCAAATTGAAATAAATATCCGCTGAGCTCGGGTTTGCCGCCAAGGCGCGTCTAAAAAAATCTTCGGCGGTGGCTAGCTCGTTTTGGCTTAACGCAATTGCGCCAAGCAAATTACAGGCATCGGCATTCGTGGGCTCTATTTTTAGAACCCGCCGGTATAACGATGCGGCAGAATCGAGTTGGCCGGCACGATGGAGCACAACAGCCTGTTGTAGAAGCTCTGCTGTTTGCGCCGCGCGAGTCACGTTAGCTTTCTCAGGTTACGCCTATGGAGCCGATGTTTTCCGCTGGCTTTTGGAAGCCAGCGCTTCGGCCACTTTGGCAAGAGGGACGCTCCAGTCTATTGCATGCCGCAATTTTTCTTCGTCAGTAAATTTGAACGAATCCCCACGAGCAGGATTTCGGAAAATTTGCACAGAGGGATACCACGGGCTGTCATCGCGATCCATGAACCAGTACCACAAACTTAAGGGCGGAGGCGGGATCATCAAAAGGGTCGGAACATTTTGACTGCCCGCAACGTGGACAGTCGTATTGGAGGTCGTAACCACGACATCCATCGCCGCCACTTGGGCGAAAAAGCCGTCCATATTCTTCATAGAGTTGACGTCGGGGTCCTGAAAGACATCCACGCCAAACTTATCCTTCACGGCGGACAGCTCCTCTGCGCAATCTCCATACTGCAGATTTACAAAAGTGACGCCCGGCACCGCAAAAACATCCGACCACGTCGTAAGATCTGCACTTTTAGGAATGTTCATGAGCTGGTTTTTGCTGCGCCACGATAGTCCGACAATCAGATTTCTCTTGGCGAGCGCCTCATAACGGCTACGCAATTGCTTGACCCGTTCAGAGTCGGCCTTGAGATAGCCTTGGTGCCGCGGAAATTTCGTGAAGTTCGAGCGAAAATACTTTCCCAGACTCGTCACGGAAATTTGCACGTCGAACTCAGAGGGTGGTGTCGTGCGCACGCCCTGAGCCTGATAACGAACCGTTTTGATCTGCGGAAACGATCTTGTGAAAACAGGAACCATGCGCGGCGAGCATTCCAGGATGCAGTGTCGCGCCAATGCGGCAATCTCCGGAATCATGCTGCTATAGAGCACCTCATCGCCCAATCCTTGCTCCATCCAAAGCAAGATTGTCTTGCCGGCGAGATCTTCCCCACGCCAATAAGGCGGCGGTTCGGCGAAGCGCGGAATACGCTCTATATCGGCAAAGTAACGGCTATCGTAGTCCTTCCAACCGCGCTCCAAATCTCCACATCGCAACGCCAGCATGGAGCGTTTGAATCGCAGCTCCCCGGGCCGAGGATTGATTGCAATTGCTTTGTCTAAAAGCCCAAACGCCTTATCCCATTCACGTCGGTCGGCAAAAATCGAACCCATATTGCCGTAGGCCTGCGCTAAATTCGGCGAAAGTCTCACGGCCTGCTCGTAAGCTTCCAATGCCTTGTCCGATTTTCCGCCGTAGTTATAGGCATTGCCCAGATTGACATATGTCTCCGCGTCATCAGGGTCCAACTCCCGCGCCCGCTCGTAACAAGCGATGGCGTTGTCCATATCCTCCATATCAAAGAAGACGCGGCCAAGATTGAAGTGAGCCACCGCTAAATTCGGGCTGAGTTTGATCGCGCTCTCGTAAGTCTCTTTTGCCTGCCGCATGTCCTTGGATTGATGCAACTCCATGGATTGGCGCAGCGCCGAGCCGAGGTTGACCAAAATCGCCGCATCCTTCGGACTTCTCCGGCGCGCCTTTTTAAGAAAGCGAATACTTTCCTCAAAAGCGCCGGATTGCAGCAATGCCACACCCAAGAGATGCAGCGCATCCACGTTATTGGCATCCAACGCTAAGACCTGGCGATACAAATCCTCCGCCAGTTTGACTTGACCCTGATTGTGGTATGTCCGTGCGGCGGTTAAAGTTTTCGCGACGGCATCGGCTTTTTGGCCGAGCGCTTGGGCCGAGACGTGGGCTTTACGGGTCATGCGTGTGATGCAGTTTTCATGGAAGGCTCGAAAATAGTATGTCGGGCGTAAAGATCAATGCAGATGTCCCGAGGCAAAGAGCCATCCGCCAAATTCCCCGCTCTGTCTTCCCGTTTCAATTGCGGAGTTGCTCTTGAGCTTTGAAAGAGCCGTCGCAGCGCACACCGCCGGCCGCTTAGGGGAAGCGGAACGTGATTATCGTGCTGTCGTGGCAAAAGAGCCGCGTCACGCAGATGCCTGGCATCTTTTAGGCGTCCTCGCGCTGCAGCAGGCAGACCCGGAAAAGGGAATTGAATTTATCAGACTAGCTCTGAGCATCAGCGGCCCGCAGAGCCATTATCTCGTCAACTTAGGCCTAGCCCTAGAAGCCGCCAAGCGCCCTGATGACGCGCTGGCGACATTGCAAGAAGCGGTGGCTCTCGACCCCCAACTTTTTGTGGCTCACTTTGCTCTGGCCAACGTGCTCCTTGGTTTGCGTCGGGGCGACGAGGCAATACGGCATTACCAGCAAGCTATAACTTTGCAGCCCGGCAATGCGTCCGCCCACAACAACTTCGGGAATGCACTGAAGGACATAGGCAAGCTTGATGAGGCCATCGCCTCCTATCGTCATACTCTTTTGCTGCAACCGCAGCACGTGCGCGCCCATTTCAATCTAGGCACTGTTTTAAAGGAGAAGGGGCATCTGGATGAGGCAATTCAAAGCCTCCTTCAGGCCCTTTCTCTGGATCCGGCGCTGGTGGAAGCTCACCTTAATATAGGCGTTGCTTTTCACGATCTGGGGCAACTTGAAAACGCGCTCGCTCACGCACGACGGGCGGCGGAACTCGACCCGCGAAATGCTTCCGTGTTGAATAATCTCGGCGCCGTGCTGCGCGATATGGGTCAGGTCGACGAGGCGATGGCGTGTTACGCCGCCGCTGTCGCGTTGCGGCCCGACCTGGCTGAAGCACGCCATAACCAAGGTGTCGCGTTGCAGATCTCGGGCCGCGAAGAGGAAGCTCTAGTGAAGTTCCAGGAAGCGCAGTCCGTCAACAGTGCTTTCGCCGAGGCTGAGCAGAACGCAACTCTTCTCATGCTCTCCCACGGCAATTTTACCGAAGGATGGAAAGCTTACGACCGGCGCTGGCAATGGCCGGGCGTTACGGGGCGGCGTCATTTTCCGCAGCCGCTATGGCAGGGCGAAAACGATCCCAGCGGCATTCTGGTGTGGGGCGAACAAGGCCTGGGAGACAATATCTTGTACGCCAGCATGATTCCCGATTTGGTGAATCAGAGCCGAAAGGTCGTTGTAGAAACCGATCCGCGCCTCGTCGCGGTTTTTGCCCGATCCTTTCCCGAGGTTACGGTCGTTCCTCAAACCGATCCGCCGCACTCCGCAACCTTGAGACCGGATATCCGGCTGCAGACGCCGACTGGAAGTTTGGGTCGTTGGTTGCGTTCGGATCTCGGGCGCTTTCCGGTTCGCGCTTCCTATCTTAAGCCGGACCAGAGACGGCAGGATCAGTACCGCTCAGAACTCAAGAACGCGTTCGGCAACCAGTTTCTCGTGGGTATATCCTGGCGCAGTCAGAACGCGCGGATCGGGAAAAATAAGAGTGTGGAACTTCAGTCCTGGGCTGACATCTTGCGCACGCCCGGCGTGCGTTTTGTGGATCTGCAATACGGTGAGACGTCTGCGGAGCGTTCAGCGATCCAACAACAACTCGGCATACAGGTCGCGCACATTCCGAACCTTGATTTGCGCGAAGACATCGACGGCGTCATCGCACTGGCGGCAGCTTGCGATCTTGTAATCTCGGTCAGCAGTGCGGTCGCGCATCTTGCGGCCGCAGCCGGCTGCCCGACATGGATTCTTGCGCCCAAAGCTTTGGGCAACCTGTGGTATTGGATGCACGAAACAATCCACACGCCATGGTACCTTGGCGCGACAATCTACCGCCAAGAGGCCTTTGGCGACTGGCACAGCGTTTTAGAGAAGGTCCACGAGGCATTAGCAGTTCGGGCAAATAACGCAGCAGTTACAGCAAATTAACTACGGAATATAAATCATCGACCCTACGGTCGCGCAACTTTGGGGCCGGCGCATTATGACTGCCACGCGGCTTGCGCCCATTCCGGAAAAACCATGACTTTTGGCCAAGGAAAAAATCGCATCGCCCTGGGTGGGCATCTGAGGGGGTTCATTCTCCCTCTCACCCTATGGATGATCGCCATTATCGGCCTCCTGGCTGCGTCCTTGAACACCTGGGTCGCGAGCGCCGTCGCGAATTCCCGCGCTCTTGGCGCGCGCACGGAGTTCGAACTGGCACAGTCCAACATGCGCAACGAGTTGGTCTATCTGCTGGGATCGCGCCCGATAAGTTCTCGCGGCCTGGAGGTCGGTCGACACATCGGCATTATCAACGCAAATGACTTTAACGCGGCAATGGCCGGACCTTCCGATTCAGGCCGTTCCCTCAAATTTGACGGACGCCCCTACATCGCCGAAGCCGATCCCAATGTCGTCATGATGCTTCAGGACGGATCTGGATTGCTGAATCTCAATACTGTAACGGCGCCAAACCTGCGGCGTGTATTTGCGACATTCGACATTTCCGAAGCCGCCAGCAATCGGCTCATCGATACATTGCTCGACTATATAGACGAAGATGACTTCACCCGGCTTGCTGGCGCCGAACGGGCACAATACGAGCGGTTGGGTTTACGACCTCCCTCCAACGGGTTTTTGCTAACGCCTTTCGAAGCCCAACGGGTGCTGGGCTGGGACCAATTGGACGCCTTGTGGAAAAGTGACATGCAGTCGCCCCTTCTCACCACGTGCCAGAGCACAGGCTTCAATCCCAATACGTCCCCACCCGCTGTCCTGACGGCAGTCATGCGTGGACTGACGCAAGAAAAGGCGGAAAAGGTTTTGCTGGCGAGGTCGGCTCGCCCATTCCGCAATGTCCGTGAGTTCGGAGCGGCAGCCGATCTGCTTATCGTCGATGAACCGTTCTTCTACTCGTTTATTGCTTCGAATTGCTTCATCGTCGATATGATCGATAAACGTTCCGATCAACACGTGCGTTTTTCGCTGACCCTTGAGCCCACCTCATCTACGCGACCATGGCGAGTTGACTATGCAATTAGAATCCCACCTCAATACCGCGCTGCGCTGGATCGGCTCGACCCAGAAGCGACTTTCCCAACCCCCGAAAGTATTGATCTATCGTCCGGGACAGACGACAGAAAAGCCGGAGCGAAATAGGCGGTACTTTTGGGTCGTCAGTCGGCGTCAGACGCGGCAGAACGTCTTTACGTTTCCGTCGGAGCTGCCTGAAAATAAGAAAAAGGCGCTTCTGCGTGTGCAGGTGCGCCGGTGGTCTCCTTTCCACAATGCGGGCTTTGCCGCGCAATGGAGTGGCAATCGTGCCAGTGTCTGTGCTTGGAACGAAGATGAGGTAAAGCGAGAGATTTCGGATGCAGGTCTTGACGAGCGACGGTGCGTTGTTTGTCCGGAATCCTTCCTGCGCGCGCCACTTCAAGACGGCGCGCGAATCATAAATGCGGTCGATGGTTTTGAAGGACAAGTCTGGCAAGAAGGGTTCTTGGCTTTCAGCCGCTGGTGGCCGCGTCAACCGGGTCGCGTTGAATGGGATATGTTCCAAAGAGCCGCCGGTTTGACTCCCGAGCCAGCCGTCGCCGTTCCCGAACCTGTTCAGATACCGTTCCTGGAAACCCCCTGGCACCGGCAGGATGGGTATCTCGGCCTAAGTTGGACGCTTCTGGAGGATCCTCGTTACGCCGCGGCTCTTGCAACCCTTGTCGCAGCACCTTTGCTCTACATGGGAGCGGAATTTGTCACACTTACCGTTGCCCAAGCGCATATCGGCGGGCAGCTGGAAACCTTGTCAGCCGAGACTCAAGGTATTCGTAAAATGCGCACGGAAGCCTTGTCCAATCTTGATGAGATCGAAGACTCTCTCGCTCTGGAAGTCTATCCTAGCCAGTTCGAGATTTTGACCACAGCCCTCGGTCTTATGGAAAGCCTGAAAGTCAGAATCACGGAATGGACTTATGACGTGGGACAACTGGCTTTCACCTTCAAGTCCGAACAGAGCGTTGATCCTACCTTTCTCATTACCGCCTTTGAAAAAAACGGCTCCTTCACCAATGTCACGGCATCCAGGGTTCAAGACAATCAGCTGCGCGTACGCATGGATGTCATACCCCGCCAGAGCAAACCCGCAAGCGCGAGCCGATAGAGAAATATGAAACTGCCAAAAACCATTCCCGAAGCTGTGGACTTTGTGCGCGGATATATCAAGCACGAGGCCGTCAGTAATGAGCGCGTTGGTTTGTTACTCGGCGCCGCAGGCTTGCTTGTGCTGTTCTCGATATTTTTTGGCCTTTGGAGCCTTAACACGTCCAAAGCTCAACAACTTCTCACGGCGCGCGCAAACTTCGCACGCCTTCAGGCCGAAGCAACGGGTGATGCCTGGCCTAAACGTGTGGAGAGCACGCAGGCTTTGAAAGCGCAGCTTGCCGTAAGATTATGGGATGCCCCAACGGCCGGCTTAGCAGAAGCCGGGTTCGAAACTTGGTTGCGAAATCACTTCAGCAAGTACGGCGGTGATCCCCAACAGATACAGATTAGTCGTAGCACCGCCATCGCGCGTGATGGACAGACTTCCATACCGGGGCTTCAGCGTATGACGGCGAAAGTTGTTTTGCCCTTCGACCAAAGTGTCCTGATGCAAATTCTGGCCGATGCCGCGGAAGCGGAGAAGATCATCCTCATCGACCGCCTTATCGTGCGAGCCGGCGTGAACAGCCGCACCGAAATGGACGTTTCCACTTTCATCAAGACCAACGAAAGTGCGCCTTCGGGCGCCAGGCCGCGGCCGTGATGCAAAAAATTCTCCCCCACGTCCGCGTCCTCCCGGCGTTGATCCGTCCTTACTGGCCGCATGCGGCGGTTCTTTTGCTGTTTTGCACATTGGGTTGGCTGCACGGCTTCATTCAAACGTCGAAACAGGTGACCAATCCGAATCTCCAGGATAGCTGGTCCTTACCTGTCTGGGCTCCGTATCATGCTGGCCCCGAGCGCGCGGTTTTTGCGACGACGGACATGTGGGACGGGGCGAAAAAGACAACCGCCAAAAGCTCTGCTCAACCGCAACAGTCGTGGCAATTCGTCGGCACTGTAAGAACAGGTAAGACTTATGCTGCGGTTATTCTGGCAGGATCGAACGCGGTGAAGCGCATGGTCCCCGGGGACGTGCTCCCCAACGGCGAAAAGATACTGGCGGTCAAAAACGGTCTGCTCAGAATTGACGCGGCCGGCGTCGAGCAAGAACTCAAATTGTTTCAACAAGCAAAAAAGTGACCTTCATGCCGGAAAGCAAGCCTCGGACGTTCTTCCACTTCCGTTTTGAGCGACTGCCGCTCATTGCGCTTGCAGGCATGCTTGCCGGCTGCACAGACCCTGCCGGCCCGCATCGGCTGCCGCCGCCGACCAAGGTCGTCAAGCCAGTCCGGCCAACTGAGATGACACTGGTGCCTGCAGACGACAGCAGACGCACAGAGACGACGTCATCGCAAGGTTTGGCGCCCCCGGTAGGTCGCACACTGGCGGAGCCTTTTTCGAGTTCCACTCCCCCGAAGCTTACGGGCGAGAATATCAGCGTCAATTTCGAAGGGATCAAACTACCGGCGTTCGTCAATACGGTATTTGGTGAACTGCTCAAGGTCAATTTCGACATCGACAGCTCCGTGGCAGCTAAGGAGCAGCTTGTAACCTTGCGCACGGCCGACCCTCTACCCCCCGACCAGTTCTATCGTGTGGTCACTGAGGTGCTTAGCACCTACGGCCTGTCCGTCGTCTATACGGCGGACACGAAACTATACCGCATTGTTGAAGCCACCACCATGAAACAGGACGTGCCGCGCATTATCAGATCGCGCGCACTGTCGAGCGTACCTGGCGATCAGCGCCCCATCTTCTTCTTCACACCCATCCACAATGTGCAGAATGGGCTCTTGCAGGGCTGGCTGGAGCTTGCGTTGGGTAATCGTATCCGCTTCTCGTCGGTGGCAAATTCCAACGGCATTTTGCTGATGGGACGTCTCGACGATATCAACGCCGCGTTGGAGACAATCGAGATCCTCGATCAGCCCGCGATGGCAGGCAACCGCAGTCTCAAGATATCGCCCGCGTATTGGAGCGCCGGCAAACTGGCAGAACAACTGGCCACGGTTTTGTCCGCCGAGGGGTATAGCGCGTCAGTTGGCGCCGGCACCGGCGGCGCGATCAGGATGATTCCCATCGACTCTCTGAATACAATTATCGTTTTTTCGACGAGTGAGGCCACGCTGCAGCACGTCCTCCAGTGGGCGCACGATCTGGATCAGCCATCCCAGACCGTGAACACCCAGGGTATGTATTATTATCAAGTCCAGAATGCCTCCGCGAAGAAAGTCGCCGATCTTGTTGCGAGCATCCTTGGTCAATCCGCGGGAGGGAGCTTGGATGATGGCTCACCGGCACAACGTGCGGCCGCAGCGAGTGCGGGTGCGGGTGCGGGTGCCCAGGTTCAAAACGCCCCACGCACGGCCTCTCGCCAGAAAATCACCGTGGACGAAACCCGCAACGCCATCATTTTCCAGGGAACAGCCGAGGAATACGCCCAGTTCCGTGGCCTGCTTGAACAGATGGACCGCCCGCCTCTCGAGGTCATGATCGAAGCCACGGTCGCCGAGGTTACGCTCGACAAGAATGAATCGCTCGGCGTCGTTCTCGGTTTCGACGATAAGGCCGGAGCAAAGCCCAACAGCAATGTTATTCAATCCGACACAGGTCTCTTGGTGACGCTCTTGCGCAGCCGCGGGCAGATAAACGCGAACATCACTGCCCTGTCGGCGAATTCCAATATTACAGTGCTCTCTACGCCTCGCCTCGTGACAACAAGCGGCTCTGCGGCCAGCATCCAAGTCGGCAGCCAGGTGCCGATCATCACCACGCAACAGACTGCTGCTACAGGAGCCGTTGGCGGCACCAGCAACATTCTTCAGGACGTCCAGTACCGCAATACAGGCGTGATGTTGAATATCAAGCCGACGATCAACTCCAACCGTCGCGTGGAATTATCGATTTCGCAGGAAGTCAGCTCAGCCGCGGTGAATAATATTTCCAAAGTCGACAGCCCCATCATCCAGCAGCGCAGTATTCAAACCACACTTTCTCTTGGTGACGGGGAAACAGCGCTGCTTGGGGGCCTCATTACAGACAACTATAATGATGCCGATTCAGGCGTCCCTTATCTGAAGGACATCCCCTTGCTGGGAAATCTCTTTAAGAACCAGTCCAAATCCCACACACGTACCGAACTCATCGTCCTGCTCACGCCCTACATTATCGATGGTCCTGAAGCGTCGCGCGCCGTCCTTGATGCTTTCAAAAGCCGTTTGAGCGGTTGGGCTAACGACGCACCCAATCCGGCAGATGCGACAAAACCCACAGCAGCACCCGACCCGGGCTAAAGCTGGATCGGCCTTCACCTCTTTCATCTTGAGATATGCCATGACAAAGAAAGCTCTTCTTACGACAATCCTCGCTGGCTCTCTTGCCCTGAGCAGCTCCGTTTATGCGGGGCAGACCGGAGGCACAGCATTGGACGTTGATGCCCTCATTGCGAGCAATGCTTGCCCCGCGGCGAAAGCGGAATATCCGCCAAATATTCCCGCCGCTCTTGACACTGCGACTTTGGACCGGCTGACCCGTTTAGCCGGACAGGGACGCGCCGATGCAATGGTCGTTCTAGGGCTGAGATATGCCGCGCCGGAAGCCAACACGCCGGAGCAGCCGACCCGAGACTTCGCGAAAGCCTTCTCGCTCTTCCAGAGGGCCGCGAAAAAAGGGCAGGCCTTTGGTGAATACCTTATGGGGGTTGCTTACATGAGCGGCCAGGGCGTGAAGAAAGACGAACCCGCAGCGCTTGCCGCCTTTCGGCGTGCCGCCGACAAAGGTGTGCCGCCCGCAATGTATTGGACCGGAGAACTGATCCTCAAAGGGCGGGCCGGCGCCACAAAAGACGTGAAAGTCGCCGTGCCATATCTTCACAACGCCGCCGGTGCGGGATCCGATGAGGCCTATTTTGAGCTGGGCAACAGCTACCAAAAAGGCGTGTTCGGCAAGCCCGACTACGAGAAAGCGGCCTATTGTTTTCGCCAGGGCGTGGTCTTGAAGTCTCCCCTTTCCGAATTCAATCTCCGCGTCCTGATCGACCAACATCAAGTAGCTTGGCAGCCGGGAGACCCCGGCCAGCCGTTGAACCCAGAAGAAAAATCCGGCAAATAGTAAATAGCCTGGTGCCTTTCGGCTGTTGATTGTTGTCGGAGCTACACTGATGGACTTGAACGTCACCCTTGCCATCCTGGCGGGCGAATTACTTCTTCTCGGATTTTGCTATTGGCAGGACCGCAAGCCGGTTGTTCCAGGCAAGGTCCGGATGATTCCCTATCGGCTGATCATGCTGGTTTTGGTCGTCGTCATACTCACCACGCTCGCGCATCTGATCGCTCTGGTGACCGGACAGCCCGTCCAGGCGCGCCGCAAGATGGGTATGTAAACCGATACGGCGCTGCTAAGCGCTGCGGGTTCGCGCGAAGTGCGCAAGGTTGCCGCCCCTGAAGAGATAACCAGGCAGCCCTGCCGCCCGTGCGGCAGCGATATCGCTGTCATTGTCCCCGATCAGGAAACTGCGTGCGATATCGATGGGCCACGATTCGATCAGATCGAGAATCATGCCCGGCGACGGTTTGCGGTGCAGAGAAGACTTGGTGTAAGTGGGCACCACGCCCTCCGGATGGTAGGGACAGTAGGCAAAGGCATCGATGTGTGCGCCGGCGTGCCATAGTTGGGTTGCCATCCAGCGGTGCAGAACACGCACGTCTTCTTCGCTGTAGTACCCTCGCGCGACGCCGGCTTGGTTCGAAACCACAAAAACGTAGTATCCGGAATCGTTCCACGCCTTGACGGCTTCCATTGCGCCTTCAACCCATGTGATCTGCTCGGGCCGATGCGCGTAGCCGACATCGTGATTCAGAACCCCGTCACGGTCGAGAAAAACGGCGGGGCGCCTTAACCGCGCTGGGATTTCCTTTTGTGCCTGCGCAAGCGTTTCGGGCAACCCAATATCCAAGAGGTAATTGTCGTACACCGTTCCCAGAAGCCGGCCCTCGCGAGCAAGGGTCGGCAAGACATCCCGTTCGAGAGAACAAGGCCCAGTGCCAATGTGATCGAGAATTTCTTTGCGAAACCAATAGACACCTCCGTTGATGAGACCTGGGCCAGCGCCGGGCTTCTTCTCGGCAAAACTTCCGATCCTTTCGCCGTCCAACTGCACCGTGCCATAGCGGCTGACATCGGCTTGCGGCTTCAAGCCGAGGCGACCGATAGCTGAATCCGGGAAAGGCCGTGAGGTTAAATCGAGAAGGTTGATATCAAAGAAGCTGTCGCCATTCAGCATCAGGAAATGGTCGCGCAGATGATGTGCGGCAAACCGCAAGGCACCGCCTGTTCCCAGAGGTTCGGGCTCGGTGAGGATATCAATATTGACCGACAGAGGCAGTCCGTTCCGAAGTGCGGCCAACTCGTCGCTGAAGATGTCCGCTTTGAAGCCTGCCAGCAGCAGAATATTGCTGAAGCCGTGGCGAACCGCTTCATGGATGAGAGTGGAAAGGAATGGCTTTCCACCAACAGGAAGGAGTGGCTTTGGCCTGTCTTTGGTTAGGGCGCCCAGACGCGTCCCCCTTCCTCCGACCAGGATCACACATTGATGGTCAGCAGCCATGACGCCGTTTCACGTCACTGCATTTTCCGCGAGCTCACAAAGGATATGCCCGAGCAGGATATGCATTTCCTGAATGCGCGGCGTCGACGCCGAAGGCACCTTAAGACAGACATCGCATTTGGCCGATAGCGCGCTGTCACGCTCGCCTGTCAGACCAACTGTCTTCACGCCCGCGTTACGGGCGCTATCCACGGCTTTGACCACGTTGGCGCTATTGCCGCTCGTGGAAAGCGCGACGAGCACATCACCGGCTGTTGCGACGCCCTCAAGCTGGCGAGAAAAGATTTCGTCATACCCGAAATCGTTGCCGATCGCCGTCAGCGCCGAGGTATTTGTCGTCAATGCAACACCTGGAAGCGGCCTGCGGTTCTTCAGGAACCGGCCTGAAAGTTCGGCCGCAAGATGCTGGGCATCGGCAGCGGACCCGCCATTGCCGCAAAAATAAATGGCCCGGCCTCTTTGCAACGCGTCGATAATGACGCCCGCGGCCTGCTCAATGATTTCGGCCTGGAGCTTGAGCTTCTCAAGATTGCCCACGCTTTCCCCGATAATGTCTGTGATCGCAGCGCTATGACGAGCGTGGTTCATATTCTCATCTCGTTGTTTATGTCCGCCAACATAGGGCCGAAATGCCTATTTTCCAAGGCCGGCGCTCTGAAAAACTGCTCGGTCGAGCTGTTGCAAGTCCTTTGAGACGATGACTTGGTAGTTGATATGCGGGAAGTCTTTCGCGGCGGCGGCGAAAACCTCCATCCACCACGGCGCTTCTTCGATCGTGCAATGGGCGTTCTCCCCGTTCGGCAGGATTTTGCGGGCGGGATAACAGGCGATATTCGCAAAAACCCCCAAGCGCGCGCGCTGAAAGAGGCCGCGAACGATCCACGGCAGATCCAATCTGTCGCAATGCTCGAGGGCATCGATGCAGATCACAAGATCAAACTGCTGGGTGGGCAATTCCGCCCCGACGCCAGGATCGAAACAGACAGCTTCTTCAATTCCCAGATAGTCCAGGGACGAGGCAAAGCGCTGCTCGTCGGTTGTTATTTCACCCAGCCTGTACTGCGCGCCGCGCCCGCCGCCGTAGTCGAGCAGCGAGCGAGCGCCAAGTTTCTCTCGGAACCGTTTGATGTAGGGCGCCACAATGGAAAACCCCACCACGCCTTCGAACATTTTATTACCCACCGCCTCGCGACTCTGAGCCTCTTCATGCAGCGTTCGATATTGCTCGATCAGCATGCCATAGCGCGGACTGGGATTAGCGGCGCCGTAAGGATTGCGCTCAATCCATGACGCAGGTGCGGCCGTATTTGGCATGGGCGCAAGCGGCCTGCGCGATGCGCACAGGTCGTAAGCCGCCAGCGCTTTTTCAGGCTGCTCAAGCTGGATGAAAAGTTGGCCATAGCACATCAGCAAAGGCACGTCGGCATTCTGCGCGGTCTCTGCATAGAGAATATCTGCTTCCGCTTGACGCCCGGCATTGGCCAGGAGGTTGGCAAAACCTGTCGTACGCAGACTGGTCTGCGTCACGAGGAATGACCTAGCCGCGTAGTTTATGGCTTCCTGCCAGCGGCCGAGGCTGGCATAGCACTCCGCGATCGCGTCCCATATTTCGACAGACAGCGGCGAGAGCCGGTGGGCCTCAAAATAGTGCGTGAGGGCTGCGACCATGTCTCCCTGCTCAAACTGCGCTGCCCCCGCGGTCGCCGCGCGTTGGAATGCTTCAAGCGTATCAGGACTATTCATATTTCAATGTCTTGCGAGTATCGATCCAGCGGGATTTTAGGATACGCGGCGGCGAAGTCACCTGCCGAATGCGGCGCTCTTACCGGGTGCGGTCGTTTCCCGCCTGAGGATCGCCGTTGGTACCAAACCGGACAAAATCACGGCGCTTGAGGGATTCTTGCGAATACCTCTCCTGATCATAGAAAATGATCTGGCTTCCGCCCTGCTCGAATTCAATGGGCACGAGAAGCAGGTGATTGAGGGCTTCGATAATGGCCTGATGGCGTTCGGGCGAGGCGAAGAAGATCATAAAACCACCGCCACCCGCTCCCAGCAGCTTGCCGCCCACGGCACCGGCTGCGCGTGCCTTGGTATATATGTCGTCCACGAACTCAGGCGCCACTTTTGCGCTGAGTGATCGTTTGATCTGCCAGGCGTCATGCAGGAGACGGCCAAAGTCCAGGATATCGCCCCCTCTCACGAGGATATCAGAGGCTTCATCGACCATGGCGCGGGTGCGATGCAGATCGTTGGTTTTATTCGGTATCTGCGCGATGCTTTCCTTCGCCACTTCCGACGACAGGCGCGACACGCCCGTATAGAACATCAGAATGTGCGATTGCAGTTCATTGAGACGCCCGGGTGGCAGTGTCATGGGCCGCACGGTGAAAGAGTCGTCCGGGTTGATATCGACGCGGTTGAAGCCGCCAAAGGCCGTGGAAATCTGATCCTGGACGCCTACGGCTTCCTTCAAGAGCACTTGCTCCACATGGACGGCGGCCTTCGCCATGTCCATCTTTGAGAGCATCTGACCCTTGAGCGCGTGCAAAGCATGCAGAAGGCCCACGGTGAAGGCCGAAGATGACCCTAACCCCGTCCTCGACGGTAAGTCGCCATCGTGGTGGATCTCCAGACCTTCCGGCATCTGCATGAGATCGAGGACCGCGCGTACCACTGGATGTTCGATCTTGTCATTGCTACTGACACGCTCGATCTGCGACCAAACAATACGGCTACGATGCTCAAAGAAAGGCGGCAAATAGCGGCAGCTCAAATAGCAGTAGCGGTTGATGCTGGTGGCCAGCACCGCTCCGCCGTGCTCGCGGTACCACACCGGATAATCGGTGCCGCCGCCAAAGAAAGAGACCCGGAAAGGTGTGCGACTGATGATCATGACGAGGCCATTCAACGAACTATGAAGCGGTCGCCTTCATTGCGCACGCGCGCGCGCCAGTACTCCAGAAGGTCGCTCATGGTTTGCTCATAGGAGATTTCCGGGCGCCAACCGGTGTGGGCAGTGAATTTCGACGTATCTGGCACCTGCAAATCCGCATCGATGGGACGCAAGCGTTCGGGGTCCACTTCCATGCGAATATCCTTGGCCTTCGGCGACAGAGCGACAAGAGAGTCCAGGATTTCACCAATGGTACGCGTGGTGGTACCGCCGATATTGTAATAGGCCCCGGCAATCGGGTTCACGGTGACGAGCATGTAATAAGCGCGGACAGCGTCACGGACGTCGGCGATGGTGCGCAAAGACTTGAGATTGCCGACCTTCACCACTGGGGGAATCAATCCGGCTTCGATCATCGCCACCTGTTTTGCAAAACTGCTTTCGGCAAACACGTCACCACGGCGCGGACCAGTATGTGTGAACATACGCGTGGTCATGGCACACATATTGTGCGCTTCGGCGTAGTAGCGGCCGATCAGGTCTGTGCCGACCTTTGAGATGGCGTAAGGGCTCGCGGGGTGAAAGGAGCATTCTTCCGCGATGGGCAGTTTTTCCTTTGGAACGCGGCCGAAGACTTCCGAGGAAGCGCAGACGTGCACAATGGCATCAGGCCGGTGTTGCTGCAGCGCTTCGAGGACGCGGCATGTTCCTTGGATGTTGGTGTCGTATGTATCCAATGGAGAGGCAAAACTCGTTTTCGGGAAACTCTGCGCGGCGAGGTGGAAGACATAATCGGGCTTCGCTTTGCTCACCACATCCATAATGGACAAGGTATCGCGCAGATCGCCGAACAGAAGATGGACACGGTCGCGCTTATTGATGCGCGGAATAAGCCCTGTGAGGTTGTCGAGGGGGCTGCGCCATCGGCACATGCCATAGACATCCCAATCGGTATTGGCGATGAGATATTCGGCGAGGTGGGAGCCCACCATGCCAGTGATGCCGGTAATGAGCGCACGAGGCTTGGTCATCGCCGTCCGCTCCCTTAGATGAGGCCCTGTGCCTTGAAGAACGATTCTACGTGGCCCGTCACATAATCGCGGGCCTTGGCATCAACCGCCTGGTGGTTACCAAAGGTAATCCCGTTGTGCATGATCCAGCTGGAATGCGGCAAATCGCCGACAATCCGGTGCTGGTAAAGTTTAAGCCCCGGTTGAGCCGCCATGTTACCGGCGATGATGGGCCGCGTTTCGATGCGCGCCTTGTTCAGATGCGCCATGAGATCCCGCACATTAAAAGGCGCCTTGTCTGTCAGCGTCATCGGAAAGCCAAAGCATGACGACCGCCCTTTGGGCGTCTCTTGCTGGAATGCCAAGAACTCGCCGAAGCGCGCGAGATCTTTTTTCCACGCAGCCGTGTTCTCACGGCGCGCATCCACAAACCCCGCCAACTTGGGCAATTGAACTGAACCGATGGCCCCCTGCAGCTCCGTGGCCCGCAGGTTGTAACCGAGATTCACGAACAGGAAGCGCGGGTCAAAATCGGGATATTGCTTGAGGTACGCATCACGGTTTTCCG
Organism: Fidelibacterota bacterium; assembly: GCA_947472795.1. GTDB lineage: Bacteria > Pseudomonadota > Alphaproteobacteria > Rhodospirillales > Rhodospirillaceae > SHVO01. The sequence goes on along the minus strand of CANJBL010000012.1, from coordinate 58,059 downwards.
TCTCGCGCACCCAGCCGTGAGCGCGCAAAATGCGCATCAGTTCGGCAAGTTCGAAATCGTCCGTAACGCAGATGCCACCTTCAAGGGTGGTCATATGATGCGAGAAATAGAAGCTGAAAGTTCCGACGCGACCGATGGTGCCCACGGCTTTGCCGCCGTACGTCGCCGCCAGAGCTTCGCAGCAATCTTCGATAAGAATCAAATTCCGCTTGTTGCAGATGCTGACAATGGCATCCATGTCGCAGGGATTGCCGTAAACGTGCACCAGCATCACCGCCCGTGTCTTGGGGCCAATGGCGCGTTCGATCTGCTCGGGATCGATATTGAGCGTCTCTGGATCCATATCGACAAATACTGGGACCAAACCAAGTTGGATGAGTGGCCACACGGTCGTTGACCAGCACAGAGCAGGCACGATGACTTCATCGCCCGGCTTCAATCCGTCCCGCGCCGCAGGATTGGCGAGCGCCGCCACAGCCAGCAGGTTGGCCGAGGAGCCAGAGTTGTTCATAACGCCATGCGCAAAGTTGAATGCGCCGCAGAACTCCTTCTCGAAGGCTACGACCTTGGGTCCCATGGTGACCTTGGTCGAGAGCAGGCACTCGACCGCGGCCATGATTTCGTCCGTCGAGAACGTCGGCTCGTGCAGGCGCACGACCGGATCGTTGGCCTTGAAACGGAAATCGTGCTCCGCATCGCAATAAGCGCGGACGCTGCTTTCAACCGCCGACAGAAGTTCGTCACGCTTGGTCATGTGTGTCTCAAGGTAAATGAGCCTTAGAACGGCCCTTTGAATTCAAGAATCTCTTTAGCTTCCGCGCCTTCGGGCAGCCAATTCTGGGCACTTCCCTTGGCGACATCATAGGCCCGCGCAGCAATGGTGCGCGCATTGGGATAGAACAAATTTTCCAGCGGCTTCGTGGTGGGGCACGGCACGGGCGCAAAGCCCATGCGGCTCACCTGCACGGCGCGCTTTCCTTGAAGCCGCTCGATGACCTGACTGATGATCTCAGCCGAAGCCCCGCAAGCGGTCCAGGCATTGTCGACAACCAGCAAGCGGCCTGTTTTGCTCACAGACTGGACGATAGTCTCGATATCGAGCGGGCTTAAAGAAACCGGGTCAATAATTTCGGCATGCACGCCCACGCTTTCCAGGTGGCTGGCCGCGCGCAGGCTTTCGACCACCATGTGACTGATGGCAACGATGGTGATGTTATCGCCTTCTTTAAGAATGCGGGCCTTACCGAAAGGTACTTCGTATGATTCTTCCGGCACAACACCGCGATGGCCATACAACATGCGGTGTTCCATGAAGATCACCGGGTTATTGTCGCGAATGGCGGCAATCATGCACCCTTTGGCATCGTGCGGCGTGGTGGGCGCGACGACCTTGAGTCCTGGCACATGCATAAACATTGAGTGCAAAGCTTGGCTGTGTTGCGCGCCTTGGCCCCAGCTGCGGCCAATGATGCTGCGCACGACAATGGGCACCTTCACCGCGCCGGCAAAGGTATAGCTCCATTTCGCCGCGACATTGACCAGCTGGTTCATGCACAACAGCAGGAAGTCGAAACGCTGATGCACGTGGATGGGCCGCATGCCGGCAAGTGCTGCGCCGATGGCAACGCCGGTCATGGCATCTTCCGACAGCGGCGTATCAAAGTTGCGATCGGCACCGAAGCGAACCTGCAGATCCTTCGTCGTGCCGTACATTCCCTTGGGGTCATCCACACCCAGCCCAAACACAAACACAGACGGGTCGCGCTCCATTTCGCCCGCCGCGGCCTCGTACAATGCATCCGCGTAGGAGATTTCGCGTGTCGGCTTAGTCATGGAACACGTGCTCGTATAATTCGTGATCGGCGGGGTACTGGCTCTTTTCCGCAAACTCAAAAGCGGCAGCCACTTCGCTTTCGACGTCGGCTTCGACGCGTTGGCGCTCGGTAGGGGCCAGCATGGATGCCAGGCGCTTCACTTGGTCTTTAGCCTTCCAAGAGTCCAGCTCGGCTTTGGTGCGATAATTCAGGTGCAGATCGTCGCCGGGCCCCACGTGTTCCAACCAGCGCATGGTCATGACTTCGAAGAACTCCGGGCCGCCGCCGGCACGAATGCGCGAAACAGCGGCTTCCGTTTCCTTCAGAAGGGTCAGCACGTCCCCATCCTCCACCAGCCGTGTGGGGATCTGATAGGCCTCAACGCGCTCACGGAAATTGGGTTTGGGCACGCGCATGTGCAGCGGCGTGTGAATGGCATAGGTATTGTTTTCGCATACGAACAGGACTGGCACCTTCTTGAGCGCCGCAAAATTCAAGCTCTCATGAAAGACACCTTCTTCCATGGCGCCATCGCCGAAGAACACCACAACGACCGTGTCCTTACCCTTCATGCGCTCGGCGAGGGCGTAACCGACCGCCAACGGGATCGTCGATCCGACGATGGCCGACGTGCCCATCATGCCTGCGCTCATATCAATCAAATGCATGGAGCCGGACTTGCCGCGCGCCGCGCCGTCTTCTTTGCCATAGAGTTCGGCAATCATGCGGTTGATGTCCCCGCCTTTGGCCAGGTAAGCGGCATGGCTGCGGTACGTCGCAAAGACGATGTCGCTTTTGCGCAAGGCTTCACAAATCCCAACCGAGACAGACTCCTGTCCCAGCGACAGATGTGAAGGGCTTTTGATCTTGTCCGTGGGATAAATGCGGGCGACGTCTTCCTCTACCCGGCGTATGCGGTACAGGGCGCGGTACAGGCGCGACAGAAGCGCCGGGGCGTGCTCTTTTGCCTCTTTCGTCAAGGTGGCCACTCTTTCATCAATCTCGGCCAGCATGTCGGAGGCCGTTCAGCGTTTTGAACCCCAATTTGACGACAATCCGCCGCCGCTCTCACTTTGGAGCAAATCGCAGATTACACCAAATTACTTAAACAAAATTAACGAGATGGCCTACCCGAGCGCGGCGGAGGATCACGGCTTTAGCGCCCTATCAACAAGATCCCGCACGCTGTCGATATCCACTTCGGTATCCTGATCAATAGGGGGTTTTGAGCTATCCCACGCAAGGATTTTGGACTCCACCCAATTGAGCCGCTGGCCAATCACGACGGCAAATCCAAACGAACCCAATGCGCCAACCACGTTTGGGGGACGAATTTCTATGATGGTGCAGTTGTCGGGCGCAAAACTAGTGATGGGACTTGCAGAGCCCACCACAGAAACAATCAGCTGGGCATTCGCTACGAGGCGAACTTGCTCTGCCGCCGACAATCCGACAAAGTCTGCCCTCTCAAACTCGCGTGCCGCGAGCATTTCCCACAGCGCGTCTTCGTTCAAAAGCCGGCGGTGAGCGGCCCCCTTACGGCCAAGGAAAAGTCGCTTTGGTCCCGGCGGATGATTGTCCTGCAGAGCGTTCGCTCTCAGGGTGTTTCGAAGCTTGTGAATACCATCGTCCCATAATCGATAGTTCCGATCTCGCCCTAAGGCATTCGGACACGGCGCTATCCACACGCTCTTAAAGCGGACGGCAGGATACCTTGGTATCCTGAAGATGTTCTGCGGCGGCACGCCATATAGCTCTAGAAACGATACCCACTCCTCCGGAAAATCATCGAAGAGTATCACCGGCAGTCTTTTGGAAAGGTCGGCAACATCAAATGCGGGCAACCGGTAAAGATATTCGAAGATGAAATGTCCAAAGGGTTTAGCCCCGCCCAGAAAACAACATTCCTCTTCTATGAGGGGATTTTGTCTGGTCTCGGCGACTATTTCTTCAACATATGACTGTGCAAAAGCGTTGAGGTTGTAGTCCCTGTGGGATTGGCCGAGAAAAACACCTCTGCCCGGCTGATCCGTCACGTAGCTTTTTCCAAATACCACCACGTCCCGCACGCGACCGCAGTACATGTCGGCGCGGTGAAAGTTCACCAACATGGGGGCATCGATCGTACGGATCTTACGAGGGCCGTCGAAGCCGCCGGATGTTATGTGGCGATAGGGCTCGCCCTGCTCTTCGCACAGCTTCTGGAGTGTAATGTTTGAGAGTTCAAGATTGGTCATTTGCTCGGAAATTCCAGGAACGCCTTCTTCTCTTATGCGAATACCCGTATATGGACAATCAGGTGCCCGACCTTTGGATGGAGCAATTACGCCCTTCCCGCGCAGGGCGGTTTCTTCCAGCGGCCAATTCACCTATCCTATAAAGGATCTGCCATAGCTGCTCCTGGGGCACAATCTAGATGACTGCACTTAGTCCACAACTCGACGTTCTCCTCATTAATCCCAATAGTTCGGAAAAAGCGTATCAGGAGCTGGCCAAGGTCTATTCGGCCATTGAGCCGCCCACATGGGCTCTCCTGCTGGCAGAGTCATGCCGCGCTAAAGGTTTTGGGGTGGGAATTCTCGATTGCGACGCCGAACGTCTGACCCTTGATCAGGCGGTCGCCCGCGTGATCGACGCGCGGGCGCGTCTGAATGTTTTTGTCATCTATGGCCAGAACCCTAATTCCGGCACGACAAGCATGATTGGCGCCCTGGCTCTCGCCAAGGCTCTCAAGGCCGAAGACCCCCAGATGCAAATCTGCTTCGTGGGTTCGCACACGTCAGCCTTGCCGCGTGAGGTGCTCGCGCACGGCTGCATTGACATCGTCCTTCTCAACGAAGGCGTCTATGCGCTGCACAACCTTCTCAAAAGCAATCTTACTTCCGATAGGGCACACATCAAGGGCATTGGGTACAAGCCCGATGCATCCGATCCGACGGCACTGAAATTGAACCCGCCGGAAAAGATTGTTCCGCAAGATCGTATGGACATCGATCTACCGGGCTACGCCTGGGACCTGCTGCCTTACAATAAGTCGCCGCTGGATTTATACCGCGCACACTTCTGGCATGCGGAGTTCGACCACGCCAAAAGAACCCCTTTCGCGGCTATCTACACGTCGTTGGGCTGCAATTTCGGCTGCGACTTCTGCATGATCAATATCGTCAATCGCGTCAACAGCGACGACGGTGTTGATTCTTCCCATTCAAGAGGCATGCGCTTCTGGAGCCCGGCGTGGGTCATGCGCGAGATGCGCAAGCTGGCTGATATGGGCGTCAAGACATTGCGCATCAGCGATGAGATGTTTTTCCTGAACCGGAAATACTACGAACCCATCCTGCGCGAGATTGTGGCGGAAGGCTTTGACTTCAACATGTGGGCCTATTCACGCGTCGATACCGTCCGCAAGGACGCGCTGGAGCTGTTCAAAAAAGCCGGCGTCAATTGGCTTGCTCTGGGGATCGAGTCCGGCGCGCAAGTTGTGCGCCAGGAAGTCTCCAAGGGCTCGTTCAAAGATGTGAATATCAGGGAGATCTGCAACACGATCCGCGGCGCGGACCTGAATATCATCAGCAATTATATCTTCGGTTTCCCCGACGATAACAACGACACCATGCAAGCCACGCTCGACCTTGCCTTGGAACTCAATACCGAGATGGCGAATATGTATCCTTGCCAGGCTTTACCCGGCAGCCCGATGCACAACATTGCAAAGAAGAATAACTGGCAGTTGCCGGACTCTTTCGAGGGATACGCATTTCTCTCTTACGACAGCCAACCGTTGCCCACCAAGCACGTCAGCGCCGCCGACGTGCTTCGCTTCAGGGACAATGCCTGGGCGGCCTATTTCAAAAATCCGGCCTATCTCGACTTGGTCGAAAAGCGGTTTGGCGCGACGGAACGCACGAACGTGGAAAACATGAGCAAGGTGCAGCTCAAAAGACGGCTGTTAGGTCACTGACGCCGCCGGACCGTGGTAGAGCGCCTGGTCCATATAGCCGATGAGTTTGTCGTCGAGGTAGCGCTCGCGGAAAAAAGCATTGCCGCGACGCCTGATGTCCTCGGCCTCGGCGGGGCGCTCTTGAATGAACTTTAACGCCTGGCGCAGTTCGGCAAACGTGGTGAACGGCAGATAGTGTTCGCCCTCGATAAAGTAGCAATCAAGCTCCGCGCATCTTTCATGCACAAGAAGCGAGCCGACGGCAGGAATGTCGAATGACCGGCCCGTCACGATAAACGTCATGTTCGAGCGCATGCTGAAATTCAGTGAACATCTGCTATCAGCGAACCGGCGCATATAGAGGACATAGCTTTCCATGGCGCTGAGGCCGTCGGTTTTGAACTCCGTCATGCGCGACTCAACAGGCATCTGCTCGGTGCGCATGGCTGCGATCCAAAGCGCGCGATGCCAATTGTACCCGGCCACACCACCGATGAAGGTCGCCTTGGGAAGGAGCGGCAGGATGGGGCCGCCGAAATCGCCGCCACGCGGAAAAGGCGCGAAGAAGAGCTTGCCGTTGAATTCCGGTTGCTGCCACGCTTCCAGATCGGGGCTAAGCGTCCATATCAAATCCAGGAGCAGCGAGGATTCCTTAAGCTGCTTGGCCTTGACGGGCCAAGCATCGAAATAAATTCCAATGATTTTCAAGTCGGGGGCAGCGCGGCGCATCTCGGCGATCATTTGGATGCACTCGGGAAAGTGCAAAATCACCGCATCCAGCACGATCACATTTATGCCCCGACCCACGCAGGCTTCAACAATACGCCGGCAATCGTTTTCCTCGCGCCCGTTGAAGTCCATGCCCAAAAAATCGGCGTCCCAGTTGTAGGCGCGCATGGCATTGACGATGGCCGGTCCCATCTCAAAGCGCCGCGAGTTGTTGAATTGCGGGAAAAAGAGGTCGCGCACAGCTACGACAGCTTTTCGCCGCACGTGCTTGCCGGCCGGGGGCGAAGCCAGGGGAATCAAGCGCGCTTTTGATCTGCCCGTCGCACGCTGCTCTTCAATATCCAACGCCGGCAAAACTGTGCTCAGATCGAACATGCTGCGGAAAATTGGGGAAACTTCGCGGCAGACATTCAAGATCCTCATCATACGCGGCGTGATGTCGGGCTCCGTCATCGCGATGGAAAGCTCGTTCATGAAAAACGGCTCCAGCGTCTGCTGAATGAGGTCCTGTTTTTCCGGCGTCGTGCCTTCAAACAGCCGGCGCAGCTGTTCTTTGCCGAGTTCAGCGTCCTCCTGATTGCCCACGTCCACGGCGCCGCAATAGATAGCGAGGGAGATGATGGGGCCGATAATGCCGCGCAAATACATCAGCTTTCCCAGCAGATATGCGCTGCGGAAACGTGACTGGTTCAGAAGGGCCCATATGATGTTAATGAAGTCTTGGGGGGGCGCTTCATTCGCGAGATAGAACGTTTGCAGACCCTGAAAATCGCCGGCGGCGTCGAAGTCAAAAATGGTTTTCTCAAGTTCGGTCATCGTCCGGTCCAGCTGTCTGGGGCACATAGAATAATTGCCGATGCTAACCACGCATACTTGACGAAACCTTTACTTTTTGCTGGTTACCGGGCGATAGTTCGACCGTCTCCTGGTGGCGCTCCTAAAAGCGCCTATTCACAAGGATTTGACGTGGCACTCGGCGCTACCAGTTTTGAGACGATCAAGCAGCTTATGACTGCCATCACCTCCCGACCCTTTCAAATCGTCGCGGTTGGATATCCGGACATGCTGATGAGCCGCGCCCAGGTGCAAGAGCTCTTCGGCAATGACATAGCCGCCGCGGTTCAGGAGCGGGCGGATTCCCAGAACATCATCAAGTGGCACGGCCTTGAGGGACAACTGGATAGGATCATCGAAACGGAGCACTTCATTTCCCTCATTGGCGGACAGATCACCTTTCTCGACATCAACAAGGTACGCGGCAACGAAATTATCCAAGACCTGAACAAGCCATTGGACACGGCGCTCGCGGGCAAGTTTGACATCGTCTATGACGGCGGCACCCTCGAGCATTGTTTCAATATCGGACAGGTGATGCAGAATTTCCTCTCGCTCGCGAAAGTGGGCGGGTTCATCTATCACAACAACCCCTTCAACGTGCCCAATCACGGCTTCTACAATTTCAACCCCACCTTCTATCACGACTTCTATGTCGATAACGGCCATACGCTCGTGACAGATATTGTGGCCTATCACGGCGGGCCGTTTGATCGGAAGTTCGTCAAACTGCCGGCGACGACGCGTTTCAAGGAAGCATTGCCTGAAAGCTGGATTTCGTGCGTTGGGCGCAGGATGCATGATCGTGCTGCTGAATGGCCGATGCAGACAAAGTATAAGCTGAACCCTCATTTATCCGGCTGACTTCCCCATGAAATACGAAACAAATGTCATCAAGCTGCGCGCCCTGCGGAAGGAAGACAGCGCCGTGAGTTGCGCCTGGCGCAATGACCCCGCCGTCAGAGACTTCGCGCTGGGCTACCGCTATCCCGTGACGACGGCGATGGAAGAAAGCTGGTACATGCGCGCCATGGCGCCCGACAACAAGGACGTCTATTTCGCCATTGAGGATAAGCAAAGCAGCACGTTCATTGGCATCGCCAGCTTGGTCGGGGTTGATCTCATTTCGGCCAATGCCTGCTTTGGAATCATCATCGGGGATAAGCAACACCAGGGCGGCGGGCGGGGCTGGGATGCCGTCCAGTTCATGCTGGACTACGGCTTCAATATGTTGCGCCTCCACCGCATCTATTTGCACGTGCCGGCCTACAACGAGCGGGCAATATCGCTCTATTCCAAGGCCGGTTTCAAAATTGAAGGTGTCATGCGGGAGCACTTCTTTCTCGATGGCCGACATCACGACGTGAACGTCATGGCGCTGTTGAAGCCCTCCTGGGTTGCCGGTATGAAGGACCCCACGCCCTGACCCATGTGCGGTGGGCTGCAAGATAACAGGGCGAAGCCATGACCGCGGCCAAACACTCCCCCAAAGTCCCCTTTTTCCGGCACGATCTGGGCGAGGCCGAGGTTGAAGCCTTCCGCAAGGTCCTGGCCGGTCCCATCCTGACCACCGGCGCCGTCACTGCCGAATTCGAGCAGAAGTTCGCCGCGGCTCTGGGCGCAAAACATGCTCTCGCCGTGACCAGCTGTACTGGCGCGTTGCACATGTGCCTGCTGGGCCTCGGCATTGGCCCGGGCGATGAAGTGATCACCACGCCCATGACCTTCATTGCCACCGCCACGGCCATCATCTCTGCCGGGGCGACACCTGTATTTGTGGATGTCGAGCGCCATACCGGCAACCTCGATGCCGCGGCGGTCGAGGCCGCCATTACGCCGCGCACAAAAGCCATCCTGCCCGTGCACCTCTATGGGCTGATGTGCGATATGCGGGCCCTTCGCGCCGTGGCAGACCGCCATGGTCTCGCCATTGTAGAAGACGCCGCGCATTGCATCGAGGGCGTGCGGGACGGTGTGCGCCCCGGTCAGCTCTCCAACGCCGCCTGTTTCAGCTTCTATGCCACGAAGAACATGACCTGCGGCGAAGGCGGCGCGCTGGTTGTGAATGACGGCGCGTTCTATGAGCAGCTGCGTCTGATACGCCTGCACGGCATGACCAAAACCGCCTACGACCGCTCAAAAGAGGGCTATACCCACTGGGATATGGTCACCATGGGCTGGAAGTACAACATGAGCAATGTGGATGCCTCGATCCTCATCCCCCAGCTTGACCGTTTGCAGGCGAACCTTGCCAAACGGCATACCCTGGCGGCGCGCTATGCCGAGCGCCTGGGCAAGATTTCCGGCATCGAGCTTCCGCGAACCCCCAACGACGCTGTCCACGCCCGGCACGTCTATCCGATCTGGCTGACGTCGAAACCGCGCGATGAGGTGCTCCAGGCATTAATGGCGCGCGGCATCGAAGTGGTGGTGAACTATCGCGCCGTCCACCTTCTGTCGTATTTCACGGAGAACCTGGGCTGTAAGGCGGGCGACCATCCCGCCGCGGAACGTTTGGGCGATACAACTTTATCGCTGCCCTTCTATCCCAACATGCCGCTGGAATACGTTGATATCGTGGCCGAAACGTTGGAAGAAGTCCTGGATTAGCAGGATATTAATGAATAAGTTCTCTAACTCTCTCAGGAATATTGTATATAAGTTTCCCATAAATAGGACTGAATAAGTCCTCTTTCCGGTCTGCTGCCTAGGAGCCTTTCTTTTGAGCCAGTTTACTCTTCTGAAGAAGCACCTTGAGGACGATGCCCGTCGCTCGAAGTTGCTCGAAATTGAAGCGCGTCTGAAGCCGCACCCCTTCCCGCCGCAGATCGTTATCGAGAACACCTCGTACTGCAACCTGAAGTGCATTCACTGCTCGCACCGGGAAATGATCCGGCCGCAGCAGCACATGGACCGCGCCCTCTACAACAAGATCGTTGAGGAAATCGGCCGGGAAATGCCGATGTGCGAAATTTGGCCGACGTTCTACGGCGAAGCCTTCATCATGGGCGATGAGTTGTGGGACCGCCTGGATTATGCCGACAAAGTCGGATGTAAAAACCTTGTGCTCAATTCCAACGGCACGCTGCTTGACCGCGATGACAACATCGAGAAGGTCCTGCGCTCGCCCTTGAAGCGCTTCATCCTGAGCCTGGATGGATTCACGAAGGAGACCTTCGAGAAGATCCGCGCCAAGGCGAAGTGGGACGTCGTTTATCCGGCCGTGGAAGAACTTTGCCGGCGCCGCATGGAACGGGGTCAGACCTATCCGACCATCACCGCGCAGTTCTCGGTGATGAAGGAGAATGCCCACGAAGCCGCCGCTTACCGCGCCCACTGGCAGTCCTTCGGCGCCGAAGTGAAAGTCCGCCCGATGCTGGAGTGGACCGCCACGGGCACCGTGCGCACTGAAACCATCGATCACAACACCGATTTCCGCATCGCCTGCCCCTGGGGCAACAACACCATGGCCATTCACCAGGATGGCTCCGTCGTGTCGTGCGCCGTGGACTACGAAGGCATGTTCAAGGCCGGAAACGTGGGCGAGATCACCGTGAAGCGCGCGTGGGAAATCCTCGACGAAAAACTGCGCAAGCCGCACCGCGAGCACCGTTGGCAAGACATTCCCAATATCTGCAAAGGCTGCGGAGATTGGCAGGTTGCTGGCGCCGATTACGAGGAACAGAAAGTCGAAGGCACGCGGCCCTTCTGGTACGACGAAACCAAGCAGCCCTCCGGCTCGGAAATGCCCTAACGGGCCTGGATAGAGAATGAACAGCGTCGTTACCCCCGTCTCTCATACCCAAGAAGAATACGGACTGCGTCCGGAAGCCTCCGCGTTTCCGATGATGCTGGTGCTGTCCTACGTCTATCCTTGCAACGCGCTTTGTCCTCACTGCCCCTACACGAATTCCAACATTCGTAAGGAGTACAAGGACGCTCCTTACATGCCCGAGGCGACGTTCAAGAAAATCGCCGATGAAGCCGGCAAGTACGGCGCTTATCTGCGCATCTCTGGTGGCGGCGAGCCCATGCTGCATCCGAAGGCCGTGGAACTGCTGGTCTACGCCAAGCAGCAAGGCTGCAAGATCGGCCTGATCACCAACGGCTCCATGTTCGACGAAGCCAAGAGCCGCGCTTTGCTCGAAGCCGGCGTGGACATGATCGAGTTCTCCGTCGATGCCTGCGAGGAGGAGACCTACAAGGTCGTCCGCAAGGGCCTCGACTGGAATGAACTCGTCACCAACGCCACGCGCATGATTAAGCTGCGCAACGAACTGCGCTCCCCGTCCAAGATCATTGCCTCGGCGGTGAACCAGGACGGCGTCGATATCGATGCGGTTGAGAAATTCTGGGTCGAAGGCGTCGGCATCGATTATCTCATCAAGCGCAAGTTCCTGACCTGGGGTACGAACACCAGCTTGGATTCCTCCAAGTCGGCCGATCCCATGGCCTATCTCAACACCGACGAAGTCCCCTGCCCCTTCATCTTCGAGCGGCTGAATATCGATACGCGCGGCAATGTCATGGTCTGCGGCTACGATATCTCCGCCAACACCAGCATGGGCAACGTCAACAACGAGTCCATTGCCGATATTTGGCATGGCACAGGCTTCAAATTCTACCGCGACAAGCACCTTGCGGGCCGCGGCATGGACATTCCGATCTGCTCTGGTTGCCCGGACTGGAAGTACCGCTCGTGGAACCATAACTACTGGAAAGTCGTGAAGAACGCCGAAGAAGTGCGTCTTGAGAAATTCAAGAAGCTGGGCGAGCATGACGACTTCCAGGCGCAGCAAACCTAGTCAGATTTCCCACTCACTCCACGTCTGATGCGCCGCCCACGTCGCGGTTCGGATAGCCCCAAAGGATCGCTAAGGGCAACGCATGTGCGGTATCGCAGGCTTCGTCGGCTCTCCCAATAGCACCATCCTGAAGGCCATGGTGACGTCGCTGACGCATCGTGGTCCCGACGACGCCGGGTATTACGAAGGCGGCGGCGTGTCGCTCGGCATGCGCCGTCTGGCCATCATTGACGTCGAGACAGGCCAACAACCCGCTTTCAGTGCCGATGGCAGCATCGTCGTTGTCTTCAACGGCGAGATCTACAATGCGCCGGCGTTGCGCCGCGAACTTGAACAAAAAGGCTACACATTCCGCTCTGACCATTCGGATACGGAAGTCATCGCGCCGCTTTATCAGGAACATGGCGTCGATTTTGTTCACCGTCTGAACGGCATGTTCGCCATCGCGATCTGGGATACCAAGCGTAAACAGCTTCATCTCTATCGCGACCAGGCCGGCATCAAGCCGCTCTATTTCGCCAAGACCTCGGAAGGCCTGGTCTTCGGATCGGAAATCAAAGCCCTTCTGGCCCACCCGGCGGTATCGCGCGCGCCCGACTTCGTCGCCATCCACCACTATTTTTCCTTCAAGAACGTCCCCGCGCCGCTCAGCGCATTCCAGCAGGTAAAACAGCTTCGCGCAGGCGAGATGCTGACGCTTCAGGACGGCAAGATCGAGGTCAAACGCTGGTGGCGTATCGCTTTCCGCGACGCGGTCAAGATCACTGAGCAGGAAGCCGTTGCTGAAGTCAGACGCCTTCTGGAAGATAGCGTTGCCCTGCAAATGCAGTCGGACGTGCCCTTCGGCGCCTATCTTTCGGGCGGTGTCGATAGCTCCAGCGTCGTGGCCATCATGGCGCGGCTCACGGGCCGTCCGATCAAGACCTTCACCATGGTCTATGACGAAGGCTTCGCCAACAAGGATGCCGATCGCACTCATGCGCTTTCGGTATCGCGCATGTACAACACGGAGCATCACGAATTCCTGGCGCGCTACAACCACGTGCCGGAGTCCATCGAGGCCGTCACACGTGCTTTCGATGAACCTTTCTCCGGCGTGATCTCTACTTTCTTCATCACCCAGCTCATCGCCGAGCATGTGAAGGTCTGTCTATCCGGCGACGGCGCCGACGAGCTTTTCGGCAGTTATATCGGCCCGCGCTCGGCCGGCCCTCTGGCCTTGCGTCAGAAGCTGAGGAGCGGCGCGCTAACCATGACCGATGAGGTCAGAGCCGGCCTCGGCGAGTTCGCAAACAAGCTCGATCAGCTTGACCGCATTCTCGATCAAGGCGGCGAAGCCGCGCAGCGCATGACGCAGTACATCGCCACGGATGCCCAGAAGCGTGCGCTTTATTCACCCTTCATGCTGGAGAAGATTGGTTCGGCCACGACGGAAGCTCTGATCACCGACGTCCTCTCGGCGGCAGGTACGGACGATCCGGTGAACCGCGCCCTGTTCCTGGACTTCGAAACGCTGCTGCCCGATCAGGTCCTGCCCTTTGTGGACAGGCTTTCCATGGCGCATTCCGTTGAAGTGCGCCCACCGTTCCTGGATCATCGCCTCATTGAATTGGCGGCCACGCTGCCCGGGTCCATGAAAATCCGCAATGGCCGGGTGAAATCTGTATTGAAGGACGCCGTGCGCGGCCTGTTGCCCGATGCCATCCTCGACCGCCCCAAGGAAGGCTTCATCATGCCGATTAACGCTTGGGTGCTGGAAAACCTGCGCACGACCGTCGAGGAACGTCTCGCTCCGGACCGGCTGAGCCGCCATGGGCTATTGGACGCCGCCGCTATACGCCGCCTGTTGGATGCGCACTACGCGCGCACGGAAAACAATGGCAACCGCATCTGGAATCTTTTCATGTTCCAGGTCTGGTGGGATCTTTACCAAGAAGCCTAGCTAGCAGCTAGCCAGCGATATCGGGCGGCAGGGCAATGACAAACACGCGGATGCTTTCCGCAAGGTCCGCCGGCAGAGCGTTGGCCTGGGCGGCCTCCAGCAAGCGCCGCGCTTCCTTCAGCAGAGTTTTGCAGCGCACGAGTTCTTCCCGGCGCACCTGGGCCAGGGCGATGGCGTCGTTGCGCTCTGTCCGCAGCAAATCGGCGATGCGCCTGACGTTTTCGACGGCCAGTTCTTCAGAACGTTTCCGAGTCTCGCTCACGCGCGTGCCCTTCCCCTGCTGACGTTGACGGCTGCCGCAAGATCGCACCACTTTCCGGACCGGCATTGAAAGCAAGGTCCAAGGCCGAGAGGTGCGACACGAACGCGCCGTGCAACTGAGGATATACCGGATGTTGGTATTCCTGCCAAACAAGTTCAATGCCGGCGGCCTGAAATTGATCCTCTGCGATGTAATCTTTTGCCGCCGATCCGCTGATATAGCGGGATGCGTCAAAATGCTTACAGATGTTGATGAGCCGCTCCACCTTCCCGCCGCCAATTCCCAACTCGGACGAGCGGGCTATCGGCGTAGTGATGGCGAACCACCGCCGCATCAGCTCAGTCGCCGCCATATCCAGGTCTACGAGGCGCTCCCATTTCGTCAGCAGAACCTCTGAAAGCTCGGAAAAGTAGGGCTCGAGGTGGGGAGCCTTCGCATACACCTGGCGTATGGTCTTCAACTGCTTGTCCGCCCACGGCGTTGTATTGGCGATCTCGGTCTCGAAGATGGTCTGGTCTGAGCGCCCTTTGTGAAGGACGGGAATGGTCAGCCAAAGCGGCCCTGCTTGGCCCTTGATGCGGTTGCGGTTCCGCCAGCCATGTTTATCGAATTGGACGTCGTCGTAATAGACGAATACATCCGCATCGATCATCTGGCGGAAAAATCCAAGCCACGGCAGATAGCCCGGCTGCAGGATGACAACAGTCTTCATGTCCGCTGGAACGCGATTCCTCTAAAGGCCGCCCATGGGGATGACGCCGCCCGTGGTATCCAGCGCGGCTCGTATGGTGTCGAGCACGGCAGCGCGTTCGCTGGCCGAGACTTCCTTGCGCGAAAAATGCAGGAGGTACACGCCGGGCTTCCCGGCGGCTGTTTCTGTCCAGGAGGCCTTGTGGGGATGCTCCGTGAATTTTAGCCCCGCTTCCCCGGTGTCACCTGTCTCCAGCACCTTGAAGACGGGGTTCCAGGGCTCGCCCCCCTTTGCCACGACGGCGTAAACGGCAGGGTCTTGGTTTGCGCGCACCGATGCGCTTTCGATATCAAAAGGACCGGTGAAAAGATGATTTTTGATCTTAAGGCTCATGGCTCATGCTGATCATGGTGAAAACAAAGATGTAGTTTCGAACGACTACGCCACCGCCGCTTGCGTGATGACACTCAAGATATTTTCGCATGTACTCTCGGCAAGGCGAATATCGTCGTACATATAGGTTTCCACAAAGGCGCGTCCGGCGTCTCCCGCCGCCTTGCGGAAGGCGGCATCGCGAATCAGTTTATTGGCATGGCGTATATAAGCTTCTTCATCTGGCTGGAAAGGTAACAGGCTTCCTTCTCCAAAAATACGCCGGATGTTGTCCTGATCCGCTTTCGTGCCCGCGTGCCCTTCATAGGCCGGCATGACGGCGCTTGCGGTGGATGTTTCCAGCGCTTCCGGCGTCAACAGAACCACGATTGGTTTTCCCGCCGCCATCGCTTCGAATGCCGTATGTCCCGATGCGAAGGGAAATGAGTCCAGATAGACGTCCATCACTTGGGCACAGACCTTTGTCTTAGCCCAGCTGAGATAGCCGCAGCGGTCAGCAATGCCTTCTTCCTCCAGCCACGCCAGAAACTCAGGTGGCTGACTCCGGCCAGACCAGAAATAAACCGTCAAAGGATTTGCCCGCATAATCGCTCCAAGGGCCCGGGCATAGCCTCTGTTCAAAAGTTTTTCCTCGCGCCCCAAGCACATCAACGCGACCCAAGTGGGCTGGATCGCCATTGCGAGACGCGCCTCAGCTCTGCCTATTGTCGTATCAACGAGATCAGTCAAAGCAGCGTGGCAATTGAGCCAAGTCGTTCCATCAACAACCCGTGAGCTGCCAAAAAGGTGGGCCATTTCCATATAGCCGTGCAGATCGGGCAGAGCGAGGCCGCGGTATTTCATGGACCACCAGATGTGGACCGGCGCCACGCCCATGGCCGTGGCAAACGACATGCCGAGTACATTGGAAACAAAGACCATGGCAGCGACATTATCGGCCTGGCTGGTTTCGCGGATCTTGACCCACACGCTGAGGGGGCTGTCGCTGTCAGAGCGGCGCATGTATCGCAGCGTAACCCCAAGAGGCGCCATGGCTTCGGTAAGCTCGTCAGACGGCATTCCATCGACATAAATAATCGGAATGATGGGCCGCTGCGGCAATTTTGAAAGACCGTTCAGAAACGTGATCAGGTTCTTCGTGTGGGCCAGCATGGCTTGCGACGTAAGATAAAATCCTACGTGAGGCACCTTTTCCCTGGTCACCGAAAACGGCCGCAGATGTTTTTTAAAGAGGTGACCACTGCTGATAAGCGGCCGTTTTATGCGCTCATAAGACCGCACGAAGTGCTCACTGGTTTCTATGCGCTTCACATACGCGCTGTAGACCTTCAGCTCCAGAATGAGCGCGACGTCGGCCCGCTGGCTGTCCTTTACACCCTCATCCATGGCTGGAAAGATGAGATTGGTCATAAGCCGCTGCACCCAATCCATGGGCGTGTGATGGTCGAAATCCAGGAGTGCGATGATTTTTAATATGAAGACACGAAACGTGAGCGAGTCTTTGGCGCTCACAAGCTGGAGCGCGCGCGCGAGCGCATCCGACACATCGTCACCAGCGGCATCAAACCATCCGGTGGCCGACAAGGTGACACCGACATCATCGGCAGATTCGACTTTGGACAATGCCTCCACATTCTCGGAAAACCGCCCGATCATGCGCGCCAGGGCAGCGGAGGGCCCCGACAGGAGTCCTTCCGTCACCAGAAGGCGCAAAATCAAATGCGCGGTTGCCGCTGGGCCCTTTGAAGCCGCCATGGCTTCGGTGAGCTGGCGGGCGCTGGCTTCCCAGGCCGCAATATTATCCGGTTTTGCGGCAAGCTTGTGAGAGAGCACTGGCAGGCGATAGTCGCCGGCGCCAAGGTCTTCCTGAATACTTGGCAAAGGCAGCGCCGCGCGAATATCAGCAAGATCTTCAGGCGGGCCGAGTGCGGAATTCACGGAGTGACCTTGCCCTGAGGGAAAAAGATCAAGCGAAAGCCGAAGCCGCGCCGCCGCGGCTTAATGCAGTTCGACCTTGCCGGACGACGTGATGATCGGAATTTTCCGCATCCATATCTGTTTTCGCCAGAACGGCTCGTTGCTGACAAACCAATCGACGGTGCGCTTGAGGCCCTCTTCCCAAGTCACCTGCGGCTGCCAACCCAGAACTTTCCTGATCTTGGTTGAACCGCTGGTATGGCGGAAGACTTGGCCCGGGCGGTCACCGACAAAGGTGATCTGGCCCGCATCCTTCTTCATCAGCCGCAGCACGTCCTTTGCAATGTCGAGAACCGAGCGGTGCGTCTCCGTACCGACATTGAACACCTCACCCTTCACCTTCTCCGAAGGTGCGTTCAGCACGGCCAGCACGGCGCGGCAGACATCTTCCACGAACACAAAGTCGCGGGCAGCGGAACCGTCGCCATGCACCGTCAGCGGCTCACCAAGGATCGCGCTGGTGATGAAACGCGGCACGGCCTTCTCCAGATGCTGGCGCGGACCAAAGTTGTTGAAAGGCCGGATGATGGTGATGGGCAGATCATACGTCTGCCAGTAAGAGTAAACCAAGCGGTCGGCACCGCACTTCGCGCTGGCATAGGGGCTCATAGGATTGAGCGGATGATCCTCATCCATCAGCGGCGTAACCGCCGTACCATAAACTTCCGACGTCGAAATGTGGACAAAGCGCTTGATGGTGTTGCGGTGGCGCAGGACCGCATTGGCGATCACCTGCGTGCCCAGCACGTCGGTTTCAAAGAACTGTTTGTTGTCGTAGATGGAACGCGTCACGTGCGTTTCCGCCGCGAAGTGCACCACATAGGTGCTTTCCGCGATCAGGGCATCCACGAGGTCGGCATTCATCACGTTGCCGTAGCGGAAGAGAACGCGCTCGTCTTCTTCCCGCAAGCTGGCCTCGGGCAGATTTTCGATGGATCCCGCGTAAGTCAGGGCGTCCAGAACAATCACCCGCGCCTCGGGCATGTGCTGCATGACGTGGTGCACGAAATTGGAGCCGATAAAACCCGCTCCGCCCGTGACGAGGATTGTCTCTTTCATCAAATGTCCGTTCGTATTTGTCTGATCGTATATGTCTGGTTTCTGGCCAATCTCGCTTGGCCGGCGCACGTCAGGTAAGGTGGGGACGCTGCATGCGGGCTGATCCAAAGATGGGTTTGTTAAAGCCGAAATAACGCGATAAATCAACCCGCCACGTCGCTTCCCCTTCCCACAAGTCCCGCAGATTTTGGTGGCAAAATGCTTAAGAATTCCCCTACCCGGGACGAATGACGCTTGGGATGCTCTGGGGCGCGATTCCCCATGGTCTTTCCCTTGACCCGCCCCGCATGACCGGGGTACGACAAATCCCCGTGGCGATTTGAGACCGGATTGCGGCCACGTTAAAAACCGCTAAAAGGTCGAGGGCTTGAGCCCCCGTGCCGTTCCGGTCGGGGGCTTTTTTATTTGGCTCCCCAGAACAAGGAGCGAGGATTGTCATGACAGCCGACGATACAGTGCAAAGAGACTGGGCACCGCAGACCAAGATGGTCCGCGGCGGCACCGAGCGCAGCGCGTTCGACGAAACCAGCGAAGCGATCTTCCTGACCTCCGGCTATGTCTATGACAGCGCCGAGCAAGCCGAACTGGCCTTCAAGCAAAAGGTCGACCACTTTGTTTATTCGCGCTTTGGCAATCCCACCGTGCGGATGTTCGAACGCCGTCTCGCGCTCATCGAAGGTGCCGAGGACGCCCGCGCCATGGCCACGGGCATGGCCGCTGTCTACGCTGCCCTGGCTTGCCATCTCAGCGCCGGCGACAGGCTGGTGGCCTCGCGCGCGATCTTCGGGTCCTGCCAATACATCTGCGCGGAATTGCTGCCCCGCTTCGGCATCAAGACCGAGTTCGTCGACGGCTCCGATTTGAACCAATGGAAGGCCGCCTTATCCAAACCGGCGCAAGCCGTCTTTCTGGAATCGCCCTCCAACCCCGGCCTCGAGATGATCGATCTCCCGGCTGTCTGCGCGCTTGCACATAAAGCCGGCGCATTGGTTGTTGTCGACAATGTCTTTGCGACACCGGTTCTCCAAAAGCCGCTGACCTTCGGCGCCGACGTGGTGGTGTACTCCGCGACCAAGCATATCGACGGTCAAGGGCGTTGCCTCGGCGGCGCCGTTCTGGGCTCAAAAGAATTCATCGCGGACAAAGTTACGCCCTTCATGCGCCATACGGGGCCGAGCCTGTCGCCCTTCAACGCCTGGGTGCTGCTGAAGGGTCTGGAGACCCTTGATCTGCGCGTGCAGCGTCATTGCGAGAACGCCCTCACGATCGCCCGCACACTGGAGAAGCAGAAAGGCATTACCCGCCTGCTCTATCCGGGTCTGCCGAGCCACCCGCAACACGCGCTAGCCAAGGCGCAGATGAAGGCCGGCGGCACGGTGATCTCTTTTGAAGTCGAGGGCGGCAAGGAGGCGGCCTTCCGCATTCTCAATCGCCTGAAGATCATCGACATCTCCAACAATCTCGGCGATGCCAAGAGTCTCATCTGTCACCCTGCCACCACCACCCACCAACGCCTTTCGCCGGAAGACCGCGTGCACGTGGGCATCACGGAAGGGTTCATTCGTCTATCGGTGGGGCTGGAGGACGTGCATGATCTCATTGCCGACTTGACGCAGGCGTTCGGGACTTAAATAGTTGGGGGCTTAAATATTTCGGCCCGCCCCTTTTCACTGCCGTTACGGATACTTATATGTCTCGGAGACTCCCCCTGACTGGCCCTCTTCAAACGTCCATGTACGAAAAGACCACACGCAATATCAGCGTTTCCGTGCGCCCCTATTATCTCGAGGAGCAATCCTCGCCGGATGAGGAGCGGTTTGTGTGGGCGTACAAGGTCAAACTCGAGAACCGTGGCGGCGAGACGGTCCAACTCATGCATCGCCATTGGCGTATCACCGACAAGTTCGGCCGCTTGCAGGAGGTCAAAGGTCCAGGAGTGATCGGTGAGCAACCCGTGCTAAAGCCGGGGGATTCTTTCGAGTACACCAGCGGCTGCCCCTTGGGTACGCCGTCAGGCATCATGGCCGGCTCCTATCAAATGACCACGACCGGTGGCGAGAATTTCGATATCGAGATTCCTGCCTTTTCTCTGGATAGCCCGCACGACCGGGCGATCATCAACTGACCAGCTCGTTTGGAAACTGAGGAGGACGCATCCCGTGACATCCGCTCCCGTAAAGCCATCCGCGACAGACGATGCTTCTGGCGTTGTACGCCCTAGTCGCGCGGAAGCGGAAGATGCGGTGCGGGTCCTGATCCGCTGGGCCGGCGACAATCCCATCCGCGAAGGCTTGGAAGAAACGCCCAGCCGCGTTGTGCGTTCGTACGAGGAGTTTTATGCAGGATATCAGCAGGACCCCGTTGAGATCCTGCGCACGACCTTCGAAGAGACTGAGGGTTATGACGAAATGGTCGTCCTCAAGGACATCCCCTTCGAGAGCCATTGCGAACACCATATGGTGCCGGTCATCGGCAAAGCTTACGTGGCCTATCTGCCGAACAAGCGTGTTGTCGGCATCTCAAAGCTGGTGCGCGTGGTCGAGGCCTACGCCAAGCGCCTTCAGATCCAGGAAAAAATGACGGCGCAGATCGCCAACGCCATCAACGACACGCTGCATCCGAAGGGCGTCGCCGTGGTTGTGCAGGGCGAGCATCAGTGCATGACCACACGCGGCGTGCACAAACCCGGCGTGAGCATGGTGACCTCGACCATGCTGGGCGCCTTCCGCGACGACGCATCCACGCGCCGCGAATTCCTCGCCATCATCGGCAAATAAGATTTAACGGATGTAGCGACCCATGGCTTGGCGGATCTGCGGGATCAACGCCGTATCCAATTCGTCGAAGGATGATACGACCAGCCCCGCCCACACCTGCTGTTTGTCGGCTTCGGTGGAACCTTCCGTCACGGTGCGGGTGCTTAAGGATTTCCCGCTGGCCGATGACAGCACCATGCCATTGGGATCGATCACCGCCACCTCGACATCAAGCACCGCGCTGTACTCGGCTTCCTGATCCTTCGTGAAGAGGCCCTTGAAGCCCTTCTTCACCGGCAATGGCTTTTCCGTGATGTCACCCTTGCGGATCGTGACACGCAGCTTGTTCACGCTGTTGCCGGTGAGCATGAAGCGCTTGGCGGCCCACTCGCGCGCGCCGTCTTCGAAGCGGACATTCGAGCGATAGTTCACATGCGGGTATTCGCGGGGCGGAATATCCTGGATCTGCAAGTCGAGCGACGTTGCGTCCACGTTCAAGGCGGTCTTGTCGGCGAACAGCAGCGACGGCGTATCCTGCGCCTTGAGCACGACCGGCGCGCCGGCAACTGTCAAAGCGATCCCAAGAAAAGCCATCTGCAAAAGGCGTGCGGCGGACGGAAGAACGATGCTCATGGCGAGGGTTCCTTCTCGGCTGACCCGCGATGGCGGGCAACGATGGTTTCAAGCTCTTCAAGCGTAAAGGCGTAATCCGTGCGGCAGAATTCGCAGGTCATATGAACGGCGCCATCTTCCGCGTAGGAACGTAATTCGTCCATGGGAAATGAGGCAAGAATGCCTTGGCTACGCACTCGCGAGCAGCGGCATTTGGCGTGGATGGGCTTACGTATAGAAGGGGCAACACCCATTGTCACGAAAAGCCGCGTCAGAAGGCGCTCAGGTGTCAGCGTAAGATCAAGCAATTCAGAATCTTTAAGGCTGCCGGCCAGGATCACTGCCGTGCGCCAGGCGTCTTCCTGATCTTCCTTGCTGGCGATCCTCACGCCACCTTCTTCCGGCATGCGCTGCAGCAGCAGGGCGCCGGCGACCCACGGCGCTCCCGGGGATTGAGGCGGCGCCACCGCCACCTTCAGAGCCGATTCAAGCTGCTCGGACTGGCGGAAATAGTGATGCACCGCCTCAGCTAGGCTTTCGCCGGTCAGCTCCACAATGCCTTGGTAGCGGTCCTTGTCGGGCCCCTGATCCACCGTGAAGGCCAGATGAGCACCCGCACCCATCAGACGCGGCACGGACCCTTGAGGGCGCGCGCGCGTCATTTCGACAGCAAGTGCTTCCGCATCGAATTTGGCCCACGCTCTGACGTCACAGTTATCGGTCACATCAGTGACAATCGTGGTCACAGGGCCCTTGCCCTGGATTTGCAGCGAGAAGACGCCTTTGAATTTCAGCCCCGTTGCCAGGGCAACGGACGCCGCCATAGCCTCGGCCAGCAGAATGCTCACTGGTTCGGGATCGCCGTGCCGTTCAAGGATTTCCGTCGCCGAGGAAACAAGGCGCACCAGCCGGCCACGGAAGGCCCCGCCATGAACAAGAAACGGCAGACACACATCTTCGCCAGCGGAGGGGGCAGCCGCGCCAGAGGCGCCTCCGCCCAAAGGCTCGGCCATTATTTAAGACACCACAACAACACGCCTTTTTGCGCATGCAGGCGGTTTTCCGCCTCGTCCCATACAACGGAGTGAGGCCCCTCAATGATCCCGTCGGTCACTTCTTCGCCGCGATGGGCCGGCAGACAGTGCATGAACAGGGCGTCGGGTTTGGCCAACGCCATCAAGGCTTCATTGACCTGAAAGGGCATGAGCAGGTTGTGGCGTCCGCCCTCTTCGTCGCCCATGGACACCCACGTGTCGGTGACGACGCAATCCGCGCCCTTCACGGCCGCTTTGGGATCGTGACCGACACTGATTTTGGCGCCCTTCGCGTGCGCCCATGCGAGCGCCTTTGGTG
This sequence comes from Fidelibacterota bacterium, assembly GCA_947472795.1. GTDB lineage: Bacteria > Pseudomonadota > Alphaproteobacteria > Rhodospirillales > Rhodospirillaceae > SHVO01. The sequence goes on along the minus strand of CANJBL010000012.1, from coordinate 34,892 downwards.
AAGGCTCCAAACCTACGGGGCACGCGAGGCGCAACTCGAACTCGAATTGCGCGGCCGCGTGCATGAAGCTGGTGGCGACGTTGTTGCCATCACCGGACCACGCCACCACCGCATTCTTGATGGGACCTTTGTGCTCTTCGTAAGTCATGACGTCGGCCATGATCTGGCACGGATGGGATTCATTCGTCAGGCCGTTGATGACTGGCACGGTGGCGTATTTGGCCAGCTCGTGAAGCTTCTCGGGCGCCGAGGTGCGCAGCATGATCGCGTCCACATAGCGCGACAGCACGCGCGCCGTGTCGGCGATGGACTCGCCCCGGCCGAGCTGCGTGTCTTGTGGTGAAAGCGTGATGGCGTTTCCGCCCAGCTGCTGCATGCCCACCTGGAACGAAACGCGCGTGCGTGTCGAAGGCTTCTCGAACAGCATGGCAAGCGTCAGGCCGTCCAAGGGCTTATCGGTCGCCGTGCCGGCCTTGCGTTTGGCCTTCTGCTCTGAGGACGAGCGCAGAATGGACCGTAAGGTGTCCGCAGAAAGAAGATCGAGATCCAAAAAATGCTTCGGCATAGCGTTCGCTTTCTAGGATGCGAGCTTGGGATACGGAATTAAGGTGCGAGCGAGGCGGCGGCGCGATCGATGATGCCAATGGCGGCATCAACTTCGGCCTCGGTGATGATCAGCGGCGGCAGAAGGCGCACGGTGTTGTCCGCAGCACCCACCGTCAGCAATCCGTGGTCGATGAAGCGCGCGATGACCTCGGTGTTGGGTACCTTGCACTTCAAACCAATCATGAGGCCCTTGCCGCGCACCAACTCGAAAACCTTCGGATGCTTAGCTACCACCGCTGTCAGCTTCGGCCACAGATAGTCCGCGATCATGCGCACATGCGGCAGGAAGCCCGGCTCCAACACAACGTCCATGACCGCGTTCGCTGCCGCCATGGCCAAGGGATTGCCACCAAAGGTCGAGCCGTGCGTGCCGGGCTTCATGACCTTGGCCACAGCTTCGGTGACAAGGCAGGCGCCCACCGGGAACCCGCCGCCAAGGCCCTTGGCCACCGCCATGGCATCAGGGGTGATGTCAGACCATTCGTAGGCGAACAACTTGCCCGTACGTCCCATGCCGGTCTGCACTTCGTCGAAGATCAGCAGCAGGCCGAACTCGTCGGCCATGGCTCTGAGACCCTTCATGTACTCCAGATCGCCCGGGAGAATGCCGCCCTCGCCCTGGATCGGCTCCACCACCACGGCAGCAGTCTGCGGCGTGATGGCTGCGCGCGTTTCGTTGAGGTTGCCAAAGGCCACGTGGTCGAAGCCATCGACGTTGGGTGCGAAGCCATCCAGGTGCTTCTCCTGGCCACCGGCGGAGATCATCGCGAGCGTGCGTCCGTGGAATGCATTCCTGGCGGTGATCACGCGGTACTTGTTCGCCTCACCCTGCGCCTGATGGTAGCGCCTGGCCATCTTCACCACGCCCTCCATGGCCTCGGCCCCGGAGTTGCAGAAGAAAACGCTGTCGGCAAAAGAGTTGGCGACCAGGCGCTCGGCGAGCTTCTCTTGACCCGCGACGCGATACAGATTGGAGGTGTGCCAAAGCTTCTCGGCTTGCGCTTTCAGCGCCGCAACAAGATGCGGATGGGCATGACCGAGCGCGTTGACGGCTACACCTGCACCGAAGTCCAGGAAGCTCCGGCCGTCGGCCGTGTACATCATTGCACCTTGACCGCGCTCGAATACCAAGTCGGTACGAGCGTAGGTCGGCATCACAGCGGAAATACTCACGGGCGTCGCCCTTCTAGCTTGGCGAAAAAATCCTACAGCGGGTAACTGAAAAAAAGAGAGGGCGGCCTTCAGACCGCCCACGCTCCCGGATTCATACGCCAAACCGCGGTTTTGTCAACGCCGCGCCCGGCCCCAGCCCCATCGTTGGCAAACTTTCACACAAGCGATTTTCGGGTCAGGCTTTCAGCTTATAGCCGCTCTTGATGACGCGGTACGTCGTCAGGAACAGCACCACATTCAGGCCTACCAGGATGCCCATGCCCAACAGCGGACGGGAGGTGTCTTGGCCCAGGAAGCCATACCGGAAGCCGTCGATATTGTAGAAGAAGGGATTGTAGTGGGCGAGGAACTGCGCCCAGGGCGGCAGGCGGTCCAGGGTGTAGAAGGTGCCCGACAGGAACGTCAGCGGCGTGACGATGAAATTGGTCACCGCCGCCATGTGGTCGAACTTCTCCGCCCATACCGCCGCAAGCACGCCCATCATCGACATCAACAGGCAGCCGGCAATGGCGTGAAACACAATCATGCCCACGTTGTAGAGGTGCAGGTGCGCGAAGATCGCCATGGAGATGGCGCAAGCGATACCAACCGCGATGCCGCGCGTCATACCACCCAAGGTCCAGGCCACGGTCAGCTCAAAGGCGCTCAAAGGCGGCATGAGCACATCGACGATGTTGCCTTGTACCTTGGACACCAGGATCGATGACGAGGTGTTGGCGAAGGCGTTCTGGATCATGGTCATGATGATCAGGCCCGGAACCAGGAAATCCTCAAAAGGATAACCGCCGACCTGCGTGCTGCCGCGCCCGAAGGCGAACACCATCATCAACAAGAACATGAGGCTGGTGATGACCGGCGCCGCCACGGTCTGGAAAATCACTTTCCAGAAGCGGCGCACTTCCTTGAGATACAACTCCCACATGCCGCGCCAATTGACCGCACCGATGGTGCGGGGCTGTGGAACCGAAAACTGCTGCAAAGCTGTCTGATCGTGCATGATATCTATCCGAATATTCTTCATCGCCGCATTCATCTAAGATGCAGGCCCAATTAGGCCCAGGATATACCACTTCATGCCATCGCCCAACGGGCCTTCGCGCACGGATGAAAGCACTCCAGAACCCGCCCGCAAGGGCAGGCCCCAACCCAAGCGCATGACACAGCGGCGCATGGAGAATATCGCCACTTTTTATATCCAGCGTTTTGCCACGACGGCGGCGCACCTGAAACGCGTCCTCTTGCGCCGGGCTGCCCCGGCCTTGAAGGCCCACGGCGGAGACAAAGCCGAAATTGCCACCTGGGCGGATGAGATTGTCGCCCGCTTCGAACGCACCGGCATCGTCGACGACGCCCGCTATGCCGCCACCCGGGTGGCGAGCCTTGCGCGCCTCGGCAAAGGCCCCGGTAAGATCCGCACCATTCTGCGCGCCAATGGTGTGGCGCCGGCGCTTATCAATGAACTCGTGGCCGAACTTGACGAGGATGAAGATCAAACCTTGAAGGCCGCCACGGCCTACGCCCAGCGCCGCCGCCTTGGGCCCTTCAGGAAAGACAAGGTCCCCGCCGAAGAGCGCCGCAACCAAGAGTCCAAAGACCTTGCTGCTCTGGGCCGGGCGGGCTTTTCATATGCCATCGCCAAACGCGCGCTTTCAGAGTCATGAGCGCGATGACCGCCGGCTGGCGCGCATGGGTTGGATTCACCGCGCTGACAGCGGGCATGTTTCTCGCGATCCTGGATATCCAGATCGTCGCGAGCTCACTCATCGACATCCAGCTTGATCTGAAGATCCCTGCCGACCGCCTCAGCTATATCCAGACCACCTATTTGATTGCCGAGGTCATCGCCATCGCCATGGTCGGGTGGCTGACACGCGTCATGTCCACGCGTTGGCTTTTCGTCACCGCCATGACCGGCTTCGTTCTGGCCAGCGCCGCCTGCGCCGCATCGGGCACCTATCAGCTCCTTTATGTGTTCCGTTTCGTTCAGGGCCTCTTCGGCGGCGCGGTCATCCCAGTGATCTTCTCGGCGGCCTTCCTGATGTTCCCGCCGCGCCAGCAACCCCTGGCAACGGTCATCGGCGGCGGCTTTGCCATGCTCGCCCCCAGCATCGGTCCTTATATCGGCGGCTGGATTACCGAACATCTCTCCTGGCACTGGTTGTTTCTCATCAACGTCCTTCCGGGCATCGCTATCGCCGTGGTGGCCTCGTGCCTGATTGATATCGATCGCCCCGATTGGAAGCACGCCCGCAAACTCGATGTCACCGCTTTGGCTCTGCTCGTGCTTTTCCTCACTACGCTCGAGCTCGTCATGAAGGAAGCTCCGAAACTGGGCTGGACGAGCGGCTCCGCAATCCTTCTGTCGTTGACCTGCATAGCCAGCGGGGCGGGTCTATGGCGCCGATGCCTGCGCGCTGCCGATCCCCTTATTGACGTCCGCGCGCTTCAGGAACGCACCTTTGCCCTCGCGGCATGGTTCAGCTTCGTACTGGGCATGGCGCTTTTTGGCGCCATGTACCTGATGCCGCTTTTCCTGGGTGTTGTGCGCGGGCTCACACCTTTGGAGATCGGCACGGTGATGATCGTCACAGGTGTGGCGCAATTGATCAGCGCTCCCTTTGCGACGTGGGCGGAAACCCGCATCCCTGCCCGGAGCCTGACCCTCTGCGGCTATGCGCTGCTCGCCGCCGGCCTGATTTGGAATTCCTTCACGACACCCACCTGGGATTTTCAGGACCTCCTGGGCCCGCAAGTTCTGCGCGGCGCGGCCTTTATGTTCTGCCTCTTGCCTGTCACGCGCCTGGCTCTTGGCCAATTGCCTGCCGAGCGCATCCCCAATGCTTCAGCGCTCTTCAATCTGCTGCGCAACATCGGCGGCGCGGTGGGGCTCGCGCTAATCGATACGATGATTGAAAATCGCGGCCCTCATCATGTGAACGAGATTATTGCGCGGCTGCAGGCTGGCGACCGCGCCACGGCCGCGTTTGTCGGGCTGCCGCTCGATCAGTTTAACGGCATGCCTCTTCCTCCTATCGACGATCTCACGCGGCAGATCGTCGAGCCCGCCATACATCGCGCGGCAGCCGTCGCCAGCTTCAATGAGGCTTGGCTCCTGCTCGGCCTTCTGACCGCGGTGTGCTTGCTGGCTGTACCTTTAATGAAGCGGCCCCAAAACTAAGTATGTGACCTGACGGCCAGAGCTGTGTTCTCCACGCTGATCCGCCGCCACAGCATGGCGGCGTTCAGCAGCGAAAACAGCACAGCTAGCGACCATGCGCCCAACGCCAAGGGCAGCAGCGCCACCTCCAGCACCACCACGACATAGTTAGGATGCTTCAAGAACCTGTAGGGGCCGCGCTTGACCAGCGGGGCGTCCGGCAAGGTGATGATGCGCGTCGTCCAGTACGGACCGAGGCTCGCCATCACCCAGAAGCGCAGCGGCTGCACCACCCCATAGAGCACCGCGAGGAGCGGCACGAAGACGACGTTGCCGAAAATCGCCCACGCCACCACAGATGCCAGCCAGCTCACATGCATGGCCACCATTGCAGGATAGTGGTCAGCCCCCACTTCATGCGCGCCCTTGGCAAGAAGCATCCGCCGGTTTCGCCGGTCGATGACAAGCTCCACCAGCCGTTCGATGACGACATAAGCAATCAGCGTCCAGCCGAGTACCGTCACAACAGGTCCATCAGGCACATGCCCACGGAAAAGCCGGGGCCCAAGGCCGTCATCAGGTGGCGCCCTTTGGCACCGCGCGCCAGGGCGCGGCGGAACACGGCCAGCACCGTCACGGCGGACATATTGCCGCACTCGGCTAAAACCTCGCGGGAATCAACAAGACTGCCCGGCGCAAGCTCGTAGCACTCTTCCAAGGCCTCCAGCACCTTCTCGCCGCCAGGGTGCGCGATCAACCCCGCGAGATCTTTTTGCGAAAGCCCCAGCGTTGCGAGGAAGGCGTCTGTCACGCCACGCACTTCGTTGCGCACGAGGTCCGGGATGCTGCGCGAGAAGATCACACCAAGCCCATCGTCCTCCACGCTCCAGCCCATGATGTCGCGCGAGTCCGGCCACGTGTGCTCACCCCATGCGTCGATGCGCACCAATCCTTTCCCAGGCTCCGGGTCCGCGCGCAGCACGGCTGCCGCCGCACCGTCGCCGAAGATTGTCGTGCCGATGATGTTGGCCTTGCTGTCGTCCTTGGCGCGGAATGTCAGCCCGCACAATTCGGTGCACAGAAACAGCACCCAGGTCCCCGGCATGGCCCTAGCGATGGCGGCGGCGCGCGCAAGACCAAGAACACCGCCCGCACATCCCAGACCAAATACCGGCAGACGCTGAACAGTGGGCGACAGACCGAGGGGACCTTGCAGAAGGGAATCAAGGCAGGGCGTGACGATGCCGGTCGAGGACACCGTGACTGTCGCGGTGATGTCGCGCCCGGATATGCCGGCTTCGCGCAGCGCACTCGCACCCGCCTCCGTCAGCAGCTTCAGGGCGTTCTCCTCAAACAGCCGCGCCCGCTCAGGCCAGCCGTGATCGCTCGCGTACCATTCCAGCGGCACGCAGGAATGCCGCTGCCGTACGCCGGCATTGCCATAGCTCTTGGCCATGCGCTGCATCAGTTCTCCACGATGCCCGAAGACCTCGGCCGCCTTTGCCATCACCTCGCTCTGCTTGAGGACGTACGGCGGATAGACGGTGGTGAGGCTATGAAGGGAAACTGAGGCCAAAGGAAATGAGGACAACGTCATGATTGGGTACCGGGCGGAAAGGGACAAGGGGACGGAGGGACGCTTTCGTCAGACGCTTTTTCGCCCGCAAAAATTCCCTCCTGAAAGGCTGGCTTCAGCTTCTCTGTAAGGAAGCGCGCCATCCCACCCGCTTGTTCCCCTGTCGCCGACATCCAGGCGACATAAACACCACCGTTGTCTTCATGTCGCATGAGCCAATCCGCGCGCGTCAGCTGTTTCAGGCAAACGCCCAAGTCCGCCGCCCAGCCCACGCGCAACCACTGGGGCCGCACACCCCGGTGCCACACGGCGTACACACCGGTTTGCCCGGCCAAATCTTGCGGCGGCGTGAAACCCCGAAGCAGTGGATAAGGTCCGTCCGCCGGCTGCCATACAGGCTCTCTGGAACGGTTTGTGAGCCCGCTAACCAGACCCTTGAGCGACACCTTCTTCATGCTGGTGTCCGCGTGAGGAAAAGGGCCGCGCAAATTTCATTCACAACGAGCACGATCAAGCCTGCGGCCACGACGTCCGTAAAGAAATGTGCGCCTTGGACAATGCGCACCGCGCCGATGGCGAACCCAAACAAAAGCCCCGCGAGCAATCCCGCCGTCCGCCATCGCGGCGGAAGCAGGAATGCGTAAGCTGTCATCCAGAAGGCAATGGCCGCATGCCCTGAAACAAAAGAACAGTTGTGATCGCACTCATGAGCCATCTGCCATGGCGGTGTATAAGCGGCTTCTCCGCCGAAGGCAGAGATATCCTTGGGCCGGGCCCGGCCCCAGTTCGGCTTGAGCAATGTTTCGATAATGAGGCCGGGCCCGACAATGAGTGTGGTCGCCAGAAAGGAAATCTGCGGCGTCGTCACACGCCACGGCAAACGCGGATTCAGCAAACTGGCGATCCATAGCAGCAGACATGCGGCGAATGTACCGATAACAAGATCGGGAATGGTTGCACGCACAAACTCCAGCAGTCCATCGGCGCTCCACGTGAATCCGACACCGGCGCGATAGAACATCTGGCTCAGCGGCACGTCCGCGGGCGTCAACAGCAGCAAAGCGAGCAAAAACACCGCCGCCGCGCGGGCGGGATGATCGCGAAGAACGCGCATGGTCTGCATGAAGCTTTAGCCGTCTTCGCGGTGGAACAGATAAGCAAGCCCCAGCATGCCAGAGACGGCGGCGGGCGCCCAGGCGGCCAGGATCAGCGGCAGAGTCGCCGACAGTCCCAGCGCGTAGAGGAAGCGGCTGAAGAAATAGAGCACGAAGCCCATGGCAAGCCCGGCGACACCGCGCCCCGTCCAGCCGGCGAGACGTACACTGCCGGTAATATTGAAGGCCGCCGCCACCAGCACCATGGCGCAAAGTAACCACGGCGAGGCCAGCAGCGAATACCAATAGAGCCGGTGTGGCAGCGCCGAGAACCCCGACGCCTCAGAGAAGCGGATGAACTGCGGCAACTCCCAGAAGGACATGGTCTCAGGTGCGGCGAAGCTGTCTTGGATCTTGCCGAGAGTGATTGACGTAGGCAGCGTATAGGTGTCGCGAAAAACTGCGGGCATTCCGGGCACGATGTCCCACACTTGCTCCAACTTGAAAGCGCCCGCCACCAACTGGCCGCTGATCGCCTCAAAGCGCCGCGTCAGGTGTTCTTTGTCGTCGGCCTGAAAGATGGAAACCTTACCGAGACTGAGAGAGCCTTCATTCTGATGCACCTTGGCGGCATAGAACACCGTGGCCGCGTTGTTGGCGGCTTCGCGCAGCCACAGCCCGTTCTCGCCAATGTTGAGCGTCGTGTCCTGCCCGCGGATAAGGCTTTCATCCATGCGCTGGTAGGAATCGTACATGCTCGCCGCCACCGGATCGACGACGGCGAGGTTCACGAGACCGAAGATTGCCGTCAGTGCAAGAGGCGGCGCCAGAAACTGCCACACCGACACGCCCGCCGAGCGGATCACCACCAGCTCATGGCTGCGCGACAAACGGAACAGCACGAACATCATTGCCAGCATCACCACGAAGGGCAACGTCGCTTGCGCCGTGTGCGGCAGCTTCAACAGCGCCATGCCGAACACCGTGCTGAAATCCATGCTGGCCGCGGTGACGGAACGGCGCATGAGTTCCACGGTGTCGAAGAGCAGCACCAACGCGGTGATGATTGCGAGCAGGCTGAAGAACGACACGATGAAGTGCCGCCCAAGATAAAATGCCAGCGTCGGATGAAGACGAGTCACGGAGAAACGAAGACCTTTGTGCCGGGCGCAGGGTGACCGGGCCTAGCGCAGCATAGTGCAAACAAGCCGCCGATAAAGCCGCGCCTCAATGAATGCTATGGGGCCTGATCCGGGCATTATGTTGCAGTGCAACACAAATTCTTGACAGGGCCCTGATGTCGGACTAGGTGTTTGACCCCGTTTTCAGATAAACCGGTACCGGGGAAAAACGGCGCGGGAGTGCGCCACTCTGGAGCATCGCTCCAGCCGGGATATCAAAACGCTAAGGACATCGCATGAAGATTCTCGTCGCTATCAAGCGGGTGATCGACTTCAACGTTAAGGTTCGCGTCAAGGCGGATAAGACCGGCGTCGAGCTGGCCAACGTCAAAATGTCCATGAACCCCTTCGACGAGATCGCCGTCGAAGAAGCGGTGCGTCTGAAGGAAGCCGGCAAGGCCACGGAAGTGGTCATCGTCAGCATCGGCCCTACCGCCGCCCAGGAAACCATCCGCACAGCGCTGGCCATGGGTGCCGATCGCGGCATCCTCGTGCAAACCGACGCCGAGGTGCAGCCGCTGGCTGTCGCCAAAATCTTGAAAGCGATTGTCGCGAAGGAAAATCCCACTCTTGTCGTGCTCGGCAAACAGGCCATCGACGACGACGCCAACCAGACCGGCCAAATGCTGGCCGCGCTGCTGAACTGGCCGCAAGGTACGTTCGCCTCCAAGGTTGCCCTTGAAGCCGACAAAATCGCTGTCACCCGCGAGATCGACGGCGGCCTCGAGACGGTCAGCCTGAAGCTGCCCGCCATTGTCACCACCGATCTTCGCCTCAACGAGCCGCGCTACGCGTCGCTGCCCAACATCATGAAGGCCAAGAAGAAGCCCATCGACATCATCGCGCCGGACTCTTTGGGCGTCGATATCGCCCCGCGTCTTGTGACCTTGAAAGTCGAAGAGCCGGCCAAACGCCAGGGCGGCGCAAAAGTCGCCGATGTGGCGGCCCTGGTCGATAAACTGCGTAACGAAGCAAAGGTGATCGCATGAGCGCGCTAGTCCTCGCCGAACACGACAACGTTTCGCTGAAGCCCGCCACGCTCAGCGCCGTCAGTGCCGCGCAGCAGATCGGCGGTGATGTTCACATCCTGGTGGCCGGCAAAGATTGCGCCAAGGTCGCCGAGGCCGCTGCCAAAGTCGCCGGCGTTGCGAAAGTGAAAGTCGCCGACGCCGCGCAATACGCGACCGGCCTCGCTGAACCTCTGGCTGCGCTTATCGTCGGTTTGGCTGGGGAATATTCGCACCTCATCGCGCCCGCCACGACAGGTGGCAAGAATGTCATGCCGCGTGTGGCCGCCCTGCTCGACGTCGCGCAGATTTCCGACATCTCCGCTGTCGTCTCCGCCGACACTTTTGTGCGCCCGATCTATGCTGGCAATGCGCTGGCCACGGTGCAGTCCAAGGACGCCAAGAAAGTCATCACCGTGCGCGGCTCTACATTCGATAAAGCCAAAGCCGAAGGCGGCAGTGCTGCCGTCGAGAATGTCGCCGCCGCCGCCGATCCCGGCCTCTCCACTTTCGTGAGCCAGGCCCTCTCCAAGTCCGAACGCCCTGAACTGACCGCCGCGCGTATTATCGTGTCCGGCGGCCGTGGCATGGGCTCGGGCGAGAACTTCAAGATCATCGACGCGCTGGCCGATAAACTCGGGGCAGGAGTCGGCGCATCCCGCGCCGCGGTCGATGCCGGCTTCGTGCCCAACGACTATCAGGTTGGCCAGACCGGCAAGATCGTAGCCCCCGAGCTTTACATCGCCGTGGGCATTTCCGGCGCTATCCAGCATCTGGCGGGCATGAAGGACTCCAAGGTCATCGTGGCCATCAACAAGGATCCGGAAGCGCCGATCTTCCAGGTGGCCGACTATGGGCTGGTAGGCGATCTCTTCACGGTTGTACCGGAACTCACCAAAGCCCTGTGACGTTGAACTTTACGTCGCACCAGACCTTTCACCGTTCATATTATTGTTTCAGGCGGACATCACCATGACTGATGCAGCGCGCGCATCGAAGACCCCTATCACCATCAGCAAAGTCGGCATTATCGGCGCCGGCCAGATGGGCACCGGCATCGCACATGTTTGCGCGCTTGGCGGCTTCGACGTGACCATCGCCGACATGAATGAGGATCAGCTCAAGAAGAGCCTCGCCAATATCGACAAGAACATCACCCGTCAGGTGAATAAGGGCTTCGTCAGCGAGGCTGATAAGCAGGCCGCCATGAGCCGCATCAAGACCGGCAGTTCCATGGCGATCCTCGGCGACCGCGACGTCGTGATTGAAGCCGCTACCGAGAACGAAGAACTGAAGAAAAAGATTTTCAGAGAGCTCTGCCAACATCTGAAGGCGGACGCGGTGCTGTGCTCCAATACGTCCTCCATCTCCATCACGCGCCTTGCCGCCGTCACCGACCGTCCGGAACGCTTCATGGGTTTGCATTTCATGAATCCCGTGCCGATCATGAAGCTGGTCGAACTTATTCGCGGCATCGCCACCGACGAAACGACCTTCTCCGCCGTGCGCGTCTTCGCCGAGAAACTCGGCAAGAACACCGTATCGTCGGAAGATTTCCCGGCCTTCATCGTTAACCGCATCCTGATCCCGATGATCAACGAAGCGATCTACACGCTCTATGAAGGTGTCGGCACCGTGCGCGCCATCGACGTCGCTATGAAGCTCGGCGCCAACCATCCCATGGGTCCGCTCGAGCTCGCCGATTTCATTGGCCTCGATACCTGCCTTGCCATCATGTCCACACTGCATGACGGCCTTGCCGACACCAAATACCGTCCCTGCCCGCTGCTCGCTAAGTATGTCGAGGCCGGCTGGCTGGGCCGCAAGACCGGCAAGGGCTTCTACGACTACAGCGGACCCGAGCCCGTCCCAACTCGCTAAAGAGGCATCCTTTTGGTTTTCGGCAGCGCGACCTCTGGCATACGCCCTTTCGCGCTGCTGACGCTGCTCTGCGCTCTGCTTTTTCTACCAGGCCTCGCGTCAATCCCGCCGACCGACCGCGACGAAGCCCGCTTCATGCAGGCGAGCAAGCAGATGCTCGAATCCGGCGACTGGGTGCATCTCCGTTTCCAGGACGAACCCCGCAACAAGAAACCCGCCGGCATTTATTGGATGCAGGCAACATCCGTTAAAATCTTCGGCCAGGACCCGACCGTCGCCTGGCCTTACCGCTTGCCCTCGGTCCTCATGGCGTGGCTTGCCGTGCTGGCCACCTGCTGGTGCGGGACAAGACTGTTCAATCGCGAAGCGGGTCTTGCCGCCGGCGCCATCCTCGCCACCAGCATGATGACCATCATCGAGGCGCATATCGCCAAGACTGATGCGGCGCTCCTCGGATGCACCGCGCTCAGCATGGCGATGCTGGCGCAGCACTACACCGCAACGCGCCCCTCTCTCGTCACCGCACTACTGTTCTGGTTCAGCCTTGGCATCGGCATTCTCATCAAGGGTCCGGTGATCCTGCTGGTCGTGGGCGGTACAATCCTCACGCTTGGCGTAGCTGATCGCCGGTGGACTTGGCTCAAGACTCTCCGCCCGCTCACAGGTATTGCACTCACGCTGGTTGTCGTTCTGCCGTGGCTGATGGCCATCTCCTCCAGCAATCAAAGCAGCTTTGTCGCCGATTCCATTCAGCAGGATCTTCTGCCCAAGCTCCTCGGCGCGCAGGAAAGTCACGGCGCTTGGCCGGGGACCTACCTTGTTACTGCTCTCGCCACCCTTTGGCCTTGGTCTTATCTGGCGCCATTTGCTCTTGTGCTCGCCTGGCGCCACCGCGCCGAGCCTGTGGTGCGCTTCTGTCTCGCCTGGCTGATCCCCGCCTGGATCGTTTTCGAACTCGTGCCGACGAAGCTGCCGCACTACACGTTGCCGCTGTATCCCGCGCTCGCGCTGCTGACGGCTTGGGCCTTTTCTCTCAAAGACGAACCGTTGCGCCGAACTTTCAATACTCTCTGGGGCACTTTGTATTTCTTGCTCTGGGCCGTGGTGTGTTCGGGCTTAGCGATAGGCGTTGCCTACGCCACGGGTCATTACGGAGGACCACCCCTTGGCGCCGCCGTCGCAGGACTGGCCTTGGGCCTCGGTGGACTCGCCATACTCATGCAACGCAAAGCAAACCCATTGATCGGCCTTGTTGGCGCTGGGAGTCTGCTCGGCGTCTCCCTCACGACTCTTGTCGTACCCAACCTCACCGATCTCGCCGTCAGCCCGCGTATCGCCGCCATTGCCGCGCAGCATTCTTTACAAAATGGCAAACTCCCGCCCATTGCGTTGGTCGGCTATCACGAACCCTCCGCCGTCTTTCTGCTCGGCACCGATACGCTGTTGACCGACGAGAATGGAGCCGGCGATTTTCTCTCACAACGTCCAGGCGCCTTAGCGGTAGTTCCCGCAGACATCTCTGCTAATATCAAAGCCAAGCTTGAGAACAGGGGTCAGCGCGTGCAGGAACTGGGCGTCGTGGAAGGCACGAACTACTCGCGCGGCAAACCTGTCCGGCTTGTGATTCTCGGCACGCAATGAGCGACACGCTGAACAGACAGCTCTTGCTGGGCGCACTGGTCACGGCGGTTGTCGTCGCTGCCCTCATGACGTGGGTTGATGTGCCGCTCGCCCTCACGCTCGAGAACTACCGCGATACCTGGTGGATGCACTTCTTCAACACCATCACCAATTTCGCCAGCGGCTTCATCTGGTATCCGGTGGCGGTCATCGGCCTGATCACCGCCTACGTCCGCCACAAGAAGCGGCTTCCCAACCCCACCGCCTTCACGCGCGAAGCCCGCGCCTGGGTTTTCATGATCGTCACCATGGCCTCGTCAGGAACATTCGTGAATGCCGTGAAGCTCGCGGTGGGGCGCGAACGCCCGCGCCTCTTGTTCCGCGATGGCACCACGGGCTTTCATCCCTTCGGCCTCGACCTTGCCGATTGCAGCTTCCCGTCCGGCCACACGCAATCCATCTGGACCGCCATGTTGGCGCTGTCCTTCATCTATCCGCCGTTGCGGCCGGTGTTTTTACTGGTAGCCGTGATGATCAGCGCAAGCCGCATCATCATCAGCGCGCACTATGCCGGCGACGTCGCCGCCGGGCTCTATGTCGCGGTGGCCGCCACATTGCTGTGGCGGCGCTGGTTCGAACGTGAGGGTGTGCCGCTCTCTCTGCGGCGCGGCGCGGCTTAGCTCTTATTCATCAGCTCGCGCAGGGCCCTTTCCACCGCCGGCGAATTCCAATCCAGTTCGCCTTCGACACGCGCCACTTCATGGCCGGTCTTGTCGATGATGAGCGAGGTGGGCAGGCCGAGCAGTTTTGCATCCTTCGAGAAACGGCCCATGGGTTCCACATAGAGCGGCAAGTGCTTCCACTGGTTCTTCTCGACAAAGGGCTTGGCCACTTTGGCGCCTTCGCGGTCTTGCGAGATGGTCAGCACCTGGAAGCCGTCGCCGCCCATCTTGGCCTGCAGCGCATCCAGGGTGGGCATTTCTTTTACGCACGGGGCGCACCAGGTCGCCCAGAAGTTCACCACCATCACTTTGCCGCCAAACTTGGCCAGGGTCAGTTCGGTCTCGGCTTCGTCCTTGAAGACCGTGGCCGGCAGGTCCACCGGCGCCTCATGGAAGGCGAAAGGGGAAGCGCCCGCATCGCTGGCGCTGGCCATGGCCGGTGCATCGGCGGCGGGTGCTGCGGCTACCGCCGGGGGCTCGGCCGGTTTCGCCGCCTGTTCAGGCTGGGCCCCCTGCTTGCCACCGCTTGCAAGGTACACGCCGGCAATGATAATCAGCGCTGCGCCTATACCGAGAGCGGCCAAAAACTTAGGGTTTTTCTCACTCATTTTCTCTTCCCTTTAACGGCGACGCTCGCGTGGCGTGATATAGTGGCCTGGTAAGCGCCATTTCTGGCTAAGGTTAGCACATGACGAGCAAAATGTGGGGTGGACGTTTTTCCGCCGGCCCCGCCGCCATTATGGAGGAGATTAACGTCTCCGTCGGATTTGACCAGCGTCTTGCCAAGCAGGACCTGAACGGCAGCCGCGCGCACTGCACGATGTTGGTTGCGCAAGGCATCGTGAATAAGGAAGACGGCAACGCCATCCAGGAAGGCCTGACCCGCATCGAGAAAGAGATCTCCAGCGGCAACTTCCTGTTCAAGCGCGCCCTCGAAGACGTGCACATGAATATCGAAAGCCGTCTCGCCGACCTCATCGGCGCGCCCGCAGGGCGCCTGCACACGGCCCGCTCGCGCAACGATCAGGTCGCAACCGATTTCCGCATGTGGGTACGCGCCGCCATCGAAACCGTCGACGACGAAGTGCGCAAGCTTCAGTCCGTGCTCATCGACAAGGCCGAGGCCCACGCCGACACCATCATGCCGGGCTTCACGCATCTTCAAGCTGCTCAGCCCGTCACATTTGGCCATCATCTGTTGGCTTATGTGGAGATGTTCGGGCGCGACCGCAGCCGCCTGACGGACGCGCGCAAACGCCTCAATGAATCACCGCTGGGCGCGGGCGCTCTCGCTGGCACGTCCTTCCCCATCGACCGTCACCTCACGGCCGAGAAACTCAATTTCGACCGGCCCATGGCCAACTCCATGGATGCTGTGTCCGACCGCGACTTCGCCATCGACTTCCTCTGCGCCGGCGCCATCCTCGCCACGCACATGTCGCGCCTCGCCGAGGAAATGGTGAACTGGTCCAGCGCGCAATTCGGGTTCATCCGCTTTACCGACGCTTTCTCCACCGGCAGTTCCATGATGCCGCAGAAACGCAACCCCGACGCCGCAGAACTCGTGCGCGGTAAGACGGGACGCATGTTTGGCGGGCTCACCGCGCTGCTGACGGTCATGAAGGGTTTGCCGCTGACCTACTCGAAGGACATGCAGGAAGACAAAGAGATCGTCTTCGCCGCCTTCGATACGCTGGAGCTTTGCCTCGCGGCCACCGCCGGCATGGTCGTGGACATGCAGCCCAATGTGGAACGTATGCGCGCCAGCGCGGCTGCTGGCTTCACCACGGCCACCGATCTCGCAGACTGGGTGACGCAGGCGCTGAACATTCCCTTCCGCGAGTCACACCACATCACCGGCAAGATTGTCAAAATCGCCGAAGGCAAAGGGTGCGACCTCGCCGACCTCAGCCTTGCCGAGATGCAAGCCGTCGAACCGCGTATCACCCAAGACATTTTCACCGTGCTGACGCCGGAAGCTTCCGCCGCCAGCCGCATTAGCTTTGGCGGCACAGCCCCGGCCAACGTGCGCGCACAGGTGAAAGCCGCGCGCGAGCGTTTTCTCGACGAGAGAACGCCATGATGCGCATTATCATGAAGCACGTCGCCAGACCGGTCCTGCTGTGCATGGCCCTCTTGTTCCTCGCGAGCGGACTTGCCGCGTGCGGCAAGAAAGCGCGGCCCACACCGCCGCAAGGGTCCACCTATCCGCGGCAGTACCCCAAACCACCCCAGCCTCAATAGCGCAGGCTTAGGACAGAGACTCGCAATGCATCACTTCAGTTATTGCAACGGCGTTCTTCACGCCGAAGGCGTGCCCGTGCCACACCTCGCCGATGAGGTCGGCACGCCGTTCTATTGCTATTCGCAGGCCACGCTCGCGCGCCACTTTCGCGTTTTCGCCGATGCGCTCGCCAGCCTGGACGCCACCGTCTGCTTTGCGGTGAAAGCCAATACCAATCTTTCCGTCATCCGCAGCTTGGTGCAGCAAGGCGCCGGTTGCGATGTGGTGTCCGGCGGCGAGTTGCAATTGGCATTGAAGGCGGGCTGTGCACCGGAGAAGATCGTGTTCTCGGGCGTCGGCAAGACAGAGGCCGAACTGCGCCTCGCGCTGGACTGCGGCGTCGGCCAGATCAACGTCGAGTCCGAAGCCGAACTCGTCACCCTGAGCCGTCTTGCAACCACGCTCGGCAAGACAGCGCGCATTGCGCTGCGCGTCAACCCGGATGTGGATTCCGGCGGTCACGACAAAATCACGACGGGCCGCAAGGAAGACAAATTCGGCATTGAATGGACGCTGGCGCCCGCCCTTTATCGTAAAGCGCGCGATCTTCCCGGCATCGACCCCTCGGGCGTCGCCGTGCACATCGGCTCGCAGATCACCTCGCTGGCTCCTTTCGAGGCTGCCTTCCTGCGCGTGCGCGATCTCATTCATATGCTGCGCGCCGATGGGCTCGATATCCGCCATCTCGATCTCGGCGGCGGTCTCGGTGTGCCCTACGACCACCGCGGCGCAGCCCCGCCCAGTCCCGCCGCCTACGGCGAGATGGTCAAGCGCGTCTTCGGCAATATCGGCTGTTCGTTCACCTTCGAGCCGGGCCGCGTCATTGTCGGCAACGCCGGCATCCTTGTGTCGCGCGTTGTCGCCATCAAGGAAAGCTCCACGCGGCGCTTTGTCATCATCGATGCTGGCATGAACGACCTCGTGCGCCCCGCCATGTACGGTGCGCTGCACGAGATCATTCCGGTGCAGGAAGCGCCCACCAGTTCCACCTTCGAGCCGGTCGATGTGGTCGGTCCGGTCTGCGAAACCACCGATTGTTTTGCCAAGGCATATCCCTTGCCGGCCCTGAAAGCCGGCGATCTGGTGGCCTTCATGACCGCCGGGGCCTACGGCGCCGCCATGTCCTCCACCTACAACGCCCGTCCTTTGGTGCCGGAAGTCATGGTTTCGGGCGATAAATCCAGCGTGATCCGTCGCCGTCCCACCTTTGAGGAAATGACGGCCCTGGAACAGCTGCCGTCCTGGATGGACTAAAAACCCCATCCTCCTCACGTCCTTGTGTAACAGGCCGCTGGCAGGGGCTTCGGGGTTTGTTGAAGAGCTGCCGCCAAGCCCCTAAAATGGCGACATGACCGAAGACACTCAATCCAATGCCCCGCCAACGGCGGGCTCTGCGGCTCAGCGCCGCGTCATGCTGGCATGGCTGGCTTTGGCCTGGGAACGGCTATGGGCGCGCCTTTGGATCGTGGCAGTCCTTCTGGGCGTCGCCGCCATCGTTGTGCTCATCGACGTGTTGCCGTCGCTGCACTGGGCCGTGCACATCTTCATTGTCATCGCAGCGGCAGTCGGCGTTGGCGCCGTCGCGTGGCGACGCCTTTCGGATTTCACGTGGCCGACGCGCGGTGAAGCGCGCGCGCGTCTTGAAACAACCTCGCCCGTCACACACCGCCCGCTGACCACCGTCGAAGACACGCTGGTTGCCGGTGCCTCCGCCATCCAGGAATGGATGTGGCGTATGCATCAGGCCCGCGCGCGCGACGACCTCGACCGCCTGCGTGTGAAAGGCCCTGCTCCTGGTGTTGCTGGCCGCGACCGCTTTGCGCTCCGCGCCGCCGTGATCCTCGCGCTGTTCGTGGCCGTGCTCGGCGGCTGGAGCGATCTCACCAAACGCGTTTCGCGCGGCATCCTCCCCAGCTTTGGCGGCGACACGTCACATGTCGGCATCAAGCTTTGGATCACGCCGCCTGCCTATACCAATCTCTCTCCGACGTATGTGGAGCTTCCGACGCCTGAAGGTGCGAAGCAGCCCGACGTGTTGAACATCCCGGAAGGCAGCAAGGCGCTCGCCATCATCACGGGCACGCCGAGTGACACCGCCCTCGCGTTTGACGCCGCCGTCGTCCCGCTGCAGAAACTGGCCGATGAAACACAGCGCGGCGAAGTGGACGTGAAGCCGGCCAAGCGCGTGGAGATCAGACAGGGCACTCGTGTCCTCGCCGGGTGGCCGGCGAAGTGGATCGAGGACAAACCGCCGCAGATCGCACTTCCTACACCTCCCAGCGAAGCGTCGCGCTGGAAGCTGCGTATCGATTACAAGGCCGCCGACGATTACGGCATTGAGTCCGTCACGGGCCGCATGAGCAAAGCCGGCGAAGGTGCGGGCGAGCCCTTCGACTTCCCCGTCGATCTGCCTCCCGGAGCTGGCTTGGACTTTGCGCAATCGGCACAGGTTGACCTCGCCGCGCATCCTTTGGCGGGTCAGAAAGTCATTCTTCAGCTCATTGTCAAAGACTACGCCGGAAAAACCGGCACGAGTGCGAAAGTCGAAGCGCAACTTCCCGAACGCGTCTTTGTGCATCCTGTCGCCAAGGAGTTGGTGAAGTGGCGCAAAGAGCTGATGGCAAAGCCCAAGGAAACCGCGAGCCAAGCGCTCGAGGCTGTCACGCGCATCCTGCAGCATCCTGAAAGCTTCGGCGGCGAGCCTCTCGTACACCTGACACTCGCCACAACCAAATACCGCTTGGCCAACGAACCCGCCGCCGATGCCGGCAAGACACCCGCCGACCTCATGTGGCATGCCGCCGTGCGCATCGAAGACGGCAGCCTCGTCTCCGCCGAGCGCCGCCTTGCGGACGCCGAGCAGGCCCTCAAGGAAGCCATCGAGCGCGGCGCGCCGCCCGAGGAGATCAAACGCCGTCTTGCCGAGTTGAAGCAGGCCGCGGCCGAATACGCCAAAGCGAAAGGCGCCAAAGATCCGAAGAACAGCTTCGCCCAGAGCGACAAGAGCATGTCCGATCTCGAAAAGGCCATGGATCAAGTACGCCAGATGTCCGAAATGGGGGCCACCGACGCCGCCAAGGAAGCGATGCAGGCCTTGCGCGATCAACTGGAAAAGATGCGCGACGGCGGCGACAAGCAGGCCGACGCGTCTAAAAATCCCGACGTCAAGAAGTCCGAAGAACTGCTGAAGGAGATGCGCGAGCTCACCAAGAAGCAGTCGGACCTTATGAACGAGAGCTTCGACAAGGCGCGCAAGCAAGCCCAGAGCAATAAGCAGGACGGTGACAATCAAAAGCAGGCGTCCAAGGGCGGAGACGACAAGACCAAGCAAGGCAAGGGCGACAAGCAGGTTGAATCCAAAGGCAGCGACGCCGGCATCGCCAAGGCCGGCGATCCTAAGGGTGACGCTTCAATGCTGGGCGCCACGGGTGCCGCCTCCAACCAGGGTGATTTTTCAGGCAACGGCGAACCGACGCCCGGATCACCAGAAAGCAAGGAAGCGGCAGCTTCCGCCGCCAAGGAAGAAGCTCTGCGCAAGAAGTTCAAAGAGATCATGGACAAGCTTGAGCAGATGGGCGTCGAAAAGCCCGAAAACACCAATGAAACCGAGCATGCGATGGAAGACGCACGCGATTCCGTGCGCGCCGCGCAGTGGAAAGAAGGTGCTGAAGGCATGAGTAAGGCCGTCAGCAAGTTGACGCAGAGCATGGCCGAGGCCGAAGAGAAGCTCATGCAGCAGCTGCTCGATAAAGGCCTAGGCGGCATCATGCGCAGCGCAACGCCGGGGCAACTGCGCTACTCGCCGCTGGGTTCGGCCGATGGCCGCCACGGCGAGAAGATCATCGTGCCCACCGATCCCGATAAGCAGGGCATGTCTCAGCGCGTGCGTGTGATCCTGGATGAAATCCGCAAGCGCGCAGCCGACCGCACGCGCCCCGAGGAAGAGCAGGACTACCTGCAGCGGCTCAAAAAGCAGTTCTGATCCATTTCTCCTCCGCGCTGGATCTGCACGGTATGCACGATCTCGCGCACTTTTCCCGCCATAGCCTCTCTATTTGGAGAAACGGCGCCGCATTATGCTCCTGCGGGAACAACTTTTGATCGTCATGAGTTGAAGGCAGGCCAAGTACAAGTAAGAGGTGCGCACACCCTGCGGACCTTAATCGCTGCCGGCACGGCGTTCTGGTTGGAGCGACCCCAGTGTTCAAAGGGATATATTTATGCGCGGGACGGCGGCTTGTGCCGTTGGCTTTGGCCTGCATTTGGCTTCCGTTTTGCGCAACCGCGGCGTCGGCCGGCGAACCCAGCGCGAAGAACAGCGCCAAGGCCAACGACAGCGATCCGGTCTTCGCGAAAAGCATTACCGACATGCAGGTGGCGGAGGACGGCACGTCCCAGATCACTGTGCATACCGAGATGACGCCCACCAATGACGCTGTCGCCCGCCAGATCAGCCAAATCCCGATTCCCTATCGCGATTCCATGGATACCTTGGAGATTCCGGAGGCCTATACGTTGAAGCCGGACGGAAAGAAGATCCCCGTCGAACCTTCGGCGATCTTTGTGCAGGCGCCCGCCGCCAACACCAATGAACCTTTCTTCAACGACATGCGCCAGAAGGTCGTTGTATTTCCGCAAGTGGCGGGCGGCGACAAAATCGTCTTCACGGCTGTCACGAAGGCGAAGGTTGCTTACTTCCCAGGCGCTTTCGCACTCACGCTCCCTTTCAATGATTTCATGGATGAAACCGAGATCAACATCTCGGTTCCGGCAGCGTGGGATTTAAACGTTGAAACCGTCGGCGCCGCGGCCGAGAAACACAGCAGCCAAAACACGGTCACCTATACTTGGCGCTATCACCCGCCGGCGGAGAAAACCAAGCTCTCACCCAGCGCGGTCGTCCACCCCGAGCAGCGCCCGCACGCGCTCATCTCAACGTTCAAGACCTATGACGATTTCGCGCACGCCTACGCCGCTATCGTCGCCGGCAAAGCCGTCGCCACGCCTAAGATCCGGGCGCTGGCGGAGGAAATCACTGCCAACGTCTCCGACCGCAAGATGCAGGCCCAGAAGCTCTACGAGTGGATGGGTCGCAACATGCGCTATGTCAGCATCTCGCTCGGCGTGGGCTCCATCGTTCCTCACGACGCTGATACAATCGCCGGCCTCGGGTATGGAGACTGCAAGGATTACGCGACGCTGTATAAAGCGCTCCTGGCGGCGAAGGGCATCGCGAGCGACATTGTGCTGCTCAACGCCACCAACAACTACCAACTTGATACCGTGCCGACAGGCTTCGAGTTCAATCATGCCATTGTCTGGCTGCCGGAATTCAAGATGTATGCGGACACGACCTCGGGCGTAATTCCCTTTGGGTCTTTGTTTTTCTCTGAATACGGAAAGCCCGTCGTCCACGCCGTCAGCAGCGGGCCCGCCGTTCACAGCATTCCGATCCTGCAACCCGGCGCCGCCACGCTACGGCTGGAAGCAACTGCACATATCGATACCGAAGGCCGCATGATCGGCAACATGAGCGTTGAAGGCACGGGTCCCTATTCCGGGCAATTGCGGGCGATGGGTTCCAGCATCGCCGCGGTCGGCGCAAAAGCCGCCGCAAAAAATTATTTCGATACCCGAGACATGGAGGGGACCGGATCTATCGATGCCGGCGCCTTCAACGTCCTATCCCCGGCTTACGCCATCAAAGGCACCTTCGAGCAGAAGCTTGAGCCGCGCAGCATGTCCGAGGATGGTTTCTATATCTCGCCGGGTTATCGGTTCACGGAAAAGACCGGAAGCTTCCTGCTCGGCCAGCGCGCCTGGGACGACCTGCCGCGCGACGAGATGGTGCCGTGCTACAGCGGAACCCAGGTCGAAGACCTGCATGTGTATCCACCGCCGGGCACGTTCATCGCCGATCTTCCCGAGGATACGGATATTCAGGAGAAAGGATTTCATTTTCGCGCGCACTGGTCCCGGAACGGCAAGGGCGTGAGCGTGCACCGCGAATTTGAGGCTAACGTCGATACCGCGCTTTGCAGCGGCGCCGTGCGCCAGGCAGTTCTCGCTGCCATGACAAAGATCGATGCTAACTACGCCGCGAAGATCAGAATCCTCAAGGAGGAAAACCCCCTTCAAGCGGCCGACGTGGCGGCGTTTGGTTTGGCGGCGGCGGGCGAGCCGGCCAATGCCGCGGCCTATCTGAATTGGGCCGATGCCTTATCCCTGACCAACCAGCCCGGCAAAGCGATGCAGCAGTACGCACGCGCCATCGCCTTGAAGCCCGACTACCAGAAGGCTTACCTCAACAGAGGCATAACTTTATTCGCCCAGAGCAAATTCAATGAAGCGATCCCCGAATTTACAAAAGCCATTACACTGAACCCCAAGGACATCCCGGCCTATAGCCGCCGGTCCATGGCCTATCGGCAACTCAAGCGCCCCGACGATTCACTTGCCGATGCCAATGCCATCTTGGCGCTGGACCCCAACGCCAAATTTGCGCTGTGGATCAAAGCCAACCTTCTCATCGATCAGAGAAAGTTCACCGAGGTCCTCGAGACACTCGCCGCGCTCAATACCAGCACGGCCGATGATGCCGGGCTCTACATTGCGCGCGGCATGGCGAAAGACGCATTGCAGAAATATGCTGAAGCCGTCAGCGACTACGATAGAGCGCTTGAAATCGTGCCCGGAGACAAAAATCTCCAGCAGCTCAAACAAGAAGCTGCGGACCATTCTAAATAATGGTGCCGCTTACTGATCCCACACCACGCCATAGCCGCCTTTGGCTTGGCTGAGCTGCGGCAGCTCCATGCGGATTTCGAACTCCACCGAGCCTTGCGGATCAAGGATGCCCACGGGCGCCTTGAGGTTTGAATCCTGAATGACCTCTTTCTTCTCATTATAGAGTTCGAGCTTCAGGTTCGGCACGGTCTTGGGCACTTCCGAGATGTTGGAGATGAAGCCCCTCACCACCAGTGTTTCCACGCCGCCGATGCGCTGCAAGCGCTTGGAGGATTCCGCGATCTTCAAACCATCACCCGGCTTTGCCGCTTCAACGCCCACCGATTTGTAGAAGCCGGAAATGCCCGGCCACATCTGCACCATGATGCCGCGGCCCAGCCAGATCAGGCCGGCCAGGGAGATAACCGCGAGCGCCATAACCGCGACGGTCACATAGGCCGGATCGAGCGGCTTGCTTTTGGCTTTCTTGGCTGCGGCTTTGCCGCCGCGTGCACGTGGCCCCGCGCCAGCGGACGCACCTTCTTCATTCTCATCGGCTTCGCCGCTTTCTTCTTCGTCTTCCGTCGGTGTGGCGCCGAAGTTGGGCCGGTCCGCGTTCGGATCGACCAGTTCTTCCTCGTCATCACCCTTGGCAGCGCCCGGACCGCCGGCCTTTCCAGGCCCACCCGACGCACCAGCTTCATCTTTCTTCGCAGCGCCTGGACCAGCGGAAGCGCCGCCGTCTGCGCCCTTGGTCGCGCCGTCTTTTAATTGTGCACCGTCTTTGGCTTTGCCGGGTTCACCGGATTTCAACTCGCCTTGGGCCTTCGCTGCTTTCGCTGCACCTGGACCACCACTGGTGCCCGCCGCCGCATCTTGTCCTGGCGCCGCCTGACCTGGTCCACCGGAAGCGCCTGCGTCGGTCGCTGACTGAGCCGCCTGACCTGGGCTGCTGTCCTGACCTTTCATGGATTGACCGGGGCCAGCGCTGGCGCCAGCCGCATCGTTCAAGGACTGGCCCGGAGCGCCACTGGCACCGGCGGCATCCTTCATGGATTGCCCGGGCGCACCGCGGCTCTGCGCGGATCCATCAAGGAGTGACTTCGCCCCTTGTCCCGGCGCCGCGATCTCACCCGACATCTGCGAGACAGCCGGCGCTCCTGGACCTGCTTGCATCCCGGACTGCATGGACTGTGCCGGCGCACCTGGCGCGCCCTGCGCGCCACCTTGCGACTGCTGCATCCAAGAGACCGCACCTTCGCCGGGAGCGCCTTGCGCACCCGCCTGACCACGCATGGACTGCCCGGCCATGGCCGCAGCTTGTGGGCCGCCTTGCGCCCCACCTTGCATCGATTGTGTCGGAGCACCTGGCGCACCTTGCGCGCCACCTTGCGCCTGCTGCATCCAAGAGACCGCACCCTCTCCGGGAGCGCCTTGTGCTTGCGGCCCGCCCTGCATCGACTGTGCCGGAGCGCCCGGCGCACCTTGCGCGCCACCTTGCGGCTGCTGCATCCAAGAGACCGCGCCTTCGCCGGGCGCGCCTTGTTGTACACCCGCCTGACCGCGCATCGATTGACCCGCAAGCGCTGCGGCTTGCGGACCGCCTTGTGCACCCGGCATACCTTGCATGCCCGGTGCTGCTTGTCCTGGCATCGGTTGTTGTCCCGGACGACCCTGCGCGCCCGGCATACCTTGCATTCCCGGCGGCGCTGCGGCACCTGGGCCACCTTGCGCACCCGGCTGCTGCGGTTGCATCCAAGAGACCGCGCCCTGTCCGGGCCCACCTTGTGCACCGGCTTGACCGCGCATGGATTGACCCGAAAGCGCTGCGGCCTGTGGCCCGCCTTGCGCAGCCGGCATCCCTTGCATTCCCGGCGCCGCTTGTCCCGGCATCGGCTGTTGTCCTGGAGCACCTTGCGCGCCCGGCATGCCTTGCATGCCCGGCGCCGCCGCGGCACCTGGCCCACCTTGAGCACCCGCCTGCTGCGATTGCATCCAAGAGACCGCACCTTGTCCCGGGCCACCTTGTGCACCGGCCTGACCGCGCAGGGACTGACCCGCCAAAGTCGCGGCCTGGGCGATCTGGCGCGCGCCCGGCGCGCCAGCTGGGCCAACCGGGCCAGCGTGTGCGGGGTTGCGATTCATCATCGACACAGCGCCATTTGGCATCGGTGCCGCCACGGCTTGCGGCGCACCTGCGCGCGGCGCACCAAGTGCGGCCGTCTGCACGCGTGGACCTTGCGGCTGCGCGGCTTGGCGCGCGCGATTTGCATTGGCCGCTGCATTGGCGGCGGGCGAGGAGACTTCATTGCGCATCCGCACGCTGCCGCCACCGGCAGAGGCTGCGGGTTCCGCCTTCTCAGCGTAGTCTTCCCCCATGATCGACGCGAGATCGAGGGATTCCACCTGAGCCGACTGATACCAGGAGTGTCCACAGCTCGCGCATTTCAAAGCGCGGCCTTTCTTTCCCAACAGTTCTGTCGGGATTTCGAAATGGGACGAGCAACTGGGACAGGTGATACGCATTCAACGACCCACAGGCACCCAGGTTTGCCTGGGCTTACTTTTTCGCGCCGGTGGCCAAGGACGTTCCTTTGAGCTTACACCTGAGCGAGTTTTCTATAGTACATATGGGCATGTTAATAGGAGCTAAACGCCCGGCAAACCAAGGCAAAATCCTGGTTTACAGGTGTAGGATAAAGGCCTTTTTTGCGCGGCCCGGTTGATGGATTTATGGTGTTTGCGTATCACAGGCTCAAAAATGGTTTCGACTTGTGACTAATTTGCCTTTATTCAGCGCTGGAAAACCGTAGCCGCCATGTCGCTTCTGCGTAAAAAAGCCCAGGCCTTTACCGGCGACAGTGTCAGCCTGACGGGGGTGGGCCTGTCCTACGACGGCGGCCCCGAGATCTTTTCCAATGTCACGGCGGCGATCCCGCAGCGTTCATTCCATTTCCTGACGGGGCCATCGGGTGCGGGCAAGACCTCGCTGCTCAGCCTCATGTATCTCGCCAAGCGCCCCAGCCGCGGCACGCTGACATTGTTCGGCGAAGATGTGACGCAAGCGTCGCGCAATCGCCTGGCCATTCTGCGCCGCCATCTGGGTGTGGTTTTCCAGGATTTCCGGCTGCTCGATCACATGACGACATTCGACAACGTAGCCTTGCCCTTGCGCATCGCCGGCATCGGCGAGGCGGTCGTGCAGCGCAACGTCTCGGAACTTTTGAACTGGGTGGGCCTTGCCGACTATATGACGGCATTGCCGGCGGTTTTGTCCGGCGGACAGAAGCAGCGCGTGGCCATCGCGCGCGCCGTCGTCAATCGACCTAAATTGATCCTGGCCGACGAACCCACGGGCAACGTCGATGATGCGATTGCCGAGCGCCTCATGCAGCTCTTCGTAGAACTGAACAAGTTGGGGGCGAGCATCATTTTCGCTACCCACAACCAATCCCTTGTCGCGCGCTACCCGTTCCCGCGTCTGCATCTCGACGGCAGCGCCGTGAGCATACTGCCGCCGCTCTCCACCGCGCGCACGGAGAGTTAGCCATGTTCTCCGTCCGCTCCGATCTGCCGCTGCGCCGTGATATCGCCAACCGCTTTGTGGTGTGGCTGGTGATGGTGCTAGTGTTCATGTCGGCGCTGGCCGTCACCGTGAACTCTTATGTCGATGTGCTGCTCGACGACTGGAACCGCAGCGTGACCGGCACGCTCACGGTGCAGATCCCCGTGTCGGACGCTGGCGACAAGGCCGCACAGGCGTCCGCCGCTAAAGTCCTCGACGTGCTCAAGCGCCATCCGGCCGTCGCCAAGGCCAACCTTGTGCCGCGCGCCAAGCTCACCGAACTCCTGAAGCCGTGGCTTGGCGAGGGCGACGCCGTTTCCGATCTGCCGCTGCCGGCCCTCGTGGACGTGCAGCTTGGCGACGACAGTCCCAGCGCCATTGCCGCCATCACCGCATCCGTCAAAACCGCGAGCCCCAGCGCTGTCATCGACGATCATCGGGTCTGGCTTGCCCGCGTCATGGGCCTCGCCAAGGGTTTCAGCGCGGTTGCTTTGGCCATCATGATTCTGGTGACCGCAGCGCTCGGCCTCACCATCATCTTCGCCACACGCGCGAGCCTCGCCGAGTTCGCCACAGTCATCGAAATCCTGCACGTCGTCGGTGCGAAAGATGGCTACGTCGCAGGACAATTCGCGCGTCGCGCCCTGATCCAGGCCATTCTCGGCGGCCTTGCGGGCCTTATTCTTTACGCGCCCGCGCTGGGTCTGATCGCCTGGCTTGCGAGCCGCGTTGATCCGGAAGTCCTGCCGCATGCTACGCTGCCGCTCGCGCATTGGCTGGCGCTTGCGGCGCTGCCCTTCGTCGCCGGCGGCATCGCCATGGTGACGGCGCATATCACAGTGCGCCGGACATTGGCTTCCAAAATTTAGCTAGAAATTTCTGCTCTACAGGCAGCACACCACGATCCTTTTGGTATAATCGCTCCATGAGATACTGGTCGCTCACCACTGTCCTGCTCGCTGCCCTGGCTCTCGCCTGGGCCGGTGGATTGCTGTGGTTTGCGTCCACGATTCCCAGGAGCGTCGACGACCCACAAACACATACCGACGCTATTGTCGTGCTCACCGGCGGCAGCGAGCGCATCGAGACCGGTCTTGCGCTGCTCAACGATGGCCTCGCCGAGCGCCTCTTCGTCTCGGGCGTGGGCCAGCAAGTGAAGACCGGCGATCTCCTGCCGCAAATCACCAGCCTGCGCCCGGACCTGCGCGATAACATCACCGTCGGCACCGCCGCCAGCAATACGCCGGGCAACGCGCTGGAAAGCGCGGCCTGGGCTCAGGCGGTGGGCGTGCATTCCATCCGCCTCGTCACGGCTGCCTACCACATGCGCCGCAGCTTGCTTGAATTCCACGCCGCTATGCCGGGTGTGACCATCGTGCCGCATGCGGTGTTCCCGGCGACGGTAAAAAGCGACTGGTGGCGTTGGCCCGGCACCGCCAGCCTGATCGCGCGCGAATACACCAAGTTCGTCATCACTTGGGCCTTGCAGCAGTCCGGCCTCACCACATGACCGATACACCACCAGCGCCAACGCCCAGCGAATGGGTGCGGTCGTGGATTTATCTGTTCGCCTTCCTGGTGTGGACAGTTGGCGTAGCGGTCATCTGTATGCCAATGCTGCTGAGCAGGCGCCTCACGTTGCGTGTTGTGCGCACATGGATTCGCGGCATCATGTTTCTCGCCCGCATCATTGCCGGCATCGACTGTCGCGCCGAAGGGCACGAGCACATTCCGCCGGGCCCCTGCATCATTGCCGCGCAGCATCAGTCGTCCTTCGAGACGTACCGCCTGTTCCTCGACATGCCGCATCCGATCTTCATCCTGAAACAGGAGCTGATCTGGATTCCCGTCATCGGCTGGTACATGACCCGCGCTGGCTTCATCAGCATCGACCGCGGCGCCGGCGCCGGCGCCATGCGCAAGATGCTACGCCGGACGCAAGCCGCACTCGACGCCGGCTATCAGGTCGTGGTGTTTCCCGAAGGCACGCGCGTACCACCGGGCGAATCCCGTCCCTATCAGCCCGGCGTGGCGGCCCTTTATTCCTACTGCCCCGAGCCCATGGTCCCGCTGGCGCTCAACTCCGGTTACTTCTGGGGCAAGACGCGCATCCTGAAACGGCCCGGCTGCATCATTTTCAAGTTCCTGCCGGCGGTCCCGCGTGGGCTCGACAAAGAAACCCTGCTCACCGAATTGCGGCAACGTCTCGAGGGCGCTGGTCTGCCGATTCGCTGAGTCATTGAAAATATTGAAAAAACGCCAATATTAACGCTCTTGAAGGCGCCGGCGTGCCTGTTAAGCTTGTGAGAATAAAACCTGAATACTCTGCGCTTTATCCACAGGCTATTTTCCACGGGCGATTTTCCACGAGCGATTTTTAAGTCATGACCACCGAACCCTCCGCCATCGCTCAGCAGATCTGGGACATGAAATACCGCTTCAAGACGCCGGACGGCGTGGCCATCGACGCAAGTGTGCCCGATACCTGGGCGCGCGTGGCCAAGGCGCTCGCGACTGTCGAGAAGGATCCTGCTGTCTGGACGCCGCGCTTTGCCGGCGCCATGGCCGACTACCGTTTCCTGCCGGCGGGCCGCATCCTCGCCGGTGCGGGCACTGGCCGCTCCGTGACCCTGCACAACTGCTTCGTCATGGGGACCATCGGTGATGACATGGGCAGCATCTTCGCGCACCTGCGCGAAGCAGCCCTTACGCTTCAGCAGGGTGGCGGCATCGGTTACGACTTCTCGACCCTGCGCCCCAAGGGCGCGCCGGTGAAAGGTGTCGGCGCCGACGCATCGGGCCCGCTCTCGTTCATGGAAGTCTGGGACTCCATGTGCAAGACGATCATGAGCGCTGGCTCGCGCCGCGGCGCCATGATGGCGACCTTGCGCTGCGACCATCCCGACATCGAAGAGTTCATCACCGCCAAGCAGACGCCGGGCCGGCTCACCATGTTCAATATGTCGGTGCTGGCCACTGACGCCTTCATGACCGCCGTGAAGACGGACCAGGATTGGCCGCTGCAGTTCGGAGGCGTGGTCACGCGCACGGTGAAAGCGCGCGCCCTGTGGAACAAGATCACGCATGCCACATACGATTACGCCGAGCCGGGCGTGATCTTTATCGACCGCATCAACGCCCGCAACAATCTCTACTATTGCGAAAGTATCGCCGCGACCAACCCTTGCGGCGAGCAACCGCTGCCCCCCTATGGCACATGCCTCTTGGGCTCCATCAATTTCGCGCGGCTGGTGAAGGAGCCCTTCACCGCGCATGCCAAGCTCGACGAAAAAGAACTCGCTGATCTTGTCGCCGTCGCCGTGCGCATGATGGACAACGTGGTGGAAGCCTCGCGCTACCCCGTGGAAGCCCAGCGCCAGGAAGCCGAGCAAAAACGCCGCATTGGCCTTGGCATCACCGGCCTTGCCGACGCCCTTATCATGTGCGGCTTGCGCTATGGCAGCCCCGGGGCTGTCGCGAAAACCCGCGCCTGGATGGAAGTGTTTCGCAATGCGGCTTACGGCGCCTCCATCGATCTAGCGAAGGAAAAAGGGCCTTTCCCGCTTTTTGATCGGGACAAATATCTGGCCGGCGAAACCATTCTAACTCTGCCGAAGGTCTTGCGTGACCGCATCGCCAAGCACGGCATCCGCAACGCCCTCGTCACGTCTATCGCGCCCACGGGCACCATTTCGCTCATGGCGGATAACGTGTCCTCGGGCCTCGAACCGGTGTTCAGTTTTGCTTACACGCGCAATGTGCTGATGCGCGACGGCACCCGGCGCGCCGAGGACGTCTCCGACTATGCCTATCGCCTCTTCCGCACGCTGAAGGGTGAAGCCGCACCGCTGCCCGATTACTTCGTCGATGTCCAAAGCCTCACGCCCGATGACCACCTCGTCATGCAGGCCGCCGTGCAGGACTACATCGACAGTTCCATCTCCAAGACCATCAACGTGCCCGAGGACTTTCCCTTCGCGGCCTTCGCCGATGTCTACATGAAAGCTTACGACAAGGGCTGCAAAGGCTGCACCACCTACCGCCCGAGCCCCGTGCGCGGCGCGGTGTTGGAAGTGAAGAAGGACAGAAAGCTCCTCGCAGCGGAGGACACCACCAAGCCGCTCGCGCGGCCCGAGACCCTGCCCGGCCTCACTTACAAGCTGCGCTGGCCCGAGAGCGACCACGCCATCTACATCACCGTCAACGACATCATGGCCGAGGACGAACGCGGGCGCGGCCAGCGGCGGCCCTTTGAAGTGTTCATCAACTCCAAGAACATGGAGCACTACGCCTGGACGGTTGCGCTCACGCGTATGATCTCGGCGGTCTTCCGGCGCGGCGGCGATGTCGGCTTCGTGGTGGAAGAATTGAAAGCCGTGTTCGATCCGCGCGGCGGTCAGTGGATGAATGGCCGTTACGTGCCCTCGCTGCTTGCTGCCATCGGCGACATCATCGAGCAGCACATGATCGAGATTGAGTTCCTGCCGCAGACCACCGCGCGGACCAAGCGCGGTGATGATGGAAAAATCGTCAGCCTGAAAGAGGCCGCGCAGAAGGAGGGAAATGCGCGCGACCGGCGCTTCCGCGCCTGCCCGAAATGCGGAACTTATGCCCTCCTCAGCCAGGAAGGCTGCGATAGCTGCACCAGCTGCGGCTATTCCAAGTGCAGTTGAGCACCCACCATACAAGCCGTTGATATTAAATAGCCCTTCATCCCTCAAGAATCCGGCTGCATGAGCGCTCGGGATTTGCGACAGTCCTGCCCCTGCGTTTAGGGGATAAAGTTCTATGACTCGGTCAGTGCCAACGGACACTCCATCCCGGGCGTCCGCCACCGGCGTTATGCGAGACGGCGGTTCACGCAAATCTGCGGCCCTCAAGGCGCGCCGGTTCCAGCGCGGCATAGCGCCCTCCAAAAGCATCCCTTCCACCAGCAAAGCGCGGTCCGTCGGCCTCGCCGCTGAAGCCAGCGTCGATGATGCCATCGCCGTGGTGTTCGAGGCCTGCCGCACCCACTGGCATGTGAATGTTGTTGCTGCCGTCGATGGCCGCGATGCCGAGGGTATCCATCAGGTGCGTGTGGCTTTGCGGCGCATGCGCTCGGCTCTGGGCGCCTTCAAGAAATTCATTCCCGCCGTGCAGCGGCTTTGGCTGAAGGACGAAGCCAAGTGGCTTCTCACGCAGCTCGGCCCGGTGCGTGATCTCGATGTGTTCATCCACGGCTTGGTCACGCCTGTGGCCAACGGCGTTTCTGATGATCCTGGCCTTGCGCAGCTCATGCGCGCCGCCCGCATCGCGCAGCGCCAGGCGCAGACGGAAGCTTCAAAGACGCTCCAGAGCGTACGCGTCGCCCGCTTCATGACGCGCCTGGAGACATGGATCAAAGGCCGTGGGTGGCGCGCCGGCGCACGCAAGCATGTTCGCGATGCCCGCACCATAACCGCTGCCGACTTTGGCAGCCAATTCCTGAACCGCCGCTTGCGCAACATCATGGATGACACCGGCGATATCGCGGGCCTCACCGTGGAAGAGCGTCACGAGCTGCGCATTGCGGTGAAGAAGACACGCTACAACGTCGAATTCTTCCAAGCCGTTCTGCCGGCCAAGCGCGCCAACCGCCTGAACGGCGTGCTCAAGGATCTGCAGGACAATCTCGGCCACCTCAACGATATCGACGTCGCCGAACGCACCATCGCAACGTTGACGAAAGGCTCGGCCAACGAAACCGAGCGCCGTCAGGTCGCGGCCGGTGGCGCGGCCGTGAGCGATTGGCACAAGGATGCGGCGAAGAAAGCCGAGCCCGATCTCGCCAAGCTGTGGCGGAAACTCAAGAAAGTTTCCGCCCTCTAATCAGCCTGTCTAGAAGCTACTTAAAAGCTATACGTCACGCCTGCGCGCAAGGTGTGCACCTTGATGCGCGGATCGAAGGTGAAGCTCGTCAGCGTGCCCTTGCCGGCGATGCCGACGCGTTGAGTCATTGTGTAGCTGTAGTCCGCGGTCAGATCGATAGCACCCAGGTCATAAGACAAACCAACAGCGCCGCGATATCCCAGCACCGTGTCCGTGCTCTTCAAGATATCGAACCGGCTTGCGGTGCCGCTGTTCAGGGTGGCGCGCGTGCCGACGTCGAAGTCCGTGTTCACGAAACCCACGCCGAGCCCGACATAAGGCGTCAGCACCATACTGACGGGCAGATCGACATACGCCATGCCAAAGCCGCTCAACGTGCTCACGTCGCCATTCGCATTCTGATCGAGACACGGCGTGCTGGCGCCGCACGGCACGAGCGTAAACACGTTCTGGGAAAAGTAGCCGCTCAGATCGTTGTGCCCATAGTCGAGATTGAAGGCCAGACGAAAGGGGCCGGGAAGCTGGTAGCCCAGCGCGCCGCTCACCACATACCCGTTCTTCGCATCCATATTGAGGTAAACCGCCGTCGTGTCCACGGCGCTCAGGCCTTGCATCGACGTCCCGCCGACGGAGAGGCTCGCAGTCAGACCAGGATCAGCAGCTTCGGCGGCAAACGGAGCAAGTAACAATCCAAAAGCAAACAGGCGAACAGCGGTCCTCATTTAAGTCCTCATTGCAGTTGTGCAGAAGGCTCAAGCGGCAGCGCGGTGGTGTACTTGATCTCTTCCATCACGAAGGTGGAGCTCACGTCGCTCAAGGATACCCGCTTGATGAGGCGCTTGTAAAAGGCGTCGTAGGCATCCATGTCTTTGACAACAACGCGTAACAAATAATCGATGTCGCCGGCCATGCGCCAAATGGCGGTGATCTCGTTCATCTCTTTCACCGCGCGCGCAAACTTTTGTAACCAGACATCGTCGTGCTGGTTGGTGCGGATGATCACAAACACCGTCAGACCGAGATTGAGCTTCTTGCCGTCCAGCAGGGCCACGCGCGCTTTGATGACGCCCGCCTGCTCCATCTTCTGAATGCGCTTCCAGCACGGCGTCTGCGACAGGCCAACCTTGTTGGCGATATCGGCGATGGACAGGCCGGCATTGGTCTGCAGCAGGGCAAGGATCTTGCGGTCGATGGGATCCATGGGGGCGTGCTCCATTTGAGGATAATGCCTTTCACATAAGACAGGGGGCGCAAACGAACCATCGGGACAAACCGGTCAACCCACGGGTCGGATGCGAGTCGGAAACAATGTCTCCAAAGCCCCACATGAATAGAATAATCCTCTATTTCAGGCCCCATTGTCCACGGTTGGAAGATTTTTATTTCTCTTCTTTGCAAACCCAATGCTATAGGGCACGGGACTCGACTTGCGCCCGCGCGCACCTTAGGTGAGAGGCCAACGCGCTCACTCACCTTTCGCAGCGCGGCTTTTTATTGGAGGGGACCCTATGTCCTGGCGTTCGACCCTTGAATCCATCAAGGCGCGCGACCCGGCGGCCCGCTCGCTGCTGGAGATAGCCCTGCTTTATCCTGGCGTACGCGTGCTGGTTTTCCATCGCATCGCCCACGCGCTCTGGACCAATCACCTGCGGTTCGCGGCGCGGTTTGTGTCGGAACTCGGCCGATGGCTTTCGGCCATCGAGATCCATCCTGGCGCCGTCATTGGCAAGCGTCTCTTCATTGACCACGGCACCGGTGTAGTCATTGGCGAGACGGCCATCATCGGCAACGATGTCACGCTGTATCACGGCGTCACATTGGGCGGCATTGCGCCCGGCAGTATGCCGCAAGGCCGCCGCCATCCCATCATCGAAGACGGCGTGATCATCGGCGCAGGTGCGCAAGTGCTGGGCGGCATAACTGTCGCCAAAGGTGCCCGTGTTGGCGCCAACGCCGTGGTAGTGAAGGACGTGCCGGCAGGCGTCACCGTTGTCGGCATCCCGGCGCAGGTCGTTGCTGCGGCACGGCCCGCGACCCAGCCCAACTTTGTGCCGTACGGCTCGCCTTGCGACGATCTTCCCGATCCCACCTCCCGCGCCATCTGCGGTTTGCTCAACGAGGTCGAGGCCTTGCGCCGCCGCGTGGCCCAGCTCGAAGCCGAACGCAAAGATATGGCCGTGGGCTGGTCGCCCGAGGATGCCCGCGCCGCCGCCTTCTCCGACGGCTAAACAGCCTCCTCACCGTTTCCGGAATAAAAAACCGCCATCATGTCCCGTGATGGCGGTTTTTTCTTCATCGCGAGGGTGTGCGTCGTCAGATCATTTGGGACAGATGCGGGCGTGATTTAGCGGAGTGTTAGCCTCATATGGTTGATCGATCTTAGGCGGCGAGCTTGCGGTGAAGCAAGCGACGATGTTCGATGGTTTTCCGTTTGATGCGGTGTCGTTCCT
>CANJBL010000011.1 GCA_947472795.1 Fidelibacterota bacterium | reverse complement strand
CAGACTTGCCCTGCGCCATCAGCACCTCGATCTGCCTTAACTTGGAAACAATCTGCTCCGCGCCTAATCCACGTCTCGCCATGTTCAGCTCCTCCTGTTGGGGTCAATTCTCTCAAATCAACCGGTACAAAAAAAGCCGTCAGGTCAGGGCGGCAGGAGGAGTGCGTCTTAGAGTTCGTTGCTTTTGTCTTATCAGGGGGGATTCCATGTCAACGCTCAGCGAGTTTGACCGTCGTCCGTTTGCGGCGCGGGGAATAGTCGTCACCACAGCGGCCAGCGTCATCGCACTGCTGGCCACCATGCCCGCACCGGCACGCGCCGCCGAGCCACAAACAACACAAGAACCGGTCGAGGAAATCGTCATCACCGGTTCGCGCATTGTCCGCGACGGCTATGAAGCGCCAACACCCGTCACTGTGGTTGGTGTCGAACAACTTCAGGATGCCGGGAAGACAAATCTCGCCGATACGCTCAACGAAATGCCGTCCTTCACGGGAAGCACGACAACCACCAATGCCGTCGCAAGCAACTCGGGCAAGGCCGGTGGTAATAACCTCAACCTGCGTGGATTGGGCATCAATCGAACCCTCGTGCTCTTTGATGGACGCCGGTATGTGCCGGAGTTCGTCGACGGTTCGGTGGACATCAACCTTTTTCCCGATGCGCTCATTAGCCGTGTCGATGTGGTGACGGGCGGCGCTTCGGCCGTCTACGGCTCGGACGCATTGGCAGGGGTTGTCAACTTTGTTCTCGACACGAACTTCACCGGCGTCAAGGGCTCGGTGCAAGGCGGTGTTTCCGGCCACGGCGATGACCGGCAGTACAAATTGCAACTTGCCGCCGGCACCACGTTTGCCGGCGACCGCGGCCATTTTCTGATCGAAGGCGATCTCGTGCATGAAGACGAGTTGCTTGGCACGGCCCGCGATTGGAATATGACCGGCTATGTACGCATTCCAAACCCGGCGTTCACCGCCACCAATGGTCAGCCCGCGCAAATCATCTCGTACAACGTCGGCCTGAACTCTGGCTATCCCGGCGGCATCATCTCGGGCGGCCCCTTGAAGGGCATCGCCTTCGGCCCCGGCGGCACGCCTTTCAACTACAACTACGGCTCTTTCTCGGCGAGCACCTACAATATCGGTGGCGATTGGCAGACCTCGACCATGAACGGGGCCGCGACGCTGAACAGCGGCATAAACTCGACTCACCTGTTCGCCCACGCCAGCTACGACATCGGCGACAACGCCCAGATCTATGTCGAATTCAACAACGGCTTGGCGCACACGGTCAGCCTGTGCTGTTACGATTATTACTTCGGCACGCTCACGGTCAGTGCCAGCAATCCGTTCCTGCCGGCGTCCGTGGCCGCGCGAGCGGCGGCTCTCGGCCTGACGTCCTTGCCCTTCGGCACCACCATCCGGTCCGTACCGCCGCTGGGTCCCGACTTCCACCGCCTCAATAATGTTTATGTCATCGGCGCCAAGGGATCGCAGGAGGCCTTCGACACCAAATGGACCTGGGAAGCTTATGCGCAGAAAGGTTGGGCGAAGCAGTCCGTCAACGTGCCGCCGCAGATCAACAGCGCGAATTTCACCTATGCTATGGATGCGGTGCGGGCACCCAACGGACAGATTGTCTGCCGCTCGAACCTTACCGGAGGCAATCCGGCTTGCGCGCCGTTCAACGTTTTTGGGACCGATGTCGTCTCCCAGGCCGCGCTCAATTACGTCATGGGCTCGCCGCACTTGAGCCAGCGCATGGGCCAGGATGCCGTCGGCGGCAGCTTTACCGGCGCGCCGTTCTCCAGTTGGGCCGGGCCGATCTCCGTTGCCGTCAGTGCCGAGTGGCGCAAAGATTCCGTCCGCGCCATCAACGACCCCATCTCCGATATACGCGGGTGGTTCTCCACGAACACGACCGGCTTCAATGCGCACCAAAGCGTGATCGAAGGCGCACTTGAAACGGTGGTGCCGCTGGCGAAGGATACAAGCTGGGCCAAATCGTTGGACGTGAACGCCGCCGTACGCTTCACCGATTACAGCGCGTCGGGTTATGTCACGACCTGGAAAGTCGGGGCCACCTATCAGCCCATCGGCGATGTCCGCCTGCGCATCACTCAGTCGCGCGATATCCGCGCGCCAAATCTTGCGGACCTTTTCGCCAATCCGCAGACCAAGCACGGCTCCATCTCCGATCCCTTCAAGAACAACAATACCTACGGCTATTACTACACGCAGTCGGGCAACCCAAACCTGAACCCGGAAAACGCCGACACGACGGGGTTGGGCATTGTCTACCAGCCAAGCTGGTTCTCAGGGTTCAGCACGTCGGTGGATTTCTACCGCATCAAGATCAAGGGCGCCGTCGCGACGGTGAATGAAGCCTATACGCTGGCGCAATGCTTTGCCGGCAATCAGGCCTTCTGCGGCAATATCACGCGCCTGCCCAATGGCGAGTTGGACACGATCTTCCTTTTGCCGCGTAACCAGAACGCTCAGCTTGCTAAAGGCATCGACTTCGAAGCCAGCTATTCCAAATCGCTCAGCGATATTTGGTCGGCAATGAACGGCGATATCCGTCTCCGCTTGGTGGCGACGCATATCATGAACCTCTATACCAACAACGGCATCACCATTAGCGAGCAGGTGGGTGCGGCCGGCGGTGGTCTTTTGGGCGTACCCGCACCGGATTGGAGCGCCACGTTCACGGGCACCTATTCGATGGACGCTTTCCGGGTGAGCTGGACCACGCGCTTTATCTCATCGATTAAGATGTCGGCGGACTTCAACGAGTGCACCTCGGCCTGCCCCAACATTCCCGGCCTCACCAATATCAACATCAACCACGTGGGCGCGTATTACCTGCATAACCTGGCGCTGGCTTACCGCTTCTATCGCGATGGCGCCAACAACGCTGAAGCCTTCTTCAACATCGACAACCTTTTTGACCGCGACCCGCCGCCATTCCCGACCAACAACGTGACGTACGCCGCTCAAACCAGTGCCTCCTTGTACGACATGTATGGGCGGCTGTTCCGGGCAGGCGTCCGCTTTCGTTTCTAGAATAGTCGACGCGCGAACAATGGGCCGGAGAGGTATTGTGCTTCTCCGGCCTCTTTATCCAGGAAATACAGAGTGTTACAAGCTGAGGCCCAGCTTTCGGACGCGTAACGCGCAATGCCCTATCGCCGTTAGGTGAAGGCGCCATGGCCCCTATCGCCTTGGCCGATATAGGCCCTTTTGTTATACTTTGGCCCTAGCCTGTACTTTATTCTGTTACATATAGTTACACGACCGTTACGCCGCCTGCGCCGTATCTTCGCGTCAGGTGCAGCGCAATT
Source organism: Fidelibacterota bacterium (assembly GCA_947472795.1). Taxonomy (GTDB): domain Bacteria; phylum Pseudomonadota; class Alphaproteobacteria; order Rhodospirillales; family Rhodospirillaceae; genus SHVO01. Next base: position 95,430 of record CANJBL010000011.1, on the reverse strand, counting down.
CGCTTAGGATTTTTCTCGCGCGGGGAGGCGGAGAAGAAGCCGAGGCCTGAGGGAGCACGGATGGGCGCATAGTGCTCAAGGGTTCGTGTTTCCATGATTTCTCCCCGCAAGACATGCGCTGCCGATGCTTTGCGCCAGCGCTCATTTGGTGAGGAGACCGAAATGCGTTTGACCAAAATTCTGCGCTGGAGCCTGGGAGCAGCGTTGCCGCTGTGCTTTGCCGTGCCCGCCATGGCCGCGGAGACTCACGGGTATGTCATCAGCTGGTTCGCGACCGCAACTCATGCCGCCGATTTTGCGACGAATTGCCCCGAGAACCGCAACGGTGGGCGCACCGAACTCACCATCCGCGCGCTGATCGACATCGGCTACACGCGCGAGGAAGCGCTCGACATGGTGAAGAACGCCGCTGTCTCCACGGCGCTACCGGCGGATGTGACCAAAAAGATGGAGAACCGGGCCATCGTCAACGGCAAGCCGCAAAGCATTTACAATTATCCGGAAGCCGTGCATGACCCGAACCTCGAAACTGTCATCGGCAAATTTGCCTACGGCTTCGATCTCGGCGGCCGCACCGAAGCCAACAAGTTCGAGGATCCGGACACTCGTCAGAAAGTCGATAACCAGCTGTGGCGTGCCGTCGGCTGCACGGAATCCTTCCGCGCCATTCCGCCCGTGATGCCGTACCCCGAAGAACTCGCCTGGAATCTGATGATTGATACCGCACCCGCCTGGGTGTTTTCGATCACCGGCGACGATCTCTCCAAGGACGGCAAGGTGACCGTGACGCTCGACCGCGTCACGCAGCACATGGAACGCGACGCCTCCGGCAACGTGCTCAGCAACATGACCTATGTGCTGGAACAGGGAACGCGCTCGCATAACGTCCTTCAGGGCGAGATCAAGGACGGCATGCTCTCCATCACACCGGCGGAAATCTATCTCGAAGGCGAGATGCCCTATTACTCCGAGATCGCCATACGCAACACACACATGCGCATCAACACGCGCAACCCCGACGCCAAGCTCGTCGGCTACTGGGGCGGTTACATCAACTGGACGCGCTTCATCTATATGTACACCTCGCGCCCCGGCAACAACGCTGACTCCATCGGCCTCTATCATGCCTTGAAGAGAATGGCTGATTCCGATCCCGATCCGAAAACCGGCCAGAACCGCTACATCTCTACCACCTGGCGCATGGAAGCGACGCCCGCCTACATCGCCAAGGCTGACGGCAAGATCATTGCTTCGCCCGCACCGCGCAACACGACGGTGCCGGAAAAGGTTGCCGACGCTTCGGTCAGACCGTAGCGACAAGGGACAGGAATGGTTCAAATGGTAAAGGTGTCCCGTAAATCGCTGGCTTTGGCTGCCAGCGCCGCAGTTCTCGGCATCGCTCTTCCGGCCTTCTACACCAGAGCGGCCGACACCGCGGCGCCAGCGGAGGTGGCTCTGTCACTGCGCTTAAGTCCCAGTCAGTATAAACAATCCATGGCCGATATCTTCGGCCCGGCTATCAGCATCACAGGGCGCTTCGAGCCGGAAACGCGCGAAGAAGGCCTCATGGCCATCGGCGCGGCCAAGGCCAACATCTCGGATACCGGCGTCGAGCGTTATGATGATCTTGCGCGCGGCATCTCTATCCAGGTCGTGAGTGCGCAGCATCGTGAAACCTTCATCCCTTGTACGCCGCAGAATGCGAAGACCCATGATGACGCATGCACGCGGGCCTTCGTCAGTAATATCGGGCGTCTGATCTATCGCCGCGCGCTGACGGAAGAAGAAATCCAGAGCAAGGTGAAGGCGGCCGCCTATGCCGCCGATACCCACCGGGATTTCTACGCGGGCATGTCGGCGGCCCTTGCCGATATGCTCATCTCGCCCAACTTCCTTTTCCGCCAGCGCACCACGGAAGCCGATCCAGAACATCCCGGCCAAACGCGGCTGGACGGCATCTCCAAGGCGACAGCGTTGAGTTTCTTCCTGTGGAACTCGGCCCCCGACGACATGCTGCTGAAGGCGGCGGAGACAGGCGATATCCACAGCAAGGAAGGGCTCAAGAAGCAAGTGGACCGCATGGTCTCCTCGCCGGCTGTGGAAGGGGGCGTGCGCGCCTTCTTCTCCGACATGCTGGGATTCTCCGAGTTCGAAACTCTCTCCAAGGATCCGCAGTTCTTCCCGCGCTATACGCTGAAGGTGAAGGATGAATCCCAGGAGCAGACGTTGCGCACGGTGGTCGATCACCTCGTGCGCCGTCAGGGCGATTACCGCGACCTGTTTACAACGCCGCACACCTATCTCACACGCTCGTTGGCCGCGCTCTACGACGTACCCCTGGTGGAAACCACCGACAACGGCGAGCCGCAGCACTGGCAGGCTTACACCTACCCCGCGGGCGATCCACGTGCGGGCCTCTTGGCCCAGGCGAGCTTTGTGGCGCTGTGGTCACCCGCTGGGCGCACATCGCCCACCGGCCGCGGCAAGGCGCTGCGCGAGTTGATCCTCTGCCAGACGGTGCCGCCACCGCCGGGCAACGTGGACTTCAAGTTCGTGCAGGACACATCCAATCCTGTCTATAAGACGACGCGTGATCGCCTTACCGCTCACCGCTCGGAAGCCATGTGCGCCGGCTGTCACAAGATCACAGATCCGATTGGTCTCGCGCTGGAGAACTTTGATTCTGCCGGTGGATACCGCACCACCGAGAACGGCGTTGCCATCGATACGTCCGGCGAACTTTCCGGCGCGAAGTTCGATGGCCCCATCGGTCTCGCCAAAGTTCTGCACGACGATCCTTCCGTCACCAACTGCGTTGCCAAGAAGACGTTCGCTTTTGGTGCCGGTCATATGCCCAAAAGTGACGATCCCGAATGGCAGCTCATCCAGAAGAAATTCACCGACAGCAAATACAATTTCGTGGAACTGCTGCGCCAGGTTGCCTTGAGCCAGGTGCTGTATTCCGTCCCGTCCTCGAATGCCAAAGCTCCTTAAGGAGAACCGCAGATGAAAACGTCGATGATGTCTTCCATGGCGATCACTCGTAGAAAAGCGCTGCGCGGCATGCTGGCCGGCAGCGCGGTCACGGTTGGTCTTCCGATCCTGGACTGCGTGCTGAACGAGAGCGGCAACGCCTTTGCTGCCACGGGCGAGCGCCTTCCGGCGCGCTTCGCCACTTGGTTCTGGGGCTTAGGACTGGGCGAGGGTGATTGGGTGCCTAAGACCGCCGGCACCGACTACGAACTGCCGCCCCAGCTTCAGGCCCTGAAGCCTCTGCAGAAGAAAATGAACCTGTTCTCCGGCGGTCAGGTATTCCTCGATGGCCAGTCCAACAACACGCACTTCACGGGCGTGCAGGGGCTGATGACCGGCAAAGTATCTTCCACCCGCGATTACTTCGGCTCCATTGATACATTGGTCGGCGATGTCATCGGCAACGGCACGCGCTTCCGCTCTATTGAAGTGGCCTGCGATGGCGATGCCAAGACCTCCTGGTCCGCGCGCCAGAACAGCGGCCCGCAGCCCGCCGAAGTCTCACCCACGGCGCTCTACACCCGCATCTTTGGGCCGGAGTACAAAGACCCGAACGCTGCCGAGTTCGTGCCTGATACCGACGTCATGGTGCGCAAGAGCGTGCTCACGGGTGTCACCGATGAACGTCAGGCACTTATGAGCCGCCTCGGCGCCGCCGACCGCGCCAAGATGGACAACTATTTTACGTCACTTCGCGCTTTAGAACAGAAGCTGGCCATCCAGCTCGAGAAACCAGCCCCCATGGTCGGCTGCACCAAGCCAGCGCAAGCCAAGAATGACGATGGCCATCCGCTCACGCTCGCGCTGGAAGCCATGGAGCGGCACAATATCTTCGCCGGTCTACTGGCGCATGCGCTGGCGTGCGGTCAGACCCGTGTCGTCAACCTCGCCATTACGCAAGGCATGTCGGGCCTGCGCAAGGAAGGCGACACCACCAGCCATCATACCCAGACACATGAAGAGCCGGTTGACTCTACGCTCGGCTATCAGAAGAACTGCGCCTGGTTCCAAGGCCTGTATATGCAGGCGCTGGCAGACTTCGCCACCACCTTCGACGGCATAAAGGAAGGTGACAAGTCCATGCTCGACCGCATGGTCATCTTCGCCTTCACCGACCACGGCGCGCCGCGCCTGCATTCGGTGCGCAATTACCCGCTGATGACGCTGGGCACCGGCGATGGCCGCATGAAAGTCGGCATGCATGTGCCGAAGTCGGGCGACGCGGTCACGCGCATCGGCCTCACGGTCATGCAGGCCATGGGCGTTCCCTTGAGCGCATGGGGCACGCAGTCCAACCGCGTCACCAGCCCCATCGCCGAAGTCCTCGTTTAAACATGCCAAACCACGCACCTCTGAAGGAGCGCGCAATGAAACACTTCACAACGTTAGCTGGTCTCGGTGCCCTCGGCGTGTCGCTGACCGCGAGCGCCATGGCGTTTGCCGCCGCCAAATCGGAAGTCCCAACCTCCACGCCCGCCGGCGTGACGTTGGTGGATGTGCTCAATCCATCCGAGCAGTTTTTGTGGCGCCGCCTCGGCGATGCCGAAGGCAAGCCGCTTTATACGTTCGACGCCGACGGCACGACCGGCAAAGTCACTTGCCTCGATGCGTGCGCCAAGGAATTCCCGGCTTACTATGCTTCGGCCAATGCGGTGGCCCAGGGCGAATGGACGCTGATCGCCCGCGACGGGCAGAAGCAGTGGGCCTATCAGGGCCGCCCGCTCTACACCTATTCCGGCAAGGACCCGGGTGACCGCCCCGCCGGCCGCCGCGGCGCCAAGGGCGGCAAGCTCGGCGAGGAAGTCTATATGGATCCGTCCAGCAGCGTGTATTCGCCGAAGGAAGGTTGGCGCCGCGCGGCCTTCATCCCGGAAGACATCAAGATGCCGTCCGGCATTACCATGAAGAGCCTCGCAACCGCGAATGGCTACGGCTTTGTCCTGCCGAGCACCGGCATGGTCATGTACACGCTGAAGACGGCGCCGAAAAATGCGACGTCCTGGACACCGGTCTATGCGCCGGGTGCGGCCGCACCCATCGGCGACTTCTCCATCATGACGCGCGAAGACGGCAAGCGTCAGTGGGCCTACAAGGGCGATCGCCTTTATACCTTCAACGACGATTACTCCAGCGGCGACATCAATGGCCTCGTCGCTCAGAAGGATGCGCAGGTGGCATTGGCTTACAAACATTTCCAGCCCGCCAACTTGAAGGTCGATGTGCTTGCGCTGCGTGGCCCCATCATGGTCAACGACAAGGGCCTGTCGGTCTATATCCAGTCGCGCTTCCACACCCAATACGGTGGGCGCGAAACCCGCGGTGGTTTCCGCTACACCTATGCCGACGCCAAGGGTGTGGGTGGTCGTGGCTGCGTGGCTGCGTGCTTGAAAACCTGGCAACCGGTGGCGGCTCCGGCCAACGCGCAAGCATCCGGTTTCTGGGAGCCTATCGCCCGCGCCGACGGCACCAAGCAGTGGTCCTATAAGGGCGGCGCGCTTTACACATATGTAGCGGACAAGAAGCCTGGCGATATCGGCGGCAATAACCGCCACGACATCCTCTACGGCGATAAGGAAGGCACAGTTGATTTATCCGTCACCGGCGGCAATTCCACCGATGGCCGCGATAATGCCGGGTCTGGCTTCTACTGGCACCTGGTGGGGTTCTTCAATTAGCGTACTTTTCCGGGCTTTTTGACTGTTTCCCAGCGTGGCCTAAGGTTCGGAATATAAAGCAAAAAAGGCAACAGCCCCGGCCAAAACCGGGGCTGTTTGCATCTGCGGAATCAGGTAGGATTACGAGGCGCTCGTCCGCCCCGGGGGATAAAAAGGGCGGACAGAAAATAGGGAAAAGTGAGATGTCTCTAAAGGTCTTTTCCATGACGCTGGCAGCCGCGATTGTCGGAGCCGGGGCCGGTGTCATGGTTGGTCAGCATGTGTTTGCTGCAGCCCCTGCGGAATACGAGAAGGCGGAACAGATCGGTGGCGGCGGCGCGCCGCAGAAAGTTCTGATCGACAATGAGGACGTACGCGTCCACCTGGTGGCGTTCCCGCAAGGTTTTGACCGTACGGGGGGGATGAAGCGTCGCGCACCTCAGCTGCTCGTTTATATCGATCCAGGCGATTACACCATTCTACGTTCCGGGGCCACCGGTCAGGTGCCCAAGACCAAAACGCCACCGAAGCCCTTGGAGGCCGGCACTGTCGTCTTTCACGAAAAAGACTCGATGGTTTCGTGGATCCACATCAATACCGCCTATCGAATCCTGTTTTTGGAATTCAAGAAATAAGCTGCAGCGCGCCATCGGAGGCGCGCTGTTTTCTTTAAAGCCATGAACGCCGCATGTCGCGGCGAACATAAAGAGGGAGGGAACTATGTCGAAGAAAATTGCGTTTGCGTCCGTGGCCACGGTGATTGGTGGCATTGCGGCCGGTGTGCTGGTTGGTCAACAGGTTATGGCGGCTGCCGCAGCTATGGATACGAAAAATCTACCATACGAAAAAGAAGGTGAAGCCGGCGGCTGCGGCGCGCCGCAAAAGGTCGTGCTCGACAATGAAGTGACGCGCGTCAATCTCGTCTCGTTCCCGAAAGGCTTCGACCGTTGTGGTGGCGTAAAACGCCGCAATCACCAGTTGCTCGTCTATCTCGATCCCGGTGATTTCACGATTACGCGCTCCGGCTCTACCGGCCAAGCGCGTCAACCCAATGCCAATGCCAATGCCGCGCCGCGCAAGCCGCTCGAGCCCGGCTCGGCCGTGTATCATGAGCGTGACAGCGTCGTGTCGTTCACGCACATCAACAACGCGTATCGCATCCTCTTCATCGAAATGAAGAAATAAGCGGACGGTACTTAAATAACGTGGAGGACAAGATGTTCAAGAAAGCAGCGTATGTGACGGCCTTTGTGGCAGCGGGAGTGCTTGGTGGCTTTGTCGCCGGACAGCACGTGATGGCTGCTGCTGCGGGCGATTTTCCTTACGAACAGCAAATCGGTGGCGGCGCGCCTTTCAAAGTACTGTTGGACAATGACGTGATCAAAGTGACGCGCATTTCCTTCCCGAAGGGCTCGACACGTCAGGGTGGGGTGAAGCGCAAGATGACCCAGCTCCTCGTTTATTTCCAGCCGGCGGAATACACGCACCTGCCTACGCCGGGCGGCCCCACATTCGCCGACCCGCATTCCAAGGTCGCTGTGGGTGCGGTTACATTCCATCCCAAAGATACCGTAGTGGGTACGCTCGTCACCGATAAGGCTTACGACGTGCTCTATCTTGAGTTCAAGAAAGACTAGATATCTATCGACATAGAAAGAGGCGCAGTGTGCCGCGCGGGCGGTACTCTGCGCCTGATCCACAGAAATCGACAACGGAGCAGGTATGTCAAATAAAACTCTCTATGCTGTAACGGCTTTGGCCGCGCTGGCCCTAGGTGCCGCTGGCGGGTTTGTTAGCTCGCGTGTGATGGCTGCGGATGCGAGTGCTTTGCCTGACGAAGTCGACATCGGTGGCGGCGCGCCCATGCGCGTGCTCATCGAGAATAATAAACTGCGTGTGAACCTCATCTCGTTCCCGAAAGGTTTCTCGCGCTCCGGCGGTTCCAAGCGCCGCCTCGACCAGCTGATCGTCTATCTAGAGCCAGGCGACTTCAGCACCGGCGGTGGCGCTCCGCGGCCGCCCGGCGCTCAAGCCAATAATAGTGGTCCTAAGCACGGCGAGCCCGTGAAATGCGATGTGATCCGTGATTGCGGGCCCGTTGACGTGAACGGCAATGCTTTCTCCCAGTCGGCTTCCGGCAAACCTCTGCCGGTCGGTACCGTGGCTTGGCATCCGAAAGGCAGTAACGTCGGTACGATCGTCACAAAGGCTGCCTACAAAGCTCTGTATATCGAGCTGAAGTAAAGAGAAGCCCCGGGAAGAATGTAATGTCCAAGACGGTGATTGCGGCTGTTGCTGCTGTTTGTGTCGCGGCCGGCGCCGCTGGAACGTTGGTAGCATCAAGGGTCTTGGCTGCGGATGCCGAAGTCGAGGCCAACCTCGGCGGCGGCGTTCCGACGCGTGTGCTCGCCGAAAACAATCGGCTGCGCGTCACGCTCGTCAGTTTCCCGAAGGGCAACGTGCGCGAAGGCGGTAAGGCGCGGCGGGCCGATCAGTTGATCGTTTATATCGACGACAGTGACTTCAAAACTGTGCCGCGTGCGGGCGCCGTGCCCAATCCCAATCGTGGTGTGCAACAGCGACCGGCGGGGCCCATCGTTTGTGACCCTGTGAAGGATTGCGGCCCGGTGGGCATCGACGGCAATCGCACACCGGTCGGAATACGCCCGGTCGGCTCGGTCGCCTATCACCCCAAGGGTTCCATTACCGGCACCATTGTGAGCAACAACTCCTACCGCGCGCTGTATGTCGAATTGAAATAGCTCATGTGACGGGCGGTCATACGACATCGCCCAAAGTTTTTTGCGACTGGTGCCTTTACAGTTCGCGGCTCGGCTTCAAGAACACATATCCTGCCTTTCATATCGCGCTAAAGTAAGAAGTGAATGGCGGTGGCCGCACTGGCCGTCGCTGCAACTTTTTCAGGGAAGGGAAAAGGGATGTTTTGGAAATCTGCACATACAGTGATCGCGATCGCCTGCGTGGCCGGCCTCGGTGCGGGGGTGTTCACAGCAGGGCATATGGCGTCGGCTGCGGCGCTTGATTTCCCTTACGAGAAAGATATCGGTGGCGGTGAACGGTCGCAGCTCTTGATCGAGAACAACCGGCTGCGCGTCACGCTGGTCTTCTTCAAGAAGGGTACGACGCGTCCGGGCAATCTCAAGCGCCGCTCCGACCAGCTCATCATCTATCTGGATCAGGGGCACTTGAAGCAATTGCCGGTTCCGGGCCGTCCGCCGCAGGACAATTTTCAGGATCCGCTGAATTGCAACACCCCCATCGGCTGCGGACCTGTGGGCAATGACGGCAAACGCGCGAACGCTGTGCCCTCGGGCAGCACAGCCTATCGTCCGAAAGATTCCATCGCGCAAACTCTCGAAGTCACCGACGACTACCGCGCGCTCTATGTCGAGTTCAAATAAGTCGCGCTAAAAATACGATATAATTCAATGACCTATACCGGCGCTGCCTCCTGTGGTGGGCAGCGCCGCTGGCATTGCACATAACCGCGACGTCAGTGCATGGACTTTTTTCCGGGGGACTTGCGCACGCCAACATGAGATTTGCCTTCCTTCTCCTGCTGGCTTGTCTGCCCGTGTGCTTCTTTGCGCTTGGACTTGGCGAGGTTGCGGCGGTTGGATTTCGGGCTTTCGTTTTTCGAGGATCCTGACTCGTGCAATGCGATGGCAATCGCCTGCTTGCGGCTTTTGACCTTGCCGCCCTTGCCGCCGGGCCCGCTCTTTAGTTCGCCATGCTTGTACTCATGCATGACGCGTCCAGCGGTTTTGCGTTGTGAAGGGGATGCTGTGGGCATGTCGATCTCCTTTGCCTGTCCTTCGACGAACGTGGGGTCTACGCAAAAGTTCCCTTCATCCACCGTTCCGTGCCATATCTAGGGCCTAGAAAAGCGCGGCGGAACGGGGGGATAGCGTGAAGGCAGATGGCTACGTGACGGAGGTGACGTACCCCGTCCGCTATCACCGCGAGCTCAATCCCAGTTTGCAGCGCATGGCGCTGCTGACGAATAATATAGCAGCGCCTGACCCTGAAAAGCTCACCTATCTTGAACTCGGCTGCGGCCAGGGTTTTTCTCTGCTGATGCTTGCGGTCGCGCGTCCTGCCGCTCACTTCATCGGTATCGATATCAACCCGGCTAATCTTTCCCGCACGCAGGCCATGGCGCAGGCTGCCGGCGTGACGAACCTTAGATTGCTGGCGCGGAGTTTCGCGGATCTGGCCGCTGACGAAATTCCACCGTGTGACGTCATCGCCTTGCATGGTGTGTGGTCCTGGATCAACGCCGACAACCGCGCACATCTTTTGCGGCTGGTGGCCGCGCGCCTGAAGCCGGGTGGCGTGCTTTATATTAGCTACAACAGCTTGCCGGGCACCGCGTCTTTGACTCCGTTGCGCGAGCTGATGGTGGATGCGGCAGCGCGTGCAACGGGCCCGCTCACGGAACGTATCGACGCGGGTATTGCCTTCGCCGAAAAGCTGAGGCGATGCGGTGCGCAGTTCTTCTCCGCCCAGCCGGAAGCCGCCAAAAGGCTCAGTGAGATACTCTCAGCACCCCGTGATTACCTCGCGCATGAGTATTTCAATGCCGACTGGACAGGATTCTATCACCGCGAGGTCGCAGCCGTGCTCGCGCCCCTCGGTCTGCGGTATGGGTGTTCCGCTACATTCGCCGAAAATCTCGAGCAGCTCAATTTCTCGCAAAGCGCGCTCGCGCTGTTGGCCGAGGTTCAGGATCCCGCCGCGCGGGAAACGTTGAAGGATTATGTCCTCAACCGCGCCTTCCGCACCGATCTTTTCATTCGCGGCGGCACACCGCTCTCGGCCGACGAAGCGTTACGCCAACTTGGCGCAACCCGTTTTGCGCTCGTCCTGGCGCCGCACAATTTTCCGGGCATGTCTTTGCAGACACCGCTCGGTACGGTACGGCCCCAGGTCGAGACGTATCAGGTGCTCATGAACGCGCTCGGCGCTGCCCCTGCGACCATGGACCAACTTGCGGCCATGCCGGATGTTCAGCGGGCATTTCCCGGGATCGAGCTGTTCAATGCCCTTCTCATTCTTCTGGCCATTGGCATTGCTGAACCGGCTTTGAGCGCGCAGAGCGAAAATGAGCGCAGCAAACGTGTGCGGCGGCTGAATGGGTTCAATGCCGCCGGCCTCGCCTTAGGTGCGCCTTTGCCGGTTTTGGCATCACCCGTCACGGGCGGAGCCCTGGGTCTCACGCTGATGGAACAACTTTTTGTCGCCGGCCAGACCACGTCCCAAGGCGCGGTATCCTTTGCCCATACCTGGCTGAACGCTGGGGGTCACGCCGTCACCCGTGATGGCAAAACGCTCGAGCGAGAAGATGTACCTGCCGAATTGCAAAGGCGGTATGAGGTCTTTGCCAGTGACCTTTTGCCTGTCCTACGGCATCTTCAAATCGTCGACTTCTGATCCGCGCCACCTCAAAAGGCGCGTTTTCAGCAGCTATAATCTGCTTGGCAAGGTTGCAGCCTCTGTGAGTTAATCGGTTTTGGTAGCGCTTGATTCAATCCCCACCCTGACGGAGGAAAGTCATGAAGAGCCGCGTAATCGCTGTTGTTTCAGTATTGGCATGTATCGCTGGCACGCCCGCTTTCGCCCAGCAGAAACCGATGACTCCCGACGACGTCGCGAAGATCAAAGCCGACGTCATCAAAGCCGCCAACAATTACCTCGCCACGTTCTCCAAGCAGGACTTCAAGGGAATCGCCGACAAGGTCTACAGCCATCCCGCCATCGCCATTAATGCCGACGGCGTGCAGATCATCGATCCCGTCAAGCAAGCCGAAGGTATGGCCAAGAACGTCGAAGCCTACAAAAAAGGTGGCTGGGCGTCGTCGGATTTCCACGACCCGAAAGTCTGTGTGATCAATGCGAATGTCGCCCTGATGAGCAGCGTCTTCCGCCGCCTCGACAAGGACGGCAAAGTCTACATGGAAGGGGCCGAGACCGACCTCTTCGCCAGAACAGCCGACGGCTGGAAAATGGTGGGCCTCTTCGCCCACTCTCCCAGCAAGACCATCATCTGCAACGATTGATTGGGACCGACACAGCGGCGAGGTATTCCTCGTCGCTGTGTCCGCTTCGTTATGATTCTTGCGGTGTTCAGATGGCCGATGAGAAAGTTCTGCCACTTGAGCGCACGGCTTAGAGTCGCCCAGCGTTAGACTGGCGCCGCTGGCTTCCACGCCTCGAAGAAAATATGGCTGTCCCGGCTAGTTCTGCGCCACCGCATCCTGCGGCAGGAGAGGTATGCGCGAAGTACCCAAAGGCGACGTGCGTAAATAAAGATGCGCGAAGAGGCGTCCTGCGAAAAGGTCGTCGCGGTCCTTGCTGTGCAGCTGGATATCCCCGGCGCCGCTTTTCTGCCCCTGAAGGAGCAGGGTGGCGATGACGCCGCCCGGGCTTTCCGCCGTGCCGCGTTGTAGCGTCACGCCCAGCATTTCTGCAGGGTCAGCCGCGCCTATTTTGTAATGTATGATGCCGGTGAGCACATCATAGGTCAGCTGCATCGCGGCTTCTCCGCCCGGGAAGCTGAGTTCCAGTACCATGGGTTTTGGGGGATGGGTGTCATCGACCAAGTCGGGCGTGCTGAACGGCGGCTTGCGCGGATGTTCCGCCTGCTCCCAGCCATAGGCGAGTTTCAGCAAGGTCGATTCCGCAAAAGGCGCTCCCAGAAGTTCCAGCCCCACGGGTGTACCTTCGGCACCGAACCCTACGGCCACCGCCATCGCGGGAAGCCCTGTCGCGGCGCTCAGCTGGCAGGTCTGGCCGCCATTCGCCTGCGGCCCAAGAAGATTGGGCAACCGCGTGATCGTCGGGTAGGCCAGTGCGTCGAGCTTGTTCTTTTCCAACGTCTCTTTCACCAGGTCCAAGGCCGCCTTGCGTTTCTCCCAGGCGCGTTTGACGACGGCTTCGTCGACTTTTTCCCAAAGGGCGCGGCGGTCAAACAATTGCTCGTGCACGAGGCCATGATCGAAAATCTCGGCAAAGGAATGCACGGGCGCCTTGGGCCGTTTGGCCAGGAACGCGTCAAGGTCGCCGCGGAACTCCGCATTGATCAAGCTAGAGTCCTTCAGCGCTTCTTCAAGACCCGGAATGGTGATGTCCATCACCTCCGCACCTTGCGCCTTCATTTTGGCTAGAGCTGCGTCCACAACACTGCCGTAGTCCCTGTCCTCCGGAGCGTTCCCGTACAGGAAGCGCACCACGCCGATGCGGGCACCCTTCAAGCCGTCGGCAACCAACGCCGCGCGATAAGACTTGGGGATGTGTCCCTTGGACTCGGCGGTGATGGCGTCGTTGGGATCGGCACCGACAGTGGCATCCAGCATGATGGCAAGGTCGGTCACCGAGCGCGCGAGCGGACCGCCGATGTCTTGGGTGGACGAGAGGGGCACGATGCCGTCGCGGCTTGAAAGTCCGCGTGTACCGCGCAAGCCCATCAAGTTTTGGAAGGCAGAAGGAATACGGATGGAGCCGCAGGTGTCAGATCCCATGCCGGCCGCGGCAAAACTCGCGCCGATGGCAGCGCCCGTGCCGCCGCTGGAGCCGCCCGGCGAGCGCGTGGGGTCATAAGGATTTTTGGTAAGCCCGGTGAGGGAGGATACGGTCACGATCCCGGCGGCCAGCTCATGCATGGTGGTCTTGCCGAGGATGATGGCGCCCGCCGCCTTGAGCCGTTTAACAGCGTATGAGTCGGTGGCCGGCATATAAGTGGCCAGGGCCATGGTCCCCGCCGTCGTCGGCATGCCGACGGTCTCGTAGTTGTCTTTCACGAGGACCGGGATACCGTGCAGGGGCCCGCGCAGTTTTTTGCGTCCACGTTCCTTGTCCAGGGCATCGGCTTCTTCGAGCGCTTTTGGGTTCAGCGCCACGATGGCGTTGATCTTCGGCCCGGCTTGATCGTATGCGTTGATGCGGGCGAGGTAGCCTTCTACCAGTTCACGCGATGTCGCTTCGCCGGAGGCGAGGGACTTCTGCAGGTCGGTGATGGACTTCTCGAAAACGTCATAAGCATATGCGGGTGTGCAAAGCGTCAGCCCCGCCGCCAGCGGAAAAACCCACTTCAACGCGGAAATCGTCGATTTCATTGGCATGCCCCGGCCCCTGGTGTTTTAGATCCCCTGAAAACATACACCAGCGCGCACAAGCCGCAATGGCTTGTGCTGACGCCGCGTGCCGATATTTGCCGTATTTAGCGCCGGGTGGTGGCCCGGGTTAGGCGCTTGCCGCGAACTTACTGACGATCCCACGACAAAATATTTGTAATGGCACCTTCTTTATTCTTGAGGACGGAGAAAAGTGTATGCCCGTCATTGCTGAGCCAATGCTCAATCCCAGCAGGACCAGGGATAGAAGGGTCATCTTCCACAAACGACGTGATTTCCATCCACGGCCGCGTTTGTGTCATGCGCATCATGCCGCGTTTTTTTCCGGTGACGACGTCGTAGTAGGCATACGGTTGTCCATCGGGCTTGGCTCTATAACGTTTCCCGGATTTTTTGCCGTTGTTGTCCACAACGGTTTGGTATTCCTGGAAACCGTCCTTATAGCCTACGGTCATAGTTTCCTTGAAATTGCTGCGGATGCTCGAGTGGGGGATCTGCAGGATCCACGTGCCCGCGAAGTTGTCCTTGTCTTCCGGGGCTGCACCCACCGACAGGGGCGCCAAGGTGGTAAGTGCAAGAAGAGCAGCTGCCGCTATACTGAGCTTCATAAACATTCTCCCCTAAAGTCGTTGGACGCGAGACGTGAAGTTAAAGACGCCGGGTAAACGATCTGTGGGCGCACACCGCGCACTAAAAAAGCGCCGCCTAGAATTTTAGAGTGATTTGAATATTGTGGCCAGCCTTTGTCATAAATGATGGCAGGCGCTCAAGGCATCAACTTATCCTTAGGCTGGCGAAAGGCCGGTCTCACGCGAGGCGCTTTGTTCCGCGCTATGCTCCTGACACCATACGCTCTTAAAAGGGTGTGTCTGTCATGGACATCTCTTCCGTTTCATCCGCCGCGGCTCAAGTACAGCCAAATCAAGCCGCATCAAAAACCATCACCAACCCCGCGCAGTCGGAGGTGGCGACACAGGCCATTTCCAGCGTACCCGGCGCCAGCATCTTGGGTCCGCAGGTGCAACTCAGTGGATCGGCCTTGCTGGGCGGCAGCAGCGGCGGGACGTCGGTGCTGGCTGCATTTGATTCCGACGACGCGTCATCGTTGTTCGGTGATTTAACATCTCAGAGCTCGACCTTGATCAATCAGGTCAAACTAACGTTGGATGCGCGTCTGCAGGATCAACTGGATCAAATCGACAATGCGGCGGCGGACGCCACGACAACCGTGAACGCACAAAACGAGAGTTGGATCTCGGTCAAGTCCGAGATCAACAACGCGCAGATCGCCGTCAGCAATGCGCAGGACTCCGTGGGCCGCGTTTCCAGCACGCTGCTTGAGATGCGTACCAGCATCGCCAATGCGGGCACCAAAGGCGAGGACGTCGCCTACTGGAAACAGCAGTTCGATACCCAGATCAACGGCATCAACCTTGAAGCGGAATCCGCCGATCCCACCGACAACCTTGTGGGCAACATCAACCCCACCGATGGATCGCCCAATACCGTGTCATATCGCAGCGACACCGACGGACTCACGTCGACGCTCCAGGGCACTTATATCGGCAGCACTTTTACCATTCAGACCGCGAACGGCGAGCAATGGAAACTCGATAATCAGACGGACCTGCTTCAGGCCTATAACGAGGGCGGCAGCAACGCCGAAACCTATACGACGCGTGACGGTCAGACTTTGCCGAAGGCCACGTCCACGCATACCGGCTTGAAGCTGGTGAGCTACAATCCGGACACGCAGAATATTACGGTCGATGTGACCGTGGTGCCCACCGATCCGCCCCTGCGGATCACAGGCAAGATGCAGATCTCCGGCGTTGGGTTGATGGGATCGTGGTTCTACAACGGCTTTACAACAGTGGCCGACCGCAACCGCGCTTTTTCCGACATCGACAAAGCCGAGACCAGCATCGTCTCGTCACAAGCGACACTACAATTGGGGGCAACGCAAACAGCCAGCGACCAGAAGCACGCCAACGACGCGCTTGATCAACTCAGCGCGCAGACGGTCAAAATCCAGCAGGACCAGCAGGCCAAGACCCAAGTCGTGCAGGCCGAAGCCGCCCAACAGTTTCTGGGCATTCAGGCCAACCTGCGCAATCTCACTTCGATGCAAAGCAACTACATGCAAGCCTTCTCCGGCTTCATCGACGATCCGCTGGCCCAGGTGGCGCTGGATCAAAATGCCTAAAGGCAGGGCCGTGCCAACCTAAATTAGGCCTGAAACGCGAACGTAAGTGAGCTAAGCTCGCGGTCTCGTTGGGGAGGCTAGCCGGGGGTTGCCGCGCGAGTTGCGTGGGGACAGGTCTAGGGGTTTTCCTGACATATTGTTGAGCGTGCTCGTCCCTTCATGCAGGAGATGTCTATGCCGCCGTTGAGCTTCGTTCCCGCGCTGTCGCGCCGTTCCCTTGCCCATTCTTCCGCTCTCTTCGCTGGTGTGCTGGCCGCGGGTCTGATGCTGGGCTCTTGTGGTAAAAGTGAAGAGAAAGGTGCCTCGTCGGATTATCCGCATGCCAAGGAGCAGATTGGCGCCGCGCCTGACATTTATGACGGTGCACTGACGCCGGATCTGGAAGTCGCCACGTTCCGTAACATCGACCGGGTCTTCCCGACGCGCACCATCGCCGCTGGTGGCACGCCCATGGCGCTGCCGAAGGCCGAGAAACAACTGACGCAGGTGAAGTTCACATCGGGCGGCAAGAATTTCGACCTCTTCGACTTCCTCGCCGTGAACCGCGTCTCAGGACTTCTCGTGTTGAAGGACGGCAAGATTGCCTACGAAACCTACCAATATGGCAACACGGACAAGACGCGCTGGATATCCATGTCGGTTGCCAAATCCGTGACCTCGACGCTGTATGGCGCGGCGATCAAGGATGGGCTCATCAGCCTGGACGATCAGGTGACCAAGTATGTGCCGAAGCTGGTCGGCAGCGCCTATGACGGCGTGACGGTGCGCGACGTTTTGATGATGTCCTCCGGTGTGAAGTGGAACGAGGCCTATACCGATCCGGCGTCCGATGAGCGTCATCTGCTGGCGGCACGCATGACCCTGAAGGCCGGCTCATCCATGGAAATCATGGCGGCCCTGCCGCGCGCGGCAGAACCGGGCACGCACAACAACTACAGCACTGGTGAGACGCAAGTGGCGGGTGAAGTGCTGCACGGCGCCATCAAAAAGCCGCTCGCCGATTACCTCTCGGAGAAAATCTGGTCCAAGTATGCCATGGAAGCGCCGGCTAAATGGTGGTTGGAATCTCCCGACGGCATGGAAATCAGCGGCACCGGCTTTAGCGCCACATTGCGCGATTACGGCCGCCTTGGTCTGTTCCTCATGAACGACGGCGTCATCAACGGCCAATCGGTCCTGGCCGACGGCTGGGTGAAGGAAGCCGGCTCGCCCAAGGTGCTTAAGGGCGGTGCGCCGCTGAACTATGGCTACTTCTTGTGGATCCCGCCGGCCGGCCCTTCACGCGACGATGGCGCTTTCTACGGCACCGGCATCCATGGCCAGGGCCTTTACGTCAACCAGAAAGAAAAGGTCGTGATCGTGGTCTGGGGCGCCCAATCCAAGCCGGGCGGCATGGCACAGGTCAAGGTACTCGACTTCTACGATGCCGTGGTAGCCGCCCTGAAATAGGCGCCGTCATGATATGCGCGATGCATCTTCATAAAAGGCTTGCGACTGGCTAAAATGATTTCGTCGAATTCTTTTCTCTCAAACAGTGGAGCGTTTCATGGCCAAAGGACAAGAGAAGCCGAAGGATAAAAAGAAGCCGAAGCAGGAAAAGTCGGGCGCGCCAAAGTCCGCCTATGCGCAGAGCATGGGAAAGAAATAAATAGCCTTTCGCCACCGGCGAGATGCGGCGTGCCGCACTTGCGTTCGGCATAAAGCGAAAACGGCCCCATGCAGGGGCCGTTTTCTTTTGTGCATCGCTAGCCGCGCAGGCTGCGCGTCTATCAGGCCGCTATGACGAAGTCGCGGGTGGTGGTGGCGCGCTGCCAGGAGCAGGGAGATCGGCTTCGAGTTTGCGCACGACCGCTTTCACCTTCTCGGAAGGTGCCAAGTGCTGGGGGCCGCCGTAACCGTCGAGCGCAAGGACGAGTTGGCGCAGCCAATTCCGTTGCGTGCGCGCCGGTATCAAAAGCATCCGCTCTTGGATCAATGCGCCCAGCTCGTCATCGGTAAGGCCGCCTCCGGTTCGTACGTATTCCAATATGCGAAGCATGGGCCTTGTCCTTTGGGCTGCTGAGTTTTCCCTTGTAGCACGTCAGCTGTTG
Organism: Fidelibacterota bacterium; assembly: GCA_947472795.1. Classification (GTDB taxonomy): domain Bacteria; phylum Pseudomonadota; class Alphaproteobacteria; order Rhodospirillales; family Rhodospirillaceae; genus SHVO01. The sequence goes on along the minus strand of CANJBL010000011.1, from coordinate 77,294 downwards.
CCACTCGCCCACGAAAAAACGGCCTCCGGCCAAAATTCACGCTGGCTTAATTGAGAGATGCCGTGCTGGGGCTCGTTGAAAAGGGGGCCCTACAGCAGCCCTTGGCTCTTGAACGAGGTGTGCCCGCCACGGCTCACGATGAGGTGGTCGTGCAGCGTGATGCCCACGGCGCTTAGGGCATCCTTTACCTTGCGCGTCATCTCGATATCGGCGCGCGAGGGTGTCGCATCGCCGCTGGGATGGTTGTGCACCATGGAAATTTTGTACATTCGCTGTACTACCACAAGGCATCACTCGATGGCCCAAACCGCGAAATAACTCGTTGAGTTGTTTGAAGAAATGACAACACGGCGAAAATTGATCGAGGTAGATTAGTGGCTTGAAGCCTTGAACAAACAGACAACTATACAGCCAACACGAAATGATAACGGACCGGCAGATAAAGGGCGCGATCAGCAAAGCAGAAGCAGGTCAGCGCCGAATTGTATTGCGTGATAGCGGCGAGCGCGGCGCTGGCAGGTTGGTCCTCATTGTTCGCAAGCTCAAAGCTCGGATCGTGAGTGAATGGTACGCTATTTTTTTCCGCGACGAGAAGCGGCGATTAACAAAGATTGGTACCTACCCCACTTTATCGCTTCTGGACGCACGCACTCGTTTCCGCGACGAATACGCACCTGTGATACGGGCAGGGGGTCAGCCTTCAAACCCGTATGCGCGGCTGCAACACAAAAAGGCTCACCTAACGGTGAAGGGCCTTTTTCAAGCTTATGTCCAACACCTGAGAGAGTCAGGCAAAGGCTGCTGGCGTGCAGTGGAAAGACTACTTCTCGAACGCAAGGACAATGCCGCCGAGGCAATAGGGGCCAATTTAGCAGCCCGCTCTATCGAACCGGCAACCATTGTCGCCTATTTAGCCTCGATCCACAGCCGGGGCAGGAAAGGCATGGCGCACAACATTAGAGCCTATCTGCGTTCTGCGTTTGCGTTCGGAATAAAATCAGAAAACAGTTACACCCGCGAAGCTGGTGATGGTCGGTGGGGATTGAAGTTTAATCCCGTTGCAGCCATTCCAACGGACACCGATGCACTGCGGGTAGGTAATCGGCATTTGTCACCGCTAGAATTTCGCTTGTTCTGGGAGTGGTTGCTTGAGAATGAAGACCGTTGGTTCATTGGGCCATCGCTGCGCGTCATCATGGTTACGGGGCAGCGTGTGCAGGAAATCCTAAAGCTCAAGGACACTGACTACGACCGCAAGGAACGAATGATTAGCTGGGCAAAAACGAAGAATGGCCGTCCACATTCAATCCCGCTACCGGAGGTAGCAGTTCCGATTCTGGACAATATTGTGCCGTCACCTTCGGGTTGGCTATTCCCGCACCGCTTCGACAAGACGAGGCACGCAATATCAACAACCCCCAACAAGCTATGTCAGCTTTACGCGGAAGAAACGGGAGCATCCCGTTTCACACCGCGGGATCTGCGCCGCACCTGGAAGACACTGGCTGGACGTGCGGGCTTATCTAAGGAAATACGCGACCGCCTCCAGAACCACATAAAGTCGAACGATGTGTCCACTCGCCACTACGACCGTTACGACTATCTACCTGAACGCCGGGAAGCGATGGCTAGGTGGGATATCTTCGTCCTTCAAATTCTCTCGGGCAAATTAGACAGCTTGGGCACCGAGCGGTCGTCGAGGGTTGCAGCGGCCTAGAGCCGCCATTCGACAAGGTGACGATTTTTCTGACCCGCAACCACCGCCTAGGCGGGGCTGTCGCTGGTACTCTGACGGCGGCCCTCTGTGACCCAGTCGATTACGTCTTGGCCCAGATAGCGGACGGCACGCACACCAAGTTTACGGAACGGTGGGCCTCCAGTTCCACGTAGTCTCCACGCCTCGAAAGCTGATTCAGTAAAGCCGGTGATCTGAGCAAGTTCTTTGGTCGAGTAGAGCCGCTCTGGAGCCAATCCGGCGATGGGCACGGCGCGAGGAAGGCTCATTTGGCCTCCTTCGGCGTGGTGCGCTGGACTTTGAGAATTGTTGGATTGAAGGCGTAATAGTCGAGCTTCTCACCGTTGCCGACGCGCACTTGCACGGTGCGGCAGTGACGACCATTCTTACGCATTAGAAAACCGCGTTCCTCGATATGCTGGAGCAGCAGTTCACGCTCTGCGCCAAAGAACCATTCGTCGATGCGGAACCCGCGCACTAAGATACGAGCGGGATGCGATGCATCCGCCGCTTGCTTACGGACGGTTTTTTCGACGGGAGGTTCGGATTTCTCTTCGACTAGGGTCTCGGCAATCTTCTGTCGAAATTCATCGAGGAGTTTGGTCGGCTGCGGAAACTGTTCGTCGAGGACGTCTCGCGCTGCCCGATAGCAGCGCAACACTGACAGGCCAATATTGTCCCATGGCAGTATCCTCCAAGAGTGCGCCATAGAGCCCGCCGCGTAAATGGTCGCAAACCTATCAGCAAACCGCTTTTCCCAACCGCCGCTGTTGTTAAGACCAGCCTGCGTCAAAAAGTGAATCTTCTTTTCCTCCAGTCTCCTTGTGGCCTCTGGCCCAGCGTCAATCCATCGTCGAACAAATTCGCGCAGTGGTTGGCCGTAGAAGCGACCGCAGGCATTGGTGATTGCATCGGCGGCTTCGGCGGTGTTTCGGAAGCCGTCGGGAACTTTCTCAAAGATGCCCAGGTGGTTTGTATTCCCAGGGTCGGGAAATGCCGGAAGGTCGATCAGCCGGTGCAGTTCGCCCCCTCGTCTCGGGTCCTCACTTTTTGATGCCAGACTCCAGAACGAGTCTTCGCCCGCGCTAAGCAAGACGCCGTTCCAAGCAAGGTTTGTACCTGTGCGGTTGATCTGGAACCGTTGAGATCGAGTCCGTGAACGCCCTTGGACAAACTGATATGCTCGTTGCCGGGCCTTTTTGACCAATTCCGTGTCGGACTTGTTCGCCAATTGCCCTTCGTCTGTGATAAGCGCGTTGGAGTTGCTGGCGGCAGCAATCTCCTCGAAACCCGCATCGGTGTTGTCCCATGTAAAGAGCTTGTCCTTGACTGCAAGGCCAGCGACCGACCGCGCGGCTAGGAGAAGTGTTGATTTGCCAAAGGAAGTCTCTCCGAAATAATGAAGGCCAAAATTCTCATAGCCAGTGGGTTCCACTGTGACCGCCGCCAGTGCGGCGCAAATTGCTGTGACCGCTCTGCTGGAATACCCGCACGGTTTGGCGACATGCTCCTTCCACTCTTCGAGAGTGCCGCGAACTGAATAGTCTATGAGGCAGCTATTGGTTCCGTTCCACTCAACGATCTCAGTTCCAGCGTCCGGGGAGCCAATGGTTTCGTTCGTCAATGCGTAACATTTATCTGGAACGTACCAGCCGATCTTACTGACGCGATGTTTGGTGATTGGGCGGGCACTTTGTAGGCATTGCGCGAGTACTTCCTTGTCTGAGGCCGCAGGCGGTTTGAACCCAGTCGATGCTAGAGCCTTAATCAACATGCGTGGCTGATGAAAGGTCTCGAACGGCACGGTCGTCTGAATAACCTTCTCGCCGACCATGTCCCAAATTTCGACTTCGGCATACTTCTGTTGAGAGTTATCGACCGAGTAATAGGACGCGACGCGCACATGATCGGAGAGGCGTCGCCACTCTCCGCCCTCTTTGATCTCAAATCCGCGTTTCTCTGATGAGCGGTGTTTCATGGTTTTCTCATTTTGGTAATGTGCCTTGGTTTCTTGGGGTGGCTCACGGCTCACGGCTCACGGTAATCGCGCCGGTTTGGAAATGTCGGCGGTGTTGGGTGGTGTGGCAGCGGTGTACGTCAACCGTGGTGAGCCGTGAGCCGTGAGCCGTGAGCCATGAGCCATGAGCCGGATGTAGTGTTGTCGTATCGCTCTTACCTGCATCGCTGAGTTTGGCTCCCGGAGCCGGTTTCAGCGCATCTACAGTGGGGTTCCATCCATCTTCAGTATTTCTGCTGCGGACAAAGTCAGGCATGGATCAGCTTCCCCTTAATGATTTTCAAACCGCACAGGATGAACCGCGCACCGACGCCCAGACCGTCCAGGAATACGGCGAACTCGCGCATATCATCCGCAAGCGGTTTTGAGTTTCCGGTCTTCACCCGCCCATCTGAGGTCCGGTATCGGCTGCGTCCCTTGAAGGTCATCTTCAACGCATAGGAAACCGTCCAGGGTAGGGAACCCGGCTGAACCTTAGTGATACGCAGAGGTCTCGGGGTTTCTTCAGCCTCAGCAGGGAACCGAGGACGGAAGAAGTCATCCAACCGTTCTTTGGTCCCCACGGTGAGGAGGTAGTAGTGAGGAGCCCAATATGGTTCGCCACCATCGAGGGGAAAGTTTAGGCTCCCGTCCACGCCTCCAAAGAACGTGTACCCCTTCAGCTGTGGGGACCGCTTGATCGCTTTCTGCAGGGCTTCCTTGTTGTTCTCGACCGTTACTGGATCGAGCCCACCGCGAGGTAATGACAAGGTGTGGTCTACGGCGCTGATCGAATAGATGGCAGGCCGGCTTTCGCCCTTGCGCTTGCCCGTAGCTTTCCACTGTTTCAGGGCATCTTGATAAATTGCGTACAGCTTGGCTGCGGCCTGCGGAATAATCCGTTCCCGGGCCAGCTTCATGCATACCGGACACGCTCCTGATCCGCAGGGCCTCTTCCTTCTGCACGCAGCAATCCGTTGGCCGACTTTCTGTTCGGCCTCTGATCCCTTCTTACAGCGTTCGCACGTTAGTTGGCGGCGTTTGGTGGTGACCTCATTGCCCTCGAGCCCCGGCAACAGGCCCAAGTAGGTTTCCTGCTGGGGGAGTGGCTTGGCCGTTATGAGGGAGTGCACCTTAGCCGCGCCAGCTATACGCTTGGGCTTGCTGGTCATCGCCCATACTCCGACGTGCTTTGATACTGGTGCGCTGCTTCGTATGCCAGCACGTCAGCCAAGCGGTATCTGATCGCCCCGCCCAGCTTGAGGAAGGGCACGCTGCCACCCTGCAGACGATCCTTTTGCAGCTTGCGGACCGTGATCCGCCAGCGTTCGGCAAGTTCGGGCTCCGTTAGAAATTCATCTGGTTTTTCCATCGCGTTCTCACTATTGGGTTGCTGGTGGTCAGGGCTGAGGTCACTCATTGGTTCCGCCCGTCGGCATGCAGCGGCGCAACAATAAGGTTGGTGGTTCGACTGCGTATTTCATTAGAAAGCCGAGAATGTTCAGCGGGTCGGGGGCGGTTCTGTCGAGCAGGTCAACCACCCGTTCGTCCTTTATGCGGTAGAGCTTGGCAATCAGGGTCGCCGCCACGACCTCGGGCTTTATTTTTGAATTGTCTCTTCTCGGCTGCTTGGCCGTCTGCTTAACGGCATTGACGCGAGGTGCCTTGTGCATGCCGGGCATCAAATGGCGGAGGCTCCGCCTTTTCTTACGCTTGAACATGGATTGCCTCACTGAATAACCGGATCGGAAGCCGCCGCCGTAAAGAGCGCGTCGATCCACGGACCGGGCTTGAAGAGACTGACGACGACTCTGCCGTCGTCCGCCCACCGAAGGCGGATCACGATCTTTGCTTTCCATGAAATGCTTATGCAGTGCTGGAGGACTAATTTGCGGCGGAGAAATGAGGCCCTAGTCGTATCCGTAGCCGACGGTAGTTTGCCTCCGGGACTCACACAGAGGATCGCCAGGCTGTCGTGTTGCCAATGCCAGTGATCGCCAATCAGCGCATTTACTTTCTCTCCGGTCGATCCCAAGAGAGTTAGTCCCATCACCTGAATCTTGAGCGCATTGCGGCGTGTCGGTTCTCGGTCGATACGTTTTTGGTGGCGACGCCTATACATTTGCGCGACCGCGTGCAGGATCTAATTCCAGGACGCGGCGCTCCCACCTGCCCCGCTCGAAGGTCAGGACTGTCACTAATCCGCTTTCATCAAATTCGGCTTCCAAAGCGAGGAGGCCACGGTCGTAAATTACAAGGTCACAATGGATGCCGGACTCCTCATAGCTAGAGTCGCCGATAACAAGCTGGCCATTCGAGAAACTTGGGCATGAGTAGGTCCAGGATGTGGCCGCAATTACGACGCCTTTGGTTTCGCACAAGGCTTCGGGGCGACCATCGTCCGTGTTAATAGCTCCGTACTTTTCGAGCGCAACGAACGCTGCACGTCCGATGCGTTCTACTTTGCGATACGCTTTTGTCAGGCGTGCCTGCGCATCGTGGTTTATAGAGCGGGGCTTATTCATGGCCGCGCTCTCCGCCACGCCCGAAGGCAAGGACGCGGTTCTCCCAGGGGCCACGACGAAACCGCGCTGGATGAGTTTGACCGCAGTTATGAATATGAAGCTCAAGCACCAAACGACCGCGATGGTAAATTTCGAGATCGGCCCACATATCTAGCCACTCATCTTCCTCGAAGACGACCTCACCATCCTCCAGGCGAGGCATGGTGTGGATGCGAGTGAACAGTTTGAGAGCGACTTCTCCGTCATCGAACCCGATGTGAGGAGAGCCGTCGGAGGGTGACGACGGAATGCCGTGAGCTTCAAGTGTGAGTGTCGCAGCCTCTTGAAGCCGTTCGATCTGGCGGTCCGTGCCGCTGACTGCCGGAGCGGTCGTGTGATCGTGGGGGTGGTGCCTGGTTGTTGTCATTTCCTGTCCTCCTGTTGTAGAGGACGGGAAATTTACGCATGGATTACAAGACGGTCGAACTGCATAGCTGAACGTTCGGGCAGGTTGCCCCGCAAAACGAAAATATGCCTCAGCGGATCAGGTCCGCTTCAAACGCCGTTTTACATTGTGCCGGACGATCTTGTGCTTATCAGCGGTTTTCTCTTCTCGCTTCCGCCACTTGTTAAATGACTCAATAACGTGGCCGACGATGCCCAAAAAAATCGGTGAGCTTGGCGATTCGATTATCAACCGATTCTTGGGCGTTCTTCCTACCTTCGCCAAATGTCGTTTCCATAGTCTCCATAGGTCCATTACGAGCGCATTATGTTGTTCGGCATCAATTGCGGCGTTTCCCTTCGCCATGACTGACTCCAGGTGATGCCGAGCGCGGCTGGCCATTGATGCCAATGTGCGCAGTTCTTTGTGAAATTTTGCGACAGTGATTACGGGGTGCCGGCTGGCCGACGCTCGCTTCTTCGCAACGCTTTTCTTCCCTCTATGCTTTTTGGCCTTACTTGAGAGATCGCCCACTACCTGTTCGGCCAGGAGAAGGGTCAGAAAAAGGCGATGCCGAGCGAACACCTCTGCAAATCGCTCATCTGTTATATTCTGATTGTCAGGCCCTAGCGCCATTTCGCGCTTGAGGCGGGCCAATTCCATCAGCCTACGGTTTGTCGGATGTTCCTTGCTCCAAGGGTCACTTCCTTCTGGGCCAAATAGTACGTCAGAGACCCAGGTCAATTGTGTGTTGGCATCCGAAAAGTCGTCGATAAATTGCTTCAATTCATCGCGCTCGAAGTTTAAGAGCGGACTAAAGAGGGCTTCTTCATGCCTTTCCAGCACGTCGCTAAGTCCCCCGCTCAGTTTGCTGCCAAAGCCCGCTAATCTGGGATGCAGTTCGGCGAGAAAATCCCAGTCATGCCGTCGGACAAAGGTTGAAGCCCAGCGCAATCGCGGGCGCTGCCCCCGAAGAATTTCCAGGACGAGCCTCTCATCCTGCTCGCTATTATGTGCTGCCATCTATACGCGCCCCACCTTCCCACTGCGCTCTGACGCCAGAGCTTAGCTTCTGATGGGTGGAGCGGCCATAACGCTGACTTTCAACGTACCGGCGCTATTCATCGCAATCCAAGGCCCGCTTAGATCGGCTCAAACCGCCTCCCAGACGCATCCGGGCACGAAAAGTCGTTTTTTTTGGACGGTAATTTGAAACGTCCGCAATTTAGCGTTTCCAACCAATTTGGAAGAAGGAGCCCGCATGGGCCACATCGCCGTTAGCAAAGGCATCGCCAATTATTTTGAAGACTTCACGAACAACCGTGCTGAGGTGGATGAGCTACTCGACTACGACATTTGCCCGCGTGGATTGGTTGGCAACGATCTAAGGAAGTGGCTTCTGAAAGCCTGGGCAGCAAGCGAAATGCGAATCAATTTTGCCGTACTTTTAGAGGATTTGTATTTCGGCGCATGGACACCAGCGATCAGCAAACATATTCCGTTCAGTTCGACCCGGCGCTGGTTGGAGAATGAGAATGATCGGGAAAGCACTATCAAGAAGAACTTAATAAGCGACGTTTGGATGTATCGGACCTATGAACGCCAAGTGCAATTGCCCGTTTTCAGCCTTCGGAAGTCCACGTTTCCATACGTAAGAAGTTCGATAATGGTGGACGTGGATGGCTTCATTGTTCTCGCGTTTGCCGTCGAGCGGGCCTTTCGGGTGAAGAGATTGACCCCGGCAGGATGGACCTGGAGCGAAACCAGCGGCTATTTTTTCCCGAGCAAGGTCAGGCTTCAGCCGACACGAAACCTAGATGTGTTCGCGCTTGTTGAGGCCGCCAATAACGCGGCTAAAGCCGTTGCCGAGTTTTACGTGCCGGAGCATCTGCGCCAATCTGCCGCTTAGGTCCGCCAGGTCAATCACGATAGACCTTCAAAAAACTTGTGACCCGCCAGCGGCTTTTTCTTCGCCTAGCAGGATCAAGCACGCGTTTTCGTTTCCAGTCCCACACCACCCAATGCCAGCACCATGTCTTCGGATCTCTGTCAGCGATGAGGATCGCGTCGTGCTGGAGTTCTTTGTAGCTCCGACCAAATAGTGGCCGCGCCCTCTCGTCACATTTCAGCCCGCACCGATTGAGAGCAGCCGAAAGCTGACGAGAACTCGTCCACATGTGCTTCGGCTCGGGTGCGGATCTGGGGAAAACCGCAGCAAGTGCCTGCCGGTAGCTCACACCTGCCAGGATGCATACGCAGCACACCCCGCAGTCATTGAACCCCTTCTTCTGCTGAACCCGCCTCACTCCCTACCACTCTTCGGGCAGGAGCAGCGTAAGCACTCTCACGGATACGCTCGCGTCGCCCGGGTCAGGCGACCCGAAATTCATCTCCTTCGAGTACACGTCGATCTTCCAAAACGCTCGGTGACCAAGTGCCTCGACTACTCCGAAGTCGTGTTCGCCCCACGGGTCGTTGTCGGAATTGAAGTCGTCGAACGTGATGACCGCTTTCATAAGAAGCGCCTGCACCTCGACTGAGAGGGAGAGAAAACCGCGGGTCATCACAAATTTTCCGAGAAATGGGTTTGCGCGGCATTGATCGTTGAGCCGACGGATACGCAGCACGTCGCGAGGCGCAGGGGCACCATTGTTGGTCATGTCAGTTTGTCCTGTCGGTAAAGCTCGACCGGCACCGCTCACGCTTGGGAGCAGTCACGGGTCGGCGGTGTTCGGTGGTGGTGGTTGCCGGTCACTTCCGGTGGGAAGTCGGGCGGCGTGTAGTAAGAGTGCTAGTCCTGGTGGCCGGTGGGGCTAGTTTTTTACCCTGCGCGGCCTCGGTTTAGGCGCTCCTGGGAGCAATTTCCCCGTATCCGTGTAGATCGCTCTAACTGCCAGAATTATAGCGATTCCAAATGGTTAACGCGACCGAAAAGCCATGAAAACGACCAAAAAAAGAGTTAAAATCGGCTTTACTCTACCATAGATAGCGTAATATAATTACGTGACGGCTGACGGTGCGCTTGGACCGATGCCACGATCCGAGAGTGGCCGCAGACCCGGTTTAGGCGATCCAGGGCGGGGGGCTTGGAGAGGCGGCCAGTCCGAGTGCCACTCGACGGCACGAGTCCAGGTGAGCTTCTTTTACGGCATACCGCCGACGAAGCCGCTGGTGTCTTCGCACTTGATTAGCGCCAGCCGAACGTCATCGTGGCGACAGCCAGATCGGGGATGCACCAAGTTCTTGGCAACTTCGTCCAGCCGGACGATACGGTGATCCACTTTCAGCAATAGCTGTGCCGGACTTTAGAGCCATGTAGGAGGCTGCGCTTGTCGTTGCAGTGTAATTATGATTTGAGATTAAACGCTGCCGCGTAGGACGAGATCATGCTGGTGTAGCATTACACGGCCCCGCTAGGCTCAATATTCAACCAATATTTACGCCGCGGGATCGAAGCCGCCGGGGGGCGGGAAAATATGACGATCCAAGAAATACTAGAACAGTTCCGTCAGGATGCTCGATCAAATCGCGCACTCGGCGACAAATTTGAACGACTGATCGCCAATTACCTTGTGACCGATCCACAATATGCTGATCGGCTAAGCGATGTATGGTTGTGGGCTGAATGGAAAGATCGCTGGAGTGCGGATGTAGGTATAGACCTAGTCGCTCGTGAGCGGGCAACCGGCGACTATTGGGCGATTCAATGCAAATTCTACGACCCTGACCACTCACTTCAAAAGTCCGACATAGATTCCTTCTTTACGGCGTCCGGGAAGCGATTTTCCACTAGCGACGGAGAGTTTGGTTTCTCCCATCGCATCATTGTCTCGACAACAGACAAATGGAGTAAACACGCCGAGAACGCCCTGGCGGACCAGTCAATCCCAACATCCAGACTCTGGTTCAAGGATTTAGAGAACAGTCCAATTGACTGGAGCCAGTTCAGTATCTCGCGTGTTCAAGATATTCGGCTCAAGAAAAAGAAGGACCTGCGCCCGCACCAAGACGAGGCGATCCAACGAGTTATGGAAGGCTTCTCACCGGGTGATCGCGGCAAACTAATAATGGCCTGTGGCACGGGCAAGACGCTCACTGCGCTGCGTCTAGCCGAGAAAATTGTCCCCGCCAATGGCAAGGTACTGTTCCTTGCTCCCTCGATTTCCCTAGTGGCCCAATCGCTGCGGGAGTGGACCGCTGAAGCCCGATCACCCATTCATGCTTTTGTAGTCTGTTCCGACACCAAGGTCGGCAAAGACGAAGAAGATATAAGCACCCACGACCTTGCCTACCCTGCGACGACTGACGCTCGAAAGCTGGCATTGGCTGTCTCTCGTGTGTCTGCGGACAGACGTACCGTTGTTTTCTCGACATATCATTCTATTCAAGTCGTCGCTGACGCGCAGCGGCAGCAACTGGGTGAATTTGACCTCATCATCTGCGATGAGGCGCACCGAACCACGGGCTTAACATTGCCCGGTGAAGACCCATCTGAGTTCGTGAAGGTCCACGAAAACCACATTGTTCGCGCCAAGAAGCGCCTCTACATGACCGCCACGCCGCGAATTTATGCAGAAGCCTCAAAAACAAAGGCTACCGAAAGCGAGGCCGTCCTCTTCTCGATGGACGACGAGACTACTTTTGGTCGGGAGTTTTATCGCCTGGGCTTTGGCAAGGCCGTCGAGAAGGATCTGCTCTCGGAATACAAGGTACTCATCGTGGCTGTCGAAGAGAGCAAGATGGCCAAACTCGCAAACGCCTACAACAACGCCTACAAACTCGATGACAAGAAAGCCATTGATATACGCTTCGCCACCAAGATCATTGGCAGCTGGAAAGGTTTATCAAAGCAGGGCCTAGTTCTTGTAGGCGAAGACGGCCAGGAGGAGGCCATCACCGAAGACACGGCCCCCATGCGTCGCGCCGTTGCCTTTTCCAGAACCATCAAAGACTCAAAACAAACGACTGAAGTCTTCGCCAGATTGGCTCAGATGTATCAACAGTCTCACGTCGGCGAGGAAAATCTCCCGATGATCCGATGCAATCTAGAGCATGTTGATGGAGGCATGAACGCATTGCAGAGGCTTAGCGCACTGGATTGGCTAAAAGCAGAAGCAAGCGACGGACAATGCCGCATCCTATCCAACGCTCGTTGTCTCTCCGAGGGTATCGACGTCCCGGCGCTCGATTCTGTCGTCTTCTTCGATACGAGGGAATCCATCGTTGACATTGTCCAGTCGGTTGGACGGGTGATGCGTAAAGCTGACGGCAAGAAATATGGCTACATCATTCTGCCGGTCTGCATCCCCTCAAGTAAGGTAAAGGACTACAACAGCTATATCGAAAGCGACCCGCAGTTTCGAGGCATTTGGAAGGTCATTAAAGCCCTGCGTGCCCACGACGAGTCACTTGTTGATGAAGCTGTGTTCCGTCGCAAGATCACTGTAATTGGCGGCGGCGGAGGTGGAAAAGGTGGAGGGGAACGTGGTGGTGACACACTGCCCCTTGATTTTCCCGTCTTGTCAGTAGACGCCGTGAGCGAGGCGGTATACGCCGCAATCCCGAAGAAATTAGGTGACCGCGAATACTGGAGTGAATGGGCTAAGGGCGTTGCTCAAATCGCCGAGCGCCTAACGCGCCGTATAGATGAACTGCTCACCAATCCGAAGGCCCGTAAGGCGTTCGACGGTTTCGTCAAGGGTTTGCGTGACAACCTCAATCCGGCAGTGACTGAGCCGGAAGCGATTGAAATGCTGGCACAGCACATAATCACTAGGCCGGTGTTCGAGGCGCTTTTTGATGGTTATTCATTTACGAGCAACAACCCTGTCTCTCGTGCGATGCAGGGTGTCGTCGAGGTCATGGATGACCACGCAGTAGGCAGTGAAACAGAAGGACTTGAGAAGTTCTACGCAAATATTCGAGAGCGGGTGAGCCTCGCAAAGAGCGACAAATCTCGCCAGGAAATTATCCGCAGCCTTTACGACACGTTCTTTAAGAACGCCTTCCCGCGCCTAGCAGAGCGCCTCGGTATCGTTTACACGCCTATCGAGATCGTGGATTTCATCATCCAGAGTGCGGAAATCGCACTTCGCAGGCACTTCAAGGTCAGCCTAACGGATAAAGATGTTCAGATCCTTGATCCATTTACTGGCACCGGCACCTTCATAGCTCGGCTACTCCAGTCCGGCCTCATTACGACTGATGATCTTGCCAGAAAATATCTGGCAGAAATTCATGCGAACGAAATAGTGCTGCTCGCCTACTACATCGCAGCCATCAATATTGAAAGCACCTATCACGCCCTGAACTCAACGTATACGCCGTTCAAAGGAATAGTCCTGACGGATACGTTCCAAATGAACGAGACACGCGACTTGGTAGATAGCGTCGTGCTTCCAGAAAATAGTGAGCGGGTGAACCATCAGAAGCAGCAGGACATAAGAGTAATCATTGGCAATCCGCCGTACTCCGGCCAACAGGAAAGTGAAAACGACAACAACAAAAATATGTCGTATCCGACTTTGGATGGACATATCCGAGAGACATATGCAGCGAGATCAAGCTCAAAACTCGCAAAAAATGCATATGATTCCTATAACCGGGCAATTCGCTGGGCGACTGACCGCATTAAGGAGAAGGGCATAGTCGCTTTCGTTACGAACGGGTCATTCATAAAGGCGAACAATATGGATGGTATTCGGAGGTGTCTCGCCGACGAATTTAGTCATCTTTATATTTTCGATCTGCGTGGAGATCAGAGAACCAGCGGTGAGGTGTCTCGGCAAGAAGGTGGAAAGGTTTTCGGGTCCGGGTCGAGATCGCCAGTCGCTATTACCATTATGGTCCGCGATGCTGCTCATCAAGGACCATGCGAAATTGCATATCACGATATTGGTGACCATCTTTCCCGCGAAGAGAAGCTGTCAATTGTAGAGGCCTTTGGGTCGATCCACACCGTTCCTTGGGAGGCGATAACGCCGAACGCCGATGGTGACTGGATAAATCAGCGCGATCCAGTATTTGAGAAGTTTTTAGCGATTGGGTCAAAAGACAGCAGCGAACAAAACGTACTCTTTTCTGTCTATTCCTTTGGCGTTGTAACCAACCGAGACCCATGGGTCTATGGTTTCTCGCGTGAGAGCGTCACTGCCAACGTCAGCCGACTGATTGATGCCTATAATTCTGATGCAAAGCGGTACGCAAAACTGTGCGACGGAAAGGATAAGAATCAGAGGCCGGATTTGGAGTCCGTAATCGAGACAGACCCACGACGGATTAGTTGGACGCGGTCCCTAAAAGACGGCGCGAGGCGGGGCAGGCTGCTTGAGTATGATTCATCGTATCTAGTGGAGGCGGCCTATCGTCCTTTCAATAAGCAGGTGATGTATTTCAATCGCCGCTTGAACGAAATGGTCAACAAGATATTCGATCTCTTTCCTACGCCTCGGCACAAGAACATCGTTATTTCAAGCACGGGCGTTGCAGACAGAAAGGGTTACTCCGCCCTAGTAACGGATCATGTTCCGAACATGCACCTAACTGATACTGGCCAGTGCTTCCCATTGTATTGGTACGAAAAGGTCGATGTGCAAGATGATGCGCCAGGACTCTTTGGGGCAGATACGACGGGAGTGGATGTAAGTGGTTATCGTCGTCACGATACGATTACGGACTGGGCCTTAGAGGCGTTCCAGTCGCAATACAGCGATACAAGTATAAAGAAGGAAGACGTGTTCTGGTACGTTTACGGCATCCTTCATTCGCCCGAATATAAGCGGCGCTTTTCATCTGACCTGAAGAAGATGTTGCCTCGTATTCCCTTCATTGCAGACTTCTGGGCGTTCAGTAAATCTGGTCGGGCTCTCGGTAATCTACACCTGAACTACGAAACTGTAGAGCCGTGGCCGCTTAAGGAAGAGAACAAGCGCGTCGTCATGGAAGACGCTGATTTCAAGGTCAACAAAATGACCTTCGGGAAGTCGTCTGGGAAAACTGACAAGAGCGTGATTGTTTATAATGAACACCTTCTGATTCGTGACGTACCGCTGGACGCATACAGCTATGTCGTCAACGGTAAGTCCGCAATTGAATGGGTCATGGAGCAGTATCAGTTATATGTTGATAAGCCGAGCGGGATAAGAAATGACCCTAATGCGTGGTCAGATAACCCGCGGTATATCGTCGATCTACTTAAGCGAGTTGTTCGAGTTAGTGTGGAGACCGTTAGGATCGTCAACAACCTGCCGGAACTCGGATGCTGAGACTGAGAGCGTTGAATTAGAAAGGCCTTCGGACAATGCCTATTATTTTAGACCCGCAAGGCCGCACCTTCCGACCATTCTCTCACGAGCGGGAGGCCACGTTTGAGGCAGACGTGGTTAATCTTGCGGATCAGATATTTGGTCCGTCGTCGATATATCTCGATATTAAGAAGCACGTGGGAAACGACATTGTAACGATACCCGATGGCTACTTGATCGACACCGCCGAGCCAGACGAGCCAAAATTATTCGTACTGGAGAACGAGATCGTTTCCCACGATCCATTCAGGCACATTGGCATACAGATGCTGAAATTCGTCACGAGCTTTGACGAAAGCCAGAGGTCCATTCGCACATTTCTGATGGAGAAAATTAAAGCGAACCCCAAGCTGCTGCGAAGACTTGAGGTAGCTTGTAAGCAATCGACGAGCGCAAATATTGACAGCTATCTTGATCGCGCTGTTTACGCGCCCTTCAAGGGCCTAGTCGTAATCGACGAAGCGAGACCAGAACTTTATCGCGTCCTTGAAAAAATCAACGCCAACATATCGGTCCTGGAGGTGAAAACCTTCGTCGCTGATAGCGGAGAGCGCATCTTTCAGTTCGATACGCTATACGACGAGTTTGAAGAGGTGGACGAAAGTACGCCCTCTCAAGTATCGAGAAACCGCTCACCGGAGGAAAGGGCCCAGCGTCAACGTCGCCGTGCGGAGGCAGACACCGTTGTGGTGCCAGCGCGGGAGGAAGGCTTTCAGGAAGTGTTCATCGGAGAAAATCAGTGGCGATCCATAAAGATTGGAGCCGCCATGAAGGACCGGATAAAATATATCGCCGCATATCGAACGGCTCCAATTTCTGCGATCACACATATTGCGACAGTCAAAGAAATCAAGCCGTACAAGGATACAGGAAAGTACCAATTGATATTTGAGACTCCTGCCACCGAGATTAAGCATGTGAAATTGGGTGAGGGAGATCACGCTCCACAGGCACCCTTCTACGCAAAGAAAGAAAAGCTGCTGGTCGCTACAACTACCGGCGAGCTTCTAAAGAAGGCTGATGCCTAACCGGCGACAAGAACCATGTCGCCACATTTTGATTTCTAGTGACGCAAATTGTCACTGGCTTGGAATCGGCCAAAAAGACGAGGGGTACGGTTCCCCACCCAAAAAAGAGCGATAACAAGCCGCGTTTTACACGGTTTTCCGGCATCTTTTGTAGTCGGGCAATCGGTACGATAACCAGTACTGATCGAACACTCGGCACAAAAACAAAGCGGGCCACCGTAAATGGCCCGCTTTTTCTATGAGTGCCGCGATTACCGCTGCCGATCACGCTAGCGGCTAAGCCAACCAACCCAAAACCATGGAGACTAGTTATGAGCAAGCGTGTTGCGTTGTATCTGCGCGTCTCGACCTCGGAGCAAACAACGAAGAATCAACGACGAGAATTAATGACTGTCGCCAAACGGCAAGGATGGAATGTAATTCACGTTTTTGAGGATGCTGGGGTGTCAGGCGCAAAAGGTCGGGATCAGCGCCCGGGCTTAGACGCGATGATAAAATGCATGACCAAGGGCCAAGTCGATTTAGTTGCTGTTTGGTCTGTAGACAGGTTAGGCCGTTCGCTCCAAGACCTAATATCGTTGCTTGAGGAATTTCGGGCAACCACGACTGGACTCTATCTCCACCAGCAAGGTCTAGATACGACCACGCCAGCCGGTCGAGCGATGTTCCAGTTCATGGGAATTTTTGCGGAGTTTGAGCGTGCAATGATGCGGGAACGGATCAAAGCTGGTTTGGCAAGAGCCCGTGCTGAGGGAAAGGTGTTTGGTCGGCCCCGCGTGTCGGAGAAAGTAGAGGCGGCGATCCGGGCTGCGCGACGAAAGGGGACGGGGATTCGACGGATTGCCCGCGAACTTGGTGTTGGTGTTTCGACGGTGCAGCGAGTTACGGGCAAACTACCTGTAGGCCGAATGACCGGAAGAACATGATTAAAGTCGAGAAGCAGGGGCCCTTTTACGGTTTGCATCTTGGCGCTTCTTCTTTTCTTTAAGTCTTGGGACGTGGGAAATCACTTTCTTTAACACTCTGTCTTTCGCTTCTCCATCAAGCCACCATGGCCCAAAATTCCTCCCTCCCTTTTGTAAAAGGCTCGTCATCCGCGCTATCTCTTTGTCGGATGGCTCCCGCCCGAAAATCCATTTTCCAATTTCATTGGGATCGCTTGTATAGCCGCCAAGGCCATGAATGTCCTCTCGGCCTACCTTAGAAATTTCAAGCACAACCTCGCTCTGGGAGTTCATATATTTACCCATTCCGAGATTAAATTCTGCGATCTGGGTCTTGTATTTTTCGATTGCCGACTGAAAAGACTCGTCGTGGAATAGAACGGATAGATTGATGATTACGCTATCATCACTGGGAAGCCTCTCCAGAATAATTCCCTGCCAATTGAGTGGAGGAACACCGCCCTTAAAGTTCTTAGCCATGTCAATGGAGCAAGTCCAAGCGGAGATCGTTTCTTTTAGAGAGCCGTCGGCGAGGAGATTCCACAACGGAAATCTATTTAGCGAAAGCCGCCGAAAAGCTAACAGTTTGCATATGCGAAACCGGCTATCAACGTTCCTGCAGAGTGTCTTTAGCCTGAGTCCTCGCTGATATTTTGCGCGAGCATTGCCACCTTGTTGCCAATCGCTGATGGCTTGTAAGAGTGGCAGATCAAATTTCATCAACTCTGCTCATTTCTCTTGCGATTGCTATTGAGAGAAGTGCCTCTTCAAGAAGGCTTTTAATTCAAGCGGAGTTTGGCAAATCACATCCGGCCTGGAGGCATTGAGCGCCTTCAATTCTTCCGAACCCCACGCCGCTCCGATGGCTAACACTCCGGCGGCCCGCGCCGAGATCGTATCATCTGCTGAATCCCCCACATGCACCGCATCGGCTGGAGCAACGGCTCCAAGCTCAATTGCGCGAAGAATTGGGTCGGGGTGTGGCTTGTGTCTGGCGGTGTCGTGGTAGGCAACAACAACAGGAACCTTCCAACCAATATGAGCCAATACACGTGTGCAGTACGGTCGGGGGCTAGAAGTAACTACCCCAATGGGCACGTTGCGCTCCATCAACCACTGCATAACGTCATCTATGCCGCCATAGGGTGCGAGGCCAGATATTACCTTGTAGACCTCAGGCCACTTACGCGCTTTCCGTAATGGCTGGCAGGTGCGCGAATCAATGAGTGTTTGATCGAGGTCGAATATGACCATTAGAACTCGAATTGGTGTTGCGCTGGACCTGGCTCAGTCTTGATTGCTTTGGGTGTATAAGCCGCCTTTACTTGCGTCCGAAGTTTCACAAGAAGATTTTGTACGTCATCAGAAGACGACAAAGGCTCTGCTTTACGCTCTGCGAGGAGCGCAATATTTCCGCCCGCCTTCTCCGACGTATGTAGTTCGGGTGGGTGCGTGATGCAAAACAGCCACCTATGCTGTTCCTGCGCGAATCTGGCAGTATGCATTGATCCCCCCTTCACTCCGGTCTCTATGACAATTACAGCTTCACTCAGTCCACTTTGCAGACGGTCCCGATCTACAAAGCTATTTTTTTGAGGTCGCGTACCAATAGGGTACTCGCTTATTAGGCAACCGCCTTCCGCAAGAAGGGCATCTGCAAGGTCTTGGTTGGACGCGGGGTAAATTTTATCAAGCCCATGTGCCAGGACAGCCACACCGCGACCGTGCGACTCTACGCAGCCCCAATGCCCTTCGGCATCGCATCCCAAAGCTAGTCCACTTACTACCACTACTCCTTCATCAGCCAATCGCTTCCCAATTCGGCGGGCTGACTTCGCGCCATATTCCGATGGCTCCCTCGTTCCGATTATTGCAACCGACAGCTTTTCATTTAAGGCGTGGTAATTGCCTTTCACAAAAATGGCGAGCGGTGGATCGGGGATATTCTTCAATCTCGACGGAAAGTCGCCATCGTCCCTTCCAAAAACAGAAACCTTATTCTGCTGGGCGGCGTCAATTTGTTCTTCAGACCGAGAAAGAGCGTTTCTAACATCCCCTAGCTCAATCGTCGGAACGCGCAATCCACTGGATATAGCGGCGAGTAGGGCGTTATAAAATTCCTCGAGCGTGGTTGGATCGTTTGAAAAGGTATCTGCGATTTTTGAAGCCGTTTTTCTTCCAACGCCGCGCAGACTGAGCAGAGCCAAATATGTTCGTGCGGAGAGCTTCATTGGTAGTTTGTCCTTCCGAGCGAAAGCATCCCCACTCGCGCAGCACCAGACTTAAGTAGCAACTGTCGGCACGCCATCAAGGAATTACCTGTAGTGGTCACATCATCTAAAAGAAGCACGTTTCGTTTCCTCACGAGATCGGGAGTATTTACGCGAATACTATTTAGATGAACCTCGATAGATCGGTCGCCACCATGTGCGAGCTTTGGCACTTTAACCGTCCTTACGAGTCCGTCGGCAACGTGGACGCGGCCCTGTAGTGCGGAAAGTGCTTCTGCGAGGCGCTTGATTCCAGAATCTAATTTTTCAGGATCGTGCGAAGGTACAGAACAGAGAACTATTCCGGGGCAAATTATCGGGTCAATTTGCTGAACGAAATAGTTCACGGCACCAGCTTTACTTTCCTTGAGGTCCAATATCCGACCGCTATGCCTTGGATAGTCTAATCCATTACCACCCATATTTTTGTGATGCGTCCACGGGCGGTATGGGCCCAGAATAACTGACTCGACCGACTGGTCAGCCGCCGGGTCCAGAAAAATATCTGGCATTTTCGTCCCCACCAAAGCTCCCCAAAAGAGAGAGTAACGTGGATATAATAACCCAAAGTAGTTGTAGACTATATGACCAGGTGAGATGACGCGGTCGTCGGCAGAAACGCAGGCTAGCCAAGCACTAGCTTACTCGACTGGGCTCACTTTACTTCGCTCGACGATTCCACTCGGAATCATCATCGTCTTCCCCCAAATCTTCAGCGGCTTCATCAACCACGAGCATAGTGAGAGCCCAGCCGTCCTGTTGTGCGAGCGTTTGCTCGTAGAGTGTAGTTACGCTGCCCCGGCGATCTAACCACGTATCAGTCCGCACTTCGGTAAGCTCCGATGCAGCGCCAGGCGTGGCTTTCGTCAAAAAATCGCGGGCGAAGGATAAAGCTGGTAGCGGCATCCCCTTTCTCATTCCCAGATAAGGAAATTCGCGTGGGAGGATAAATCGCATCGCACAGCCATCTTTCGACGTGATGATGCCGATTTTCTCAGGTGCGTTATTCACGTAGAGGCCAGCCATCACCTCCTTGGATACTTCGTATTCATTCGCCAATTTGACGATGTGTTCTATGTCACACCCGGCCAATGTTTTTCTGGCCCTCTTAAATTCAGGCATTGGGACAAGTAGGCTAAGCGAAAATTCATTGGCCTCGATTTCGACACGATTCTCGATAGGGCGCTCGTTCCATTTCGTGCCGTCATCGCGCCATGCTGTCATCCCCGCCGACTTGCACTCAAATGTTCCAGAGTGTGCGCGATGAAACGGGTTCAGAAAATGACCAAGCTCGTGCCCGATGGTAAATCGTGTTCGCCCAAGTGGCATACCATCGCGCACGATGACGATGCCCTTTGTCTTGTCCGAATCTGTGATGAGCGCGCCTTCGTAAGCATCCGTGCGGCGTTTTTCTATTTGCCTAATTCCAACCGCTTTAGCGAGTTGGTCCAGGGGAAGAGGGATCGGAACATCACCGTGTGTGGCACGTAGTTGACGATGGACTTCAGCTGCGAGTCTTAATGGCTGCCCTCCAATATCGCTGAGGGCCATGAGATCAATTTTGATCTCAGTCCCCATCGGTCTTGCTCAGGCGCTCGACTAGCGATCCCAGGTAGGCGAGATCCTCATCGGTCATCTTCGTCAAATTAGCTTCATGCTTACGGAAAAAGCTCTGCGCCTTGGCGTCGCCGAGAGATTCGGCATCTATGAGGTAACTGACGGTGACCTTGAAATGGGTCGCTAGACGCTGAAGAAGGTCGATTGACGGATTTTTGCTGGTGCCTCGTTCTAACTCCCAGACGTGAGCTTTTGACGCTGACACCGCGTCCGCCACTTCCTGAAGCGATTGATTGGCCTTCAGGCGAAGCTCCTTAAGTCTTTGAGAAAACGTCATTAATAGCCCTCATAAGATAAACTGAACGAAACGTATCATTCGACTTGACGCACGCGCAACGTCTGATTTATCTTACGAAACGTTCGATTCTGGCAAAAGGTCCAAAGAATGTCCGACGTTCAAGTCTCCTGCATCAACAAGCAGCCCCGCTCTGACACGCACGAAGGGATCACCCACCTTGGAGGCCCCGGCGGCGGCGGATGGCGCTGGACCCGGCAGGAGGTCATCAACTCGATCAACGGCAAGACGAACACTTTCTATACGTCGGTTAACGGCAGACGGGCGGATGTTGGCGTGGTTCACGGACCACATGGCGACTATGTCCGCACACACGCCGACGGAGTCTGGAATGACAATCTACTCGCACTGCCGGAATGTCGTTGAAACCGAGCAATCCTATCGGGACTAAGGAGCTTTCATGGCGAATGGAAAATTGCACGCCGCTGTAGGCGGAACAGTCGGTGGCGGATTCGCATACATCACGGCAGTTCAACAGCCCCCGCCGCAGGTTGTCCTTGAAATCATCGGCGGATGCTTTGGCGGAGTAGTCGGGGCGAAGGCCCCCGATTGGGTTGATCCCCCTACGAGCCCCAATCACCGTGGCATCGGCCATGGTGCTATCCCAGTGTCGGTGGTGGCGAAGTGGTACCTGGACAACCTTCAATCCTGGCAAACTGAGTGTCGGGTGATGGCCGAAGACCACGCTCGATACCGGAACCAAAGTCAGACGGATTTAGAACGGATGTGGCACGGCTTCCTGGAAATGATGTTCAGACTTTTTGCGGGATTTCTCGCCGGACTTCCTGCCGGTTATTTATCTCACATCGGCCTAGACGTGCTCACACCGAAGTGTCTGCCGGTAATCTGTTGAACCGCTAGTCAGAAGAGGAGCCACGAATATGAGCAAGAATGATCGTACCGTTTATCAACGTCCAGACGGCCAATGGGCCAACAAATTGAACAATGCAGAACGCGCTTCCAGCCTCCACGACAAGCAAGGCGACGCGATTAAGTCGGCGACGGAAATGCTCCATAATCAGGGAGGCGGTGAACTCACTACGATGGGCCGCAACCACCTAATCCGTAGCAAAGATACGATTGCACCAGGAAACGATCCGTTCCCGCCTCGTGACAAGGAACACTGATTTCATTGGTGGCAACCTTCGGAGAATACTTCACCTCTATGACGGAAGGTCATACGCAACGCGGCAAGTGGTCGCAAAAGGATGTGCCACACAAGGGCTGGACTTGTGTCGGCGATGAGGATTTGGGGGAGCCATCGCAAATATGTGAAATGTGCGAAAGCGTGGAGATTAGGTTCGTGCATTTCATGGAGCATCCCACCTATCGCGGCACACTCGGCGTAGGCTGCATATGCGCTGAACACATGTCGCAAGACTACGTTGGACCCCGACTTCGTGAAAAAAAGATGGCGGGGAGGGCGAGGCGTAGAAAGGCATGGACGGAGCGAACTTGGACCATATCCGCCAAGGGCAATGCCTATTTAAATACGGAAGGGTTCAATATCACCGTATTCAAGTCTACCGACCTAAAGGCTCCTCACTGGGCGCTCAAAGTCACGCACCGCGAAACTGACCGCAGCCAATTCGGAAAAAGAAAGTATGGGTCGCAGGATGAAGCAAAACGCGCAGCGTTAGATGCTCTCCTGTGGGCCAAGGGCCACCTGGCTGAATAAGCCGATGCGAACGCAGAGAGCCGCCCCCATTAGCCGCTTACCTCTGCGTATTTGTCGTTCATCCACGTTTCCAATTCAGCGAGGATCGGGCGTTCCTCAACTGTTGCGGCGTCGAGGGCCATCTTGAGAAGGTACTGATAGGACGCTGTGCGAAGGGGCACCGCTTTCCCGGCGACCGATGCATCTAATCGCTGCCAATCTGCGCTCCTGACTTTTTGTGCCATCGGAAATGGGCCATCAGCATAAACGACGACAAAAGCTGCGGGAATTTGATCGCGTTTGCTCATTGCCGCAGCGGTGACAAGATTTCGCATCCATTGATACCAGCCGCCCCTAAACGGGCATGGTCGATATTCGATGGTCGGATCAAAATCCATGACTGTGGGCACATGCTCCCAATACCTGATTCCCTTTGCGGTTAGAGCGCAGCGGGAAGCTCGACCGTTAACCGGGTTTGTTTGGTGTTCATAGCTGCCGGTGCATTGCACCTGACCTTTATGCGCCCCATCACCAATCGGCGATGGCTGGCTGCATCCTCCCCCATCTTGTTCCGTGAATTTGCACTCAAAGACAATGACTCCTCCCTGTCCGAGAGCTAGGGCGTCGATCTGCGTCGGACGAGGCTCCCCTAAGAGGTCTCGCGGCACCAGCGCCTCAGTCTCGATCTTCCATGGGCCCTTGACGTTCAATCGAAGGGCACTGATCCAAGTCTCCAGGATCGTATTCTTGGAGCTAAGAGCGGAGACCGTGCCGAAAAACTCTATTGCAAGTGCTTGAGAGGATTCCACGCGGCCAGCAGTCGGGGATTTCTTCGCATCCCGATGCCAAGGGAAATCTATTCGCTCGCGGACAATGGGCCGCGCCTTCCAAAAGATATTGCACTCAATCTGCTCAATCTCGTCGGGTCTTAGCGGCGCAATCGCCATTTCTTTGATACCTTCGCGGCGGAACGATGCAGTTCGAGTTTTGGGCACTTCAAATGTTAATTGCTACTTGGAACCTTAACAACCGGGTGGGAATGGTGCGGTTTCGTCCTGATGCCGCAAATGCTGCCATTGCGCTTGGTGCCGACGTATTGGTTCTTACTGAGTTTTACCCTCAGGAACACGAAGCGTCCTTTGCAGATGCTCTCCATCGGGCGGGGTGGGCGCATCAAGCAATATCGAAGGTCACGGGCGCGAAGGCAAATCGAGTCCTGATTGCGTCAAGGCACCCCCTAGAGCCGTTGGATATTCGGCTACCGGACTTTGACCTGCAATTTCCCTCGAACGTACTCGGTGTTTGTATCCCCGCAGCAGGAGTATCCATCGTTGGGGTGCGTATTCCTTGGTACGTGAAGCAAGAAGCGGGGCTGGTGTTCAATGCTTGGGATTGGCTTGAAGGCATTGCGGCCTTCTTTCTGAATCAGCCTTCTGTAATACTCGGCGACCTAAACGTCGGCTTGAAATCTAGGCGGTCAAGGGGCGGAGAACATTTTCGGCGTATCCTGTCGTTGGGATGGCGCAGAGCAACGCCGGTTGGGACCGCCAGCTACTTCGGTGCCGGTGAAAGGCGCTCGGAAGTAGATCACATTCTCGGCAACGGTCTGTGCCACATCCAAAATGCTCGATACGTCACTGACTTGGATGGGCACATTTTGGCCGGTAGAAGTGATGCGATTTCAGATCATGCGGCCTTGATGGCAGAGATTACTTTCTGACTGCGGATAGAGCGAACGTAGCCCCTAGTTGGATCACGATGCTACCGAAGTGCGGTTCAGAGATAAGGTGAAATAATCAGATGCCCGCCCAAATATTTGGAGGTTCTGACAAGTTCTACGCTGCGGCCACAATCGGGCCGGACGCACCTTTGTCGATAGTGTTTCACTCGCAAACAATAGCCAAACTACAGGAGATTGTTGGAGAAGAGGCGCGGGGCCTGGTCAGTGCGGCGTTCAAACGGTGGAATGTGAGGGTGCGAGAGCAGCTTCGACGCGCCACGGGGCTCAAACTAGTGGACGAGACGACGCGCACTCAGATACGGGTGATTGTTCAAGATGGCCTGCCGAGTCCCCTCGCGGTTGCCTTAGATAAGCACTATGAAGAATTGGCCTTTTGGGTACTTGGACACAAGAGCATCCTGGAAGCGACAAAGTCAGGGCTTGATCTGCTCAACAAGCGGACCGACTTCATACTCTCTAGGTATCCAAATCTTGAGCTTGATGTGGGTCCATCAAGCATTGAAATTCACCATGAAAAAATCAGATACGCACGATTACTAATCGAATCGCTATTGAAACGGTTTCCAACGGATTCGCTCAAACAGATTTATGCCATTGAGCAAGACATTCTCGGTGCGTATTTTTTTCGGCGGGGAGAAATTCACCTCTATTGGTTAGTTATCGGTCTCTTCTCCAAAGCCTTGGATATTTCAGTTGAAGATATGACGGTCATAGTTTTGGCGCACGAACTAGCCCACGCCTATACGCACCTTGGCCTCGATATTGATGGAAACACATGGAGCACAGACCGTTTCGCCGGAACAGACCTTGCGGTGGTCGAAGGACTTGCGGAGTTCTACACGGAGCAAGTCGCCAAGGCCTTGGATGGAGATCACAAGAACCTACAGGATGCCTTTGCCAAAATGTCGGATAAGTCACCTGATGTTTATCGCCTATTTAAAACGTGGGCACCTAATCACCGAAACGTTGGTGAAGTAATTAGACAAAGTATGATTGAAGCGCGACTACGGCAGGTTAGCGACCACGCCACGTTTTTAAAAATTGTCGAATCTGCGAAGAAACAATTCACCGCCACTTCCAGCTAGGGATAGGAAGACTGCATTTGCATCAGGCGGCGGACAGCCCCCGGATTCCATCCAGCAATACGCGAGTAGCGCGGCAATCGTCCTCATTGTAGTCGAGGATTCGTTGGCGGATTTCCCTATCCCCTGTCTCGACCCAGCGATGGAACCATTCAATAGATGCTGCGCCGGAGGGGTGAGTATCTCGCCACTTAAAGCCCAAGAATTTGGCAAGCGTCTTGAGTGAGAAATCCCGCGTCGGCCATTCAGTGGCCTTAAGCACAACATCGAAGTAGAGGTCTACCGCCCGCCAGGGATGGAACAACTGTTCAACCTTGTCGGCGGAGCAAACGCCCGGGTACTTGGCCTGGAGCTTCCGATAGATCGTGCGCTCATATTTTGAGTAGTAGTAGATAGCCGCCGCGGGAGCCGCGTGCATGTACTCCCATGCCCCTCGAAAAGCTCGTTCCTCTGCCGCAGCGTCGGGTGTTTCAGCCAGGAAGTAGACAAAGCGTTCGGAGTCGTCATCACCATTCCGTCTCTCCACAAAGCCGTGGAGGTAACAAATATCCCGCATCGGATCGACTTCAATGTCGAAAAATAGCTCGTGGTCGGAAGTGGGCAATGTCACAGGCGCGGATAGGTACGGCTGTGATCCCTTGGTTGAAACTAATTGTGCCCGAGCATGAAACTTCCGCAATGATTCTGGACCGATTCCAGGAAACTTCGTCTTCTTTTTGTCGATGTAGGAATCGGGATTCGAGGCCGCGAAATCACTTGTCGTCGAAACGTGGTCATACATTGCATCCCGCTTGGACCTGCCCAGAAACGGAATGAGAGTAAGATCGTCCGCCTTTTCCAGCGCATCAACGCAAGCCGAATACCAGACACAGTTTTTGCATACGCTACTAAACGCGGGAAGGGTCGTCGCAGTTTTACTGACAATGGCCCTGGCTTCGGCCAGTGCCGCTCCATACTCGTGCCAAAGGGTTGTTGGGTTTTTGACCCCGTAAGTTAGGTCGAAATCGTATATGACCTCACGCCCGTGAATATCCCAGACAAAGGCGCGTTGGCCTGCGGACATTCTCAACTCGGATAGGATATTCGTATAGAGCGCAAGTTGGACGGCGTAGTGGACCTTTGGATTTCCATCGTCGTCACCGTCCGAACCGCCTTCTTCTCCAGAACCGGACTTGATATCTCCCGCGACGTAGCCACTCCCTTCGAGGCGTAGCAAATCAGGATCACCAAGGAGGTCGCCCGAGCTTATGCGACCTCCATAAATCAACGGCTCATGCCGAGCCATTGCTTCCCTAGTCAGGCGCTCTTTCTCGTTCCCAGAAAACTGCGATAGGTCCAGGAACGGTTGCTGAAGTTGACCTACAACCTGCTTCTCAAATGCCGTGCCGCGATCCCACAGTAGCTGAACAAAAGGGCTGATCTTGTCGCGCTTCGCAGGATCACCGAAGGCATCCATCGTGACGCGATGCGGGCACTGCACTAGGTCGTAAAGCATCGCAGCTGTGATTGGGATTGCTGGTGTCATCGGCCCCTAATCGCCCCCACCGAGCAAGCGGCGAGACCTACAGCGTCGGCCATGTTTCCAGCCCTCTCCGGTCAATGAGGATGACGCCTGATTTCTCGGCCATATCCAAGGCGCTCCGTTTGAACGCCTTTGCATTTGTGATCGCCACAAGTATGTCCTTCTCAGCCTGATACGCTGAGCGTGCCCGCAGTAAGTCCAATACCGCAGCCTCAGTACAAAGCGCGTCGCCTTGCGTGTGCTTACACTGGATAATGATTCGCTTGCCAGTCCGGGCGTGCGTAGCAATACCGTCGGCCCCTGAGTCATGCGAACGTGGCGTGCGCGATACGCGGTAGCCTCGGTCTCGAAGGCGGCGCAGCACCCAGGTTTCAAATTGTAGAGGCTCCATTTCGTCAATGGAGCCCAGATCAAAAGGGGGCTTTTGTTTTCCGCCCCCTGTCTCAATCGTTTCCTCAAATAATTTTCTTGTATCGTCCGGGCGCATCGGCGGAAGCAGCATTTCGCGGCTAAGATTTCGTTTCAGAATTAAAAGGTTGTGAAGTCTTTCATCGAAACTTTGCGCTCCGTAGTGGGGATGAATTGCTTGGGGGTAGTAGACGTGAACGTCCTTCTTCTGCCCAATACGATAAACTCTATCTGTGCATTGATCTTCAACCGCGGGGTTCCACCATCTTGAAAGATGAATAACGTGGTTCGCAGCTGTGAGCGTTAGCCCCACACCACCTGCTCTTGGCGAGAGAATCATCACGTCGAATCCGGGGCGGGCAGTTTCATCCTGGAAGGCATTTACTGCTGCTTGCCGTTTAGGGCCGGAAATTTCGCCGCTAATAATAAACGGCGAGCGTGGCAATCTATATCGGCGCTTTATTAACTCCGCCAGAGTTGCCTGGAAATCGAGAGACTCTAGAAATATGAGAGCCTTTTCCTCTTTCTTGGCAATCATATCCAGAATTTCAATCGCCTTGTTCAGCCTTGCCGACATGCGAATAAATTCATTGTCAGCTGCTGTCTCGGGATGAATTGGATGCAGCGAGATACTCCTGAGGCGATGGAGTGCTCTCAACATTGTTCCCTGATCCGTTGATCCCTTTGCCTCACTTATTGCGGCGTCATATGCACTCGCCTGTTCTGGCGACATTTGCGTGGGATAAACGAAGTCAGGCTTTCTAACCGGAAGCCCTTCGGCCAGATCAGATTTCATACGACGAAGCATTACGCCCCGGCCACTCTTGCCTTTTTCAAGCTGCCGCTTTAGCTCTCGCAGTTTTGTGGGATCTTCGTCTTTTTCATAGGTGGCGCTGAAGTCTTTGACGTTGCCGAGTAAGCCGGGTTGTAATGTCTCGAACAGACACCAAAGGTCAGCCAAACGATTCTCAATTGGAGTACCTGTAAGACCGACGAAGAAATCGGCGTTTAGATTTGCCACAGCGTCGGTCATCATAGTTCCTGGCGTTTTTACCTTTTGCATTTCATCTAAAACGGCAATCGCAAAAGGAATAGCGCCGAAACTCAGTTGATAATCCCTGAGAGTCTCGTAGGTGGTCAGCACCCAGGTCGCGTTCATCATTTCTTGCTTGTCGAGAATCGGCTCGCCAAGAGTAGTGTCGTTACCTCTGACCTTCTCCTCCTGTCTAATTTCTTTAAGACCGGCTCCGTACGCACGAAGGACTTTACCAAGTCCGGGGGCTATGAGGTGTCTTGCGTGTTCCTGTTGCCAGTTATCAAGCAGGCCCGTAGGGGCAACAATTAGTATGGGCCGACTTTTTATCTGGCCTTTCGCCATTGCCAATCGAAGCCAGGCAAGAAAAGCCAGCGCCTGAACAGTTTTGCCAAGACCCATATCGTCCGCGAGTAAAACGCCTGACTCACCGGCGATCCAAGAGTCTTGCAGCCACTTTAGGCCGTCTAATTGATGAGCCTTTAGTGTTGACTTCAGGCTACTGGGAACTCCCTTTGACAGAGGCGTACGTGGGTTCAATTCCACACGAAATCTGGTTTCGTCCAGATTGCTCAAACTATTTAGTACGTAGAAGCCATCAAGAATCGCCTCGTCCTCGCTAGCTTTTTCGGGAGGAACCTCTGGGCCACCCTCTTTAGTGTTTGTGGGTTTGATTACGCCCGATATTTGGCGTAGCGCGTCCAATGTTCCTTGCGTCGCAGGAACTGGTTCGTTCTTAAATGAAACGATCGCTTGCCCAGCTTTTATAGCTGCAATCACCATTTCCTCAAGCTGAGGAACTTCTGTAGGAGCAAGCGTTACGTAAGAGGCACCAATCTTTAATCCGAAGGTCTCGGGAAGCCAGGGCTCCGTTTTTCTTTTTATCCATGGAATGACTTTTGGCTGCCAAAGTCCAATATCTTGAACACGAGCGGAATACTCCTGGGTCTCAACAAATAGGGCACCATCGTATTTGTCACCCATCGCAGCGGCAAGAAACGCTCCGGGCCTGCGAGCGAATTCCCTTCTTGTGGCAACGTCCGCCATCTGGGCTTTTCGCACAATTGAGAGCGCGTGCCTGACTGGTTCATCTAAAACAACATACCATCCGTCGCCGAGGGCGTATTGCGGCTTGCACTCGCTCGCCTCCCGAAACCG
This sequence comes from Fidelibacterota bacterium, assembly GCA_947472795.1. Taxonomy (GTDB): domain Bacteria; phylum Pseudomonadota; class Alphaproteobacteria; order Rhodospirillales; family Rhodospirillaceae; genus SHVO01. The sequence continues at coordinate 47,556 of CANJBL010000011.1, read as the reverse complement.
TCCCTTGACGAATTTTTGGTGCATTTCCGGGGGCAGTACAGAGCGATCTTCACTCTGCACTTCATTCAACGGTCCTACGCCATGGTCATCATCATCAGTTTTGGTTGCCTCGGGGCCGAAGAGTACAGGGTCGAAGTCGAAGCCCTTAGCGCCGCCGCGTATATCCAAAGAAAATCGGGAGGCATGAGCCACGCGAGTATTTCTAAGATAGCCGGTTACTCGAACAGACTGCTCCGTTTCTGTTGGCAGAAATTCGCGGACCTTGCCCCACGCCATGAAGCGATCATCAGTAGTCAAAGAAGAGGATTTGTTGAACGCTTCAAGAGCCTCAACCAACGCAAAAAGTGGATTTGAAACTCTATATTCCTTTAAACCGTACTTAAGAAACGCGCCGGTACGAGCTGCGCTAAAAGCAGGTTGTTGATTGCGTTGTATCCAGGCGAGATTGAATTGAAATGACGGCTGGTCAAAAGTGCCGATGTGTTCAATATCGAGCAGCAGTGGCAGCAAATCTGGAAGCCGAAGTGCCTTTGCAAGATTGGGAGCAAGGCTAGCGATCTGCGAGTGTGGAACAATTACAGAGTCCCCGTCGATCTTGCCGATACCATCATCCGTCCAGGCATTGAGGATGCCAACCCCCGCAAGACAGCCTTCCGAAGCGCGTTCGCTCCACGATGAAATGGGCAATTGTTTTTCTGCTCCAAATCGTGGTTTTTCACGAAGATGAAACTGAATCCCTTCTTGTCGGGCTGAAGAGGTCAACGTCGTAGACATTTATATTCTTTCGTTAGGGCATATATTCGCCCGAGCCGATCCTAATGCCTGTTTTTTTACGGATGAATGACTCGACGCCTCTTTGCCACGTGCCTCCCACGCTATAGTGGTGAGGTTGGCTAAAGTCCGCACCATCCACGAGTTGGGGGCGCGTCATTGCGTGTAAGTAAAAATTCGGAACCTTTTCATTGCCATCAATCCACACACGGCAAGTGCCATTGTGACTCCAATCGGCAATAATTAGATTCTGGATGCGTAAGAGCAGCACGGAGTGATCGGGCTGCACACCAAGGCCCCCCCGAAGGATTCCGTACGAAACATCTTTACCAAATGCGCTCCGTGCCAAACCTAGAGCCTGTGGTCCAAAAAGCACCCACGCTTCCTGGATGTAGCCTTGATTGAAGTAGGACATCCAAAATGCACTGCGATACTGCCATTGCTTTTCAACTGCTGTTTCATCAAGGATTTTGATGAATTGCTCCAACGCAACTTGAGTGAGCCATCGCTTCATCACCTTCTGCGCGGAATCGGGCGTGCCGTTCCAATGGCGTTTTTCGATCCGCGGGTCTTTGAAAACTCGCAGCACGAACGCAGAAATTATTTCTTTATATTGGGCGGGCGGGGGAGGCCGATCTAACCAGATCGAGAGGATCACCTCTAATAGGGCGTTCTTAGCGGAGGGGTACGTAAGTTGTCCGTTTTCCTCACTCCAATCCAAAATGCTATCTAAATGCTTCAGGTTGGGATGGGTTTCGACACAACCGGCCTTCAGAAGTTGAAGGGCGACGAGGTAGCTCTCTGCGGGTAGTCCAAAAATCCGAACGCCGGAAAGTCCCATATCAGCGAGTGAAGCCCTGACCGACCCCGTCCGAGAAAGAACCGCAGCAGCAATGAACTTGGGAGCTTCATCGGGCTCGAATAGGCGGAATTGCTTATGCCTATCGCCCCAAGGCACAGGTAATTTCTCCAGGCCACTTCGTAGTACCTGGGCTGCTTTCCGTATGCCCGCGCGATCAGATTTGAAGCCTTGCAAATATGCGGAAATCAGAAGCCTGTAGGACGAACGACTGGACCGTTCTTTGACCCATCCGAGGATACGCTCGACAATAGTTGAATCCTCGCCGACTGGATCAGCTGGATCCCACAGTAGCTGGACTCCGTATCGCCAATCTCGATTGCCAAGAGAGGCCCACTCGCCTGAGGCTGCGACTGTTCTCAAACGCATTAAGAAGGTGGCGGCTCCCTCTGGGGGAGGCTGTTCACTCACCTTGCTTAAGGTGACCTCAAGCTCGCGTAGTGCAGCCTCCATTTTTGGCGGTGACGCAGCCTTAGGTGGTCGGAAACGTGGGGGGCTATCCGCCAAAAAGTCATTTAGATTCATTTTCGACTCCTCGCTGAACAGCATCCTTTAATTTCTGAAGTTGTTCAGCGTCAGGAGTCGCCATGAGAAAGCGCAAGTCAATTCGTCGATTCCTTGTGCGCCACTCCTCAAGTTGATCGGGTGATGTCGGTCGGTCATTTGTGGCTGGCCGGTTATCAGCATAGCCACTCACACCCAATAACTTGAGCTTCCTGTCATTTTGCATATCGGCCAAGCGCGGGGCACTTTTTGTTAGCTGCTGGAATGTCTCGATGGCTCTTGCCGTTGACAGATCCCAGTTATCGGAAACACCGAGAGCCACGCTACGCATCATGCGAACGTCGTCGGTATGACCTTCGATGAATACGGCTTCGAGGCGACCTCCTTTGGTCTTGCAGTCATCCGTGATTGCTCCAGGCACCAGCGCATAGCATGGCAAGATTTTGTCAAGGACGCGGGAAAGATGACCTAGGGCAACCTGACCCGCTGCCTGAAGCTCGAACCTCCCACGGTCGAAAAGGAGGGATTCAGGGAGGCGTAATACGCCGGTGTCCTCATCAATGCTGACCTCAACACCTTCTGCGTCGAGTGACTTCTTAATGTCCCTGAGCATTTCGCGCCGAGATTGATCTGCTTGCGTGAGTTTACTGTTAGTCTCCTCGTACGTGCGCTGCTGGTGCTTCAAATTTAGTGCGACCGCCATCAACATAATGATGAACAGAAATAATACGCCGACCATCAGATCGGTCATCGAAACGAAGTAACTTTCCTCCTCAACTAGATGCGCTTCATTTCTGGGCGACATTTATTATTCCTTCGGGGGAGGTTGCATTGCTTCGGCAGCGTCGCGCAAATCTCCAACAACCCCGCCTAACTCCTCAATCCCACCCCTCAATAAATTTGCAGCACTTGCAAACTGGCTATCTAACTTCGTGACAAAATCGGTAACGCTACGGTGATACTGATCCGTTGCGTCACGCATGGCGGCAAATATGCGACCTAGCTTCTCATCAAGCTCTGCTGTTCCCAATTGGTAGAGTTTGCTGCTATCGCGGAAGCGATCGCCTGTTTCCGTAAGCGCCGTGCCTAGCTTCTCTATTTGGTCAAATGCACGACCCATTTGCTGGGACGTAGCATCTATCCGCCCTGCTGCGAGCGTAAACTTGTCGGCTGTAGCCGTGATTGGTACGCCAGCATCACGTAGGCGTTCTGCCGCTCCATCAAATGTACCGAGTAACTCTCTAGTCCGGCCCAGCAACCGATCTATTTCGGTGAATTGCGAACCAAGCCTATTATCGAGGGCCCTTAATGACGCCTCTACGCTACCCAACGAGGCCGCGAGGGGAGCCAGCTTTTCATTTAAGTCGTGGGACATTGAAGCAAAGTGTTCAGTGAGTTGAGTGCCCGCTGAACCAACGGATGCTGAGAGAGCATTGGCGGCACCCCCAATGCTATTGGTAAGCACCTCCGCAGATTGTTCCGTCATTGCTTTCAGACTCGTAGCGACGCTGCCCATCTGCTCACGAAGCTGAATTGCAATATCGCCCAAAATATCTTCGAGCTTTTGTGCCGAATTATTAGTGCTGGCTGAGAGTTTTTCAGCAGCACCTGCCATAAGGGCATCCATTCGGTCCGCAACCGCATCAATCTTTGAGCCGAAATCTCCACCAGACTGACTGAGGCGACCAATGGTTCCCTCTAGCGTACTTTGAAGGCCTGATAACGCTGTGACTACTGACTCCATTTCTCGCCCCGCGGAACCATGAAGGTTCTCGGTGAACTTTTGGACCAGGTCGCTGACCCCCTGTTGTGTTTGTTGAGACAGAGTTTCCGCCATCTTGTCGATTGAGGACACCATTGGACTTACGGCCTGTCCAATTGCTGTGCCCAATGATGCGGTGAGGCGCGTTTCAAGCGCCTTTGCCACTTCAATGGCAAAATCCGTATTGAATCGCTCTAGCTGTTCACGCTGCTTCTCAAGGATGTGCAATTGTCGGAGTGAAATCCGCTCAGAGGACTCGAACTCCAACAAAAAGCCAAGATCGGTACAAAGGTCATCAATACGGCGCTGAAGGCGCACGGTTTGGGATTTCAGATTTATTGAAAGTAGAATGGAGGAAGCTAGACCCGCGATCGAAGTCATAAACTTGATCGTCGCGGCATTGAGCAGATCGCTAAACGCCTTTTGAGCGATCACAATGTCCGGGTTGGTGACGCCGCTACTCGCAAAATAAAGTCCTGCAATCAGGCCTATGAACGTGAATAGGAGACCGACGCCAACAAAGTAGTTGGGGATTGCTTGATAGAGGGGCAGGCCCAACCTGATTACCGCAGAACCCGACAAATTTAGGTAGTCCGCTGGTCGGCAGGTATTTCTGATGACAGCAGGGCCCGAGCCATCTGGCATCAACAGGGTCGATCGAAATTCCTGCCATTCCTGACGCAGAATGTGTACGTGAGAAATTTCCGCGTCGAACGCGCTAAAATTTGCGGCGAAGTCCGAGCTATCCTTGAATTGTTTTAGGTGAATCCGCAGACGCCGAATTTGGCGGAGTACAGGGAATACGGTGACGAGGTTGAACCAAATGCCAAGCAACAGGGCGGCGAATATGATTAGCGCGGACGCCCCAATTGCGATCCCAGGTTGGACTAGGAATCGGAAAACTGGTTCCAGATAGCCGACGAGGCTTCCCAAGTAAGCGATCAGCGCGGCCATAAATTCTTACATTGGGTCGCGCGTTAGCATTGGTCAGCTACACGGAACCAAAGCCCCTGAAACGTATGATGCCACCCCATTCCTCAACCCGAGCGGGAAGACGCTGGGAATTTCACACTATTGGACAACATTCCAACAGGAGAGCCTAGGCCGGTCTTTTCGCCGTGGAAAACCGCGGATGAGCCGATGGCTCACAGCTATCGTGGCGAAGCGACGGCAGAGAGTTCGTGTTTTGTTCTTTTTCTCCGTATAGACTCCAAAACCTCGATTTTGGGACGGAAACCTAGGAGAGGCACATGGCAAGCGCAGCCGAATGGGTTCGACAGACCGTCGCCAGTTCTCAAGATAAGCCGATCACGACGGAGGCCGTCCTAAAGAGCTTAGAGCGGCACGTTGGTCAGGGGGATCGGGCGCGTGAGCGCGTTCAGGCGATCCTGGAATACATCGACGGCGAACTCATTGAGCGCCGGGGTGGACTGGCGATGCGTGATCTGTGGGCCACTGTCGCCGACTATCTGGAGAAGGTGCAGGAGAGCTTGGCTGCTGCTTAGTCGGGATTTTTTGAAATCACAACTTTGAACGCATTGTTGGACAGCGCCGCGCTATAGAACGCGGGCTTTGGAGATCGCCCATTTGCCATTGTGACCAGCCTCCCTAGCGACTCCTCGCTGCACTTCGCACCTACAATGATGCCGGTCAAAGTGCCTGGATTAAACTGCTTTGGTCCGTGTCCATCTAAATCAACTAGCCGCCACTCCTGTTCGTATTTCCAAAGTTTTGATTTAGTGATGAGCATTGTCCTCATCATCTGCGGTGGATCATCACCCGCTGTTAGCACATTGATTGTCGGAAATTCGTCCTGATACGTCACGGGCTCGGCATAGCATAGATTGTCGAGAGCCTTGTCAGTCGAGAACTCAAGACATATACCCCGATGATTGTTGGCGTAGTGTGCCCACATCAATATATTTTCGGGATCGGCAGATAGCGACAATACGCCATAGTTATTTATCTGCGTTTCGTGAAATCGCTCAATGAAGGCTTGGAGTTGTCCTGGTGGGTCTGCCGCCATTTGAGACGCCTTCGTTGCGGCCATGGAGCGGCGCGATTGTTCATCAAGTTCGGGGCGATTTCTCGACAGCAATTTGTAGAAATATAACGCAATTTCATCCACCGTTCCCTCAACTCGGAACATAGGACGACATTCAAACGGATCATTGAACTCAGTCGGTCGGCAAAAATAAAATTCGTTGTCCACAATGATGTTTCGCGCATATTGCCATTGCATATCATCGGCCAGTGATCGGTACTTATAGAGTTTTGTTGGCATCGACATTCTTGCAACTCTCTAGCGTTCGCACTCAAGACGCATTTTATGATTACGCCAATCGGACGGCGGGACGAACCGCGTCCCCCATATTCCAACACCCGCGGCTTTGGCCCGTTCCTCGGCCTCGATGTAGGAATGGCCCTTACCCTTCCGGGGCAGGAAACTCCGATAGGCTAATGCCCAGCCGCTGGCGATCATTGTCTCGCCGTAATCCTTACCATCGACGGTACATATTGCGACTTCGCGGTCGTATGTCTTTTGCCCTTTTAGTTCGCAACTCATCTGTGACTTCCCAATCAGTTTGATGGCAACGGCCTTCGACTCCTCACCGCAAGGAACGCACATGCCTTTGGCTTCGCACTTTTGATTCTTCTCAAGGGTGTCGATGCCGAAGATGCGGACCTTTAATCCGGTCTCAAATTGGAATGTGTCGCCGTCGATGATGCGAACTTGGCCGGTTACGGATTCCGCCCAGGCGGGAAGGCCACCGGACAAAAGGATGGTGAGAAGTGGAATCCAAAGGCGGCGGGATACTGAAGCGCAAATCATCGAAGCCTCGGGTAAACCCATTGGAGGTCCAGAGAAACAGCCAACACAACGGCCAACACGCGCCAAATTGACCCTCGGGTCTCAAAGCTAAGTAGCTGGCTCTAAATCAGAAACTACGCTGCCGCGAGAAATGGATTGTCATGCACCACTATGCTCCTTCACGGAGCATCCCGCATTACTACCGGGTCGCCCGGTACCCACGTCAAACCGCCAACACTGGCGCAAAACCGCCACCCGGGGTTCGGAAATTCGTCGTCTGACCCTGGTAAAGGCGTGCAGCCGCGAGAAGGATTTCGCCATCGTACACGTAGAGCCGCACGTCAATCTTGCGGGGGACCCGCACGCCGTCAACTTCAATGAGCCGCTCACTCGGTGGCGCGAAGTCCTGGGCGACGTAGCTGCCTCGCGTTATCTCTCCCCAGACCCGTTTTGTCACCTTGTCGCCACGATAGACGGCTTTGCTCCCGTGACCTCCGGCAGGTTTGAAAAAGAGCTTGCCTCTCTCGGCCCATAGCTGGTCGGCATTGGCTGCATCGACAACCACCGTGTGCGGGATATTCCTAAGCCCGGCCACCACATCCGCCTGTAAGCCCCACGAACGCACCGTCGTCGCGTCCGTCAAGAGAGCTAAATTACGCTTATCTGCAAAGAGCGCATGAACTGATGGGTTCGGTGTAACGACGACAGCTTGGCTGAGATAAGCAGCCCTCAACGATGCATGTTCGGGCATTTCCAAAGAAAAATCGGTGAGGCGGTTGTAGACGAGGTCAATCGGTCGGCCATTAGCTTGGAGCCAATCACACTCGTAGCGCAGATCAGCCGCGTCAACGATGAGGGCATCTACCCCATTTTTTTGGAAGAATCGCTGGGCGAGTTGGAACTCAGGGTAAAGGTATTGCTCTTCCGGTCGATCATCCACGATTGCCACGCGAGAAAGAGTGCCCGCTTTCCTTTGTAGCGAAAACTCCGCCTTAAACATGTTGAGAATCGCAGTCTCGAAGTTCGTCACGCCCGAACTCTCCAACCCGATTTTCATTTCGGAGCAGCAGGAGAGTTGAGCCTTGGAAAGAAATGCGTTTAGGAACGCGCCCCCGGCATTGGTGTTTACTTCAATCAGCTTTGGGCCGTCGTCGCCGAAGTGAAAATCGTAACCCATGAAAGCGCCCCGCGGCCCATAGCTATGCCGAGCAATCTCGGGAGCCCAAGACAAGACCTTCTCGCGATAGGCAGGTAACTCCGCCACGGCTTCAATTGCTCTGACCGTACTCAGCATTTGGTCGAGGGCTTTGCGAGGTAGAAAAACAGGGGTAGCGGAAAAAAGGTGTGGTCGCGAGGCGATAAGATTGTTGAAGAACTCGGCATCATCTGACTCGCGGCGCAATGCTTCGGACAAGGCATCCCGATCAAGAGTCAAGCAGAAGCAGTCGCGATTGAGGCGTTTGGCAGGAGGTTCGCCCGTGGGCGGGGAACATGAAGCACCCTCAATCATTTTGCTGTCTTCCGCACATGTGAGGCTCTGATCTGTGGGCCTGCATTTACTGAGAGGCGGTGGCGCGAATAATTCTGCCTTCAAGTTTTGTTGCATCAGCTACTGTGTTGGAAATCGTCCCATACTTGCGGACGTTCTTATGCAGTAGTTCGAGGCGTTGGTCGGTTTCATCGGTATCCACCATAATCTCATATTCGATAGAGACTATTTTCGGTGGGCTATCCTGCCTGACGCCATGGAGATTTACTTCGACACCACGTAGGTCGAACTGGATCATTGGTGCGACACGCTCGATGCCTTTAATCATGCAGGCGGCGACTGCGGCCAGCAAAAGCTCAGCGGGATTGAAGGCGTCTCGTCGTCCTGCCATGTCAGTATCGAGCGGAATCTCGGCATCTTTAGCGACGGCAACACTGCCGTGGGAATCAATGCGCCTAGCCGAGACTTTGTACTCCAGCATCATGTCTCCTTGAATCCCTAGTCCCCACGACGATTAATCGAAAAGTGTTGGGGATGTATCTTATACCGCCGTTCCTACGAGAGAGCCGATAGCAGCCGTTAGGGCCATGGCGAGAGCGCCCCAAAACGTGACGCGCACCGTCGCCCGAATCACAGGTGCGCCACCCGCGCGGGCACCTATGGCACCAAGCAAAGCTAAGAACAGCAGAGAGGTAATTGAAACGACAGGCACGAGAAGTGACGTTGGGGAAACCACTACCATCAGGAGAGGCATCGCGGCTCCGACGGCAAAAGTGGCGGCTGAAGTGAGGGCTGCCTGAATAGGACGCGCAGTCGTCACCTCGGAAATCCCAAGTTCGTCCCGGGCGTGCGCTCCAATCGCGTCTTTCGCCATGAGTTGATCCGCGACCTTATATGCGAGGTCTGACTCAAGGCCGCGTTTTACGTAGATATCCGCCAACTCCGCACGCTCAAGAGCCGGTTGGCTTGCAAGCTCGGCCCGCTCGCGAGCAAGGTCTGCTTGCTCTGTGTCTGACTGTGAACTCACGGAAACATATTCGCCAGCAGCCATAGACATTGCACCGGCAACTAGTCCCGCAACACCTGCGACTAGAACGGCTGATCCCGTTCCGGAGGCAGCCGCCACACCAACAATCAGGCTGGCGGTAGAAACGATACCGTCATTTGCTCCGAGTACGGCGGCACGCAACCAGCCAATGCGCGAAACCCGATGCCTTTCAGTATGGAGGCGGCTCACTTATTCCGGCCTGTCAGCCGGTGGATTGGCAAAGGTCTTCCGACCACTAATCATAGCCGAGACGATATTGCCGCCGTGTTTCAACTCGGTCAGGACGACTGCAAGAATATGCAATGCGATAAGGCCGAGTAGCACGAAATACATAATCTCATGTGTTTCAACCACCGGAGCCCGCATGTCGCGCATCGCCTTGTATGCCTCGGGATCGACCGTTTCCGGGGCGTTGGGCCGGACCTGGCTAGGGTCCAATCCGCTGGCAGCAACGGCGGTAGCGATGGTCTTGCCGAATGGCGGCATATAGAGATCGGTACCCGCGAGAATAAGGCCAGTGGTTCCCTGGAGTAGGAGTGCTCCAAGTAACACTGTGACGGCTATACGCCCTAAGGGCGTGTGACCGATGTAGTTCTGGGAGCGTCCCTCACGGATCGCGGCAAACTCTCCGGCTAATTGCGCTCCGTATCCGCGACCGAATGAAAGAATGGCCCGCCAGCGGGCATAAGGTCCGCCGATAAATCCCCATACCAATCGCCACAGCAGATTGAGCACGAATACATAACCGATCCACACATGCGTCGTTTTCAGAATGATTTTGCCGTCGTTGCTCACGCCCAGGGCATCAGCATTGAGAATGACAGTTCCGACAGCAACTAGGCCGAGGACACACAGAACGTTGAGCCAATGAAAAACGCGCGTGGTGGCGTCCCACACTTTGTATTCTTGTAATTTCACGGAGACCCATCCCCTTTTGCAGGCGTATGAGAAAATAGCATGAATAGCGCGAGTGGCCTTTTGAAGAGTACGAGATAAGCTACGTGTGTGAGAATGAACAGCACGAGCAGGTTAGCTAGGGCTTCATGCACTTCGCCGACAAGACTCTCGTCTTCATCCTCATCATGCGTGTCACGTCCTATCCTCTGGCCACTGTCCACAAGTGCCGGACTCGTGACCGTCTGATCCGCAAGACCTACGGTGCGACCGCGATCCATGGCAATGCCGGTGAGAGTGACTCCGATTAGGCACGTCGCGATACCTAGTAGGAGTGTCCGGCTGATCGCGGGGTGTGTCATCGCTGTGGTAAGGCGCAAGCCCTCGAAATGCGGATAGAAGCGCATGAGGCCGAGTTGCGGGACGCCGGTCAGCGCCCAGATGAGTCGAATTATGATGATCGCTGCGACGCCATATCCAAGCCACGCATGAAATGAATTGTCGTCGCCGGTGATATAGGCGAGCACCACGAGAACGGCGAGTGCCGCGTGGTATATGCGTAAACGCCGCATGACCTGCATTTAAAAACCCTGTCTTCTTGTAGTGCCCGCTGCTCAAAAATGGGTGTGCTCGATGCCATCATATCAATACGGACGATGGCATGGGTTGATCCTCATCAAATCACCCAGGCAGGATCACGGGGCACTCATCCTCGTCGGCGGTGATGAATAACAGTAAGTTCAATCACAAATTCGCAATCACACGTTCGAGCTTTGCGCGGACTTCTTGGGCCGCCACTTTGAGGGCTAGATTGTCTATGGCCATCATGGATGCGACTGGATCAATGGCGGCCACTTCGGTCTGACCATTGCCAGCATCCCGGACGATGACGTTGCACGGCAGCATGGTGCCGACGTGGCTTTCGAGCTTGAGAGCTTCATACGCCAGCGTCGGATTGCAGGCTCCCAAGATTCTGTAGCTTGGAATATCGACATTAATTTTCTTCTTCATCGTCTCCTTTACGTCGATATCCGTTAAGACGCCAAAGCCCTCAATTTTGAGGGCAGCAATGGTGCGGTCTACAGCGTCATCGAACCCAATGGGGAGCGTTCTTGCGATATAGTACGTCATATAGTTCCTTCCGGTTTTGGCTTGGCAAGCCATCGCACAATGTCACGGAAGCTCCGATGACGAAGTAGCTAGGCTAAAGCCTTCCAAGCGATGTAGGTCGCAGTAACAAAGATAAATCCGGCGAATATTCGCGTAAGTGCGCCTTTGCGTCCGGCCAACATCGTGCCCATGCGCTGGCCGAACAGGCCGCCCGCAAGTCCGCCCAGGACGAACAGTCCAGCAACCTTCCAGATGACCAGTCCAGAAAAGGCGTAGCTTGCGGCTGTCGCCGCTCCGAAAGCAGTGACCGCCACCAATGACGATCCGATTGCATTAAGCATAACCATGTTGGTAGCGCCAATCAGACCGGGAACGATAAGAAAGCCGCCGCCAATCCCGAAAAATCCAGATGCCATGCCAGTAAAGAAGCCCGTTGGTATCAGTCGCGCAGCGAGTCTTGGCGTGATGCGAACGTCAATGTCTCCCGCGTCGGGCTTGCGAAGCAGCATGGAGACACCAACGCCGAACATGGCGATGGCAAAAGCTAGAAGTAGCTTCTGCCCATCCACTGCCTTGCCAAATGCCGCTCCAACGAGCGCACCGAGGCTGCCGCTAACGGCAAACGCTATCGCGCAGGGCCACTTGATAGTTCCCTGTTTCGCATGGAGAAGGAGATTGATCAGGGCGCTCAACGAGACCGCGACCGCGCTTGTACCTATCGCTAAATGGGGGTCTTCAACGCCGACGAGATATAGCAGAAGAGGCACCGCAAGAATTGAGCCTCCGCCGCCGAGAAGGCCGAGAACCAAGCCGACCAATCCACCGGATACGACTGCCAATACGTCAGGGAGCATGAGTATCACCTCAGTCGATTGCACGAGGGGCGCACTACAGTGAGTTGAGAGGCAGCTTTAAGTAAGACACGCCATTGTCTTCCGCCGGTGGTAGTCCGCCCGCACGGATATTGACTTGGATTGACGGAAGAATCAGTTGAGGCATGCCAAGTGTTTTGTCCCGTGCGGTACGCATCGCGACGAACTCCTCCTCGCTGATACCGTCGCGAACATGAATATTGGATCGCCGCTGATCCTCTACTGTGGACTCCCAGGCAAATTCTGATCGGCCTGCTGCTTTGTAGTCGTGACATGTGAAGATTCGGGTGCCCTCCGGCAACTCCAGAATCCGGCGCATGGAGCGGTACAGCGTTCGGGCGTCGCCGCCTGGGAAATCGGCCCGCGCACTTCCATAGTCGGGCATGAAAAGCGTGTCGCCGACAAAGGCTGCGTCTTCTATCACATAGGTCAGGCAGGCTGGCGTGTGGCCTGGTGTGTGCAGTACGCGGCCTTTGAGTCCGCCAATAGCAAGAGTATCGCCATCCTTGAACAACACGTCGAATTGAGTGCCGTCCGGCACAAAGCCGTCCTTAAGATTAAAAACCTTGGTGAATATCTTCTGCACATCCACGATGTGAGCGCCGATTGCGATTTTTCCACCAATGACTGACTTGATATAGGAGCCTGCGGACAAGTGATCCGCATGGGCGTGCGTTTCGAGAATCCATTCGAGACGCAGTCCTTGATCACGAATGTACGCGATGACGTTGTCGGCTGACGCATGGGATGTGCGTCCCGCCGCAGCATCAAAGTCCAGGACTGGATCGACAATGGCGCAGGCTTTGGTTGCTGTGTCGGTCACAACGTAGGTGACCGTGAACGTAGCCTTGTCGAAAAATGGTTTGATATGCATGGTAGTTTTTATCACTTCCGATTGCGATATATGTTTAGGCCGCGCTTTTTGGTTTCCAAGTAAGGCCGCTGAAGAACTTGCCGCTAAGCCGAGCGCCAACCATCCCAATCAGCATGGCTGCTACGAAGACAAGGGTTTCCGGACTACCAAACCCAAGTCCCGCCAGTGCTGGGCCAGGACAATAGCCGCCTAGTCCCCAGCCGATTCCGAACAGACCCGCGCCCAGCAGCAGAGAAGGATCAATATCGTTCCGTGTCGGCAGGGTGAATCTCGGCTCGAACATTGGCTGGCCGCGTCGCAAGACGGTTCGATAACCGATAGCTGCGACGGCTACGCCTCCCAGCATTACGAAAGCCAAGCTGGGATCCCAGTTCCCGGCAAGATCGAGAAAGCCAATTACCTTTGCTGGGTTGATCATTCCCGAAATTAGGAGACCAGCGCCGAATAAGAGGCCAGCGATGAGGCCACCAAAAATGCGTCCCATGACTTAACCTCCGACCATTACGTGACGAACGATGAACGTGGTCGCCACGCCCGCGGCCATAAACACCGCTGTCGCTATGATCGAACGTGTCGAGAGTCGGGCGATACCGCACACGCCGTGGCCGCTTGTGCACCCGTTGCCTAAAACCGTACCGAATCCCACAAGGAGGCCAGCCAAAATCATAACCGTCACTGGCGCTACAAAGCCAATATCCGGGCGGGTACCAGTCACAAGCACGAGGGCTAGTGGCGCAATAATTATTCCAGCCACGAAGGCAGTTCGCCATCCGCGATCAGGCGTCGCGCCAGAGGGCGATAGCATCCCGGCGGTGATGCCGCTGATGCCCGCAATGCGTCCGTTCAAAAGCATCAGAACGACGGCTGATAGGCCAATCAGAGCGCCACCAAACAGCGAGGCGAGGGGGGTGAAGTTATCCATCAATTACTCCTCTGACTTATGCCTACTTGCAGTAAGTCCCGTATAAAAAGCCGATCAGCGACTTAAGGTCTGCGCGTGCGAGGCTATAAAATATCGTTTGCCCGTCACGTCGTGTTTTCACCAACCTGTCTTTGCGTAGCAAAGCAAGTTGTTGGGAAACTGCCGCTTCCCGCATCCCTAGTTGCGCCGCGAGTTCGCCAACAGACCGCTCCTGATCCACAAGTTGGCACAGAATCAGGAGGCGCTTGGAATGGGAGAGAATCTTCAGCAGCCCGCTGACTTCCTCCGCCTTTTTTGTCATCTTCACAACATTCATACCTTCATAGATATGAAGATAATGGCCGGTTGGCAAGGCCCTAAATTGGTCCGGCTCTGCATCTTTGGGTCAGTTTCCTGCCCGTCAGGTCCTAACCGAGCAGTTGACCCTGCGAAGGCGGCCATAGCGAAAGCCCATAATCAGCCATCTGTTGGCCCGCTACATTGAGCTAGGTCAACGCGCTCAAGCCTTAGAACCCCGGTAATGATGATGGGCAGGGGATGTGGCTAGACGCGCTTCAATACGGCGTAAACAAAGCTCTGCACGGTGGCGCTGGGCGTTAAATGGCTTTCGGCCTGGTGGTCAATCAATTTGAACGTCGGCCCGATTCGTTCAGCCAGGCTTTGCACACTGTATCTCTGTACCGGCAGTCCGCTACACCGCTCCGGGCCATCCAGTGCAAAGGTTGATATGATCGCGGTTGAACCAGTGTGAGTGCCAGCCTGTAAGGCCGCGACGTAGCTGTCCTGCGTCGCTGCATCAGTCAAAAAATGGAAAACGGCGCGATCATGCCATACATCCCATGTGCGCAACGGCGACCACTTCGTAATGTCGGCAACAAGCCAATTCACCAGCCCGGATTGTGCTCCTAGCCTTTCCTGTGATCGCATAAGGGCCGCTTCCGAAATATCGGCTACCGTAATGTCACGGTAGCCCGCTTGAAGCAGACTATCGGGCAAGGTGGATGCGCCGCCGCCAATGTCGATAATTGAAGCCTGCATGTTCGGCGCAGCACTTCGGATCAGTTCTAGAGACTTTGCGAGAAGCGGTTGATACCAACTAACCGCCGTTTCGGCTTTCGTGGCGTAGGCCCGATCCCAATGATCCTGAAGATTAGTCAAAGTTGTTTCCGATGGGTCCAGTGTTGCTCAGAGCTTCTGTGGGCACCGTAGGGTAAGCGGTCGTAGGTGGTGGTGCGATTCTAAGATCGTTGCGCTTAACAGCCAACACCACGGCCAACACGCGCTCAATTTAACCCCGCCTCTCAAAGCTAAGTGATTGGCCCTCTATCGAAATCTACGCGGCCTCAAAATACGGATTGTCATGCACCATGATCACGGCGCTGGCATTCAGCTCTAACGCGCGCTTGGCCACTTCGCGGGGATAGACGGGCGTGTGGTCGACAGTGCCTTGCTGCTGGGCCTCATCGGCGATGAGCTTGTTCTTGCGGTCGAGGTACAGCACGCGGAACTGCTCGACCGGTTCATAGGCCATCTGCGCCGTGCAATAAGCAATGAGGTCATTCCAAGACGAAATGACCGGTCCGGCTTTAATCTTGGTTTGCAGCAAGCGCTGGGCCGCCAGTTGCACGGCTTTCAACGTGACGGCGGCCACGTCCTTAATGCCTTCCACGTCCATCAGCGCTTCAGGCGATGCCGAGATGACCTCACCAAAGCTGCCAAAACGCGCGATCAAGGCCTTGGCGATGGGTTTTGTGTCGCGACGGGGAATGGCTGAAAACAACAGCAATTCAAGCAACTCGTAGTCCTGCAGACTGTCGGGCGTTGCGAGGAAGCGCGTGCGCAAACGTTCGCGGTGCCCGTGATAGTGGGGGGTGTCTACGCCAGATTGATCGGGCGCAAAGCGCCCCCCGGCTTCCTCCAAGTTCTTGGCCGACATGCGCTTCAACCCTCGGAAGTGTGTGAGGCAAAAAGCTGTACAGTTGTAGGGGAGCTAATTGTACCGGCAGTTAATTGCACCAGGTACAATTAAATCTCCTACTCGTCGATCATTCTCGCCTCTCAGGGAGATTTAAAGTGACACTCAATCATCCCGTTTTTACGCGCTGGCCGGCGCAACACCCTGATCGGTTACAGCTCTTTTCCGCCGCGACGCCCAATGGGGTGAAGGTCGGTATCATGCTTGAGGAAACGCGCCTCGCCTACGAGCCGCACCGAATCGATATCATGGCGAACGAAAGCCACGACCCGGCCTTCCTCGCGCTTAACCCCAACGGCAAAATTCCGGCAATCTACGATCCCGACGGGCCCAGTCGGAAGCCCCTCGCGCTGTTCGAATCAGGCGCGATCCTTCTCTATCTTGCCGACAAGACGGGACAATTTATCTCGGCCGATCCGAACACACGCTACGAAACGATTCAGTGGGTGATGTGGCAGATGGGCGCAGTCGGGCCGATGTTTGGCCAGCTGGGTTTCTTCCATAAATTTGCCGGCAAGGCCTATGAAGACAAGCGTCCGCGCGACCGCTACGCGACCGAATCAACGCGGCTGCTCAGTGTGCTCGACGACCGCCTCGCGGACCGCGACTGGGTGATGGGTGCTGACTACAGCATCGCCGATATTTCGCTACTCGGCTGGGTACGCAACCTGATCAGCTTCTACGAAGCGCGCGACCTCGTCGGCTTTGATCGCTTTCTTCATGTGCAGGCGTGGCTCGACCGCGGCCTCGCCCGTCCGGCGGTGCAGCGCGGCCTGCAAGTGACGGCGGCCTAGAGGCCATCTCAGCCGTACAATAGGCAATGAGGTCATTCCGGGATGAAATGACCGGCCGGGTTTCGACCTTGGCTGCGGTAAGCAGGTGGCTAATTTAAAATCCTTCGGCGAAAAAGCTGTTACAATAATAGGGGAATGAATAAAGTTTCAGTCCTTACCAGGGGGAAATAGCCATGATGACGTACCGTTCCGTTCTTCGTGCAACGTTGGTCTCGTGCCTTGCGCTTGCTGCTTGTTCAAAAGACGCGGACAAGCCCTACGCTGTCGAAGAAGTTTCGCTCGCGCAGGTCTCGGCTGACCTCGCGGCCAAGAAGACCTCTTCGGTCTCCGTTACCAAGGCCTATATCGATCGAATCAACACCTACAACGCACCGCTCAATGCCGTGATTGTTGTTGCGCCGGATGCTCTTGAACAGGCGAAGGCTTCAGACCAGCGCCGCAAGGAAGGCAAGTCCCTGGGCCCCATGGACGGCGTGCCTATTCTCCTGAAAGACAACATCGACGCCACCGGCATGGCGAACACGGCCGGTTCTTTCGCGTTGGCTGAAAACTTCCCAGTGAAGGATGCTGAAGTGACACGCCGCCTGCGCGCAGCCGGTGTCGTGATCCTCGGCAAGACGAACCTTTCACAGTGGGCGGGCTTCCGCACCACGGACTCTTATGCGGGCAGCAGCGTTGGCGGCACGCCGCACAACCCTTATGATCTGACCAAGTCTGCTGCCGGTTCCAGCTCCGGCTCGGGCATTGCCGTAGCCACCAGCTTTGCAGCCGGCGCTTTGGGCACCGACACATCCGGCTCCATCACCGGTCCGTCGAACGTCGAAGGTATCGTCGGTCTTCGTCCCACCCGCGGTCTGGTTTCGCGCAGTGGCGTCGTGCCGATCACCGAACTGCAGGATACCACCGGTCCCTTGGCCCGTTCCGTGACGGACGTTGCCATGATGCTGGGTGCCATGGCCGGCTCCGATCCTGCGGACGCAAGAACGAAAGACGCCGATACGCGTAAG
The DNA here is from genome assembly GCA_947472795.1 of Fidelibacterota bacterium. Lineage (GTDB taxonomy): Bacteria > Pseudomonadota > Alphaproteobacteria > Rhodospirillales > Rhodospirillaceae > SHVO01. Next base: position 29,863 of record CANJBL010000011.1, on the reverse strand, counting down.
GTCGACTACACCAAGGTGCTGGATAAGGATGCGTTGAAAGGCAAACGCATCGGTGTTCTGCGTGGGGGTGGGCGTGATGCCGACCAGACGAAGCCTGTGTTCGACGCGGCCCTCGAGGTCTTGAAGGCGCAAGGTGCCGAATTGGTGGATTTACCGATCACCCTCGAGAACCTCAACGAGAAGGGGCTTGCGGCAGAAGGTAATAATTTCAAACACGATATCGCAGCCTATCTCGCCTCGGCTCCGCCGGCGGTGAAAGCTCGCACACTCGATGACCTGCTCGCCTTCAACAAATCCGATCCGCGCGAAGCCAAGATGAGCAATATCTATTGGGAAGAGGCTGCTGCGTGGTCCGGCGATTTGCAGGATCCGAAGTACCTTGAGCTGATGGAATACATCCAGCGCAAGGCCGGGCCGGAAGGCTACGACGCCATCTTCAACGATAACAAACTGGATGCGTTCGTCACGCCGTCGGGCGGGCCCGCTGGTGTCATTCCAGAAGACGGCAAACCGCGCTCCGGTGGACGCGGCGACGGCCCTGGATCTTTTACGCGTAATGCGGCGATCGGCGGTTATCCGATCCTCAATGTGCCTATGGGCAACATCGAAGGTATGCCCGTCGATATGGCGTTTGTCGGCCCGCAATGGTCCGAGCCGACGCTGCTTGGCTTCGGTTATGCCTATGAGCAGGCTGGCTACAAGCGCATGCCGCCCGAGGCCTATAAGAAAGCGGTCGCGCCGGCCAAGCCGTAGCGTTACGGCCGTCCTTGTCGGAACGCCATCAATCTCCAGCGCCTGTAAAAGCCCGCGTCGCGGCTATTGAACAGGCCCTGGAGGAACGCGGATTCCCCGTCGCGGAGTCCATCAAGGAATTCACCACGCTCGCCGAAGAGAAATGGATTCCCGAGAACGGTGCACGGGTCGTGGCCCGTGCCTGGACCGATCAGGCGTTTAAACAACGACTCCTGGAGAATGGGCGCGCGGCGGTCGCGGAACTTGACCTCGCGATGCCGGTGCACCATCGCCATCTGGTGGTTCTGGAAAACACACCGACTCTCCACAACGTCATCGTTTGCACGCAGTGCTCCTGCACGGCCTTCTCCATCATCGGCCTGCCGCCCGATTGGTATAAGGACTTCGAATACCGGGCGCGCGTTGTGCGGCAATCTCGCACGGTGCTGCGCGAAATGGGTCTCGATCTTGCGCCGCATATCGACATCAAGGTTTGGGATACGACCGCCGACACCCGCTACATGGTTTTGCCGGTGCAACCGCCGCATACCGTGGGATGGTCTGAGCAGGAGCTTGCCAAGCTCGTCAGTAAAGAATCGATGATCGGCGTCGCGCGGTTATAAAGGGCACTTATGGACAGCGTGCATGATCTCGGCGGCAAACAAGGGTTCGGGCTCGTGCGCTTCACGCAAGGTGCGCCAGTCTTTCACGATGACTGGGAATTGCGGGCCAACGCCCTCTATGTGCTCGCGGTCAGGCGCGGTATTTTCAATATGGATGAATACCGCCATGCCATCGAGCGCATGGAGCCCCGGCACTATCTCGCCGCCGGCTATTACGAGCGCTCCTTGACGGGCTTCGCCGCGCTATGCGTCGAAAAAGGCGTTGTCACGCGCGAGGAACTTGAGGCGAGAGCAGGCGGCTTTTTCCCTCTGACGCTCCCGCTGGGTCCAGGCAGGACCAATGCGCCGGCCCGTGTGCGTTTTCAACCGGGCGCTCGCGTCCGTGTGAAGGAGGAGTATGTCTCAGGCCACGTGCGTATGCCGGCTTATATCCGCGGGAAAACCGGCGTGGTGGTGCGTGAGTCGCCGCCGTACCCTTTCCCCGATGCGCATGCGCACGGTGTGAAGGCCGAAAATGAGCCGACCTATGACGTGCGTTTTCGTGCTGAAGATCTGTGGCCGAATGCGGCTGATCCTGCCGACGTCCACGCCGCCGTGTTCCAGAGCTATTTGGAATCGGTGTAGGGCGGGCAGGTGTAGCCTTTGGGCGACAGCGTGAAGATTTCCGCGCCCGTTTCCGTCACACCGATGGTGTGCTCGAACTGGGCGGAGAGGGACTTGTCGCGGGTCACTGCGGTCCAGCCGTCTTCCAGGATTTTGGTCTCGTACCGACCAGCGTTGATCATGGGCTCGATGGTGAAGATCATGCCCGCCTCCAGCACCATGCCTTCGCCTGGGTCGCCGAAGTGCATGACGTTCGGAGCCTGGTGGAATACACGGCCGATGCCGTGGCCGCAGAAATCGCGCACCACCGAGAAGCGCTGGCTCTCGGCGTAGCTCTGAATGGCGTAGCCCACATCGCCCAGCGTCGCACCTGGCTTCACGGCGGCGATGCCGCGCATGAGCGCTTCGTAGGTCACTTCCACCAGCTTGCGGGCTTTGATCTTCACGTCGCCGACAAAATACATGCGGCTGGAATCGCCGAACCAACCATCGACGATGGGCGAGACGTCGATGTTGACGATATCGCCGTCCTTCAGCACGCGGTCGCCGGGGATGCCGTGACAGACCACATGGTTGATGGAGGTGCAGATGGACTTGGGATAGCCACGATAATTGAGCGGTCCCGGAATGACGTCGTGGGCTTTGTGAAAGTCGTAGCAGATCTTGTCGATCTCACCGGTGGTAACGCCGGGCACCACGTAGGGCGTGATGTAATCGAGCATCTCGGCCGTCAGGCGCCCAGCCTTGCGCATGGCCTCGAAAGCTTCGGGGCCATGGATCTCGACATCGCGGGGGCGCTTCAGGGCGGCTTCTCTCATCTCAGCTCATTCCTCAGGGACCGGTAGATACCTTATATCTATGGTCTTATTTCGGTAAATCCAACGTCAACGATTTGGTCACGGTTATAGCATCGGGCGTCACGTCGCAACCATAACAGAGCGCCTCCACCCCCTCCGCCATGGCCTTTTTCAAGGACTTGGCGTAGGTGGGGTCCAGGTCGGCCGCCACGGTAAAGCGCCGGCAATCGCCCCTCTGGACCAGATAAACCATCACCGCCCGGGCCCCGGCTTTGACCATATCGGTCATTTCCACCAGATGCTTGGCACCCCGTTCGGTCACCGAGTCCGGGAATTCGGCCAGCTGATCCCCCGCCGCTCGTTTCAAGGTGACGTTTTTCACCTCCACGTAGCAGGGCGGTTTTCCGGGGCTCTCCAGAAGAATATCGATACGCGAATTCTTGCCGTACTTCTGCTCGCGTTTCAGGACCTCGTAACCCGCCAACTCCGGAATTTTGCCGGCGAGAATGGCGTCGGCCACGAGGCGGTTGGGGTGGCCGGTGTTGATGCCCACCAGGCCGCCATGGATTTCGATGATCTCCCAGGTGTAGCGCAGCTTGCGCTCGGGGTTGGTGGCTGGCGATAGCCAGACGCGGGCGCCCGGCTCCTTCACCGACAGCATGGAGCCGGAGTTGGCGCAGTGAGCGGTGACAACCTCGCCGCTCGGCAGCCGCACGTCGGCGAAGAACCGCTTGTAGCGGTTCACGAGAGTGCCTTCGATCAGCGGCTGTTCGAATTTCATGATTCTGTTTTTGTGAAAGGTGTTTGTTCGCCGAGGCTGACTTCGGTGCTTTTCAAGGCATCGGCAAGGCGTGCCGTGGCACTGCCGGGACGCAAGGGTTTCTGCTGGGAGGCGTGCGGTGCCCAAGCAGTCAACGTCAGTACCTGGAAGGTGGCATTGAGGCGCCCGCGCGCGTTGGTGAATAGCCGGCTATAGATTTCCGCCGCCCGCAGGAAGGTCTGGCGGCGCGTCGGCACCTTGCGGCGTTCGAGCACGGCGTTGGTTTCGCCCATGGCACGCAGGTCGGCCAGGAGCTTGAACATATCCCCATAAGTCACGGTGATCACATCGGCGTCCACAACGGGCAAAGCGAAGCCGGCGCGGGTCAAGAGGTTGCCGGCATCGCGTACGTCGGTGAAGGGCGAGATGCGGGGCGCCACGCCGCCGGTGGTTTCCGCCTCGGCCTCCATCAGCGCGGTGCGCAACTCGCGCAGCGTTTCACCGCCGAAGAGTGTGGCGAGGAACAGGCCGTTTGGCTTCAGGCACTGGCGGATCTGCATGAGCGCACCCGGCAGGTCATTGACCCAGTGCAGCGAGAGATTGCTCATGACCAGATCGAGGCTGCTCTCCGCCACAGGCAGGAATTCCTCGTCGGCCACAAACGTCGGCAACCCCGTGGCGGCGCGGGCCATGCGCGCCATGCCGGGCGACAAGTCTGCTTGTAAAAGTGTGCCAATCTTGGCGTGGCTTTTCAGTGCGTTGGCCACTGCGCCCGTGTGGCACCCGAGGTCCAAGGCCATGGGGAATTCCCGCACCACGTCGAGCAAGCGGTCGGTCAGCCGAGTCCCAGCCTCGCGCAGCAGGAAATCAGCATTCGCCAAAGTGCCGGCGGCCCGGTCGCGATGGGCCCGTACAAGGTTCCGGTCGAAGATCTGCATACTGTCAGCCATAACCCTCTTATGGCATTTTCATGTGGTTCCTTGAAGCGGGGCGGATTCGCTATGGCTTTCAATACTGCCGTGCAGTTAGCCCGTGGGGCCGCGCGTCTGTTCGTGGACTCGCTGCTGCCGCCACAGTGCCTCGGCTGCGGGATCATTGTCGATGCGCCCGGCAGCCTCTGCGCGGACTGTTTTCAACAGGTCACCTTCATCACGCCGCCGGTCTGCGACTGCTGCGGTGTTCCTTTCGAGGGTGCCATCGTCGAGGATCTGATCTGTGGCTCTTGTCTTTCACACCGCCCCGCCTTCAGTCATACCCGCGCGGCCTTCATTTATAACGAACACAGCAAAGGGCTTGTGCTGAAGCTGAAACACGGCGACCGCACAGATATAGCCGCCCATCTTTCGCGCTGGCTGGCGCGCGCTGCGGGTGATTTGTTGCCGCGTTGTGATGTCATCATTCCCGTACCTCTGCATCGCTGGCGTTTTTTCATGCGCACCTATAATCAGGCGGCATTGCTGGCCAAGGTCGTTGGAAAACTGTCAGGCAAACCCGTCGCAGCGAATGGGCTGTTGCGTGTCTTGGCGACGCCAAGTCAGGGCGGTCTCGATCGTGCGAGTCGCCGCCGCAATGTGGCGCGTGCGTTTGCCGTGAATACTGATGTGCGCGGCAAGCGCGTGCTGCTCGTGGATGACGTGCTTACAACCGGCGCCACTGCTGATGCTTGCGCGAAGGTTCTGCTGGCTGCTGGCGCAGTGGATGTGGACGTTGCCGTTCTCGCGCGCGTACCGGCAATGCGCGACTAAACCCGCTTCAATATATGAATGCCGCAGGCGCGCCGCCGCTTGTCTGCTTCCGCCGGGTCCATATCAAGCGTCACAGCACAAAGCGCTTCACACTCCGCTTTCGTGGTCTTGCGTCCTTTCCAGGCCATCATCTGGCGCCGGAGCGGAACCCGTGTCGTGGCGAGATGAAAGGAGAGGCGCTGGAATATGGCGATGAGTTGCAGGAATGTCAGTTCCTCAAGTTCCGCGAGGTCGGCGTCTTGCGGAATCCTGAACCACTCGGCGGCCACGATGGGGCCTGAGTCCACGCGGGCGGCCATCTCGTGCACGGTCACGCCGAAATGCTCGGCCTCTTCGTATAACGCAAAGACCGACGGATAACGCCCGGGGCGCTCCGGCGGGCCGGGATGGAAGTTGTAAGAAGGTCCGGGCATAGCCTGGAGCAGCGCTGCCGGCACAATGACCGGCGAACAGAATGAGAGTAGCCGCGTGCCGTCCGTTATGCCGCTGCAAGCCGCGTGTAAATCGGCGGCGGTTGTGACGGGTGCGATGTCCAGATTTGCATTGTGTAGGCGCAGGATGGCCGACAGATGAGGGGCTTCTGCTTGTCCCGTCAGCAGGATAATGCGGGTGACGTCGCCGGGTTCAATTGCGCCTTGCATGAGATGCGGGTTGGCCCCATATGGGCTCTGGTTAAATATAGATATGAGCGCCACACTAGAGCAAAGTCGGTGCTCCAGCATGGGTTTATCTGTGGCTAAAATTGAAATTTATACGTCGCCGTATTGCGGTTACTGCGCGCGGGCCAAGCAGCTTTTGAAAAGCAAAGGCGTTGCTTTCGCGGAAATCGATGTCAGCATGGACGATGCCAAGCGCACCGAAATGATGACGCGGGCGCATGGTGGGCGCTCTGTGCCGCAGATCTTCATCAACAGCCAGCACGTGGGTGGTTGCGATGATCTTTATGCGCTCAACAGCGCCGGCAAGCTCGATCCCATGTTGGCGCAAGCCTGAGGCTGACCATGGGGGTGTTCAAAGTCGCGTGCCTACAAGTCAACGCCTCCAACGACATGGCCGCCAATATTGCCGTGGCGTCCGATTTCACGCGCCGGGCCGTCGCCGAAGGTGCCAACTTTGTGCTGATGCCCGAAAACGTCAGCATGATGGAATGGGGCCGCGCCAATATCATCGCCAAATCTCAGTCCGAAGAAAGTCATGCGGCGCTCGCGGCGTTTCGCGCGCTGGCAAAAGAGCTGAACATTTGGCTGCATTGCGGCAGCCTCTCCATGCGTCTTCCGGGCGACAAGATCGCCAACCGCACCTATGTGATCAGCCCTGCGGGAGAGATCGTGGCCAAGTACGATAAGATCCATATGTTCGACGTGGACCTCGGCAATGGCGAAAGCTACCGCGAGAGCGCGACCTTCGCCTCTGGCGATGCCGCCGTCACTGTCGATCTGCCGTGGGGCAAGCTGGGCCTGGCGATTTGCTACGATCTGCGCTTCCCGCATCTCTTTCGTCATCTCGCGCAAGCGGGCGCTGATTTCCTAACCGTGCCGTCGGCCTTCACACAGGTCACGGGCGAAGCGCACTGGCATATCCTTTTGCGCGCGCGCGCCATTGAAACGGGTTGCTTCGTTTTTGCGCCGGCGCAAACCGGCACGCATGCGGGTGAGCGCAAGACTTTCGGCCACGCCTTGATCGTAGCGCCCTGGGGCGAAGTGCTGGCTGATGCCGGCACGACCCCCGGTTATATCCTGGCTAGTATCGATCCCGCCGAAGTGGCCAAAGCGCGCGCCAAAATACCCGCCCTAGGCCTCAATGCGGCTTTTTCTCCCGCTTCTTAACGCGCTGCCACAACTTCGTTGTAATTCGGGTATTATATCCCTAAGACCGTGATCGTCTTTGCATATGGCGCCACATGATTCTGTACGATCTCACTTGTCCCGACGAGCACTGCTTTGAATCCTGGTTTCGCAACAGCGGCGCCGTGGAGAAACTCATCAAAGCGGGGCAGGTGGCGTGCCCAACGTGCGGCAGCACGAAAGTGCAGAAGGCGCCCATGGCGCCCATGATTGGCAAGGGGAGCATTGGAAAATCCACATCGGACGAAGACAATCTGCCCGCCAAGCGCACACCCAGCGACGTCGAAGCAGCCATGGAGAAAGCAGCGCAGGCTTTCGATGAACTGCGCAAAGTCGTGGAGAAGAACTTCGACCACGTGGGCGAACGCTTTCCGGAAGAAGCCCGCCGTATCCATTACGGCGAAACCAAGAAGCGCGGCATCTACGGCGAAGCGACCGCTGAAGAAGCCTGCGCGCTCGTCGAGGAAGGCATCGACGTGGGCGTCCTGCCCAAGGGCCGACGGTCAGACGCGTAAAGTAGTTGTGTAAAGGAATGAGGCGGTCTGTCGGACTGCTTTACACCGAAAGCGCAACGTCCTCAAAAAAGCCTGGGCATTCGCGCATTACACTCAGGCATGGCTCTTGCAAGATCAGAACTCTCTGACTCCTGCGGAGATTACCAATGCGAGCAGTAGCGCTCTTTTCGATTTGTATATTCGCCCTGCTTTCCCCTCATGCCGCTCACGCTTCCGCTGTGTACAATTGGATACCGGGTGTGAGTGCAAACCAAACGTTTGTCGGCCAACTGGTCATCTCCGACGCAGCGTATGCCGCGGGAGGTCTCGCCTGGAGTCAATCTGACTATGGAAATGTAGCTACGCCAGGAGATATGCCGTTAGAACAATTATTCATTTCAGGCGATCTCACGGCCACCGACTTGTTAGGCCACCCGTTCATGGTGAATTACGTCAATGGGTTCGACGGAAGCGCGCATCACCCATTCTACTTCGCATGGGATTTCATGCTTCAAGTAGTAGGCAACGAATTAATCGGTTCGCTTTCCCATAACGACACCAACAGTCAAATCGCGATGGGGCGTCAGCTCGGAGATGCCTATTGGCAGATCAATCGCGCGGGACTGGATTGGGTGAGCGTGGATCGCCTTTGCGATCAAACCGACGAACCCGGCAGCTGCGCTGGCCTATATGGCAATTGGGTTCTGGCGTCTGCTCCATCATCGAATGTGCTCGAACCTTCCAGCTTTTGGATTCTATTTTTAGCTTTCCCTCTGCTGTTATTGGCTCGGCAAGGTTTGGCCGGTCGGATGCGTAGCGCTTATCGCTTCACCGCCATCACCATATAATTCACGTCCAAGTCTTTGCTGATCCGCCAATCGTCCTTGAGCAAGTCATAGCTCATGCCGGCGAGTTCGGTGACGGCCAGGGCGCCGTGGCGTAAGCCGGCGGTGAGTTCACTGGGGCGCACAAACTTGCGCCAGTCGTGCGTGCCCGCCGGCACCCAGCGCAGGATATATTCCGCGCCGATCTTCGCCAGCGCGAGCGCTTTCAGCGTGCGGTTCAGTGTGGCCGCGATCAGCGCGCCGCCGGGCTTCACCAGCTGTGCGGCAGCGTTGAGGAAAACATCCACGTCATCGACGTGTTCAACCACTTCCAGCGCCAGCACCACGTCATAACGCGTGCCGCGTTCCAGCAAGGTTTCCGGTGTTGTGCATTCATAGGCGATATCCAACGCCGACCGTCCGGCGTGCACCTGGGCCACGCCGATGTTCTTCTCGGCGGCGTCGATGCCGGTGACGGTAAAACCAAGACGCGCCATGGGTTCAGCGATGAGGCCACCACCGCAGCCAATGTCGAGCAGGCTCAATCCTTTGAACGTGGCGGGCGCCAGAGGCTCGCGCCCGAAGTGTGCCGCCAGCCGGTCGCGCACGAAGCGAATGCGCGAGGGATTGAACTTGTGCAGGGGCTGGAAGGCGCCATTGGGGTCCCACCACGAATCAGCCATTGCCGTAAACTTGGCGATTTCGTCAGCGGAGGCGGTGGACTTACTGGTCATATGCCAGTCCTACACCAACGGAACATTCCCGTCCAAACTGGCGATTTTCCGCTGAAAAGGGCCGGGTGCGGGGTGCAGAAGGCACCCGTTCTGGGCTTGTGACAGGGGGGTGCTTTGGCTATTTATACGCCCGCTGCGGCGGGTGGGTTCTTTTAAGGACAGGCCTTTCGGGCACAGGGATTTTTGAGGGGCCTACAGGGATATCCATGGCGCGCATTGTTATGAAATTCGGCGGTACGTCGGTTGGCGATATCGCGCGCATTAAGAATGTGGCGAACCGCGTGAAAGCGGAAGTGGACCGTGGCAACCAGGTGGCCGTGGCCGTTTCGGCCATGTCCGGCGTCACCAACCAGTTGGTCGATTACTGCACGCAGATGGCACCCCTGCACGACGCCCGCGAATATGACGCTGTCGTCGCGACGGGCGAGCAGGTGACCTCGGGGCTTCTGGCCATTGGCCTGCAGGAATTGGGCCTCCAGGCGCGCTCTTGGGCGGGGTGGCAAATCCCCATCGTGACGGACGACGCCCACGGCAAAGCGCGCATCGAGAAGATCGACGGCAGCGAGATTATCGCCGCCATGGAAAAGGGCCACGTGGCCGTGGTCGCCGGTTTTCAGGGCATCGGCCCGGAGAACCGTGTATCAACCTTGGGCCGTGGCGGCTCGGACACGACGGCGGTGGCTCTTGCGGCGGCATTGAAGGCCGATCGCTGCGACATCTATACGGATGTGGACGGGGTCTATACGACAGATCCGCGCATCGTGAAGACGGCCAAGAAATTGGATAAGATCACCTACGAGGAAATGCTGGAAATGGCATCCCTCGGGGCTAAAGTATTGCAGACCCGCTCGGTCGAGATGGCCATGAAGCACCATGTACGCGTGCAAGTGCTGTCCAGCTTCTCTGACGTTCCGGGAACGCTGGTATGTGACGAGGAAGAAATCGTGGAAAAAGCACTGGTGAGCGGCATTGCCTATAGCCGCGACGAAGCGAAGGTCACGCTGGTTGGCGTGCAGGATCAGCCCGGCGTTGCCGCCGGCATCTTCGGCCCCTTGGCCGCCGCCAATATCAACGTCGATATGATCGTGCAAAACACCGCGCGCGACGGCACGACGGATGTAACCTTTACGACGGGCCGCGCCGACCTGGAGCGCGCGCTAAAGGTCGTGAAGGACAATATGAAGGTGCCCTGCAAGTCCATCATCACCGACAAAGCGGTGGTGAAGGTATCGGTCATTGGGGTTGGCATGCGTAGTCATGCAGGCGTCGCCCAGACTATGTTCGGCGCGCTGGCCGACAAGAACATCAACATCCACATCATCTCCACCTCGGAGATCAAGGTGAGTGTGCTGATCAGTGAGGAATATACGGAGCTGGCGCTTCGAGCCTTGCACACGGCTTACGGCCTCGACGCAGCTTAAATCTCGGAGCAGTCATGTCTGAAGCGGTCGCCAACGAAACTTTAGTGAAGACGGCGGCGCCGCCGCCGCCAAAGGAACCAAAGGTGCCTGCGCGCCTTGCCCAGTTGTGGAAGCGCGGGACCGACTTTCTGGGATGTCCCGTCGCCATTCTCGGCGGCGCGATGTCCTGGGTCTCCGAACGCCACCTTGTCGCGGCCATCTCCAACGCCGGTGGTTTCGGTGTGATCGCCTGCGGGTCCATGAACCCCGCCTTGCTCGACGCCGAGATCAAGGCGACCAAGGCGCTGACCAACAAGCCCTTCGGCGTCAACGTCATCACCATGCATCCCCAGCTTCTGGAGCTGGTGGAAGTTTGCCAGTCCAATCACGTTTCGCATGTAGTTTTCGCAGCGGGTCTGTTGCCGGGCGAGGCCATCAAAAAGGCCAAAGCGTTCGCCAAGGTCATCTGCTTCGCGCCGGCCGCGAGTTTCGCCAAGCGCATGGTCAAAAGTGGGGCCGATGCGCTCGTGATCGAAGGCTCGGAAGCCGGCGGTCATATCGGTCCGGTTTCGACGGCCGTTCTAGCCCAGGAGATTTTGCCCGTCATCCGCGACGTGCCGGTATTTGTCGCCGGCGGCATTGCCCGTGGCGACGCGATCCTGTCGTTCCTGGAGATGGGCGCCTCGGGCGTGCAGATGGGAACACGCTTTGTCTGCGCCACGGAAAGCATCGCGCATCCCAAATTCAAGCAGGCTTTCATCCGCGCTTCGGCCCGGGATGCTGTTGCCAGCGTGCAATATGACAAGCGTTTGCCGGTCATCGCCGTGCGGGCCTTGGCCAATCATGGCACCGAAGAATTCATGGAAACGCAACGTCGCGTCCTCGAAAAGCACCTAAGAGGTGAACTAGAACTGCCCGCCGCGCAGCTGGAAATCGAGCATTTCTGGGCGGGAGCCTTGCGCCGTGCGGTGATCGATGGCGACGTAGAACGCGGATCTTTGATGGCCGGGCAAAGCGTTGGCATGGTCAGCAGGGAAGAACCGGTGGCTGATATTATCGCTGAATTAATCTCGCAGGCCGAGGCAGCGCTGGCGGCACGCGCTCCTGGCTAGTGGCCCAATTCTAACATTCGCATCCCGGTTCCGGGAGCTGGTTGGCGAATGTTAGAATCAGAGGGCCACTAGAAATATATGATATCGTGGAGCTTAGGATTTGACATTCGCTTCTCGGTTTTGCTGCAAGTGGAGCGCGAATGTCAAATCCGCTCCACGATTAACCTAGGTGGGACATGTCCCATGAGCGGCAGTCCATGAGCGGAAAGTCCATCAGCGGCACTTTCAGTGCCGGTGACCTACGCCGCATGCTCGCGCGGCTGCGCGACGTCATGGCGGGCGTTGGCGCCGTGCAGGGCCGCCTGGACAAGGTGGTGGCCCTCATCGCCCAGGACCTCAGGGCCGATGTGTGTTCCTGCTATGTCATGCGCGCCGGCGAAGTGCTGGAACTGTTCGCCACATTCGGTCTTGCTCAAAAAGCCGTGCACCAGACGCGCTTGCGCGTCGGTGAAGGTCTCGTCGGTGAGATCGCTGCCCACGCGCGCCCGTTGGCGCTCGCCGACGCCTGGTCGCATCCGCAATTCGTGTACCGCCCGGAAACCGGCGAAGATTTCTTCCGCTCGCTGATGGGCGTGCCCATGATCCAGGCCGGCCGCGTCATCGGCGTGCTGGTGGTGCAGACGCGCGAAGAGCGCCCCTTCAACGATTGGGAAGTGGAGACGCTGGAAACCGTTGCCATGGTCATCGCCGAACTGATGGCCGCGACACAGGTGGTGAAGCGCGAAGAGCTGTTCCATTCCGAAGGCAACGCCACGTTGCATGTACGCCTTGTGGGCGCCATCCTGCATCCCGGCGTCGGCATCGGCTGCGCCGTCATGCACAAGCCGCATGTTCGTATTGGCCGGCTGGTGAGCGATGACCCGGTCACCGAGCAGTACCGCCTGCACACGGCGCTGGGTTCACTTCGCCAGGAAGTCGATGCGCTGATCGACGGCAGCCGCGGTGAAGAAAGCGAGTACGGCGATATCCTCGAAGTCTATCGCATGTTTGCCGACGATCGCGGCTGGATCAGCCGCATCTCGGAAATGATCTCCTCGGGTTTGACAGCCGAAGCCGCTGTGCAAAAGGTGCACGACGATACGCGCACGCGCATGTTGCAGGTGAACGATCCGATCCTGCGCGAACGCTTGCAGGACTTGGACGACTTGGCCAACCGGCTGCTGAATATCCTTACCGGCGGTGACAAGCGCCCCGAACTGCCCGACAACGCCATCCTCATCTGCCGCTCCATTGGCCCGACGGAACTGCTCAACTACGACCGGCGCAAGCTGAAGGGCTTGGTGATGGAAGAGGGCTCGCCCACCATGCACGCCGCCGTGGTGGCCAAGGCCCTCGATATCCCCGTGTTGGCGCAAGTGCAGGGGGCGTTGGCGCGTATCGATGCGCTGGACGTGATTGTACTGGATGCCAATGCCGGGCAGATCATCCTGCGGCCTTCGGAAGAAGTGATCGATCTTTACACTGCCGCCATCGACGCGCGCACGAAACGCAGGGCCGACTACGCGGCCGTGCGCGATTTGCCCGCGGTGACGCAGGACGGCGTGAAGATTTCGCTTAACATCAACGCCGGTTTCCTGCTCGACATGCAGGGTTTAGCGGAAACCAATGCTGATGGCATTGGCCTGTACCGGACCGAGATGCCGTTCCTCGCCATGCCGACGCTGCCTGATGTGCGTGCACAATATGCGCTTTACAAGCAGGTCATCGACGGCGCCAAGGGCAAACCGGTGACGTTCCGCACGCTGGACGTGGGCGGCGACAAGATCGCCGTATCGTCGGGACAGGAAGAGGAAGATAACCCGGCCATGGGGTGGCGCTCGATCCGGCTCACGCTCGACCGGCCTGCCCTTTTGAGGCAGCAATTGCGCGCCATGATCAAAGCGGCGGAAGGCGCGGCCCTGCGCGTCATGTTTCCCATGATCGCGAATATTGCCGAGTTCGATGCGGCTAAACGGATTTTCGCGCTGGAAATGGACCGCCACCTGAAGGGCGGCGGGCTCGCGCCGAAAACGGTGAAGGTCGGTACGATGCTGGAAGTGCCGTCTCTCTTGTGGCAACTGGATGCGCTTGTGGAGCGCGTGGATTTCATCTCCATCGGCACTAACGATCTCATGCAGTTTATGTTCGCCGCCGACCGCGGCAATACGCGCCTTGCCAACCGTTACGATACGTTGTCGCCGCCGGTCTTGAAGATGATCCACACGGTGACCCAGCACTGCGAAAAAGCGAATGTGGAAGTCTCGGTGTGCGGCGAGATGGCGGGCAAACCGCTGGATGCGCTCGCGCTGGTAGCACTGGGTTGCCGCAATCTCTCCATGTCGGCAACGGGCATTGGTCCGGTGCGCGACATCATCCGCGCAGCCACGGTATCGGACATCAGGTCCTTTGTGCTTGATCTGATGGAGTCGGATGATGCATCGCTGCGCGAACGGCTACGGGCCTTCGCGCGTGACCGCGGCATCGCGGCACAGCTTTAAGCACCTCAATCGACGTCATTAATCGACCCTTTCAATCACGGGCCAATCCCTATAAATTTCGGGCGGTTTTGGAGGGGTTCATGCAAGACGGCGCGCACAACACCGGCACAGGTCTCGACGCGATGCGTCCGGCGCCTGCTGGCGTACCGGCATCAAGCGTCGGCACACTGCTGTGTGCGACGCGCATGCGTCTCGGCAAGGACTTGCAGCACATCGCCGAGATTCTGCACATCCGCTACACCTACCTCGTCGCCATGGAAGATGGACGCTACGAAGATCTGCCGGGTCAGGCTTATGCCATCGGTTTCGTGCGCGCCTATGCCGACTATCTCGGCCTCGACGGCGACGAGGTCGTGCGTCGCTATAAGGAAGAGAGTTCGGGCCTCAAGAATCGTCCGGTGTTCGAGTTCCCGTTGCCGACCCCCGATTCCGGCGTGCCTTCGGGCGCGTTGATCCTCGTGGCCGTGATTGCCGGCATGATGGTGTATGGCGGCTGGTATGCGCTGGCCGGTGCCAACCGTAAGGCTGTGGAAGTGATCCAGCCGGTGCCGGAACGTCTTGCGGCGGCGGATCAGCCACCGCCGCCTCTACCGACGGTCGCGGTCACCGATTCCGCCGGGCTTACCGTGGAAGACAGCGAGAGGCCCGAAAGTTTCCCCGAAACGCCCGACACGGCGGCAGCTCCTGCGTCCGTGACGCAGCCTGCGTCCGTGACGCAGCCTGCGTTGGTGCCGACCCAGACGGCGGCTTTGCCGCAGACAGCAGCTTCGCCAGCGCCGGCATCCACAGATGTGGTTGAGCTGCGCGCCAAGTCCGATGTGTGGATTACGCTGCGCACGGCCGCTGATCCGGACCGCACCCAGCTCCTGCATAAGGGCGAAGTGTTCAAGGCACCGGAAGGCGGTGGCGGGATGACACTGGTCACGGGCAAACCCACGGACCTGGAAATTCTGCTGAACGGGCAGGTCATGCCGCCCCTGGATGCAGGAGTCTTCGCCAAGGGCGTGCTTCTGGACCCCCAGCATCTCAAGAACCAGCCAGCCGCCCCGTAAGGGCTTGGCCTTAAGTCCCTGTCAGGACTAGCCTTCTTTGCTTTACGCGCACCTGATACGCGCCGATCGCCCTTTGGATGGGGCCGAAATTGCGGTATAAGCCGCGAGAGCGTCGTGCCGAAAAGCGGGAACCGGTTTTCGGCCTAACGGCGCGACCAAAATAATAAGCTAGCCCCCGCCGGAAAGATAAAGATGAGCCTGCGCCCTTACCGAGACATCCACCGCCGTACGTCACGCCAGATTTTTGTGGGCCGCGTGCCCATTGGTGGCGGTGCGCCCATCGCTGTTCAGACCATGACCAACACGCTGACCACCGACGTGGCCGGGACAGTGGAACAGATCAAAGGTTGCGA
Source organism: Fidelibacterota bacterium (assembly GCA_947472795.1). Classification (GTDB taxonomy): domain Bacteria; phylum Pseudomonadota; class Alphaproteobacteria; order Rhodospirillales; family Rhodospirillaceae; genus SHVO01. The sequence goes on along the minus strand of CANJBL010000011.1, from coordinate 14,313 downwards.
AGAGGCGGGTGTCGATATTGTGCGCGTCTCGTGTCCGGATGAAGAGTCCACCGCGGCGCTGAAGCATATCGTGCGCCAGGTGGACGTGCCCATCGTGGCCGACATCCACTTCCACTATAAGCGCGCCATTGAGGCCGCCGAGGCAGGGGCCGCCTGTTTGCGCATCAACCCCGGCAACATCGGCAACGCCCAGCGCGTGAAAGAAGTTGTGAAGGCGGCCAAGGATCACGGCTGCTCCATGCGTATCGGCGTGAACGCCGGCAGTCTGGAAAAACATTTGTTAGAGAAGTACGGCGAGCCTTGCCCCGACGCGCTGGTGGAAAGCGCGCAGGAGCATGCCAAGATTCTCGAGGACAACGACTTCCGCGAATTCAAGATCAGCGTGAAAGCGTCCGACGTATTCCTTGCGGTCGCGGCGTACCAACAATTGGCGGATGTGTGCGATTACCCGTTGCACCTCGGCATTACCGAAGCGGGCGGTTTACGCGCCGGCACCGTGAAATCGGCCATCGGCATCGGCTCGCTGCTGTGGGCCGGCATCGGCGACACCATCCGCGTTTCGCTTTCCGCCGAGCCCGTGGAAGAAGTGAAAGTCGGCTTCGATATTCTGAAGTCTCTTGATCTGCGTCATCGCGGCGTGCGCATCGTGTCGTGCCCGTCTTGCGCGCGTCAGGGCTTCAACGTCATCAAGACCGTGGAAATCCTGGAACAGCGCCTGGCGCACATCGCCCAGCCTGTGTCGCTGTCCATTATCGGCTGCGTGGTCAATGGCCCCGGCGAAGCGCGCGAGACCGATATCGGCCTCACCGGCGGCGGCAATGGCAGCCATAAGATGTATGTGGGCGGTATTGCCGATCACAACATCGATGACGCGAGTAAGATCGATCACATCGTCAAGCTGGTCGAGAAGAAGGCCGCCGAAATGGCCGCCGCGCAAGCCAAAGTGGATGCCACCAAGGAACTTGGGCAACATTCTAGCGCCGCCGAGTAGCGGGCCTTCACCCGCTGCCTCAACCCGCTTCGCTGCTTCGCTCAAACTCCGGATAGACCCCTGTGTCCCAACTACAGCCCATCAAGGGCACTCACGATCTTATGTTCGAGGACGTCCGCCGCCACAGATATGTGGAAGAGACGGCCTTCGAAATCGCGCGGCGCTACGGCTACGGCGAGATCGCGACACCGGTCTTCGAGTTCACCGATGTGTTCAAGCGCACGCTGGGCGACACCTCGGATATCGTCACCAAGGAAATGTTCACCTTCGAGACCAAGGGTGGGGACAACATCACCTTGCGCCCGGAAGGCACAGCCGGTGTGGCGCGTGCTTTCATCTCGGAAGGTTTGGCGCAACAGACACCGCTGAAGTTCTTTTATCGTGGACCCATGTTCCGCTATGAGCGCCCGCAAAAGGGCCGCCAGCGCCAGTTCCACCAGTTTGGCGCCGAGCTGCTGGGCGTGGCTTCGCCGCAGGCCGACGTGGAAGTGATCGCATTGGCCGATCACATCCTGAAAACCCTCAATCTCACCGGGACCACGACACTGGAGTTGAACTCGTTAGGCGATGTGGAAAGCCGCTTGGCCTACCGCGACGTGTTGGTGAGCTACTTGAAGGGTCATGAAGATAAGCTTTCGCCCGATAGCCGCGAGCGCCTGATCCGCAATCCGCTGCGCATCCTGGATTCCAAGGACCCGGGCGATAAAGCGATTGCCGCGAATGCACCGCAGTTCACCGCGCATCTCAACACTGCCTCACAGGATTTTTTCAAAGCCGTGCAGGACGGACTTTCTGCTCTCGGTATCGGTTTCAAGGTTGTGCCGGCGCTGGTGCGCGGGCTGGACTACTACGGCCACACGGCTTTCGAGTTCACGACCGAAGCGCTTGGCGCGCAAGGCACGGTGCTCGCGGGCGGACGTTATGACGGGCTCATCAAGCAGATGGGCGGGCCGCAGACGCCGGGAATCGGCTTTGCCGCCGGCATCGAGCGCCTCGCCATGCTTCTGCCGGAGATCGCGGCTGAGAAGCGGCCTATTGCGGTGATCCCCATCGGTGATGAGGAATCCAAAGTCGCGCAAGAGATCACCGCAAAGCTGCGCCACGAAGGTTTCACGGTCGATATGGGCTACGGCGGCAACATGGGCAAACGCATGACGCGCGCCAACAAGATCAAGGCCGTCGCTGCCGTGATCCTGGGCAGCGACGAGGTGCGCGAAGGTGTCGCCACGGTGCGCAACCTCGATAGCGGCGAGCAGGTGAAAGTCGCGCAGGCCGACCTTGCGCGGCACCTGGCAGGCCATAAGTAAGAATCCATCATGAGCTTCGAAGAAAATCTCAGCAAAGTGCTGGCGCGTTACGACGAGTTGCAGGCGTTGATGAACGCCGGCAGCGGGCCGAAGTTCGCTCAGCTCAGCAAGGAATTCTCTGATCTCGGCCCCGTGGTCGAGGAGGTGCAGACCTTGCGCCGCCTGCAGAAAGAACTGGAAGACGCGGAGATTCTCGCCAAGGACCCTGAGATGAAGGGTTTGGCCGAGGAGGAAGCTCATCGCCTCGCCGGTGAGGTGCGCGAGCAGGAAACCAAGGTTCAGCTCGCGCTGATTCCCAAAGATGAAGCCGATGCCAAGAACGCTATCCTGGAAGTGCGTGCGGGCACGGGCGGCGAGGAAGCCGCACTCTTTGCCGCCAGCCTTTTCCGTATGTACGAGCGCTATGCCGCGCTCAAGGGCTGGAAATTCGAGGTCATGGATTTGAGCGACACTGGCCTCGGGGGCATGAAGGAAGGTGTCGCCAATATCACCGGGCGCAATGTGTTCGCGCGGCTGAAGTTTGAGTCAGGCGTTCACCGCGTGCAGCGCGTGCCCGAGACCGAAGCCAACGGGCGCATTCACACATCCGCTGCGACTGTGGCCGTGCTGCCCGAGGCGGAAGAAGTGGATATCCAAATTAACCCTGCCGACCTGCGCGTCGACACCTATCGCTCGCAGGGCTCGGGCGGCCAGCATGTCAACAAGACCGATAGCGCCGTGCGTATCACCCACTTGCCGACCAATACCGTCGCGGCGTGTCAGGACGAAAAATCCCAGCACAAGAACCGCGCGCGGGCCATGAAGATGCTGATGGCCAAGATGTACGATGCCCAGCGTACCAAGCTGGATGCGGAACGATCCGCCGACCGCAAGAGCCAAGTGGGCTCTGGTGACCGCTCTGAGCGCATCCGCACCTATAACTTCCCGCAAGGGCGCGTCACAGATCACCGCATCAATCTCACGCTCTACAAGATCGCCGAGGTCATGAATGGCAACGGCGTGGATGAACTGGTGGATGCCCTGACTGCCGAAGATCAGGCCGCCAAACTGGCGACACTGAACTAAGCGCATGTGCCCATGAAGACTTTGGGCCACCTTATCGCCGACATCACCGAACGCTTCACCCGAGCCGGCATTGATACGGCGCGCCTGGATGCACGCGTGCTTACCGGCCATGCGCTCGGCATGGATGCCAGCCGGCTGTTCGCGCGCAGCGATGAGCTTGTCGATGAGGCTGCCGCCGCACGCCTGGAGGGGTTGGTGCGCCAGCGTCTGGATCATACACCGGTGTCGCGCATCGTCGGGCACCGGGAATTCTGGGGCATGGATTTCAAGCTTGGCCCGGACACCCTCGATCCGCGTCCCGATACAGAGGCGGTTGTCGCGGCGGCTCTGATGTTGAAGCCCGCTTTGAAAGCGCCGCGCGTGCTCGATCTCGGCACTGGTACGGGCTGTATCCTGCTCGCCATTTTGAAGGACTGGCCGGAGGCCACGGGTTTGGGCATCGACGTCAGCGCGGGCGCCTTGGCAACGGCAGCGGAAAATGCGGGCAGCCTCGGCCTCGCTTCGCGCGCCGCGTTTCGTCAAAGCAATTGGTGCGATGCCGTCAGCGAGACCTTCGACATCGTGGTCAGCAATCCGCCCTACATCACAGAAGCGGAGATGGCCGGCCTCGCGCCCGAGGTAGCTCTGTTCGATCCGGAAAGGGCGCTTGTGGGTGGCGCCGATGGATTGGGGGCCTACCGGCTTTTGATCCCCCAAGCCTGGGTACGCCTGCACCCTGGCGGCCGGCTTTTCCTGGAGATCGGGCAGGGGCAGGGACCGGCGGTTGCGAGATTGTTGGAAGGCGCGGGTTTCCACTTGGTCGGCGAACATAAGGATTTGGCCGGAATCTTGCGCTGTTTAGAGGCAGAAAGGGTCTAAGGCGCTACGGCGCCTTAGCTTTAAATTGGTCGCATTTTCTACGTCGAACCGGCACCCACTTCGCCGGAAAATGCTCGAAGTTCCGAGTCGACCTCAAAAAAGCAGTTGGAAAACCCCCGCAAGCTGAATACGATCAGACCTGTAAAGCGATTGTCCGCTTGCGCTGTCCTGATGAAGGGACATGGCCGAAAGGCTGGAGGCGCCGGACTTCGCGAAAGCGGTCTAGGACCGCTACGAGCACCCCCGAAAATAGATCGTGCTGTCGTGGCACTGTTTTGACGCCACGCCATCCGTTAAGGGCGGCCGGCTCGTCCAAGGGGAGAGATCGGGGACTTCTTACGTACATAAGGTTTTTGCGTTTTGATGAATAACAACAAGCAGCACAACCAGCACAACAATATGAAAAACCGTCAGCGCGGCCGTAACGGCGGCGGCAAACCACGTCCAGGCGGCGGGCAAAATCGGAACTTCGACGGCAACAACAACGGCCGTCTGCGCGGCAACGCGCAGCAGCTCATGGAAAAATATCTGGCCATGGCCCGCGATGCCAGTTCCGCCGGTGACCGTGTTCTGGCCGAGAATTATTTCCAGCACGCCGATCATTACTACCGTGTGCTGAACGCGCGGTTTGAGCAACAGGGTGGCCAACAGAATCAAAATTCCGGACAGCAGCAAAATAACCAGGGCTTCCAGGGCGACGACAACCGCGGCAATCAACAGAACTACAATAATCAGCAGGGCTACAGCCAGGACCAAGGCCAGCACAACGATGGCAACAACAATGATGGCCACCACAACGATGGCCACCAGAATCATCAGACGGCCCAGCCCCAGCAGCAGCACAATCAGCAGCACAATCAGCCGCGCTACAACCAGCCAGCCCCGCAACCTCAGCAGCAGCAGGCCTATGTTCAGCCGCAGGCGCCTGCCCCGGCGGAAGACATCGGCTTGCCGCCCGGCATCCTGGGCATGGCCGAGGGATCAGGGCAGAACGAAGAAGCTCCCGCCGAGCAAGGCGGCGACCAAAACCGGGGTCGCCAGCAAGGCCGGCGCCGGCGTGGGCCACCGCGCGAGCGCAGCCCGGCCGACGCGGTCGAATAAAGCCTTCGCGCATCACTTTTTCAGCGGCCCGCCCATTGGCGGGCCGTTTGTTTTTGGCTCACTTGAAGCGGTTTTTGACGCCTTCTACCCTTGCAGCAGGGCGGGAATGCCCCAATATCCTTGCAGGCGGGCGAGCCCAGGAACCGACCGCGAAGAAAGGCTGACGCCGTATGGATCTTGAGAAATTCACCGATCGCGCCAAAGGCTTCCTGCAAGCCGCCCAGACGATTGCCATCCGTGACCATCACCAACAGGTGACGCAGGAGCATCTTCTGAAGGCACTGCTGGACGACAAAGAAGGTCTGGCGGCCCAGCTGATGACCTCTGCCGGCGGTGATTCCGCGCGTGCACTGAACGCGACCGAAGCCGAACTCAAGAAATTACCCAAGGTCGAGGGTGCCAATACCCAGATCTACATGACGCAGGACCTTTCCCGGGTATTGGATCAGGCACAGCAGGCGGCAGAGAAAGCGGGGGATTCATTTGTCACCGCTGAATATCTTCTGCTCGCCCTCGCATTGACGAAGTCAGGTCATACGGCTCGTATTTTTAAAGATGCGGGCGTGACGCCCGCGGGCCTCAACGCCGCCATTAAGGACCTGCGCAAAGGCCGCACGGCGGATTCCGCCAGCGCCGAAGACCAGTACGATGCTCTCAAGAAATACACCCGCGATCTGACGGCGGCTGCCCGCGACGGTAAGCTGGATCCCGTCATCGGCCGCGATGAAGAGATCCGCCGTTCCATTCAAGTGCTCTCGCGGCGCACGAAAAACAACCCTGTGCTCATCGGCGAGCCCGGCGTCGGCAAGACCGCCATCGTGGAAGGCCTTGCCTTGCGCATCATCAACGGCGATGTACCCGAAAGCCTGAAGGACAAGCGGCTGCTGTCGCTGGACCTGGGTGCGCTCATCGCCGGCGCGAAGTTTCGCGGCGAGTTCGAGGAGCGCCTGAAGGCGGTGCTGAACGATGTGCAGTCCGCTGCCGGTCAAGTCATTATGTTCATCGACGAAATGCACACACTGATTGGTGCGGGCGCGGCGCAAGGTTCCATGGATGCCTCCAACCTGCTGAAGCCAGCCTTGGCGCGCGGTGAACTGCATTGCGTCGGTGCGACCACGCTCAATGAATATCGCAAGCATGTGGAAAAAGACGCGGCTCTCGCGCGGCGCTTTCAGCCGGTGTTTGTCAGTGAGCCGACGGTAGAGGATTCCATCTCTATCCTGCGCGGCATTAAAGAGAAGTACGAACTGCACCACGGCGTGCGCATCTCCGACAGCGCCTTGGTAGCTGCCGCCACGCTCTCCAACCGCTACATCAGCGACCGTTTCCTGCCGGACAAGGCGATCGATCTCATGGACGAAGCGGCCAGCCGGCTGCGCATGCAAGTGGATTCCAAGCCCGAGGAGCTGGACGAACTCGACCGGCGTATCGTGCAGCTGAAGATCGAGCGCGAGGCCCTGAAGAAGGAAAAGGATGAAGCTTCGCAGGATCGCCTTGAAGACCTGGAAGGTGAGTTGGAGGATTTGGAATCCAAGTCCGCCGACATCACGCGCCGTTGGCAAGCCGAGAAGGCAAAGCTCGCGGACTCCACCAAAGTCAAAGAAGAGCTGGATCATGCGCGCCAGGAGCTTGAGCAATCCCTGCGCCGCAGTGAGTACGAGAAGGCGGGCCGTTTGCAGCATCAGGTTATTCCGGAGCTGGAGCAGCGCTTGAAGGCGGCGGAGCATACGCAGGCAGGCGGCATGGTGACGGAAGAAGTGACCCCCGAGCATATTGCGGGTGTCGTGTCGCGTTGGACCGGTATTCCCGTCGATAAGATGCTGGAAGGCGAACGCGACAAGCTCATCAAGATGGAAGAGAACCTCGGCAAACGCGTCGTCGGCCAAAAAGAAGCGATTGAAGCGGTCTCCAACGCCGTGCGCCGCAGCCGCGCTGGTCTGGGCGATCCTCACCGGCCCATCGGCTCGTTCCTGTTCCTGGGCCCCACAGGCGTAGGCAAGACCGAACTCACCAAGGCGCTGGCGTCATTCCTGTTCGACGACGAGACGGCGATGGTGCGCATGGATATGTCCGAGTACATGGAAAAGCATTCCGTCGCGCGGCTGATCGGCGCGCCGCCGGGCTATGTGGGTTACGACGAAGGTGGCGCTTTGACGGAAGCCGTGCGCCGCCGGCCCTACCAGGTCATCCTCTTCGATGAAGTCGAGAAGGCACACCCCGATGTCTTCAATGTACTGCTGCAGGTGCTGGACGACGGCCGCCTGACCGACGGCCAGGGCCGCACGGTGGATTTCCGCAATACATTGATTGTGCTGACTTCGAACCTTGGCGCCGAAATCCTCGCCAACCAAGCGGAAGGCGAAGACTCCAGCGTCGTGCGCGACCAGGTCATGACCATCGTGCGCGGGGCGTTCCGGCCTGAATTCTTGAACCGCCTGGATGAAGTGTTGCTGTTCCACCGCCTGTTCCGCGCGCAGATGGGTAGCATTGTCGATATTCAGATCGCGCGCGTAGCCAAACGCCTGGAAGAGCGCGGTATCACGCTTGAACTCGACGACAAGGCGCGGGCGTGGTTGGCCGAGCATGGCTACGACCCCGCCTATGGCGCGCGGCCTTTGAAGCGCGTGATCCAGCGCAGCTTGGAAAACCCGCTGGCAATGTCAGTGCTGGAGGGGCGCGTCAGCAGCGGTGCGACGGTGAATATCTCTGCCGGTGAAGGTGGCCTCGTTATCAATGGCGAGACGGCGCGCACTGACGGCGCATCGCGGCCACTGAGCTTGCCCAAGGAAGGTCCGCCCGACCGCCCGACGCTGTTGCACTGAGTAGGCACACTAAAAGTAGAAGAAAAATAGTAACACAACTTAAAAATTTACAGGCCACCTGATGCCCGTATAATTCCCGCCGTTTCGGTAGGGGAGGTACGGTCCGATGCGCGCGTGGTTTGTTGCTGCGTTTTTTATAGTCCTCGGTTTGATCTCGTCGGCGCACGCACAGACCGTCACCGAATACCGTATTCCCAATCCCATCGAACAACCGCACGGCATTACGGCGGGCCCCGATGGAAACATCTGGTTCGTCGGCAACCGTGAAGTGGGCCGTGTGACGCCTGACGGTGTCATTACGGAGTTCAAGTTTCCTGTTCAGGGTCCGGAGAACGTTCCAACCACCGGCTTTGGTCAGCACATCGTCACCGGCGCCGACGGAAATATGTGGTTCACGGGTACCAACGTCGCCGACAATATCGTGCGCGTCACACCACAAGGTGCGATGACGCAATTCGCGTTGTCTGCAAATGCGAGGCCTATGGGTATCACCCTCGGGCCTGACGGCAATATCTGGTTTGCCGAAAGCGGCAGTAACAAGATCGGGCGCATCACGCCGCAGGGCGTCATTACGGAGTTCAGTTTCGACCCCGCCCTCGGTCGGCCCAACGGTATCACCGCAGGCATGGACGGGAACCTCTGGTTCACGGTGGCAAACGGAAGCGGCAACTATCTGGGCAGTATTACCCCGCAAGGGGTTATCGGTATCTACACCATTCCGATCGAAGGAAATGGTCCGAACGGCATTGCCGTCGACAGCGCTGGCAACATCTGGTTCACGGTTGCCCCAACCAAAATTGGCCGCAGATCGCCCGGTGGCACGTTCTCGGAATTTTCTTTGGGCAGCTTCACTCAGCAAATTTCGCCGGAAGAAATCACCGCGGGGCCCGATGGTAATATGTGGTTCACTGAATTCACCGGAAACAAAATTGGGCGCATTGATTCCAATGGTGCGATTTCGGAGTTCGTCGTGCCGACGGAAGGCGCTGGCCCTCAAGGGATCACGGCGGGCCCCGATGGCAATATTTGGTTCACCGAGGGTGCTTCCGGCAACCGGATTGGCAAAATCCAGCTCACTGAGGCCGGCATTCGCGCGGGCCCGGTGTTCTCCTCGACCCAGCCGGCGGGACGCTCACTCCTGCGGTTCCATAACAGAAGCACGCTCTCGGGCAATGTGACGGTGAAGCTATCGAGCCCCGTGTCGGGCGCAGGGCTCGCCACGTGGACGAGTCCGGCGATTGCGCCAAACGCCGAACTTGAATTCGATGTCACCACTATCGAGAACAGCAGCACGTTTAACGCAGCGAAGCCCGGCTATTATGAGTTAACGATCACATCCACCATGGCGGGTTACTTCCGTCATGTCTTCTCGCGCCAGAACGATCAGTCGATCACCAATCTCACGGCCTGCACGACAGGTGTGACGACGCCGAAGAAAGAACTGGCGGGCGTCCACTCGTCGGTCTTCTTCGGTCCTCAAAGCAGCAGCGTTGTCGTTCACAATACGGGGCTTGCGGCGAAGTCCATTGTGCTTGGCATCTATGATGCACGCTCGGGCGTAAAGCGCGGTACCTATACAACGCCGATCATCCAGCCCAACGCCAGCGTGAGCATTTCTGGCGCCGATATTGACAGTGTTCTCGGAAAGCCTTCAGACCTCGGCATGATCCGTTACGTCGTGAAGGCGGAAACATCATTTGCAGGGTATCTGCAACACCTCATCAGCAACGCAGCCACAGGATTTGTCGGCGATATGACGGTGGCGTGCGATCTGTCTCCTGCGGGCAATTTGCGCACGGACTATGTGAGCTACAAAACGCCGACCCCGATATCAGGGCCGTACGGCATTGCGGCCGGGCTCGATGGGAACATCTGGTTCACGGAATCCACGGGCAGCGCTGTGGGACGGCTGACACCAGGCGGCAGCATCGCGGAATTCAAGCTTCCTGCGTCAAGCGGAGGCGCGTATGGCCTGGACATTGCGCAAGGCCCCGATGGGAAGATGTGGTTCGTGACCTCATCGGCGTTCGGGAAAATAACGACTACCGGCGCCATGGAATTTCCCACGCTTTCCGAAAGCGCGTCGTTCAATAAGTTTACCGCAATCGACAGCAAGGGCGCGCTATGGGCCTCTAGTTCCTCGGCCAACGCGATTTACAGAGTGCTTCAGGATGGCAAGGTCTCCAAGTTTTCGTTGCCGAACGCTCTATCCGTACCACAAGGCATCGCTGCGGGCTCCAACGGGTATCTGTGGTTCGCCGAAGCGAACAAGAACAACATTGGCAGGGTCGATGAGTTCGGCAGCATTGTGGAATATCCGGTCGGTATGACCACAAATGATGTTGCCATAGGCCCAAACGGGAAGATCTGGGCGACCGCCTTCAACGCCATCCTGGCGGTGACCCCAGAAGGGATCGTGTCGCGCTACAATCTTCTCACGCAGAATCCCCAGGCAAAAGGCATCACACGAGGCATCGACAGTGCCATGTGGTTCACTGAATCCGAGGCGAATCAAATTGGAACGATCGATGCTGTGGGAAACATCACCGAGTTCAAACTGCCGGATAACACAAACCCTGAGGACATCGCTTCCGCGCCGTCGGGTGATTTATGGATGACGGCGAGGGGCACGAATTCAGTCATCCAGTTTACTCCTAGTGCGACGGGGTTGCACATCGCCGGCGTTTTGTCGTCGAAGCAGACGGCCTCGCAGTCGTTCCTGAGGTTTTACAACTCCAGCAGCACATCGGGGATCGTCACGGTGGTTTTGGCGGATGCCAATACGGGCAGCGTGCTCGGAACATGGGGCAGCCCCAGCATATCCGCCGGCACGGAAGTGCAGTTCGGCCTTTCCACCGTGGAAGCCGGGGCGGGGATTCTGCCGGGGAGTGCGCCGGATCGGTACACGCTCACGATCCGGGCGGGGTTTACCGGGTCTTTCCAGCATATCCTGTGGCGGCCCGGTGACGGAACGTTCGCCAATCTGACCACATGCGATGCCGGGGCAACGCTTGATCGGTCGCAAGTGTTTGCCGTGCACTCGTCGCTGTTCCAGAACAACTACCCGGCCTTCGTTGCGGTTTCCAACACAGGACCTTCGGCCATGCCGGTGGTGCTCGGCATCTACAGCGGCAGCAGTGGCCGCAAGCTCGGCACCTATAATGCCGGTGTCGTGCAGCCGCACGGCGAGCTTTTCCTACCGGTCTCGGCGATTGAGGCGGGGGCGGGCATTACCGCCGGCGAACTCCACTACACCATCAAGTCGGAGGGCGCGTTGCTTGGTTTACTGCAGTCGTTCGTTAACAATCTGCAAGCCGGCTTCAGCATCGACATGAGCACGAGCTGCGCCCTGCCCACGATGTGAGGCTTCACCACTTGTACGTGGTCGTCGCCAGGAATTTCTGTTCCTCGGGCGTTGACGTGCGGCCCAACGCCGCATTGCGCTGCGGGAATCGCCCGAAACGGTCAATGACACCCTTGTGCTGATAGGCGAAATCAAGCGGCTCTTTCTGCCCAAGCGCGGTGAACAGCGCGCGTGAACGCACCTGCATGTCGCGGTCCTCGGCATGCATGAAAGGCATGTACAGGAATTGCCTCTGCGCGCCATCCAGCGCCCTATCGAGACCATGATCGACCGCATCGCCCGCAAAAGCTTGTGCGAGCGTGTCGGTGGCGAAGGCTTGCGCTGTGCCGCGAAACATATTGCGCGGGAATTGATCGAAAAGGATCACAGCGGCCAAGTGCTCGTGCGCATCCATGTCGGCGGGTTCGGGCGGATTCTGGCGAACTTTGTCATAGAGCGGTTCGAACGCCGCTTTGATCTTTGCATCCAGCGCAGAGCCGCCGCCGAACCAATCTTGCGGCGTTAATTCGGCAAACCAGAAGTCATTGACGGCGTGGTGCCATGTCATGGACACATCCTCTCCTGAGGAGGCAAACGGTTTGCGCGCCGAGATGTTCTCTGCGCTTAGCGCGGCGAGGTGTCGGAGGCGTTGGAGAGGCTCTTGGCGTTGCCGAGCGAGGTAAACATGTTATCCGTGTCGTTCTTCGCCTGGCGGAAGCGGTTGAGGCTGGCGCCTTCCAGTTTCTGAGCCGACGGGAACTTCACGCTCATGGGGCTGACCTGTTTCATGTTCACCAGCACTTCGAAGTGCAGGTGAGGGCCCGTGGCGCGGCCCGTGCTGCCCACGTAACCAATCACTTCGCCCTGGCGCACGCGCTTGCCGACCGCGGCGTCGGGCGCAAAGCGGCTCATATGTGCATAGGCCGTGGAATACCCCGAAGCATGGCGGACGCGGATGTAGTTGCCATAGCCGCCGTTCACTTCGCGCTTCTCGATGACACCGTCGCCGGCGGCCATGATGGGCGTTCCCGCGGGCACGCCGAAGTCCACGCCCTTGTGCACCAGTGAGTAGCCGAGGATCGGATGGCGGCGCATGCCAAAGCCGGATGTGAGGATCGCGCCGTTCACTGGCGTGCGCAGCAGCGCCTTGCGGATGCCTTCGCCCTTGTCGTTGTAGAATTCGTAAGAGCCGTCATCCTGCTTGAAGGCATAGAACTTCAACGGCGAGCCCGAGAGCGTCATCGACGCGTAGCGGATATCGAGGTTGCGCACCGGCTTGCCGTCATCGGTGACGGTATGCTCGTACATCACTTCAAAGCTGTCGCCCTTTTGGATATCGCGCTGGAAGTCGACGTCATAGGAGAACAGTTTGACCATCGACGTCAGAACATCAAGCGGCAGGCCCTGTTCCTGCGCGGACTCAAACAGCGTCGAGGCAATCACGCCGCTGCTGCGCGCGAATTCCTTGTGCGTCTCGGCGAGAATTTCCTTGGCGGTGAAGGTGCCATCGCCCTGGCGGCTGACAGTGACGCTGTGCGCGGCATCGACGTCGAAATTCACTTCTGTCAGTGGTGTCGATGTGCCGTTACCGGCGAGAGCATCGTACGCAAGGCGCAGTTCCTGGCCGACTTGCAGGCGCTTTAAATTATAAACTTCGCGCACCGCTTCGACGACGTTGAAGGCCGTGGTGCGGTCAACGCCGTTTTTCGCCAGCACATCGGTCAATGTGTCGCCTTGCTGCACGGTGACAGTTTCAGCAGCGCGCAAGAGATCGCGAATGTTATCGGCCCACGTGGCGGGATCAGGTTCGGGCACAGCGATATCGCGCAGCGATGTCAGTGGCGTGGGCGCAAATGTCGCGATACCGGCCGAGGGCACCATGAGTGTCGCGAAAATTCCGATGAAGGAGCCGGCAAAGGCATAAAGCAGCCAGCCGGGCTGTAATGATTTCTCCATAGAACCCCGTTTCTGGTCACGGGCGTCCGGAGGGCTTGCGCCGGTTCGAACCCCAAAAACTCAAAGGACCTCGACGTAAAGCCCCCGGAAGGCCTGTGAGGTATGCCGCAGTGCGCAATGGTTTTGCGATCTTTTATGTCGCGGTGCGAAGACTTTGACGGAGGCGATTCCCCCTGTCAACCCGCGATTCCAAAGGCGAATCAAGCGATTGCCCGGCGATTCTCGCCACAATCGGGCATATGGCAGTTTTTTGTCGCACCCATGGGAACTTTTGACTCGGGGCTGCACTGGGAAAGAGGCCTCAATCTGCATGTATCTTATTGAAAAGACGCAATAATTCTTGAAAGTCACAAAAATGCAGAAAAAGTATGCCCCGGTCGCCCGCAGAGTCATCCACAGGGCTTTATGTTGCTGATTTTATTCACTTTTTTTTAAATTTAAAATCGCGCTTGACGGGGCAGGGCTGAACCACTAGAACCCCGTCTCCCGCAGCCGAGGGGTTTGAGACAAGAACTTCTCGGAAGGGCCGAGTTTTCCGCGCAATTTGCGCGGTTTCGCGCGCCCAGCGGACCGCTATTTGACATTGTGAAGAGACGAAAGGGATACGTAGGCGGCGTTCTGTCGATGATGGACGTTTCCTAAGTATCCAATACGTGAACAAGTAATTGTTGAACGCCTCACGAGAAATCGTGATGTCGTACGTAATGTGCAAAGGAAGCTCCAAATCAACTTGAGAGTTTGATCCTGGCTCAGAACGAACGCTGGCGGCAGGCTTAACACATGCAAGTCGAACGAGCTGGGGGCTTCGGCCCCCGATGCTAGTGGCGCACGGGTGAGTAACACGTGGGAATATGCCCTTTAGTACGGAAT